>NZ_JAMZAQ010000003.1:0-540958 GCF_024181795.1 Vibrio sp. Y10_XG_PY6
GCGACCATAGCGTTTTGGACCCACCTGACTTCCATGCCGAACTCAGAAGTGAAACGAAATAGCGCCGATGGTAGTGTGGGGCTTCCCCATGTGAGAGTAGGACATCGCCAGGCTTTAAATTTGAAAAAGCCCACTCGAAAGAGTGGGCTTTTTTACGTTTCTGGGCTCTGAAAATTACCTAAGCAATCAGAGCTCAAACATCTATTGTTAAAGTGTAATGTATTTACTCTCCGCTACTTTCCAAAAAGCCTTCACTAATGGATTCTCTAACTGATTTTTGGTACAGCAGACACCAAGTTCAAACGGCTTAATTGGTAACACTTTTAAGCGATTTATCTTCTCCCTCACCGGGCTATTGTTGATCACGACATCAGGTGCGATACCCACACCGCATCCCAGTGCAACCATACTTACGATGGCTTCATGCCCTGACGTTTGCGCGTAGATTTTCGGCTTTATTTTCATTTGTTTGAGCCAAGCATTGGCTCTATCTCTTGCTGTCCCTGCTTCTGGGAGAATGAATGGAATGACTGACCAGTTTGGTCTTTCTTTTTGTAGCTCCTCCGCAAATGAACTCACGCCGACAGGAGCGATGACCGAAAGTGGTATTTCACTGATCGTTTCAAATGCGATTTTGCTTGGCATCTGCTCAGATTTGGCTGAGATGGCAATATCGGCTTCATCTGCTAGAATTTTGTCGATTGCTTGAGCCGGGTCGCCGGTTGATAGCTTAAATTCGATAAAAGGATGCTGCAGACGAAAATCAGAGATTAACTCTGGCAGGTGGCTGTAGCTTGCAGTAACCGAACAAAAGAGACGGATTTCTCCTTTCAACTCGTCCTCTGCTCCTTTTAGGTGACTTTGGTACTGCTGCCATTCGCCAAGAATTTTTAAGGCGACAGGAACCAGTTTTTTGCCTTGGCTCGTTAAATCAACGCTGCGATTGTCCCGCAAAAATAATTGTTGGCTAGTTTCTTCCTCTAGCTTTTGTACTTGTCTGCTCAAGGCTGAAGGACTCACATGCATCGCTGCTGCGGTCTTAGCGAAACTTTTACTCTCACACAGATGAATAAAAAGTTGCAGGCTTTTGATATTCATTAAATCTTCATTTCCATGTTGCACAAATTGCAATAACTAATTGTGAATATATCACTTTAAGCAATTTAATGTCTGTTTTAGTATGAAGTTATTCGGTAAGGCAATTACCGACCTCAATGGAAGAATCTCAAAGGAGCACCAAGATGGCTAATTATTTCAATACCTTAAACTTGCGCGAGCAGTTGGACCAATTAGGTCGTTGTCGCTTTATGGACCGTAGTGAATTTGCTTCAGAAGCGGATTACTTAAAAGGCAAGAAAGTGGTTATCGTAGGTTGTGGTGCTCAAGGTCTTAACCAAGGTCTGAATATGCGTGACTCTGGTCTAGACGTTGCTTACGCGCTTCGCCAAGCAGCAATTGATGAGCAACGCCAGTCATTCAAAAACGCAAAAGACAACGGTTTTGAGGTAGGTAGCTACGAAACGCTAATTCCACAAGCTGACTTAGTAGTAAACCTTACTCCTGATAAGCAGCACACAAACGTTGTTGAGACGATAATGCCGCTAATGAAAGAAGGCGCAGCGCTAGGTTACTCACACGGCTTCAACGTTGTTGAAGAGGGCATGCAAATCCGTAAAGACCTAACAGTAGTAATGGTTGCACCTAAGTGCCCGGGCACGGAAGTTCGTGAAGAGTACAAGCGTGGTTTCGGTGTTCCAACTCTTATCGCTGTTCACCCAGAGAACGACCCAAAAGGTGAAGGTTGGGATATCGCGAAAGCTTGGGCTGCAGCAACAGGTGGTCACCGTGCAGGCTGTTTAGAGTCTTCTTTTGTTGCTGAGGTGAAATCTGACCTAATGGGTGAGCAAACTATCCTTTGTGGCATGCTACAGGCTGGCTCTATCGTATGTTACGAGAAGATGATTGCTGATGGTATCGATCCTGGCTACGCAGGTAAGCTTCTTCAATACGGTTGGGAAACCATCACTGAAGCACTGAAGTTTGGTGGTATCACTCACATGATGGATCGCCTAACTAACCCTGCAAAAGTGAAAGCATTTGAGCTTTCTGAAGAGCTAAAAGAGCTGATGCGTCCGCTATACAACAAGCACATGGATGACATTATCACAGGTCACTTCTCTAGCACTATGATGGCTGACTGGGCAAGCGACGATGCGAACCTACTAGGCTGGCGTGCAGAAACGGGTGAAACTGCTTTCGAAAACTACCCAGAAACTGACGTAGAAATCTCTGAGCAAGAGTACTTCGATAACGGTATCCTGATGGTTGCTATGGTTCGTGCGGGTGTTGAGCTAGCATTCGAAGCAATGACGGCATCTGGCATCATCGATGAGTCTGCTTACTACGAGTCTCTACACGAGCTGCCACTTATCGCAAACACTATCGCACGTAAGCGTTTATACGAGATGAACGTGGTTATCTCTGATACGGCTGAATATGGTAACTACCTATTTGCTAATGTAGCAACGCCGCTACTGCGTGAAAAATTCATGCCTTCTGTTAGTACAGACGTCATTGGTAAAGGTCTAGGTGAAACGTCTAACCAAGTGGATAACGCGACTCTTATCGCTGTGAATGAAACAATCCGCAACCACCCTGTAGAATACATCGGTGAAGAACTACGTGGTTATATGACAGATATGAAGCGCATCGCGGTTGGTGGCTAATTTTCTTTGCTGCACAAAGCGGAGAAAATATTAAATGAACTCCAGGCAGACTGGAGTGGTAAATACAAAATAAAACACAACATCTAATCAAAAGGCTTGGTCGCCGTTGACCAAGCCTTTTTGTTTTTAGCCGATTTATCTGCGCGCCGATAAGAAAAACGCTCCTTTGTGAGGAGCGTTTTAACACTTATTTTTCTGCAAGCTTCTCTTCAAGCTCCGCCAATTTCTGTTCCATTTCTGTCAGTTTTTGACGCGTGCGCAGTAAAACTTGAGTTTGAACATCAAACTCTTCACGACTTACAACATCTAGCTTGTTTAGTTGGCCTTGGATTACTTGACGAACTTTCTGATCAACATCAGAGCCCAACTCTTTTACAGGTTGAGGCATTGAGTCGTGAATCTGTTTAGCAATTTGCTCTAATTTCTTTGGGTCAAACATAGTGGCTAAAACTCCTTTTGATTTGTCCTCATTTTAAGTAAATGATACGTGAAAGTCGCCATTTAGATGGCAAAAAAGAGAGCGGCAATAAAAAAGGTCACCGAAGTGACCTTTTTGAATGCCTTAAAAGCTTATCTGTTATCCGCTAATTCACGGTGGGCTGCTTTCGCTTCATCAACTCGTGCCAACTTCTCCAAGTCTTTGTCTTCAACAAATACTGGCAGTGGTTTGTGTTTTTCTGCTAGGTAGCTGTAAATCACAGGTAGTACGAATAGTGTGAACAATGTACCAATTGCTAGACCAGCAACGATTACGATACCGATACTGAAACGTTGCGCGGCACCTGCACCGGTAGCGTACATCAGCGGGATCAGACCTGCGATCATTGCTGCGGTTGTCATTAGGATAGGGCGAAGACGTACTTTCGCAGCCTCCATCACAGCATCAATACGAGACAGTTTATTATGTAACTGCTCTTCTTTGGCTACTTCACAGATCAAGATACCGTGCTTGGTGATCAGGCCGACCAGCGTGATCAAACCAACCTGCGAGTAGATGTTCATTGAGGCAGTACCCCACGCCAACGCGATCAAAGCACCACATATTGCTAGCGGTACAGATACCATGATGACAATAGGGTCGCGGAGTGATTCAAATTGAATCGCCAGAACGAGGAAGATGATCGCAAGTGCAAGACCAAAGGTTGCATACAAGGCACTACCTTCCGTTACAAACTGACGAGATTCGCCCATGTAATCGTGGTTATAGCCTGCAGGCAGTTTGGTTTGTGCGATGTCTTCAAACCAGTTAATTGCATCACCCATAGCAACGTTAGGCGATGGCACCGCACCTACCGTCGCGGAGTTTAGCTGGTTGAAGTGTGGCAAAGAGCGAGGCTCTGCTATCACATCAATCGTAATCAAGCTGCTTAGTGGGACGGCTTTACCATCAACAGAACGCACATAGTAGTTCTTCATCGACTCTGGGTTTAGACGCCATTTACGTTCAACTTGAGGAATCACTTCATATGAGCGGCCGTTAAGGTCGATACGGTTAACATAACCATCAGCCATCATGGTGCTGAGAGTGATACCAATATCTTGCATGGTCACACCATAGGCACCCGCTTTGTCTTTATCGATCTTAATCTTCATGGTTGCTGAATCGTAGTTCAGGTCTAGATCGGAATAGACAAACATTGGACTACTTGCAACATCGGTCAGGATATCGCTAGCGATAGTAAACAAGCTTTCGAAGCTATTTGGTGTCGTAATTACAAACTGGACAGGTAGGCCTGAGCCCGCACCAGGCAGTTCTGGCATTTGGAACGCAGTGACAGACATACCTGGGACACTTGAAACTAGGCCTCCCACACGCTTTGTGATTTCAGATTGACTTGCTTCTCGTTCACTCCATGGCTTCAATGTTGCTAGACCAAACGCTTGGTTTGAGTTCGGCACACCGTTAAATACCTGAGCGTATTCTACTTCTGGCTGATCAGAGAGAATCTTATTCACGTCATCCATGGTGTTTTGGATGTAGTCCAAGTTCGCGTTTGATGGTGCGGTACCCATCAGAACAACCACACCTTTATCTTCGGACGGCGCCAGCTCACTAGGAATAAACTTAAATAGAATCGGTAAGCTCGCAAATACAATTATCGCAAATGCAATTACAACAGGACGGTGAGCCATGACTGCTGTAAGCATTTTCTCATAGCGATTAGTCATGCCATCAAGGATATGATGAACTTTTTGCTCAAACTTGCTCGGTTTTTCATTCGCCTTCAGCATCTTTGAACACATCATAGGTGATAGCGTTAAAGCGATGATACCGGACACAAATACCGAACCTGCTAGCGTTAAAGCGAACTCTTTGAACAACGAGCCTGTAATACCGCCCATCAACGCGATTGGTGCGTATACCGCACCTAGCGTTAATGTCATCGCAATAACTGGCACTGCAATTTCACGCGTACCAATGATTGCTGCACGGAATGGTGACTCGCCTTCTTTGATATGACGGTCCACGTTTTCTAGTACCACGATCGCGTCATCCACCACCAGACCGATGGCAAGTACCATCGCCAGTAGTGTCATCAAGTTCCAAGAGAAGCCCATTGCCTGCATAACCATCGCTACACCAATCAAAGAGAGTGGAATAGTGACGATAGGAATGATGACCGCACGGAACGAACCTAGGAACAGTGTGATCACTACAAGTACGATAATTGCCGCTTCAAGAATCGTTTTCACTACTTCGTGAATTGACTCGTTGATCGCAATGGTAGAGTCGTACATCACGTTCATTTTGATGTTACTTGGTAAGTTGCGCTCAAGTTGAGGTAATAATTCAAGCACATCAGCAGCGATGTTGATTGGGTTGGCACTTGGCGCGGCGTTGATTGCAGCAACCACGGCTTCTTGACCGTTTGCACTTGCACGGTAAACGTCGTGACTCTTCTCAAGTGTTACCTTAGCGATATCACCTAAGCGAATAACGTCCCCTTCACCCGTTTTTACGACCAACGCTTCAAGTTCAGCAACGTTTGATACCTGAGTATCCGCGCTACCGTTATAAAGCACGAACTCACCCGTCGCTTGACCCGTCGCAGATTGGTAGTTGTTGGCGTTAAGAACGCTCATGACATCCGTTGCAGTCAGCTTTAACGCGCCCATTTTGGCTGGATCTAGCCATACGCGCAGCGCGTATTTCATACCACCGTAAAGGTCAACTTTTGATACACCATTTACAGTGAATAGCTGTGGGTTGATTACACGCTCAAGGTAGTCGGTGATCTGGCTGGAAGACAACTCGTCACTGGTAAAACCAATATACAATACCGCGGTAGTAGAACCGGTCGACATCGTTACGGTCGGGTCTTCGGCTTCTTTTGGAAGCTGGGAACGTACCGAGTTAGTTTTCGCTAAGATGTCAGCCAATGCCGCGTTTGGGTCGGTATTCAACTTCATGTTGACAGTAATGGTTGATTTACCTAACACCGATTGCGAGGTCATATAATCAATATTATCGGCTTGCGCCACCGCTTGCTCCAATGGCTGAGTAATAAAGCCCTGGATCAAGTTGGCACTTGCACCGTAGTAACTGGTGGTCACAGTGACCACTGTATTCGTCATTTCAGGGTATTCACGAACTTGCATTTTGAACACGGCTTGCAAACCAAGCAATGCAATCAAAAAACTGATCGATACCGCTAAAACTGGACGTTTTATAAAAACATCTGTAAAGCGCATGATGCCTCCAACTTAAAGCATTGGTGTTTCAGCAGGTGGGGTAGTTGCATCGCTTTCGACAATGCTTACTTTTGCGTGGTTACTTAAACGGACTTGACCCGATGTCACCACTACATCACCTGGCTTCACGCCTTCTAGAATGTGTGCGATATCTTTAGAGCGTTCGCCAACTTTTACCACATGCTGCTTAACGCGTTTCTCGCCATCTTCTTCCGTTACGATGTAAACATTGTCGCCGTATAGCGTAAACGTGATCGCAGTTTGAGGCAGAGTGACCTGATTTTCTAATTTAGGCAGAATGATGTTTGCACGTGCGAACATACCACTACGCAGTTTGCCATCACTGTTAGGGATATCTGCTTGAACCTGAATCAAGCCACTTTGTACGTTAACCGCAGGCTCAATTGCAGAAATTGAACCTTTGAAAGGCTGATCTGGGTAGGCATCCACGAAGATATCCACTTCTTGGTCGATATTGATACGTGAAATATCGGTTTGCGGCACGGTAAAGCGTAAACGCATCACGCTGGTGTCTTCCAGGCGAACAATATCGGTACCCGCTTGTAGGTACTGACCTAGGTACACGTTACGAATACCTACTACACCATCAAATGGCGCTTTGATCTCGCGTCGGTCGATGGTCGCTTTCAAGCTTTCAATGTCCGCTTTTAAGGAGAAGTAGTTCGCTTCTGCTTCGTCATACGCTTCTTTAGAAATAGAGCCTTTTTTAAATAACCCTTGATAGCGTTTGTATTTCGCTTCTGCTGCTGGCAACTTGGCTTGCGAGCTCTTTAAATTCGCTTTCTCAACGTCAGAGTCAAGCAGTACTAATGGCTGACCTGCTTTGACTTGAGTGCCGGAATCAAATGCGATTTTGTCGATAACACCACTGGTTTCGTTTGCGACCGTCACACCTTGGTTTGGTTCGATAAAACCGATAGCCTCGATCACTGGTACCCAATCAACCGCTTGTACTTCCGTCACGGTTACTGGGAACTCAGGTTCAGGACGGTTTGCCATGTATTCAGCAATCTTTTGTTGCTTAAATAAATTGAAACCTATCACGCTGCCGAACAAGAGAACGGCGATAAGTAACATAAAGAAAGTCCACTTTTTCATTCTATTAAGAACTCCAAGTTAGTGTTTAATAATTGCATCCCAACTGGCTTCAATAGCAGCTTCTAATGCCGCCTTATCCAGTTGATAAAATCCCAAAGCGTGTTTCCTAGCAAGTGCAACACTTGCCTCAAAACTCAACCCAGAAAGCACTTCGTTATCGAGAGGCTTGAATACGCCCTCTTCTTTCCCCTGATTAAAAAGAAGATCTACTTGGGCAAACATTTGTCTTTCAAGTTCCCGAGCTTTGCTACTATTTGAACAGGGTAGAGACTCATATTGAACTCGATTGCTGAGCGCATTTAAATTCGAGCTCGCTAGATTCCAAATATTGAGCCACATGGTTCGATATCGCTGTTTTAAAGGCATCTCTTCACTCACGCCCAGTTGCACAGCCGTAGCGACACGCTTTGCAACGTTAAGGCGTAATTCCTCCAAAAGATGTTCTTTATCTGAGAAATAACGATAAATCGTTCCTGCTGCGACACCTGCTTCATTGGCGAGCTTTTGCATGGAAAGCCCTTGAAAGCCCGATTCAGCAATGAGTTGCTCTGCAGCGACTAAGATTTGTTCTCGCTTATCTACAGCAGGGTTATCCTTCATAATCCTACCACCAGTGAATGAACGTTCATTCATTATAGCTCAAATACCCGCCTTTTATGCAACAGAATGTTGCGCTTGTTGGTATGAAAATTACAAGAAATCAGCGTAGCTTTCACGAGGCCACCCCTTTATCATAGGCGCCACATTTATCACCCGCAGAGAATTTCTATGAAGCTGAACCCTAGTCAAGATGAAGCCGTGAAATACGTGTCTGGTCCATGCCTAGTGCTAGCTGGTGCTGGCTCGGGCAAAACTCGTGTTATTACCAATAAAATCGCTTATCTGGTTCAGCAATGTGGCTACAAAGCGCGTAATATTGCAGCGGTGACGTTTACCAACAAAGCGGCGCGTGAAATGAAAGAACGTGTCGGCCAAACGTTGGGGAAAGCCGAGTCTAAAGGTTTGATGGTATCAACGTTCCACACCTTGGGATTAAACATCATCAAACGCGAATACAAGCATTTAGGATTGAAAGCGGGCTTTTCACTGTTTGATGACCAAGACCAACTGGCGCTACTCAAGGAACTTACCGAAAAGCAGCTTGATGGTGATAAAGATCTGCTACGTCAGCTTCTGAGTTGTATTTCCAATTGGAAAAACGACATGTTGACGCCAGAGCAAGCCAAAGCGCGTGCGCAAGGTGAGCAGCAACAATTGTTTGCGTTCTGCTTTGATATGTACCAAAAGCAAATGAAAGCCTATAACGCGCTCGATTTTGATGACCTAATTTTGATGCCCGTCTTACTCTTGCGCAATCATGAAGACGTTCGCCAACGTTGGCAGAATCGTATCCGCTATCTGTTGGTCGATGAGTACCAAGATACCAACACGAGTCAATATGAGTTGGTGAAATTAATCGTCGGTGAACGTGGGCGATTGACGGTCGTAGGAGATGATGACCAGTCCATTTATTCATGGCGTGGTGCGAAGCCTCAGAACCTAGTCTTGCTGGGTGAAGATTACCCGAATTTGCGATTGATTAAGTTGGAGCAAAACTACCGCTCTACGAGTCGAATCCTGCGTGCGGCCAACATTTTGATAGCCAACAACCCTCACGTCTATGAGAAGTCCTTATTTTCAGAAATTCCTGACGGTGAAAAACTCAAAGTGTTGTTGGCTAAAAATGAAGAGCATGAGGCTGAGCGTGTCACGGGGGAGTTGATTGCACACAAATTCTTGAATCGAACCGACTATCGTGATTACGCAATTTTGTACCGTGGTAACCACCAATCACGCTTAATTGAAAAGTCTCTAATGCAAAACCGTGTGCCGTATAAAATTTCTGGTGGCACCTCGTTTTTTGCACGAGCAGAAATTAAAGACATCATGGCGTATTTGCGCGTTTTGGTTAACCCAGATGACGACAATGCATTCTTACGCATTGTGAATACACCACGACGTGAAATTGGCCCTGTAACTTTAGAAAAGCTAGGCAGTTATGCCAATATGCGTGGGAAGAGCCTGTTTGAGTCGAGTTTTGAAATGGGGCTCGAACAGCACTTAACGGGACGCGGCCTGGAAAATTTACGTCGTTTCACCCAATGGTTAGTGGCGATTGCTGACCAAGCTGAGCGTGGTGATACCGTCGAAGCGGTTCGCTCGCTAGTTCGCGATATCCATTATGAAGATTGGCTATACGAAACTTCAGCAAGCCCGAAAGCCGCTGAAATGCGAATGAAGAACGTTTCTGATCTTTACTCGTGGATAGTGGCGGACCTAGAAGGTGACAACTACGATCAAGAAGAGAAAACGTTAAAAGAAGTCGTTCAACGTTTGACCTTGCGTGACATGATGGAACGTGGCGAAGAAGATGAAGACAGCGATGCAGTACAACTGATGACGCTGCACGCATCAAAAGGCCTTGAGTTCCCATATGTATACTTAATTGGGTCTGAAGAAGGTATTTTACCGCACCAAACCAGTATTGATGAAGACAACGTCGAAGAAGAGCGTCGTCTGATGTATGTTGGCATTACCCGTGCGCAGCGTGAACTGACTTTCACTATGTGCAAAGAGCGTCGACAGTTCGGCGAGTTGATAAAACCGACTCAAAGCCGATTTTTGGATGAGTTGCCATTTGATGACGTTGAATGGGAAGCCAATAAAAAGCCAGTATCAGCAGAAGAGCGTATGGCGAAAGGTCAGGCACACATTGCCAATATTCGAGCAATGTTTAAGAAGTAGAGTAACCTTGTTCTCACTGACTAAACACAAAAAGGCTTGCCAGTTGGCAAGCCTTTTTCATTGATGTCTTTACTTATAGACCTTCAATCATGTGGTCGATTGCTGCGATGATTTCATCGTCAGAACAGTCCATACAGGTTCCTTTGGCAGGCATCGCATTGAAGCCTTCTAACGCGTGCTTCACTAACGTCTCTTTGCCTTGTGCAATACGCGGTGCCCAGTCATCGGCATTACCTGTTTTAGGTGCGCCGTTTACGCCAGATGCGTGACAAGCAATACAAAAAGTACCATAAACTGTGGCGCCATCACGTGGACCGGTTGGTTCTTCTTTCACTGGCTCAGAGCCCGCTAGATAAACATCACCGACAGGTTGGATGCGTTCTGCGATCGCATCGTATTCAGTTTGGCTGATGTCAGAAGCTAAAGCTGCCGTAGAAAACGTTAAGGCAGCGAACAAAACGCTAATCATTTGTCGAGACATATCCATTAAACCCACTTCACATTCCCGAGGTAAGTGACTTACCTATTTATATAGTTAGAGTATTAATGCCGAGCAGAGAAATCACTAAATTCCACTGAATGGCATAGAATGATTAGACAACTTGGTTGCAGCTGTTAAATCAATGTAAATAATGGGTGATTATATCCCGATAACTTGTTGCAATAAACAACAAGTTATCCATGACAGGGCGTGAATCACATCAAAAATTCAGTTTAAAGGAAGATAACTGTCGAAAAAGAGACCAAACGATAAAAAAAGTAAAAAAAGTACTAGACGGCATAGTGTGATATCCGTATTATTCCACTCCGCCGATAGGGCATGCGCCCGTAGCTCAGTTGGATAGAGCGTTGGCCTCCGGAGCCAAAGGTCGAAGGTTCGAATCCTTTCGGGCGTACCATTGCCTCGGAGGATACATCGGTAAAAATCAGTGGTGGCTATAGCTCAGTTGGTAGAGCCCCGGATTGTGATTCCGGTTGTCGCGAGTTCAAGTCTCGTTAGCCACCCCATTCTTTCTTTTTTAGATTGAATGCGGTAGCATTGCTCCCAATCTTGATTAAATCAAGATAAAACATCGTCGGTGAATAGCGCAGTTTGGTAGCGCATCTGGTTTGGGACCAGAGGGTCGGGGGTTCGAATCCCTCTTCACCGACCACTATTTAGTTTATGGCTGAGATAGCGGTAAACATGACAATTTGATGGTGGCTATAGCTCAGTTGGTAGAGCCCCGGATTGTGATTCCGGTTGTCGCGAGTTCAAGTCTCGTTAGCCACCCCATTCTTTATTTAAAGAATACATGCTCGGTGAATAGCGCAGTTTGGTAGCGCATCTGGTTTGGGACCAGAGGGTCGGGGGTTCGAATCCCTCTTCACCGACCACTATTAGAAAGCCTGCTTTTTAGCAGGCTTTCGTCGTTTTAGAGTTTATTACATCGCTTGGGCGACTATTAGTCGACAGTATTTCAAAGGATTTGAACCCAAGTGGGGTTCGCCTGAAGTTAGAATTCGGCTCTTCACCGACCGCTATTTAGAGCCCCAGTCGAAAGACTGGGGCTTTTTTGCATCTATCCTCTTAAAAGCATCTGCATGCGATTTCAATTTCACCAAAAGTGTACAGCTCTAGGGGCTTTTGACCACCTATGATCCAAATGCTTTTCGAGCTGACAAAATAAACCCCAGAACGACGTCTGGGGTTTTGTGTTTTTCTAATCCGCTACTTTTATTGGGCGAGTGTTTTAAGGATTTCTCTCAGCTCTACCGTTTCTTGGATTTCAAAATTGGGCGTTATATCTGTTGAGTTACTCGCACCTGTCGCATTCACCCACACACTCAAAATACCCATATTGTTAGCGCCTGCTATATCTGCTGGTAAAGAGTCGCCAATGTGTAGGGCTTCTTCTGGTTTTACTTCGACCAAGTCGAGCGCTTTTTGGAAAATGCTCGCAGCGGGCTTCTCTTCAGGCTCTTCTCCCCCCACAATAATATGGTCCACCCAGTCGCTCATCTGTGTCGCGCTGAGTTTAGGGTGTTGAGAAAAAATCGGGCCGTTAGTGATCACGACGAGTTTATAATGCCGACGAAGGTCGCTGAGCATTTCTTTTACATCAGGGAAGAAAGTGAACGCGCCCATACGTGCAGAGTCAAAGTAGTCTTGAGCTTGTTGAGCCTCTTCGGCATTAATGCTGACTCCGTGCTCCGCCAATATGTTTTGGATCAGGCCACAACGGAACGCGTTTTCATCAGGTAGCAGAGCCACAAGGTGAGGGA
This sequence comes from Vibrio sp. Y10_XG_PY6, assembly GCF_024181795.1. NCBI lineage: Bacteria > Pseudomonadati > Pseudomonadota > Gammaproteobacteria > Vibrionales > Vibrionaceae > Vibrio > Vibrio sp. Y10_XG_PY6. Next base: position 12,588 of record NZ_JAMZAQ010000003.1, read on the forward strand.
ATTCCGCATTCAGCTTCTTGTACACACCCTGTAAGTAGCGCTGTAAGAAAGCTTGTGGTTCGGTAACTTGCGGGTAGGTCTTATGAATCCAAGTCGTAAACTTTTGTCCTGCAACTTTATCGGCTTGTGACGTCGCACATAAAGTCTCGTCCATATCAAAAAAAATCGCTTTAAGCACAGGGGCTCCTTTCATTTACAGCTTGGCTCTAACATTGATTATCTATTATCCCACTCTCAATTGTGCCGTAAAGGGTTAAAATCGACGTGCTTCACCTACACTGGGAGAGTGATGGTAACCGCACTTTCTTTTGTTTAGTCAACAAACCGCTTAAGCGGCGCATAATCGTCGTCGACAGAGGATTTGTGTGGTTTTGCTGTTGTGTTCACGTTTTAGCCTATCCTTTCTCTTTCTAAGTTTGGCTTTTTATATTTGCCGACTATTTTATTAATAGTTTTTTATGTTGAAAAATTGCTTTTCGCATACGATATTGTTTGTTAAATGTTAACAATCACATATGAATAATGTGGGTAATGGTTCTGGTTGGCCCATGCTTATTTTTAGAGCATTTTTCTAGTTTTATTGGTGCATGGCGCACAAAAATAGTGTGATATGAAAATGGTTAAATACTTGTTAATGCATTTTTATTCGCTCATTGTGCGTTTATTTAATGTTTTCTCGGCGGAATATACTTTAATTGTTGCTTTTTTGTGTGATTTTTGCCAAATTGTTTCCGCATTAAGATTTCAGAGTATTATTCTGAATTTGAACGGATTCATTCAGGTGATGAATGGTGCCTTTGGCGCGATTCGATACCACAGACAAGGCAGTAGAGGTCTGAAATGTCACTATTAGAAGTGAAAAACCTTCGTATTGAATACCCATCCCGACACGGCGTTCACGCTGCCGTGAAGTCACTTTCTTTTCATATTGAACGTGGTGAAATCGTGGGTGTTGTTGGCGAATCAGGTGCGGGTAAATCCACCGTTGGTAACGCCGTTATTGATTTGCTTAGCCTTCCAGGTCGCGTTGCTAGCGGCGATGTTTTCTTGGATGGAGAAAAAATTTCTGGTTTATCACCAGAAGCGATGCGTAAGGTTCGCGGATCGAAGATTGGTTTTATTTTCCAAGATCCAATGACCTCACTTAACCCACTTTTTACGGTTGAGCAGCAGCTGAAAGAGACGATCCACGCCAACATGAAAGTCTCTGATGAAGAGGCGTATCAGCGTGCGCTTTCTCTAATGCAGCAAGTTGGCATCCCGCAGCCAGAAAACCGCTTAAAACAATACCCACACCAATTCTCTGGTGGTATGCGTCAGCGTGTCGTCATTGCGATTGCTTTGGCTGGTGAGCCAGATCTGATCATCGCCGATGAGCCAACTACGGCACTGGACGTATCAATCCAAGACCAAATCCTCAACTTGATCCGAGAATTGTGTATCAAGAATAATGTCGGCTGTATGCTGGTCACTCACGATATGGGTGTGGTCTCCAACGTCACTGACCGCGTCGCGGTAATGTATCGTGGTGACTTGGTGGAGTTTGGACCAACAGCCAAAGTGTTGGGCGATCCTGATCACTCCTATACTCGCAGCCTAATTTCAGCCGTTCCACGTTCAGACAGAAAGCTTGATCGCTTCCCTTTGGTCAGCTACATCGAAGAAGCGGCAGAAATGGAGCCACTCGACATCAAGAATCACTGGCTAGGACAAAGCCAGGATGAGCGCGAGTACACAGGCCCGCTTTTGGACGTGAAGAACGTTAATCTGCGCTTTGTCACCAAAGACTCTTTATTTGAAAGCCGTCGCGAATACGTGCAGGCATCCAATAATGTGAGCTTTGAAGTGCATGAAGGCGAAACCTTTGGTTTGGTGGGTGAGTCTGGCTCTGGTAAATCAACCATTGCGCGAGTTATTGCTGGTTTATACCAACCTAACTCTGGTCAGGTGAAGTTTGAGGGTATTGACCTGACAGCTTTAACCTCTGAGAAAGAACGCCGCCCAATGCGTCGTCAAATGCAGATGGTGTTCCAAAACCCGTATACCTCAATGAACCCTCGTATGAAGGTATTCGATATTATTGCTGAGCCAATCCGTTTTCATAAACTGACGAAAAACGAGTCGGAAACTCGCCAAATCGTGAATGACCTTCTCGATCATGTTGGTTTGGGTCGTATGGCAGGGCTTAAGTACCCTCATGAATTCTCCGGTGGTCAGCGTCAGCGTATTTCTATTGCGCGTGCGTTGGCGACTCGTCCTCGACTTTTGATTTGTGATGAACCGACATCGGCACTGGACGTATCGGTACAGGCACAAATTCTAAACTTGCTGAAAGATCTGCAAAGTGAGCTGAACTTGACTATGTTGTTTATCAGCCACGATTTACCTGTTATTCGCCAGATGTGTGACCGAGTAGGTGTGATGCAAATGGGTACACTGTTAGAAGTGGCACCAACAGAACAGTTATTCACGGCACCTCAACACGAATACAGCAAAAAATTGATTTCTCTGATGCCTGAATTTACAGGCTTGCGAGAAGAGATCGAGACGGCATAAACCAAGCACCTCACTTGGTTAACCTTTAGTCATAACAAAGACGCAAACACAACAACAAGGGATCCGTATCCCCGCATGAAGGAGTTATGCAAATGAAAACCATGAAAAGCAAATTAGCAGTGGCGCTAATGGCGGCGGGCCTAAGCTTTAATGCACTGGCAGCAGATATCAAAGTTGGCTACGCAGCTGACCCAGTATCGCTTGACCCACATGAGCAGCTATCAGGTGGCACACTGCAAATGTCACACATGGTATTTGATCCGTTAGTTCGCTTTACTCAAAAAATGGATTTCGAACCTCGTCTAGCAGAGAGCTGGGAGCGCATTAACGACACTACCGTTCGTTTTAAATTGCGTGAAGGTGTGAAATTCCACTCTGGTAATACCCTAACGGCTGACGACGTTGTATGGACGTTTGAGCGTCTACAAAGTTCTCCTGATTTTAAAAACATTTTCGACCCGTACGAGAAAATCGTCAAAGTGGACGACAACACGTTCGATCTTGTAACCAAAGGTCCTTACCCACTAGTGCTGCAAACTGCAACGTACATTTTCCCTATGGACAGCAAGTTCTACACGGGTAAAACAGCAGACGGCAAAGACAAGTCTGAGCTAGTGAAGCACGGTAACTCATTTGCATCGACTAACGTATCTGGCACGGGTCCATTCATTGTGACTTCACGTGAACAGGGCGTAAAAGTGGAATTTGAACGCTTTAAAGATTACTGGGACAAAGAGTCGAAAGGTAACGTTGATAAGCTAACGCTTGTTCCAATCAAAGAAGACGCGACTCGTGTAGCTGCGCTACTTTCTGGCGGCGTTGACATGATTCACCCGGTAGCACCAAACGATCACAAACGTGTGAAAGACGCAGACGGCATCGATCTAGTCACGCTACCAGGTACTCGTATCATCACGTTCCAACTAAACCAAAACAGCAACGAAGCACTGAAAGATGTTCGCGTTCGTCAAGCGATTGTTCACGCAATCAACAACGAAGGCATCGTTAAGAAAATCATGAAAGGCTTCGCGACAGCTGCTGGTCAGCAGAGTCCAACTGGCTACGTTGGTCACGATGACAAGCTAGTACCTCGCTACGATCTGAAGAAAGCAAAACAACTGATGAAAGAAGCGGGTTATGAGAACGGCCTGACGCTAACTATGATTGCGCCAAACAACCGTTACGTAAACGATGCGAAAGTAGCGCAAGCGGCAGCGGCAATGTTGTCTAAGATTGGCATCAAGGTTGATCTGAAAACTATGCCAAAAGCGCAATACTGGCCTGAGTTTGATAAGTGTGCGGCAGACATGCTGATGATTGGTTGGCACTCGGATACAGAGGACTCGGCAAACTTCAACGAGTTCCTAACCATGACTCGTAACGAAGAAACCGGTCGTGGTCAGTACAACTGTGGTCACTACTCAAACCCAGAAATGGACAAAGTGGTTGAAGCTGCAAACGTAGAGACGGACCCTGCGAAACGTGCAGCAATGCTGAAAGGTGTCGAAGCGACGCTATACAACGATGCCGCATTCGTACCGCTACACTGGCAAAGTGAAGCGTGGGGCGCGAAGTCTAACGTGAAAGCCGCAGACATCGTGAACCCAATGGTAATGCCTTACTTTGGCGACCTAGTTGTCGAGTAATCATACTTAGTCATGACAGAGAGGGGCGCCAGTCCTTCTCTGTTTTCGACACTTGGCTCGGTTTTATTTCAGTCGGATTGAGCCAGTTTTACAGACTGAATTTTCTCTCTAAGTTTAGAGATCTATGGATAGTTAAGGGGCAAGGAATGTTTTCGTTTCTGGTCAAGCGCCTGTTTCAGGCACTGATAGTGATGTTTGTGATCAGTTTGGTGGCGTTTGCCATTCAGGACAACCTGGGTGATCCGCTGCGTGAGCTTGTAGGTCAGTCGGTTTCGGAGTCGGAGCGCCAAGCGCTACGCGACGAATTGGGCCTGAACGATCCCTTTATCACAAAGTACACGCGCTTTGTGGGTAATGCACTGCAAGGTGATTTGGGTACATCATACTTTTTCAAGCGACCTGCGGTTGAGGTGATCCTCGATAAGCTGGTGGCAACATTAGAGCTCGTGTTTGGCGCGACGCTCATTATTATCGTTTTCTCTATACCACTCGGGGTGTATTCCGCGATTCACCCGAAGAGTGTCTTTACCAAATTTGTTATGGCGATGAGTAGTGTCGGCATCTCGATTCCGGTGTTCCTAACCGCAATCATGCTGATGTACGTCTTCTCCATCGAACTCGGCTGGCTGCCTTCCTACGGGCGAGGTGAAACCGCTAACGTGCTCGGTTGGGAATCTGGCTTCTTTACCATCGATGGTATTAAGCACCTTATCCTGCCGTGTATTGCGCTAGCGTCTATCATGCTGCCGTTGTTCATCCGTCTGGTACGTTCAGAAATGCTGGAAGTACTGAGCTCGGAATACATTAAGTTCGCCAAAGCAAAAGGTTTGAACTTACAAAAAATTTACTACCAACATGCACTTAAGAACACCATGCTGCCAGTACTGACGGTAGGTGGCGTGCAGATTGGTACCATGGTGGCTTACACCATCCTAACCGAAACCGTATTCCAGTGGCCAGGTACAGGCTTTCTTTTCCTAGAAGCAATCAACCGTGTCGATACACCGTTGATCACAGCTTACGTTATCTTTGTTGGTCTGATTTTCGTGGTAACCAATACCATCGTTGATTTGCTGTACGGCATCATCAACCCAACTGTGAACTTAACTGGAAAAGGAGCTTAATCATGAGCCAATCAAATGTAACACCAGCTCCTGAAGCCGCTCCATCTGCATGGCAGCGTTTTAAAGAGTCGGACTTCTTGTATTACTTCAAGCGCGACAAAGTGGCGATGGCAAGTTTTACGGTCTTTATGATGTTCTTAGTGTTGGCATTAGCTGCGCCAATTCTAGCTCCGACTGACCCGTATGATCTGACGTCTATCGACATCATGGATTCAGAGCTACCACCGTCTTGGATGGAAGAGGGCGATGAGCGTTTTGTTCTTGGTACTGATGAGCAAGGCCGTGATATTTTATCGACCATTCTTTACGGTTCTCGTTTGTCTTTGACGATCGGCTTTTTAGCCGTCGGTCTTCAGTTGATTCTGGGTATCATCATTGGTTTGTCGGCGGGTTACTTCGGTGGTCGTATCGATAGCTTCTTGATGCGCTTTGCGGATGTTCAACTATCGTTCTCAACCATGATGGTGGCGATCATCGTATCGGCCATTTTCAAAGCCAGCTTTGGCAGCGATTTTTACAGCCAATACGCGGTGGTGATGCTGGTGGTGATCATCGGTGTGGCTGAATGGCCGCAATACGCACGTACCATTCGTGCATCGGTACTGGCAGAGAAGAAGAAAGAATACGTAGAAGCGGCACGCGTGATGGGCTTTAAAGCGCCACGCATCATGTTCCGCCATATTTTGCCAAACTGTCTATCACCAATCTTGGTTATCTCGACGGTACAGGTAGCGAATGCGATCATGTCGGAAGCGGCACTGTCATTCCTAGGTTTGGGTCTTCCTGTTGATCAGCCGTCACTAGGTGCGCTGATCAGCATCGGCTTTAACTACATCTTCTCAGGTGCGTGGTGGATTACTGCATTCCCAGGCATCGTGTTGGTTACACTGGTTCTGGTTATCAACTTATTGGGTGACTGGTTACGAGATGTATTCAACCCGAAACTGTACAAAGGTTAAGAATTTTCCCGCCAAGCGTTGTAAATTCGCTTAATTCCTTCCTAAACTGAGAGCCGGATGCAAATTCCGGCTCTTTTTTTGCTAGTTATTCTTTGTTCACATTTTTTTGGCGCTTTGCCGCCATAATGACCTTACCCACTAATTTAGAGTGAAGTGTATGGAAATGAAGAAGGCACAACACCCATCTCGTATCTTCCAAGCAAGCCTAGCTTTCGGCTTGTTGCTGGTATGCGCCCAGTTTTCTAGCCCAGTATCGGCGGAGGAGTTCCTTTGCCAAGCTACTCAAGCGAGCGAGAAAGAACTGCCGATGCTTGAGAAAACGTGCCCAATTGGTAACGGAGTATGGGGAAAGAAAGTGCCGCAAGGAGGCAACTACCTCTACTGGATTCAATGCGGATTATTACCAAAGCCAATGTCACTCGCGAAAGCAAAGCCGCTTTACAGCAAGATTACGACTGACGTGTGGATGAAGCCGGAGTCCAAAGGTTATCGCTGTTTGATTGGGCCTTACAAAGATCTGTCTGATGCGAGAGGGGATTTGCGAGGAGTCAAAACCTTGTCGAATTACAAAGAGGCGTTCATCCGCGTGGTTGGAAAAGAGAATAAACAGTCTACGACACCATCTAAACCCGCTGTGCCGTCGAAATCAGCCGCATCTTCGGTTAAGCCAACACCGACGGTGACCCCGAAATCCGCGCCAGTTCCTGCCGTGCGAGCTGATACCGACGCCTTTACAGCGCCGGCAGAGAAGTCAAAGACCAAGGTAAAAAATACACGTGATAATTCTTCGTCCAAGCCTGCTGCTAAGACCAAAGCGAAGCCAGTTGTGAGCGGGAATGATGACATTGAAGTTCGGTTGAGAACCTCCTTACAAGGCAAAACGTACGTGGTGCCGTACTTACTCGACCACCACAATCAGTTTTACATGGAATACGGCAAGCCGTGGAATCGTCTCAACTACGAAAACTCGCAAAAAGTATGTCAGCAACTGGGTATGAGCTTAGCCAGCCCTGCAGAATTCAAAGTGTTGAGGGCGTCTGGTGTGATGGAAAAAAATCAATGGCCACTGCAACTGCCGTATTGGGGCAAAGATAAGAAAGGTTTGTTCGCAGATCGTGAGCCAAACCAGCTCACCGGAACCTCATTATTGAACGTAGTGTGCGTGAAATAACGACTCAAATATTGCGGTCAAAAAGATAGAAGAAAGCCCCGAGTTCGGGGCTTTTTTGCGGTCTCAAATATTATCGCTATTTGAGTGGCGTTTCTTTGTGACAGTTAGAGCAGATATACACTTCTTTGATACCGACCAAGCGTTCCCAAAGCGTTCTGCGTCTTCTACGCAAATGCACGCTATCACAGCAAGGGTTAACGATGGTTGCTTTAGTCATCATCGCCAGGCTCCAAAATCGGGAGTGAACTCGCGATGCTTGTCATGGCTTCTTTGTTGTGAGAGTACAGACCATATTCCGGCGCGGATTCATGACCGTTTTGCTCTTTACTCCAACGAATACCGATGTAGAAGTCACCAAAATCACGGTTGATGTAACGATGACGAGTTTTGTAATCTGACTCTGAGCCTGTTTCTTTTAGAATCAGCAGCTCACGGCCTTCATCATTCTGGATTTCCCAATTACCTGGAGTTTGGAATCCTGTTGGCATGAACGACGTGTAGTTGTAAGTATCAGCGTTGTACTCGTACGTACCTGACGAGTATTTCAGGACTTTGTCGTCGCCCGAGCCTTTACTTTCTACCATCAAGTCATGCTCTACCGTGCCGTGTTTGATGTGTTCTGCAACCGAAAGTGATTCTGCGAATGGTGTATTGCTTGAATCCATCCAGAACAGCTCATCATCTGAGATTTTAACGATCATCTGAGTGCCGTTATGCTCGGTTGTGTGCTGGTACAGCATTTCATACTCTTCGCCGTAGCTGTTGTATAGCTTGCCGTCTTTCAGCTCGACGTCTTCACAGTCTTTATTGTGGTATTCCGCGTAACCAGTTTGTTGGTCCAGATCGGCAAGAATAGCGTAGGCATCGTGTTCCCATGTGTTTTCTAGGAAGTCGCTGATGCTCGCTTTGTACTCTTGATTCATCTCATCATGGTTTGAGCCCCAGCAGAATAGTAGGCCTTCAGAGTCTTGCATCAACATGGCATAGCCGATTTCACCGTCTTTTTGAGCGAAGCTACCCATTTTCCATTCTTGACCGTTGAAGTGCTCGTGAGTGAAGCCCAAAGTCGGTACTACTGGTGGTGGCGTTACGCCTTCGATAACCGTTGGCATGCTAAGCGCAATCTGTACCGCGGTATGGCCATCTGTTGCGCTAATCGCAAGTGCTGCACCGGCTTCGCTCGCTTTTGTCGGTGTGCCTTTAATGGTGACAATCGCATTACCATCCTCAGATACTGTTAGACCTTCAATGTCCACATAGTCCGCTGAGTAGTCGGTGATATGACCGTCTTTATCTTGGAACAAGCTAGAAATATCGAGCGTTTGTTCAAATACTTCACCTTGTTGTAGGTACCAACCATCAACGATGGACTGTAGATGCGCTTGTTCTGTTTCTACAACCATTGGTGGTAAGTTTGCCGATTCGATTTCGAACTTAAATACGGTGCTTACCGTACCCAAAACCTTACCTGAAGAATCAATGTCTTGCGCCGTTAGGACGATCTCAAAATCACCAGCTTTTTCTACGATAGCAGTCGGATATAGAACAATCAGGTTGCCAGTTTGCGCAACTTCAATGCCTGTGCCTGCTAAGTTGTGCGTCAGTTTGGTTGTCACAAGGTTTTGGTCTTTGTCTGTGAAAAGACCTTCGATGTTTAGTTCAACGCCATCAAAGCCTGCGCCTTGTACGATTTTTGGTAATTTGCCAAGCTTATCTTTAGCCGCCTCTTCGACGGTTTCGTTTACGGTTAACTTGTTATTGATTGCCGTTTCAGGTGCTAAGTTGTCGCTATTTGGGGTCGCGTCAGTGATGATTGGACGTAGACTTGGGTCATTGATGTTTTCGCCAGATGCAACAAGACGTTCCACTTCTTGGTTTGCCGCTTGAGCAAATTCAGTGGCCTTTTTCTCGTAGTTAGCTGGGTTTTGCGCTTTTGAGTCGGTCAGAATCTGAGCGGTTTTATGTAGTTCGGCGTTTTTTGTCGCACCTTCAACAAAATCACTGTACAGATCAATTGGTGCTTCTTCTGAGCCTCCTAGCGCTTGGTTTACCTTGGCTTTTGCGTCTTCTTCACTAATGGATGGATCTTTTGCCATTTCAATCGCAACAAGGTCTGTGATAGGTGAAATCACGTTTGACGATGTTGGTGCACGGAACACGACTTCGTGGGCCATGGCTTGGCCTGGATGATCCATATCAACCGTGTATTTGCCAGCGTACTCTTTAGCATCCAAAGCGATAAGCTGTTTCTGCTTTGCACCGTTTGGTGTAATGGTCTGCAGTGCTAGAGTGTTTTCTGGTTTTGCATCCAATTTAAGCTGACCTTTCTCATCGGTCAGACCAAGGAGTGTTTCTTGAGTGTCCCATTGGCCGTTGTTGTTCGTATCTTCAAAAACAACTGCATGTTTGAAGTAGCCGTCAAAGCCTGTGATCACAACACCGTTGTTAGCACTGTTTGAACCACCATCTGAACCGCCACAGCCAGTAAGAGCGATAGCCACTGACGCTGCTAATAAACTCACCTTATTCATTATTCATTTGTCCTTGTTTCGTTTCCGAATGAGAAAGTCGCTTTTTTATTGTTTTTATCTTTCAATCTCACTAGTGAGATTGAAGAGAGTGGTGTCTTTTTAATGACTATTGAGCCTAGGTTCAAGACACGAAAAACCGCACAAAACCCGTAAAATTTATTTCTATTTTTTGTCTATGATGGAAAATTGATAATTTGATCACGGTTCCAGTTTTATTTTGGGGATGATTGTTTTGTCAAAATAACCACCTGTAAAGAAAGGTTTATTGGGTATCGCTAAGGACGGGGGCGTGATAAATCATGTTGATCTTAAATTCCTCAACACGATCAGCAAATTGAGGGTGAGGTTTAAGCACATAACTGTAGACTTCGCCTGGAATGAATATGTCGTAATCTGTGTATTCAAGATTGTAAAACATAAATGTTCGTTGCCAGTAATCATCTGGCCATTCAGCACAATGTATTGGAGTTATGCCGTCAAAATCCATTGAGCTAGAGATAATATCGGCAAACTCTCCTCGCCCCGCTACGATAGAGCTGTACCAGTAAAATAAATAATCATGACAAAATAGGTCATGTTGGTTTGATTTCATATTGAGATCAGAGTCCAGTTTGTGCACAGGTTCGTTACCCTGAACACTTCTATCAAATATGTAGTTGCTAGCAGTCCCGTTTATGTAACCTCCTCCCGAAATGGGAAAGAGGTAGTCAAACAACGTTCCTTGATATTCGTACTCACCAGTGTGGACATTGATGCGTTTTTCCATCGATTGCTTGTTTTTTTGCATGGTGTAGCTTTCGAATTGTTTGCCATCAAATACGGTGGTGAAATAGTTCTGAGTCTCTTTATGAACCTGAGATGCGTATACCTTTTTGGTGGTCCAAATTTGGCGTACGCCGTGGACATAAACAATCAACGAGTCATCACTGATTTTGTACTCACCCACCTTTTTTAAGTCTCCCTTTTCAGGACACTGGTGTTTGTTGTTTGAGGCGGCATAACGTACCTCGTCATCCTCAAACTGAAACGCTTCGCAATACACCACTTCATACGCGTACGCGGTACCGCCAAGGTTTTGCGTCGTCTCCAAGCGATAGACAGTGTCGCCAATTAACGGGTGTTCCGTGTCATTGTGACCTGGAGTGACAACAGGCAACTCAAAACGTGTTGTGACCCACGCATGGTCGCTGTCGCCGTGGTAATCATCACGCGCCGCTACCGCCAGGTATGTGGTGGTTTTAATGTTCTCTGGTGCACCTAGTACCATCATTTGTCCTTGGTTTAGCACCCTTAATCCATTGGCGTTTTCGAGCCAAATCCGAGTGGTGAGGAGATCACCATCCGGGTCTTCAAACAGTTGGTTAAGATTGAGCGAATAGCTAATCGGAGAGTTTTGGTTGAGCTCCCAAGCATAAATAATGGTTTGTAGCTGTTGTTCCACCGTGAGGTTGATGATGGGTTTATTGTTCTCTGATGGGTCCTCTTTTGAGCGGCTGTCTTCATAACCCACAGACGAGTCGTAAAAAGAGCCGTCTTCTGTAGTATGAAATGGGTTCGTAACTGGCCCTGGTTGTCCTAAAATGGCAGAGTTGAAGGCGTCATCACCGTCTTTTTTGTGGGCGTTCTCCAACGCAGAACCTGTCAACGCTTGCTTTACTTCAACTAAAGATGTGCGCTCATATTGACGATGTGTTCGCGTGGTTGATTGGCTCGTGCTGTCTGATGAGTCCGCCGCGGATGCCAAGCTGGATTCGTCTGACATGCAGTATACGCCGAGCAAACCGACGCAGATTGCGCCGATTATCCAAAACTTTTTGCTTATCATTACGCGTGCGCCATTCGTGATTGCAACCAACTGCGAGAGAATTTTAGGTCTTTCTCTATTAAGCTCGCGCTGCACTCGAGTAGTTCACTGATTTCTTGGTTTTTCATTCCCATTAAATACTTGAGTTTGAGTGCACTTGATTGGCGTGGGTAACGGCTACTAAAGTTATCCAGAGCTTTATCCATGATGATCAATTGTTCGAAGCGATCTTCTTCATCTCTCATCAACGTAATGTGTTGGCGCTTTTGCGCTTGGTGTGAGCGTGCGTTATCGATCAAGATTTGACGCATCACTTTGGCGGCCATCAAAAAGAAATCACGTTTTGTTTCAATTTCACTCATGTCGCAGTTGGACATCTTCAGGTAAGCATCGTGAATTAATGCCGTGGTGCTGTTGACGCTATCGGCCAATACCTTGTTGTCGGTGCCGTACTTTTCCGCGTTTCGTTCACGCTCGTGTTGGGCGATCTTACGTAACTGCAAATACGCAAATTGGTAAAGCTCACTCTCGGCTTGTTTATCACCAGATTGCCATTGTTGAATGATTTGTGTTAGTGCTACTGCTGTTGCCATGGTTATACATCCTCGCTCACTTTGACAAATTCAGAAATGGTGTGGGTTTCAATGCGATCAGAGCCGTCTCGGTTGCGGAGAACATCTTGTTGATAGCGATATAAAATGCCTTGTTCCCAAGTTGCGCCAGCAGGCAGATATTCCCAAGTGGTGTAATTGATTTCGGCAGGGGTCGTTGACCAACGTACCATGACATTCATTTGCGCAAGCTCGGCTTTGGGTTCGTCATTGTTGACCCACCACATGTCCGCATACTCTTGGGTGACATCTTGTGTGTATAGGCTTGCGTCGGTTGGACAGGTGTCTGCATTGTGTGGCAGTCGCATGACTTGTTGGTGGCGCATCAATAGGCACGATTGTGTCATGGACTGCTGGTGGTATTCGGTTTGCTGCCACACGCCGAGGTAGTCAATGTCGTGTTCGCTAGTATTGGGATACGTAAACCACAGCATTTCTGTACGATTGTGGTGGTGGATGTGGATGTTTTTTTTACGCCCAAGGCCTTGTACTTTTTCCATCAGTAGCTCAGTACTTGGATCAAAGTTGAGTGCAACGGAGCGGTATTTCCAGTCGCCTTCATCATCAAAGTCTTCAAGAGAGAAGCCATTCAAGTCGTTGCGGGTGCACCCTGTGACTGAACAACCAACGATATTAAACCAATCCGCAAATTTGCTTATCGGCTCGACAACATCTTCCGTGATAGGGCGCTTCATCGAAAGGAAACAGCCTTGAAAATGGTCGCCAATGCTTGGATGCTCAATCAATGAATCTTTGGTGATGGTGAATCGAGTTTCACCAAACGGAGGGCGATATTTAGGATGATGTTGATAACGTAAGTCGTAAGCACAAGCTCGGCCTTGCCAATCTTTCTTTTTGATCACGATGTTTTTGAACGTCATGCCGCGAGGTTCAAAGATGATCTCATCTGAGGCAAAGTTTTTTTCAATGTACTGCTGGCTTTCGTTTAGGTGCTCAATCGCCTCATTGACAGATACCCAGTCGAGATTGAGGTGACGTTTGGCGTCATCCAGATAATTGAGGTCAAGGCCCTTGAGCTGGTTTTGAAAGCGAGCATCAGACAACACGCGGTTGGCTAAGACAATTTCCTTACGATTCTCAGGCGTGCTGTCGAGAGAGAGCAGCAGGCGCGTCATATTGATGCTACGACTGGGTTTGGTTGTTGCCATCGTCGGTGTAAGCACTTCTTGGCTCGATAAGGTTGTCAGCAGATAACCCTTCTCATCGTTGCCAAGGAAGAAACTAATCACATCACCAGGTTGGTAGTGAAATGCCCCTTGTTGGGTAACGCCAGTGATATTGGAACTGGTTTTGTAATACAAGCCAGTCACCGGCGCATCGATAAAGTAGCCTTGCTTCAAGGATGAAGTGGGCGGGTGTGAAGTGGCAGCAGAAGTGTCTGCTGCTAACGTGGAGGTAGCCGTCAATGCAGACAGCCAAAATACCACTGAACGTGTATACATCTTGTTTTAAGCCTTATGGGTTGGTGCTGTCCTCAGACGCACAATTTGGCTGACAACTCATTGGAGTAGTTAGGTGCTTCTTTGGCACCGGTGTCATCATCGCCAACAACATTTTTTGTTTTATATGTTTGGGGATATCTGGATTAGAGAGTATCCGCCTTCGTGTTAACTCCATCATGGAGCTCACCGAGAGGTGTTCGACATTCTGCCCCTTCGCGTGGAAGATAAGGCGAGTCATTTCGTACATCATATCTTCTGCAATCTTCTTCTCTTGTTGCAGTTGGATATTCTTTTGCATCATGGCGCTGCCAAATAGCACACCTGATAGCACGATGATGCCTGACAATGCAGAAGCAAGAGGGCGCCGTTGCACCAAGCGAAAGGCGCTATACAACGGCCAGTGTTTTTTCTGCTCGATAGGGCGACGTTCGATAATTCGCTCGATATCAATGCGTAGCGCTCGTACATCTGAGTATCGCACTTGGGTGGCTGGACGCGTCGCCCGTCTTATCACCCAATACACATCAGACCAAACCGCTGGTGACGGAAACATCAAAGCGAGGATTTTGCCCAATGAATAAACATCGCTTTGCTCTGTCAGTACTTGTCCTGCCTGCTGCTCAGGGCTGGCAAAATTTTGGCTAAACGCAATCAGTGCCGAGGGTGAGCCCTCTCGGGTGGAGTGCGCTTTTTGAGTCAAGTTGAAGTCGAGCAGTTTGGGTCGTTTGCTACGATCGATCAGTATATTTTCTGGTTTTAGATCGGCATGCAAAACATGATGCTGGTGGGCGTGCTCCATCGCCTGACAAATCTGCTTAAACAGCAGCAGTTTTTCTGTCTTTTCCAGCTTATTTTCTGACAGGTATTCATCTAAGGTTTGACCAAATACCCGCTCCATCACGATGTAAACTGAATCTTGATGAAGGCCGCCATCAAACACTTTCGCTATGTATGGATGGTTTAGGCGCGCGAGCAGTTGTGCCTCATCGAAGAGTGCACGTTGTCCCAGCACATTACTCAAATTGCTTTGAATAAACTTGATGGCCAGATCTTGTTCGAACGTTTCATCTGCACGTAGGGCGGCGTAAACGACACCCATGCCACCGCGACCCAACTCATGAGTTAGGCGATACTTACTGATGACTTCTCCGCTTAGATCGACGTCTCGATTCGTAGCCTGGTGAGCACCAAAGTAAAGTAACTGCGTTAGTTGTTCTTCTGGTGTCTCATTGGCTAAAAGAGGAACGAGTTGTTGATACAGCTCAGGTTGACTTTGTTGCAATGCTTGGAGGTATTGCTGCTTTTGGGAGTCGTCCAGATCAAGCAAGTGATAGTAAATCTGGGTTTCGCTAGAGCCTAACTGCACTGTGCCTAATGTCTTATTCTTTTAGGTACGGCATTTTATAAGAACTTTGATATAAATGTCATTTATTTATTCGGCTTTGACTCACAATGTATGAAACGCAATTTGGTGGCTAATACAATAATAACGTCATGATTTTGCGAATTATTTTCACTGAGCTTGTCGGCAGAGAGTCTATTCGTCATAATGTTACTTGTAACATTACTGATAAATCACATATTTATGGCTCAACAGAATAAGAAAACTCGCACGACATTGCAGGATGTCGCAGACCAAGTTGGTGTCACGAAGATGACGGTTTCACGTTATATGCGTAACCCTGAATCGGTGGCAGAAAAGACTCGGGCCAAGATTGCGACTGCGATTGAAGAGATGGGATACATCGAAAACCGCGCCCCCGCTATGTTGTCAAAGTCGTCCAGTAAAGCCATTGGTATTTTACTGCCCTCATTGTCCAACCAAATTTTTGCTTCCTTTGTTCAGGGCATCGAGATGGTGACCAAAGCCAATGGCTATGAGACGCTTTTAGCGCATTTTAGCTACGATGAGCTTGAAGAAGAACGCAAGATCGCGTCATTACTCTCTTATCAGGTCGATGGACTTATTTTAACTGAAAGCCATCACACGCCGCGTACATTGCAAATGATAAAAAATGCAGGGATCCCTGTAGTGGAAACCATGGAGTTGCCTCCAGAGCCGATTGATATGGCGGTTGGGCTAGATCATGAAGATGCCTCGTACACGGCGGTTAAGCAGATGCTAGATTCAGGTAAGCGCACAATCGTTTATTTTGGGGCGCGTTTGGATACGCGAACCAAGCTGCGTATGCAAGGTTATGATCGCGCGATGACGGAAGCAGGGCTAGAACCTAAGCACGTATTAACGGGTGACCACTCTAGCTTCTCTTTAGCCCATGATTTGCTTGAACGCGCGCTAGAAACTCACCCAACGCTTGATGGCGTATTCTGTACCAACGACGACATCGCGATAGGGACCATGCTGAGCGCGCAACAACGTGGCATTCAAGTCCCGCAGCAATTAGCGGTGGTGGGTTATAACGCCTTGGATATTGGTCAGACCATCAGTCCGAAGCTGACCAGCGTTGATACGCCGCGTTTCCAAATTGGTGTAAAGAGCGCAGAGCTTTTAATTGCGCGTCTGAAAGGTGAAGCGCAAGAAGAAAAAGTGGTTGATATGGGGTATCAAATTACCTCCGGAGAGAGTGTTTAACTCGCAGTTAACTGCTCTCTGTATTCGCTCATCAATGGTATTGGCAGGTTAGGGTATGGCACATCAGCTGGATGCATTGGATCTCAACTTAATGCGTTTATTAAAGGCCGTGGTGGAAAACCGCAGCATCAAGCTGGCCGCGATGCAGTTGGGCATTTCTCAACCGAGCGCCAGCCGCGGCGTGATGAAGCTCAAGCAAGTGTTTGATGACCCGCTATTTGTGCGTAAAGCGCATGGGGTAGAGCCATCTCCCATGGCGATTCGCCTTGCTGCCGAATTCGATAACATGATTGCACCACTGGAAAAAGTGGTGCAAGAGTTTGAAGTATTCGACCCTCAGCAATACCAAGGGCAGATCGCGATTGTGACCGACCCTTATTTGATGGATGAGCAAGGGCAGCGATTGCTAACTGGCTGCCATCGAGCCTTTCCCAAAGCGCACTTTGCCTTTTCCAGTTGGAACAGTTACTCGCACGATGAAATGTTAGAGGGTGAGCACGATTACTGCATTCTAGACCAAGAGACCGAGCTGTCGAAAGACATTTATATGCGTCCGTTGTTTGTTGAAAAACGGGTGATTTTGGCACGTAAAAACCACCCGACTTTGTCGAAAGTCAGCAATGATTGGGACACGGTCTCCAAACTGCCTCTGGTGTCTCTGCCTGCGCCCGCCTCGTATAAACCACTTTGTACCGTGGAGTCCGAGTATCGCCGCATGGGCTATGAGCCTGTGGTGTTATTGAAATCCTATAATTTGCGCGTGGCTTGCCAAATGTTGCAAGAAACCGACGCGATTATGTATGCCAGCCAAAGCTCAGCAGTATTGATGCCGGAGCTGGACTCTTACGCGATGCCTTTGGTCAACCGTGAGTTTAGCCAGTTTGTCGTCTCTGGCGGTTTCTTACAAACCAATCGCAACCATCCTTTGCACCGACACTTACATAAAGTGGTACGCCAAACTCTGAAGATGCCATTAATTTTCGCACAGTGACGACGGATTATTGTCTCGCGTCACCGAGATTCTCTGCATAAGATAACCATGAAGAAAATGTGTGATTACATAGACAACTCGATCCTATAGATATTCAAAAATGAATATCTCAATTACCTGTCTCTTTTTTCTGCTCAGCGCTAACCTTAGCTCAAATAGTCAGGAGAAGTGGCTCATTTTTATCTTTTTAACTTTTTGAATGTCGATACAGATGCGTGACATTCACCATTCTCCGTTATGCAGTTTTTTAATTTCTGATGGAGGATTCATCATGCTAGTTGCACGTCTATTTTTATTGCTCGCCATCGTTGCCGAAGTAGCAGGCACCAGCACCATGTCTTTTATCGGACAAGGTCATGGATGGTTGGGCTACATCGTGATGTACGTATTGATTGCGGTGTCGTACTACTTCCTCTCGATTGCAGCGAAAAAAATTTCTATCGGCGTGGCATACGCTGTCTGGGAAGGGTTGGGTATCTCATTGATCACGGTCGTTTCAATCGTGTTGTTTGATTCTGACTTAAATACCCAAGAGCTGCTTGGTTTGATGTTAGCTGTCATCGGCATCGTTTGTGTGACTTTAGGGGAGTCACACGGTCAATCTAACACCAAGAAAAACTCCGATAAACTGGCAAAAGAACGTTCATTTTCTACAAGTGTAAGGTGTGAATCATGAGTCAATTTTTTACGATGTCATTTGGATTTGTCGTGATGGCTGCCTTGGTCGACATTGTGGCGAACATGGCGCTCACACGTTCTCACGGCTTTAAATACAAAGGCTGGGGCATTACCGCGATTGTGTTGGTACTGACAGCATTCACGCTGTTGGCACAAGCGGTTAAAGAGATCGACTTAGCCATTGCTTATGCTTCTTGGGGCGCGATCGGTATCTTGGGTACCGCAGTGGGTGGAGCCTTGCTGTTTAAACAGAAACTCAAGCCAATCGGCTGGTTTGGTATCTTTGTGGTGATTGCTGCGGTCGTGGTGATGAAAACCGCTTAATGCAATCCTCTGACCCCCCAGATATCTTCATTCTGAACAGCGAGGGACGAGCGTGATTCAGAACCTACCAACAAAAAGTGCTGTGGCAGAGGTGTTTTCTCTGGCTTCACAGCACGTTGATAGTAGATTCCTGATCTCGCTTAGGCTCGTCGGAATGACGGATTCATTAGTTTATTGAAAAAGAAAAATGACCAATCCCACATCTCGTCATTCTGAACAGCGAGGGACGAGCGTGATTCAGAATCTACCAACAAAAAAGTGCTGTGGCAGAGTTGTTTTCTCTGGCTTCACAGCACGTTGATATTAAATTCCTGATCTTGCATAGGCTTGTCGAAATGACGAGGTTTTTCTTCTCGCCTTAAACAATGAAGCTTGCGCCTTCTTCTGCACTAGAGACGTTTTGGCGGATCACGCTAAACAAGCCTCGTCCCCATGTTTGTTGGGTAGATTCGGTGTCGAAATGAATCAAATCGCGACCAGTGGTGTCACTTAAGTTGTTCAATTCGCCCGTTTGGCAATCAAGGCGAATCAAATCGCCGTTACGCACCAAACCAATCGCGCCGCCACGAATGGCTTCTGGAGAAACATGGATCGCAGACGGAATTTTACCT
The DNA here is from genome assembly GCF_024181795.1 of Vibrio sp. Y10_XG_PY6. NCBI lineage: Bacteria > Pseudomonadati > Pseudomonadota > Gammaproteobacteria > Vibrionales > Vibrionaceae > Vibrio > Vibrio sp. Y10_XG_PY6. The sequence continues at coordinate 31,650 of NZ_JAMZAQ010000003.1, forward strand.
GACGCGCCAGACAAACGACCGTCAGTAACCAGCGCCACTTTAAAGCCCGCTTTTTGCACGTTGCCGAGAATTGGCATCAGTTTATGCAGCTCAGGCATGCCGTTTGCCGCTGGGCCGTTATGTGTGACCACAACGATGCAATCTTTGTTCAGCTCACCACGTTTGTACGCGGCTTCCACTTCGTGTTGGCATTGGAATACGATCGCAGGTGCCACAATCACGCGTTGCTCTTCTTTCACCGCAGACACTTTCACCACGGCTTTGCCCAAGTTGCCAGTCAATACGCGAGTGCCACCAGTATTTTGGAAAGTGGCGTCTGGTTTGGCGATCACGTCACTGTCTTGGCTACCTTGGCACGGTGTCCAAGTCAGTTGGCCATCGACAAGGCTCGGTAGCGTCATCTGATCTTCAAATTCACCAAACACGGGTTTCACATCGCGATGCAAAAGCTCGGATTGGTTCAAGCGGTGTAATAACGCAGGCACGCCCCCCGCATCTTGGAACGCGTTCATATCGGCTGGGCCGTTCGGGTAAACGCGAGCTAACAAAGGAACCACATCCGACAGATCGCTGATGTCTTGCCACGTGAGCAAGATGCCAGCAGCACGCGCCACGGCGATCATATGAATGGTGTGATTGGTACTGCCGCCAGATGCGAGTAGAGCGATGATGCCGTTGACCAAGCTCTTTTCTGTGACCACTTCTGCCAACGGACGGAAGTGTGCAGAACCCGCCGTCATTGAGGCGATTTTCAGAGCCGCGTGATCGGTTAACGCTTTACGCAGTTGGGTATGGGGATGAATGAATGCCGAACCTGGCAGCATCAAGCCCATGGCTTCGAACACCAACTGGTTGGTGTTGGCGGTGCCGTAAAACGTACACGTACCCGCAGAGTGGTAAGCGCGACACTCCATATCCAGCAGAGCGTCTTTGCCGACTTCACCCGCTGCGTATTTTTGGCGCACGTCGACTTTCTCTTCGTTGCTGATGCCTGTTGCCATCAGACCCGCTGGTACAAACGCAGTCGGTAGATGCGCGTAAGACAGCGCGCCCATCAGTTGCCCCGGGGCGATTTTGTCACAGATACCAAGCAGTAATGTGGCATCAAAGACATTGTGACTCAAAGATAACGCCGTTGATTGCGCAATTAAGTCACGCGAAAACAGCGACATATCCATGCCTGCTTGACCTTGAGTCACCCCATCGCACATCGCTGGCACACAACCTGCGACTTGCGCCGTATGGCCGTAGTCCGCCAGCACTTTTTTGATTTGTGCTGGGTAGTCTTGGTACGGCTGGTGGGCGCTCAACATGTCGTTGTAGGCGCTGATCAGCGCGACATTGGCATGAGTAAAATCGAGAATATTTTTCTTTTCAGAAGAGCAAGATGCGGCGACTGCATGAGCTAAGTTACCACAAGATAAACCAACACGGCCTTTGCCAGCTTCGGCTTGCACTTCGGTGCGAGCAAGAAACGCAGCGCGCGCTTCACGGCTGCGCTCGGTCAAACGTTGTGTGACCTCAAGAACAACAGAGTGAGTCATTACGCCACCTCGATCGCTTGCATTTTGATTAGCTCAGCGGCAGAGCGTTCCACCACGTCTCTGATGTCTCCGTCGATACTGATGATCAGAGTTTGAGGCTCGTTGTCTGGGCGCTCTAGCGTCTCGAATTGGCTCTTCACCATGTTTTCTTTCATGAAGTGGCCTTTGCGCATACGCATGCGATTCAGGATCAACTCCATATCGCCATCAAGGAACAGGAAGGTCACGTTGTCGTTGCCTTCGCGGATCTGATCGCGGTAAATCTTTTTCAGTGCTGAACAGACAATAATGCCGTGTTCGTTTTTGCTTTCTAGGCTGTACGCCGCATCACGAATGCGTTCTAGCCATGGCTTGCGATCATCATCGTTCAGAGGTTGGCCCGATGCCATTTTCTGAATGTTCGCTCGTGGATGAAGATCATCACCATCAATGAATTTACGCCCTAGCTTTTTCGCTAGATGCTCACCAATTGTGCTTTTACCACTAGCACAAACGCCCATAACGATGACACTACTACCAGCCATAACTTATCCTCATAACCAAATTTGCGCGTGATCTCAATTTTTGAATTCACTTTAAAATATGGGTTTATCTTATTTATGTTATCGGTAACATGTTACCGGTAACTGAAATAAATGTGAACCATAACACAAACAATAATTCTTAAAGGTGAACCTATGGAGCAATTAACCCAAGCCCCAGATCCTACGTTCCTACTGACGATTGCAGGCCTTGCCATTGCAGCGTTACTCGTTCTGATCATTAAACTGAAAGTCCATGCTTTTGCTTCCCTTACTATGGTGAGTTTAGGCACAGCAATCGCCACTGGCGTTCCTTCTGAGAAAGTCGTATCGACCATGATGGGCGGCTTCGGCGGCACACTGGCTTCCGTAGCATTGCTGGTTGGTCTTGGTGCGATGATCGGTAAAATTCTTGAAGTGACTGGCGGTGCGAAAGTGCTGGCAGACACTTTGATTGGTCGTTTTGGTAAAGAGCGCGCACCATTTGCTTTGGGCGTCGCTTCATTACTGTTTGGCTTCCCAATCTTCTTCGATGCTGGACTTGTGGTGATGATGCCAATCATTCTAAGTGTGGCGGCTCGTTTTGGTGGCTCACCAATTAAATACGCGTTGCCTGCTGCCGGTGCTTTTGCGGTTATGCACGCGTTTGTTCCACCACACCCAGGTCCGGTTGCAGCGGCAGAATTCCTTGGCGCAAACATCGGTCTGCTATTGGTGGTGGGTATTTTGGTTGCTATTCCCACTTGGTATCTTGGCGCTTACCTATTTGGCTTGTACGCGGGCAAAAAATTCGATATTCCACTATCTAAAGCCTTCTTTAATGGCGAAGCGATGGTGGATGAGCGCAACGCACCAAAATTTGGCACGGTTATGACCATCCTTGTGCTGCCAGTCCTGCTAATCTGTTTGGATACGGTATTGAACACACTGGCGGTTGCGGGTGTGATTGATGGCAAAACGGCACTGGTTGAGTTTCTACGTATGCTAGGTAAAACCCCAGTAGCGTTGCTGATCACTTTGATTGTCTGTCTGGCTGTGTTTGCCAAAGACTACGGCATGGCAAAACTAGAAAAATTGTGTGGTGAGTCATTGGCTCCTATCTGTGGTGTTATCCTAGTCACGGGTGCAGGTGGCATGTTTGGCGGCGTACTGCGCTCAAGCGGTATTGGTGATGCACTGGCTGACGTTCTTACAGACACAGGTATGCCTGTGATTGTGGCGGCGTTTGTGATTTCAACCTGTCTGCGTGTTGCTCAAGGCTCGGCAACCGTAGCGCTAACCACGACGGCGGCTCTTATCGCGCCAGTTGTGGCAGCATCAACAGGTTTGAGTGAACTAGACCTTTGCTTTATCGTAATCGCGATTGCGGGTGGTGCAACGGTACTGTCTCACTTCAATGACTCTGGTTTCTGGTTGGCCTCTCGTCTGCTTGAGATGGATGAGAAAACCACATTAAAAACTTGGACGGTAATGGAAACGTTACTTGGTGGTATCGCGTTTATTATCGTCGCAACATTAAGCTTTATTCTTTAGAGGTTCCCCATGACAACACTTGAACAACGATTAAGAGAAATCAAAATCGTCCCAGTTATCGCAATCAACGACGTAGCACACGCTCTGCCACTGGCAAAAGTGTTGGTAGAAAACGGTTTACCATGTGCTGAAGTAACATTCCGCACCGAAGCGGCGGCGGAGTCGATTCGCATCATGCGTGAAGCGTACCCAGAGCTGTTGATTGGCGCGGGCACCGTTCTGACCACAGAACAAGTGGATATCGCGATCGAAGCGGGCGTGGACTTTATCGTTAGCCCAGGTTTCAACCCAACCACAGTGAAATACTGTCAGCAACGTGGCGTGACTATCGTACCAGGTGTAAACAACCCAAGCTTGGTTGAGCAAGCGATGGAAATGGGTTTGCGTACGTTGAAGTTCTTCCCTGCTGAGCCATCAGGCGGCGTAAACATGCTGAAAGCACTGACGGCGGTTTACCCAGTGGAATTCATGCCAACAGGTGGCGTAAGCCCATCCAACGTGGAAGATTACCTAGCGCTGAAATCGGTTGTAGCTTGTGGCGGTACTTGGATGGTGCCAACCGCAATGATGGACAACGGCGATTGGGAAGGTATTGCTGAATTGGTTCGTGCAGTTAAGTAAAATGCACAAACGGCTCCGAAATACCCCCGAACGTTAGAAAACGTGACACAAAAAAGGGTCATCAAGTTACTTGATGACCCTTTTGCTTTTGGGAATGAAACGGCTTTAGAAGTGATGCTTCATAAAGCGCTTAATAAAGCGAATGAAATCTGCTTCGGCTAGCTTCGCGCACTTCAATGTTTGGGTGTGAGACAATTCTACATCTCCCAAGCCTTCTGCCATGTTGGTGATCGCACACACTGCCAATACGGGTAAGCCGCAATGCGCCGCAGAAATCACTTCTGGCACGACCGACATGCCCACCACATCACCACCGATGATTTGCATCATGCGGATTTCGGCTGCGGTCTCAAAGTTGGGGCCTGTGTAAGAGACAAACACACCTTCATTCAGGTGAATGCTATTGGCTTTGCCGACTTCAAACGCTTCTGCGCGCAGGTCTTTGTCGTACGCATTGGCGAGGCTGAAGAACCTCGGGCCGTACTCTTCATCATTCGGACCGATCATTGGAGATTCAGGCATGGTATTGATGTGGTCATGAAATACCACCAGAGAACCGACATCAATGCGTTCAGGGCGAAGTGAGCCTGCCGCGTTGGTGACGAGTAAAAACTCACAGCCCAGCTTTTTAAAGGTGCGTACGGGCGTGGTCATGACCTTCATTGAGCCGTGTTCGTAGTAGTGACCGCGACCTTTCATGCACACTACGTCTACGCCGCCCATGGTACCAAGCACCAACTCACCAGAGTGGCCTTGCACGGTGCTAACCGGAAAGCCTTCGAGCTCTTCGTATGGAATGACCACTTTGTCTTGTAGTTCGTCTGCCAATACGCCTAAACCTGAGCCTAAAATAAACGCCGCTTTAGGTTGGAAGTTTGGTTTGCGTTCGCGAATGGTTTGCAGCGCGCCGATTACTGGATCGTGATTCATGTTAGTCACCTTCTGGTTGTGTGTTGATTCCATTGTGTGACTTTCTGCGCTGGTTATCTTTGCTTTATTCGCTACTATCATCCTTAAAAAGAGGATGATGAAATTCGCTAGGACTCAATGCATGAAGTCAGAACCATTTGAGCGCGTGACGCTGAAGATGCTGCGTTACTTTTACGAGGTCGCACAAACCAAGCATTTCACTAAGGCGGCCGAGAATCTCAATATCACCAATTCGCCGTTGAGCAATCGCATCAAAGAGTTGGAAGAGGTGCTTAACGTCAAACTGTTTGAGCGTGATTCAAGAAACGTCATGCTGACGGAGGCCGGGCGATTGTTGGAGTCCAAATGCCAACTGATTTTTCAGACCTTGGATGTCTCGCTCAATCAAGTGCAGCAAGTGGGCTTGAACCAGAGAAACATTTTGCGAGTTGGTGTGGTAAGTAGCGCATTTTGGGGCGGATTTGATCGTCTGTTACAGCGCTTCCATGCTGAGCATGACACTTATCACGCCGACATTTTTGACCTCAACCCAGAGACGCAAAAGAAACATCTGAGCGAGAAGAAAATCGATGTAGGCATTGTTCGTTTTGCCGATGCACTCAACATTTATCCGTATCAGTCGGTATCTTTGGGCAAAGATGTGTTTGTGGTGGCGGTGTCGGAGCAACATGAGTTAGCCAGCAAATCTTTGCTGCGGCTCCAAGATTTAAAGACGTGTGAGTTTGCGTTTATGAGCTTGGCGAATTCTGCCTCGGCAAACTTCATCATCAATGCCTGTCTGCAAGAAGGCTTTTCACCCCATATTGGCAAACAAGTGGTGGAGCCAAGCACCTTGATGGCGTATGTAGCAAACAGCAATACCGTGACGTTGGTGCCGTCGACGTTTTCTCAGCATCATTGGCATGGGATTCGTTTTATCAAGCTGAAAGAATCACTGCGTGCAGACTTATGCCTGATTCATGACGGTAAGCAGGAGAGTGCTATCAAAGCCGAGTTTATTCGCACGTTATTGGAGAATGCGAGTTAAGCATGGGCTAACAAAAAAGGTCATCCTAAGATGACCTTTTCAAATGATTCGCTGAAATCAGCAATGCGATTAGCGCGTAATTAACGCATCGTTACGAACTCTTCTGAGCCCGTTGGGTGGATAGCCACAACAGAGTCGAAGTCTGCTTTGGTTGCGCCCATCTTCATTGCTACGCCGAAGCCTTGGATCATTTCATCTACCGTGAAACCGATGCCGTGCAGACCAACAACCGTTTCTTCTTCGCCCGCACATACAAGCTTCATCTTACATGGTTGACGGTGCTTAGTAACGGCGGTGTACATCGCAGTAAAGCCAGATGTGTAGACTTTGATGTTGTCTTTGCCGTACTTCTCTTCGGCTTCTTGCGTTGTAAGACCGATAGTGCCGATTGGTGGGTGGCTAAATACCACAGTTGGAACCAAATCGTAGTCCATCTTCGCGTTTGGTTTATTGTTGAACAAACGCTCAGAAAGTTGACGACCCGCTTTCACTGCTACTGGTGTTAGCTCGATACCGCCTTCCATGATGTCACCCACACAGTAGATGCCTTTCACGTTGGTTTCTTGGTATTCGTCTACCTTGATGTAGCCTTTTTCGTTCGTTGCCACGCCGGTTGACGCTAGGTTGATTGCGTCTGTCGCTGGGTGACGGCCGATTGCCCAGATTAGTTGGTCAACGTTTTGGCTCTCACCGTTTTCTAGGTGCAGAGTTAGGCTGCCATCGGTTTCTTTTACCACTTCTTTTGGTACAGAATGGGTGTGCAGTGTTGGGCCTTCTGCTTCCATCACTTCAACCAACGTATCGATGATCATTGGATCGAAGCTACGCAGTGGTGACTCTTTACGTACGAACAGGTGCGTTTCTGTACCTAGCGCGTGCAGTACGCCAGCAATTTCAACTGCGATGTAGCCTGCGCCGACAACCGCAACGCGTTTTGGTTGCTCTGCTAGGTCGAAGAAGCCGTTTGAATCGATGCCGTATGCAGCGCCTGGAATGTTTGGAATAGTAGGACGACCACCAACCGCGATCAGAATGTGATCCGCTGTGTAGTGTTCACCGTTTACTTCGACAGTTTTTTCGTCAACAAACTTAGCAAAGCCTTTAATCACGTTTACTTTGTTGTTGCCAAGAACGCGATCGTAAGATTGGTGAATACGACCAATGTACGCCTGACGGCTCTCAACCAGTTTGCTCCAGTCGAAACCTTTCACGTCGACATCAAAACCGTAATCTTCTGCGTACAGGTTCATTGCTTCTGCGATTTGCGCGCCATGCCACATCACTTTCTTCGGTACACAACCCACGTTTACACAGGTGCCACCAAGATCTTGAGCTTCGATTAGCGCAACTTTAGCGCCGTACATCGCCGCACGGTTTGCAGATGCGATGCCGCCACTGCCGCCACCGATACAGATATAGTCAAAATGAGTCGCCATTACTTTCTCCAAGAGCTTATAAATTTTATCTGGTACATAGATAGATTGGGATGACCTTGCCCGAACTCAATGCCACCGTTATCCCACTATCATAAATCGAATGTAACGAATTCCTAAATGGGAAAAAGCGACATTACTTATGACAAATAGCGATGAGAGGTATAAAAAGAAGAATAAGCGCGATGAGAGGGCAAAGTTGAGAGTATAAAAAAGCGCAACGAAAATGTCGTTGCGCTGAGAGGTTTCGGTGCAGAAGAGTTTACTCTGGCACAATCCAGTCCACTTTCCAGTGGCCGGTGGCTGGTGCGATCGCGTCTTGCAGGAATGGCAGAATCTCTTTCATCTGGCTTTCCAGTTTCCACGGCGGGTTAATCACAATCATGCCGGATGCCGTCATGCCGCGCTCGTTGGTATCGGGTGCGACACCTAACTCGATTTGCAGAATTTTACGAATGCCCAGTGCTTCCAGGCCCTCAATCATATCTTCGATGTCGTGACGGTTTACCACTGGGTACCAAATCGCGTAGATACCGGTTGCCCAACGCTTATGGCTCTGATGAATCGCGCGCACCACATCGCGGTACTCTTTCGCGAGTTCGTATGGTGGGTCAATCAGTACCAACCCCCTGCGCTCTTGTGGCGGTAAGCTGGCTTTTAGACGCTGGAATCCGTCCTCTTTGAAGATGCTCACTTGGCGATCGCGATGGAATTCTTGCTCTAACAATGGGTGATCGGCTGGGTGCAACTCGGTCAGCACCATGCGATCTTGTGGGCGGATTTGCGCGCGCGCCACACGTGGTGAGCCTGGATAGTAACGCAGCTTCTCGCCGTTGTTGAGCACTTTGATGGCATCGATGTAGCTTTTGATGTCTTCAGGAATGTTTGGGTTATCCCAAATACGTGCGATGCCTTGTTTGTATTCGCCCGTTTTTTCAGACCATTCGTGAGTCAGATCGTAACGGCCCACACCCGAGTGGGTATCGTGATAAACGAATGGCTTATCTTTTTGTTTCAGCGCATCAAGAATGAGGCTTTGAACGATGTGTTTGACCACGTCGGCATGGTTGCCAGCGTGGAAGCTGTGGCGGTAACTTAACAAATTAAACTCTCGAAACACTCTTTGGCTGAGTGTGGTCTGTGATTTTCACTCTATGGCGGTATTATACTCAAGTAACTTAAAGATGTAGAACTTCCAATCAAATCTGTTCCTCTGATAAGGGGACGCTATTGAAATTTCTTTAAGTCACCCACACTTACTATTGGTAATCGAATTGAACTAGGTGAGTTTCTCGTGCTCAAAGAGTGTGAAATCTCATTTAGGTATAACAAGACTCAAGGACAGAGTAGCGCTCGTTGACTATATGGTCATCGCAGCATAGAGAAAGGGAACGGAGCTCCCCCAATCCATGTTGCTGGCTCGTCTGTACATTGAGTTGGCCTATCTACACAAAATAGACAGGCAATCACAGAGTCAAAACACAAAAGGAATTATTCATGTCTAATCCTCTTCTGACGTTTACGGACTTACCTCCGTTTTCTCAAATTAAACCAGAACACATCAAGCCAGCCGTTGAACAAGCGATTGCTGACTGCCGAGCGAAAATCGATGAAGTTCTAAAAGATAATGCTCACCCAACTTGGGACAGTGTGATTGCGCCAATTGAAGAAGCGGATGACCGCTTAAGCCGCATTTGGTCGCCAGTGGGTCACATGAACTCCGTGGTGAACAGCGAAGATCTGCGTGAAGCGTACGAAAGTTGTTTGCCAATTTTGTCGGAATACGGCACTTGGGTTGGTCAGCACAAAGGCCTGTACGAAGCGTACAAAGCGATTAAAGCCAGTGATGCATTCGCAACGCTGACTCGCGCTCAACAAAAAACCATCACCGATGCGTTACGAGACTTTGAGCTATCGGGTATTGGTTTACCATCCGATGAGCAGCACCGTTACGGCGAAATCAGCAAGCGCATGTCTGAGCTCAGCTCTAAATTCTCTAACAATGTACTGGATGCCACCATGGGTTGGACCAAGCACATCACGGATGAGAAAGACCTTGCTGGCATGCCAGAATCGGCGCTGGCAGCAGCGAAAGCCGCGGCAGAAGCAAAAGAGTTAGATGGTTACCTCATTACGCTGGATATCCCATCTTACCTACCTGTCATGACGTACTGCGACAACCAAGAGTTGCGTAAAGAAGTGTACGAAGCGTATGTGACGCGCGCCTCTGATCGCGGTCCAAATGCTGGTAAGTGGGACAACTCAGAAATCATTACTGAGCAACTGAGACTGCGTCACGAAATTTCACGCATGTTGGGTTTCAATACTTACAGCGAGAAATCGCTAGCAACGAAAATGGCCGAAACGCCAGATCAAGTGCTGGGCTTCTTGAATGACCTAGCGACACGTGCGAAACCGCAAGGTGAACGTGAAGTGGAAGAGTTGCGTCAGTTTGCGAAAAGTGAGTTTGGCGTTGAAGAATTGAATGTGTGGGATATCGCTTACTACAGCGAGAAACAAAAGCAGCACCTGTTCCAAATCTCGGATGAAGAACTGCGCCCGTACTTCCCAGAGTCAAAGGTTGTCAGTGGTCTGTTTGAAGTGCTAAACCGCGTGTTTGGCATGACAGTTACTGAGCGCGAAGGCGTGGACACTTGGCACGAATCTGTGCGTTTCTTCGATATCTTTGACGCTGAAGGCGCACTGCGTGGCAGTTTCTACTTAGATCTCTACGCACGTGAGCACAAACGTGGCGGCGCGTGGATGGACGATTGTCGTGGTCGCCGTATTACGCTCTCTGGTGAACTGCAAACGCCGGTGGCGTACCTAACGTGTAACTTCAACCGTCCAGTGGGCGACAAGCCAGCACTGTTCACGCACGATGAAGTTGTGACGCTATTCCATGAGTTTGGTCATGGAATCCACCACATGCTGACGCAAGTAGAAACTGGCGCGGTATCAGGCATTAATGGCGTACCTTGGGATGCGGTTGAATTGCCAAGTCAGTTCCTGGAAAACTGGTGTTGGGAAGAAGACGCACTGGCGTTCATTTCTGGTCACTATGAGACAGGCGAGCCGTTGCCAAAAGCGATGCTAGATAAGATGCTCGCGGCGAAAAACTTCCAGTCGGCGATGGGTATTTTGCGTCAGCTAGAATTCGGTTTGTTCGACTTTACTCTGCACACCGAATACGACCCAGAAGTGGGTGCACGCGTTTTAGAAACGCTGGCGAAAGTGAAAGAGAAAGTTGCGGTGGTTCCAGCAGTTGAGTGGGCGCGCTTCTCGCACAGCTTCGGTCACATCTTCGCTGGTGGTTACAGCGCGGGTTACTACAGCTATCTGTGGGCGGAAGTGCTGTCGTCAGACGCGTATTCTCGCTTTGAAGAAGAAGGTATCTTCAACAAAGAAACGGGTCAAAGCTTCCTGAACAACATCTTAGAAATGGGTGGCAGTGAAGAGCCAATGGAGCTGTTTAAGCGCTTCCGTGGTCGTGAACCACAAATTGATGCGCTATTGCGCCATTCTGGTATTGCAGCGTAAGCGCACGCTGTCTTTCCAAAAATACTAAGGCCAACCATTCGGTTGGCCTTTTTTGTCCATTTTTTATAAAAAATTCACGGATTCACACTGCGGTTAATTGGGTTCTGCAGCGATATCAATGTTTCCGTAGACTGAACCTCATCAATGGCTTGCAGCTTATCAATCAGCACAAATTGCAGTTCTTCAATCGATTTGCACATCAATTTGACGAATATGTTATACGCGCCCGTGGTGTAGTAAGCTTCAACGACTTCGTCGAGCGCGTTGAGTTTTTCTAGCGCGGAATGGTAATCGCGAGCTGCGTTTAGGTTAATACCAATGAAGCAGCACACATCGTAGCCGAGCTTTTTGGTATTTACGATCACCTCCGTTCCTTCGATGATGTCAGCCGATTTCATCTTCTCAATACGCACATGGATAGTGGCAGGGCTGACATCGAACTGCTTTGCCATTTCTGCGTAGGGCGTTCTGGCGTCAGCCATCAGTGTTTTTAATATTGCGCGGTCAAGGTCGTCGAGTTTCGGCAGGCTCGCATTCATACTATTATTTCCGTTAGGGATAGAGTTTTACCTCCCTTTTATACTCATAGCGGATAGGATTCACAAGGTTTGGCAGGAGTAACTGCGGGTTAACTCCGAGCTATGGAGATAATGTGCAGCGTTTTCTGGTTATTGTCGCGCTATGTTGGAGCGCGTTTGCCGCGGCCTCAGATCCGAAAGTTTTGGTCGTGCACTCCTATCATCAAGGTTTTTTCTGGACGGATTCCATACAGCGAGGTATCGAGCAGCAATTGGGTGATCGATCGCTGGATATGCGCGTGCTCTATTTAGACTCGAAACGTAACCAGAGTGAGCAGTTTTTCGCTCAGCTTGAATCCTTATATCGTACGAAATTAAGCACAGAACGATTCGATGCCATTTTAGTGAGCGACAACAACGCGCTTGAACTGATGCAGCGTTTGGCGCCAATCATCAAAGACACCCCGGTTATATTTAACGGCATCAACAATTATCATCCTTCTTTGCACCAATCTCTGAACGCCACAGGAGTAACAGAAGATGTCGATTTGGAGGCAAATTTAGCCCTCATAGAGCGCCTACACCCTGATTACACCCAAATTCTTATTGTCAGTGACCATTCCGTAACGGGAGAGGTATTACGCTATCAAATCGACGATTTTGTACATGAACATCCGCAATATCGCGACAAAATCGTGCAAGTTATTCCCGATAGTATCATTGACTTAAAGCAACAAGTAGCGAAGCTGAATAAAGATAAAGTCGTCCTGTTTTGGACCTATTACCGAGATAAACAGGGTGTGGTTGGCAGTGAACGTGACTGGATTGGCGTTAACAGAGCCTCAAATGCGCCGCTGTTTATGGTGCACGATATTGGCTTAGGGCACGGTGCGGTTGGTGGCGTGATCCAAAGTGGTTATCGGCATGGCATTGAGAGCGCTGAGATACTTGAGTTTGTGTTGGATAACCCTGACCAATCTCTGCCAGCCGTGAAGAAAAGTGATTCTGAAATCAAGCTCGATTATCAAGCTGTAGTGCGCTGGGGGTTGGGTGCTGAGCAAGAGGTCTCTGCGGTATTTTTTAATAAACCGATGAAGTTTTCTGAGCGTTTTGCCAAAGAAATTCGCTTGTTTGGTAGCCTGTTTGTTGTGATGTCGGTGGTCATTTTGTTGATGGGTTACTATTTACAGCGGATGCGTCGCAGCGAGAGTGCCGCGCGAGAAAGCCAAGCCATCTTAGAATCGATTTTTGATCAGAGCATGCAGTATATGGGCATTTTGGATGCCAACGGTGTACTTAAATCGGGCAACGATCACCTGCAATCTTTGCTGTATCACCAAGGGCTGCGTTTAGACCGACCACTTTGGTTTCATCCCAATTGGAGTGATAAAGCGCAAGCGTTGCTTGAGGCGTACTTCCACGCGCCTCACCATCAAGTGTCGACGTTTGAGGCTGAAATTTGGAGTAAAGAGCACGGTACATTGGTGTTGGAAATTTCACTCAAGCCTTTTTCTCAGCAAGTAGGAAATCAAAAGCAATACTTGTTTGAAGCGCGCGATATCACTAGTCGTAAGTTGATGGAAGATAAGCTCTATCAACGCGAATCAACCCTGCGTAACTATTATGAGCAACAGCCCGTCATGATGGTGACACTCGACAGCAATAACCGCATTCAAGAAGTGAATCGATTTGCTCAGCTACTCCTTGGCTACAAACCGATGGACATGCTCGGACACCGCCTAAGGGAGTTTTATTTTGATGACAAGGTACTGTTTCCTCGCCAAGTGCTATTGCAACCCAATCAACAGGTGCATGGGGTCTGGCGACGTGAAGTCGAGTATCGCCATGCAAACGGTCATCGTGTTTGGGTACGCGAGAACATTCGTCCACTGAGTGAATCTGATCAGCTATTGATTGTGGGTGAAGATATTACAGAAACCAAACAGCTTTCCGAGAAATTGGAATATCAAGCGCGCTATGACTTACTGACAGGGACTTATAACCGAAACCACTTTGAACTAGAGCTCAAGACCGCACTGCGTGAGGTGGACAGCCATCGTCGCGTCCATGCCATGCTGTACCTCGACTTAGATCAGCTAAAAGTCCTCAATGATACGGTTGGGCATGATGCGGGTGACGCGGCGATTCAATTTTGCGCCAGCATGTTAGAGGAAGTGTTGCCATACAATTCCATCTTGGCTCGAATGGGAGGCGATGAGTTTGCGGTACTACTCAAAGATTGCGACGAATACGGCGCGATTAATATCGCTAAACTGATCATCTCGACGTTGAGTGAACATCTCTTTATTTGGGAAGATACACGCTTGTTCATCAGTTGTTCTATTGGTATTCGTATCATCGATCATACGGCAGAGACGCCGCAAATGGTGCACGCTCAAGCAGACTCGGCGTGTCATGCCGCCAAGGAGCAAGGCCGTAACCGCTACAATCTGTTCAGCTTAGATAACGAAGAGCTACAACGTCGCCAGATGGAAATGCAGAGCGTCAATTTGGTGCATGAGGCATTGTCGAATCAGCGTTTAGAGCTATTTGCTCAACCGATCAAAAGCTTACAAAAGCACGATGCTCAGATGTATTTTGAGATTTTAGTGCGCATTCGCAATGGATATGGTGATTATGTTTCTCCTGCATTATTTATTCCTGCCTCCGAGCGCTACAACATTGCGCATTGGATTGATAAACAGGTCATTACTCAAACGCTAGAATGGTTTGAGCAACGCCCGGAGGTGGTTGAAAAACTCGGCCGTTGTTCGATAAACCTTTCAGGTCAATCTATGGGGAATCAAGAATTTATCGATTTCTTATTGGAACGACTGGAACGTTCGTCCATGCCGTGTGAAAAAATCTGTCTAGAAATCACCGAGACAGCAGCGATGAGTAATCTTGAGCAAGCCATTGAGCTCTTCACCAAGCTCAAAGCGTTGGGGTGCATGATTGCATTGGATGATTTCGGCTCGGGCTTGTCTTCATTTGGTTACTTAAAGAAACTTCCCGTTGATATCGTGAAAATTGATGGTCTTTTCGTGCGAGATATCAACGTAAATGAAATGGACCGTGTGATGGTTCGCTCGATCAATGATCTGGCAAAACAGCTAGGCAAAGTGACGGTGGCGGAGTTTGTCGAAAACGAACAAGTCATGCAGCATTTGATCGATCTTGGTGTGGATTATGGTCAAGGCTACGGTATTGGGCATCCTCAACCGCTTTCTGAGTTAGTTGAGCGACTGACGGCTGAGTAGTCCTGTCATATCAAGCTCAACCTAGCATTGAGAGGTAACTTAGGTATACACTCAGCGCCAGTTACCGCGATTTTTTATTGGAGCCTCCTTTTGCAACTGCAATTGATCTGTGAAGACCCGTCTCAACAACCTCATCTGGATGAACTGGCTGCACGCTGGCAGCTTTCTCACACTGACGAGAGCGATTTTGCTTTGGTGCTGACCACCGAGCGTTTAGAGCTGCGTAAAGTGGATGAGCCAAAGTTGGGCGCTATTTTTGTCGATTTAATTGGTGGCGCAGTGGGACATCGCCGAAAATTTGGTGGTGGTAAGGGCCAAGCCATCGCAAAAGCCGCAGGTTTGAACAAAGGGGCAACGCCAACCGTTCTAGACGGCACGGCGGGGCTGGGACGTGACGCGTTCGTTTTGGCTTCGCTCGGCTGTAAGGTACAGATGGTGGAGCGACACCCGATAGTCGCAGCGTTGCTGGATGACGGCTTAGCTCGTGCGAAACAAGACCCTGAAATTGGAACTTGGGTATCAGAGCGTATGTCGCTGATCCATGCCTCCAGTCATGATGCATTGGAACAGCTGGCACAAGATGAAGACTTTGTTCAGCCAGATGTGGTGTATCTCGACCCTATGTATCCGCACCCAGAAAACAAGAAGAAATCGGCGCTCGTAAAAAAAGAGATGCGCGTTTTCCAATCGTTGGTTGGCGCCGATTTGGACGCCGATGGTTTGCTAGATCCTGCCATGGCGTTAGCCACAAAACGCGTGGTGGTGAAGCGCCCAGACTATGCAAACTGGTTGAACGAGCAAAAGCCGACCATGGCGATTGAAACCAAAAAAAATCGCTTTGATGTCTATGTTAAAGCCTCAATGGCATAACTTCCTGACCGCTCAACTTTTCTTGTCACAGTACGGTGTATCGTGCTGTGATCAAGCCTCTCTTTCTGAATCGTTACTGATAGTTTTCTCTTGCTAATTCTCCTCCCTGACTGTATATCTAACTAAGAATTATTATTATTTCACTTGTTGTGATGCGGTCGATAATTGGGAAGCTGGAGTAGTAGAATGGCTAAACGCTTATGTAAAATGAGTCGTAAACAGATCGCGGCGGAGCTTGGCGACATCCATCGTTTAGTTGTCGCACCAAAGTTTGTTTGTCGCTCTTGCGCACGTTCTTCAGCGGCCAAAGATACCCTGTGTAAGCCAGCCGCTATTCCGCCGCAAAAATGCCAAGACAAGCCATTGAACGAGCAACAATCATGTGGCTTATTGGCTGAAGCGCTGCCAGTACAACCGATTCCTATGACAACAAAACAAAGCAACGAAAAAGCAGCGATTGTGAAGCGTGTTGTTGAGCGCGTGAAAGAGAAAAAGCAAGCCGAAAAATCCCTGGAGCCAGTAAGAACCGACGCACCAGTATGGTTTGATTTAGCGGATAAAAAATCGCTTAAGAAAGCGAAAAAAGCACTGAAAAAGCATTATAAGCAGCAGAAGAAGTTGTTAAAAGTAGCGAAAAAACAACAAAAGTTACTTAAGCGTCAGCGCAAGCTTGAAGCGCGCAATGCCAAGCTAGAGGTGTTGCTATCAACGCCACCTAATGCGTTGATGAGCACAAGCTCGCAAGTCAAAGTGCATTAATCTAATCCAAAAAAACGCTCTCCAGTTGGAGAGCGTTTTTTATTGTCGGTATGTGTGTTGGGAGCGGTCGCTTTACTTCTTGGCGTAGCTCATTTCGACGCGCTTTTTCACCCAGGTTTCGTTAATCCATAGCGATAGCATGATGATCGCACCGCCAATGGCGAGTCGCATGACATCAGCATCGCGGTTCCAAATCACAATGTTCACAATCAAACCTGCTGGCACTAACGCGTTGTTCATTACTGCAAGTGCTCCTGCGTTTACCATGGTTGCGCCTTTGTTCCACGCGAAGTAACCAAAACCGGAAGCAATTAAACCAAGGTACGTCAGAATGCCCCATTGCGTTGCGGTGGTGGGTAGTTTGTCGAGGTTGCCCATCAGAGCGAAAGCCACGGTTGCTACACAAAGCGCACCTAAGTAGAAGTAACCAAACACGGTGTGTTGTGGCAAATCAACCGGCTCACTTTCCATGATGTATTTGTAGCCTACCTGACCAATGGCAAAACAGAGGTTTGCTCCTTGTACGACCAAAAAGCCCAGCAGGAAGTCTTCATTAATGCCTGCAAACTTAATCCAGGCTGCGCCAAATACAGCAATCGCCGCGGTAACCAAATACCAAGGTGAAAAGCGACCTTTCAAGAAGTCATAGATCAGCGTGACGTAAATGGGTGTGAATACGGTGAACAGCAATACTTCTGGCACGGAAAGGAGCAAAAAAGATTGGTAGTAGAAGCAGTACATCAGACCAAGCTGAAAGCCACCGACCGTCATCAGTTTCGCGATTAAGGATTTGCTAACGCCGCGGAATTTTAAAAAGGGAATGAAAACCAGACTCGCCAGTGCCACGCGCATGAACACCGAGAACCAAGAATCAACCTGACCAGCGAGGTAAACGCCGATCAGGCTAAATGAGAATGCCCAAAGTAGGGTAACTGCGGATAGATAAGCCATGGATGAGAATCTTTATCAACAACAAATGTGCCCGCAGTCTAACCAAGTTTTAACGTCGCGCCAATCAGTCTTTTAGCGGTACGACCAGCATATCGACTGGAGAGCAGTTAATCAGTTGTCGAGTCGAAGACAGAATCTTGCTCCAGAAATCTTGGTGATGACCACAAACCACCAAATCGATACTGTAGTCTTGAATGGTATCGCACAGCTCATTACTCAAATCGCCACTACCGACCAACGTATGGGCTATTGGGTATTGCGCATATTCTGCGAAATTCGCCAATTGTGTGCGCGACGCTTCCATTGCTTGATGTTGCGCTTCTGCCATATTGATGTCGATAAGCCCGGTGTAGAGCTCTGCGTAGTTCACGTCGATGTGAATAAAAGAGACTTTCGCATCCAGAGGTTTAGCCAGTGATACGGCTTTTTTAATCAACACTTTACTGTCGTCTGACAGGTCGACTGCCACAAGTATGTGTTTGTAACTCATATTGCTATCTCCTTGTAAGGTCATAGTTTTAGATTAGCACTAACCCCCAAAAAAATTTGCTGAAGTGATCTCATATCAGTGTCGTAGGTACAAAGTCTTGTCTCAGTAATCATGTTATAGTGGCGTTATACCCAAGTGACTTTGAGATGCGGAGTTCAGCGCTCCGTTACTGACTATAGTTCAAGTAAAACCTTGCCTCTGATGTAGAGCAAGTCAATCTCGCGGCGTCGTTTATCTCGAGGTTACTTGGGTATATTGCATGCACATTAATAGGAGTTAACATGCTGTCTCAAACTATGGTCGAACAATTGAATGAGCAAATTAACCTAGAATTTTTCTCATCCAATCTATACTTACAAATGAGTGCTTGGTGTGAAGACAAAGGTTTTGAAGGTGCGGCTGAATTTTTACGCGCTCACGCCGTAGAAGAAATGGAGCACATGCAACGCCTATTCACCTACGTAAGTGAAACTGGCTCAATGCCAATTTTGGGCGCTATTGATGCACCAAAGCATGATTTTGCTAGCTTAGGTGATGTTTTCCGCGAGACCTTCGAACATGAGCAAATGATCACGGAAAAAATCAATAAATTGGCACATGTTGCATTTACTAGCCAAGACTACTCAACGTTTAACTTCCTACAGTGGTACGTGTCTGAACAGCACGAAGAAGAGAAGTTGTTTAAAGGGATTTTAGATAAGATCGAATTAGTAGGTGAAGATGGTAAAGCATTGTTCTTCATCGACAAAGATCTAGCACAAATGGCGAAAGAAGGTTCATCTTCAATCATGGATGCTCCAGCTGCGTAAACGCGTTTTTTGACGCTATAAGTAGCGGGTAAAGACGAAGCATTGATCGTCTTTTTCTCTTGAGCATTGTTGAAGATGTAGGGAGGAAAAGATGATCAGTGGAGACACAATCTTATTTGCGCTAATGGTGGTAACTGGAGTCAACATGATCCGGTATCTCACCGCTCTTCGTTCTCTAATTTACATCATGCGTGAAGCGCATCCGTTGTTATATCAGCAAGTTGATGGCAATGGCTTTTTTACCACCCATGGAAATGTCACCAAACAGGTGCGTTTGTTCCACTACATCAAAAGTAAAGAATATCACCATCACCACGATGAGATTTTTACTGGTAAGTGCGAAAGGGTGCGTGAGCTATTTGTTTTATCGACCGCTTTGCTCGGTGTTACCCTACTCGCGGCCTTCATTCTTTAACGAATCAATAATCTAGCGAGTTAATCTCCTAAGATTGTACGGGCATGCATAGCGCTTACCGTTTAAGCGCTTTTCCCCTTCGAGATTTGTCGGTAGAATGTCGCGCCTAGAAAGCAAGGATGTGCAATGTGCACATCCTTTTTTATTTCGATTCGATCCCAATCAGTCTAAGAGCTACCGATGAGTAAGAAATTTGATGTTGTTGTAATTGGCGCAGGCGCAGCGGGTTTGATGTGTGCTGCAGAAGCCGGCAAGCGAGGCCGCCGTGTTTTGGTGCTCGATCATGCTAAAAAGCCAGGACGTAAAATCCTTATCTCAGGCGGTGGCCGTTGTAACTTCACTAATTACGACGTCTCAGCCAGCAACTACCTATGCCAAAACCCGCATTTCGTTAAGTCGGCGCTTTCCCAATACACTAACTGGGATTTTATCTCGATGGTGTGTAAGCATGGTATTGAATTTGAAGAGCGCGATCACGGTCAGCTGTTTTGTGTCGATGCGTTTACGGCTAAAGACATCGTGAAGATGCTGTTGGCTGAATGTGATATGCCGAATATCGAGCAGCGGTACCAATGCGATGTTCACTCAATTGAGAAAATCGATGAAGGCTTTCGTTTTCATGCTGGCACTGAGATTGTCGAGTGTGAGTCTTTAGTTATCGCAACCGGTGGCTTGTCGATGCCAAAACTGGGGGCGACACCATTTGGTTATAAAGTCGCGGAACAATTTGGTCTTCGAGTTATCCCAACTACGGCAGGGCTTGTACCATTTACGTTGCATAAAGAAGACAAAGAAGATTTTGCTGAGTTATCTGGTATCGCGGTACCTGCGGAAATTACAGCTGAAGATGGCACCATGTTCAAAGAAGCCCTGTTGTTCACACATCGTGGTTTATCTGGCCCAGCCGTTTTACAGATTTCATCATTCTGGCGAGCGGGGCAAAAGGTGTCGATTAATCTGGTGCCAAACGATGATGTTGCCGAGTTATTAGAACGCAGCCGTGAAAAGCATCCGAATCAGTCGCTCAAAAATACGCTCGCTAAAGTGCTACCAAAGCGCTTGGTTGAAGTCTTGATTGAACGTAAAGAGCTGGTCGATAAACCGCTAAAGCAGTTCAATCAAAAGGAGCTTGCGGCGATTGTGGATCGTTTAGAGCATTGGGATATCGCCCCGAATGGCACTGAAGGCTACCGAACCGCGGAAGTGACACTAGGCGGTGTGGATACCGATCACTTATCTTCGAAAACCATGGAATGCAAAGACATCAAAGGGCTGTACTTCATTGGCGAAGTCATGGACGTGACTGGCTGGTTAGGGGGCTACAATTTTCAGTGGTGCTGGTCGAGCGGCTTTGTCGCGGGTCAGTGGGTGTAATCAAACGCTACACATCCGCATAAAAGATAAGATAAAAAAAGAGCACTGAATCGTATTCCGTGCTCTTTTTTGTATTCCCACAGCGAGTTACTCGTCTTGATACTTTTCGAGTTTGTTGTAGAGCGTTTTAACGCTAATGCCTAACTCCTGCGCTGATTCCGTTTTATTGCCTTGATTCTCTTCAAGGGTATTGAGAATAGCGGCTTTTTCTAGCTCTTCTAGCGAAACGCCCGCTGGAACAAGGTCTTCGATGCTGGTGCCTGTTTCCAATGGTGGCGTATCGAAGATCAGGTGTTCATCTCGGATGGTGTCATCAGCCAAAATAAATGCACGCTCGATCGTGTGTTTGAGCTCACGGACATTACCTGGCCAATCGTGTGCAGCGATTTTTTGGATGGCAGAATCAAGAATGGTTTTGGTTTTAGCCTCATTTGCGTTGCGGTGCGCGATAAAGTGTTTAGCCAGACCGACGATGTCACCGCCTCGATCTCGCAGTGGCGGTATCGTTAATGGGAAGTGCGATAAACGGAAAAACAGATCTTCACGCAGGAACTGCTCTTCAATGGCGACTTTAGGATCACGGTTGGTGGCGGCAATGATGCGAGTGTTGGCGATATGCACCGTATTACTGCCCACTGGGCGATATTCTCCGGTTTCCAACACACGCAATAGCTTCACTTGATGCTCGATAGGCATCTCGGTGATTTCATCTAAAAACAGCGTGCCGCCCTCTGCCTGCTTAAATACACCTTGGTGAGTTTTATTTGCTCCGGTAAAAGCGCCTTTCTCATGGCCAAACAGTTCGCTATCAACCAATTCAGGGCTAATGGCACCACAGTTAATCGCGATAAAGGGTTGTTGCTTGCGATCGCTAGCTAAATGAATGGTCTGTGCGACTAACTCTTTACCCGAACCGCTTTCACCGACAATGAGGACGTTGGCTTCTGTTTTTGCGACGCGTCGGATCATGCGATAGAGCTGATGCATTGGCGATGAGGAACCCACCAAAAGGCCAAATTGGTCGAGATCGCTAGTGGACACTTTACGTCCTTGATCTTGTTTTTGCTGATAGTACTGGCTGACTTCGCTTAGGGTGTCCGTCAAAATGGCAATATCGACGGGTTTTCTGTAGTGAAAAATTGCACCTAAGTTCATTAGCTTATCCAAATTTTCGTTTGGAGCACCAGAGCTAATGATGATCAAGTCCATATCGTAGATGTCTTCGATATTAGAAAGGCGCTGGTAGTCTGCGCTAGTAAAGTGGGCGACTTCAACAATCGCAACTTCCGGTTTGAGTTGTAGGAAATCTTCAATCCAACCATCTGCGGCATCGGTATTATGCAGACGAAATTTGTTCAGTTCCTGGCAAGAGGCGATAGCACCTTTAAGTGTCGGGTCTTGTATTCGTAGAAACAGGCTTGGCAACGACATAGAAATGTCCTCTTTACTATGACAGAAACAATGTACGTGGATTATTCTAAGTGCACAAGACAAAATATTGTCAGCAGAGATTTAAGGGTCTGTAGGCTATTTTAATGTTGTTGAACCTATCTTGGTATATATCAGTAATAATTCTGATAAATATTGCTTATTTATTCGGGTGTCTCACGCTTTAAATAATAATTCTGCGATTAAGTGAAGTTGAAGAAATAATGTCTCATCTTTTATTGGCGTATTATGTAATTGATTGCGAAATTACTAACGATTAAAAATTACATTTCTTCTGTGTAAATAATTCATGCTTATATTTTCTTGTTTGTCTTATTTTTATCTCTTGTTTTTATTATTCCTTTAAAAACAATTGTTTAAAAACTTGGCACATGGTTTGCTCCTATGGAAATACAACGTCAATAAAGGAGAATTACCATGAATAACATCGCAGCTAAAATTGTACTTACGTCAGTTCTTGCTACTTCATCTACAGCAGTCTTAGCGAGTGATAAATGGGAAAAAGAATCCATGGACGCTTGGCTAGATGGTAAAGCTGAAACGACGCTGCTGCTAAACAGTAACCTTAACTCTTTTGATATCAACACCGATGTTGAAAATCAGGTAGTTACCCTTTCTGGTTCGGTAAACAATGACCTTGAAAAATCGCTTGCCGAAGAGCTTGTAACAGGTCTTGATGGTGTGAAAGAAGTAAATAACGAATTGTCAGTGGTGAATGAAGGTAAGAAAGAAACCGATTCAGAGGCATTAGCCACACTGACCGACTCTAAAATCACGACTATAGTTAAAACGCGCCTACTGATGGATACCAATGTAAGTGGTACGGACATTGATGTAACGACGGAACGTAAAACGGTAACGTTGGCAGGTAAGGTTAATTCAGATGCGGAGCATGATCTTGCACTTTCAATTGCAAATAATACCAATGATGTAAATAAGGTGATTGATAAGCTAGAAGTGGTTCAATAATAACGAGCCGAGTGACCTAACCCAATTTTATTAGGAGGTAACACTATGGTTCGTTGGATGTTTATTTTTCTGGCTTTGGCACTGGTTTCTGCACTACTAGGTTTTACTGGTATTGCAGGGGCGGCGGCCTCTATCGCGCAAGTGATATTTTACCTATTCCTATTGTCATTAATTGTATCAATAGTGATTGTTCTGCTAGGAAGAAAAAACGTAAATAGATAGGAGATTTCATGCGACTTACGTCATTAATTTACCGTATCGCCGCAGTATTTGGTTTGGTGTTCGCACTGGCTGCTTGTAGTGAAGAAGGGCCAATGGAACAGGCAGGCAAGAAGATAGATGAAGCCGCCGAAGAAACTCAAAATGCGATTGAAGATGAGTGTGAAAATATTAAAGAGAACTTGAACGCAGAAGACCAAGATTGTTAGTCGAGTCAGGTCAGCTTTTTGTTCACAGCAATGTAAGGAAGGGCGGTCAATCACCGCCCTTCCTTTTATCCCAAGTGTTTACAATCAGATGAGGAGTCAAAGATGAAAAACATATTTGATGTACTAAAAGAGAGTCATGAAAAGCAACGCCTTTTACTCGATGCTCTGATGGAAACGTCTGGAGATTCCCCTGCACGCGAAGAGTTTTATCACAATCTTAAGGATGAACTCGAACAGCACGCCGCCGCAGAAGAGCGCTTTTTCTACGCGCCTTTAATCGAGAGTGATAAAACCATCGATCTTACTCGTCATGGCATCGCAGAGCACCACGAGATTGATAAAGTGATTGCACAGCTTGATGCAACCGACATGAGCTCGCCAGCATGGCTCAACCTCATGAAAACTTTGCGTCACAAAGTATTGCACCACCTCGAAGAAGAAGAGCAGCGTTTTTTCCAATTGGCCGGTAAGGTGATGACCGATCAGCAGAAAATGAAACTAGCGGATAGCTACGTCGAAGAAATGGCTAGCTAGGTGGAGTATTGATCCTTTTCGTGCCATTTCGGTACGGGAAGGGGCCCAATCAAAGCGTTTACCAAGCTAATTAGCCTAAACTAAAACCAGCTTATTCTCACTTTCACTAAAAAAGCGCACTCGCTGAAGGCAAGGAGAGCGAATGTTTATCATCAAATATTATATTCTTGGCGCTCTGATCAGTTTATTGGCCGCTATTTATATTCCCCAAATCATGGTTAGCCTGTTGTTCTTATGGGTATCTCTTTCTTTAGCATTAGTCAGCGTAGCCTACGTTTTCGACATTCCCTCCATTTTTAGAAAAAACCAAGACGGCAAGATTGTCAGGTGGATCCGCTGGGCATTCATCCCCTTTTTACTGGGCGCTAGAGCATATAATGCCTGGGAAAGACGGCGCGATACTGTGCCTCCGATCCAAAAAGTCAGCGATAATTTATACCTCTCCCGTCGGCTATTTCAGAGTGACTTAGATTTTCTCGAATCCAATGACATCTCTTGTATTGTCGATGTCACCGCAGAATTTGCTGGGCTTGAAAGTGCGATGACCGACAAGCAGTTTCATTACCTTTCGATTCCGGTGCTCGACCACAAAGCCCCAACGTTGGAACGCTTGCGTCATGCGATTAACTGGATTGATACGCAAATCTCGTGCTCGCGAGCTGTGGTTGTGCATTGTGCGTTAGGGCGTGGTCGATCGGTGTTTGTTGTTGCGGCGTATCTACTGAGCAAAGATCCGTCGCTGACGGTTGAATCTGTGATGAAAAAAATCAATGACGTGCGCAGTACCGCGAGATTGAATAAATTGCAGATCAAAACGTTACGAGCGATAAGTGAAAAAGGCGTACTGGGTCTGGATCAGTCCACTTGGATGGTGGTTAACCCTGTTGCAGGTGGCGGCAAATGGGAGGAAAACGAACAGCACTTGATTCGTGAACTAACCAAAAAATATCGCTTGAGTATTCATCAAACGACGACAGACCTCAGCGCCGAGCAGCTAACACAACAGGCAAAAGAAAGTGGGGCTAAGCAAATTATCGTAGCGGGTGGCGATGGCACAGTGACGGAAGTGGCGAGCCAGCTGGTAGGTACTGATATCAAACTCGGTATTGTTCCGCTCGGAACCGCCAATGCGTTATGTCATGTGCTCTATGGAGTTGGCGCAAAATTCTCACCAGTCGAAAAAGCGTGTGAAGCATTGCTAGCAGGTCACTGCCAACGTATTGATACGGCGGAGTGTAATCAGAGGCTTATATTGTTAGTCCTAGGTATTGGCCTAGAGCAGAAAATGATCGAGCATGCGCAGCGAGAAGAGAAAAACACCTTTGGACAATTGGCCTACTTAACGGGCTTTTTTAACGCGGTGGTGGCGGAAGAGACGCAGACGTTGACTGTTGCGATGGATGCGCCATTTGAAGATGGAAACCGCGAAAATGGATCACAAACGCTAGAAGTTCATAGCTTTGTCGTTGCGAACATCGCTCCTTTTAGTACGTTGCTCGCGCAAGGTGGTGGTGCTCCACAGCCTGACGATGGCAAGCTGCATATCACGTATTTAGATAACACCGAATCTTTAGGCGGACGCCTCATCGCATTGTCTGATCTGACATTAACCAGCGTAGGTGCGCAGGAGGAATCGACTCATTTTCAATACGCGACGGCTCAGAATGTCACTATTTCTGCGAACAAACCGATTGAGTATGTGATTGATGGTGAGCTTTATTCTGATGAGCAATTAGCGATTAAGCTTCGTCCAAAATCGTTGAATGTATTTGTCCCAAGCGGGAGAAGTAAATCGGCTTAGCTTTAAAAACAGATAAGCAGTGGATAACGCGCGATTTGCCTAGTGCTTTATTGCGCGCCTTTGTTTACCGGTTTAGTCATAGTTTTGAGGGAACCAATAAGGTCGCTGCGTAGGTGCAGCGGCTTTTTTATATCGGCATTTTTTGTATCTGAGAGAGCGTCTATTTATCGTTCTCGAAGTGAAAGGAAGAAGGGGGTGAGTATGACTACTCACCCTGGGGTAAGTGCTTTTCAATTTCATCGTTTTCGACTTGTAAAGCAGCTAACCAGTAAGAAACAAGCGCCGTTAAGTTGGAGTCGTCAATGGCTCTGAGTAGCGCTTTTAAATCATCTAACAACAACTTGTTCATGAAATGCATTTCTTTGTAATTACCTAGTTCGGCAACGCCGTATTCGGTGGCATTTTCCGCAATGAATTGTTCACCATCTTGGTCGAAGAACAACTTCGCCATCTTTTTGATCATCACTTTTTCTATTTTAACGAATCGATAAGCCGCTCTTGCGAGTGTCATATGCGATTGCGGATTAACGAGAGGCAAACACGTTTGGCGATGGTGTGTCATTTTTACGAGTAGCTCCCTTACTCGATTATTATCCAATGTCATACTGACCTCTTTATTTATGACTACCGTGTTGATTACTCTGTTTAGTGTTTTCTAGTTTTGGTTGTATTGAGGTGCCTGTGGTCTTATCAGAAATGGCCAAAACGAGTTGGCCATTTTCTCTGCCAGCGATTGATTGCAAAGGCGACCACTAAGGATCAGCTGATAAGGCTGATGCTGCTGAGCTTTTCTTTACAGCTTTTGATATCACTGCGAACTTTCAGTAGAACCGAATTATCCGCTTGCTCTGGGTGGCTAGTAATTAGGTTTTCAATCTCTTTGAGCACCTTGCTTTCAACACCTTCGAGCTGTTCCAAATACATGGACTCTTTGTCAGAAGACACCTCCTTCATCACATCGCTGTACACTTCACGCGCTTTAATGGTGTAGGAAACCGGAGTGTCGTCGGCAGAGTCTTCCTGGTTATTTGCCAATGTGTAGGGAGTAAGCTCAAGCACCGCTCGCTCACGTACTCTAAGCAGTTCTACCAACACATTATTCAAAGAAGTGTTGTCAATGTTCTCAATGGCCTTGTTGTAAATGTCATTTCCGCTCTCGATAAGCTCAATGATTGAGGCGATATTTTCATTTTTCATATCTCACTCCTGATTTGGTTGGTGATGGGAGTGTTTGTACGTATGGGGAACAAACACCAATGTTTCATCTTTAGTTGCAGGTTGTATGCCAAGGAATGTTATTTTTCTATTAATCAATTAGTTATGAGTTTCTTGCGCAAGAATTGGAGGGTTGCAGATGAGGCGCTAAGAAAAAATTACAAGAATGTTGGGGAAGTCTGGAAAGAATTACACGTACAGATAAGGGTTTGTCGTGAAACAAAACAAAAATCAAATAAAAACAGATGCTTATAATTTTGGCACGGATATGGCTTTGTAGTGAGTAAGTGAGTTCAAAAGTTGTTTCACTTGATTTACTACTCAACTCATCAACGGAGGCTAGTTATGGCTACAACAAAAGAAAGCACAGTAAAACCTCAAGAGCAGTTAGAAGAAGCATATCACTTGGCGGAGCAAGCCACGACGGAAGCCGTCGGCGCAATGAAAGACCAAGCTAAAGAGAAATTTGATGTGGGCGCGGAACACGTTCAGCAGGCGACCAAGTCGGCAGAGAACGTTATCAAGGAGCGTCCATTGCTGAGCATTGGTTGTGCCTTCCTTGCGGGTTGGGCGGTTTCGAAGCTGATCAAATAATCACGGTCCAACGGATTAAGCCACATAACAGAAGGCGAGGGTTCCAATGAATAACTCCGGACAAGTCACCAACCAGCAACCAGGCTCGGCCGCAGCAGACAGCGGTCGAGCCCCAAGTGGGGCACAAGAGCAGGATATCCAACAAACCATCAATGGTTTGAGCAGTATTCTTTCACAACTGGACCAATTGACTCAATCGCTGAAAGCGTGGTCGGGTTCAACGTTGGATTTGTTCCTCTTGGAGGTGAAAGTTAATGCGTCCGCAGCGCGACAGATTTTGCTGTGCACCATTGTTTTTACCTTATTGTCGGTATTGTTCGTGTTCAGTTTGTGCCTTGCTTCTGGTGTGGTGGCTTATCAGCTGACCGCTAACGTGTATGTTGCAGTGGGCGTATTTATTGCGTCCTTAGGTTTGGCATTATTGTCTTTAGCTTGGTGGCAGAAGCGTTTAGTTGGTTTCCTTGGATTCAAAAATACGACAGAACAGTTGCAGGAGGGGTGGGATGCGCTCGCTACAAAAGCTCAATCGAGCCATGCGAATCAAGCGGATGGAAGGTAAGGCATCTTTAGAGCAATGCTGCTTGTCGATGGAAATGTTCACGTTTACCACTAAGAAGTTTGTGAAAGAAAATCCTTGGACGACGCTAGGTATTAGTGCTGTCGTTGCCGTTACCGCTGCCAAAGCGGGTCGATTGTCTCGACTGACTTCCTCTATCTCTTCCATGGGGCTATTGGCGAGTAGTGTCTCCGAACTAACGGATTCGCTTGCCAAGCCAGTTAGGGCCGCGTCTTCTAACCAGTCGGGCGTAGAACAAGAGCGAAATGCTGAACCACAAGCAAGCAATACTGCTTCGACAGAAGAGACCGCGACAGAAACAGAAGTCGAGCAACCCCAATAACGGCTTTCGCCGATAATTATTCCTACCGACCTTGAGCCTTTTTATGACAGCGAAATTGAACATTCCTGCCAACACCGCGATTGGTGCAACCCTTCTTGTCTTATTGCTCGTTCCTGGGCTGTATTTTGCTAAGCCAATCTTGTTACCTATTGTGCTTAGTACCTTTATTTCTCTGTTATGCAGTCCTTTCATTAACTATCTTGAAGACAAAGGTTTACCGCGCGCGATTACCGTCGTGGTGACTCTGTCATTCTTGGTTGGTGCTTCAATTATTGGCCTTGCTGCCATGTCGGAGCCTGCCAAGCAGTGGTGGTCTGAACTGCCCAGTATCGTGAAAAATGTGTCGCAAGAAGTGAGCGAAGTGACTCAAGCCTCGGCGGATCACCTTAATACGCCGCTGAATATTGCCAGCGATATGGGTATGGATGAAGTCGGGAACAATACCGTATTTTCTTTGGTGAAGACACTCGCGACCACGACGCCGACCATTTTGACACAAGCGATGATCGTGCTGTTTATGGTGTATTTTATGCTCAATCACGGACGCAGCTTATTTCGAAAGTCAGTGTCGTACTTGCATGGGTTTGCCAAGCAGCGCCAAGCGATTGAACTGGTCAAAGCACTACAGAAAGACCTATCTCGATACATTGGTACTATCACGTTGGTGAATGCGGGACTTGGGTTGAGTGTTGGGGCGGTGTTTTTTGTTTTAGGCCTTGAGGACCCGTTCTTGTGGGGCGCGTTTGCTGGCGTGATGAATTTTGCGCCGTATCTTGGCCCAGTCATCTCCATGGTGAGTTTCGGTTTTGTGGCTTATCTACAGTTGGAGTCGGTCAGTTTTATGCTCACTGTGGTGTCTATCTATTTGTTGATCAACTTGATTGAAAGCCAGTTTGTCACGCCAACGTTATTAGGGAAAAGGTTCAACTTAAATCCGTTAGTGATCTTCGTTTGGCTCGTGTTCTGGGGTTGGCTTTGGGGCGGTATGGGGCTATTAATTGGTGTACCGCTATTGGTCTGCATTAATATTTTGGTTGAGCGTCTGGAGCTGTGTCAATCAACTCAAAGTCAACCAAGCCAAACCATCCCCGAGGATGTGGCTCCACGAGAATGACTTGGGCTACAAGCTGGCTCAACGAAAAAGTTTTTCCGCACTTACTGGCTGGCTAAAAAGATACCCTTGACCGTAAACACAGCCTTTTTCAAACAAGTAATCGGCTTGCTCCTGAGTTTCTATTCCTTCCGCTACCACTTTCAATGACAGTGTTTTGCCCATGGCGATAATCGCATTCACAATCGCATTGCTATCGCTATTGCTGGGTACATCACTGACAAACGAACGATCAATTTTCAGCTTATTGATGGGTAAACCTTTCAAATAAGACAAAGACGAATAGCCTGTGCCGAAATCATCCAGAGAAATCTCGATGCCTAACCCTCTTAGTTGATTTAACGACGCAATGGCTTGTTGAGGGTCGATCAGTAAAAAGCTCTCGGTGATCTCCAAATCCAGCCGTTGAGCAGGGAAACCAGTTTGATTGAGGATATCGCTCAATCGCTGAATGAAATTCGATTGCTGAAGCTGTAATGCCGACACATTAACCGCAATTCTGCCAAACTCAACGCCTTGTTTCAGCCAAGCATTTCCTTGCTGACAAGCGTGTAGCAAGACCCACTCGCCAATGCTTTGGATAAGCCCCGTTTTTTCTGCAATTGGAATAAAGTCGGCTGGTGGTACAAGGCCAAATTCGGGGTGCTGCCAGCGTAATAAGGTTTCAACGCCAACAATCGCATGTTGCTCCAAGTTATATTGTGGCTGGAACTCTAATCGAAGTTGCTGCTTTTCTATCGCTTGATGTAAAGCAGATTGAATGCGCACATGGGATACCGATTTATCGGTTAAATCTGGTGAGTAAAATGCGTAGCCGTTGCGCCCATTTTTCTTCGCTAAGTACATCGCCGTATCTGCGTTTTTGAGTAAGGTTTCGCTGTCTTGGCCGTCTCTTGGGTATAAGGCTATGCCAATACTGGTCGAGACGCGCAGTGAGTCGTGATTTGCCAAGTCGAACGGTTGTTGGAAAACGCTGAGAATATCGCCGACGGTTTCCAGCAAAGCCACATCACTGTGGACGTCCGGCAAAATGATCACGAACTCATCGCCGCCAATACGAGCCACATGCGCATTTAAGTGAAGAATATCTTGCAGACGGATAGCCAACTTAGACAGCAACTGATCACCACAAAAGTGACCCATGCTATCGTTGATGTGCTTGAAATGGTCGATATCCAGAAATAGGGTGGCAAACGTCTGTTGGTTCTTGTGCCCGGTTTCAATGTGTTGTTCAAGCAAGCTAAGTAAATGGGTGCGATTAGGCAGATTCGTTAACGGATCATAAAAGGCCATGCGCTGCAGTTTTTCTTCGTGCGCTTTACGCACGGAAATATCTTCAAATACACAGATGTAGTTAATGAGATGATTTTTATCGTCCATTACGGCACTAATGGTCGCTAACTGCGGGTAAATGCTGCCATCTTTCTTTCGGTTGATGAACTCGCCTTTCCATTGACCTTTGGTTTCGAGCTGATGCCACAACTGTTTATAGAAGCCTTGGTCATGATGACCTGAGCGCAGAATTCTAGGGTTCTTTCCAATCACCTCTTCAGAGCGATAGCCGGTGATTTGAGTAAAGGCTGTGTTTACATCAATGATGTTGGCATTGCGATCAGTAATGACCATGCCTTCTTGTGAGTTATTAAAAATTTTGGATGCCAATGAGAGTTGCGTTTCGACCATTTTCCGGCGTGTGATGTTGCGCGTCATGCCCAGAATGCCAATTAAGTTACCGTCATTATCACGGACAGGAGACTTAATGGTTTCTAGCCA
This sequence comes from Vibrio sp. Y10_XG_PY6, assembly GCF_024181795.1. NCBI lineage: Bacteria > Pseudomonadati > Pseudomonadota > Gammaproteobacteria > Vibrionales > Vibrionaceae > Vibrio > Vibrio sp. Y10_XG_PY6. Next base: position 63,018 of record NZ_JAMZAQ010000003.1, read on the forward strand.
AGTTGGGTTATTGTTTTCATCAATTTGGCGGCATTCTTCGACGATGTTCAGCGTGCCTGTCGCCACGACCAAGTTATCGGCCTCAATGAACTTCTCTGCTCGCTCGTGGCTAAACAGTGCGAAATCATCTTTGCCGATGATCTCACTATTGGTCTTTTGCCACGCATTTTCTACGCTTCGGTTGGTCATCGAATAAAGACCATCCATGCCTTTTATCCAAATATGGTCTTCAAGGCAGTCGATAAACTCTTGCAGCGTCGGTAATGGTGTGGTCGCTGCAGTTTGATGGCGTGTTCGTTCTTGCTGGTAGTGTGAGCTGACATCAAAGCTCATTCTTCCCACTAATGCACTCAGCCAAGCAGAGACTACCGTGATTTGATCGTCAGGGTGAGTCAGCGCCAATACGGCAAACAGATCGCCATTTGGTAGCCAAATTGGACCTATGCTCAAGGTTTGCTGTCCAAAGGATGTGTGGCTTATCGTCAAGTCTGTCGGTGTAAATTGAGCGGCAACTTGCACTACCACTTCGACGATAGCGCGATGATTTTGAGCCGAGGTGGACACCTCAGTTGATAGCCACTGCTGGGTATCGCTCAGAGTATAAAGTTGTCCCTGAGCTTGAGTAGCATCACAGCATTGTTGCAGAGCCTGTTGCCAGTCTGCCATCAAAGGCGAAGGAATAGCGAAGCGAAACATAATTAATAACGTGTCCTGAAGCGCCCAAAGATAGTGGTATTAGAATCTAGCTTAAGCTATTGGGCCGTGTTGGTATCGTATCCAACGCTTAGGTAATTCCCAGCAGCGTAAGGCGCTTTCTATCATTAAACTGTTAGCTATATCTCTTTTTTATCCAACTCATTGCATCGTTTATTGAGGTTTTTTGTTCATCATTGAGATGTGCTCATGGCTTTGTTTTTTTTACCCCACGATACTTGTTGGACCACTAATCCACTGATGATCAGTATTAAACCAATCAAGGTTGATGGATGAATTTCTTCACCAATGATGGTTGCCAACAGCATCAGTGAGATGAATGGCGAAGCAAAGATCAGATTACTGATGCGGGCTGTGTTTTGCGTCGATTTGAGGGCGCTTAGCCATAGGACGAAAGTGATCCCCATTTCAAATAGCCCGACATACGTCACCGCTGCCCAACCTTTAATTGAGATTGCCTGCCAGCTCGCACCTTCATAAATACTTAAACCAATGGCAAATGGAATAGCGACCAAAAAACCAAGTAATACACCAACCACAGGGTCGGCCTTATTTTTGGTGTTTAAAATCCAGTAACCAGCCCACAACAGTGTCGATAGCAGCGCCAACCCCACGCCCAGCGGGCTCTCGAATTGCATGCCGAGAACATTGCCCTGTGTGGCAATCACAATCACGCCTACATAGCTAAAACCGCAAGCGAGCCAATCCTTAGCTCGGATCTTCTGCCCTAAGAAAACAGCAGCCATTAGCGTCAAGGTAATGGCCCAGCTGTAGTTAATTGCTTGGGCTTGGGATGCAGGCAGCAAGTCATACGCTTTAAAGAGAATGACGTAATACGCCAAGGGGTTAATCAACCCAAGCAGTAGGTAATACCAAGGGTTTGAGAGGAAGGTGGCACTTAATTGGCCCAACTTGCCTTGCACACCACAGATTATCGTCAGCGCAATCGCAGAGACGATACTGGCAATGCACAGCATTTGGATTGGCGTAAATTCTGCCAACGTGAGTTTAAATGCGGTTGCAACGGTAGACCAAAGTAATACTGCTGAGAGCCCAAATCCTAGGGCGCGACGCTCGTTCATGATGCCTCTGCGTGATGATGTGCCGCTCGGTCTGGTTCATTTGAGCGGAAGAAAGAATATTATAGGAAGGCCTAGTGTATGCGAGGATTTTTCATCCAACAAACTGGACATTTATCCAGTGTCTAAATACCATTGTTATAGATACAAAACACAGGCTAACTCGCTATTATGCAATGGATTCTTGAGTACCAATCTCTCATTCTCTCTTCTCTTTGCGCTGCCACGCTTAGTGGTGTCGCCGTCGGTTGGTGGGTGAAACAGCGTTTTATCACCCAAACTCAGCTTCTCGAACAACAACTTGTTTCAGAAAAGCAGCTTCACCAACAGCAGCTTGAACAGGTTAAACAAAGCCTTGCCGATGCCCAGCAAGAGTTGGATGAATTAGATGATGAGCGCGATAAAGCCGCGTTTGAAGTACGCCAAACACATGGAAAGCTGATGGCAGCAATGGAAAAACTGCGTTACTTCGAGGCCGTAAAGCAAGAGCGCCAGCAATACTTTGATGAGCTTGGTCAGATGCGTGAGCACAAATCACGTCTAGAAACGCAACTGTGTGAGCAGCAAGCACGTCATGAGCAAATCAACCAAGCCAATGCCGAAAAACTGCAAATTCTAGAGCAAGCGGAAGCGCGCCTGAAACAGCAATTTGAGCACTTGGCCAACCAACTGTTTGAAGAAAAAACCGCGAAGGTCGACTTGCAAAACCGTCAGAGTTTGGAGGGTTTGTTGTCACCGCTCCGAGAGCAGCTAGAAGGATTCAAAAAGCACGTTAATGACAGCTTTAGCCAAGAAGCTAAAGAGCGCCATACCTTAGTGCATGAGCTGAAAAACCTGCAACGTTTGAATGAGCAAATGACGCGCGAAGCGGTTAATTTGACCCAAGCGTTGAAAGGGGACAACAAGCAGCAAGGTAACTGGGGCGAAGTGGTGCTCGCTAGGGTGCTTGCCGAGTCTGGCTTACGTGAAGGGCACGAATATCAGACTCAGGTGAATTTGCAAAATGAAGCAGGCAAGCGCTACCAACCTGATGTGATTGTTCATCTCCCACAAAACAAACAAGTGGTTGTGGATTCCAAAATGGCGCTGGTCGCCTATGAGCGCTATTTCAACGCCGAAACTGATGCCGATCGAGACCAGGCTTTGAGTGCGCACTTAGCCGCACTGCGTGCTCACATTAAGGGTTTAAGCATGAAGGACTACCACAAACTCAAAGGTATTCAGAGTTTGGACTATGTGCTGATGTTTATTCCGGTTGAGCCTGCGTTCCAAGTTGCGATTCAAGCCGATCCGAGCTTGATCAAAGACGCGATGGAGCAAAACATCATTTTGGTGAGCCCAACAACGTTGCTGGTGGCACTGCGCACCATTGATAATCTATGGCGCAATGAACGGCAGAATGAAAACGCCAAAATGATTGCGCAGCGCGCGACAAAACTCTACGACAAATTACGATTGTTTGTGGACGACATGGAAGGGCTCGGCGGTGCGCTGGATAAGGCGAATCAAAGCTATCAAGGCGCAATGAACAAGCTTGCCACAGGGCGCGGGAATGTGATTCGTCAAGCCGAAAGCTTTAAGCACCTTGGGGTTGAAATCAAACGACCAATTTCTTCTGACCTCGCACAGTTAGCGCAGAGTGATTCATTTTCAGAAAATGACCCGTTAGTAGAAAGACATCCGGCTGAGGATAAAGTAAACTAATCGCCCGCAGTGCAGTGGGCGATTTTATTTGTCAGCAAACGCCCCGCAGAGAGAAAGCGCTGCCTAAGAGGAATTAGAATGACGGACACAAGTTTGCAATCCAATACAGCGTTAGAGAATGAAACCACCCACTTTGGTTTCTCTACAGTGGCAAAAGACGAAAAAGTGACTAAGGTTGCCGAAGTATTCCACTCCGTGGCAACAAAATACGACATCATGAATGACCTGATGTCTGGTGGTATTCACCGCCTTTGGAAGCGCTTCACTATCGATTGTAGTGGTGCTCGCCCTGGCCAACGTATTCTTGACCTAGGTGGTGGTACGGGTGATTTAACGGCGAAATTCTCGCGCATTGTTGGCGATGAAGGCCATGTCATCCTCGCTGATATCAATAATTCAATGCTTAACGTTGGCCGCGATAAACTGCGCGATAACGGAATTGTGGGTAACGTGCATTACGTTCAAGCTAACGCAGAAGAACTGCCGTTCCCTGATGATTATTTTGATGTCATCACCATCAGTTTTTGTTTGCGTAATGTGACTGACAAAGACAAAGCGCTTCGTTCAATGTTCCGCGTATTGAAGCCAGGCGGCCGTCTATTGGTGCTAGAATTTTCGAAACCAGTGCTAGAGCCGTTATCGAAAGTATACGACGCATATTCATTCCACTTATTGCCGAGAATCGGTGAGCTAGTTGCGAATGACTCAGAGAGTTACCGTTACCTAGCGGAGTCAATCCGTATGCATCCAGACCAAGAAACGCTGGAAGGCATGATGCAAGACGCAGGTTTTGAAAACACCAAATACTACAACTTAACTGGTGGTATTGTGGCTTTGCATCGCGGTTATAAATTCTAAGGGTTAACGGCATGCCATTTGAACCACTTATCACCGCTGTGATTGAAACGTCACTGAATACTCTGATCAAAGACGACCCTGAATTGGGCCGCCGTTTAGCGCGTCTAAAAGGTCAAGTTATTCAAGTTCACCTGAAAGAGATCAATAAAACACTGACGTTCGTTTTTAGTCAGCAAATTGATGTGCTCGGTCATTACGAAGGACAGCCAAACTGCTACTTATCGCTCAACTTGAGCGTGTTGCCAGAGCTGCGTGACCAGGCCAACATCACTCGCCTTATTAAACAAGATAAACTTGAGCTTGAAGGCGATATTCAATTGGCGCAGAAATTCTCTCAGTTGATGGTGGATTGCAAGCCAGATGTTGAAGAGTGGTTGTCTCGCGTAACTGGCGATGTCGCTGCACATACCTTTGTGCAAGGTTCAAAAAACATAGGCAACTTCCTCGCATCTCAAGCAGAGAAACACCAGCGTCATCTTGCGCAAGTAGTAACTGAAGAGTGGAAGTTGGCACCTGCTCCTCTAGAAGTGGCGTATTTTTGCGACCAGGTTGATGAGGTTCGCAGCCAGGCTTCTCGCGTTGAAGCTCGCTTGACTGCTTTGCTGAATAAGCTGGATGCAGATAAGCCGGCATTGGAGAAACCATGACGCCAGCAGAACTAAAGCGTTTATACGACATCGCCAAAGTACAACTGGAATACGGCTTAGATGAGCTGCTTCCCGATCACCAACTGACCAAAGCTCCGTTATTACTGCGCAAAAGCCTGTTCTGGATTAAGAACAAGCATCCAGAAAAACCACTCGGTGAGCGCCTGCGTTTAGCGTTGCAAGAGCTGGGACCAGTTTGGATTAAGTTCGGTCAGATGATGTCAACGCGCCGTGACTTATTTCCTCCGCACATTGCTGATCCCCTGGCTTTGCTTCAAGACCAAGTGGCGCCATTTGATGGTGAGCTAGCAAAAAAGCAGATGGAGCAGGCATTAGGTGGCCCGTTAGAAAACTGGTTTACCGAGTTTGATATCAAACCACTGGCGTCTGCGTCGATTGCTCAGGTGCATACTGCGCGTTTAAAAGACTCTAACCAAGAAGTGGTATTAAAGGTTATCCGCCCAGATATTCGCCCGGTCATTGATTCAGATCTAAAACTGATGCACCGAATGGCGCGTATAGTCGCCGGAGCGATGCCTGAAGCACGTCGTTTAAAACCCGTTGAAGTCGTACGCGAGTACGAAAAAACCTTGCTCGACGAGCTCGATTTACGTCGTGAAGCGGCGAATGCCATTCAACTGCGTCGTAACTTCGAAGGCAGCGAAGAATTGTATGTTCCTGAAGTTTTTCCTGACTTCAGTAATGAAACTGTCATGGTTTCTGAGCGAATATATGGCATCCAAGTCTCTGATATTGAAGGCTTGGAAGCAAATGGCACCAATATGAAGTTGCTCGCGGAGCGCGGTGTGAGTGTGTTCTTCACTCAGGTGTTCCGAGACAGCTTCTTCCATGCCGATATGCATCCGGGGAACGTGTTCGTCAAACCCGAACATCCAGAGAACCCAATGTGGATCGGGCTAGATTGCGGAATCGTTGGTACACTTAATAGTGAAGACAAGCGTTATCTGGCGGAAAACTTCCTGGCGTTTTTCAATCGAGACTATCGCCGAGTGGCGGAGTTACATGTGGACTCAGGATGGGTGCCTGCCGATACCAATGTCGATGAGTTTGAGTTCGCGATTCGCATTGTGTGTGAGCCTATTTTTGCTAAGCCACTGTGCGAAATCTCCTTTGGTCATGTGTTGTTGAATTTGTTCAACACGGCACGTCGATTCAATATGGAGGTTCAGCCACAGCTTGTATTGCTGCAAAAAACGCTGCTGTACGTGGAAGGTCTTGGTAGGCAGCTGTACCCTCAGCTTGATTTGTGGGAGACCGCAAAACCATTCCTTGAAGAATGGATGATGAATCAAGTTGGGCCGCAAGCTTTGGTGAATGCAATTAAAGATCGCGCACCATTTTGGGCGGAGAAGTTACCGGAACTGCCAGAGCTGCTTTACGATAGCCTGAAACAAGGTAAAGCGATGAACCAACGCATGGATCAGCTTTACCAAGGGTATCGTCAGAGCAAGCGCCAGCAGGCGACAGGAAAGTTTTTATTTGGCGTTGGCGCCACTTTAGTCGTATGCTCGGCAATATTGGTGAACAATGCTTTTGAGCAGCTTTCGTTGGCCAGCGGTATCGCAGGTGTCACATTTTGGCTGCTTAGTTGGCGAGCTTATCGTCAATAGACGTTAAACTCTTGAAATATTTTTGTTTATTTAAAGACCCGAGGTAAAGAGAATGGGTGGTATCAGTGTTTGGCAACTTCTAATCATTGCTGTAATTGTTGTATTGCTATTCGGAACTAAGAAACTACGCGGTATCGGTGGCGATCTGGGTGGTGCCGTTAAGGGCTTCAAAAAAGCGATGAGCGAAGATGAACCTGCGAAAAATGACAAAGACGCAGACTTCGAACCAAAAAGTCTAGAAGAGCAGCAGAAAAAAGAAGCTGCTCCTGAAACGAAAAAAGACAAAGAGCAGGCGTAAAACGTGTTTGATATCGGTTTTTGGGAACTGGTATTAATATCTGTTGTTGGTCTGGTCGTTCTTGGGCCGGAGCGTTTGCCTCATGCTATTCGCAGCGTGTCTCGCTTTATCGGTGCCGCTAAGAGTATGGCAAATAGCGTCAAAGACGAATTGTCACACGAGCTGAAAGTCCAAGAGCTGCAAGAAAACTTGCGCAAAGCAGAGCAAATGGGGATGGATGATTTGTCCCCTGAGTTGAAATCTTCAGTCGAAGAATTGAAGAAGGCAGCGCAATCTGTAAATCGTCCTTACGCAAAGAACACCGATTCAGAGGCTGAGCCTGTAAAAACAGAGCCAGCAGCAGAAAAGGTAGAGAAAGCGGAAGAGAGCAAGGTTACAGCGGCAGATAAGAAAGCCGAATAGTCTCATTAGGAGGAGCTACTAGTGATTGGTAGCTCCTTTTTGATCTGGTTTTTAATAAGAGGTTTGCCATGTCTACCGTCGAGCAGACACAACCTTTAATTAGTCATTTGTTGGAGCTTCGCAACCGACTACTGCGCTCAATTTTGGCAGTGTTGGTGGTGTTTGTCGGACTAATTTATTTCTCTAACCACATTTACGAGTTTGTTTCCGCACCTTTAGTAGAGCGTCTACCTGAAGGCGCAACCATGATTGCTACGGATGTGGCTTCACCCTTTTTCACGCCACTGAAGTTGACGTTAATCGCTTCGGTATTTATTGCGGTGCCGTTTATTTTGTATCAAGTTTGGGCCTTTGTTGCTCCTGGCTTATACAAACATGAGCGTCGTTTGATTATGCCGTTGCTGTTTTCCAGCTCACTGCTGTTTTATTGCGGTGTGGCATTTGCGTATTTTGTGGTGTTTCCACTAGTGTTTGGCTTCTTTACTGCTATCTCATTGGGTGGTGTAGAGTTTGCGACCGACATTTCTAGCTATCTCGATTTTGTACTGGCGCTATTTATGGCGTTTGGTATCGCATTCGAGGTGCCTGTTGCGATTATTTTGTTGTGTTGGACTGGGGCCACCACACCAGAAGATCTAAGACAGAAACGGCCTTATATCATTGTGGCGGCGTTTGTCGTAGGTATGGTGTTAACGCCACCAGACATGATCTCGCAAACCTTACTCGCTATTCCGATGTGTTTACTGTTTGAAGTCGGTTTGTTCTTTGCGCGTTTTTATACGCGTCGAGGCGAAGAGGCGGAAGCGGAAACCGAAGAATAAGTTTACTGTAGATGTAAAAAGCGGCTCAATTGAGCCGCTTTTTTTGCGGTTGGTTTGTTTCTTGGGCTAACTACTTAACTTTCATGACGTAACCACACTTTGTGCATACGTATACTTCCTTGATGCCCAGCAGCTTTTGAAAAAAACTGCGCGGTACGCGTTGTAAGTAAGCACCATGTGTACACACTTCAACTTCCATATTCATGCTGTTTTACATTTGTGCTAATTAATGGGCATAAAGCAGTATAGAAAAAGAATATGTCTAATTGTCGACCGTTTTGCAAAACAGACGAAGTAAAGTGGCGATATGAGAGGTAAGTAGAGTTGCTAGTTAATTATTATGTTTATCAATAACTTTGTGTGGGTTGTTCTATTATTTCAATAGGTTGAATCATTCATTCAATAGTTTAGGTAATAAAAAAGCGACGTTGGTTTCGTCGCTTTTTTCAATTTTCGTGAATTAAATATTAAACAGCTTTTTGGCATTTTCAGTCGTTATGGCATCGATAGTTGCGACATCGACATCACGCAAGTCGGCAACACGTTGTGCAACGAGAGAAGTGTAGGCTGGTTCATTACGCTTACCACGGTGCGGTACTGGCGCTAAGTATGGACAATCGGTTTCTAAAATGACCCACTGCATATCCAAATGTGGAATGACTTTATCCATCCCGCCATTCTTAAAGGTCGATACGCCACCCAAGCCTAAGTGGAAGCCTAGCTCATTGATTGCTTGCGCTTCTTCTAAGCTGCCTCCAAAACAGTGGAATACACCACGCAGACGACCATCTTGCTCTTGTCTTAGCAAGGTGAGTGTTTCTTCAATCGAATCACGAGTGTGGATAACGACTGGTAAATCCATCTCTTTTGCCCAGTTTAGCTGAGTCACGAATGCCATCTCTTGCTCGGCGCGATAGGTTTTGTCCCAATACAGGTCGATACCAATTTCGCCCACCGCAATAAACTTGTGTTTCTCAAACCAGCCGCGGATGATTTCCAACGTTTGCTCAACGTTGTTATCCACATAGCAAGGGTGGAGTCCCATCATTGAGTGGCACACGTCAGGATATGCCGCTTCGGTTTGTAGCATGGGCTCAATAGAGTCCAGATCGATGTTTGGCAACAGGATCTTATTAATGCCTTGCGCTAAGGCGCGTTGTACTACTTCATCGCGGTCGTTATCAAATTCGCTGGCATAGATGTGCGCGTGGGTATCGATCATCGTTACTCTCTGTGCTTCATGATTGGTTTCGTATTCGAAGTATACTTGAGTGTGAGTGCTGGGTCATTTTCAGTTTTTTTCATTACCTTTTTCCAGATTGTCACTCGCAACATGCATCAAGAGTGATATGATTTTGTTCACCAGATGATTTGATCATCATAACCGTCCAGACAAGGAGAAAATGGTGTCTGTATCAATTCAAGGTCCATTCCCTGCACGCCGTATGCGTCGTTTACGTAAGCACGATTTTAGTCGTCGTTTGATGGCTGAGAACCAACTTTCTGTTAATGATCTGATTTACCCAATGTTCATCCTAATGGGTAAAGATCGTCGTGAGAGCGTGGAGTCCATGCCGGGTGTAGAGCGTTTGTCGATTGATTTAATGCTAGAAGAAGCGCAATACCTTGCAAATCTAGGCGTTCCAGCAATCGCGCTTTTCCCTGTCGTAAACCAAGACGCTAAAAGCTTATGTGCTACTGAAGCCTACAACCCAGAAGGTTTGGTCCAGCGAGCAGTACGTGCGCTTAAAGAACATATTCCTCAAATCGGTGTGATCACAGACGTGGCACTTGACCCATTCACGACGCACGGCCAAGACGGCATCATCGATGAAGATGGCTACGTAATGAATGATGAAACCACGGAAGTACTGGTTAAGCAGGCTTTGTCTCATGCAGAAGCGGGTGCTGACGTAGTCGCGCCTTCAGACATGATGGATGGCCGTATTGGTAAGATCCGCGAAGCATTAGAAAATGCGGGCTACATTCATACACAAATCATGGCTTACTCGGCTAAGTACGCGTCGAACTACTACGGACCATTCCGTGATGCGGTTGGCTCTTCTTCAAATCTAAAAGGCGGCAACAAGAAAAACTACCAAATGGACCCAGCAAACATTGACGAAGCGATTCACGAAGTGGCGCTAGACATCAATGAAGGTGCGGACATGGTGATGGTTAAACCTGGTATGCCATACTTAGATGTAGTTCGCCGAGTAAAAACTGAACTTCAAGTACCGACATTTGCTTATCAAGTATCTGGCGAGTACGCGATGCATAAAGCGGCGATCATGAATGGCTGGCTCAAAGAGCGCGAAATTGTGATGGAATCACTACTATGCTTCAAACGTGCAGGTGCTGACGGCATCTTAACGTACTTTGCGAAAGATGTGGCTGAGTGGTTGGCAGAAGAGAATGCACAAACTGCTCAACACCTAAATCGTACTCCGGAAGCGACTGAAGAGTAATTATCGCTCAGTGAGAAACACCAGACCAACAAGAGTTGTTCGTCTGTATATACCCAAGTAACCTCAGGCGGATTACAACAGTAACAATCCAAGGTGCTTGGGTATTTTTATTTTGGAGAAGAGAACAATGACAATGCTGATTCGTGAAGGCACATTGGAAGAAGCACTTCAAGTTGTGGCACGTGTTACCGAATTTTCGAAAGGAGAAACGGTAGACTCCATGACTCAACGTTTAGAAGAGAAAAACAGTTTAATCCTCGTTGCAGAAAAAAATGGCACGATTGTCGGCTTCAAAATAGGTTACGAATTAGAGGATGGTGTTTTCTATAGCTGGTTGGGTGGTGTTGTTCCTGAGGCTCGAAATGAAGGCGTGGCACAATTGCTTTTGGAAGCACAAGAAGATTGGGCGGCTGAGCAAGGCTATAACACGTTAAAAGTGAAATCTCGAAATCAGTTTCCTGCTATGCTTCGATTGTTATTGAGGAATGGCTATATCATTGAAAAATTTGAAGAAAAAATTAATCTTCGTGAATCTCGAGTTCATTTCATTAAAGCGATGTGAAAATAAATGAGATTTTTTCTCATTTAACTGTTGACTACGAAATGAGAATCATTATTATTAAACCTGTCTTAGGGAATGAGGAAGAGTTCACAAGGACGTTGAATGACTTATTAACAGAAGTTGATTAACTGAAAGTTGAGAAGTGATGAAACATTTTTCCGAGAACTTGCACGAATTCTTTTTGACACGACATTGCTCACATTGCTTCCAGTGTAATTTATAGCTTCTTGGTTAAGCTGCTCTATTTACAGAATTTGCTTTACCACTTCTGCTAGGCGACCCCATTCGGGTCGCTTTTTTCTTTTCTACGATTTCTATTTGACGTCACTATTCGTATTTTTTCCACACACGATGATCATTTAAGGATCGTTGATCTTCTCGCCGTTTTATAAAATAAACTTTTAAAAACAATAGCTTAACGTACATGCTTTTTGTGTTTTCTATCATTGGATAACCAGTGGATAATTTCTATAAACAGAGTTATCCACAGGGTGGGGTTATCTTCGTGAATAAAATCGAAAAATTTACGCGACCTAGATCGAGCGAACAAGATAGATTCGGATCAGCAGTCATGGCATCCTAGGCAGATCTCTCAAGTACTGAATTGGATACAGACAATTATGGCAAGTATTCCTGAAAATCCGTTGATCCTTATCGACGGCTCTTCTTACCTATATCGCGCTTTTCACGCCTACCCGGGCACCATGAGCAATGGTGAAATTCCAACTAATGCCGTTTACGGTGTCGTGAACATGTTACGCAGCATGATGCGTCAGTTTGCGTCTGAGCGCATCGCGGTGGTTTTCGATGCGAAGGGAAAAACCTTCCGTGATGATATGTATGCAGAATACAAAGCTAATCGTCCGCCAATGCCGGATGATCTGCGTTGCCAAATTGAACCATTGCACAATGTTATTCGCGCGATGGGTTTACCACTGATCTGCGTTCCTGGTGTCGAAGCAGATGACGTCATTGGTACGTTGGCGCATCAAGCATCACAAAAGGGCATGCCTGTATTGATCAGTACTGGTGATAAAGACATGGCGCAGTTGGTGGATGATAATATTACCTTGATCAACACCATGACGAACGTCGTGATGGATCGTGAAGGTGTGGTTGAAAAGTTTGGCATTCCACCTGAGTTAATCATCGACTACCTAGCGCTGATGGGCGATAAAGTAGATAACATCCCTGGTGTACCAGGCGTGGGTGACAAAACAGCGACCGCACTACTGCAAGGTATTGGCGGTCTGACTAAGCTGTATGAAAATCTCGATGACATTGCTGCGCTCGGTTTCCGTGGCTCTAAAACCATGGCGAAGAAGCTCATCGATAACAAAGAAAATGCCATGCTGTCGTACGAGCTCGCAACCATTAAATTGGATGTTGAACTTGAAGAAACGCCAGAATCACTGCTGAAAGCGGAACCAAATAAAGACGAACTGGTGAAGCTGTATGGTCAACTGACGTTTAAATCTTGGTTGAACGAATTACTTGAAGGTGGTTCTGGGTCGGTAGAAGCTGTTGAGCTTGCTGGCTCTGCTCAAGCCTCCGCTTCTCATGCCGAGATGGAAACTTCCGCAGTGACAATCGACCGCAGCCAATATGAAACGATTCTGGATGAAGAAACCTTCAATGCGTGGCTAGACAAACTTCAAACGGCCGAGTTGTTTGCGTTTGATACGGAAACCGACAACCTAGATTACATGCTAGCGAACTTAGTTGGTTTGTCATTCGCTGTCGATGAAGGTATTGCCGCTTATGTGCCTGTTGCACATGACTACCTAGATGCACCTGAACAGCTTGATCGTGATTGGGTTCTAGAACAGCTTAAGCCAATTCTTGAAGATGCAGCGAAAGCAAAAGTTGGTCAAAACTTAAAGTATGATGCGTCTGTATTGGCTCGTTATGACATTGAGCTAAAAGGTATCAAGCACGACACGATGTTGGAATCGTACATTTACAACAGTGTCGGCGGTAAACACGATATGGACAGCTTGGCGCTTCGCTTCCTACAACATAGTTGCATTTCTTTTGAGCAAATTGCAGGTAAAGGCAAAAATCAGCTTACGTTTAACCAAATCGAGTTGGAACAAGCATCGCCATACGCGGCAGAAGATGCGGATGTGACCCTTCGTCTGCACAATCGCTTGTTTGCGAATATCGAGCAGGATGAAAGCCTGAAGACAGTGTACGAAGAGATTGAAATGCCGTTGGTGCCAGTTCTTTCGCGCATTGAACGCACCGGGGTCTTTATTGACGAAATGAAGCTGAGTGCGCAGTCGGTCGAGATTACCGCTCGCCTTGATGAGCTTGAAAAGAAAGCGTATGAAATTGCAGAGCAAGAGTTCAACATGAACTCGCCAAAGCAATTACAAGCCATCCTATTTGAAAAAATGGGTTTACCGGTGGTGAAGAAAACGCCATCAGGTACACCATCGACGAATGAAGAAGTTCTGCAAGAACTCGCGCTAGATTACCCACTGCCAAAATTGATTTTGGAATATCGCGGTTTGGCGAAGCTTAAATCGACGTACACGGATAAGCTGCCGAAGATGATCAACCCAACAACAGGGCGTGTGCATACTTCTTACCATCAAGCAGTAACCGCAACAGGTCGTCTATCTTCTACCGATCCGAACTTACAAAACATTCCAATTCGTAACGAAGCCGGCCGTCGTATTCGCCAAGCGTTTGTCGCACCATCTGGGCATAAGATCTTAGCGGTCGACTACTCGCAAATCGAACTGCGCATCATGGCGCACCTTTCTGGCGACCAAGCGTTATTAGATGCCTTCCGTGATGGTAAAGACATTCACGCGGCAACTGCGGCAGAAATTATGGGTCTGGATATTGAACAAGTATCGAGCGAGCAGCGTCGTCGTGCTAAAGCCGTTAACTTCGGGCTTATCTATGGCATGAGTGCATTTGGTTTGGCGAAGCAGCTTGGTATCCCTCGCGGCGAAGCACAAGCCTACATGGATAAATACTTTGAGCGTTACCCTGGCGTTATGCAGTACATGGAAGACACGCGCAGCACGGCTGCAGATAAGGGCTATGTCGAAACGATTTTTGGTCGACGTTTGCATTTACCAGAAATCAAATCGCGCAACGGGATGCGTCGTAAAGCTGCTGAACGTGCGGCAATCAACGCACCGATGCAAGGTACGGCTGCGGACATCATTAAGAAAGCGATGCTGTTGGTTGATCAGTGGATTCAGGAAGAAGGCAATGGCCGTGTGAAGTTGTTAATGCAAGTACACGATGAATTGGTCTTTGAAGTTGAAGAGTCATCATTGTCCGAAATTGAAAGTAAAGTACAGAAATTGATGGAATCTGCAGCAGAGCTAAAAGTACCGTTGGTTGCAGAAGCAGGGCACGGTGACAACTGGGATCAAGCTCATTAGTCACTTTTAGACCAAAATAACCCATTAATTATGAGCCAGCGCACAAACGCTGGCTTTTTTTTGCGATTAAAAAAGCTAGCGCAAAGTTAACTTTGATGTTGCTTAATAAAAATTTCATGAAAAAAAACTACAAAAATTCTTTGCAATTCTGACCAATTGTTGTACATTAATACTCGTAGGGTACAGAGGTAAGATGTTCTATCTTTCAGACCTTTTGTTTCACGTTATTGGATTAGGCTGATTCAGCCGCCCCAGTCAGCTTTTGACTGGGGCGTTTTTTATTGGGCGAAAGAAAATTTTTCTTTTTGTTCAATGTGTTGGGTTGGTAACGACTTGTCTTTATATTTCTCCCACCTTTAACCTATTGTCTACACTCCAATTTTCTTCAAAAACTCGCAAACTATTCAGTCTGTAAATTTATGCCAATCACACTATGATTTTTTCTTGAAGGAAACTAAGTTGACGTGAAAGTGGGTAGGTTTCTGTCTAACTTGTTGAATTGTATTTTCTTTATTGGTTATGGTTGTGAGTTAATTAAGCGAAAGCTAAAGTTGGGTGGCTTTTTAAGCTATTGAAATCATCCGATAGTTCAGCAATGCTTCGTCACATAACAATAATTACCAATTTTTCTCTCCCGTTATCCCTGCCAGGAAGGTGGGGATTTTTATTGTCTGTTATTTAGCTCAGATAAACAAAAGCCCCACCAAATGGTAGGGCCGTGTCGAAAAAATTTAACAAATATTGTTAATTATTCTTCGTCGCTTGTTGGGGTATCCAGTTCGTCTTCTTCTATCAGGTGCGCGAGCGCCGGTGCAAACCAGGTATCTAGTTTTGCGCGCAGCTGATCAACGCCTAATCCTTTAAGGGAAGAGAACACATCAACGGAAACGTCGCCACCGAAAGTTTCCACTTGTTTGCGAACTTTCAGCAGGGTTTGTTTGCGTGCGCCACTTTTTAGTTTATCTGCTTTGGTTAGCAAAACTTGCACAGGAATGTGGCTATCGATGGCCCAGAAAATCATTTGCTGGTCGAGATCTTTCATTGGATGACGAATGTCCATCAGAACCACTAAGCCTTTTAGGCACTCGCGTTTCTGTAGGTATTCACCTAAAGATTTCTGCCATTTGTTTTTCATCTCTACCGGTACTTGAGCAAAACCGTATCCAGGTAGATCGACAATGTGACAACCTTCTTCTACTTTGAAAAGGTTGATTAATTGCGTACGACCAGGTGTCTTTGATGTCTTGGCTAAGCTTTTTTGATTAGTTAGACGGTTAAGTGCACTCGATTTACCAGCGTTTGAGCGTCCTGCAAACGCAATTTCGACACCTTCGTCTTCCGGTAGGTGACGAATATCGGGTGCGCTGGTGATGAAATGCGTATTTTGGTAATGAATTTTTACGCTCACTGTTAACTCCATCTCGACTTTGTGTAGTCGATTGATTACTTTTTTGTGAAAATGTGTAAAATAACCGTGCTCGGCATAAGGTCGCCTATTGTACCATGAGTGTACGCGGTATGTTCACATTCCGTGGTACTGGAAGCTTGATAATTATAATGGAATGTCATGAAGAAATTAGCGCTAATTTTGAGTCTTTTAGCCAGTTGCTCAGTATGGGCCCAAGGTAATATTGAGGCTGGTAAAGCAAAATCACAAACCTGTGTCGCCTGTCACGGAGCAGATGGCAACAGTGCAATAACAACGTACCCGAAACTCGCAGGCCAACACGCTAAGTATCTTGAGAAGCAGTTAAAAGAACTTAAGCTAGGCATGACAAGTGGTGGTAAACAAGGTCGTTACGATCCTGTAATGAGTGGTATGGCAATGCCACTGAGCGATGAAGATATCGCAGACCTATCTGCTTACTACGCTTCGCTACCAGTTTCAGAAAACTCAACACCTGAAGATGTGGTAGCAAAAGGCAAAACGCTTTATACCGCTGGTGATGCCGAGCGTGGCCTAACCGCATGTATTGCATGTCATGGTCCTCGTGGCAATGGTACTGAGCTTTCAGGTTTCCCGAAAATTTCTGGTCAGCATGCTGACTACATCAAAGCTCAGCTAGAAAAATTCCGTGATGGCGACCGTGGTAATGATATGAATGCCATGATGCGCGACATCGCGAAGAAAATGACAGACGAAGATATCGAAGTGCTGTCTAAATACGTTGGCGGTCTGCACTAATATACCTAAATCGCTCAAGATCCTGCATCTTGAGCTGGTTGGGTAGATGTCCCTACATCGTTCGAGCAACTTGTACAAAAATGCCCTAGTGAATCCACTAGGGCATTTTTGTTCGTGACAGATATCACAGTCGAGTTTGGATGCGAAAGCGATAGTTGGCTCGGCAGTTTGTGAGACATTTGCCATACTTGATGTTGGCTTTTTCTTGTTAGTGTTTTTAAGTTTTTGATTAAATAACAATTTTGATATTTTTAGAAAATGGGCGGATTATTTTTTCAACCCATTACTTGTGAGCATCGCGGGATGGCGTAAAGTAGAAGTCGTTCACAGGGGGTGAATGTAAGGATTTAAGAGCACGGTTTAGGTCTCCAAGGATGTAGCTCGGATGCTTGGTGATTTAGAAAGGGATTTAGATAGGTAGGGAGCCTATCTGATAAGGATGGTCATCTCGTCTGACGGTTAAGACAGTGAAACGGATCAGGCACAGGAAGTTGCTCAGTAGACAGGAAGTAAACGGATAGCCAAAACTCATCAGGAAGATGAAAAACAACTCTTTTTGGCAGGGAAAGCTCGAAAAACAAAGGGATCATTGGTGCACCAAATGTGTGCAACACAGTTTCGCCAATTGATGGCACTTAGAAAGCGACAGTCTGACTGTCGCTTTTTTTATATTCTTTTCCCTTGGTAAGTCGCAATCTGAATTACGATTACTGCACTTATTTACTTCGATGGGTTGTAAACAAAGTTTTTTAACAAAAATTGCTGAAAAAATGCTCAGCAACACTCCAATCTGAGTTCACTTTCTGGTATGTTTCGCATCCCTGTTTGAGGAAGTCAGCATGCATACCTGTCCTTTATGCCAAAATCAGCGTACTCACCACTATTTTGAAGATAAGCGACGTGAATATCTTCAATGTGAGCAGTGCAGTTTGGTGTTTGTGAATCCAGACCAACGTTTGGATGCGGAAACCGAAAAAGCTCACTATGATTTGCATGAGAACAACCCTGAAGATTTAGGTTACCGACGCTTTTTGTCGCGTATTGCTGACCCGATCACAGAGCGAATTTCTCCACAATCAAATGGTATCGACTTTGGTTGTGGTCCTGGCCCAACGCTCTCCTTGATGCTGGAAGAGGCGGGGCACAACATGGCGTTGTACGATCTCTACTACCACCCTGATACGTCGGTTTTAGAAAAAACGTATGATTTCATGACAGCAACAGAGGTGATAGAGCACCTCTACCACCCAGATTTGGTGTGGAAGCAATGGTTGAATTTAGTTAAGCCAGGGGGCTGGATAGGCCTGATGACGAAAATGGTCATCGACGTGGAGGCTTTCAAATCATGGCATTATAAGAACGATCTCACTCATGTAGTGTTCTTTAGTCGTGACACGTTCCAGTTCCTAGCAGAGCGGGATAAGCTCGAACTCGAATTTATTGGTAATGATGTAATTTTACTGAGGAAACCCCAGTAATGAGCCGTAGTAAAAAATCTAGAAAGCCAGGTGCCGCTGGCGCACCTGAGTTTGTTGTAACTCGTAACCGTACAGAATCTGATGTGGAAGGCCGCCTACGCAAGCGTGCTAAAAAGCGCAAAGGCTTGAAAACGGGTAACCGTAACTCAGAAGTTAACGAGCAGAAAAAGCAAGCTGCTGCACAAAACCGCGACCCGCGTTTAGGCAGTAAAAAGAAAATTCCTCTGGTTGTTGAGCCTGCGAAGAAAATGACGAAGCAAGAGCGTCGTTTGTCGGCAGAGCAAGAACTAGAGATGCTAGAAAATGACGCGCAATTGAACGTGTTGCTAGACCGTATTGAAGCGGGTGAAAACCTAGGCACAGGTCTACAGAAATACGTCGATGAGAAGCTCGATCGCATTGAGAAGTTAATGGACCAACTAGGTTTGTTGGAACCTGAAGAAGAGGAAGACTTCACTGCTCCTGCTGAGAAAAGCACGCGCAATGATGATGACTTGCTGGCAGATTTCGACGACATTAACTTCGACGACTACAAAGGATAATTAAGCTATGAATGTAACCTTATTAGCTATTGCTGGTGTTGTGATTATCATCGCACTTGCTTCTTATGCAGGTTACCTTCTGCTTCAATTGAAAAAGCAAAAGGAATTGCAGCTAAAGCATCAAAAATTGGCGATAGATAAACGTAACGCCAACATTTTTGAGAATGTGCATACCTTGTGTCAGGCGGGTATTCAAGGCCAATGCGATTTATCTGAAATCAGTATTCGTGTGTATAACATCATGGATTATGTACAAGGTGAAGACCGTGTCGATTTCGATAAAACGTACCCTGCAATTTCTGAGCTTTACCATATCGTGAAAGATATGGCACGTGGTGAAGAACGCCAACAACTTGCCAAGAAAGAGCGTATGCAACAGAACTTGACGCGTCATAAAGCGGAAAGCCGCCTCACTGATGCGATCATTGAGGAGCTCAAAGTGTTGCAGAAAAACGTCCAGCCACTGAATAATCAAATCAATATTCAGATGATTTAATAGTTACCCCCAATGGTTTCCTTATGACTGTTGGGGGTATCGTGATCACGCTAGCACTTCTTTAGTTTTATAATTAAAAAGCCAGTCGGCGTTGCCACGCTTGTCATCGTCGTATGGCAAAATAGCGGCTCTGAATATCGGGTGACGGCTTTCGTTGCCCTAGCATTTAACGGAAAGTACCACCATGTCGAATCAACACACTGAATCGAAGCAGCAAATCGTCTGGGATCAAGCGGTATTGGATAAGTACAACTATTCCGGTCCTCGCTACACGTCGTACCCAACGGCGCTGGAGTTCCATGAAGCGTTCACCATTTCTGATTATGATATGGCATGCACTCAGTACCCAGACCGCCCATTATCGCTGTACGTGCACATTCCGTTCTGTCACAAGCTTTGTTACTACTGTGGTTGTAATAAAGTCATCACGCGCCACTCGCACAAAGCGGACGAATACCTCGATGTGCTTGAGCATGAGATTCGTCAACGTGCAGCTTTATTGGTGGGCAGAACGGTAACGCAATTGCACTTTGGTGGTGGTACGCCAACGTTCCTTTCTGAAAAGCAAATTACACGCGTAATGAGCCTGTTGCGCCAAGAGTTTACCTTTAGCAGTGATGCTGAAATCAGTATCGAAGTTGACCCGCGTGAAATTCAGATCACCATGTTGGATCACCTGCGTAGCGAAGGCTTTAACCGCTTGAGCATCGGTGTTCAGGACTTCAACAAAGAAGTGCAAAAGCTGGTGAACCGTGAGCAAGATGAAGAGTTCATCTTTGCGATGGTTGCGCGCGCAAAAGAGTTGGGTTTCCGTTCGACAAACCTAGATTTGATCTACGGCTTGCCAAAGCAAACCAAAGTCTCTTTTGCCAAGACGTTAGAACAAGTACTGGAAATGCAGCCGGGCCGTCTGTCCGTATTTAACTACGCGCACATGCCACAGCTATTTGCAGCGCAGCGTAAGATTAAAGACGAAGATCTGCCTAAAGCAGAAGAGAAGATGGCGATTCTGCAAGACACCATCGCGACACTGACTGGTGCTGGCTACCAGTTCATCGGTATGGACCATTTTGCATTGCCTGATGACGAACTTGCCGTTGCTCAGCGCGAAGGTATTTTGCATCGCAACTTCCAAGGCTACACCACACAAGGTGAATGTGATTTGGTTGGCTTTGGTGTCTCTGCAATCTCGATGATCGGCGATGCATACGCGCAAAACCAGAAAGAGCTGAAGAAATACTACGCTCAAGTCAACGAACTTCGTCACGCACTGTGGAAAGGGGTCTCGCTGGACTCTGATGATTTGCTACGTCGCGAAGTGATCAAGCAGCTGATTTGTAATTTTAAACTAGACAAGAAAGCGATCGAGTCTGAGTTTAAAGTGAAGTTTGATCAGTACTTTAAAGAAGACTTGCAGCTACTTCAGACCTTCATCAACGATGAGCTGGTGGAAGTGGATGACAATGAAATTCGTGTGACGCTGCGAGGTCGTTTGCTGATCCGTAATATTTGTATGAGCTTCGATAAGTACCTGCGAGCGAAGGCGCGTCAGCAACAATTCTCTCGTGTTATCTAATCATAGACGCCGATTCAAGATATAAAAAAATGCCAGCAGATGCTGGCATTTTTTTATGTTTTCGCTGGATTTAAGCGCGATCTTTTACTTTTGCTTTCAGTTCCGCTTTTTCTGCTTCTGAAAGGAATGCAATCTCAAGACCATTGATTTGTGCTTGGCGAATCTGGTCTTGGCTCAGACCAGCTGCTGGTGCCGCTACTTCGTATTCGTATGGCAGCTCGATACCTTCAACCGCTGGGTCGTCAGTGTTCAGACACGCAAGAACTCCATGCTCTAGGAACTGTTTGAGAGGGTGGTTTTCTAACGTTTCTACCGTGCTTGTTTGATAGTTTGATGTTAGGCAAGACTCAATACCAATGCGGTTTTCTGCTAGGTAATCCATCAGTTTTGGATCGTGGATCGCTTTTACGCCGTGACCGATACGAGTTGCGCCCAGCTCATTGATTGCTTGCCACATGCTCTCTGCACCTGCTGCTTCACCAGCATGAACCGTTACCCCAAGGCCAGCGTCGCGTACTTGTTTGAAGTGAGACACAAAGCGATCGCCTGGTTGGCCCAGTTCGTCACCCGCCAAGTCGACAGCAACGATGTGATCTTTTTGGCTCAGAATGCCGTCCAGTTCTTGTTGGCACGCGTCGGTGCCAAATGTGCGGCTCATGATGCCGATCAGGTTGGCTTTCACGCCAAAATCGCGCATACCCGCTTGCACACCGTCCACGACTGCTTCAACAACACCCGCTACTGGTAACTTGTGTTTCATTGCCATGTAGTATGGTGAGAAACGCAGTTCAGCGTAATCGATTTGAGCGTTTAGTGCGTCTTCCACGTTTTCGTACGCCACACGACGACATGCATCTAGGTCGCCCAGTACCGCAACACCCCAGTCGAGCTTAGAAAGGAAAGCAACAAGAGAGGGTTCCGCTTCGACAATTTGAACGTGAGGAGTTAGAGACTCAATATCGTACGCTGGCAGAGCAATACCAAATTTTTGGCCAAGCTCAAGAATCGTTTTAGTACGAATGTTACCGTCTAGGTGGCGGTGCAAATCAGTAAGAGGAAGGTTCTTCGTTATCATTATGTCGATCCGGATAGTTATGAACTGGAACAGGGCCCAAACATCATCTGTGACAATACATGGGTAAGATTTGCAGTTAAGTATAAATAACAGTTAGGTAGATTGTCAGTAGAGGATGACTAGGAAATCAACGATTCTCGCTCTTTTCTACTTCATGTTAACCAAATGTGTTGGCCACTCTTCTAGTGGCATTGGACGGCTGTAATAGAAGCCTTGCACTTGGTTGCAGCCTAAAGAGCGTAGTAATTGTGCTTGATTGCTATCCTCTACGCCTTCTGCGACGACATTGGTTTTGAGGCCCGCGGTGATATTGATGACCGCAGCAACGACCGAACTGTCTAAGTTTTCTTGCGTGAGTTGATTGATGAAGGTGCGATCAATCTTCAAACAAGTAAATGGCAGTGAGTGAAGATAACCCAGTGATGAGTAACCGGTACCGAAATCATCGATCGCGATACCAATCCCCATATCACGCAGTTTGGTCATATTTTCCAGTGTGGTTGGTGCGCTATCAATAATGCGCGACTCGGTGATCTCCAGTGTTAGGTTACTGGCGGGTAATTTTGTGATATCCAATACGTTGGTCACCGTATCGACAAAATCAGGGCAGGACAGTTGATTAACGGAGATGTTCACATGCAGTTGGAAGTCTGATGGCCACTGATTACTTTGAATGGCTTGGTATGTATCGCGGCAAGCTTGTAACAGAATTTGTTGGCCAATGGCTTTGATCATGCCGCTTTCTTCTGCGATTGGAATAAAATCTAATGGTGACACCATTCCTGAGTCACTGTGCCAGCGCGCCAGCGCTTCTGCGCCACACACATTACCACTAGCGAGATCCACAATAGGTTGATAATGAGGGACAAATTCTTGGTTTTCGATGCCAGTTTGAATCTTAGTCAGCATTTGGGTGCGGAACTTTGAAGCGCTTGCCAGTTCAGGGCTGTAATGACAGACACCGGTCAGTGAGTCTTGCTTGGCGTAGCTTAATGCGATGCTGGCGTTGCGAAGCCACAGCGGCATGGTTTCATTTGGTTGGGTTTGCACAATGCCAAGTGAAATCTTCATCACTACATTCTCACCTTCCACCATAAATGGGGTGGAAAAGAGTTGCTGTAATCGACGCTCGGTTTGTTTAACTTTGGCTTCAGTATCGGCGTTTGAGAGAAACACTGCGAACTCATCACCGCCAATCCGAGCCAGTAACGCGTTATCACTAAACTCTTGTTTTAGCCTTTCTGCGATGCTGACCAACAGTTGATCACCGTTATGATGACCCACACTGTCGTTGATATCTCTAAATTTGTTGATACCAAGTAAAAATAAACTGCCGTGGCACAGGTGAGATTGGTTCTCACAGATTTCGACCAAGCCCTGACGACTGTATAAGCGTGTCAGAGAGTCATAAACCAACTGCTCACGCAACGCTTTAAATGAGGCTCTGAGGTTACTCGTCATCTCATTAAAGGCATGCACAAGTACCGTTGTCTCATACACATAACCAGGTTTTGGCATACTGCTGTCCCAATCGCCATTCGCAAGGTGTTGGGCGGCGTCGGCCGTCGCGTTAATCGGTCTGGTGACTCGGTTGAAAATGATCCAACTGATGGCGATACCAAATAAGCTGACGATAAATCCGACCAGCCAACTCTTTTGTTGGCTTTTCGGCAATGTACCCAGCAACTCGGATTCAGATATAGAGGTGCCAATAAACCATGTTAAACCGTTTTGATCTCGGTATGGGGTTAGTCGGCTGAAAATACGTTGGCCGTCATGCTCAAATGAAAAGGTGTAAGGTTGCTTAGTATTGTTGAGATCAAACGACCGAACGCGGCTCGCACTGATTTTGATGATCGGATCTGCGTTTTCAGCCGCAAACAAACGCTGCCCTTTATCAGAAAACTTTGTGCCCCATGAGATAACGCTTCCCGGGCCTGAGTGAGCGATTAAACGATGCTCTGGGTCCATGATGTAGACCGAAGCTTTGGTGTTGTATTTTAACTCACGTAGAAATTCGTTAAATGTGTTGATGCGAATGTCTGTCACCAACACGCCAGCAAATTGGTCGTGTTTATACACCGGTGTCATGGCTGACAGCGTAATATCCTGGCGTTCATCGGCATTCGTATAAATCTCAGACCACATCGAGGTTTGAGTCTCTGCGACGGGCGTATACCATGGGCGAGTGCGAGGATCGTATGGAGAGATAACCGTTCGAATGCTATTACTCACATGGTTGGTGCCATAAATAATCAGATCACCATCGGTATATCGATCTTGAACCATTAAGGTGTAATCGTCGGAAAGCTCGCGGCGGAACCCGGCAAAGTCACCGCTTTCTGAACCAAATGCGATGACATCCAACTGCGGTATCGATTGGTAAAGGTTTTTGAATGCACTCAGCAGGTAGCTTTGAATATCTGAGGTGTCGTGAGGGTGATAAAGGTTGTGATAGCTGACGTTATGTGCGAGAGCCATAACTGCAGTAAACGGCTTGCGCAGATAGCTATTAAGGTGGTCGTGGACACTTTCGGTTAACACGGAAAGTTGTTTGTCGCTGATATCTGTGACCACTTCTTCGTAGCTTTGTTTTTGGACGTAGACAATGACACCGATCGCCAGTAAGAAGATCATGACAAATGGAATGAGAACAGCGGTACGCAGTGTAATTTGAGTCGTAGCAGTAGACATTGCCTAATCACATAGATGGTGGTGCGCCACAATTGTACTGATATTTTTGTTAATATCGAGTGACAAACGACTCTCGTTGTTAACGCACCACGTAAGTGATTGTCAGTACAATTCTTTTAATTTTCTGGTAAGCGTGTTTCGCCCCCAGCCTAATACTTTAGCGGCATCTTGCTTGTGACCTTTAGTGTGCTCCAAAGCGGCCTCTAATAAAATGCGCTCAAATTCTGGTAAAGCATAAGAAAGCAGTTCTTTATCTCCTGCCGCGAGTGATTGACGTGCCCAATCCGCCAATTGTTCTTGCCAGCTGCCATGCTCAGAGTCCGAAATGGATTTTTTCTCTTCGAGCAGTTCGCTTGGTAAGTCGTTTGGCAATACCTCGCTACCACTGGCCATGACGGTTAACCAACGGCAAATATTCTCTAATTGACGCACGTTGCCCGGCCAATCAAGGCGGTTAAGAATTTCAACGGTCGACGGATGCAGAGTTTTGGTTTCGACCCCCAGCTCATCAGCCGCTCGGATAAGAAAATGCTGCGTAAGTTTTTCGATGTCCTGCTTACGTTCACGCAATGCCGGAATCTGCACTCGAATCACGTTCAAGCGATGGAATAAGTCTTCACGGAAATCGCCTTCATGCACCAGCTTTTCTAAATTCTGGTGTGTTGCCGCGACAATCCTTACGTCGACGCTGATTGGGGAGTGACCGCCCACTCGATAAAACTGTCCGTCGGCCAGAACACGCAGCAAACGGGTTTGAATATCTAACGGCATGTCACCGATTTCGTCTAAAAATAGGGTGCCGCCATTGGCTTGTTCGAATCGACCCTGACGAACATTGTTCGCCCCGGTAAATGCCCCTTTTTCATGACCAAACAACTCTGACTCAATCAGATCTTTGGGAATCGCCGCCATATTGAGTGCAATAAAAGGTTTGTTGGCGCGAGGACTATGGCGGTGCAACGCATGAGCAACGAGCTCTTTACCCGTGCCCGATTCACCGTTAATCAATACTGAAATTGAGGAGCGAGAAAGACGACCAATGGCGCGAAATACTTCTTGCATGGCTGGCGCTTCACCGATGATTTCTGGCGTTTCCGCAGGAATGTCTTCTGGAGAGAGTTGCTCACGTTTATTTTCGTGACTGTGCGCAATCGCTCGTTCAACCAGAGTTAAGGTTTCATCGATATCAAAAGGTTTTGGTAAGTATTCAAAGGCGCCTTTTTGGTACGCATTCACTGCCGCATCCAAATCTGAGTGGGCGGTCATGATAATCACGGGAAGGTCTGGGTAATCGCGCTGTACTTGTTTTAGCAGCTCTAATCCATCAATGCCCGGCATGCGAATGTCTGATACCAGCACATCTGGTACTTCGCGTTCGAGCGCCATCAAAACGCTTTCCCCATCGGCATAGGTTTCGCATTTTATGTTGGCAGAGGAGAGCGTTTTCTCCATCACCCAGCGAATGGAACTGTCGTCATCAACGACCCAAACATATCCTTTACTCATGTAGTAATCCTTGCAGCAAACCGAAAAACTGATGCGACTTGAAGTCCATTAGCGCAATCAGATCGGCAAATAAATAGTAAATGTTGTGTGACCAGGCCAGCTTTCTACGTCTATTTTTCCATTGTGCTGGTCGATCAAATTTTGTGAAATAGACAGCCCTAAGCCAGTTCCTCCCTCGCGGCCACTGACCATGGGATAGAACAGCGTGTCTTGTAATTCCGGTGGAATGCCTGGGCCGTTGTCTGTGATTTCGACACGCGCAGCGAGTTTACAGCGTTTGCCGTGAATATTAGCTTGATGCACCGTTCTGGTGCGAATGGTGATTTTACCGTGTTCTTGATGGCTAAGAATTTGCGCTGCATTACTGACGATATTAAGCATCGCCTGTTCGATTTGGTCCGCATCCATCAAAATTTCTGGCAAGCTCGGGTCGTAATCGCGTTCAATCACGATTGAACGTTGCGATTCTAATTCAACCAACTGGCGAACCTTTTCCAGAATTTGATGCAAGTTTTCTTGTGTCTTCTTACCTGGCTTTTGTGGCCCGAGTAATCGATCAACGAGCGCTCTTAAACGGTCGGCTTGCTCAATAATGATGTGCGTATACTCGGTGAGAGAGGGATCTGGCAGCATTTTTTCTAGCAATTGCGCTGCACCACGTAATCCACCTAGCGGGTTTTTGATCTCATGTGCAAGCCCTCGGACTAACAGTTTCGCCGCTTGTTGCTGGGCGTGCTGGTTCAGTTCTTGAGAGAGTCGGCGCTGTTGATCAATTTTGCGCATCTCGACGAGTAACATCAGTTGTTTTTGCCAAGTGATTGGGCTAACTGTCACCTCTAGCATTAAGGGGCGGCCATCAACAACGAAAGTGACGTCACTGTCGGTGATGCTTTGGCCACTTTGCAATGGTTGAGTGAGCAGCGCGAGATCCAGCGACGCATGTTGAATCAATTGAGAAAGCGATTGTTCAACAATACGTTTCGCGCTTTGAGAAAACAGCAACTCGGCAGCCGGATTGGCATAACGGATAGCCAATCCATCATCAAGAATCAGCGTTGCTGTCACCATGTTGTTGAGAATGGCACTAGGAAGACTGGTATCCACATTACGTCCTTGTTTTGCTTTAAGATTGTGCGTTGCACAATAATGGTGCAATTGAACGTTAAGTATGGCGAATAAATCTCAGAAGAAAAAGTGAAAAGCACCGCAGTGATGCTATTTTTTTCACCAGATATTCTATTTTGCCCCTTTTACGGTCGGCTTAACACTTGCTCTATGTAAATGCACCGTTATAGGGCTAGTAGATGCAATAAGCTTGCCGCTTCTTTTCGCGTGCACGGCCAGTGTGTGGGTGCCTCGGTCAATATTGTTTAACTGCCACATCATATGGCTTTGTGGCGCACCATAAGGTTTTCCGTCGAGCAGCAGTTGCAACTGTTCGCCGATACCAAGCTTGCGATTGGTTTCCAGTTGAATATTGATGATGCCTCGGTTGCTGCGGATGGTTTCGTTATGTTGAGGAGTCAGCATCGAGAGCTTTAATGGGAGAGGTTTATCGGTTTTCTTTTCCGGCTTGTCTTGTGGCTCTTTCGATGGCTTGGCCTGAGGGGCGAGTGATTCCGTGCTTTCTACCTTAGGAGCGGGTGCGCTGGCTTCAAGGTTTGGCAGCGCGATGGCTTTTGCACCTTGGTTTGGCGTATCACTAAAATGAACCACGCCATTTTTATCTACCCATGTATAAGCAACCTGCGCTGATGCGATGGAGGCGATTAACAATCCGCTGAGAGCACATAGCGATGGAATAAGCTGAACTTTCATTGCTCACCTTCTTTTGATCGATGATTTCACGTTTCAATGGCTTAGCTCTTTGACCTACAAGGTAAAAAGTCCAAGCGTATTTTTATTATCCCCTCATGTTAAACGTCGAATCTTGACTGACGAATACAAAAAAGGCCCGCCTGCGAGGCGAGCCTAATATTTTGTTGCTGTGTTTACATTTTACACAGTGTCGACCTTATACAGAGTAGTAAAGTTCGAACTCAACTGGGTGAGTTGTCATGTTCACGCGCTCTACGTCCTGAGATTTTAGCTCGATGTAAGAGTCGATGAAGTCGTCAGAGAATACACCACCCGCTGTTAGGAATTCACGGTCAGCATCTAGCTCTGCTAGTGCGTCTTTCAGTGAGTATGCAACCGTTGGGATTTCTGCTGCTTCTTCTGCTGGTAGATCGTAAAGGTCTTTATCCATTGCTTCGCCTGGGTGGATCTTGTTCTTAATACCGTCAAGACCAGCCATTAGCATTGATGCAAAGCATAGGTATGGGTTAGCCGCTGGGTCACCAAAGCGAACTTCGATACGACGTGCTTTCGGGCTTGGTACCACAGGGATACGGATTGAAGCAGAGCGGTTACGTGCAGAGTAAGCAAGCATAACTGGCGCTTCGAAGCCTGGTACAAGACGTTTGTACGAGTTTGTTGATGGGTTAGCAAATGCGTTGATTGCACGAGCGTGTTTGATGATACCGCCAATGTAGTAAAGCGCCATTTCAGATAGACCGCCGTACTTGTCACCAGCAAATAGGTTTACACCATCTTTCGCTAGAGATTGGTGAACGTGCATACCGCTACCGTTGTCACCAACAAGTGGTTTAGGCATGAATGTTGCCGTTTTACCAAACGCGTGAGCAACGTTGTGTACAACGTACTTGTAGATTTGGATTTCGTCAGCTTTGGTTGTTAGCGTGTTGAAACGAGTTGCGATTTCGTTTTGACCCGCTGTTGCCACTTCGTGGTGGTGCGCTTCAACAACAAGACCCATTTCTTCCATTACTAGACACATAGCAGAACGGATGTCTTGAGATGAATCCACTGGAGCTACAGGGAAGTAACCACCTTTAACGCCTGGACGGTGACCTTTGTTACCTTCTTCGTAATCAGAACCTGTGTTCCATGCTGCTTCTACGTCATCGATCTTGAAGAAAGAGCCTGACATGTCAGTCGCGAATTTCACGTCGTCAAATAGGAAGAATTCTGGCTCAGGACCGATAAGTACAGTATCTGCAACGCCAGTAGAGCGCATGAAGTCTTCAGCGCGTTTTGCGATAGAACGTGGGTCACGGTCGTAGCCTTGCATTGTTGCCGGCTCTAAGATGTCACAACGGATGTTGAGTGTTGCGTCTTCCGTGAATGGGTCAAGCACAGCAGAAGATGCGTCAGGCATCATTACCATGTCTGATTCGTTGATACCTTTCCAGCCAGCAACTGATGAACCATCGAACATTTTACCTTCTTCGAAGAAGTCTGCGTCGATTTGGTGAGCAGGGATCGAAATGTGCTGCTCTTTACCTTTTGTATCAGTGAAGCGTAGGTCAACAAACTTAACTTCGTTTTCTTGGATCAGCGATAGAACGTTTTCTACTGACATCTTGGATAACCTCCAGTGTTAATAAGCGGTAAAAGCTCGATTTATGAATTATTCATGAAACCTGGCATTGATTAATCAATTTGACTTTTCATTAATCGATGCTGTTTTAACTAAAGCCAAAACCGTGCCAAAAAAAATATTCCATTAATTTCAAGCAATTGTGTTTTTTGGCGCTAGCTTGGTGCAGATGATTGCACCAAAATGATCTTTACTTGCACTATTGTGGTGCGGAAAATCATTATTGCACCATAATGTGACAGGCGCATTGCTTATTCAGCCCAGTTTTTGAGCAAGAGTCAATTTGAATTATGCATCGATTGGAATAAAGTTGCGTTTAATCAATTCGTTCTGAGGAAGAAAATGGGCATTAAGCGTAAAAATCGCAGAAATGCTCGGGAGTAGATCACATATTTCTAGGCTTTTTGCTAAAATCTGGTACATTATGGCCGTTTTTTTAATCAGCAAATGTCGCCAGAGAGCACCCGTTCTCAGCGTGGGGGCATTTCATCTATCTAAGTGAATCAATATCCATGGCTACTCCACAGATTGATAAATTAAGAAATATCGCGATCATCGCGCACGTTGACCACGGTAAAACCACGTTGGTTGACAAGCTGCTACAACAATCAGGCACGCTTGAGTCTCGCGGTGAAGCTGAAGAGCGAGTCATGGACTCGAACGACATCGAGAAAGAGCGCGGTATTACCATTCTTGCTAAAAACACAGCAATCGACTGGAACGATTACCGTATCAACATCGTAGATACTCCGGGACACGCGGACTTCGGTGGCGAAGTTGAACGTATCATGTCGATGGTAGACTCTGTACTACTTATCGTTGACGCGGTTGATGGTCCAATGCCTCAAACGCGTTTCGTAACACAAAAAGCGTTTGCTCATGGTCTAAAACCAATCGTTGTTATCAACAAGATTGACCGCCCTGGTGCACGTCCTGATTGGGTTATGGACCAAGTGTTCGACCTATTCGACAACCTAGGTGCTTCTGACGAACAGTTAGACTTTAAAGTGGTTTACGCTTCTGCTCTTAACGGTTGGGCTTCTCTAGAAGAAGGCGAAACTGGCGAGAACATGGAACCGCTATTCGAAACTATCGTTGGCGAAGTAGCTGCACCAGAAGTTGACCTAGATGGTCCACTACAGATGCAAATCTCTCAGTTGGATTACAGCTCTTACGTTGGCGTTATCGGCGTTGGCCGTGTAACTCGTGGTAGCGTTAAGCCAAACCAGCAAGTAACGGTTGTTGGTGCAGACGGCAAAACTCGCAACGGTAAAGTGGGTACAGTAATGGGCTACCTAGGCCTAGAGCGTCACGAAGTTGAGCAAGCTAACGCGGGTGATATCATTGCAATCACTGGTCTTGGCGAGCTTAAAATCTCTGACACTATCTGTGCACAAAACGCAGTAGAAGCACTACCAGCACTGTCTGTTGATGAACCAACAGTAACCATGACGTTCCAAGTAAACACGTCTCCATTCGCTGGTAAAGAAGGTAAGTTCGTCACTTCACGTAACATCCTTGAGCGTCTAGAGAAGGAACTGGTACACAACGTTGCACTGCGCGTTGAACAAACAGACGATCCAGACAAATTCCGCGTATCAGGCCGTGGTGAGCTTCACCTGTCTATCCTGATCGAAAACATGCGTCGTGAAGGCTTCGAGCTTGCCGTATCTCGTCCAGAAGTAATCATCAAAGAAGAAGATGGTCAGCTAATGGAACCGTTTGAAACGGTAACTATCGACGTAATGGAAGAGCACCAAGGCGGTATCATGGAGAATATCGGCCTACGTAAAGGTGAGCTGAAAGATATGGCTCCAGACGGTAAAGGCCGTGTACGTATGGACTTCATCATGCCATCTCGTGGTCTGATCGGCTTCCAAACGGAATTCATGACACTGACTTCTGGTTCTGGTCTTCTATACCATACGTTTGACCACTACGGCCCACACAAAGGCGGTAACATCGGTCAGCGTATCAACGGTGTTCTGATTGCTAACGCTGCGGGTAAAGCGCTAACTAACGCACTGTTCAACCTTCAAGAACGTGGTCGTCTATTTATCGGTCACGGTGTGGAAGTTTACGAAGGCATGGTTATCGGTATTCACAGCCGCGACAACGACCTAACAGTAAACGCACTGAAAGGTAAGCAGCTAACCAACGTTCGTGCATCTGGTACCGATGACGCACAGGTTCTAACTCCGCCAATCATCATGACACTAGAGCAAGCGCTTGAGTTCATCGATGACGACGAGCTAGTAGAAGTAACACCTGAAAGCATCCGTATCCGTAAGAAATTCCTAACGGAAAGCGATCGTAAACGTGCTTCTCGTGGCGCGAAATAATTTTCGTTAAGCGATTCAATTAAGAAGAAGCCCTGAGTTATGCTCAGGGTTTTTTGTATCTAGAGAATGAACATATCAGCATGAAGCCAATTGTGATTACTGGTGGCCCAGGTGCGGGGAAAACCACCCTACTGAATGCATTAGAGCGGCAAGGGTATGCGACGTTTGTAGAGAGCTCTCGTACGCTAATTGAACAGCAAAACCAGTTAGACGACGGTATCTTGCCGTGGACGAACCTGCCTGAGTTTGCTCAATTGTGTCTCGACTTGATGAGCAAGCAAAAGAGTGATGCGCGTTGTCATGACATTGCGTTTGTTGATCGCGCGATCCCAGACATCATTGCTTACTTACAAGTGGGCGGTTGTAAGGTTGACCAAGCTTTCTTAACCGAAAGTGCTGGGTATCATAGTCAGGTGTTTACTTGTCGACCTGAAGCATCCATTTACGTGCAAGATGAAGTGCGTCCACACAGCTTTGAAGAAGCATTGGAGATTCATCAGTCCTTAGTGGATATCTATGCTGAGTTGGGTTACGAAGTGGTAGAAGTGCCATGGGGCAGTGTGCTAGAACGAGTAGGCTTTGTTCGAAGAGTCATCGGTTTAGTTGGTGAGGTCGCAGACTAAAACCTCCTCGCTAGGAGGAGGTTTGAATCATTTACTTTTGATTGAGCTTTTGCAGGAATTTATCAGACTCTGCAATCGCTTCGTTCATCTGTTTGATGGCAAACTGAATGTCTTTCTCTAGACTAGAAAACTCACCTTGTAGAGAGCCAATTGCACTGGCGTTAAGGTTGTGTTTCAAGTACAACGTGTTGTCGCGCAGTGTATTTAGTACAGGCGTCATCTTTTTCTCTGCACGCTTCATTGCGCTAAGCATGGTTTTGTACGAAGCTTTGGTTTCACGTAGCTTTTGTTCGCTTGAACGGCGCAATTTCGCGCTCGAGTACAGCTCTAGTTCGTCTTGCCATTCATTAAACAGTGCGCCGGAAACGTCTTCAATCGCAGCAATGCGGTCACGAACGTCTTGCGCCGCTTTTTCGCTGTCTTCGTACTTGTCATTGATTTTGTTGTAGACACTTTCTAGCTCACCACCATCAAAATTAGTGATCGCAGATAAGGCTTCGAGCGCACTGGTGAATTCTTCTTGTGCATCTTGTTGAGATTCTTTGGCATCTTCAACGCGGTCGACCATAATATCTCGTTTATGGTACCCAACTTGCTCCATCGCTGAGTAATAAGCAGATTGACACCCTGTTAAAGTGAAAATTGATAGTACAATTGCTAATAAATAAGGCATTCTTATGTCCTCGACGCTAATTATGGGATGAACTATGAACCAGTTATCAGAGAGTTACAAGGCAAGATTAATCAATCTACTGCCAAGTTGCGTCGCGTTTTTTAAGTATCTTCTTAAGCGATTAACGCATGATCGCGTCAATGTGAACGCGGGCTATCTTGCCTACATTACCTTGTTATCCATCGTGCCAATGCTGACGGTATTGTTATCAATATTGTCGAAATTTCCCGTTTTTGCGAACGTCGGTGAGGTGTTGCAAGGCTACATTATTGAGAATTTTGTTCCGGCATCTGGGGAAGCTGTACATACGGCATTGCAGGAATTTGTGGCGAATACGGGCAAAATGAGCGCGGTTGGCGGTGGGTTTTTATTCATTGCTGCAGTCATGCTGATTTCGAACATTGATAAGAACTTAAACTACATTTGGCGAGTTAAAGACAAGCGCCGTTTAGTCTTTTCATTCTCTATGTATTGGATGGTACTCACGTTAGGGCCGATCATGGTCGGTGCGAGTATCGCGGCGACATCGTACGTGACCTCACTGCAAATTTTAGAGAACGAGACATTATCTGGTGCGTTCAATCTGTTTTTA
Organism: Vibrio sp. Y10_XG_PY6; assembly: GCF_024181795.1. NCBI lineage: Bacteria > Pseudomonadati > Pseudomonadota > Gammaproteobacteria > Vibrionales > Vibrionaceae > Vibrio > Vibrio sp. Y10_XG_PY6. Next base: position 96,833 of record NZ_JAMZAQ010000003.1, read on the forward strand.
CGTTGGTTACCGCTGTTGTTGTCTTTTTTCGCTTTCCTTGGCTTATATATTCTGGTGCCGAATAAAAAAGTGCACCTGGCTCATGGCGCGATGGGGGCAGCAGTCGCTGCGATACTGTTCGAATTAAGTAAAAAGGGCTTTGCACTCTACATCACGCAGTTCCCGTCTTATCAGCTCATTTACGGCGCGTTAGCCGCGATTCCTATCTTGTTTGTTTGGGTGTATTTATGCTGGATGATCGTGTTATTGGGTGCGGAAGTCACAGCTGCGCTTGGTGAGCGAGAGCACTGGAGTGAAGATTTAGACATGATACACTCGACCGCTGAATCTCAGTTAACAGATGAAGGAAGCGAGAGTAGTGATAGCGCTAATTCAACGAGTCAGTGAAGCTGCCGTCCGTGTGGATGGTGAAGTCGTAGGGGAAATTGATCGTGGTCTGCTGGTCTTATTAGGAGTAGAGAAAGACGACGATGAGGCCAAAGCAAAACGCTTGATGGAGCGTGTTACGACCTACCGCGTGTTCGAAGATGATGAAGGTAAGATGAACCTGAATGTCAAACAGGTAGAAGGCAAAGTGCTGGTGGTTTCTCAATTTACGTTACCTGCGGATACAAAAAAAGGCACTCGTGCTGGCTTTTCTCGCGGTGCGCATCCTGCTGATGCGGAGCGCTTGTATGATTACTTTTCTGATTTGTGTGAACAAGTTTTACCCACACAGCGTGGCCGCTTCGCTGCCGATATGAAAGTGTCCTTAGTGAATGACGGTCCGGTGACGTTTTGGTTGCAGGTCTAGTCTGGTAACACAAGCGCCATGGTCTAAGCTTTAACTCCAAGCTCATGGAATTGGCTTGGAGTGATTTTCCCGACATTTATTAGTGTTGTGCTTTCAAAGGATTGATATGTTCAAACTCATTACTCCCAAAACCGATAATCAGATAAACAAGTATTATCAGTTTCGCTGGCAACTGCTTCGTGAGCCATGGCGTATGCCAATTGGCTCTGAACGCGATGAATACGATGAAATGAGCCATCACCGTATGATTGTTGATGGCCGAGGTCGTCCTATGGCGATCGGTCGTTTATACATTACGCCGGATAATGATGGCCAAATCCGCTATATGGCGGTTAAAAATAATCGCCGCAGTAAAGGTATGGGCTCGCTGGTTCTGGTCGCGCTAGAGTCGTTAGCACGCCAAGAAGGGGCGAAGCGCTTGGTGTGTAATGCCCGTGAAGATGCCATCGCCTTTTACGAGAAAAATGGCTTTGAGCGTCGCGGTGAACTGACCGACGAGCGCGGTCCTGTGCGTCACCAGCAAATGGTGAAACCATTGGATCCGATGGCGAATGTGTTGCGTCGCCCAGAATGGTGCACTGAACTTCAGCAGCGCTGGGAGCAACAGATCCCAATTAGTGACAAAATGGGGATAAAAATTAACCAGTACACGGGTTACCAGTTTGAATGCTGCGCGCAACTTAATCCAAACCTTAATCCGCATAACACCATGTTTGCGGGGTCGGCTTTTACTTTAGCTACCTTGACGGGGTGGGGTATGACGTGGCTGCTGCTTAAAGAGCGCGGTTTGCATGGTGATATTGTGTTGGCCGACAGCTCGATTCGTTATCGTCAACCAGTCGAACAAAACCCCGTGGCAAGTACTTCGTTAGATGGGATCAGTGGTGACCTAGATCGATTGGAGTCAGGGCGTAAAGCACGCATCGTCATTCACGTGGTGATTTATAGTGGCGACACGCCAGCCGTAGATTTTGTTGGTACCTATATGCTGATACCGAACTATTCGCAATTACTCAGCTGTTAATTGAGAGGGCGCCTTACTGATCTGTAGGGCGCTTATCTGTTTCGTTTTCTCGCTCTGTCGGTGGGAGGATTTGTTCCTCTGTGGTGGGATCAGTGACAGATGCTTCGTCTTCTTCGACAATTTCTTCCTCTTGAATCTCCACATTGATGTTATCAATCGCAGTTGGCAGCTCCATGGCTGATTCACTTGTTTGTGGAGTGCTTTCAACATCAGCCGGTTCTTTTGGAGCTGGTGCTTTTAAACACTCATTATGATGGATTTCGCCACTGAGTAGATCGCCTTCAACGCTCCCGCACGACTCTTTCCATTGATAAACAATGCCACTTAGCGGGTTGTTGGCCATATCAAACTCGCCCCAAACCCTACCACTCATAGCTTTCCCTGAAATGGTGACTGGTTCTATGGCGACTTCCCCTCGTTGTGCGGTTAAACGCAGCGGACTTAAGGTAATGGCTTTGAGAGAATGATTCGCTTGGGACTTTAAACGGGTATCTCGTAGGTTGGCTTCCACTTCACCCGATAAGCTGTAGGCCAGCATGTTGCGATCACCTGATAACCCTTGTAGATCGAGGCTGAGATCGGAAAGACCATCAATAGCCAGTGTGTCGGGTAAATAATCGTGGAAGAGTGATAAGGGAATACCATCGGCATTGAGGTTGAGTGCCCAAGGCTGACTCGGAGTACTTAGGTCTATCTGTCCGACGCCTTCAACGTAGCCTTGCTCGAGTGGTGCAAAAAGGCGTGTCAGTTGCCAAAAGCCATTCTCACTTTGCATGGCAAGTGCAGCATGAGACGTGAGCACTTGGTTATAACTGGCGTTGACAACGCTGACTTCCAGATCGCCATGCCAAAGGCCCCAACGTTGACCTAACTGCTTAAGATCAAGCTGCTGCCCTTCGATGTTTAAACCGGAGAACTGCCAATAAGGTTCGTGAGATAGCTGAATGATTTGGCTGCGCTCGATGTCGAGTCGTTGGACTGTGACATGATCTAACTTACTGATGGCGGCGTGCCACCAGTTTTGGTTATCTTCAGGTTGTATTGCCCACTTGAGGCCTTGAATGGAGGCTTCTTCGAGTTGCCATTGCGTTGGAGTGAACACCCCAGAGACCTGCACACGACCTTGCTGCCAATCTAAGCTGAGCTCGTTGAGCTGGATTTTTCCAGGCTCTATAACAGCACTTAAACGCGGCTCTATTGCGGTTTGCTGTTGGAATCGGACGCTATCCGCCTGCAATGAAACTTGAGCCGTTGTCTCCCAGGGAGACAGTGGCAGTGTGGCGTTTTCTACGGAGAGCTCTAAGTTTTGCCAGTGCCAATCGCCCCATTTAATATCGGCGTTCAGTAAGTCTAAGCTATTAATGTGATTAATCTGGAATGGCATTGCTTGCCAAGGCTTAGCAAGCAGTGATTGGAGCTGGATATGATTGAGTTGCAACTTATTGATGGTCACATTCACTAAAGACCAGCCTTGTGGATACTGCTCGCCTTGCCCTGAAATTTGACTGTTACGCCAGTTAAATGAAGTGCCATAGAGCGTACTGTCTTGCGGTTTGTAGTCCATGTCGACCAAGACCTGATTAAAGGCTTCGCCATTCCAATAGATCTGGTCGGCTGCAAGTTGAACCTCGCCATATGGTATTAACTGGCCATTCCATTGTGGTGATTGAATTTGAAGGTCAATGCCATTACCAGAAAACTGCTCGTCGGCGTAATCAATATTTTTGAGCGCGATTTGATGGAACAAAACGTTATCTAAAGGCGGGAGCTTTGGCGCGCCATACTGCAAATTAAGTCCATCAATCAATAAGCTATCAACGATCCATTTACCATCGCGATAAACATCGGGATTCATCCATAAATCGACTTGCTCGATGTAAGAGCCGTCGTCTACGTTTGTGTTCACACCCTGTAAAGTTAAGTGGTAGGGAAAATCGTAACGCACGCTTTCTGCTTGAAAGGGCAGGGAGAGGCTGTTTGATAGCAGACGCCAAGTTGCATCGGCGTAAGATGTTGTTAACAGCGCAATCATAGTGGCCGGAATGGCAACTAAGATAACCAGTAACAGAATTAGAACTCGACGCGCTGTTTTCATCCCTGCTAGAACCTACGTTTGCTATTAAATAAAACTAGATAGGCTTTAGCTTGTATCAATATTCTGCGGTATTCAATAAAAAGCCCCTCAAAAGAGGGGCTTGAAGCGGTTTTTTTGTAACTTGGTCTACGTAAAAGTGATAAGTGGCTGACCACTTACCACTGTGGTTTACGCGACGTCGTTGTTACTCGATTTAATCAATCTGAGGGCCAGCGGCAACCAGAGATTTACCTTCCGCATTGTCCGTGTATTTATCAAAGTTATTGATAAAGCGTTCAGCCAAGTCTTTCGCTTTGCTTTCCCACTGAAGTGGATCAACGTACGTGTCACGAGGGTCTAGAATGCTTGGATCCACACCTGGTAGTGAAGTCGGTACCTCAAGATTGAAGATAGGAATGTGCTTAGTTGGTGCATCTTCAATCGAACCATCAAGAATCGCATCAATAATTCCGCGCGTATCTTGAATCGAGATACGTTTGCCAGTGCCGTTCCAACCTGTGTTCACTAGGTAAGCCTCAGCGCCTGCTGCTTCCATACGTTTAACCAGTACTTCTGCGTATTTAGTTGGGTGAAGCGTTAGGAACGCTGCGCCAAAACATGCAGAGAAGGTTGGCGTTGGCTCAGTAATACCACGCTCTGTTCCTGCCAGTTTTGCAGTAAAGCCAGATAGGAAGTGGTACTTAGTTTGCTCAGGTGTCAATTTAGACACTGGAGGTAGCACACCAAATGCGTCCGCTGATAGGAAGATCACTTTATTCGCGTGACCGCCTTTTGATACTGGCTTAACAATGTTGTCGATATGGTAGATAGGGTAAGAAACACGAGTGTTTTCTGTTTTCGAACCATCATCAAAGTCGATAGAACCATCGCTACGTACCGTTACGTTTTCTAGCAGTGCATCACGGCGAATTGCGTTGTAGATGTCTGGCTCCGCTTCTTTCGATAGCTTGATGGTTTTCGCGTAACAACCACCTTCGAAGTTGAAGACGCCGTCATCATCCCAACCGTGCTCATCATCACCAATTAGCGCACGTTTAGGGTCAGTTGATAGTGTGGTTTTACCGGTACCAGAGAGACCAAAGAATACCGCTACGTCGCCGTCTTTGCCCATGTTAGCGCTACAGTGCATTGATGCGATGTCTTTTAATGGAAGGAAGTAGTTCATCATTGCGAACATGCCTTTCTTCATCTCACCGCCGTACCAAGTACCACCGATAAGTTGCATGCGCTCGGTTAGGTTAAATACGGTGAAGTTTTCTGAGTTCAGACCTTGCTTTTCCCATTTTGGGTTAGTGCATTTTGCGCCATTCATTACCACGAAGTCTGGTTCAAATGTTGTCAATTCTTCTTCTGTTGGGCGGATAAACATGTTTTTAACGAAGTGCGCTTGCCATGCGACTTCCGTGATAACACGAATGCTCAAACGCGTATCTGGGTTTGCACCACAGTAACCGTCAACAACAAACAAGCGTTTGTTAGAAAGCTGGTTTGTGACCAGTTCTTTCAGCTCGTCCCACACTTCTGGAGTGATTGGTTTGTTGTCATTTTTTACTTGATCAGACGTCCACCACATATGCTCTTCTGTCGTAGCGTCTTTGACGATGTATTTATCTTTTGGTGAGCGACCAGTAAAGATGCCAGTGTCAACGGCAACCGCACCTAGTTCAGTAACCACGCCACGCTCATAACCTGTTAGGTCTTCACGCGTTTCTTCCTCAAACAACATTTCGTAGCTAGGGTTGCGAATAACCTCTTTAACGTTATGCAGTCCGTGCTTGGTTAGATCAAGTGTTGCAGCCTTAGTATGTTCCATAACGGTCATAGGTGCTCCTTATAAGGATTTTTGTAGGGATTTTGTAAGAATGTTTTAATTTTAATCTGCTCACCATGCTAGCAACGGGGCGGGGAGAAAACAGGGAGATAGCTCAAAATTTATCCATGATTTCAATAAGGTTTTAGGTAACCCGTCACATATTGGTGGGAATAGTTTATCGTGCACGCAATCCTTTGCGCTAGGGCAAAATCATTATTAATTGTTTAAAATTAAGCAGTTGTTTTATTACGCTTGAAGCGAGGCATTACGAGGGGTTGATCACAAAAATGCCAGCATTAAGCTGGCATTTTGTAGGGTAAATTACGTGCTTGATAAGCTATGTAAATTAATGCAGGGTTTTCTTGTCCGCAGAAGCTTGTGCATACAGCTCGGTGACTTCCGCTTCGTCGAACGTATAGGTCGTGCCACAGTAATCACAATGTAAAGAAACGGATCCTACTTCAGCCAAAATGTCATAAATTTCAGCTTTCTCAACGGTGATGATAGCGGCACCACTACGATCACGAGAACAGCCACAATGGAATTCGACAGGTTGCGGTTCGTAAAGGCGCACTTTGTCTTGGTTATATAGGCGGTATAGTAGTTCGTTAGCTTCTAAACCAAATAGCTCTTCATCTTTTACCGTGTCAGTCAGTTGCTCTAGATGCTCGAAATCATCTGGTGAACCAGTGCCATCAGGGATTACTTGAATCAACATGCCTGCTGCGTGGGCTTTACCTTCGTGCTCGCCCGTGCGGATCCATAGGCGCGTTTTTAGCTGCTCTGAGTTTGCGAAGTAGCCTTCTAGTACGTCGGCTAGAGTATCACCTTCTAATCCAACGACACCTTGGTAACGCTCACCGTTTTTCGGTTCGATAGTGATAACGAGGTAACCTTTGCCCATGAGATCGTGGAGGCTTGCATCATCGGCAATATCGCCTTCCCAGCGAGCCACGCCACGAACGCGTTGCTTGTGGTCACCGTTGATAACGGCAAGAGATACAGGGCCGTCGCCTTGTAGCTGAATGGTGATTGAGCCTTCGAACTTAAGAGTGGCAGTTAAAAGAGTGGTTGAAACGAGTAGCTCACCCAGCAGTTTCTCTATTGCTGCCGGATATTCCTTGCTGGAGATAACACGTTGGTACGCTTCATCCAATTGTACCAACTCGCCACGTACTGAAAGATCTTCGAATAGGTAGCGGTTTAAAACATTATTTGCCATGGAGTGCTTTCCTCGTTGGTAATTCCGGCTTTTATTGGTGTTTGAACTTAATGATGTCTCTGCGCTGCTTTTTATCTGGGCGGCGTTCTGGACTTGGGTTGTGGGCATTAAGCTTACGTTGAGTCGCGTGTTCCTCACGTTTCGCTATACTTTCATTAGTTTCGCGATACAAGGTCTGTGCGATGGGAGCGCCTCGGCGTTGATCAGAAATTTTTTCGATGATCACAGTTTTTTCTTCGTTGCCTTGACGAAGTCTTACTTCGGCGCCCACTTCAACGATTTTACTCGGTTTGCTTCGTTGGCCATTATAGTGGACTTTACCACCATCGACCATGTTACGAGCGATAGAGCGGGTTTTATAAAATCTTGCGGCCCATAGCCATTTATCTAGCCTAACGGCTTCATTTAGGGAACTCATAGAACACTACGCTATCTAATCACTGCCCGAATATGGCAATGAGTGATGGATTATTCACCTACAGATGGAGTCAAGGCGTATTTTTTTCAAGGGAGTTGGCAAAAACTGCATAAGAAAAAGGTATGAAAGACAACTTGTGATATAGTTCACTGCTCTTTGTTGAGTAATAATTTTATTGCAAATTTAGCAATTTAAAGTCGATAGCTATTGTTATAGCTTACATGACGAACGTTAGAATAAAGGAATCCATTCAGTGAAACGTTTAGAGCTAAGTGCAGGATTATCAAGCAGACCGCTACTGGCTCAGATCAAGTCCAATAATTATACAATTCAAGCCAAACTTAGCTTGTTGCTCACCTGTCTGTTTATTGCGATAACCGGATGGATACTTGGCAAAATTGTATGGTTAGCTATACCTCAATCGTCGGAAGTGCCGCAATGGCGTCCATCGACGAGCAGCGTTGTTGCGAGCAATAAAGGCGACGCGATAGATTTTAATGCCCTTCAGAATGCCAACCTATTCGGTAAATTCACTGAACAAAAGCCTGCAGTTGTAGAACAACCTGTTGTTAAAGACGCTCCTAAGACGCGCCTTAACCTTACACTGGTTGGCGCGGTTGCAAGCAGTGATGCGAATACCAGCCTTGCTGTCATTGCCAACCGTGGCAAGCAAGCAACGTATGGTTTAGGTGAAGAAATTGAAGGTACGCGTGCGACACTAAAAGCCGTATTAGTGGATCGCGTCATCATTGATAACCAAGGTCGAGACGAGACCTTAATGATGCAGGGTATAGAATATAAGAAGCTATCTGAATCGCCGCAGATAGCCAGAGCCCAATCTCAACGAGCAGAATCAACGTCTGACGTTGGAGAAAAATTAGAGCAAATCCGAGAGGAAATTGCGAAAGATCCACAAAGCGTTTTCAAATACATCACCATTTCACCCGTCAAAAGAGACGGGGGCATTGTTGGTTATCGAGTGTCACCTGGTCGTGATGCCGCGCTGTTTAATGATGTGGGTCTAGAACCTGGTGATATTGCGGTGCAACTTAACGGGATCGATTTAAGCGACCCGTCTTCTTCAGTACAACTGATGCAAGTGATGAGCGATCCGCAAGAATTAAATTTAACTGTTGAGCGCGACGGCCAACAGTACGATATCTATATCCAATTGTAAGACTTAGGCAACCGGCGTAAGTTCAGGGAGACATACGTGAAACATTGGTTCAGCAAAAGTGCTTGGCTACTAGCAGGAAGTTTACTCTGCGTCCCAGGTGCAATAGCAAACGAATTTAGTGCCAGCTTTAAAGGCACTGATATTCAAGAATTCATCAACATAGTGGGTCGTAATCTCGAAAAGACCATCATTGTTGACCCTTCAGTGCGCGGTAAAATCGATGTCCGCAGCTATGACGTGCTTAACGAAGAGCAATACTACAGCTTTTTCCTTAACGTACTCGAAGTATACGGCTACGCCGTCGTAGAAATGGACAACGGTGTACTTAAGGTTATCAAAGCGAAAGACTCAAAAACGTCAGCAATCCCTGTATTAGGTGATGGCAGCGCGCAAGGCGATAGCGTTATCACTCGAGTTGTTGCGGTGCGTAATGTGTCGGTTCGTGAGTTGTCTCCTCTACTTCGTCAACTGATTGATAATGCTGGTGCTGGTAACGTAGTTCACTACGATCCTGCGAACATCATCTTGATCACAGGTCGTGCGGCGGTCGTAAATCGCTTAGCAGAAATCATTAAGCGTGTTGACCAAGCGGGTGATAAAGAAATTGAGCTGGTGGAACTGCGCAATGCTTCTGCTGCCGAAATGGTGCGTATTGTTGAAGCACTGAATAAAAGCACCAATCAGAAGAGCACGCCTGAGTTCCTTGAGCCTAAAATTGTTGCCGATGAACGCACCAACGCGATTTTGATTTCTGGCGATCCTAAAGTACGTGCGCGTCTGAAGCGATTGATTCGTCAACTTGACGTTGAAATGGCGACCAAAGGTAACAACCGCGTGGTTTACCTGAAGAACGCGAAAGCTGAAGATTTGGTGGATGTACTAAAAGGTGTCTCCGATAACCTACAAGCTGAAAAGCAAGTCGGCCAGAAAGCGTCAGGTGCCCAGCGTGGTGAAGTGGTGATTGCTGCGCACGCAGCGACCAACGCCTTAGTATTAACGGCTCCACCAGATATCATGAATGCGCTACAAGATGTTATTGCTCAGCTTGACATTCGTCGTGCTCAAGTCTTGATTGAGGCGCTGATCGTTGAAATGTCAGAAGGTGACGGCATTAACTTAGGTGTTCAGTGGGGCTCACTGGAAACCGGTGCGGTGATTCAGTACGGTAACTCTGGTGCACCGATTGGTCAGGTGATGGTTGGTCTAGAAGAAGCAAAAGATCAAACTCGAACTGAATACTACACAAATGCGAATGGCGAACGAACGCCATATGATGTTACTGAATCTGGTGACTATTCTACTCTTGCATCGGCACTGAGCGGTGTTAACGGCGCTGCGATGAGCATCGTGATGGGTGACTGGACTGCCTTAGTCAGTGCGGTAGCGACCGACTCCAACTCAAACATTCTATCTTCTCCAAGTATCACTGTAATGGATAATGGTGAAGCATCATTTATTGTTGGTGAAGAAGTGCCTGTTATCACAGGCTCTACGGCTGGCTCAAACAACGACAATCCATTCCAAACGGTTGATCGTAAAGAAGTGGGCATCAAGCTTAAGGTTGTGCCACAAATTAACGAAGGTGACTCTGTTCAGTTAAATATCGAGCAAGAAGTGTCCAATGTGTTGGGTGCAAACGGTGCGGTTGACGTTCGATTTGCTAAGCGCCAGCTAAATACCTCAGTTATGATCCAAGATGGTCAGATGCTGGTTCTTGGTGGCTTGGTTGATGAACGTGCACTCGAAAGTGAGTCAAAAGTACCGCTACTGGGTGACATCCCAGTGCTTGGTCATTTGTTCAAATCAACCAGCACGCAAACAGAAAAGCGTAACTTGATGGTGTTCATCAAGCCGACGATTATTCGTGATGGTATGACCGCAGACGGCATTACACAGCGCAAATACAACTTTATTCGCGCAGAGCAACTCTACAAAGCGGATCAAGGATTGAAGTTGATGGCTGACGAGAAGATCCCAGTCATGCCAGCCTTTGGCCAGGAGCGTCAGCACCCAACCGAGATCCAAGCGTTTATTGATCAAATGGAAAACAACTAATGGTTGATATGTTAGACACAGCGCCAAGTATGCGTCGTCTGCCATTCAGTTTTGCCAATCGCTTTAAACTGGTGCTGGAGACAGAGCATCCTGAGCGTCCGCCCATTCTTTACTATGTCGAGCCGCTCAACCCAGCGGCTCTGGTCGAAGTCCGTCGTGTGCTGAAGAAAAGCTTCGTGCCGCAACCTATCGATAAAGAAGCCTTCGATAAAAAGTTAACCGAAGCTTATCAGCGTGACTCGTCTGAAGCGCGTCAATTGATGGAAGACATCGGTGCCGATAGCGACGACTTTTTCTCATTGGCTGAAGAGCTGCCGCATGATGAAGACTTACTAGAGTCAGAAGACGATGCACCAATCATTAAGTTGATCAATGCGATGTTGGGTGAAGCGATCAAAGAAGGGGCGTCGGATATTCACATCGAAACTTTCGAGAAAACCCTTTCGATTCGTTTCCGTGTCGATGGCGTATTGCGTGAAGTGCTCACTCCAAGTCGTAAGCTTGCACCACTGTTAGTGTCGCGAGTGAAGGTCATGGCGAAGCTGGATATTGCAGAAAAGCGTGTACCTCAAGATGGTCGTATCTCACTGCGTATTGGTGGTCGTGCGGTTGATGTGCGTGTTTCTACAATGCCGTCGTCACATGGTGAGCGAGTAGTTATGCGTCTGTTGGATAAAAACGCGACGCGCCTCGATTTGCATAGCTTAGGTATGACGCCTTCCGTGCACGACAATTTCCGTCATCTTATTCAGCGTCCTCACGGTATCATCTTGGTCACCGGCCCGACGGGTTCTGGTAAGTCGACGACTTTGTACGCTGGCTTGCAAGAGATCAACAGTAACGAACGCAATATCTTAACGGTTGAAGACCCGATCGAATTTGACATTGATGGCATCGGTCAGACTCAGGTGAACCCGAAGGTCGACATGACTTTTGCGCGTGGCTTGCGTGCTATTCTGCGTCAGGACCCTGACGTGGTGATGGTCGGTGAGATCCGTGACTTAGAAACCGCACAAATTGCAGTGCAAGCGTCCTTAACGGGTCACTTAGTAATGTCGACCCTTCACACCAACACCGCTGTTGGTGCGATCACGCGTCTACGCGATATGGGCATTGAACCATTCCTTATTTCTTCATCGTTATTGGGTGTGTTAGCACAGCGCTTGGTTCGTACGCTTTGCCCAAGTTGTAAAGAACCGTATGAAGCCGATGCTGAACAGAAGAAACTGTTTGGTATGGAAGCACATGAACCACTAGAGCTACACCGTGCTAAGGGCTGCGAAGCGTGTAACCAAAAAGGCTACCGAGGTCGAACAGGTATCCACGAGCTCATTATGGTCGATGAGCAAGTGCAAGAATTGATTCACCGAGAGTCTGGTGAGCAAGAAATTGAGAGAGCCGTTCGCGCCCATACGCCAAGTATTCGCAGTGATGGTCTAAGCAAAGTACGTCGTGGTATTACGTCACTTGAAGAAGTGATGCGAGTGACGAAGGAAACCTAATGGCGGCATTTGAGTACAAAGCGCTAGATGCAAAAGGCAAGCATAAAAAAGGCACGATAGAAGGGGACAACGCCCGACAAGTGCGCCAGCGACTCAAAGAGCAAGGGATGATCCCGATTGAAGTGGTTGAGACGAAAGCTAAATCGGCTAAGTCTTCAGGCTCAGTCAGCTTTAAGCGCGGCATCTCAACATCTGAGCTGGCACTAATCACACGTCAATTGTCCACGTTAGTCCAATCAGGTATGCCTCTGGAAGAATGTTTGCGCGCGGTCTCTGAGCAGGCTGAAAAGCCGAGAATTCGTTCTATGCTGGCTGCGGTTCGCTCGAAAGTAACCGAGGGTTATCCGCTCGCCGACAGTTTTGCTGATTACCCTCACGTGTTTGATGAGCTCTATCGCTCCATGGTTGCGGCGGGTGAAAAGTCAGGCCATCTTGATACGGTATTAGAGCGTTTGGCGGACTACGTCGAAAACCGTCAGAAGATGCGTTCCAAACTGCTTCAAGCCATGATTTACCCGGTGGTTTTAGTGGTGTTTGCGGTTGTTATTGTTTCTTTCTTATTAGCGACAGTGGTACCCAAAATCATTGAGCCAATCATTCAGATGGGACAAGAATTACCTCAGTCAACACAGTTCTTACTGGCAGCCAGTGAGTTTGTGCAAGATTGGGGGCTTATCATCTTCGTCGTGCTGGTGGTGTTTTTCTATGGGCTCAAACTGGCGTTGCAAAAACCAGACTTTCGCTTAGCTTGGGATAGAAAAATCTTGAGTCTACCGCTATTGGGCAAAATCTCTCGAGGTTTGAATACCGCACGATTCGCACGAACACTTTCGATTTGTACTTCCAGTGCGATTCCAATTCTAGAAGGCATGCGTGTCGCGGTGGATGTTATGTCTAATCGCTATGTGAAGCAGCAAGTGTTACTTGCTGCAGATAACGTTCGAGAAGGTGCCAGCCTGCGTAAGGCGTTAGATCAAACTCGTCTGTTTCCACCAATGATGCTACACATGATCGCCAGTGGTGAGCAAAGTGGTGAATTGGAGAGCATGTTGACGCGTGCTGCCGATAACCAAGATCAAAACTTTGAATCTACAGTCAATATTGCGTTAGGCGTATTCACTCCGGCATTAATTGCCTTAATGGCTGGATTAGTGTTGTTCATTGTGATGGCGACCTTGATGCCAATGCTAGAAATGAATAACTTGATGAGCGGATAAATTCGAATTAAGACGTGTCTACTTACGGCATGGCTTGAATCTAACTTTCGGAGAAAAAAATGAAATTTAAACGTAGTAAACAACACGGTTTCACACTTTTAGAAGTGATGGTTGTTGTCGTTATCCTTGGTATTTTGGCAAGTTTCGTTGTTCCAAACCTATTGGGTAACAAAGAGAAGGCTGACCAACAAAAAGCGATTACGGACATCGTAGCGCTGGAAAATGCCCTAGATATGTACAAGTTGGATAACAGCGTTTACCCAACGACAGACCAAGGCCTGGAAGCATTAGTTAGCAAGCCTTCTAACCCAGAGCCTCGCAACTACCGTGATGGCGGTTACATCAAACGTCTTCCTAATGATCCTTGGGGTAACCAGTACCAGTACCTAAGCCCAGGCGATAACGGTACGATTGACATCTTCACTCTAGGCGCAGATGGCCAAGAGGGTGGAGAAGGTCCAGCTGCAGATATTGGCAACTGGAACATGCAAGATTTCCAATAAATAGAGCCTAAGCCAGCACTAATGAAGCAAATGCGAAAACACAACGGTTTTACATTGATAGAAATTCTATTGGTGCTGGTTTTGCTATCCCTCACGGCAGTGGCCGTGATCACGACATTACCGACCAGCCAAAAAGATCTTTCCAAACAGTATGCTCAAAGCTTTTTTCAGCGTTTACAGCTACTTAACGAAGAGGCCGTACTAAGCGGTAAAGACTTTGGCGTTCGAGTGGATGACGCTAAATCAACGTACGCTCTACTGAGTTTGACCGCGGAAGGTTGGCAGCCTCTGGAGTTAAAGCAGATTCCGAGCAAAACCAAGTTGGAAGATGACATTACGCTATGGCTCGAGCTAGGTGGCGGTGCTTGGGATAATGATGATCGCCTATTCAAACCGGGCTCTCTTTTTGATGAAGACATGTTTGCTGAAGAAGAAGACGACGAAAAGAAAGTTAAGCCACCGCAAGTGTTTATCTTCTCCAGTGCAGAAGTTACGCCATTTACTCTGTCTTTTTTTCCGCAAAATGGTGACGCCTTTAATGACGGGTGGCGAGTCATCGGCAAAGAAAGTGGACAAATCTTGTTACTAGCGCCGGGCGAAGAAGTGAAAGAGGATGAGAATGCGCAATTCTAAGCAAGCTCGCCCACATTGGAGTCATCGCCGGACGAGAGGCATGACACTACTGGAAGTATTGGTCGCACTGGCTATTTTCGCCACCGCTGCCATCAGCGTCATTCGCTCGGTGAGCCAGCATATTAATACGATCAGTTATTTAGAAGAAAAAATGTTTGCAGCCATGGTTGTGGATAATCAGATGGCCAACGTGATGTTGAGTACCAGTGAACTTAAAGTAAAGAACGGCACAGAAGAGCTGGCTGGGCGCACTTGGTACTGGAAAATCACGCCTGTTGCCACCACGCAGCCATTGCTGAAAGCATTTGATGTGAGTGTCGCGCTCGAGAAAAACGCGAGCCCAGTCGTGACGGTACGAAGTTATGTGGCGCAATAAGAATCCACGCGCAAGTAAGCGCCAACTGGCAAAAGGTTTTACACTTATTGAAGTGTTGGTCTCGATTGCCATCTTTGCCAGTTTAAGTGTCGCCGCGTATCAAGTGGTATCGCAAGTGCAGCGCAGCAATGCACTATCACAAGAGCGAACTCAGCGCTTAAATGAAATTCAGCGCGCCATGGTGATGATGGATAATGACTTTCGTCAAATGGCGATGCGCCAAACGCGGACAAATGGTGAAGAGCCCGCGAGCCAACTGATTTTTTGGTCAGATTACTTGCTCGACTCCGACACTAAAGGGCTAATGTTTGCTCGCTTAGGATGGCACAACCCTCAACAGCAGTTTCCCCGAGGGGAGGTCACCAAGGTTGGCTATCGTTTAAAAGAAGAAACATTACAACGAGTATGGTGGCGCTACCCTGACACGCCAGTGGGTCAACAAGGCATCGTTACCCCATTGCTGACGCAGGTCGAATCGTTTGATATGCGTTTTTACGATGGTAAACAATGGAAAAAAGAGTGGGATGATGAAAAATCGCTACCGAAAGCGGTTTCTGTAATCCTTACTCTAAAAGATTATGGAGAGATTGCCCGCACCTATCTGACTCCTGATGGCACATTGAGTCAGAAAGAAGGAAGTTCAGGAGGCAGCAATAATGGTTAATCGTCAGCGCGGTGTCGCTTTGATTATTGTGCTGATGTTACTGGCGATTATGGCGACAGTTGCCGCCAGTATGTCGGAGCGTTTGTTTTTGCAGTTTCAGCGGGGCGCCAATCAAGTTAACTACCAGCAAGCGTATTGGTATAGCCTTGGGGTAGAGGCGTTGGCAAAAGTCGGTATCGAGCAAAGCTACAAAGACACCGATACGATCAATATGAGTCAGCCGTGGGCAATAAAAGAACAAGTCTATCCGCTAGATTATGGTCAAGCGGCGGGACGAATTAGAGACAAACAAGCGTGCTTTAACCTCAATGTATTGAGCCGTGTACAACCGACGGGACAGCAAATCGCAAGACCTTATTTAGTCAATGTGCTGCAGCGTTTATTGGAAGAATCGGATGTTGAATCGTATCAGGCAGAAATCATTGCAGACTCTACCTGGGAATACATTGATGCTGATGACACCGTTCGCTCCACAACCGGGGTCGAAGACAGCACATATGAAGCGATGAAACCCGCGTATTTAGCGTCAAATGGCTGGATGGCAGATGCCACCGAGTTGCGAGCGGTTTATCAGGTGAGTGGTGATATTTTCCAAAAATTGGAACCGCTAATCTGCGCATTGCCTAGTGATGATTGGCGTTTAAACGTAAATACGATTGAAGTCGAGCAAGCTCCGATTTTGGTGGCAATGTTCTCACCAAACTTAAGCAGTAGTGATGCGATTCAGCTAATTGAAAAACGCCCATTTGATGGGTGGGATAGCATTGATGAATTTTTAGCAGAGTCAGAAATGGCTGGCTTAAGTGAAGATGTAAAGAAAAACGCCAAAGGCTATTTGGGTGTGGATAGCGCCTTTTTTGAATTGGATGCACAAGTGTTGGTGGATGAATCACGTGTACGTATCCGAAGCCTTTTGCAAAGTACAAATAGAGAGACGGTGACCGTAGTTCGCCGTCGTTTTGGAGGGATCAGTGAGCGAGTTTCTGACCGTTCGGCTGAGTAGCGAACAACAAAGTACCATTCCTTGGGTGGTGTGGTCGACAGATCAACAGGAAGTGATTGCCAGCGGTGAAATCGCCGGATGGGAACATTTAGATGAGTTGATCTCTTATGCAGGTCAGCGCCAAGTTGTGGCGCTATTGGCGAGTAATGATGTGGTCTTGACGCAAGTGGATATACCGCCTGGCGCAACACGTCAGTTCGACGCGATGTTACCGTACCTCGTGGAAGATGAAGTCGCGCAGGACGTTGATGGCCTTCACTTTACCGTGTTAGGTAAACAAGCGGATAAAGCGCAAGTGTGCGCTGTTGAACGCGCTTGGATTCAGACCGTATTGCAGCGTTTTTCAAGCCAAGGCATCACCATCAAACGCATCTTGCCAGATGTGCTTGCGTTACCTGTTCAGGGAGAGCATAGCAGTGCCGCGATGCTTGGTGATCAATGGTTGATTCGTCACTCAGCGACAGAGGGTGCGGTTGTCGATGCTTCTTGGTTAGACCTTTACCTCTCTTCTTATCTACAAAATCATGAAGGTTGGAAGCTCGATTGCTATAGCTCAGTCCCTGAATCTGCGTTACCTGAAGTATGGGAGCCGCAGCCAGAAGAAATGACCATGGGGTTACTGGCGAAGGGGGTTACAGAAAGCAAAGTCAATTTGCTGACCGGGATCTTCAAGCCTAAATCCTCTTGGGGGAAATACTGGAAGCTCTGGCAAAAAGCCACCATTGCTGCGGGCGTGCTTATCGTTGTTATGGTTGCGCAGCAGTTGCTCGTCGTCCACAAGTACGAAGCACAAGCACAAGCGTATCGTGAGGAGAGTGAGCGCATTTTCCGCCAGGTGTTTCCGAATAAACGACGAATTCCTACCGTTAGTTATCTCAAACGACAAATGGATGATGAAGAGCGCCGCTTATCTGGTGGTGGCGGTCAGCAGGCGATGTTGTCTTGGTTGGCGGCACTGCCCGCGACACTTGGTCAGGTCAGCGATTTGGAAATCACCAGCTTTAAATATGATGGTCAACGTGGCGAAGTGCGAATTCAAGCTCGCAGTTCAGACTTCCAACCTTTTGAGCAGGCTCGTGTGAAATTGGCAGAGAAGTTTAATGTTGAGCAAGGACAGCTGAACCGTAGCGATAACGTTGTGGTTGGCAGCTTTGTTTTGAAGCGTTTGTGAGGTGATGATGAAAAACTTAATTTCTCAAGCTCAGGCTTGGTGGAGCAGCATCTCACAGCGTGAGCAGCGTTTGGTCATGGGATGTGGCGCTATTGCCGTTATCGGTATTATCTATTGGGGATTGCTACAGCCAATGAGCCAACGGGCGGAGCTAGCTCAATCACGCATTCAAAGTGAAAAACAGTTGCTGGCTTGGGTACAAGATAAAGCGGATGGCATTACTGCACTGCGCAAAAGCAGCGGTGTGAGCTACTCTAGCCAACCGTTGAATCAACTGGTTTCTTCTTCAGCCCGTCGTTATAAAGTTGAGTTGATTCGAGTACAACCTCGCAATGAGAGTGTTCAGGTGTGGATCAAACCACTCGCGTTTAATCAGCTGGTGGATTGGTTACGTTACTTGAAAGAGCAACAGGGTATTGAAGTCGAATTTTTAGATATCGACCGAACGGATCAAGCGGGCATGATTGATGTGAACCGCCTTCAGTTTAAGCGAGGTTAAGGTGAAGCGAGCAGTACTTTACGTTGTTATCTTTATCGTCTTTTTTTCAGTCAGTCTTTTAATGGGATTACCCGTTTCTTGGGTGTTACAGCAAGCACCAACCGTGAGAGGACTAGACATTCAGGGTGCCAATGGCTCTGTATGGCAAGGTCAAGCTTCTAGTGTTCGTTGGCAGCGCCAGAACCTTGGAGAAGTTAATTGGGATTTCCAATGGTCGAGTTTACTAACTGGTAAAGCTGAGTTTGCCGTACGCTTTGGTCGTGGTAGTGAAATGGACGTTCGTGGTCGCGGTTTTGTTGGCTATAGCTTGAGTGATGGCCCTTATGCCAAAAACTTAGTTGCCTCGATCCCGGCAGTAAAAGTTGTGGAGCAAGCACGTCTCCCTGTGCCCGTCGGCGTTGATGGGCAACTTGAGTTAAATATTCGTCATGCGACTTATGCCGCGCCTTGGTGTAAGAATGGTGAAGGCACTTTGGTATGGAATGCCATTGGTATTCAAAGCCCTGTTGGTAGCCTTGAACTCGGTCCTGTGATTGCCGATCTAAACTGTCAGGACAGTGTGTTGACAGCGACTGGTGAGCAAAGCAGTAAACAAGTCTCAGCGGCGTTCTCGGCAGAGCTGATGCCTAATCAGCGATACTCAACCAAAGCCTGGTTTAAGCCAGGAGCTGAGTTCCCATCCAGCATGAGTGAGCAATTGAAATGGTTGGGCAAGCCGAACCCTCAAGGTCAATACGAGTTTAATTACCAAGGTCGCTTCTAACCTATCGTGACAAAAAACAAAATTCTAAAAGAGCTGCGATTGTGCAGCTCTTTTTGCTTTTGGATCATAGTAGGCGAAACCCTCTATTCGCTGTACAAAGATCGTGGTGATAATAGAATGCAATTCTAAGGTTCTGATTTTTAAGGGATCTGTTTTCTTGTGTTCAGCACTTTAAGCGATTGGAACATAGTAGGCCAAATGCTCCTAACGCTGTACAAACAGGTCAAAAAGAAAGGCCACGAACATATTCGTGGCCTTTCAATTGCTAGCATTTAGGCGCTAAAATTTACGGATAGAGCGCTTAATCTTTGCGTTGTAAAATCTCATTCCAAGGTAAATCCGCGTCACCAAGCACAATAAAGTTTGGGTTTTCTAGCGTTTCACGCTCGTTATATGACAGCGGCTCCAATTGCGTGCTGAGAATGCGTCCGCCCGCTTCTTCAACAATGCACTGTGTTGCGGCGGTGTCCCACTCACCTGTTGGGCCTAGTCTGAGATAGCAATCCACAGCGCCTTCTGCAACAAGACACGCTTTTAATGCCGCAGAGCCGAGCGGAATTAAATCGTAATTCCAAGCACTGCTCATGCGGCTAGTGATGCGATTGATATCTTGACGGCGGCTAATGGCAATCGCGATGCTTTGCCCTGGCTGCTCGTGTTTGTGCGTATGGATTTTTACGCTGTCCGACATATCGGGAATTTTCCAAGCACCTTTGCCACTATAAGCGTAATAAGTCACGCCAGAGACAGGGCCATAAACGACCCCCATGGTTGGTTTGTTGTTGTCGACCAGTGCAATAATAGTCGCAAAGTCGCCGCTGCGAGCGATGAATTCTTGAGTACCATCGAGAGGGTCGACTAACCAATACCGTTCCCACTGAGCTCGTTGCTCGAGGCTGATGTCTGCGTCTTCTTCTGACAATACGGGAATGTCGGGTGTGAGTTCACTCAAGCGTTCTGTGATGAGCTTGTGAGCCGCGATATCTGCGCTCGTTACCGGAGTCTCGTCACTTTTTGTGTAGGCCTCGTACTGTTTTTTTTCATATATTTCGAGGATCATTTGCCCGGCACTACGGGCAATTTCGATGACTTGAGGAAGCAGGTGAGATAGATCTTTTGTCATTGGCATAAGTGATAGTCCTTACTCACAGTATTATTCGGTTCTCATGACCGTTATTGGTTATGTTTGTGAGTGGTGTTTGGTAAGTGTTTCAGTGCCAACATTAGCGCGGTGATGCTTCGTGCTTCACAGAAATCCATGTGAGTTAATAACTCTTCGGCTTGCGCAAGTGGCCAACGCACAATTTCCAGTGGCTCAGGCTCATCGCCTTCTTGCTTCTCTGGATAAAGCGCCTGTCCTAAAAATAGAGTCATTTTGCTCGAAAAGTAAGACGGCGCGAGGATAACTTGTTTCAACGGAGTCAGCTGATTGCAGCCAAAGCCGATTTCTTCTTTTAACTCTCGATCCGCAGCTTGGTGTGGGGTTTCACCTGGGTCAATCAACCCCTTCGGGAAGCCCAACTCGTAGCGTTCAGTCCCAGCGGCGTATTCACGTACCAGTAATAAATCGCCTTGCTCAGTCACAGGAACCACCATCACCGCATCGCGCCCACTTGGCTTCATGCGTTCATAAGTACGGTGTTCACCATTGGAAAAACGAAGGTCGAGCGCTTCCACGGCAAACAGTTTGGATTTTGCGACCGTTTGGCATGAGAGTATCTCTGGTGGGGTCCGTTTCGACATGGCGCTGGCTCCTTGGTGTCGTTGGCGTTTACGAGATGCGTAAGATTCTTAATATATGAGAACTCCGCCTGAGTTTCTAGCGGATTTTACGGGCAGAACTAAGCATCTCAAGGTTACCTCAGTATCGATACAAAAATGGGAGACCGAAGCCTCCCATTTTCTGACCGTATTTACTCTTAGTAGTAAGAGTGATCACCACGGTCATGTTCTGTAGCATCACGAACTGCGGTTAGTTCACCAACGAATTGGTTTAGCAGTTCTTTCTCGATGCCTTCTTTTAGTGTTACGTCAACCATAGAACAGCCATTACAGCCGCCACCAAATGCAACAATAGCAATGCCGTCTTCAGTGATCTCAACCAAGTTTACGTGACCACCGTGGCCAGCAAGCTGTGGGTTGACTTGAGTTTGGATAACGTATTCAACGCGCTCAACCAGTGGCGCGTCGTCCGCAACTTTACGCATTTTAGCGTTCGGAGCTTTTAGCGTTAGCTGAGAGCCCATTTTATCGGTAACAAAATCGATTTCAGCGTCTTCAAGGAATGGCAGACTTAGCTCATCCACGTAAGCTGAAAAACCGCTGTAAGGGATTTCAGTGTCGGTCGCTTCTACTGCTTCTGGTGGGCAGTAAGACACGCCACACTCAGCGTTTTGTGTACCTGGGTTCACAACGAAAATACGAATGTTAGTCCCTTCAGGCTGTTGACCTAAAAGGTTAGCGAAATGCGTTTGCGCAGTTTCTGTAATAGTAATATTTGACACGACGAATACCCGAGTAAATTTGTAGGTTACTGCTGCTATTCTACTCTTGTTGACGTATGGGTCTAGTCTTTTTGATGCTAAGGCATGGCGAAGCGATCTAGAGAGAACGAGGAGCAGGTGTTCTGCAGATGCAGTAAATATCGATGCTTTCTACACCAACTTCAAGTAGTAAATGACATAATTGTCGGACGGTACTGCCTGTGGTGACCACATCATCGACGATGGCAACGTGGGAAGATGGCGGTCGCTTATTGAGAACAAATGCGCCTTTTAGGTTTTGTTCACGGCTCGCTTTAGTATTGCCGCGCTGTGATTGGGCGAGTCTGACCCGGCGAAAGACCTTCGCGTCGAAATTGGTTTGCAATTGCTGGGCGAGGTGTCGGGCTAAAACATCACTTTGATTAAATCCCCGGCGTAGGTAGCGCTGCCAGTGCAATGGTACACTGGTAATGATTGGAGCTGGTGTTGTAATGTGCTGCGCCAGTTGCTGGGTTAGTGCTTTTACATGCCAAGACTCTCCGTGATCTTTAAAGCGTTGTACTTCCCGTGAAAGGGGAAAGTCGTAATCGCCTAACGTATATAGCCTTTGCCATGGCGGTGGTTCTGAAAGGCATTCACCACAAATACTATCCGTACTCATCTCCTCTTTCTGTAACGTTAAACCGCAACGTTGGCATCGCTTGATTGGAGTTAGGTGCTGTAAACAGTGCTCACACCAACGCAGAGCATGCGTGTGGTTTGGTGTTTGAATAGGGAACCGACACAGACCGCATTGACTGCTCAACACGCGATGCATGATGTTTTGCCAGTGATGAGATAACATAGCGCTTATTCATGGTGATATTTTACTCAGCCTAACGCTTGGCTGATGGCGTAGGGAATAAAATTAGTGGGAGAGATTGAGAGCATGAGCACGAAATTACATTGGCAGTCGTTTGGTGAAGGACCTGATCTGGTGTTGCTACATGGTTGGGGTATGAATGGCGCGGTTTGGCAGCAAACCGTCGAATCACTTCAAACTGATTTCCGTGTTCATGTTGTTGACCTTCCGGGTTATGGACACAGTGCCGAGCATCATGGTGAAGATTTAGACCATATTGCTAACTTGGTGGTGCAAAGTGCGCCAAAGAAAGCGATTTGGCTTGGCTGGTCCCTCGGAGGCTTAGTGGCGACGCATGTCGCATTAAACATGCCCGAGCGTGTGACTAAGTTGATCACGGTTGCCAGCTCACCAAAATTTGCCGCAGAAAAACCGTGGCGCGGCATTCAACCGAGTGTACTGAGCGCGTTCACCTCTCAGTTGCTAGAAGATTTTTCACTGACCATTGAGCGCTTTATGGCGTTGCAAGCGATGGGCAGTCCATCTGCACGCAAAGATGTGAAACAACTCAAGCAAGCGGTACTGTCGCGCCCTCAGCCAAACCCTGAGTCGCTGTTGGTTGGGCTAAACATCCTTGCTGATGTGGATCTGCGCGATGCATTGACGTCTCTTTCTGTACCAATGCTGCGTCTTTATGGTCGTTTGGATGGATTGGTGCCGATTAAAGTGGCGAATGATTTAAGTGAACAGTTACCTCATACTCAGCAGTTTGTTTTCAATCAGTCCTCTCATGCGCCCTTTATGACCGAACATGACGAGTTCTGTGCCCAGATTCGAGAGTTTGCTCACGATTAATCAAATACGAGCGGAAAAAGCTCAAGCTGTTTAAAAAGTGGTCGATATAAAGGTTGGTGAGGTTTTATTAGCCAATAAAGCTAAGCCATATTGACGAGTTGGGCGACTCTGAGGAGGGTTCGCAATGATTGTGTCACCGACCAACGTAAGTGTGCCACTTATCGCCCCATCCGTGAATGTGCAGACGGAACAAGCAGCTCGCGACAATAAAGTCCGAGAGCCTGTGACGCCAACGGTCGCATTGGCCAAAACCAATGCAGAGCGAAAAGTAAAAGGCGATGACAAGCGCCGACGTCAGTCTTCTTGGGATCCTTCAGAGCATCCTGATTATGACATGGAAACAGAAGTCGACACGCGTTATCAAGAAGAGCCGGAAGATACACTAGAACGGCTTTTTAGTTTGCTTGCGCTCAAGTCGTACAGTGAAGACCAAGGTAAGGGCTACGCAATTCGTTTTCGCTTACCAAAGCGCATTTTGGATGCTGCGATCAATGAAGGATTAATGGAAAAGCGCAGGAAGGTGATCAAGTTTCATTATGGTCATGCAGTCGCTCCCCATACCCCGTCAGAAGTGATAGCAGTATTATGACGACTCAATATCCTACTCAAACAAAAACGCTCCAAGCAGATTGAACTGATTGGAGCGTT
The DNA here is from genome assembly GCF_024181795.1 of Vibrio sp. Y10_XG_PY6. NCBI lineage: Bacteria > Pseudomonadati > Pseudomonadota > Gammaproteobacteria > Vibrionales > Vibrionaceae > Vibrio > Vibrio sp. Y10_XG_PY6. The sequence goes on from NZ_JAMZAQ010000003.1 coordinate 120,588, forward strand.
TTCTTTTTAGCTATGAAAGCTCGTTAGCGGTGAGCCTAGGCGAGATTACTTTTTCGCTTTAGCAAACGCTGCCGCAAAAGCACCGCCCATTGCACTGTTCGATGAAGACTCATCGCGGCGAGGCTGACGACGTTGTGCTTGGTCATTACGACGCGGTGCGGCTGAAGAGCGTTGGCTTCGGTTATCTTGACCCGGTTCGTCTTTCATACGCATCGATAGACCAATACGCTTACGCTGTACGTCCACTTCCATCACTTTTACTTTGACGATGTCACCTGCTTTCACGACTTCACGTGGATCAGAAACATAGCGGTCAGTCAGCGCAGAAATGTGGACCAGACCATCTTGGTGAACACCGATATCGACGAAGGCACCAAAGTTGGCTACGTTCGAGACCACGCCTTCTAGGATCATGCCCGGTTCTAGATCAGAAACTGAGTTTACGCCTTCTGCAAACGTAGCGGTCTTGAATTCAGGACGTGGGTCACGACCCGGTTTATCCAGCTCTTTGATGATATCGGTAACCGTTGGGACACCAAAGTGTTCATCGGTATAGTCCACAGCGTGTAAGCCTTTGAGGAATGCTGAGTCACCAATCAGTGCCTTGATGTCTTTGCGGTTTTTCTCAGCAATTGCTTTGACTACTGGGTATGCTTCCGGGTGGACTGCTGAAGCATCAAGTGGGTTCTTGCCGTCCATAATACGTAGGAAGCCCGCACACTGTTCGAACGCTTTAGGACCCAAGCGAGGTACTTTCTTCAACGTCGTACGTGCTTCGAAGCGGCCATTTTCGTCGCGGAAGTCGACAATGTTCTGCGCGATGGTGCTTGATAAGCCTGCTACGCGCGTTAATAGTGCGGCAGAAGCCGTGTTCACATCAACGCCAACCGCGTTTACACAGTCTTCCACAATCGCATCTAGGCGTTTTGCCAACATAGATTGGCTTACATCGTGCTGGTATTGACCCACACCGATCGATTTCGGATCGATTTTCACGAGCTCAGCCAATGGATCTTGCAAACGACGCGCAATCGACACTGCACCACGCAGTGATACGTCCATATTCGGGAACTCTTTCGCTGCGAGTTCAGAGGCCGAGTACACCGATGCGCCTGCTTCGCTGACGATGATTTTCTGAACTTTTAGGTTGCCGCGTTTGATTACGTCTGCGACAAAGCTATCGGTTTCACGAGAAGCCGTGCCGTTACCAATCGCAATTAAATCCACGTTGTACTTACGCACTAACTGGTCAACGATTTGCGCTGATTTGTCGTATTGTTTTTGCGGAGGGTGAGGGTAGATGGTTTCTGTAGCCAGAACTTTACCCGTTGAATCGACAACCGCGATTTTTGAACCGGTACGCAGACCAGGATCGAGACCAAGTGTTGCACGAGGGCCTGCCGGCGCCGCCATCAACAAATCTTTTAGGTTGGTCGCAAATACTTCAATCGCTTCAATTTCAGCACGTTCTTTCATTGTGCCCATTAGCTCGGTTTCCATGTGCATCGATACTTTGATGCGCCATGCCCAGCTGATCACTTGTTTGCGCCATGCATCTGCTGGTGCGCTACTTAACGTCACACCATAATGGTCGGCAATGATGGTTTCACAGTAAGATTGGCGAGCACCTTCTTCCTGCTCTGGGTCAGCGTTCATGGCTAAAGTCAGGAAGCCTTCATTGCGGCCGCGCAACATCGCAAGTGCACGGTGAGAAGGGACTTTGCTCAGCGGTTCGTTGTGATTGAAGTAATCTTTGAACTTCTCACCTTCTTGCTCTTTTCCTTCAACGACTCGTGAGACAAGTTCCGCATTACGATTTAAGTGGTTACGGACTTTTTCCAGTAAGTTTGCGTCTTCAGCAATGCGTTCCATGATGATCGCACGGGCACCGTCTAGGGCGGCTTTGGTATCTGTGATGCCTTTGTCGGCATCAAGATATTTACTTGCTTCGCGTTCTGGATCGGTTTGCGGATGATTCCACAGCATGTCAGCTAGCGGTTCTAGGCCGGCTTCAATGGCGATTTGGCCTTTAGTGCGGCGTTTAGGTTTGTAAGGTAAGTAAAGGTCTTCAAGACGAGTCTTGCTATCGGCTTGAATAATTTCTTGCTCAAGCTCAGGCGTCAGTTTGCCTTGCTCTTGGATCGATTTGAGAATGGTTTGACGGCGGTCATCCATTTCACGAAGGTAAGACAGACGGCTGTCCAGAGTACGCAGTTGGGTATCATCAAGGCCACCCGTCACCTCTTTGCGGTAACGTGCAATAAAAGGGACGGTGTTACCGTCATCAATTAGGGTGACAGCGGCGTTGACTTGCTCTGGGCGAACATTCAGTTCTTGAGCAATCATACGACAGATAGCTTGGCTCATCCGTGTTTTCTCTTTCAATTCGGTTTGGGTTGTATAGAACATTGGGGTCGTTCGAAGAATTTGCAATGTTTTAAATTAACGAGACAAAAATTTACCGGGCGCTGGTGGACATCAGTCAGATTTGTGTCAAAACTGTAATTAAATTGAGAACTTATATCCGCAACTATCGACTAACCTATATCCACGGTTATTGATATAACTAAATGTACCTCGGCTTATACGGATAATCATGATGAAAAAAATGTCTTTGGCGTTAGCGCTTACGAGTGCCTTACTTGTCGCCCCGCTTAGTTGGGCACAATCCATATCAGCAACCACACAAGACCCTGTATATCAGCTTGATGACAAGTTGGTGCTTGGACGAGTGGAGAGCGTTTACTACAGTGATATTCCAGAGCTAAAAGCGGTACCATTTATTGGCAAGATTGATACTGGTGCTGACACCACGTCTATGCATGCAGAGAACATCCATGTCAGTAGCTCTCATCCTGACTACCAGAACTTGAAAGACAACGAGTTGTTGTGGGCGATTGTCGATGATTTAGGTGGGACGAAGGCGAAGTGGGATGCCGATACTTTTAAACCATATCAAGTGAAGGTGAGCTTTACGGTTCCTCATCCTTACACAGGAAAAGAAATACAGATTACCGATGATCTGGAGCGAGTGAGCGCCATTCGTAGTCGAACAAGCAAAAAGCCTATTTTACGCCCGACGATAAAAATGCCGATGACGATTGCAGGCCACACCGTTGATACAGAAGTGAACCTGACCAAGCGCACGCAATTCTCTTCTCCTATCTTGATTGGTAAAACCTATCTCGATAACAATGCGTGGGTATTTGCTGGCTACGACTATCTTCAAGAGCAACCAAGCGCAAAAATGATCGGCAAAAAAGAGACGGTTGAAGTTGAGGGCGTGCCATACAAGATCAGCATATCAACCACCAGCCGCTACACCAACGTTCACGCACTGGATATCAAGGTTGATAAAAAGAACAATGCAGTTTCTTTCACGCTAGAAGGTGAAAACGGCAAGCGCCATCCAATGACGTTACCTTTGGTACGCATGCTGAAAACCACTAAGAGCGAGCGTCCGTTGGTCTACTTACCAGTGAAAATCGACGAAAACGAAACTCAACGTTGGTTAGTCTATTTGCGTGACCGCAGTAAGTTCAGTTCACAAATTCGCTTGGGTCAGGATGTCGCGAGCCAACACTTTGTGATTGATACCGACAGAGAAAACCTATTGGGCGGTGTTGAAAAAACGTTCAAGAGCGCACTCAAGTCAAAGCCCCTCGTGATTTCGCCGGAAGAACAAGTCACCATTGATGGTTATACCGTTCCTGCTTACCCCACGTTTACGGTGAAAACGCCATTACTGCGTGTAAATGGCTTTGAAGTAACAGAAAAAGGTAAGGATGAATCCGTCACGTTTTATTTAATGAACGATGAGGGTAAAGAAGAAAAAATTACCAAGCCTGTGGTGAAAAAGCTCAAAGTGGGTAGCACTGTGCGTCCCGTTGTTGATGGCGATTTCCTTTTCGGTAGCAAAGAGACATCAATGGAATTTGCACTCGATGTGCTAGATGAAGACGAGACGCAACCATTTTTCGTTTTTGGTCATGACATCGCCAAAGGCGGTGTGCTGCTGAACACTCGCGCCGACCATTTACTAGATGCAAGACCGCTTTTCAAAGCCGGTCATATCGAAGTGGCTGAAGTGGAAGGGATGTCTTTCCCTGTTAAATTGGACACTGGTGCTGACGTGAGCTCGATTAATGCCAAGGACATCAAGCGCTTTCAAAAAGACGGTAAAGATATGGTGAGCTTTACTTATGAAAACGATCTAGGCATGACCAAGGCGTTTACCCGTGAGGTGGTGGATGTCATGCGTATAACGGCCAAAAAAGGAGAAAAGGCCAACGAACGGCCGGTAGTAGAAATGCACGTTAAACTTGGCGAGTTCGAGAAGAAGATCCGAGTCAATTTGCAAGACCGAGGTCGCTTCCATTACAGCATGATTTTAGGTAAAAACTTCCTAAAACATGGCGCGGTTGTTTCGAGTGATACGAATTACATCGTGACGCAAAAACCAGATTACGAAAAGTAGCACTCTGGCCGCCTTATTATCTTGATACCCAAAGCCCGAACGAAGCCAGTGCTTTGGGTATATCATCTCCTTAATGCTGCTCAAGAGCGGCATTTTTTAGTTGAGATAGGAGTTAACTTGAAAACTAAGCTGATTACCCGTGAAGGTTATAACAAACTCAAACAAGAGCATGATTACCTTTGGAATGAAAAGCGTCCTGAAATCACCAAAATCGTCACCTGGGCGGCGAGCCTGGGCGATCGCTCAGAAAATGCGGATTACACCTTCAACAAACGTCTGCTTCGTCAGATCGATCGTCGTGTTCGATTTCTTCGCAAGTTTCTGCCTGAAGTCACGATCGTTGACTATTCTCCACAGCAAGAAGGCAAAGTCTTTTTTGGTGCTTGGGTTGAAATAGAAAATGAGGCAGGAGAGGTGAAGAAGTTCCGCATAGTTGGGCCTGAAGAGATTTATGGAGATGCGAAAGACTACATCTCTATCGATTCACCTATGGCGCGAGCGATGTTGAAAAAACAAGTGGATGAAGAGTTCACGGTGCGAACCCCAGAAGGTGAAAAAGAGTGGTTCATTAACTCGATTGAATACAACAAACCAGCCTTGGAAGACTGAGGCTTTATCACCGATTCAAGTCTCTTGAAGTTCACTGGAAGTGACTTGAGTCTCAACGTCAGCTTATTGGATACAAAGGCATGGTGCCTTTATCGGAGAAGTAAAATGAACAAAGCAGTCATGTGTGGTGCTGCACTAACAATAGGATTCTCACTCTCAGTTTTTGCTCAAGATGAAGTGAAAGGCTGTGACGCCAAAGAGTTAGCGGTAGAACAGCAGCTTGAGTATGCGAAAGCACAAGGTAATGAACATCGAATTAAAGGCTTAGAACAGGCACTTACCGCTATCCAGAATGAATGTTCGGAAGGTGAACTGCGTCAAGAACTGCAAGCGGAAGTGGACGAAAAGGCGCGAGACGTTGAGGTGCGTGAGCAAGAACTAGCGGAAGCGCAGCGTTCAGGGAAAGCAGACAAAATCGAGAAAAAACGTCACAAATTGGCAGAAGCACAACAAGAGTTGCTTGAGGCCAAACGTGAACTGGAATGGAATTATGGCCAATAGTAGGTGCTGAAAATACCTGCTAGAGAGAGAATAAAGCGCTTAAGATAAAAAGAGTAACAATTTGCTTGAGCACGTTAGGAAAAACAGTGATACATTTTCGACAATAGATGCTTCTGAAAGGATGTTTCAATGCAAGAAAATCATAAAATTTTAGTGGTTGATGACGATGCTCGTTTACGTGCTCTATTGGAGCGTTACCTTTCTGAGCAAGGTTTTCAGGTCCGAAGTGTCGCCAATGGCGAACAGATGGATCGCCTACTAACGCGCGAAAACTTTCACTTAATGGTGCTAGACCTAATGTTGCCAGGTGAAGACGGTTTGTCGATTTGTCGTCGTTTACGCCACGCGAACAACATGCTGCCAATCTTAATGCTCACCGCGAAAGGTGATGAAGTGGACCGCATTGTGGGTCTGGAAGTGGGGGCGGATGATTATTTGCCAAAACCATTTAACCCACGTGAATTACTCGCTCGCATTAAAGCCGTACTACGCCGTCAAACCGTAGAGTTGCCGGGTGCGCCAAGCACCGAAGAAAAAGTAGTGGAGTTTGGCGAGTTCCGACTCAATCTAGGCACTCGCGAGATGTTCCGCGGTGACGAGGCAATGCCACTGACCTCAGGAGAGTTTGCTGTCCTGAAAGCGCTCGTGACGAATGCGCGAGAGCCGATGTCACGAGACAAATTGATGAACATGGCACGTGGCCGTGAATATTCTGCGATGGAACGTTCTATTGACGTGCAAATCTCACGTTTGCGTCGCATGTTAGAAGACGATCCAAGCAAGCCACGCTACATTCAAACCGTGTGGGGGTTAGGTTACGTTTTCGTCCCAGACGGCAAAGAGGTGTAATCTCCTCACTCAATAGCCAGCACTTGGCTATAGCAACTTCAGCCTTCAAGTCCTTCCCTTCGAAGGCTGAAATTTCGCGATTAGGACCACCAGGAACGTTCCATGCGCATCCGAAGTTCACTGACACAATCTATTCTGCTGTTCATCTCTTTGCTTCTCGCTAGCCAAGTTTTCTCTTACTACGCCGTTTTTAACTACGCGTTGATGCCGAGTTTGCAGCAGTTCAATAAAATTCTCGCCCATGAGCTTAATTTGGTGCTTGATGATGAAGGGCCATTAAAATCTGATGCACCGCTGAGACGTCAATTATTAGAAAGGCTGGGGGTGACGGTTCACAGCCTCGACAGCGATAAAGCGGTTGAATTTCATCACGCGATGTCGATTGATTTGATGTCTGAAGAAATGAGCCAAGAGCTAGGTTCGCCCACCGAAGTGCGCTTATTGCTTGGCGATGAAAGTTACATCTTGTGGATGTGCATCGAAAAGTTGCCGAACTCCATCATTCGTATTCCTTTATCTGAGCTGCAAGAAGAAGATTTTGCACCGCTGTTTCGTAACAGCTTGATTATGGCGCTGCTGATCATTGCTGGTGGTTGGTTGTTTATTCGTTTACAAAACCGCCCTCTTTTGGCTTTAGAGAGAGCCGCGAAAGATGTCGGTCGAGGTGAAATCCCGCCACCGTTGGCAGAAAAAGGCGCATCGGAGATTCGCTCTGTAACCCGAGCGTTTAATCAAATGTCCAAAGGCATTCAGGAGCTCGAAGAAGATCGCGCCCTATTAATGGCGGGGATTAGCCATGACTTGCGAACACCGCTGACGCGCATTCGCTTAGCGACAGAAATGATGTCTCCCGAGGACAGCTACCTTGCAGAAGGGATCATTAGCGATACGGAAGAATGTAATGAGATAATTAGTCAGTTTATGGACTACCTCAAACCGGTGAACAAAGAATCGTTTGAACCTGTGGATATCAGTACGATTGCTAATGATGTCGCCAGTTCAGAAGGTGGCTATGAGGCTGAAATTGAAACGGATCTTAATCCTAACCTGCCACCAGCCAAAGGAAGCGCCATTGCGATTAAACGGGCGATCAGTAATTTAGTTGTCAATGCACTGCGTTACGGCAATGGCTGGGTCAAAATCAGTACCGGTGTGACGGCAGATAAGCAGCTAGTGTGGATATCGGTAGAAGACAACGGACCGGGTATCGAGCATTCTCAAATCGCAAAATTATTTGAACCCTTTACGCGTGGTGATACAGCTCGCGGCAGTGAAGGTACAGGGCTTGGGCTGGCGATAGTGAAGCGCATAATCAGCCAGCACTCAGGCTCTGTGGTGATGCGCAATCGCAGTGAAGGCGGTTTAATCGCTCAAATCAGCTTTCCTACCAAGTAAGTCGGTGACTGTACCATTTAAAACAAAAAGCCTAACCTAAACAGGTTGGGCTTTGCTTTTCTCTACAATCTTATTAAGACTCTTTCACTTCTTGAGGAAGTTCATCTTCGTCTTCCAGTTTCTCTGGCAGAAGTAGGTTTAAAATGATCGCTGTGATACCACCTGCAGCAACGCCAGTGGAGAAAATACTCTTAATAAATTCTGGCATGAATTGCAGAATCTCTGGTTTTTGCGCGATACCAAGCCCCATTGAGAAGGATAAGGCCATGATCAGAATTGCGCGGCGATCGAGCTCAACACGAGAGATAATACGCACACCAGCGGCAGCAATGGTACCAAACATGACAATCGTTGCGCCGCCAAGTACTGGCTCAGGAATCAGCTGAACAAAGCTAGCGACACCAGGAAACAAGCCAAGAATCACTAACATGCCAGAAATAAAGTAACCCACGTAACGGCTCGCAACCCCTGTTAGCATGATGATGCCGTTATTCTGGCTAAAGGTGGAGTTCGGGAAACTGTTAAACACGGCTGCGATTGCAGAGTTTAAGCCGTCTGCTAGTACACCCCCCTTAATGCGTTTCATGTACACAGGGCCTTTGACTGGCTCGCCAGACACTTCGGATGTGGCGGTAATATCGCCGATGGCTTCTAGTGCGGTAATAAAGAAAATCAGTACCAGCGGAATGAACAGAGACCAGTCAAACGATAAGCCATATTGCATTGGTACCGGTAGTGCTACAAGCTCGGTTGTGCCTAGCTGAGAAGTATCTACCATTCCCATAAAATACGCCATGATGTAGCCTACCAGCATCGCAATCACAATCGAAGCCACACGGATGTATGGGTTTTTCGAGCGGTTTAATATCACAATCAAGCCAAGTACCGTTCCAGCGAGCGCCAGTTTGTCTAAGCTGCCGAATGTTCCTTCATTTAATGCCGCGTAGCCACCCCCCATTGATACCAAGCCGACTTGAATCAGTGTGAGACCGATAAGAGTGACGACAATGCCTGAAACGAGCGGAGTGATAATGCGACGGGCATGCTCTAATACGCGAGATAGGAAAATCTCTGCAAATGATGCCACTAAAATCGTACCAAAAATGGCTGCCATCATGGTGCTGATGTCTGCTCCACCTGCTTTCAGCGATAGGCCTGCACCAATAATAGGACCTAAAAAGTTAAAGCTGGTGCCTTGAACAGAGAGTAAACCAGAGCCAATTGGGCCAAAGGTGCGAATTTGAATAAACGAAGACACGCCTGACGCAAATAAAGACATGCTGATGATGGTATTCGTTTGGTCTGCTGGTACACCCAAAGATTGACAGATGATCAGTGACGGAGTGATAACCGCGACGAACATCGCCAATAAGTGCTGAAGTGCGGCAAAAATGGTTTGAGGCAAAGGTGGTCGATCATTGAGTTGATAAACCAGTTCCGAAGATCGGTTTGAAGTTGTCATTGTTTGTCTCGCTAGTCGCAATATATTCCCAGATCTCGCTGAATGGGAGAGCAGGGTGGAGTTGACGTCGTTACCTGTGATTGCTGTTAATCAGAGTCAACTCAGGTTGGTGGAGTGTGATTCAACACACTTAAAAAATTTGTGCGCGATTATAGAGAGATTCACCTAAAAAGCAAACGATTGCTTTGGTTTTTAGCGTATTAAAAAACGAGCCATTTGGCTCGCTTTTAATCACTATGCTTTGGAGTAAATATCCCGCTCACCCAACCAGCGATCAATAATTGCTGTTGCGTTAGTCGGGTAATTGTCATGAATGTGACGCGCAATGCGCTGAACTTCGGGAATCAGGCATTGATCTCGAACTAAGTCTGCGATTTTGAAATCAGCAAGACCAGTCTGTTTTGTACCCAAGAGTTCGCCTGGACCACGAATCTCTAAGTCTTTCTGTGCGATGACGAAGCCATCGTTACTTTCACGTAGTACTCCCAGACGTTTTTGCGCGGTTTTCGACAGTGGAGAGTGGTACAGCAGCACACAATGGCTAGCAACGGAGCCTCGGCCCACACGACCTCTTAACTGGTGTAATTGTGCTAAACCAAGACGTTCGGGGTTTTCGATGATCATCAAGCTAGAGTTTGGCACGTCTACGCCCACCTCTATCACGGTTGTCGCTACAAGTAGGTGAAGCTTGTTGTCTTTGAAGTCTTGCATCACCGCTTGTTTCTCTGCCGGCTTCATTCGGCCGTGTACTAGACCAATTTTTACGTCCGGTAGCTTACGTTGAAGCTCTTCAGCGGTATCTGCCGCGGCTTGCGCTTCTAATACTTCCGACTCATCAATCAGAGTACACACCCAATATGCCTGCTTGCCTTCGTTTAAGCAGGCATTTCGGACACGCTCGACGATGTCGTCACGTTTTGTGTCAGGAATGGCAACGGTTTGAATCGGCGTTCGACCCGGAGGCAGTTCGTCAATCACGGAAGTTTCCAGGTCAGCGTATGCGGTCATCGCTAACGTGCGAGGAATAGGCGTTGCCGTCATGATCAACTGATGTGGGTAGGCGCCTTGTTTTGCGCCTTTTTCACGTAACTCTAATCGCTGATGGACACCGAAGCGGTGCTGTTCATCAATGATGACCAAAGCAAGGTGATGAAATTCAACGTGCTCTTGGAATAGCGCGTGAGTACCCACTACCATTTGTGCTTCACCACTGGCAATGCGAGCCAGCTCGGCTTCCTTTGCCTTACCTTTGAGTTTGCCCGCTAACCAACCGACTTGAATGTCCATTGTTTCAAACCAGTTGGCGAAGTTGATCGCGTGTTGCTCAGCCAATAGTTCGGTTGGTGCCATGAGTGCCACCTGATAGCCGTGCTCAATGGCACGAACGGCGGCCAGAGCGGCAACCAACGTCTTCCCCGATCCCACATCACCTTGCACTAGGCGCATCATTGGGTGGGGTTTTTCTAAATCGGTTTCAATCTCTTGTACTACTCGGGTTTGAGCGTTCGTAGGAGAGAAAGGCAGTTGGGCTAAAAGCTGCGTTTTTAGTTTATTGCAAGGACCGAGAGGTAACGCTGAATCCTTCTGGCCTTTGCTACGCACCGCCAACATCGATAAGTTTTGTGCGAGCAACTCTTCCATGATCAAGCGGATTTGAGCAGGATGTTTGCCTTCGTCAAACTCATCTAAATTAATGGTTGGTGGTGGGCGATGAATGGTGTGCAGCGCTTGCGACATCGTGATTTGATGGTTATACAGCCCGGCTGGAAGTAATTCCTGCACTGCGGTTTTATCAAGCAGCGCTAAAGCTTGTTCGGTAAGGTTGCGCAATGTGATTTGGCGTAAACCATCTGTAGTGGGATAAACAGGGGTTAAGCTCTGTTCTACATCGGGCTTTTGATCGCTGACGTAAAACTTGTAGTCAGGATGAACAATTTCCAAGCCCATGCCACCGCGCTTAATTTCACCGTAAGCATGTACTAACTTACCTTGTGTGAAATTGTTCTTCATGGCCGCGGTAAAGTTGAAAAAGCGCAGCGTGATAGTGCCATTACCGTCGCTGATTTTTACCGTTAACATTTTGCGCTTACCGAAGATGGTATCGACTGCCATGACCTTGCCTTGCACGGCCGCCCAAAGGCCAGCATGCAGTTTAGCAATAGGATAAATACGGGTACGATCTTCGTAGCGCAGTGGAAGATGAAACAGCAAATCTTGAACGCTATGTAAGCCAACTTTGGCGAGTTTTTCTGCGACTTTCGCGCCAACTCCAGAAAGGGAGGTTAATGGGACGGCAGATAACATTTGGGCGGACATAGAGGGCTCAAGAAAATGGTTAACATAGCAGTATGTTAACCATGGAGCTGTGTTTTTGTACAGGAAAAAATAGTCATGCTTTAGTTAGTGTCATGATTTGACTGATAACCTATCATTCCGAGGAGCTTTAGCGACATCAGGATTCTATTTCCAACAAGTATGTCGCTGAAGTTAACACTACCAGCATCTGTATACTCCAGAATTAGATCTTGAATCACGCCCCTTCGCCGCTGTTCAGGATGACGAAAGTCTGTTACTTGCTTTGCATCTCTTGCCACCACGCGTCATCGGCGATGATTTGACCTTCTTCATCGAGTGGTGGGTAAACGAGCCCTTTTCGTTTCGCGACCTTTGCCAGCACTGGGTGACCACGTTCAAAGAGAATACGGTTGATTGTCTCTTTAGGCAGAGCGCTTTCTTCTCGGTCGTACATGCCTGCGGCTTCACGTTGACGTTGCGCTTCATACAAAATTACAGCACTGGCAACCGATACGTTTAGTGACTGCACCATGCCTATCATCGGGATAATTATGTCTTGATCGGCAAGTTGTTTGGCTTGATCTGAAGCGCCAACTTTTTCACTGCCTAAAATGATGGCAGTTGGTTTGGTGTAGTCGATTTCGCGAAAATCGACGGCGGTGTCTGAAAGATTGGTCACCAAAACCTGCATACCTTGCGCTTTGAGCTCGGTAATCGCAGTTTCAATTGAATCGTGAGTATCAACTTCAACCCAGTTACGCGCGCCAGCTGAGGTATGGCTCAGCGTACGCATTTTGTCAGGCCAAATGGCATGAACTTTGTGTAAACCTGTCGCGTCAGCGGTACGGATCACGGCAGAGACGTTGTTTGGCTTATGTACTTCTTCGAGACAAAGTGTCAGATCAGTTTGGCGAGTTTTTAGGACTTGGTGAATGCGGTTGTAACGTTCTAGGTTCATATTTATTGAGGTATAAAAAATCGCCACCTAACAGGGTAGGTGGCGATAGAGGTTAGTTCTTTCTGCGTCTGACTCGGGTTGCTTGAGGCATTGCCTTAATCTTACGCATGATACCAGCAAGGTGGACGCGATCTTTCGTCGTCAACAGCACAGTCACAGTGTACAAACGACCATCACGTTCTTCCGTTGAAAGACCATGAATGTTTGACCCTGTTTTCGAGATCACGTTGGTCAGTTCTGCAAGAGCACCTTGGTTGTTCAGCATGTCGACTTTAAGTTCAGCAATAAACTCTTTGTCGTAGTCGTCAGACCAAGCGACAGCCATATAACGGTCTGGCTCTTTCTGATAACCACGAACGTTCGGACATGTTTCTCGGTGAACAACCAAACCACGACCAGGCGATACGTGAGCAATAATGTGATCATCTGGGATAGGATGACAACAATTTGCAAACGTCAGCAATAAGCCTTCTGCGCCACGAATCGGAAGCTTCTTCTTCGAGTCCGTTGGGATTGAGCTTGTTGTCGTGAGCTCTTCGGTATCACCAAGGAGACGACGTGCAATCACAATACTCATCAACTCACCCAATCCAATAGCTGCCAATAAATCATCGATGCTTTCTAGGCGAAGATCATTCAAGACTTCTTGGATATTTTCTGGATAAATTGAATCAATCGAGTGGCGGCCAAGTGCGTGATTAAGTAGGCGACGACCTAAAGTAATCGACTCTTCACGACGCATCGTTTTCAGTACTTGTCGGATCTTAGTGCGGGCACGAGAAGTCACGACATAGTTTAGCCATGCCGCATTCGGACGCGCACCAGGGGCACTGATAATTTCCACCGTCTGACCGTTTTTCAATGCCTTACTCAATGGGTAAGGGTTACGATCAACACGAGCACCAACACAAGAGTTGCCTACATCGGTATGTACGGCATAGGCAAAGTCGACAGCCGTTGCGCCTAAAGGCAATTCAACGATACGACCTTTTGGTGTGAAGACGTAAATCTCATCTGGGAAAAGATCGGATTTTACGTTTTCAATGAATTCGAATGAGTTACCCGCGCTTTGTTGTAGCTCTAACAGGCTTTGCATCCAACGCTGAGCTTTCACTTGCGCAGTGGTGCCAGACTTGTCGCCTTTGTCTTTGTAAGACCAGTGTGCCGCGACACCTTTGTCCGCCATTTGATCCATATCTTCAGTACGGATCTGAACTTCAACAGGTACGCCATGTGGGCCAACCATGGAAGTGTGTAGCGATTGGTAGCCGTTCGCCTTTGGTACCGCGATGTAATCTTTCATGCGACCAGGACGTGGCTTATACAAGCTGTGTACTTGGCCTAAAACGCGATAACAAGTATCAGCGGTATCAACAACGACTCGGAACGCATAGATATCCATGATGGTGTGAAAGCGCTGTTCTTTGGTTTTCATCTTGTTATAGATAGAGAACAGGTTTTTCTCACGACCAACCACACGAGCATTCAAGCCGAAATCTTGCAGACGGCCTTCTATTTCGCTGTGAATACGTTGGATCATCTCTTTACGATTGCCGCGTGCCGCTTTTACCACTTCTTTTAGTACGCGGTAGCGGTTGGGATATAGCGCTTCAAAGCCCAGCTCTTCGAGTTCGGTTTTGATATTGTGAATACCAAGACGATGAGCGAGTGGCGCGTAAATCTCTAACGTTTCACGAGCAATACGACGTTTTTTATCTGGTCGAAGCGCGCCAAGCGTACGCATGTTGTGCGTGCGGTCAGCCAGTTTGATCAGAATGACGCGGATATCTTGCACCATGGCCAGAACCATCTTACGAAAGTTCTCGGCCTGAGCCTCTTTCCTATCGCGGAATTTGAGTTTGTCCAGTTTAGATACACCATCAACCAATTCTGCGACAGTGTTGCCGAATTTCTCTTCGAGATCTTCTTTAGTTACATCACAGTCTTCAATGACGTCATGTAGCAAAGCAGCTTGGAGGGTTTCGATATCAAGGCGCATTTCGGCCAAGATACGAGCCACAGCGACAGGGTGGATGATGTATGGTTCACCGCTAGAGCGGGTTTGCCCTTCATGGGCATCTCTCGCTACCACATAAGATTGACGCAGAGCCTCAATCTGAGGCTCTGTTAGGTATTCTTGGGCAACGTCTTTGAGGCTATCGAATAGATACAAATTATAGGCCCGGGAGGTTGTTGAATTCTAAAGTCAGAATTAACGGTTGTGAGCGATGCTGCTTACTGCCGCTAGCTCTGCCGCTTCTTGCTCTTGCTGTTCTTGACGTTCACGAGCGTCTAGAACTTCTTTAGTAATTAAACCTTCTTCGATTTCGCGTAGAGCGATAACCGTTGGCTTATCGTTCTCTTCTGGCACTAGTGCATCTTTACCGCCAGTTTGCATTTGACGAGCGCGGCGAGCCGCAATCAGTACTAGGTCGAAACGGTTGCCAACTTTTTCAACAGCGTCTTGAACAGTTACGCGTGCCATGAGGACTCCAAATAGTTAACTAAAATTTTAGAATGACGAGAAAGTATACAACCTAACTACTTTATTTACTAGCAATTAGACAAGCCACCGTTTGTGGACTTTCTCAGGTAGTTTATTGTGTTTTTCGCACTGAGCAAAAAACGAGAAATTCTTTATGTTTTACAGCGTGACTTTTTTGAAGTTACTCTGCTAACAACGCGTCAAGCATACCTTTATATTTAGCAGCTTGCTTTTCTTCCTTCAATCTCTCTGCACGCAAGATGGCTTTAAAGTCCATCAAAGCGGTATCAAAATCGTCGTTTACGATCACGTAGTCGTATTCGCTGTAATGAGAGATTTCTGACTTGGCTTCAGCCATACGTTTTGCGATCACTTCATCGCTATCTTGACCACGAGTGTTCAAGCGACGCTCTAGTTCACCGTTTGATGGTGGCAGAATGAAGATGCTTTTGGCTTCTGGCATTTGCTCACGGATTTGGCGTGCGCCTTGCCAGTCGATATCTAGAAAAACGTCGATACCTTTATTTAGCGTTTCTTCAATCCACACACGAGAGGTGCCGTAATAATTACCAAACACTTCAGCGTATTCTAGGAAATCACCTTTAGCGATCAGGGCTTCAAACTCATCTTTCGCTACAAAATGGTAGTGGACACCATTTTCTTCACCAGGTCGCATGTTACGCGTGGTATGAGACACAGACACTTTCATTGCGTAGGTTGGATTGCGTTCCAACATCGCTGAGATCAAGCTAGATTTACCTGCGCCGCTAGGTGCAGATACGATATAGAGAGTACCTTTGCCCATTGTACTGTTCCACTTTTGATTGGATTGATTGAGTGCCGAAGGAAAGTCCGACATTCTTTTAACGATAGCACTGGCAATGATAAATCAACCACCAAAGGGATGGATATTGGTGATAATCCCGCCAGAAAAATGGAGGCGAAGAGTATCATGATCTCTATTTTGTTACCAGTTGATCTTTTCGTCTTACTTAAATGTTGAAAAGAGCTCGCGTGCGCACAAACAAACGAAAAAAGGGGAAGCTTTCACTTCCCCAGGCGTGCGACTGACTCACACTTAATCTTCAAATTATCCTTGGGATTCTAGGAAATTTATCCAAGGGCTAACGGTAGACCTAAATTTTGGCGATTGAGCCGCGCCTTTCATTGCCTGTAAGGCCTTTTGTGGCTGCTTAAGCTCGAAATAGGCCATTCCGCGAATGTATTCAAGTTCTGCCTTTTGCTCTTTAGAGGCATTCGATGCTGCGTTTTCTACAAAGCGAGTCGCTTCAGAATACTGCTTGTCTTGTACCATTAAGCGAGCAATCTGAATTTGCGTTTTAGCAGAAGGAGCGATGTTATATGACTTTTTATAAGCGAGAATCGATTTATCTAGCTCTTTAGCTTGCTGCCAGAAGCTGGCCAAGCGATCATAGTTTTCCTTCGTCTTTTCAATGTTTCCAGATGCCATCTCCTTCTCAAGAGTTTTGGCCGCTTTATATGGAATACCTTGGTAAGCTAAGAAGTTTACAAAACGTAAGTACTCTTTCTCTCCTTCCAGTTTCCCCATTTTGTAAACCATTTCTAAGGTTGCTAAAGAGTTTTGCTCTTGACCCAACTCCATATAAACGCCAGAAAGTTGCATCCAGTAACGCTTTTTCTGAGGGTACTTTGAAGTAAGGGTTTTAAGCACACTGGCAACGCTTTTCAGCTGGCCTAACTCGTAGTGAGAGGCAACGAGAATTAAGTACCAAGACTCACTTGGGCTCTTGCTCATCGCAATTGCTTTTTTGGTTGGTGGGATTGCATTTCTGTAATCTTCCAACTGGACATAAGCGCTTGCTAACGTGATATAAGCATGAGCTTGAGGCTTCTCTTTGGTTGTTTCTGCAACTTTGAACCATTCTTTCATCGTTTTCACAGACAACGTGTACTTCTCTTCAGCTAGGTAAAGCTGAGCCAAGCTGTATCGAACTTGTTGAGCGACTGGAACGGGAAGCGCATCGAGCTTTAATGCTTCGGCAAAGTATTTCGCGGCTTGCACATAATTGTCTTGTAGCGAATACAAAAAGCCCGTTTGCTGAAGTAAAACTGCTCGGTCGTATTTTTTCGAACTTGTGCTTTCTAAAGCGCTTGCTAATTTTTCTTTCGCTGCTGAATATTTTTCAGTTGCGATCAACTCTTGCACTTTGTTGACGGTTCGAAATGTCCGATCTGATAACTGAGGAGCTTCTTTTGCCATCGTAGGAGCGGCCATTGCCACTCCTGCGAAGAGAATTAAAGAAGCCACTTTGCTTTTCCATAAACTTTTCATCGTGACTCCTTAATTGGTTGAGAACTCTATTTCTTGCGATAGGCGTGAGCTAACAGGTTTCCCGTCAACCAATTTTGGTTTAAATGTCCATTTAGAGACTGTTTTTCTTGCCGCTCGACCGAGGCCTAAGCGTCGTGGTTGCTCTTTAAGAACTTTGATGTCCTCTACGGCACCACGTGCGTTTACAGTAAACTCTAGTAAGACAACCCCTTTTTCAATTCCTGCTTTCGCAGCCTTTCTAGGCATTTGAGGTTGGAATGTTGCAAGAGGGGTCGGACCTCCGCTACCCGCTAATTGTGCACCTCCACCCTGGCTATAATGTCCAAGCACCGAGCCACCTGTAACATTTACGGGTAGGTCAAGTTTTGGCATATCCATTGGGGTCTGCTCCATCACCGGTTTTACTGTCGCTGTCACTTTCATTTCTGGTGGCGGCGGCGGACGCTTAGGTGGTGGTGGTTTTGGAAGTTCGCGTTTTTTCTCCTGTATTTTTTCTTCTGGTTTAATGCGAATAAACTCGACCATACGTAGGTCATCATTCGACACTAACTCGTGGCGCTCTTTGTTTACTAGCTTGTCCATCCCCCAGAACAACCCGAGGGAGACAATGAGCGCCAGTGCAATTGAGGCCAGATACCGCATAAGCTTAATCCTTATTGGTTGCGGCAATGGAGATGCTTTCTACACCTGCCATTTTGATCTGGTCCATAACCTTCACGACTACGCCAGCATTTGCTTCAGTGTCGGCTTGGATAACAACTGCGCCATCAGGACTTTCTGCACGAAGACGTTCAATATTCGCGCGAACCGCGTCCACTTCGATGCGGCGTTTATCAACCCAAACATCACCCGCCGCACCAACTGCGACCATGATGTTACCTTTCTTAACGGTTTGCGCTGAGCTTGCCGTCGGACGGTTTACTTCCAGACCTGCTTCTTTTACGAACGATGTTGTTACGATAAAGAAGATCAACATGATAAATACGATGTCGAGCATCGGTGTCATATCGATAGCGGTTTCATCACTGCTATCACTGCTATAGCGTCTTTTCATGACCTATACCTCTAATTCCATTTACTCAGGCAATATGCTTTAGCTTGTCTTCCAGCTTTTGCGTTGTGACTTTGGCTAAATGATCAAGACGTGAACTAAAGAACAGTCCTGATAGAGAAGCCACCATCCCGGCTAAAGTTGGGATTGTTGCCTTTGAGATCCCCGAGGCCATTGCTCGAGGGCTTCCTGTTCCTGTTACCGCTAAGATGTCGAATACTTGGATCATGCCGACAACGGTGCCGAGTAGACCCAGTAGGGGACAAAGTGCAATCAATACTTTCACGATTGGTAGTCCCTTTTTATTCTCAATATCCTGACGAGAAACGATTTCTTGTCGGATCATCTTAGCGTTCCAACTTTGATGCTCTGAGCGCCCTTGCCATGAGCCAACGGCTTTTTTCATGGCTTTTGGAGCGACGGCAGCAAAATAGAACCAACGTTCTAACAATACTGCCCACAGCATAAAGCTGAGGATGAAGATGGCGACGAGTACATCGCCACCCATTCCCAAGAAGCGCCTAATTGATTCAAGTTCTCCAACTAACCACCACATAACGCCTCCTTAGCTTTCGGCTTTATGCAGTTTTTCCTGATAGCGAGCGATGAAGCCTGCACTCTGTTCTTCAAGAGTTTGAACCAAACGACGACCTTTGCTGTGTACGATGGTGTAAAGGAACAGCAATGGAATTGCGACAACCAGACCTAGCATAGTGGTAACAAGAGCTTCAGAAATACCGCCAGCCATCAGTTTAGGGTCGCCGGTACCGAACAGAGTAATGGCTTGGAATGTGCCGATCATACCCATTACTGTACCCAGTAGACCAAGTAGAGGAGCTACAGAAGCAAAAAGCTTGATTGAGCTGATGAAGCGCTCAATGCTTGGAGCATTACGTAGAATGATTTCGTCCAGCTTCGCTTCCAGATCTTCAAGGTTGTCACCTTTGTGCTCTTGGTAAGCTTGGATAACTTCACCCAATGGGTTGCCAGGAATCACGGTTTCTGATTTCGCTTGCTTACGCATTTTGCCGCCAATCACTTGAAGGCGTAGGAAGCAAATTAGAGCAATGATTGCGCCAACTGCACCCATACCAAGGATGACGTAACCTACAATGCCACCTTGATCAATTCGTTCTTGAACGGTTGGGCTTTGTACAAGTAGAGACAAAATGACACCACGGGATGGGTCAATAAACAGTGGCTCATAGCTGTTTGACGCTGACTCAAATCCTGCAACATGACGTGTAATATTGGTGCGAGGCTGTCGAGAGAGTTCTTCGAACTTACCTGTTTGAGGTACATAAGTAACGTACTTACCATCGGCAATCGCGTTAAATTCACCGACAAGAGTGACATCGCGAACCGCTTCTTTACCTTCGCCATAAACAACCGTTGCTTGGGTTGTTGCAGTTTCGCCAGAAGCAACCACTTGTTGGAGAATGGTATGCCAGAAAGCTTCTAGCTCTTGTGTTGACGGCAGTTCTTTACTTTCAGCCAGTTTCGTTAGTAGAGCGTCACGCTCTGGGAACTGAACAGCGTTTTGAGAGGCTGCAAATAAGCCCTTAAACTCTCCCGCATACTGGCGGACCACACCAAACATTTCGCCCAAAGTACCAGAGCGAACACGTAGGGTTTCTGTTAGTTCAGTTAGCTGCTTATCGTTTTCATCAAATGTTGCTTTAAGTTGATCGCCCAGTGCTTGCTGCGCAGCTAACTCTTCGCGAGCTTGTTGCAATAATGCCGCTTGCTTATCGCGATTGTTCTTGAACTCAGCTTCACGGGCTTTGTTCTCTTTCGACTCAACGATGCTTTCTGATTTTACGTTTTTAAGTAGTTCAGATAAGTTTTTAGGCGCTTCTGCTTGTACGCCAGAAACCATAAATAAGCTCGCTAGTAGGCCAGCGGCTAGCGTTTTGAATCCTTTCATCTCTTATTCCTCCCCAGCAAATACAGGCAGTTTGATTAGCGCTGGTGGCGCTTGCTTCTTCGCGATACGAAGGCCTTGCTGTACCGCGATGCGGTAGCTTTCTGGTAATGTTTCCCATTGACGTGTTTGTTGGTTCCACATACCTGTCTCACCACCGTCTGGAGATTGGAATAGAAGTGCTGTGCGACCAATACGTAGGAAATCGTAAGTCACGGTTTCACCATTTCGGTCTAGGCTAGCTTTGTAAGATTCGATTGAGCGAGAGAAGCCTTCTTCAATTTGGTACGCTTCCATCACTTTACGGAATTTCTCTGAAGTTGTTACGTCGGCGCGATCCATGAGACGACGCAGTTCTTGAACTCGCTTATTACGCTCTTTTTTCTGGAAAGGCAGATCGAGAGTCACAAATTCGTCGAGTGCATCGATCATTTTTAATGTAAGTGGCACCACTTCTGTTGCCGTTTGATCGATTTGAGCAATTTGGTTATTTAATGAGTCCAACTCGCCTTGCTGCGATTGAACCATACGGTTAATTTGCTCGTTGTAGACTTTCATACTGTCGATTTGACGAAGTAAGCCTTTGTATTCTGCCAACATGCCTTCAGTGCTTTCGGCATAGTTGTCGATTTTTTGTTGCGAAGCTTCTGAAGATTGATTTGCTTTTGCTTGTGTGGAAACGACAGCACCAGAGTTGGCCGCTACAGAGCTACTACTGATAGTAAGCAATGCTGCAGCTATGGCACTGAGACCAAATTCCTTGAATTTCATGGTTGCATCCTTGTCAGTGTTTTAGTCAGTCGAAAAGGGCGCGGAAAACCCGCGCCAAATATTTTTTAGAAGTCGTATGATGCCTCGATGTAAAGCTGACGGCCGATTGGATCGTCATATCCAGTTGCATAGAATGGAGAGGTATCATTTAGAGGATCGGCAGGCGGTACCTTGTCAAACATGTTGATAGCACCAAGAGTTACACGACCACTCTCGTTGAATTGGTAAGAAGCCGTTAGGTTCCATGTTGTCATGCTCGCGATTTCTGCTTTGTAACCAGCTTTCTTAGCAGAGTCACAGTCATCAAAGTAGTAACGGTTCGCATAGCTTGAACACATACGGTCACGGTATTTACCAAATAGGTTGATAGCGACATCTTCGTATGCCCAGCCAAGGTTTAACGTTGCGGTGTATTCAGGCATGAAATCTCTTTCATCCGTTACTGGCTCACTGTCGTTTTCTTGATATTCAGCAATCAAGATCTTAGTTACAGCTACGCGCGTATTGAATGAACCGAACTCATTAGTGTCGTAAGCATATTTCACAGCAAGGTCAACACCAGAACGCTCTTCATATGACTGGTTGACTGGGCCGTAAGATACGGACTTGATTGTACCGTCTGTATTACGAACTACTTCTGTGCCTGGGTATTTACCTGGATCGTTAATTACGTCTTGGTAAGTTGGTGCTGTTACGACGTCTTCCATCTTGATGTGGTACCAGTCAACGGTTACGCCAAGGTCATCCACAGGTTCCCAAGCTAGACCCAAGTTAATGTTTGTACTTGTTTCTTCTTTCAGCTCAGAGTTAGGGCCGTTAAGCGTATCGAAGTATTGAGTATCACACTCTGGGTACTTATCTTTATCTTGTGGGCCGCTACCACCAGCGTTGGCACAAAGCACAGGGTCAAAACCAGAACCAAAGCCTCGAGTTTGATCGCCAAATAGTCGTTTCAAGTCAGGAGCTCGGAAACCTAGACCGTAGCTACCACGAAGCAATAGAGTGTCAGTAGGACGGTATGCTAGTGCGACTTTAGGAGTGAAGGCTCCGCCTGTTGCCGAGTCGTCGAAGTAGTGGTCATAACGACCAGCGACAGTCATTTCCAAATCTTCAATGATAGGAATTAGGGCTTCGACACCAAGACCAATCTGATCACGGTCACCGCCACCTGATGTTCCGCCTAGACCAGAGAAACCACCAGCTGCTGTTGTCGCATCAATCGTTTCATTGTAGTCAGTACGGTTCCATTCACCATAAACAGCAAAGCCTGACATACCAGCAGGCAGTTCAACCAAATCACCAGCCAGTGAGCCGTTAACAGAGTAAAGCTTTGAGTAGGCTTCTTTGCTTGATGTGCCGCTGTATTTGTTTACAACGTCTTGAGAGATAGGCCCTAGAAGATCGACATCGCCATTTTGTACGGCTTGATCAAGAGTTAGGAAGATTGCTGGGTTGCTTGTTTCAACGCTTTGCTCAGAGTAACCAGCTGATAGGTCCCAATCATACGTATCAGCAAGCAGGCCGTTCAAGCCTAAGGTTAAGCCAAAAGAATCGGCTTCAGTGTTACTTTCGCGTGGGCCAAATTCGACCATACGGCGAGTGTATTCACCTTCGCCGCGGAAGTGAGTGGCATCAACTTCTACGCTGTAAGGGTTAGGTTCGAATTCAGATTCTGTAGACTTGTAGCCAAAACGGGCTTCTGCCATGGCAGTGACATTGTCGTTAATGTCCATTTCACCACGTAAAAGCAGGTCTACTTGTTTATTTTCTGGTTTCAACGTTCGGTATGCAGAGCGGTTAACACCACACTTGCCATCCGCTCGTTCAATAGCGGCATCACCAACGACTTCTTTACATGAAGAACCAGCATCAGCTGGTGTTAGAAGTGTTCCGTTTGCGCCTTCAAAGTTTGCACCGTAGCTAGAGTAACCACTTAGCTGAGAACGGCTTGAACCGTCATCGCCAGCCCAATCATCTCGGTCAGATTGCTTAAGCATTTCGTTGCCCGCAAATTGGCCAACGAAGAGAATACGTTTATCGTCAAAATCTTTACCGGCAACAACGTCTAAACGGCCATTTTGGTAGCCACCATCTGTTGCGTCACCCGCACGTACTTTTACAGATACGCCATCAAAGTCTTTCTTTAAAATGAAGTTTACGACACCGCCGATCGCGTCGGAGCCGTAGATAGCGGAACCTGAATCAGTCATTACTTCAACACGCTCGATAGCGGCAACAGGGATTTGACCAATGTCTTGGAAGTTAGATGTGCCATCTTGAGCCAGTGGGTATTGAGGAAGGCGACGACCATCGATAAGAATCAATGTGCGTGAAGCGCCAAGACCACGTAAGTTGACTGACTGTGCTGCAGGTGTGAATGAGAAAGAGTTCGTTTGAGCCATTACACCACCGGTGTTTTGAGTCAAACTGTTCAACACGTCTTGCGCGCTGTTAAAACCTTTAGATTCAATATCTTTACTATTAATAACAGTAACTGGTGAAGGACCTTCCATATCCGTCGTGGAGATACGCGAACCAGTAACTTTCATCTTTTGAAGTTTTTCAACTTGTTGCTCTTCTGCCAGTGCTGTTGCTGGGGCTACGACTGCTGCTGTCCCCAACGCAAGGCTTATCGCAACAGATAAAGCGGTTGTGTTTTTATACATCCTTGTTGCTCCGATTATTATTATTTCCTATGTCTGGCCGCATAGCGGCCAATTGAGACGTTAATATTTCGTTAACGTTCGGCCAATGTATAACCGAGATGAAAAAAGGAAGTCAAACCAGTGGTAAACGGGGATGCTTAAATGTAAAAAAGATGTAAATAACCAGGGTTGGTTTAAAACGCGGAATAAAAAACTAAATAGCCTTACCAAGGCGACATCAAATTTCAATAAAACACCGTATTTTGTGTTTCTTATAAACTTTAATGACTTATCTTGCCTATGGTTTTTTAGTGGGTAATTGAATCTGAAAAAAGATATTTTTCCAGTGAATTGTTCTGAGATGAGTTTTATATCGAATCCATACTTTGGTGACTCGAACTTATAGGGTGGTATCAAAATATGATACCCATTGCTGTAAAAGGGCTCACTCGTATTTTTAGGTCAAATATACATGTGGTGGATATGTCTATTTATTCCATGTATTTGCATTTTTATGTAGGGTTTTGGCTCTAAACAGCCTAGATTGATATTCTGTGTGAATTATTTTTGTGGTTTTTTATAATTTTTTACAAAAACATTTCTGTTTTTCGACTTCGGAGGAAGTTTGTCATGTTTTGGTTTCAAACACTTGAAGCTGATGTGGATTCAAGATAAATATGACGCTGAAATTATTGCAGTAGTAGAAAAGTCTGGTTCTTGAAACGCAGGGAGTGTGTTTCAACAGTTTTAGTTACTACGAGATAAATATGCACCACTTTGGGCGGGGAACTTCCTCTTTCACTCCGCCTGAATTGGACAGTAGACAAGGAGCAAGTTGTATATGCTGTCGTACTTTTTACGCCGTTTGGCGTTGGTGATACCAACGTTTCTCGGGATAACTATTCTTATCTTTGCTATCACTCGTTTCGTGCCGGGCGGACCTGTTGAACGCATGTTGTCACAAATGCAGTCTCAAGGGGATGGTGCCGCATCAATGACGTCTGCTGGTGGCAATACCGCCCTTTCTGATGATCAAATCGCTGAGCTAAATGCGTTTTACGGTCTAGATAAGCCAGTGACAGAAGCGTATGTGGAGTGGCTAAGTCGCTTGATCGTGCTAGACCTTGGTGAGTCAACACGTTACTACGAACCTGTCTCTGACATGATTGCAGAGCGTTTACCTGTGTCGTTATTTTATGGCGGCATGACCTTTTTTATCAGTTATTTTATCTCGATCCCTCTTGGTTATTACAAGGCGCTCAAGCACGGCTCTGTGTTTGATTCCGCTTCTTCAATACTCATCTTTGTGGGCTATGCCTTGCCTGGCTATGTGGTGGGTGTATTGCTCATCACGCTATTTAGTTATCACTTGGAATGGTTTCCGATGGGAGGCTTTGTCGGCGATGACTTCGACGATTACGAAACTTTCTTTGAACGCGCCAAGGACATCATGTGGCACGCGGTGTTGCCTTTAATCTGTTACCTCATTGGCGACTTTGCAACACTGACAATGACGATGAAAAACAACCTGATGGAAAACCTTTCTTCAGACTATATCCGTACAGCTATCGCGAAGGGCTTACCTTTCAAAAAGGCGGTTCGTAAGCACGCGTTGCGTAACAGCTTAATTCCAATCGCGAGTCACTTTGGTAACTCTTTGTTGTTCTTCATGACCGGTGCCTTCCTGATTGAAGTTATCTTCAATATTGATGGCATTGGTTTATTGGGTTACGAATCAATCATGGAGCGTGATTACCCTGTTGTTATGGGTATTGTCGCCATTAATGCGCTGTTGCTGCTCATTGGTAACATTATTTCAGATATTTGTGTTGCTTTAGTCGACCCACGTGTGAAGTTTGGAGCGTAACATGATTAAAGTTAGTCCATTAACTCAAAAGAAAATTCGCCACTTTAAAGAGATCAAACGAGGTTATTGGTCGTTTGTCATTCTCTCAATCATGTTGATCCTGTCGCTCTTTGCTGAACTTCTGATTAATAGTAAAGCGCTAGTCGTCAAGTACGATGGTAGCTACTATTTTCCTGTTGTCAGTGATGTCCGTTTAGGCAGTGAATTCGGCCAAGAGTCATCCAGCGAAGCGGATTATCGCGTACTGCAAAAAGCGTTTGAGGCCGAAGGGAGCGACAACTTTGTTATTTTGCCGCTTGTGCCATGGAACCCATATGAACAGGATTTTAGTGGTGATTTCCCGCCAACAGCGCCTAGTGCCGAAAACAAGCATTATTTAGGTACAGATGTGATAGGTCGCGATATTTTGGCACGACTTGTTTACGGATTCAGAACGGCAATGGGATTTGCGTTGCTCACCATGGCAATTTCCTACGCGATCGGTACCGCAGTTGGTTGTGCTATGGGTTTTTGGGGCGGTAAATTTGACTTGTTTGTACAGCGACTTATCGAAATCTGGTCAATGGTGCCGTTTTTGTACGTCATTATGATTCTTGTCTCAATCGTTCAACCGACGTTCGCTCTCTTTGTCGCTATTAACGTGCTTTTCACCTGGATGGGTATGACATGGTACATGCGGACCATGACTTATAAAGAAGCGGCACGAGAATACGTAATGGCGGCACGTGCTTTAGGGGCATCGACGGGACGTATTTTGTTTAATCACATCCTACCGAATACGATGGTGATGATCGTGACATTGGCGCCGTTCACTATTGCAGCAAACATCACTGCGCTGACCGCTTTGGATTATCTAGGTTTAGGTCTGATGCCACCAACGCCAAGTTGGGGGGAACTGCTACAACAAGGTAAATCTAACCTAGACTCGCCATGGATTGTTGCCTCAGTGGTGACGTCAATTGTACTCGTGTTGGTAATGGTGACCTTTATTGGTGAAGCCATTCGAGCGGCCTTCGACCCGAAAAAATTCACACGCTATGTTTAAGCGAGCATTGTGAGCAAAACATAAAAAAGGGAAGTTTTATGAAGAAATTATTTTTAGCGTCCACGCTGAGCGCCCTGAGTTTTGGTGCAATGTCAGCAACGCTTCCGACTGACTTAAACTGGCAAACAAACTGGGATGAGCCTCAATATGGTTCGCCTGAAGCGAAACGTGGAGGGACCTATCGCACCTTCATGTCAAGTTTTCCACAGACGTTACGTAGTGTTGGCCCAGACGCCAATGCGGGGTTGCGTTCCTTTATCTTGGATGAAACCCCTGGATTGGTGGTTCGCCACCCAGACACTTTAGAGTTCATCCCTGAACTTGCTAATGAGTGGGCGTTAGCTGGCGACAATAAAACCGTTTATTTCAAACTCAACCCAGAAGCTAAATGGTCGGACGGCAAGCCTGTGACTGCCGACGATTTTGTATTCATGCTTAAGTTTTATCGTTCTAAGGATATCCTAGAACCTTGGTACAACGATTATTACAACAAAACCATTGCGGATGTTATTAAGTACGACGCTTATACGTTTGCTGTTAAGGCCGCGAAAGAGTTCAATCCGGAAGAATTGTTGCTAAGAATGGGGGCTTTACGCCCACGTCCCGCACACTTTTATGCCAACCCTTCAAAGGATGAAAATGGTGATGGTATTCACGACAACTTTGTCCGTTACTACAACTTTAAGAGTGAACCAACGACCAGTGCGTACTACCTAGATGATATCAAAAAAGGTAGAAGTGTGACTTTCAAACATGTTGGCGAAGATTGGTGGGGTTACAGCAATAAGTACTACCAAAATCGCTACAATGTCGACAAGATTCGCATCACGGTGATCCGCGATAGCGATATTGCGATGAAGCATTTTGAAAAGGGTAAGTTGGATGCATTTGGTCTGGTTCTGCCAAGTCTATGGCACGATAAATCGAACACAGAACCGTACCAAAAAGGCTACATTCAAAAGTTCTGGGGTTACAACCAATTTCCAGTCGGTGCGGGCGGCGTATGGATGAACACCGCGATGCCTTTACTGGATGATTTAAACGTTCGCAAGGGCATTACTTACGCAATTGATTTTGATGGCATGATTGAGAACATCATGCGTGGTGACTACTCCCGTAAGCCAAACCCGACGGGTTATGGCCATGGTAAATACACCCTACCAGACGCGAAAGCACCGAAATTTGACCCCGCAAAAGCGGCCGAGGCATTCGAAGCCGCAGGCTTTAACAAAATTGGTTCCGATGGTATTCGTGTCAATGATAAAGGTGAGCGCTTAAGCTTCGAGCTGACCTACGGAACACCTGTTCATACTCCTCGTATTGCCTTTTTGCGTGAGCAAGCCAAGCTAGCAGGGCTGGATATTGAGCTCAAGTTGGTTGATGGCTCATCCATGTTCAAATACGTACGTGAGAAAAAGCACGATTTGGCTTTCTTAGATATGGGTACGTCCGAGATCCCAACGTATTGGGAGTACTTCCATTCAGTCAATGCGAACAAGCCGCAAACTAACTCTTTCACAAACTACAGCACGCCAGAGCTGGATGAAAAGATCATCGAGTATCGTTTTAGCATGGATATGGATAAAAAGATCCAGCTAGGTCATGAGATTCAGCGTGACATCATTGATGCGCATGTTATCGTAACAGGCTACATGATTCCTTATGTCCGCTACGGTCACTGGCGCTGGCTAAAGTTTCCTGATAAGCCAATGAATCGCATGACAGAGGCGTTGTTTAGTGGTGGCATCATAGGGGATGGCACTTACTGGATTGATAGCGATATCAAGAAAGAAACCAAACAAGCGATGAAATCAGGCAAAGCTTTTGAACCTGTCGTCGTCGTAGATGACACTTATAAGCTGTAAGGATTGGTTATGGAAAACGATGTAATCCTAAGTGTTAAAGATCTCGAAGTTGAATTCACCACCGATGATGGACCAGTGAAGGTGCTGCATGGTGTGAACTTTGATGTGAGAGCTGGACGTACACTCGGTCTGGTGGGAGAGTCAGGCAGTGGTAAGAGCGTAACCTCAATGTCGATCATGGGGCTTTTACCTAAGCCATATGGCAACATCATCAAAGGTGAAGTGAATTATCGCGGCACCAACCTAGTTGATTTGCCTGCGGAAGAGATGTACGCCATGCGTGGCGATCGCATTTCGATCATCTTCCAAGATCCGATGACGGCGCTCAATCCAGTACACACTATTGGTCGTCAAATATGTGAAGTGCTTGAACTCCATCGACCAGAGCTCGACAAAAAGGAGCGGGAGGCTTTCTCGATTGAGATGCTGGCAAAAGTCAAAATCCCAATGCCAGAGAAGCGATTGAATGAGTATCCCCATAACCTATCTGGCGGTATGCGCCAGCGTGTCATGATCGCGATGGCGTTGGCCTGTAAGCCGGACATTCTGATTTGTGATGAACCGACTACAGCGTTGGATGTTACGGTTCAGGCGTCTATCCTTGAACTGATGAATGAGCTTCAGGAAGAAACAGGCATGGCGATGATCTTCATTACTCACGACCTCGGGGTTGTGGCTGAAGTGTGTGATGATGTTGCCGTGATGTATGGTGGGCGTATTGTCGAAAAAGCAGAAATTTTTGAGTTGTTTGATAACCCACAGCACCCATATACGGAGCGTTTGATGGGGTTGATGCCGAGCTTAGATAATGAGCCGAAGCAGATGATCGATATCAAGCCTATTGATGCAAGTATGTTTGCCAGTTAACTGGGCAAAGTGAACGAGTCATAAAAGAGGATGTTATGGCAAAAGAAGTATTAAGAATTGAAAATCTTAAGCAGCACTTTGTTTCTGGTAAAGGGCTGTTCAAGAAAGGCTACACCATCAAAGCGGTAGACGGGGTTTCACTGTCTGTTTCTGAAGGTGAAACACTGGGGCTAGTTGGTGAGTCAGGTTGTGGTAAAAGCACCCTTGGTCGCACGATCTTAAAGTTATACGAGCCAACGGAAGGTAAGATTTTCTTTGAAGGTAAAGACATCACTAAACTGTCTGTCAAAGAGATGCGATCGCTGCGTAAAGACATGCAAATCGTCTTTCAAGACCCAATGGAATCACTCAATCAGCGTCATACCATCGGTATGATTCTAGAAGAGCCGTTTGTTATTCATAAAATCGGTACGCCAGCCGAGCGCAAACAGTGGGTAAAAGAGCTTTTAATCAAAGTGGGCTTGCCAGAAACGGCAGTCAACCGCTATCCACATGAGTTTTCAGGCGGCCAACGTCAGCGTATCGGTATTGCTCGTGCGATTGCATTGAAGCCTAAATTACTGATTTGTGACGAATCGGTATCTGCGCTAGATGTATCGGTACAGGCACAAATCTTGAACCTATTACTACAACTGCAACAAGAGATGAACTTGGCGATCATCTTTATCTCTCACGATCTCTCTGTGGTGAAACACGTTTCAGACAAAGTTGCCGTGATGTATTTTGGTAAAGTGGTAGAAGCAGGCAGCGCGAAAGAAATTTATGCAAACCCGCAAAATGAGTACACTAAGAAACTCCTATCTGCGATTCCGATCACCCACCCTAAATATCGGAAGAAAAAGCGCCTGGCTGAAAAAAAGCAGCAAGTGGCGTAAGTGATGCCACAGGTCCTATAACACAAAAACGCTCCGCCAAATAAGCGGAGCGTTTTTATAGGCCTATGTTAGGTCTTGGTGTTGATTGGCGCTTGAGTATTATGATTGATTGAAGATCGTTGCATGCTAAACTCAAGGCCTATCTTCTTTGTCTGGATAATGGACCATGCCGTCGAATTTACCGAAATCCTTTAGTCGACCGTTCCTGAAAATCTTCCATATTTTGGAGGCGGTATTACTAGTCTCTATTACCTTGGCGACGTTGTACGCCATGATGCAAGAGTTTGTACACGTATTTGTCGAGAAGCGTGTCTTACTCACGGATATTCTTTTGATGTTTATCTATCTGGAAGTGCTCGCCATGGTGCAGCAGTTCGTGATGAACGGTAAAATTCCGGTACGCTATCCTATCTATATCGCGATGATGGCGATCGCCCGCTATATCACACTAGGAATGAAAGAACTGGATGCGGTTTTGGTTGTGTGGTTATCTCTGGCAGCGTTTATCTTAGCTGCGGCAACCTTGCTCATCAGAGTCGGGCATCATTATTGGCCCTACGTTGATAACAGAACCTTGGAAAAAGATGAATAAAAGAAAGCCCCGCACTAGCGGGGCTTTTTTGTTTCAATACTCGATGACTTTTAGATCATTCAATATTTTGGATCTGCTCACGCATCTGTTCAATCAGTACTTTCAGTTCAACGCCCGATGCGGTGATGTCGGTGCTGATGGATTTCGACGCTAGCGTGTTCGATTCACGGTTGAACTCTTGCATCATGAAGTCCAGACGACGACCCACTGCGCCACCTTTTTTCAGAATGTTTGTGGTTTCTTTTACGTGAGAGTCCAAGCGATCGAGCTCTTCAGCAACATCCGATTTTTGCGCTAGCAAAATCAACTCTTGCTCGATACGAGACGGATCCAGTTCCACTTTAGCGTCTTCGAACTTCGAGAATAGTCGCTCACGTTGCCATTCTAAAATTTCTGGCATGCGCGCACGCACTTTTACGACTTCTGCAGAAATGGCGTTCAAACGCTGTTCAATCAGCGCTTTCATGTTCTCGCCTTCACGAGCACGCGCTTCAATAAACTCATCCATTGCGCCATCAAACGCTTCTAGTAGCACTTTATTTACCGCATCCATGTCTTGCTCTGGCGTTTCCATTACCCCCGGCCATTGCATGACTTGAAATGGATTGATTCGGCTCAGTTCACCAGTCATGTGCATGACTTGTTCAGCGGCCTTAATTACCTGGCTAGCAAGCGCTTCGTTGATTCTAAGCTCACCTTTTGCAGCAGGGTTTGCTTCAAAACGCAGATTACATTCCACTTTGCCTCGCGCTAAGCGCTTACGAAAACGCTCGCGTAAAACGGGCTCTAATCCACGAAATTGTTCTGGCATGCGGAAGTATGTTTCTAAATAACGTTGGTTCACGCTGCGGATTTCCCATACCGCAGAACCCCAGTCGCCTTTTACTTCTTTGCGTGCATACGCTGTCATACTGTAAATCATCGAATTTTCCTGTCTTCATTTTTTGAAAATTACTTCAAGAGTGTATCACGCTGCGTCGATAGGTGCGCGGGATGTATGGATTGTTTATGTTGTGCCTGCGGCGTAACCTATGAATCCGGAATCGATTCCGTTATAATCTTCGCCCAACCAAATCGTCTTCTCCTCATATTTAAGGTAGATGCCCATGCGTCCAAACGATCGCAAGGCGGATCAAGTTCGCCCTATCAAAATTACTCGTAACTACACAGCTTACGCTGAAGGGTCAGTGCTAGTTGAGTTCGGTAACACCAAAGTGTTGTGTAATGCGACCGTCGAAGAATCTGTGCCACGTTGGCTAAAAGGTCAAGGTAAAGGCTGGGTTACAGCTGAATACGGCATGCTACCTCGAGCAACACATTCTCGTACTCGTCGTGAAGCAGCAAGTGGAAAGCAAGGCGGCCGTACGATGGAAATTCAGCGTCTTATCGCGCGAAGCCTACGTGCAGTTGTCGATCTAAAAGCTATGGGTGAGTTCATGATCACCGTTGACTGTGACGTTATCCAAGCTGACGGTGGTACGCGTACTGCATCCATCAGCGGCGCAAGTGTTGCAATGGCCGATGCGTTCCAACACCTAGTAGATAGCGGCAAGCTAAAAGCAAACCCAATGAAAGGCCACGTAGCGGCAGTTTCTGTCGGCTTACTAGGCGACGAAGTATTGTGTGATCTTGAATACGTTGAAGATTCAGCGGCAGACACAGACATGAACGTAGTAATGACCGAAGAAGGCAAGATGATTGAAATTCAGGGCACCGCAGAAGGTGAACCGTTCAGTCACGAACAGCTGATGGCATTGCTCGAGTCGGCGAAAGTCGGCATTACGGAAATTGTCGCAGCGCAGAAGGCGGCGTTAGCCAATTGATTTAGATAGCTCCCATTATGGGGGCTATTTTTTTATCTCGACAATAGAGAAATGAATGATTGTCGAGAAGAGACACAAGAAACCAAGGACATAGAGAGAAAATAATGAAAGCATACCAGCGTGAATTTATTGAGTTTGCACTTGAGAAAGAAGTTCTTAAGTTTGGTGAGTTTACTTTGAAATCTGGCCGTAAAAGCCCGTACTTCTTTAACGCTGGTCTTTTCAATACTGGTCGTGACCTAGCGCGTCTTGGTCGTTTTTACGCAGCCGCGCTCGCTGATTCAGGCATTGAGTTTGATGTGCTTTTTGGCCCGGCGTACAAAGGGATTCCAATCGCGACGACAACAGCAGTCGCGCTGGCGGATCATCATGACGTCGACACGCCTTACTGCTTCAACCGTAAAGAAGCGAAAGATCACGGCGAAGGCGGTAACCTTGTAGGCTCTGCGCTTGAAGGCCGTATCATGCTAGTAGATGACGTAATCACAGCAGGTACTGCGATTCGTGAATCGATGGAAATCATTCAAGCAAATGGCGCAGACCTTGCTGGTGTGTTGGTTGCGATTGACCGCCAAGAAAAAGGCAAAGGTGAGTTGTCTGCGATCCAAGAAGTGGAGCGTGACTTTGGTTGTGCAATCATCTCAATCGTTAGCCTGACTGACCTTGTGACTTTCCTTGAAGAGAAAGGCACAGACAAAGAGCATCTAGAAGCAGTCAAAGCGTACCGCGCAGAATACGGCATTTAATTGGTTACTTTTTCTGAAAAAGTAAAAAGGGCAGATGGATATTCATCTGCCCTTTTTTGTTTTTGGATTCATCGCCTTGACCACTTACTTATAGCGAATGCCTTTCTCGACATGCTCATCTTGCATGGTTTTATAGCGTTTATGGAGCCACATCCATTGCTCTGGAGCGCGTAGAATGACTTCTTCCACATACTTGTTCATATAAGCGGCAGCGGCGACTTCGTCTTTTTGTGGATAATCGGCTTCAATGCACTTATCGGCGATGATGTCGTATTTTCCTTCGTCATTGCGAAACCCTGAGCCTGGGATGATCGCACATTTTGAGGTATACGCCAGAATGCTCGTGCCTGTTGTCGTACACGCATCGTCTACGGCAAAGAAGGGCACAAATACTGATTTTTTGCGACCGTAATCGTGATCCGGTAAATAGAACAGACGCTCACCGCTGCGTAAAACACGAATCATCTTTTTTACATCTTTACGGTCAATCAGTTTATTGCCGTTATGTGTCCGTCCCCAATACTGGATAAAGTTATAAGCAGGATTATTATGCGGACGAAACGCGCCGTACCCGGCCACGCCTAACACGGCGAAAGCACGCGCAGTGATCTCTAGATTTAGAGCATGGACACAACAAAGTAGGACGCCTTTACCTTCTTTGGCTTTTTCACGCAGTGCGCCGAGATCTTTCTCGACGATCAGGTTTTTAAAGCGCCAAGTCGGCCAGAACCAAGTGATTCCGGTTTCTATCAGTGCCATACCAGTATTTTTGAAGTTCTCTTCAACAATATGTTGAATCTCTTCAGGTGTTTTGTCTGGAAAGGCCAATTCTAAGTTACGCTGAGCAACGTGGACACGCTTTTTACCGTAGCGCATGCCAAGTTTGCCGAGTGAACGACCTAATGAAAGCAGCAGCCGATAAGGAAGAATATTGACGAGGATGGCCAACAGACCAAACCCAAGCCATACGCCCCAGTTACGAGGGTGAAGAAGTGAAAGAGAAAACTCGGGCTGCGTGTATTTGTCTTTACTCATAGTCTTTTACTTTATTTGTGCACTCAAAAGCGCCCAGTACTCGTCAAAGTTTGCAGTCGGCTGGTATTTAAAGTCGCTACGCACAAAGCGGTTTAGGCTCCCCTCAACTTGTCCCAGAATTTGCGCGGCTAGGATGCGCTCTTCGACAGGGAAAGACTTCCCTTCACGAATCTTACGTTCACGCAGGATCTGGCGCAATTGTGTTTCTATGCGCTCAAAGAGTTGATTGATGCGTTCACGTAGGCGTTCATTTTCAAACATTAGAGCATGGCCCGACAAAATGCGTGTCAGACCAGGGTTACGTTCAGAGAACGCCAAAATCAGGTGCATCACCATACGAATACGCTCTAGAGTATCTTTTTCGTCGTCTAGAATACGGTTGATACGTGTCATCAAGGCTTCTTCAATGAACTCAATCAACCCTTCGAACATGCGCGCTTTACTTGGGAAATGACGATACAGCGCGGCTTCTGAAACGCCGACTTGCTTGGCCAGTTTTGCCGTAGTAATGCGTGAAGCGCCTTCTGTTGATTCAAGCATTTCTGCTAATGCTTGTAAGATCTCTTCACGACGGTTGGATTTTTTACTGCCGGCCATTAGTTACTTCCTTTCAAAATACAAAGTTGAGCGGAGGGGATTATAAGACGCTATTTCGCCTCAAACTAGACCACTAAGGGTGGAATGGGAGATTTAACACCCTTAGTTGTCATGTTTGTACCAAATTTATGCCAGCTTTTGTGAAAAGTTGGCAGGATTTTCAAACGTTAGTTACATCAATTGATGCATTTTTTCGAGAATTTTAAAGCTCAATGCTTCTTTTGATTCTAAATCGAGCGCAAGTTCACCCTCAGGCCAGTACAGGGTAATCGCGTTGTCGTTGCTGTTAAATCCTTGCCCTGCAACCGAAACGTCATTCGCACAGATCATATCGAGGTTTTTCTTTGTTAACTTGCCTCGAGCATAGGTCTCTACGTCATTGGTTTCAGCCGCAAAGCCGACGGTAAACGGACGCTTCTCCGTCATTGCTGCCACAGATGCAACAATATCAGGATTTTTGACCATATTAATGACCATTTCGTCGTTGTCTTCTGTCTTTTTCAACTTTTGAGACGCGATCGTTTGTGGGCGGTAGTCGGCAACAGCAGCGCAGCTAATAAAGGCATCATGCTGGTTTGCATGTGTCATAACGGCTTCGTGCATCTCTTGTGCACTGGAAACATTAATGCGCTCAACACCTACGGGCGTATTTAAACTGACAGGACCGCTCACGAGGGTGACTTTGGCTCCCATCTGCGCTGCGGCGCTCGCCAATGCATAGCCCATTTTACCGGAGCTATGATTCGTAATGTAACGCACTGGGTCAATCGCTTCGCGAGTTGGGCCTGCGGTGATGAGTATCGACTTACCTTCTAGCAATTTTGGTTGAAAGAACTGTTCACATAGATGCACTAGCTGCATTGGTTCCAGCATTCGACCTGGTCCCACATCACCACAGGCTTGCTCTCCTGCCGCAGGACCCCAGATGTGCATACCGCGACGCGCTAACGTTGAGATGTTCTCTTGGGTTGCGAGATTGCGATACATCTGTTGATTCATCGCAGGAGATACAGCAACAGGGGAATCCGTAGCGAGCACAAGCGTGGTAAGCAAATCGTTCCCCATACCTGCAGACATGCGCGCGATTAAGTCCGCGGTCGCTGGCGCTAGTAGTACTAAATCTGCCCATTTGGCCAATTCAATATGGCCCATAGAGGCTTCCGCTGCTGGGTCTAATAAACTGTCTGAGACAGGACGGCCCGAAACGGCTTGCATGGTTAAAGGGGTAATGAACTCTTTTGCTGCTTTCGTCATTACAACTTGAACTTGCGCTCCTCTCTCTATGAGGCGACGGGTTAGCTCCGCACATTTATACGCGGCAATACCGCCACTGATGCCGAGTAGAATTTTCTTTCCTGCTAGTGTTTGCATGTGAGATCTCCAATTTGATGACCGGATTTTAACACAATTCAAAGTCTGACCGCCCGAGCATATATAACGAGAAGATAATTCACATCAAACTCCAGAGTATTAATCTGACCGAGGAAGGGAAAATTCGCGCCTACCTCACAGACAAGTTGCGCGGAGTTTGCAAGTCTGAAAAGAAAAAGAGGTACTGGAAACCATGGTGTTGAAAAGTCGAAACAAATTGCTGTTGATAACCCTAATTCCGTTGTTGTTGATCACCACTTTGATCTCAGTGGTGTATTACATCAACAGCAGTAAAAGTTTGGAAGCGGAGCTGGCAAGAGACAGGCAAGAGCTCATCGAAACGAAAAAGAAAGAGTTACAAGCCTACATGATGATGGGTGTGACTGCGATAAAACCGTTATACGACACGGATGTAAATGGAAGTAATAAAGAGGCAGCAAAAGAAATTCTGAAAGCCATGCGCTTTGAAAGCGATGGTTACTTTTTTGCCTACGACTCTCAAGGTGTGAATACGTTACATGCCATCAAACCTTCTTTAGAGGGTAAAAACCTTTACGACTTAAAAGATGAAAATGGGGTCGCAGTTATTGCGGGCTTGATTGATGCTTCTCAAAAAGGAGATGGGTTCCTCTATTTCTCGTGGCACAAACCGACCATTGACGCACAAGCGCCTAAGCTAGGCTATGCAGAATATCTATCGAAATGGGACTGGGTTTTAGGCACTGGTGTTTATATTGATGACATCGACCAGCAAGTTGCGATGCACAGAGAGTTAAAGACTCAAGAGCTAAAAGAGCATACGTTATCTGCCGTGTTGATTTCCGTTGTTGGGTTGATCATCACCAGTATTCTCACCAGTATCGTGGTGTCGAAAGGCATTCAGCCATTACAACATGTCGCGGCGTCATTGAAAGATGTAGCCGCAGGCGGCGGTGAC
Source organism: Vibrio sp. Y10_XG_PY6 (assembly GCF_024181795.1). Taxonomy (NCBI): domain Bacteria; kingdom Pseudomonadati; phylum Pseudomonadota; class Gammaproteobacteria; order Vibrionales; family Vibrionaceae; genus Vibrio; species Vibrio sp. Y10_XG_PY6. The sequence continues at coordinate 157,944 of NZ_JAMZAQ010000003.1, forward strand.
TTAACGGCTCGTTTAAAAGTCGAAAGTCAGGATGAAGTCGGTGAAGTGGCGGCCGCGTTTAATGAGTTTATGGATAAGCTGCACCCACTGATGCAGGATATCCACCGCTCTGCGACGACAGTACAGACCGTTTCTCAAAGCCTGAACACTCAGACCAGCCAAGCGAGCGGTCAAATGCAGGATCACTGTTTAGAGACGGACAAAGTCGTGACGGCAGTGACACAAATGAGTATGACAGCCAAAGAAGTAGCCAGCAATACCAATGCGACCGCGCAGGCGATTGAGGATGCCAACAGTCAAGTTACCGAAGCTCAGCGTGAAGTGGAACAAGCAATTGAAGGCATTACCGAGCTAGTAATGGAGATAGACAGTACGTCAGATGCAATTTCTGAGTTGAGTTTACAAACCGAGAAAATAACCAAAGTACTGGATGTGATTGGTGAGATAGCCGAGCAAACGAATTTGTTGGCCCTAAATGCGGCGATTGAAGCGGCTAGAGCCGGTGAGCAAGGTCGAGGGTTTGCCGTCGTTGCGGATGAAGTTCGCTCGTTAGCCAGTCGTACACAAAATAGTACTCATGAAATTGGCGACATGCTCAAGCAGCTACAAAATGGTGTATCAAGAGCGGTCAGTACGATGTCGGTGAGCCAAAAACGAGGTGTAAAAACGGCGGAAGAATCGGCGCTCATTCAGCAATCTCTTTCTGGTGTTCATCATTCTATCGGAACAATTCGAGATATGGGTATTCAAACCGCGTCTGCCGCCGAAGAGCAAAGTGCGGTTGCAGAAGACATCAACCAAAACTTAGTGGCTATTCAACAGATCGTGAACAACATTAATGAGACGTTGCAGCATGCCGAGTCAATCAGCACGCAGCTATCACAGTCTGGAACAGAAATTCACGGCTTGGTTGGCAACTTTAAACTCTGATGAACTGTTAAGTTGCATTGAAAGCACTGATGGTACGAAGAAAGCGAAAGTCACACTCGACTTTCGCTTTTTGTTTTGTGGAATAGGGGCACTTTCCATATAAAGAGACATCAGATGATACTGAAAGCTATGCCAACTGAGTCCATGCCCAGGGAGAAGCTGCTGCAACGAGGACCGCAAGCATTAACCGATGCTGAGCTACTGGCTATTTTCTTGCGCACGGGCACCCACGGAATGAACGTAATTGAACTTGCAGACTTCCTTATTCAAGACTTTGGTTCGCTAAGACAACTATTTTCAGCATCAGAGCAAGAGTTTTGTCGTCATAAAGGGTTGGGACAAGCCAAGTATGTTCAGTTGCAAGCGGTACTAGAAATGACGCAGCGCTATCTAGCGGAAACGCTAAAGCGTGGTGACGCCTTAACCAGCCCCGACCAAACTAAGTTATATCTTTCTTCTATTTTAAGGGATCGGCAAAGAGAGGCTTTTTATATTCTTTTTCTCGATAACCAGCACCGAGTGATAAAAGATGAAATTTTATTTGAAGGAACGTTGGATGCCGCGTCGGTGTATCCGAGAGAAGTCGTCAAGCGTGCTCTGCATCATAACGCGGCGGCTTTGATTCTAGCGCAAAAATTACCTGATAAACTAAATCTTCATAATTAACTTTTAAAGTTGAGATTTCTGTATGTTCTTTTCGTATGTACAGTATTGGATTTAGTATGTCTAGTAACGATAAAAATCAAAAGAAGCTCATACGAAAAGAGATAGAAATTTCAACTATCTTTAACTTCGTTTACGAGAAACCACTGGTATCCATTGATGAGAATGGAGAGCCCCAAGTTATATACCGTGCCAATGGCAATAAGATCCCCGTCAAGAAACTCCCTTTACTCCACATCGCTGGGTATGGCGATAAAGACAAACTAATAAGCTACCAACCATTAGACATGGTTAATGAGTTCTTATTGTCAAAAGCAATCGATGATGACGTCCTTGAGCTTGGTACAGATGCACAGGGGCTTGCCCATTACTTCAGTTTTGTATTAGACAAACAGGCAGAGTGGGATGCTAAATACAACGAAGAGGACTTTGACCCTCTCTATGATGCCCCCCGCCCAGAGTGGAATACTTTTCCTCGCAATAAACAGGAACGATTAACCTACCAATATCGAGATGGAATCAAGCAACTCGCTATTGAGGGAGTATTGGCTAAAACAACGGCTAGGCAATACATGAGCAGTGTCGTTGGTTTCTATAAACACTGCCTTCGTCAGGGCATCCGCTTTAATAACCCTCCTTTCCAGTTTGAGACAGTGAATATTCATTTCGAGGCGTCTGCATCCAGTATGAAAGCATACCAACGTAAGCAGGTGCACACGACGGATATGCGGATTAAGTTTACTAAATCATCTCGCAGTGGCGGCACAAACCTCAGTAATCTACGCCGTGACTTAAAACCGTTTACCAATAATGAATGGCACATCCTGCAAACCATATTAATGAAATCCCGCAGGGTGGTTCGTCATGGTGACAACAATAAACTGCATTCATTGCCGATTGAGTTCTGTCTGCACCCCATGATTTGCCGTAATACTGGATTGCGGAGAGAAGAAGCAGCAAGCCTTCACTTAGGACAGATAGTTAACCCCGAAACTATAATTCAGGACGGCAAAGAGGTGTTTAAAAAGCCTGTGATGGATTTGGGTGTTGGTGATAAGTATCAATCACTCACAAAGACGGCTGAGGGCTTCGCAGAGAAGAATAAAAGCCGGGTTACCATTATCCCCGCCATATTGATGAAGATGCTTTACGATTACTCTCAGTCTGACAGGTATCAAAAGCGCCTGGAGAAATTCAAAGCATGGTGCAAGGAGCAGAAAGAAGAAGGAAATACGCATTTCTTTGAGGGAGATGATGCGATTAACCCCAAACTGGAATACCTGTTTATTACTCAATCAGGGAAACCGATGTTTACGCGGCTACAAGACTTTACCGGGCGCTGGGTGGAGATACGTAACACCGCAAACCTAACCCGAGGTCTTGACCATCCTATTGTCGGCTCCCTACATAATTTACGCTCAACGTTTGCCGTGAATATCTTCCGTCACCTTTTAAATAAAAAAGATGACTATGGCAACCCGTTAATCACACCCGATGAGGCATTGGATAGGGTTTCAACCTTACTTGGTCACGAAGATAGGTCGACGACGATAGAATACCTGAAAATAGCACAAGATATACCTTCCGCCGATGAAATCTACGAGGACGTACTGGACTATATTGGCGCTTTTGATGATCTAGAGGGGTCATTATGATTCAAGGACGAAAGCGTACCAAAATTGCGATAGAGAAGACCCGATCACCAATTATCCCACTTCACTTTGAAGATATGGTTTTAGACACTGGTAATGGCATAAAATCTCACATTTATCGCCTGCGCTATCGTAACGTCCCGACAGTAAAGCAAATTAGATCAGGGAATGAGGTGTTAGCAAATCGGGATGATATTGTCAGGGAAATTTACCAAAGGCTAAGCTTATTACCACACAAAATAACGAAGCAGCACTACTTTTCTGGGCTTGTTAGTTACTTCCGTTATCTTGACGGAATTGGTTATAACGGTGACCTTTTCAGTAATGCAGTCATGACTGATAGCATTAAACACTTCAATAAATTACGCGAAAAAGGTTTGCAGATATCGGAAGCAATGCGGATTAAAGACGGCTTGTCAGTGTTATTAAAACTGTGGAACCGAGAAGCCGACGTTAAGATGCTACCGAACGTTGCAAATAGATCTTCTGCTACGAATAAAGCGTTCCATATAGAAACAGAACTGAAACCATTATCCAAGATATTGGTTAGGGGAGCGCTGGCCTTTCAGGAAGCAATTGAGAAAAATGGTCTGCTAGATATTCATCCGTTTTTTGATGAAGAGCTTTTTTCTGAGCAAGCGAAGCTCCAAGGATGGACACCACCGCTAACTGCAAATAAGAAATATGGTTTCAAGAAGTGCATGATCCCCGTGCCTGGAACAATAAAGGACAGCTCACTTTCACTTGAGCGACTTCATCGACAGGTTTTTTATAACCAGGCATCACGCAATTGGTTTTTCGTGCTCTCAATGTTGACAGGCATGAACAAATCAGTGCTCGCCAACGTGCAGCATAAGGATGTTTCATTCAAAAGTATTGGTAGTGGACGGTTTGTTTTTGACGGTGAAAAATTCAGGGCTGGCTATAAGGATTTGGATAATAGCGCTGGCTTTAGCCAGAGAACCAAAGAACTGCTCACCCGATGGCTAGAAACGTCTAAATTGATGTTCCAAACACTGGGGATCCCGATTGCAAGTGAACTGCCGCTTTGCCCTTTCTTTAGTGCTAGTGGTGAGATTTGGACATTCGGCACACATGGTACAAATCTTAGCTATATCAATACACAACTTGAGAAAATAACGGGGTTAACGGTTACAGCACGTCGATTCAGGGCAACAAAATCTGATGTACTGATGCGAGTCACTGAAGATATCTTCCTTGTGTCACAGGGGCTGAATAATACCGTGAATGTTGTCGCTAAACGGTACTCTAGTGGTGTCCAAGCAGACCATGATAATAACCTCAATGCCACGTTTAGTGCGTTAAGCGCTGTTGCCAAAGGAGAGGAGATTGGTAAAGCCATTGAGGATGCCAAGGCGATGCGCAGCGATATTTTATCAGATTATGATTATAAGAAATTGCGTACCCGCGAAAGCAAAGAGCAGCCATTAATGACAACGCCCAGTGGTATCAAATGCGCGGGGGCAACACCAGAGAAGCTTGTTGCTGAGGCGAGGCGCATGAAGCAGTTGGGCATTGATTTTTCCAAAGATACGGGCCGTTGCTCGGATTTTCTTGCTTGCTTTGATTGTGCCAGCCATCAATTGGTGGCCTCAGAAAATGATATCTGGTTGATGTTGTCTTTTTTGGAGCAAATTGAAGACCTCAAAGAGATAGTGGCGAGTAATTCCGTACCTAAGGGTGAGTATTTCGTTGTAGAAGGTATGTTGAAAAAAGTTCTTCTTAGGCTGAAACAAAAAGCACCTAAAAACTACGCTCAAGCAAAACAAAAAGTGGATGATGGCGATTACCACCCGCTTTACCAAGACAGAGCCAGCGCAAGCCAATTTTTTAAGGGATAATTTTATGTCTGAACAGCCTATACAGCTCCGCCCCGAATTAGCCGAAAATCCGTATGTAACGTTTGACTCTTACGGGAACGGAGTGTCACGTGTCTTTGATCTAGAGTGGGACTTTTACGCACTAAAACAGAACAAAAAAATAATCTCTTTTGGCAATATTGATGAGAAGTACCGCCAAGATATTCAGTCTTACCTTTATGCACTGATGCAGTGGCAGAAGAGGGAATCAAGCTCTGATTCACATGCAACGGTTGGTTCGTTAATAAATATTAGGGCTCGTTTGAACACCCTCGCAACACGCTGGGGAAAAAGTGAATTCAGCTTACTTTCAAGCGAACGAGAATGGAAAAAATTCACACAAACATTACATGGGGTTGGGCGTAAAACAACGTGTAGTCATCTTGCCTCTGTGATTAATGCAATGCATAAAGCGGGTCTTGTATCTCGTTATGTCTATAAGCGAGACTATATTCAGTGGGCTAAACCTGATGCCGGTAACGGTCAAGCAATCGCATTTCCTGAAGCTATTCATGTCAGTATTTTAAAAACTGTGGTTGAGTTTGTAGAAACCTACCACCCTTATCGCCATCAAATTTCCGCGGCCATGGAGAAGCTCTACACTTATCAAGATGAAATGCACAACGCTAAGCTTAAAAAGCTACGTGTGAGTGCCCTAAGCTGTATACAAATGAATGCACTCACTGACAGGATGTCTCGCATAACACGCCAATGGCCTGAACGAAAAACCATTCCTAATTTCTCATTTGACAGGGGAGGCTCATGGTTGAATACATTGCTCAAGATGTGCTTTATCTGTGTGGGGTTATTCTCAGCTGCCCGAAAGGAAGAGTTACTCTCCATGAACAAAGAGAGTTATGACAACTCACTGGCTGCTGTACCTAAGGTCTCAGGGTTTTCTACAAAAGGAAACAAGGGTGAAAGAGTTTATACGACTTGGAATACTGCCCCTATTGCAAAGCTGGCACTGGAGCTAGCTTTTGATTCCATGCAAGCCGCGAGAAAATATTGGTTAGAGCGACTGGATGACGGTTACCAAAATGGTCTGTTAACCAAAGAAAAATATAATGCAATGCAACAAGACTTAGAGAGTGCCTTCGTTTCTTCTTCGATCCCTTATGGCTGCGAAGCACTCATTAATAAAGTGTCGCTAAAAGCCTGCTTTCATAGTGGGGGTGGGTGTGGATTAAATTTGAAAGCGTTCAACATTAATGCTACCGAAGAAGACGTTGAAGAATTTGACCTTTTGAATCCAGAACGCGCAGGAAGCTTAAAAATCGGAGGCGGTTTACCAAGGCTTAGTCCACATGATTTACGACGAAGTTTTGTGGTCTTTATGGTGAAAAAACGTCTGGGGAACGCACTTACAGTAAAGTACCAGCTTAAACACCGCAATACTAATATGTCTAACTGGTATGCGAATTACTCCGAACTAGCGCGTACCAATCAACTGTTGATGGATACTCGGTTAATGAGTGAGTTTGATGCAGCTATTGAAGCATCTACTGTGGATGCATGGGATGAGATTTACAATGTATCCGTTACCTTAAGCGGTGCAGAAGGTGAACGCATAGCTAAAAATAAAGCAGAGCGACTGGCACAGGGTGAAGAAATAATTATGTCCCGAGGTGAATTGCTCTCTTTGGTAAGGGCGGGTGAAAAATCCATTGTATTGCTGCCTACAGGTGGCTACTGCACCAACCGTAATTGTGAACGTCTTTGTTCCCTGATGGATATTGTTGAAGCCCCTTGTGATCATAAGGTAATCACTGATAAAGCGGCGAAAAGTTTATCGAGGGAACGGGATAACCTCATTGCTTCATTCCGAGCAATAAATGACATGGGTGATTATGCCAATGAATTGATTCTGGATGCCAGAAAGAAGAAAATTGTGTCTATTGAGCCAACATTGGTTAAACACAGCATCCCATTTGATAGCTTCAAAGATGATATTAAGGCGGTATGGTCATGAAAGTAGAGTATAAGGCGACCAACAAGACCGAGGGAGTGCTAGTCAATGCATTCCAGCGCTTGTTAGATGGCAAGCCGCTTCATGTTAAAGCCACGGGTAAACTCACGTTGAACCGCATTAATAATGAAGCCCAGCTTGGCAATAGTTATGTCCATAAGTTTAAAGAGTTTGTGGACTATGCTAAACCTGTTATCGAGGAATACAACCTCAACCGTGACAAAGCAATGACAACAGGTTTAGATATTGAGCTAGATGCCCCTTTATCTGTGCTTGATAGGCTAAAACACGATTTGAAAAAAGCCAATGATTTGAAAAACAAGTACAGGGTTCAACGAAACAATGCAATTGAGGCAAGAAAGCAGTTAGAAGCTGAAAATGCTAGGCTCCGTTTCAGGGTGTTTGACCTTCAACAAGAGCTATTAGATGAAAATTCGGTAGTGACGCCAATCAAATAACCCCCCCTTATGCTTAAAGTGCAATTGGGGTAGGTTGGCTCGTAACTCGTTTCTGCCCCATAGTTTGTCAGAGCTTGTTCCTTAAATAATTCCGCCAGTCGTTCTTCGGACTTACTTTTCCTAATGCCATAATCATCTTTATTGAGTTGTAAATGAGACTCATAAATTCATTTCAGAATGAGCGAAACATGACATTGATATGAACCTTCTAGTTGCATACTTCGGGCTGATTATTAAACTAAGCTACTTAAAATGCAGCTTTCACTCAACGAGCGACTAAACATGCAGTCCAAAAAACAGAATCTCATTAGCAAAGCGTTGAAGCTCAGTATTATTGGGTACGGTTGTGTATTGCTGGTTTGTTCTTTACTTATCCTTTCTTACTTTTTTGGGGTGGAATGGATTTATCGTCCCGTCGCCAATGGACCCGCGACTCATCCCTTGACCACTATAATGCTCCTAGTGTTGTCACTAACTGGTGTTTTAATAAGAACTTTGACTAAATGGGCTGGATTTTTATTAGTCTTTGTTGGTATTTGTTTGGTTACACGTCTTCAGCAAGAATTGACGGGAAACAACATTATCGATGAAGTCCTTAGCCTGAATGCTACTTTTTCCCACTTACTAAGCATGTCTTCACCCATGAAAATGGGTAGTAACACCACATATATGCTTAGCTCCATCTTCATTGCATTGGTTTTCATGTTAAGGCAACGGTTTTGCTACCTCACACAAGTAATAGCGATTTTCTCCATTTTTTTACCACTACTATCGGTGGTCGGATACCTCTATAACGTTGATAATTTTCATGGCCAAATGTCACCTACAACGACTGTATTAGGAATGGTGCTGAGTATTTCAACCATATGCTTAGAGTCTAACAAAGGCATTGTACACGCATTGCTTGCTCCTACTTTTGGTGCCCGTATTGTTCGTTGGCAATTGATTGTAGGTGGGGGGATATTCTTAGTTGGTGGGTACACCATCACTCATATACAAGAACAAGAAAAGGCGATTGCTCTATATGTTGTTTCAGTATGTTTTTGTTTCATTCTCATTATGTTAGTAAGTGCGGTGTCATACGAGCGGTATGACAAGCAACGGAGAACATTAGAAGAAGAGCTTTCTGTCAGCGCCATTACGGACAGGCTAACGAATGTAAATAATAGAATGGCCTTAGATAAAGATATGAGCCTTCTTGTAAACAACCGTCCAGAGCAAAAAAAAGAAATTTCAGTTTTATTGATAGATGTCGATCATTTTAAGACATTTAATGACACATATGGTCATTTGGTTGGTGATAACGTGCTTAAAACGGTTGCTCAGACCTTAAAGGCTAATATACGTACTACAGATGCTGTATATCGTTACGGTGGTGAGGAATTTGTCGTAGTGTTATTACAATGCGAACTACATAAAGCAGCCCAGATAGCGGAGAAGCTTAGAAAAAAAGTGTGTGAAAAAAATTTAAGCCCTATCTTGGAAGTGACTTCACACACACACATTTCGGTATCAATTGGCTGTTCAAGTTTATCTCAAGCTAATAGTGCTGATGAGGTTTTCAAACTGGCTGACAAGGCTTTGTATACAGCAAAAGAAAATGGTCGCAATCAAGTCTGTATTGGAGAGGCGATCAATAAATGCCAATTCGGAACGTGATGCATCCCAATTGTTCTAATCTAGTTACGCTGAATGCTATTTTGCAATTATATAGACACGGTTAATGTTTCAAATGCTAACTTAGCAAATCATCAAACACGCTTTGTCCAGAGCCTTCACAGTACGCACATTCATAGTTCACAAGCACTAAGCGGGCAGCGCAACTCGAAGCTGCCCCGAAATGTGTTCTAGCTAGTTTGGTCGGCACTTTATCAAAGTAGGTCTGTGACTTACATTTCCTTATACCTGTTATGTGTTTAAGGAAGTTGGGACTTAGCAAGTTGCTCTTTTAATTTCCTAATGCGCCACATGGCTTTCAATCTGTTCATTATGGATAATTTACCCCATAAATCTTGCGAGTTTGTTTTAGCCAAGTCGAGAGCATCAGATGAGATTGCCCACCACGCATACCCTTCAGGAAGATTTTGTTTAGCATACAACCCTTCAATATACATTAGCCCGAGATTATACTGAGCGTAGGGGTCGCCTTGTAAAGCTGCTTTTCTAAACCACGAAAATGCTTTTTCGTAATCTTGCTCTAGGTAAATACCTTCAAGGTAGTAGTTCCCAATATTGTATTGAGCTTGTGCAACACCTTTGTTAGCCGCATTCATCAACCAAGTAAATGCCTTTTCATCGCTTTGCTCTATATCCTTACCTGCTAAATACATTACTCCAACTTGCACCATAGCCAGCGCATTCCCCTGCATTGCCGATTTAAGTCACCATTGGAAAGCCTCTTTACGATTTATATTAACGCCATGGCCATGTATATACATCATGCAAAGATCCAATTGCGCCTTTGCCAATCCTCCATTAGCAACTTTCCGTATAGTAAAGTACCGACTATCAGTAAAATGTTGGTACTTTGTTTGAATGAGATAGCTGAGAATTTTTGGATGATTTTCTCAAGTGTTACTTAGAGAAAGTGCTTTTTGTTGAGAAAGTTGTAAATCCATTGCTACTACTGCATTCTCTCATGATTCATAAAAACGAAAATTAATTCTTGCTAGCGCACAATCATCCTTCAGGCGTCGCTGAGCCGAGCCAAGCTGACAGAAGGATTACAAGGCGTCTCACCGACGCATTAGCATTGGTGGATATTCGTATTTTGGACCATTTCGTCATCGGAGATGGGGAAAGTGTCTCTTTTGCTGAAAGAGGCTGGATATAACTGTGCGTTTTTTAGGTTGTTAGTTGCTAAAAATCTGCTATCATCCACGCCACTAAATTTTTAACTGAATTCAGCTTGGACTGCTAAAAAAATCTGCTGTCTAAAAAAAGATCACGAAAACCTGTAAAAAGGATCTGTTCGGGTCTTGAGCAATGCATATCAAGTTAGTATAATGCGCGACCTTTGATAGCCTTGTATGGATTTTCCATAGCGGTTCTTAACCTCTAACTTCTTTTCGAGAGATAGAGAGGTTCGGCCACCAAGGTTGATATCGAGCTGAAACGATTTTGGAGAAGACATTCATGTCACGAGTATGCCAAGTAACTGGTAAGCGTCCAGTAACGGGTAACAACCGTTCACACGCACGAAATGCTACTAAGCGTCGTTTTCTGCCGAACCTACAAACTCATCGTTTCTGGGTAGAGAGCGAAAAACGTTTTGTTAAACTACGTCTATCTGCTAAAGGTATGCGCATCATCGACAAGAAAGGTATTGATACTGTTCTTGCAGACATGCGTGCACGTGGCGAAAACGTTTAAGAGGAAATAAGCAATGGCAAAGAAAGGCGTTCGTGAGAAAATCCGTCTAGTATCTTCAGCAGGTACAGGCCACTTCTACACAACTGATAAGAACAAGCGTAACATGCCAGGCAAATTTGAGATCAAAAAGTTTGATCCAGTAGTTCGCCAGCACGTTATGTACAAAGAAGCAAAAATCAAATAATTGGTTTCAGTCTCTTTGATGAATTGAAAAACCCAACTTTCGAGTTGGGTTTTTTATTACCTGAATAAAAGTGCTGAAGAAAAGGTTCAGTACGTCATCGGATTATAAAGTACTGCTGAAGTTATTTTACTGGTCCGACTCTATACTCGAATTTTTTGATTGATCGCTCTCTGCCGCTTAGTTACCACTTCCCTACACACTTGCACACCGTTGTTCTAGTCAAGCTCAATACTCTTTGGTAGTTTACTCATAACTATAAGAGAGTAGAGATGGTTATGCGTGTGAGTCCGGCTCGTCGCCGCCGATGGAACAATATTCTTATTCTGGGCATTATCGCGTTTATAGTGATCTTAAATGCGCCGATGTGGATCAAAACTTACCTATTAACAGACCAAGCAGACCCCTACCCAAATGTACTTCGCTCCGATTATACGGTGGAGTCTTTGTACTATAGTGGCTGGGAGTTCGAACTGCATGATGGACGGTGGCAATCTAACGTCAAAGTCGATGCACCGATCAGTGAACTTGTATCACGCTGGCAATCATTGGAAGGGACCGAGCTTACCTCGGAACAGTTCGATCATTTAAAACCTAACCTGACGATACCTGAAACGGTAGAAGTTTGGTATCAGGATCTCGAAGAGCCGCAGCGGGTAACTTTCTTTCGTTTACCTGCTTTTTGGCTATTTAAAACCTGGCAAGACAAATGGGTCGCTATCTCCGTCGATGAAAACTACCTTATGCCAGAGTAAAGCCTTTTTGCGTCTATACCCCTAATAAGCTTCCCTATTTATCGTTTTTCTTTTCGATTATGCTAGCAGCGAGAACTATTAGCCGGTGAATTGGAGAATCTAATGCCTGAGTTGCCAGAAGTTGAAGTCAGTCGTATGGGAATTAGCCCCCACATGGTTGGACAAACGATCCAGTCGTTTACTTTTCGAACGCCTAAATTGCGCTGGGATATTCCTATAGAGCTTAAAAAATTGGAAGGGCAGGTGATCCGTACGATTAGCCGTCGTGCGAAATACTTACTGATCGAGACAAACACAGGTACAGCCATTGTTCACTTGGGCATGTCTGGGTCTTTACGTGTCCTAGATGCCGACTTTCCGCCAGCAAAGCACGATCATGTAGATCTCAAACTAAGCAGTGGAAAAATACTGCGTTATAACGATCCGCGTCGTTTTGGGGCATGGCTGTGGTGTGCTCCTGGCGAGTCACATGCTGTACTAGCAAACATGGGGCCTGAGCCTTTAACTGAAGAGTTCAATGCGGAATATGTAGCGGAGAAAGCTAAAAATAAGCGTGTCGCCGTCAAGCAGTTCATCATGGACAACAAAGTCGTGGTTGGTGTCGGGAACATCTACGCGAATGAGTCGTTGTTTAAATCTCGAATTCACCCTTCAAGGCCTGCAGGTAAGCTAACTTCTCAAGAGTGGGGGTTACTTGTTGAAAATATCAAAATGACACTTGAGATTGCCATTACGCAAGGTGGGACTACGCTGAAAGACTTTGCGCAAGCCGATGGAAAGCCGGGTTACTTTGCACAAGAGTTATTAGTTTACGGAAAAGCCGGAGAGCCATGCCCAGAGTGCGGCGAACGACTTCAAGAGCTAAAAATAGGGCAGCGTAATACCTTCTTTTGTAGTGAGTGTCAGAAGTGAAATATGGATTAGGGCAAATTACATTTGCCCTGATTTTTCAAAGTACTTCTTTGCCACTAATAGAGAGATTAATTTTTCTCGCTGAGGGTTTTTAAACTGTTCTACCCATTCGTGCGCATTATGGATGATGGCTTCTGCCTCTTCAGGATGAGCGATATAGTATTCCATTTTCTCTATCAAATCAGAGTAATCGGCTTTCACCTCTACATAGTGAACACCTGCTTGCAAGCGGCCTTCCATAAACCAAGTCTCATACCTAGGCTTGGACATTATTACCAGTGAGTTTGAAGACATCGCCCACTTGAGGTTAGTCGCAACATCATTGCCTTCGATGGCGAGCAAAAACTTGTAATTAAGCTGTTCTTCAATCGACATAAATCCTTTTTCCCAAGGATCGCCGTTGACTGGCTGTGTCTGACCAATGTTACATTGAGGGTGGTTATAGAACTGCTCAATCACTTTTTTACGGTGTGGCTGGTATCCAACACCACGCCAAGCCGCCATGTTTTTCTTGCTTCTAAATGACTGTTTATCAGTAACAAACTGGAAGTGACGAATCTCATTTAACTTTAGTAAGACGGAGTTTTGATTGTCTTCCCCAATCGGTCGACTTTTAAGAAAGCATGGGTATTCTGGTACATAACGAATATCACCGTTCAAAAACTGGAAAAAGTATTGAGCTGGGAAGGACTTAACTACTTTGTGTAGGTCGAAGTAGTATGTTGTACCGCCTGTCTTTTTGTAGCCGCCAACACGTGTCGACTCGTTTTCAGGAAGTTCAAATGACTCGTTAACCTTGTTGTAGTAGTCTACTCGCTCTTGGATATAGGAATCCATCGGGTATTTATCGATAAGACGACGAGCTGATTTACTTCTAATGGAGTTAGGTACTAAGACTTGCAGACCATTTGAAGCGTAATACTTAAATTTCCTGAAACTCATTGTGCTACCTTTGTATTGATAGCGATATAAACACATTCAGGTACAAATTGCTTCACATCTCCACCATGAATGGCAACTTCACGAACAATAGTGGAAGAAAGGAAGGCGTATTCGTCGGCTGGAGTAAGGAACACGCTTTCCATTCCTGGCAACAGTTTGCGATACATGCTGGTAAGGCCGAACTCGTATTCAAAGTCTACCGTTGTTCTCAGGCCGCGTACCAATACGTTTGCTTCTTGCTCTCTGGCAAAATCAACAAGTAGACCACTAAAACCGGCTGTCGATACATTACTTAAATGTGCTGTTGATTCTTCAACCAGTTTTACGCGTTCTTCTAGGCTAAAAAGCGTATTTTTAGAAGGGCTTGCCGCGACACCAATAACAATTTGATCAAACATGTCTGCGGCACGAGTGATGATATCAAGGTGACCATTTGTGATTGGATCGAAAGTACCTGGGTATATGACTTTTTTCATCGTAAAACTGTCTCGTAAATGTCTACGTATTGATTAGCAGTGTAGTTGATATCAAACAATTTCAATTTCTCTTGCCCCTGAGCGATGAAGTGTTGCTTCAATTCATCATCTTGGGAAACCTTTACTATTGCATCTGCCAGTTCTTGTGAATTACCTGGCTCAACCAGTAATCCATTTGAGTTGTGGTCGATGATGTCAGGAATGCCTCCTGCGTTGGTACCAATAACAGGTAAACCAGAGCCCATACCTTCCAAAATGACAGAACCAAGCCCTTCGGTATACGATGGGTGTACTTGTAAGTCTGCCGCTGCAAACCAATCACCCATGTTGTTCTGTTTACCTTCAAAGCTAATGTTAGTCAGACTTTCTGCTTGTGCTTCAAGCGTTTGTCGCTCTGGACCATCGCCCAATAAACAGATGTGAACAGAGGGCGCAATGTCTTTTAGTAGCCTTGCCGCTTCGATAGTGACATTGAAGCCTTTATGTTTGAGCATGTTTGCGGCATGAATCACCAAAAACTTACCCGTAAAGCGCTCTCTTAGGGCTTTAACTGCTTGTTTATCTATAGAGTATACCACTGGGGAGCTTGGTATTTTGTAAGTGGCAGACGTTGGGTAAGCGTCTTTGACTCTCTGAACAATGGCTGTGCTTAAGCCAACTACAGCACTCGCTTTCGTGTAGGCTAAATTTGCCAGCCACTTTTTCTTTAGAGGGTTATCTATACGGCGCGTGACGATATAAGGCTTACCATAAAGCATGTGCTGAATGAGAGCCCAATAAATTGCGCGTCCTTCATGAACATGAATGATTGAACAATTTTGAGTTACAGCTTTAGAGTGTGCCTTGGTAAAGTGAGTCGCCAGTACTAGCTTAACGTTCAGTTTACGGATGGCATCGGCAAAAGGGCTTTTAGGGTTAGCGACTACCGTAAGGTTATAACCCAATTTGACTTGTTGCTGGATGAGTTGAAGGGTTTGGTTTTCTCCTCCATGGTAGCCAGAAGCCAAATTCACATGGCAAATATTCATATTATTGCTCTTTATTGTGTTTTTTCACGTAGTCACGCAGCCACAGATCGGCATAACGGGTAAAAGTGGTGTTTGCGCTTAACACGGCTAGCAAAAATCCGTGTCGTCCATCTAAGAAGCCACGCTTGATGATATACATTTTAAAGAATCGAAAAAAACCGTGCGTAAATGCACTAAGTAGAGAAGCGGTTTTTTTTCCTTCTCTTTGGTCAGCCCAAGACTGCATATACAATTGAGTCTTGCGGGTATATTCACCTAGCCTTTCGTAGGTAAAGTGCTTGAGACGCCCGTTCAATGACACGATGTTAAATCCATTTGGAATGACCACGCTTTCGTGCACCAATGCATCGTTGTATTGAGTTTGTGAAGTTTTATACAAACGGACTACCCAGTCAGGAGACCAGCCAGAGTGACGAATTTCTTTGGCAAAGGCAGTGGTTAGACGATTAATTTGGTAGACGTTTTTGTCTTTGTGCTGACTGATAGCATTCAGTATGTCTTGACGCAGTTCGTCAGTTACGCGCTCATCAGCATCTAGCCAAAGAACGAAATCGGACTCGATATAAGTTTGAGCAAGTTGGCGCTGTTTGCCAAACCCCTGCCAGTCTAAGTTAGAGTAAAACTTATCTGTGTATTGCCTTGCGATGGATTCAGTATTATCCGTACTGCCAGAATCTAGGATGACAATCTCATCGACCCAATCTCTCACAGTGTCTAGACAAGCTTTTAAGTGCTTCTCTTCATTTTTTACGATTAAGGCAACGGCTAAGGTTGGTTTGGACAAGGTCATTTCCTTCTTAACAAATCAAGACAGTAAGTTTACTGGTATTGAGGATACAAATCTTCTAAGACTTGATCGAACATGCTCATTACTTGAGTGTTAGTAATGCGGTTCATTGCCGTTTCATCTTTAGCGCGAGTTCGCCAGCTTAACTCGTGACTGTTTTTGCCTGTTTCCGCAAAGATCGTTTCTTCATAAACCGAGACAACGTATTTTAGGTAGCGGTAAGGTCCCACTCGAAGCGGATTATGGTGTGCATAGAGCCCGATGATTGGCGTTTTCATGGCATTTGCCATGTGTGCTGGTCCGGTATCGGGGGCGATGACCATTTCAACCTTATCTATTAACGCAAGCATTTGCAGAATTGAACTTTGTCCAACTAAATTTAGACACGGTTCTTCCAAGCGAGATTGAATGGCCTCTGCCAGGTCCAATTCTACCTGAGCAGGGCTGCCTGCCAGAATCACGTTCCAGCCTTTTGCTCTGGCGTGATGAATCACATCCACATAACCTTCCGCGTTCCAGTTTTTATAAGCTTTGCTCGCACCAGGCACAATCAGCAGGTTAGGTTTACTACGAGAAATATGAGACTCTGCCCAAGCTTGGTCGTGGTCTGAATAAGAAAGTACCCAGTCTAGTTCTGCCTTTGGTACCCCAATTTGATGGGCAAAGGCCATTAAGCCATCTGCGACATGCAGAGATTGCGGGGAAGGCACTTTGACATTGGTAAATAGCGTCTGAAAATCTTGGCTTCTATCAGAAGAGAAACCAAGTTTGTATTTTGCTTTAATGCCCAACGTCGCGACACTCGCTCGAATCGCGTACTGCATATGCAATAGCGCATCAAACTCTCTGCCTTTCAGCTGTCGCCAAAGCGATTTGTAGCCATCAAGTCCCGCTTTTTTATCAAAAACAATCACTTCTACACCATCGATGGCGGCTAATAACTGGGCTTCAAGTTTACCCGTTATCCAAGTAATCTGGGTCGAAGGCCAGTGTTTCTGAATAGCTTGAATGGTGGCGATAGTATTGCAAACGTCTCCAATAGCGGACAAACGCAAGACGCATAGTGACGATGGGGCAGAAGTGAACATAATTATTGTCTGATTCGATGAATAGAGGCAGGTAAATTATGCAGACATCCCCAATAAATGTAAAATACACGGCTCGAATATAGCTAAGTACTGATAAGTGTTCTGCAATGTCAAAGACAACACCGCATCAATCGCAAGAATCTGGCAAACCGGGTAATACCGGGCTAAAGCGCATCGTTAAAGCGACGGGTTATTCGATCCAAGGATTAAAAGCGGCTTTTAAGCATGAAGCTGCCATTCGACAAGAGTTGGCTCTGTTGAGTATCGCTGTGATTTTGGCTTGGCTAGTGGATGTCGGCATGATTGAGCGTATCTTAATGATCGGGGTCGTGGTGTTAGTCTTGATTGTAGAGCTTGTAAACTCAGCGATTGAGGCGGTAGTGGATCGTATCGGTATTGAGCGGCATGAACTCAGTGGTCGAGCTAAAGACATAGGCTCTGCTGCCGTTATGGTTGCATTGGCGTTCTCCGGATTTACTTGGTTGTATATATTAGCCAGCCGATATTTCGGCTAGAGGGTAAGCGCGTGACTCAACAGTATCAAAACAACAACCAAATGATCTGGTTTGATGACGAGATCGTTACAGACCCTAGCCAACCGATATTTGATGCGGAATACTGGCAGTCCTTAGACAAGGTGGTTGGCAGTGCGACGGGGCGAGGCACGACATGGTTTATTCAACTAGAGAACATGCAAGCAGCACTGCGTCATTACCGTCGTGGCGGTTTGTTTGGGAAGTTGGTTAACGATCATTATTGGTTCTCTGGCTGGGATAACACCCGTTGTGCGCAAGAGTTTCAGCTTTTGTTGGCGCTAATCGAGGCTGAGGTGCACGTTCCTCGTCCAATTGCAGCAAGAGCCGTAAAGTCAGGGCTCTTCTATCAAGCTGATTTATTAAGTGAGCGAATCCCAAACGCCAGAGATCTGGTCAGTATCTTGCAAGAACAATCCTTATCCGCAGAAATATATCAGAAAATAGGGCAAGAAATTGCCAAGATGCACAACGCTGGCGTTAATCACACTGACCTGAATATCCACAACATCTTGATCGATGACAAAGATAAAGTGTGGATTCTTGATTTTGATAAATGCCGCAAACAAGAGCACGGCGAATGGAAAAAGCAAAACTTAGAAAGGCTTCTTCGCTCATTCAAAAAAGAATTGCTTGTGCGAAAAATTCTTTGGCGAGAGTCAGATTTTAGTCATGTAAATAAAAGTTATATATCTTTGACGTAGTTTTTCTTTAATAGGATTATCCATGCGAAACTCCAAGACCGCGTCCATATACACAGCCCAATAATATATTGTGGATTTACAAATCAACAAAGGCGATATACGTAATGAAAATTATAGTAACTGGTGGAGCGGGGTTCATTGGCTCTGCTGTTGTACGACACATTATACGTGGCACTCAAGATACCGTTATCAATTTAGATAAACTGACCTACGCAGGGAATTTAGAATCATTAGTTGATGTCTCAGAGAGTGAACGTTACTACTTTGAACAAGTAGATATCTGTGACCGAGCTGAACTAGATCGCGTGTTTTCAGAGCATCAACCCGATATGGTGATGCATTTGGCCGCCGAATCTCATGTCGATCGCTCTATTGATGGTCCTGCTGCTTTTATTGAGACCAACGTCATGGGTACTTACCATCTGCTTGAAGCGGCGCGTCAATATTGGTCTGGCCTAGAGGACGCGAGAAAATCGGCGTTCCGTTTCCATCATATCTCTACGGATGAAGTGTATGGCGATTTAGAGGGGACGGATGATTTGTTCACCGAAACCACCTCATACGCGCCGAGCAGCCCATATTCAGCATCTAAAGCTTCGAGCGATCACTTGGTTCGTGCTTGGCAACGTACTTATGGTTTACCAACACTTATCACCAATTGCTCCAACAACTATGGCCCGTACCACTTCCCAGAGAAGTTGATCCCTCTGATGATTTTGAATGCCCTCGATGGCAAGCCGTTGCCTGTGTATGGCAATGGCATGCAAATCCGAGACTGGTTGTTTGTGGAAGACCATGCTCGCGCGCTGTACAAAGTGGTCAACGAAGGTGAAGTCGGTGAGACCTACAACATCGGTGGTCATAACGAAAAAGCAAACATTGAGGTAGTGAAAACCATTTGTGCACTACTTGAAGAGTTGCGACCAGAAAAACCAGTAGGCGTTGAGTCTTATGAGTCTTTAATCACTTATGTCAAAGATCGCCCTGGTCATGATGTGCGATACGCAATTGATGCCACCAAGATTGCTCAAGAGCTTAACTGGGCACCAGAAGAAACGTTTGAAAGCGGCATTCGCAAAACCGTGGAATGGTACCTAAATAACTCTCAATGGTGGCAACGCGTATTAGATGGTTCTTACAGTTTTGAGCGATTGGGAGTTTAAAATATCACTTCTTCATGTTTATCAGCTATTACTATATCGAAGGTGATAGCTGATTATCTATATAAAAGTTGTTGTTTTTAGGTGAATGGAATTTAAAATTTTTATGTGTATCTAAGAGTAAATTTGTACTAGAGAAATTACAATGAATAAAATTATTGACGATATGATTGTCGCAATATTTTGCTATAAGCAATCTGCATATATTGAAGGCGCTATTAAATCTATATTTAATCAGACGGTTTGGCCTAAAAAACTGTATATTTTTGATGATTGTTCACCCGATGATACTGAGGTAGTGATCGAAAAAACACTCTTGGAAAAGCCAGAAGGGCTTAATATCGAGTTTATTAAAAATGAATTTAATGTCGGCCTCGTCTCTCAATTTAATAAATTGAAGGGAATGTTTAATGACACGCTGATAGTTGTTCAGGCTGGTGATGATATGTCTAAGCCACAACGACTTGCAAAACAATATCAGGCGTGGAAAGAGCAGAGAGATGTTAAGCTTATTTTGTCGCAGTTTGACAAGATTGATGAACATGGCAATTTTGTTTCTGGCAGAGATGAAGGTGAAGTGTTTGATGGCTCTTATCAATCAATTATCGAGCGTCAAGTTTTACCTGCAGGCTGTACCGCAGCGATTGACTCATCATTGTTTAATGATTTTCCTGAAATTGATAAAAAAGTTATCAACGAGGATCGCGTTTTTATCTTAAGAAGTCGATTAAAAGGAAAAAGCATTAAGTTAATGGAGTCATTAATTGACTATCGATATGATGTTGGAATTAGTGCCTTAAAACAAAGAACAAAAGAAGAATTCATCAATAAATGGAAAGTGATGTATGAAAGAGAGCTAATTGATTTACGGATGAATATAAAAGATGCCAAGGCTGTAGGAAATACAGAGGTAGTGAAAGCTCTAGATGAAAAATATCTGTTTGTGAAAATATTAAGAGATCTCTTTAGTGGAGAATTTGATAGTAAAGCTCAAGCATGGAAGGCTTACTTTTCCCGAGGTGTTAAGTTAAGTAGGTTGTTTAAATTTAATAGAAGAGTAAAGAAGTATTTCAGAAATTCTAGTTGTTGAACGGGATTGCTAGTTACTTCTGTTATTGAGCTTTAGGTGGTAATGTTGGTATGAGATATCTAATTATAAAAAATAATAGCTAAATACAGAAAGTTAGCTTTATGTATATACCGGAGAAAGTTTTTATTTTATACGTTATTTAGGGAAGGTCAGACAGACATTCTGGGGGATATTTCTATTAGTCAGCCTGTCAAGATTTTGGGTAAAGGAAGGGTTAGTATTGGTGATGGTGTCTGTTTGGGTTATGACACGTCTCCACAACTGCGACACTCAGAAGTATATATAGAAGCCCGAGGCGAAGAAAGTACTATTGAAATCGGTCGAAATGTGATGATTAACAATGGTAGTGCCGTTATTGCCGATAAATCCTCTATACATATAGGTGATGAAACATTAATTGGTCCCGGTTTTATGTGTTTGGGGAGTAATTTTCATCCACTTTCTCCTGATAAAAGAAAGACATCAGATTACACATGTAAGCCAATCATAATCGGTCGAAATGTTTTCATTGGTGCAAATGTGACTATTCTGCAAGGCGTTGAGATCGGAGATAACAGTGTTATTGGCGCTGGTTGTTTGATATCATAGAATGTTGAAAAGAACAAAATAGTGAGGGCAAATGCCCCCATAATAGAAACTCTTAATATTGATTAGCGGTGTTGTTTAATTAGTTTATAGTATTGGCGGCTCATAAAATTAAGAGAAAATTCTTCTCGTAGCGGGATGGTAAAATCCTTGGGAGAGTTATAAAGCTCAATGATTTTATCTCTCAGACTTGATGTGCTTACTTCACTGAGGCAGTGTTTAAAATTTTCTCCGAAGATCTCTCTGGGGCCGCTATTACAATCGGTTGAAATCACCGGCGTTCCTAAGGCGATGGATTCTAATAATACTGTCGGTAGCCCCTCATAATCTGATGATAGGATAAAACCACTCGAGTTTGCTATCCATGGATAAGGGTTGCTCACAAATCCGGGCATGTGGATTCGCTTATCGGCATTTTCCATCTGCGCCATCAGTTCGTGTATTTCATTGGTCCGGTGCGAATACTCACCGAGTAGAACCAAATCTACGTCAGTGATGTTTGCTTCCAAGTATGCGCGTACTAAACGATCTTGTCGTTTTGCACGACTAAAGTTGCCCACATTGATGAAGTATTTTTTACTTGGCAATTGAGTGGGTTCCTGTGCGGAACGCTCAAGCTTATGTTGGTATACCGCATTATAGATCACACTTGTGTTGGTTAGCTTAAAGTTTGTTTTTAAGTCTTCTTCAACCCCTTTTGATACACAGATAACATTTAAATTTTTGTACAGAGAGTGCAGTTTATTTCTTCTAAGTAAACGCTTTAATCCCGTTGAGTTGCTAAGCTTATCGTGGGATAGAGTGCTGTGAATGACATGAAAAGTATTACTAAACTCACTGTGCCTCATGATCTTTGATACTGTATCTTGATGACATAGTATCAGTTCTGGCTCAGACGTGGTTATGTTGTTTTTAATATAATCAACAATCAGTTTTGATTTTGACTTTTCGCTAATTCGAAGGTTTAAAGAGTTTCTAATTGTTGTGTTTACATGGTGTACCTTAACACTGCTTGAAATTGGTATAAGGCTTTCGTATGGTTTGATTGTAATGATATGTACATCACAATCATCATATTGACTCAAGCCATCGCTTAATTGGCACACCACTTTTTCAACACCACCGCCTTTTAAGTGTGGCATGATAGATATGATGGTTTTTTTTCTCATAACCGTTCCATAACGAATAAAATATTAAAGTGAAAAACGTATATGTTGAAATTATTTGGCTCGTTGATTATATTCTTTCTGTTTCCATTGTTTGAAAACTCTGTACCACTCAATATATATTTTATTTATCCAGCTTATATTTGATTTAACTTTTCTCTTACCTATAGTCGAAGCCGTATTGCTGCGTGATACTAAAGGAGGAAAGTAACTGTAAATGGTTTGATTTGTTCGCCATTCATTATCCATGAAGTCATCAACCGGTTCGAAAAAACCATCGATCTGTTTGAGATATCTTTCTGCAGTTGTGGGCGTTATAGCGTAAGCTGACGTCCCACAAGCACCTTTAAGATTTGCTATTAGTTTGTATTTTTCATCTATCTTGACTATATCTACTTGTTTTCTCTCAAAAATATTACCAAGCTTCACCAGGCCATATTGCTCTGTAAGTTTTTCTATGTTTTCCAGCTGCTCATGCAGGTGACCAAGTAGTTCAATATTATCTTCAAGAATTAAAATCGGTTCTTGTACTTTTACACAATGTCGCCAAAGAGAAATATGGCTTGCCCAGCAACCTAACTCAGGAACGGTTAGCTGATAGCCTTTGTACTTGCGCGTTTTTTGCGCATCGTAAAGGGTGTATATAAAGTGGTTCGGATCTTTCTTGACGTTTTCGGCATCAAAAAACTCAAAGTTAATAGATGACAGCACTTGGGTCATATGTTCCCGACGCTCAACGGATTCTTTGAGATTTATTACGTATGTTTTCATGGTCATGGTTATTAGTGCTCTTCTATCCCTTTTAGAGTCCTGTTCAAAGCTCCCGCGTTACCGGCAACAAACGCGGTTGTTTTTTTACTTAGAGCAAAACGGTGGTTATCGTCACGGAGTAGCGAGGTGATGAACAAAGAAAGCTGCTGGCTGTTCTCGATGAGCATGATTGCTTCTTGGTGGTCCATTGCTTTCACGATTTCTGTGAAGTTATAGTAAGTTGAACCGCTAACAACAGGTATGCCTAAAGCGGCAGGCTCTAAAACATTGTGCCCACCGACTTTATCTCCGATTAGACTGCCACCCATAAAGCAGATGTCTGCTGCACCCATCAAAGTTAGCATCTCACCCATAGTATCGCCGAGATATACTTGAGTATTTGTCTCTACTGCATGCGTTGAAGTACGACGCACAGTGTTAAAGCCTTGCTGTTGGCAAAGCGTGAATACATCATCAAATCGTTCTGGATGGCGAGGAACCAAAACGAGTAAAGCATTTGGATGAGATTTTAAAACTTGTCTATGTGCATCTAATACCTGTTCGTCCTCGCCTTTGTGGGTGCTAGCGGCAATCCAAATCGGACGATCGTCTCCAAGCTGGGCTCGAAGCTGCTGTCCTTGCTGTTTCACTTGCTCTGATATTTGAATATCGAACTTAATAGAACCGGTAACGGATAGTTTCTTTTTCTCGACGCCTAAGCGTTCAAAGCGCTCGGCATCTGAAGCTGTTTGGCAGAGTACTTGAGTTAGGCATGGATGAAGTTGGTTAAAAAGCCGCTGTATTTTGGCGTAGTTCTTACACGATTTTTCAGATAGGCGCGCATTCACGACAGTTATAGGGATACCCGCTTTGTGAACATTGTGAAGCGTGTTTGGCCACAGCTCAGTCTCAATGATCAACATCTGTTTTGGTTGCACTGCTTTAAGAAAACCTTTGATAGCGAACCCAAAGTCAATTGGCATATAGCGGTGTTCAACTAAATCACCCAACTTAGCAATCTGTTCAGCTCCGGTACTTGTTGTTGTAGTAACTAGAATAGATTGTTCGGGGTTTTGTTCCTTAAGGGCTTTGATTAAAGGTGTTGCTGCTATGCTTTCACCAACAGATACGGCATGTATCCAAATAGGTTTGTCGTTGCTTTTTAGCTTGGGAGTTATGCCAAAGTGCTCTCTCCAGCGAGAGCCGAACTTAGGCTTATTCGGTTTGCTCTTGTACAAACCAAATAAAAGCAGCGGTGATGCTAGAGCGAGTAGTAAGGTATAAACAATACGAACTAACATGAGCTTATCGTAATGGCGTCAAGTTTTTGGATACTATCTAGCACTTGCTTAGGCGAAAGTTCTGTCAAGCACTTAAGGTGTTTGTATTGACATTCACGCTGGAAACAAGGGCGACAATCAATATCGGTATGAACAATCTCCACTTTTTCTGCGAGTGGGGGGGTGTACTTCGGTGAAGTTGAGCCATACACGGCAACAACATTACAACCAACCGCAGCAGCCACATGCATTAAGCCTGAGTCATTCGCGACAACAGCCTTGCATGCAGCAAGTAGATCGACCGCTTCAATTAAGCTGGTTTGGCCTGCTAGAACATGAATGTTCTCATGGAATTGCGTCGGGACAAGTGCGCGGATATTGTTACAAGTCTCTAAGTCTTTTTGAGAACCAAACAACCAGATTTGATGCCCAGATCGAGCCATTTGCGTCGCAACTTCAGCGTAGTGTGTTTCAGGCCATTTTTTGGCAGGACCAAACTCTGCTCCTGGGCAC
This sequence comes from Vibrio sp. Y10_XG_PY6, assembly GCF_024181795.1. NCBI lineage: Bacteria > Pseudomonadati > Pseudomonadota > Gammaproteobacteria > Vibrionales > Vibrionaceae > Vibrio > Vibrio sp. Y10_XG_PY6. Next base: position 182,818 of record NZ_JAMZAQ010000003.1, read on the forward strand.
AGTCCAATGATTGGTTGGTCTTGCGTTAAGTTGAACTTTTTGAGCGTGGCTTGTTGCTCAGCCGCGTTGATTGCAAGGCGTGGGCGGGGCAAGGTTTCAAGCCCGCCAAGGGAGTTGGAGTCCACCATCTCTGCTTTTGGATAAGCTAATGCTACATAGCGTTCTACCATGTATTGAAAAGACTTCATGTTGGGGCGTAAGTCATTCAATAAACCATAGCGCATTTCTCCCTTCCAGCCAGTACGAAGAGGAATGTTGGCAAACCATGGGATCAGTGCTGATTTCGCTGACTTAGGCAAGATATAGGCGTGGTCATATTGCTTTTCACGTAATGATTTACCAATTTCCCTGCGGCCTAATAGGTTAAATTCACCATGACCGATAGGCATTTCAATAGCTTGGTGGATTTCTGGCATACGCTCAAGAATCGGTTTACACCATCCTGGAGCGATAACGTCAATTTGGCTATCTGGATGGAGTTGCTTTAATACGATATATAACGATTGCGACATTACCATATCGCCGACCCACGCAGGGCCAATAATTAAAATCTTTTTCATTTATTTACTTGCCAATCAGTATCATATCTAGGCTTAAAGATATTGTAATAGTTATTGCCGTCTTCTTGAGAGTGCAGCAACTGCAGTACCCACATATATTGTTCGGGCTTATCACCGACAAAATATTCAATGGCTTCATTACAGGTACGAGCGTCTTGCTCTTCGCCTTTATCCAGCTCAAACGCCGGTAAAATCTCAATATCGAACGTACCATCTTCAGTGTTCATCGACGCAAATAGAGGCAGTACTTTTGAGCGTGATAGTTTCGCTATTTTGCCTAAACCAGGTAGCGTTGCTTTACGTGTAGCAAAGAAATCTACGAACACACTATGCTCTGGGCCGTGATCTTGATCGGGTAGATAATACCCTACATAGCCATCTCGAATGGATTTCAGAAAAGGCTTAATGCCACCTGAGCGTTCATAAACACGGCCACCGTATTGAACTCTTTGCTTGTGCATCAGCCAGTCGGCAACATCATTCTTTTGCTTTTTCGCCATTGCAGAAACTGGCATTCCCATTGAAGCGAGCAAGATAGCAGGCACATCAATAGCCCAAGAGTGGGGAACCATTAAAATCACATTTTCGTTGTTATCAATGTGCTGTCGTAAAATGTCTAGGCCACGAATTTGGCAACGGTTCTGAAGCCACTTTGGTGAGCGTAAACTTAGTAACCCGAAGCGAAAAAAGAACATGGCTGCTGTGTAGAGTGTTTTTTCTATTAAAGCTTCACGTTCTTGGAACGACTTTTCTGGAAAACACAGCTCAAAGTTAACCCTCGCTCGGTGAGCTGGCCCTTTGTTGGATTTCGACAGTTTTTGGGCTATGGTTTTCGCCAACCACTTTTGTAAACCCAGTGGCATTAATGATAAAGGTAAAAATAAGAGAACACCTAACCACGTGCCCCAGTACTTAGGCGACAGAAAGTGGCGCTTAAACTCAGGGTTATATGCTTTAGGGTCGAAGTCATCACGTTTTATGGTCATGGCGTGTCTAGTTACCTATTCGTGTACGGGCGAAGTGGTTTAAATGAGAAAAAAGATAGTTAGGAATGATACAGGCTATTGCACTTGAGTAAAGGTGGCAGGTTATGGTTCTGCCACCTTGTGGTGCTTAACTGTTTTGGATAGTCAAGTATTCGGCAACGCCTTCTGCAACTGTCTTGAATACAACATCACAGCCTGCGGTGCGCAGTTTGGTCAGATCCGCTTGTGTGAATTCTTGGTAAGCGCCTTTTAGGTGCTCAGGGAATGGGATGGTTTCAATTTGGCCTTTGCCATGATGCTTGATAACTGCTTTTGCTACCTCTTCAAAAGATTCAGCACGGCCAGTACCACAGTTAAAAATGCCTGATACGCCGTTTTCTAAGAACCACAGGTTTACTTTACAGACATCACCAACGTAAACGAAGTCGCGTTTGAATGATTCGCTGCCCGCGAACAGTTTAGGATTTTCACCTGCGTTAAGTTGGTTGTTTAGGTGGAACGCAACTGATGCCATGCTACCTTTGTGGTCTTCTCGTGGGCCATATACGTTGAAGTAGCGGAAGCCGGTGATTTGAGAAAGGGTCTCACCATGTTCTTCAGCGTCTTGCCATAGGCGACGAACGTAGTTATCAAACTGCTGTTTCGAGTAACCGTATACATTCAGTGCGCCTTCGTATTCGCGTTCTTCAACGAAAGTATCTGTATCGCCGTAAGTGGCTGCTGAAGAAGCGTATAGGAATGGAATCTCGCGATCTAAACAGTAATGAAGCAGCTCTTTAGAGTACTCGTAGTTGTTTAGCATCATGTACTTACCATCCCACTCGGTCGTTGCAGAACAAGCACCTTCGTGGAAAATTGCCTCAATCGGACCAAAATCATCGCCCGCCATGATTTGGGTCAGAAAGTCGTCACGATCCATGTAATCTGTGATGTCCAGATCAACTAAGTTCTTAAACTTTTTACCATTTTTTAGGTTGTCGACAACCAGGATGTCGTTAATACCAGCTTCGTTTAGTGCTTTAACAATGTTGCTGCCGATCATGCCAGCGCCACCAGTTACGATGATCATAGAACTTCCACCATAGATTAAAATTTTCTCAGGAATTCTAGCAAGAAACGAAAAGTAGCGCTATTGGAAGCAGGAAGATAGGTTTTAGTCTTCTATGACTCAGTATCTGGATATGAAAAGGGAGCCGCAGCTCCCTGATTACTTTATTATTCCACATCCGAACGGTTAGGTCTTTGGTACCAAGGATTTCGTTCGTCGGTTAACTCAATTAAGCTGTATTTGCGGCCGAGCTTCTGTCCTCCGTCACGAGTAAGAGGCTGCCAACTAAAGTTCGCACGATTGTTACTTGGCTTAACAGTCATGATGTCAAACGGAATCGACAGGTAGAAGCCTTTGGTAAAGCTACCTTCACCAAATTCATCCGCAGACAAGTCTGTAAATGAGGCAAAGGCGCCAGCAATTACGCCACTCTTGAACTGCTTAGAAACATTGATTTGTGTACCAACATCACCAGCTAGGAACTGACCAACATCGACTTGGATCATCAAATCTTGTAGGAAATCCCATTGAGGGTAGTAGTAACCAGATATAAAACCGGTGAAGCCTTTATCAATAACTTGGAACGGACGTCCATATTCTGGCACGTTTTGCCATTTCTCATCGTAAACACCGAAGTAACTTTGTGGATCACGTTGAGAAATTAAGTTGACGTCAGCGCCAATCGCCCAGTTAGCTCCTTGTGGGCGGTAAAGAAACTCGGTACCGACTCCAGCAAACATGCTCTCCAGATAACCCGCGTAGAATTGCTGATCCATGGTATTGGAATACTCTTGGAACCAAGTCAATTGTAGGTTTGACATGGTTACAGCATGTTCATTTTGGTAAGCGCGGAACATGGTGCGAACACGAGGAACGGTAGTGCCATCAGGTGGAGTGACATAGATAAACTTATCGTAGTTGTTATACCAATCCCAGTATAACGAACCGCCAATTTCAAGGTTGTCCGTTAGCCAGTATGAGGCATTACCGCTTAGCCCTACACTAAAGAGATAGAAATCTTCAGCGTTTCCAAGAGTTTGAACAAGTTTAGGTGCAAAGCCCCAATCAAAACGTTCAAAACCATCATAGACAGATTCTCCCGTTGGCTTGGTAGTAGCCCTTGAGGTTGCATCTTCTATTTTCGGATTGATGTAATTAACTTGGGCAAAGTCGCGATATTTCTCTTTGGAAATAATCGTTTGTTCGCCGACTAAGCCTCGGCTGCGTTCATTGAGCGCATAGGTATCAATATCGTCAGGCATTTCATTGTGAAGTACAGCCGCCGCTTTTTCGTGTGCCTCTGTACGGTCACGATATTTCTTCTGCTCACCAACGACAGTTACTGTATTATCATCAACATAAATACGCGTGTTTTGATAACCAGCAATTTTGTCTAAATCTTCTGTTACACGTTCCCAATCAACATCAGACAATTCTTCAGGCTGGTTATCTTCGATTTCTGGTATTGGTGTGTCTCGCCAGAATGATGGCATGTCATTGAAATTAGTGTTTAGCGTTAAGCCCGCGACCAACGTGTCGCCGCGTTCATAACTTAAACGAAAGTCGGCCATTCCTAGACGGTAGAGCACACCAAAGTTCCATGGCGTGTGAGGGGTCATATTAATTCCGCCACGGACATAAGGTAACTCTTGACTATAATCGTTACTGTCGTACTCTAATTTCAATCTTAGTGGCTTATGCAACGTTTGGTATTCAATACCTCCAAAAAGAGCTGTAGGACCTTTAAACCATCGTTCAAAGTCAACACTTCCTCCGTTTCCATTATAATCAGATTGTCTATTACAATAAGCAGAAGACAATTTACACGCTGGGTTTGAGATGTTATTGCGCATTCCCAATGACCCCCAACCAATACCTAAAGTTAAGTCTAAAGAGCCAACGTTTGAGTTTGAAAATCTTTTTGTTGCGGCGATGTATTCTGAGTCAAATAGCCCTGTGCCTGAAAAGTCTCGGACTCCTATAGATAGCTCAGGTACATGTGAGGATTCTTCTAAAAGTCGGATTTTAAAGTCAATGCCTTTGTCGGTGAAATCATTAGTTACGTCAGGTAGTGTTGACGAGTATGGAATATTGGGAACTCGAGTGTAGCGGAGTGTCGTTTCTAACCACGGCAGCACTTGAAGAGTCACATTGTAAAAAAGGTATTCATCACTACTAGTGACAGAAAAATTGAATTCACCTTCTTGAGCCATACGTCCTGTTGGCATTTGCATTAAACCAACACCACCAAAGTCTGATTGAGACGGCTGTAAAGCAGGAGTCTCAAAGGGCATGTCTTGAGCCCAAACCAATGCTGGGCCCATTAAAGAAAGGGTTAAGCTTTTTCTAATTGGCATCATTATGGTCTCTTTGTTGAATTTGGTATCAATTGAGTGAGTAGGCGGACAATATCTTGGTCCATTTCGGAATATTCAAGATCACCAAACGGAATGTATACCAATGTCAGAGGTGGTAAGTAATATTGTGTTGTTAACCAAGCTCCGTGATGCGGCTCAACTACGTGACCATCTGGGTAGATCAACACTGGCGGTGTTGATAACGCACCAATGTTACTTTTCAAATTCTCTATTTGTCTCTGCAAAGGGATGCCACTTTGCTCCTTAATTGAATACACGCTATTGAGGTTTCCCAGGAAGTACACTTTTTCTTCGCGTAGAGGGCTTGCGAGCAGGTAATTTCCTTGCAACAGTGGGTTGTCGAATTTATTTAGTCGAATTTTATCAACATCGATCGCAGACAGTAAGCGTGGTGCAAAGCTTTGCTTCTGAATGAATTTGTAGAATGGGTGTGCAACCAAATTGTGTTGAATCATTTGATTGAGCACCGAGTTCTTTAAAGCGGTAGAGGTTTTCTCGGCGCGTTCCGACTTATCAAACAAAGTCGTACCAAGAGAGTATTGCAGAGAGGCGCTTTGCTCCTTAGCAAGTGCTAACACACTTTCTAAACGAGCTGGTCCTTGAAATTGTAGCTGTGTGCCTACCTCCAGCAACTCAACATTTAATGGCTGTGTAGTAGAGGTTTCTGTTTGAGCGAAGCTATGTATGCTCAAAAGCAGCATGACCAAACCGAATAATGTGAGTAGTCGCTTGCTCATGATTTGCTATACCCCTTTAAAATGGTTAACTCAACCGGAATCATATTTGGCCCTAGATGTTGTAAGGTTTTGACAACCTGACCTTGTTCATCTACCCAATAGTAGTTTTCGACCGTCTGAGAAAGGCTGCTAAACTCAACGACTTCTTTATATATACTGGTCATCGCGCTAGAAATTGATGTCGTCAACGTTTCTTTACCTGCATAAAAACGGTTCACATTTGCTGGAAAGCCATAACGATATTGTTTTGCCCAATCGTATGAGAGTGTATAGCTCATGGAGGCTGAATCTGAAGAAAAATCTGGCACGTCACCATAAACACCCGCTAAGTCGCCATTTTGTAGACCTATCGTTTTGACGATATGCCCATTCTCCGTAACGATCATAGCTTTGTCAGCACTTACCCATTTCAGTTGTATTTTTCCATTGAGAGGGTTTCGTTCTGCAAAAGCTAAAACAACAAAGACCTGTTTTTGACTCCCAAGTTTTAAATAGGCACTGGCATAAGGAACGGCATTTATTTCTTCTGGGGTCATCTCTACATCGATGTAGTTACCGTATGCTTCTTGGACTGTAGCTGATACATCATTGAACTTTTGTGTACAACCAAAGAGTAAGGCGAATATCGGAAGAGTGAGAAGTGGGCGTATCCATTTAGACGTTCGGAAGATATTCATTATTCCCTCTTACAAATAAAATCGCCCTGAGTCATTCAGGGCGATTATCTTCTATCTACAAAACGAAATTAGTTTGTAGAAGTAGAAGTAGAAGTAGATGTAGATGTTGAAGTAGATGTTGAGTCGCTATCTGACGCTGCAACTGCTACTACAGTTACTGCTGCCGCCGCACCTACTGCAACAGCTGTTGTGCCTGTTGCAGATGCAGAAGCTACGCCTGCTGAACCTGCTTCTTCTGCTGCAAATGCAGTTGATGCGCTTAGAGCCATAAGAATAGCTAGAGCTGTATTCTTCATTATTAATCCTTGTATATCCGGTATAAAAACATCGATGTTTGGTAGCATAAAAAATGCTCCAAATTATATTCTAGATAAAAAAGCCTTAGCATGTAAATAGTTTCTTATTTTGCTATGGCTTACGATCTCATTTCTAACACCAGCGTGACATTGTGCGGTTATCTTGCTCCCTTGCTTGCTGATAAACTACCAAGAGTGCATAATTTGTCGGCCTATTTCCTCCAGCACTAGAGGCTTGGAGTCAATAGGTCGTTTTTACTTACACCATATAGAAAGCGATACAGTGGCTTACGCTCAACGCCTCAGGGCGGTAGCGTGCCAACTCTTCAGTATTTAATGGCCTGCATAGCACGCTTAACTTTGCTTTGGCAGCCCATATTATTACCAGTACTAGGGACTTTTACGTGATAAGAAAGCAGCATTGTTTAGGAATACTTAGTGCACTGGGCTTAAGCCTGAGTTCTTTTTCAGCGTCAGCCGATTTCTATGCTGGTGCGTTAGTGAGCTACTCAAATGCAGAATTGAAAAGCTCGTCTTCTGAGTCCGTAAAAGAGGGGAGTCCTTTCCTTCTTAGTGCGCAAGCAGGGTACTTCTTTAATGACTACATTGGTCTCGAAGGACGTTATGGGACATCAGTTCAACGTGATAGTGGTCTTGCCGTTGATAGCGCTTTGAGCGGCTTTGTTAAGTTGAATATGCCGGTTTCAGAGCGAGTTGCACTTTATGGTTTAGCTGGGTATTCAAGCGTTCAGCTTGATCTACAAAATGTAGGTTCTCACAAAGAACAAGGATTTAGTTTTGGGTTAGGTATGCACTACGCTTTAAATAACCAAAGCGCGGTGATATTTGAGTTCGTTGATAACGTCTCTGAAGACCAAGTTCGCCTTAACTCGATTACATTGGGCTTTCAGCACCGTTTCTAATTTAAATACCTAGAGCTCAAACTTGGGGCTAGGGGCTTTTATTCAATTATTATAGTGACATACCATGTTTAAAGGATATTTCTCTATTGCCGCTTTTATATTGGCAAGTACGTTTGCGTCTTATTCAATGGCACAAACACCCACTCCAGAACAAATGAAAATGTTTCAAAATCTACCCGCCGACCAACAACAGGCCTTGGCGAGTAAATATGGTTTCTCCATTCCTTCTAGTTCATCTTCAAACAAGTCTCCTTACGAAAACCCGCAAGTAATCAAACCTAGAGCTGAATCTAGTGGCGCTGTATCTTCCAATATCGAAGAACAATGGCTCAAAAAAGGTGAGCAGGAAGAGCTTAAACGTTTTGGTTTAGATCTTTTTGCTGGTTCTCCAAGCACTTTTGCTCCGATCAGTGATGTTCCTGTGCCAGCAAATTACACCGTGGGTGCAGGTGATGAAATCATTGTGCAGTTGTTTGGTAAGGAGAATGAAACGCATCGTTTACGCGTAAATCGTGCGGGCACAATCAACTTCCCCTCACTTGGGCCGGTAAATGTTGCTGGCATGCACTTTTCTGATGTTCGAGACTCTCTGACGCAACGTGTAAAAGAGCAAATGATTGGTGTGCGCAGCGATATCTCATTGGGTGAATTACGCACCATGCAAGTGTTTGTAATGGGGGATGCATATAAGCCTGGTGCCTACACGGTTAGCGCATTAACGACAATTTCACAAGCTATTTATTACAGCGGCGGTTTTGGTGAGAGTGGGGCGCTGAGAGATATCCAGCTAAAGCGTGATGGTAAAATCATTCGTAAGTTGGATATGTATGACCTTTTACTAAAAGGTGATGCAAGTAATGATGTGCGCTTACTACCGGATGATGTTGTTTTAATTGGTTCTGTTAACGATACAGTGTCTATAGAGGGCGAGATCAACCGTCCGGCAATTTATGAAGTCAAGGCCGGTGAAACTTACCAACAACTTATTCAGATGGCAGGTGGTTTTACTGCGAATGCTCATGTCGAGCAGTTGGAGATAAAACGCTACGCTTCACATGGCGCTCGTGAGGCTTTGACGCTTGATTTCAATAAAACGCAAGATCGACAGAGTAAAGTTAAAAATGGCGACGCCATCAAGATCTTGAAAAAAAGCGAAGAGCTTACTCGTTACGTGCAGATAGAGGGGGATGTTCGTCATCCTGGCTATGTGGAATGGCGCAATGGCCTTCGTGTTGCCGATCTTTTCAAATCTGTTGACTCCGCTTTTAATTCTACAGCTGATGTTAACTATGCCGTTGTGGTAAGAGAGATTAATCCACAGCGTGATATTGAAGTGTTCCAACTAAGTTTAGCTAACGCAATTCTATCACCAGGTAGCCGAGACAACCTCCAGTTACAATCACGAGATCGTATATTGGTTTTCAACCGCTTTAATAACGAAGATTTGGATACATTGGCAACACAAGAGGCTGTTTCAAAAGCAAAAACATTGGAGCAAGCGCAAGAGCAAGCTGAGCTGGAACAACAGAAAGAGCAAGAAGTGATGAGCTCTTCTGTTGCCGTTTCGCATTCAGAAAACGGTATGCTGAACAACCAGAACGCCACAGAGCAGGCGAAACCAGCTAAAATCATTTTCCGTGGTAAAGAGATTACAGAGGAAGACTTTGAAAAGCTGAAGCAAAATACTCGTCGCACTTTACTTGCCCCAGTGTTGTTACAACTTCAGCAACAGTCTCGTTTGGGGCTAGCCCCTCAAATTGCTGAAGTCTTTGGTGAAGTGAAGCACCCAGGGCGCTACCCGATCACTCCAAGAATGACGGTATCAACGCTTATTGAAGCTGCTGGTGGTTTGACTTACAACGCATTCACAATTAATGCAGAACTAGCGCGAACCGCGATTAATAGTGCGGATGAGCGTGCGTATATTGATGTTGAACGTATTGATTTGCGTAAAGCAATCCAAGGCAGTGCTTCGGACGATGCAATTATCGTAGGCCGAGATCGTTTGAACATCCTAGAAAAGCCAAATGTGAAGCTACAAAGTACAGTCACTTTACAGGGTGAAGTTCGTTTCCCTGGAACCTATACCGTGCGTCAAGGTGAAACTCTGAATGAGTTATTGGAGCGAGCGGGTGGTCTAACCGAGTTTGCTCACCCTCAAGGAGCAATATTTACGCGTGAAGCATTACGCTTACAAGAGCAGAAGCTCTTAAATCAATATGCAGCGGATATGCGTAAAGAAACCGCGAAGAAAACGTTTCGAGCAGATAGTAATATAGGCTCTGTAATTTCAGACCCAGAAAAAACGTTAGCATTTGTTGAGGAGGCAAGTCGCAGCAAAGCACTTGGCCGTATGGTGGTACAGTTAAACCGTATCTTAAAGGGTGAGCGTTCAGCAGATTTTATGCTAGAAGATGGAGACTTCCTCTTTGTGCCGACCTTCCGCAACACAGTCTCAATCATGGGAGAAGTTCAGGTTCCAATTACCTACTTGTTGGATAACAAACTCGATGTTGATGATTATCTGAATAAAGCTGGTGGTGCTAAAAAGCAAGCGGACGAAGACCGTATTTTTGTAGTACGTGCAGATGGTTCTGTTTATAAGCCTTCATCTGGCTACTGGTTTGGAAATAATAAAGAAGAACTAAAAGCAGGTGATACGATAGTTGTACCTATTGATACGGATTATCGTGACGCTTTGAGTACGTGGACAGCAGCTACGCAAATACTGTATCAAACGGGTGTAGCAATAAATGCATTGAAATAACCTGAACAAGGCTCTAGTACATTGTATTAGAGCCTTTTCGCCAATCTCAGGGTGAGTAACACGATTTCGTATCGGTGAAATTATTAATCCAGAATTAGAAATGAACATGAATCAAGATAAACATCCTCAAGTAGCTTCACCAAGCTCGCGGTTTGATCTAAGTGATGATCTAAATCAATCAGTTGATATTAGAGAAATATTAAAAGCTATTTACAGTGGCAAACTATATATTACGTTTGTGACGATAGCTTTTTGTATACTGTCTGTTTTTTTTGCGTTGAGTCGCCCAGATATATATCAAGCAGATGCTCTCCTATCTCCAGCTGAAAACTCGAGTAGCAGTGGTTTATCCCAGATGGCTGGTCAATTTGGCGGTATCGCCGCTCTTGCTGGGGTCAACTTAAATGCAGGCGAATCTTCTCAAACTGAGCTTGCAGTACAGGTAATGCAATCGAGGAAATTTATCGAGTCTTTTATTAGTAAGCATGATTTGTTAATCCCAATAATGGCAGTGAATAATTGGCATATAGGTAGTGGTTCTCTTAATATAGACGCTGACATTTATAATGAAGATACTAAAGAATGGTTGCGAGACTCGAAAGGACTGAGAGCAGCGAAGCCTAGTACTCTTGAAGCTTATGAAATCTTTATTAAAGATATTTTTCAAGTGGCTCAAGACAAAGATAGTGGACTTTATCGTATCACTGTAAATTACTACTCCCCTTATGTAGCTAAAGAGTGGGTTGATTGGTTGGTGGCCGATATCAATGAAGTGATGCGAAACCGAACAATTGAAGAAACGACTAAGAATTTGAAGTACCTGAGTGATCAGTTAGTTAAAACACCAATTACCGAAATGCAGAGTACATTTTATAAGCTTATAGAAGAACAGACGAAAAGCTTGATGCTTGCTGAGGCTCAAGAAGAGTTTGTGTTCAAAGTGGTCGATCCTGCAGTAGTTCCTGAGCTTAAAAGTAAACCGAAGCGTTCATTAATAGTTATTGTTGGGACATTTATGGGCTTTATGTTTGGCTTAGCGTTAGTTCTTATCCGCTATGCTGTTGTAAAGAATCGTTCTGAAAGCAGTGAAATAAATCAAGATAATTATTAGTTTATGGCTATATATTATGAATTTGATTAAGACTTCTTTATTGAGCTTTATGGCGACAGCAGTTAAATTACTTTCCGGACTAATAATAAATAAAGCAGTATCAATTTTTATAGGTCCGTCTGGGTTAGCAGTTATTGGCCAGTTTCAAAATGCTCAAGGTATTGTACGAACTTTAGCTCAAGGAGGTATTAACTCGGGCGTTACTAAATATACAGCTGAACTTCATGAATATGGAGAAAAAAAACATGAACTATGGAGTTCATCGTTAAAGATAACTGTATTTTTTAGTTTTATAGTTAGCTTGCTATTATTGTTCTTTTCTAGTTATTGGTCTCATTTGATATTTGACAGTTATGATTATCAGTATGTGTTCGTTGTATTTTCTATTACAATGATCATGTATTCAATAAATCAATTGTTGTTATCAATTATTAATGGTTTGAAAGAAATTAGAAGATTCATATCTATAAATGTAATTCAAAGCATATATAGCCTTATTTTTACCACTGTTTTGATTGTTTTCTTCCAGTTGGATGGGGCGTTAATTGCCATGGTAACCAACCAGTCGGTAATATTTCTTATACTATTGTGGATGCTGAGAGGCCATAAAGAGATTTGTTTTAAGAATTTCATCTTACCGATTAGTTCAGAGGTTTGTATAAAACTCAGTAAATACACTCTAATGACATTAGTATCAACTGCAGCCGTTCCTTTGTCAATGATGTATATTAGGAACTACTTGGGCGAAAACTTATCATGGGATGAAGCTGGTTATTGGCAAGGTATGTACTACATATCAACAATGTACTTAATGGTAATTACAACAGCATTAGGAACTTATTACCTTCCTCGTCTTTCAGAAATAAAAGATAGATTTGAACTAAGGAAGGAACTCCTAAATGGTTATAAAGTTATTCTTCCCATCTTAGCTATTCTTTGTGTATCCATATATCTTCTTAAAGATTTCATAGTTTGGTTGTTATTCTCCGAAGACTTTTATCCAATGCTTTCGCTATTTAAATGGCAATTAGTGGGGGATTTTTTGAAAATTAGTTCATGGTTGTTAGCATATTTAATGTTGGCAAAAGCTATGACTAAAGTCTATGTGTTAACGGAAATATTTTTTGCAATAACATTCATTTTGTTTAGCATTTATTTTGTTAACTCTCATGGTTTGATTGGAATGAGTTACGCATTTGCTACAAACTATTGTTGTTATCTAATTGCTATGGTTTTTATAATGAATAAATATATTTTCATTAAAGGTTCTAGCATCTCCAATAATTGAATTTTAATTACATAATAGAGAAAATAATGAAAGGAATTATTCTAGCTGGTGGGTCAGGGACTCGCCTTTATCCAATAACTCGAGGTGTGTCTAAGCAGTTATTGCCGGTATATGACAAGCCCATGATTTATTATCCACTTTCAGTGCTGATGTTAGCGGGAATTCGTGAAATTCTCATCATAACAACGCCAGAAGATCAAGATGGCTTTAAACGCTTATTGGGGAACGGAGCTGATTTTGGGCTTTCATTAGAGTTCGAGGTACAACCTAACCCTGATGGTCTTGCTCAAGCTTTTATTATCGGTGAGCACTTTATTGGTGACGAATCTGTGTGTTTAGTTCTTGGCGACAACATTTTTTATGGTCAAGGATTTACGCCAATATTGAGACAAGCAGCAAATAGAGATGTTGGAGCTACCGTTTTTGGTTATCAAGTAAAAGATCCTGAGCGATTTGGTGTTGTTGAATTTGATGAAAATATGAAAGCTGTCTCAATTGAAGAAAAGCCGCTAAAACCAAAGTCAAATTTTGCAGTTACTGGATTGTATTTTTACGACAATGATGTTGTTGAATTAGCGAAGAAAGTGGAACCCTCTGAGCGAGGCGAGCTAGAGATTTCTAGTTTGAACCAAATGTATTTAGACCAAGGTAAGTTAAATGTTGAATTGCTCGGAAGGGGGTTTGCATGGTTGGATACTGGCACCCACGCAAGTCTTCACGAAGCTTCTTCGTTTGTAGAAACTATTGAGAATGTTCAAGGCTTAAAAGTCGCTTGCCTTGAAGAAATCGCTTTTCGTAATGGTTGGTTGTCGAAAGAAAAACTAAAAGAAGCAAGTCAACAACTGTCTAAGAATGACTATGGTAGATACTTATCAGAACTTTTGGATGAATAAGATGAGTTTGATAAAGTTAATAAACTTTAATGTTATTGGCGATGCTCGAGGTAGCCTAGTAGCTTTAGAGCAGAACAACGATATCCCTTTTGATATCAAGAGAGTTTACTATCTGTATGGTATGCAGAGCAGCGTTCCTCGAGGTTTCCATGCACATAAAGATACTGTGCAAGTGGCGGTTTGTTTGAACGGAAGTTGTGAGATTTTGATGGATGATGGAATAACCAAGGAAATAATCACGTTAAACTCTCCTTCTCAAGGTCTCCTCATTGATGTGATGCAATGGCACGAAATGTATAACTTTTCAGAAAACTGCATATTAATGGTAATGGCAAACGAAGTGTATAAAGAAAGTGACTATATTCGCAATTATGATGAATTCTTAAAGGAGATTCAGAATGTCAACAATTAATCTTGAATCTAAAACTATCAGAATTCGTTTTGTTGAGGTCTCAGATGCCGAGTTTATTCTATCGTTGAGAACGGACGACAAATACAATAAGTATCTTTCTAAAGTTGAAAGTGATGTAGAGCAACAAAAAGCATGGATTGAATCTTATAAGCGTCTGGAAAAGGAAGGAAAAGAGTACTATTTCATTATTGAAAGAATTGATGGGACCCCATGTGGTACCGTTCGTGTGTACGACATAAAGCCAGACTCTTTCTGTTGGGGTAGTTGGATTCTGAATGAAAGCAAAACAAAATATGCTGCGTTAGAAAGTGCATTCCTTGTATATGACTTTGGCTTTTCCGTTCTAGGGTTCGACCAATCTCATTTTGACGTAATGAAAGAAAACAGAAAAGTAGTTTCATTTCATGAGAAAATGGGAGCGGTAAAAGTTGGAGAGTCTGATGATAGCTTCCAATATATAATTCAAAAACAAGCCGTCGAGCAAATGAAAAATAGGCTAAAGAGTAAGTTAATATGATTCCTTTTCTAGATCTGAAAAAAATCAACTCAAACTATAGAGATGAGCTTGTTGAAGCTTGCGCGAAAGTTATTGATTCAGGGTGGTACATCATGGGTCAAGAGCTTAAGCAATTTGAAGAAGAGTTTGCTGAACATTGTGGTGCAAAGCATTGTATCGGTGTCGCAAACGGCTTGGATGCGTTGACTCTGGTGTTGAGAGCATGGAAAGAGATAGGCAAATTGAGTGCGGGCGACGAAGTTATTGTACCTGCAAACACTTACATTGCTTCAATATTGGCAATCACAGAAAACGACCTAGTTCCAGTCATGGTCGAGCCTGATGCTGATACTTTTAATTTGACGGCTAAAGCGATTGAAAGTGCTCTCACATTAAAAACGAAAGCAATTTTGCCTGTCCATTTATATGGTCAAATCTCGCCAATGGATGAAATCAATGAGATAGCACAATCTCACAATCTACTAGTACTTGAAGACTGTGCTCAATCACATGATGCAGAACTTAATGGTAAAAAAGCTGGTATTTGGGGACATGCTTCTGCATTTAGCTTTTATCCAGGAAAAAACTTAGGTGCTATGGGAGATGCCGGTGCAATTCTAACAGATGATGATGAGTTATTTGAAGCTGTTAGTGCTTTAAGAAATTATGGCTCACACAAAAAGTACGAAAATAAGTACCAAGGAGTCAATAGTCGTCTTGATGAAATTCAAGCAGCTATGTTGCGAGTGAAACTTCGTCACTTGAAAGAAGAAACAACCCAGAGAAGAGCAGTTGCGAAACGTTATCTTACAGAAATATCGAATGTATTTATTTCATTGCCGAAAGTAGAACGTGACCAGTCTCATGTTTGGCACTTATTTGTAATTAAAACTGCTTACCGAGAAAAATTCCAGAAGCACCTAGAAAGTGAAGGTGTGATGACACTTGTTCATTATCCAATCCCACCTCATAAACAAATGGCATATAAGAGCATGGAGATGTTGAGCTTACCTCTAACTGAAGAGTTGCATGAACAGGTACTAAGTCTACCAATAAGCCCTGTTATGACAGAAGAAGAAATTTCAGCAGTTATCAAAGCAGTCAACAGCTTTGAGGTGTAAAACTAAAGATGGGGCATGCGGAAATTCCGTAAGCCCTTTTTTTGTTTTTAATACAATTTACAGGAAATTTGGATTGTTAGAATGAGAGTTCTTTTATTGGGTGAATACTCAGGTGTTCATACAAACTTAGCAATGGTTCTTAAAGAGCTAGGGCATGATGTTATAACCGTTTCTGATGGTGATGGCTTCAAGTCATTTCCACGCGATGTAGACCTTTCATTTTCACCTTGGTATAAAAAATTAGGCATCTCAATTATCTTAGATTGGCTAGGGCTTAAAGGAACTGCACATTTTTTCAAACGTAGAAAAGTACTATCTAAATTAAATGATATTGATGTTATTCAATGTATAAATACAGCTTCAATTTGTAGTTATTCATCACTAGCTAATTATCTCGTACTAAAAACGATTATCTCTTCAAATCCAAAAGCGAAAGTATTTCTGTGTGCGTTAGGAGACGATCGTGCTTGGGTTCGTTATTGCCTTAGAAAAAAGAACAAATATAGCTACTTTGACAGGCTAAAAATAAATAATATTAAGAGTTATCTATTTTCTCTCAAATACTTATATGCGATTGGATATAAGAAATTGGATCAGTATGTGATTGAAAAGTCAGAAGCGATCATTCCTGGACTATTAGATTATTATAACGCTTACTCAGATTGTAAAAAAGTATCTAATATTATTAGGATACCAATATCTAAAGAACAACATTTAAACGCATATGATGTTAAAAAGGAATTAGAGAACAGCTCCAATAAAGATAAAGAAATGATAAATGTCTTTCATGGATGGCAAATGGGAAAGGATTTAAGAAAGGGAAATGATGTTCTTGATAGAGTCGTTAAAAAAATTAAAGAAGATCATGTTCGAGAAATCGAATACAATGTAATTCAAAATGTACCATACAATGAATATGTGCGTTGTTTTGATAAAGCTGATATATTTCTTGATCAAGTATATAGCTATGATCGTGGTGTAAATGCTATATTGGGTATGGCTAACGGAAAAGTGGTCGTCTCTGGATTTGAAAACGAAAAAAACTTCGATAAGCCAATAGGAATTAACGCAGTTCCTGATGAGTCAGAATTATATACATCGATAAATGAACTAATACTAAACCCAGGGAAATTAAGAAATATAAAAATTAATGCAGTTGAGTTTATAATTCAAAATCATGAACCGGAGAAGATAGCGCAAGAATACTTGCTGCTTTGGAATTCTAAATAACTATGCTTTTTTGGCTTGTATTAATATTATTTACGACGTTTATACCAATCTTAAGAAGAGAAAACTATCTCTTAGTTATATCTTGGGTTATTTTGACTCTATTTTCTGCACTTAGATATCATGTAGGTCCAGATTTTATCCAGTATGAATATATTTATTCAACATTGACAAGTGGTGGTACAACCGCAAAAGAGGTTGGCTATTACTTTATAGTGATGTTCAGTGACTTTATCGGTGGTAATGCTCAAACTGTATTTATTATATTCTCGATAACTATATCTACATTTTTTTATCTTTTCATTTCACGAAGCTCTTGTTTTTTTGAGGTAAATTCAAGGTACGAATATAAGTATCTTATGTTGCTCTTCTTTATAGCATTTTATTATTTCCAATCGATGAACCAAATTAGGCAATTTGCTGCAATCGCTGTGTCACTTTTTGCCTTACTCTGCTTTGTAAATAAGAAGATTTTCTTATCGGTTATTCTCATTCTCTTCGCTTCTTCATTTCATGTTAGCGCCTTACTTTTACTTGGGTTGCTACCATTTATGACAATAAAAATGAGTCATAAAGCACTAATTGTTTTGCTGGTTTCTATAGCTTTTATTGAACCTATCAATCTAGTTAAATCAATATATATTGACTTGAAGTTACCATATTATGGATATTTGGCATATGTTGAGTTTGCTAATGAAACCTCAATGGTTGGAAGATTGAGCACCTATATTAGTTCTATCGTTATTGTTACAATGTTGAGTTTTCTTAATATACCTAACAAAAGAATGGAAACTGTTTTTAAGAATGCGATTGTTCTTTATATTATTTTTAGATTGATGGCTTTTGACTTCGAACAAATAAATAGGATAGCGAATTATTTTAAACCATTTGTTTTCGTTATGTTTTCAATATTAGTTTTGGAGTTATTTAATAAGTATATATACAAAAGAATGGCATTAAGTGCGTTCTTCTTTATGCTTCTGACCTTTTCTTCAGCTATATATATATATCGTTCTTCAAGTGATATATCATATAGCCATTACACACTAAATTATTGTATTTTTTCGGATTCAGTATGTCCGATCGTAATATCAGAAAATCTATGGAAATAACATGAATTCAAAAGAGCCTTTAATCTCGGTTATCGTCCCTGTTTATAATGTAGAAAAATATATTATTAAATGTTTAAACTCTCTTGTAAATCAAACGTATAGTAACTTTGAAGTCATAGTTGTAGATGATGAAAGTCCCGATGATTCGATTAAAATTGCAAAAGCAGCATTCTCCGAAGATTCTAGATTTATATTTGTAAGTAAGATCAATGGTGGTTTAAGTTGTGCCAGAAACTTTGGAGTTAAACATTCAAAGGGTGAGTATATTTCATTTTTAGATAGTGACGATTACTTCGACGAAACGTTCCTAGAAGTAATGATTAATACATTAATGGATAATGACGCTGATATTTCTGTATGCGCAATGTCACTAGTTGATGAGTGTTATGACGAACTGGAGGTTAGAGGCCCAAGAGAAAATGAAGTCATCACGGGTTTCGAGGCGTTCCGTAACAATCTTTTAATGCATACAATTGCGTCTGGTGCACAAAACAAAATATACAAACGCGAGCATATCATTAACTATCCATATCCGCTAGGTCTATATTATGAAGATCGCGCGACAACATATAAGATGTTTCTGGACTCTTCTAAAGTATGCTTGATTAACAAGCCCTTGTTTTATTACCTGCAGCGAGAAGGATCTATTATGAAAGGTCTTTCTGAAAAGAGCGTCATAGATAGGTTTGTTGTTCACGATTCAATAGTTTCTGAATTAGAGAAGAGAAATTTACTTAAGGATAACTTAGATTATCTCAATGTGTGTTATATTTTAAATGTGATTGTAGCAGGTAGTCATCAGATTGCCATTTATTCAAAAAATTACAAAAAAGACATCTCAAACCTCTTCGACAGAATTAACTTTAACGTATTAACCATTTCTAGTCTGAGCCTAATGTATAAGTTTCATAAAAAGAAATTTTTCGCACTTATCGTGTTGTTAGTATCTAAAAGACTGTTTAAAACATTTTGCCAAAGGGGGAAAAGAAAGTGATAAAATTAATCTACAAAGTAATTAATCCCTCAGAGCAATTAGTATTCTTTTATCGTTTATATTCTTGGCTTTATAATACGAGAGTTACACGACCTTTATCATATTTACTCTATATGATTGTTCGTATTGTGTATTCTTCAGATATCCATCCTGCATCGAAAATTGGAAAAGGACTTAGTATTAGACACCATTTTGGTATAGTGATTGGAAAAAATGCGGTGATTGGCAACGATGTAATTATTTATAATGATGTAAGCATAGGACAACTTAACGTTGATGACAGCTGCATGCCTATTATTGGCAGTAATTCAATCATATATAAAGGTGCAGTGATTGTCGGAAGTGTAACTTTGCCTGAAAACACGATCATTAGTGCAAACAAATTGGTTAAGCCAATCTAATTAGTTTTAATTGAGATTAAAGATGCGAAAGATAGTTTGTTTTGACCCTCCTTATAGTCAGTATTTTAACGACTTAACATTGTCCATTGAAAAGTGCTTGGAACAGCGTTTAGAAAAAGAATGTGTCACATTCAATAGTGCAAATAAATTATACTTGCCTAACTTTTCACTGTTTAAACCAAAACTTGGTAAAGCTAGTGATAAGGATCTTTATCTCTATGATTTTGTTACAAAGATTCCAAGCTTGAGTAATGTTAATGGTGAAGTTACTTGTAATGAACTCGCTCGCAAGCATATCGAAGTATATATTTCGATTGAGAAATACATAAAAAATAACCTCAGCGCGATTTATCTTATTTACAATGATTTACGCTGGAATCACGCTTTTGCTATAGATATTTTGAAGAGAAATAACTGTACATTTTTCGTTTTTGAAAGAGGTGTTTTTAGGCCATATTCTACGACAATGGATGCAATAGGTGTAAACGCGAATTCAAAGTTGAGAAATACTCGTGTGACAGAGGTTTGCTCAGAAAAGTCTGAAATTTTGGATGGCGTATTTTTCAAAAATAGGGTTGAGAGAACTGTCAAGCTTGACTTCGCAAAATATTTTATTGCGTCAAAGTTTGCAGCAGCGCTACAACCAAAAAGTGTGAAGGCAGTCGCTAAAAGTCGTTACCGAAAAACTTTAAAAGATTATATTAAGTTACAACTCTCTAGCAGTAAGGCGAAATCTAAAAATAAAAATGATCTAATACTTGATTTATCAGACATAACCTATGTATTTGTTCCACTGCAACTTTCAAACGATACCCAAACATTAATAAATTCTGATTTTTCTAGTACGCAAGAGTTTATCAATAAAATTATAAAGGACTTTCGCGCTTCAAAATTATATGGTGAGGCTGAGCTTGTCTTTAAGCAACACCCTTTAGATACTTCTCTCTATGATTTCCCTAATGATGTTCTTGTGAGCAGTTTGCCTACTGAACAGCTTATTGAGCATTGCGAATTCTGTATAACGATAAATTCAACGGTTGGTTTTGAAGCTTTATTTAAAAAGAGAGTTCTCTGTCTGGGAAGGTCATTTTATACAGAACACGGCTTTGTTGGCTATGTCGATAAGCATATGAATGCCATTGATTCCAACTTCGAACAGCGTTGTGCAAAGAATTACAAATACTTTGTGCTTGATAACTATCAAGTACCTGGCTCGATCTTCAACTATACGGGTGAAGATTTAGAGTATACAGCAAATAAAATCCTAAGGCTATCTAACATCTAGTATGTAATATTTACTATGACTGATAACGTATAGTTGTCATCATATAAAAGATGACCTGAAATAGAAAATAATTCACCTAAGTACCTAAAATGGAAAAATACAATGAATGCCGTCAACGTTGCACAAGAAGTCATTGATATCGAAGTTAATGGTCTTCTTTATATGAAGGACAGAATTGGAAACGAATTTGAGCTCGCTGTTAGTAAAATCCAAGAGACAACGGGTCGAGTGATCATATGTGGTATGGGGAAATCTGGAATTATTGGTAAAAAAATAGCAGCTTCTTTTGCTAGTACAGGAACTCCGAGTTTCTTCATGCATCCGGGAGAGGCGTTCCATGGTGATTTGGGTATGGTAAAGCCAGAAGATATCTTTGTTGCTATCTCAAACTCCGGCGAGACAGATGAAGTTCTTAAACTCCTCCCATTCCTCAAAGACAACCAGAACTACATTATTGCAATTACAGGAAAAAGAGAGTCAACGTTAGCTAAAAATGCTCATTGTCATTTGGATATTGCAGTACCGAAGGAGGCTTGCCCTCATCAATTGGCACCGACTGCATCAACAACGGCTACATTAGTGATGGGAGACGCCTTGACAGTTTCTTTGATGGCAGCTTCAGGTTTCTCTCCCGAAAGTTTTGCCAAGTTTCATCCTGGAGGAAGTCTCGGTCGTCGCTTGCTGTCTAAAGTTCGAGATGAAATGCACTGTAAATTACCTATAGTTTCTACTGATGCAAGTTTCACTGATGTTGTTTCTGCTATCACTGAAGGGGCTTTAGGTTTAGCATTAATACAGACTGGTAGTGCTTGGGAAATTATTACTGATGGAGATGTAAGGCGAGCCATGGAATCAAAACGTAAAGATGTTTTTGATCTAACTGCTTCTGATATATCTTCTAAGAGCCCAGCTGTAGTGTCCGCGAATGCAAACATTCAACTTGCCCTAGAAATGATGGAGCATAAGAGAATTACGTCATTGTTAGTTGAAGATGAGGGAATGCTTGTCGGTATTCTAAAAAAATGATCCTTCCAAGAGTGGGGTAGTCGTTTTACTTACAGCGCTCGATGTACCACATTAGGTATATTGACTATTAAATACGCATGTCGGGACTCTTGATTACAAGCCTATATACAAGAGATCTATAACCACCACTCTTGTTTATACGTAACCTCTCGGTTTTGTTGATAAGAACTCAATGTACATATCTGTTCACTATTTTCTCTATAGCATAGTTGCTGCGCAAGTCCCTCTGTTTTGTGGGTGGTGGTGGGCTTGAGAGGGTTTCAAACGGCATCTTAAATCATCAACACTCTCTAAATAGATATGGCTATGCTCACTACAGTGGTTTTTAAAAAGCTAATCTCGAGAACATTAGTTTTTAAGTGTAAAAGTGTTAGTACTTAGGTGATGTTATAAAGACTCTCTATAGATTTGTAAACTTAGTGTTAGTCAAACATATTATGGTTGCCTCTTAAAGGTTTGCTATTAAGTTTTCTTTACTCATTGACTTCGTAATACTCACCAACTCTATAGTTGAAAATTGTCAATTTTTTAGAACTGGTCAATATAAATAAAAAGCCATATTAGTTAAGGTGGCTTTTTATTTTCAGTCTCAACCACCTATTTTAGTAGGTGATTCTCCTTCGCTAGTTTTTGTCAGCAGAATCTTCTTTTGATTTTTAAGGAGTTAAACAGCATTAGTAGATATAGTACAGTTTTTGTGTAAGAACTAGTGATAATTACAATAGTGCTAAATCGCGCTATTGTAATCCCCCTCTTCTTTAGAATGTGACAATTTACCTGCCCATCCCAAACAACACCGTTTTAACCGTAAGGAAAAGAATCTTCACTTCCATCATCCAGTTTTGATGTTTGATGTAGTAAATATCGTATTTATGCTTCCAAATGGCATCTTCTACTGATGCACCATAAGGGTATTTTACTTGGGCTAGGCCAGTTACCCCAGGTTTCACTGCGTGACGAAAGCGGTAGTAAGGAATGGCTTTTTCCAATTCAGAGATGAACACCTCGCGTTCTGGACGAGGACCAACCATCGACATCTCTCCCTTTAGTACATTGATTAACTGAGGGAGTTCATCTATGCGAGTTTTACGAATAAAACAGCCGACTTTCGTTACGCGAGCGTCGTTCTTGGTTGCCCATTGGGCACCGTTCTTTTCCGCATCGTTTCGCATCGAGCGAAACTTGATCACTTCAAACTCTTCATTATATTGGCCAGTACGACGCTGCTTAAAGAATACCGGGCCTGGTGACTCAAGCTTAATGAGCAGTGCCGTAATAAGCCCTACTGGGATAGCAACCCACGACAGCATAAAAACAAACAAGAGATCGATGAAGCGCTTTTGCCAGCTGTTCTTACGATTAGAGAGGATAGAAAAAGCTTTTTGGTGTAAGAAGTAGCCGCTATGCAAGAGCTCAGTTTCAGTGTAGCCAAGTGAACGATCAAAGTAACTCACTAAAGGCTCAACCCAAGCACCTAGTTCTGTCGCAGCTACAAGAAACGCTTGCTGCTCAGGGTTTAGATGTGAGCTTTTGAAGTGGCAAAGCGTTTTACTCTTGAAATCCCTAAGGGCATAGTTATTAACTTGTGCGTTAATCTCAGGATGTCTCTTAAGTACTTGAGCAATCTTTGCTTCGTCTTCTTTCGGACAGTAGATATAAAGGCAAGCGTCTGTTTCGCTTGCGGATAACTCGTCCAATGCTGATGTTATGCTGATAGAATTATTTTTAGTTAATTCAGAAGCTTCTCGTTCTTGAAGCGTGTCGCTCATACTGTCTGTCATAGGAATGGAATAAGTTGTTTTCGACTAGCCAATTGCTTACAAGTCGGCGATTATAATTTAATTCGTATAGAAATTATATCCTTTAATCCAGAACATGCTTGTAACTTTGTTAATTTTCTTGAACCTGAGTCCTTACTTATGGCTTGTTTTTGAATCTTGACGTAACTATATCAATGAATTCGACAAACTATGTTTGCGATATATTATGTTGCCTCGAAATTAAATGATTATCTAATTCACTATATTACGCAGTTATATCCGAGGTTGATTAGTTTTTGATAAAGCGCTTTTTTCGAATCTCCCTCACCATGTATAAGGTGAACCTCTTTAGGAGGAGTAGGAATGGCAGTTACAAATTGTATTAAGTCGTTCATATCGGCATGCGCAGAGTAGCCTGACATCGTATGAACTTGAGCTTTCACTTTCACGCGCTTACCTTCAATCAATACACTTTCTTCTCCATCCTGGATACGCCGACCTAAAGTCCCTTCCGCTTGATAGCCAGCAAATAGAACATCATTTCTTTCATCAGGCAGTAAAGCTTCCAAATAATTGACGACACGGCCACCTTCACACATTCCGGAGGCTGCAACCACGATAGCGGCTTCTGATGTACTTGCGAGACGGTTAACGAGCTGTAAATGGTCTGCGTGGCTTTCGATTGTAATACATTGGTCAAACGCGAGAGGGTGTCGATGATGATCGAGTCGCTCTTTCGCTTCAGATCCCCAAAGTTTTTTAAATTGGCGATAGGTATTGGTTACCTTTTTAGCCAAAGGAGAGTCGAGAATAATAGGCAGTGAATCTTGCAAAGCGTGCTCATGTATAAGCTGCTCTATATCAAAGAGTAACTCTTGGGTTCTCCCGACACTAAAAGCTGGTATCACAATTACGCCACCATCCCTAAGTGCGTGCTCAATAATAGAAAGTAATCGCCTGCTGCGAGACTCTACATCCTCGTGAGTTTTATTGCCGTAAGTCGACTCGATAAACAGGTAGTCAGCTTTTTCCGGTGATAAGGGATCCGGTAGGAGAGGTGTGTTGCGAGGTCCCAAATCCCCGGAGAAAACAACAACCTCTTGGTTTGATAAATTAAATTCAACATATGCTGAGCCTAAAATGTGCCCAGCAGGTTGAAAGCGAAGAGAAGTACTCTCTTCTATTTCTACCCACACTGAGTAAGGACAAGGACGAATAAGCGCTCGAATAAAATCGAGCACTTTCTCTCTTTGATGACGTCGCATACCCAATTGGAGCTTTAAACCATCTTCTAACATAAGCGGCACGAGCTCTGCGGTGGCTTCCGTACAGTAGATAGGGCCCTTATAGCCAGCTGCTAATAGCCAAGGCAGCCTACCAATATGATCGATATGAGAATGAGTTAGCACTACCGCTTTGAGATGAGCGATAGAAAAGTCGATACCCAAACTCTGCTGCTGAGTATTGTCTTGGCCTTGTAGCAAACCACAGTCGATCAGCACACTTCCATTTTGTAACACGAGCTCGTGGCAAGAGCCAGTAACCGTATTTTTCCCACCGTGGTGCAGTACTTTCATAACAAAACGACGCTTTTACCTTTGCTAGCTTACACTTGTGAGTATCTATTTTACACATAGCCAAACCTCACTATTTGGCAGCGATTCGGTAAATCGCTCAGTAGCTAGGGTAAGCGGGCAGATAGTGAATAAGTGAGCGTATTGTAGGCAAGCAAAATAGGAGAAAGAAAATGGCAAAACTGAAAGTTTAGAGAGACTTAGATATTCGTCATAAATTTGACTACGTTTCATTGCAACCGCTTGTGATGCAATTCATATTATTGCAACTATTTTCATTTAAGCTTTTGGAATCAGCGTCACTGGCTGTTTAGTGCTCGCTGCGTAAATGGGTGTCTGATAATTATAATTTTATAAAACACGCCACATTTATGACGGCATAAGTGTCAGAAAAAAGACATTTTTTTGTAAGCTTTTTACACGTTCTACTTTTAGTTGCAACGTGTTTACTATACAATTCGTCTCCTGTTTGGAAATGCAACCGTTAACATTACGTGCAAAAACTTGCTTCTAGGAGCCAGACCTAGGGGCGGTAGCGTGCCCAAATCATCGGTGAAGCCTCCTTCCTAATAAAAGAAAGAGGTCAAACTAAAGAATTTGCAATAATAATAAGCACCTAAGTGCATTTCTGGCAAGATTGATTTATAAAAAACGAGAACTATTACAAATTTATGTAATTCCCTTTTGTCAGAGGGATGCTCAAAGCTAACAAAGTGGCGAGCGAATGTTGGTTAGGCATAGGTTACAATTTTAATCTCCATTTCTCATACCTATCAAAACCAAGCACTAAGCGTGTAGAAGTAGTTAACTATCGACTCAAATCGTCAGTTAGCATATACAAGCTTTGTATTTGGCCTGCCTATAAAAAGCTGTGAACCCGTGACCGTCATGAGCGAGTATCGGGGTGATTCAGTTACTTACATATTCAATATTAAAAATTAGCGTTTGCTGTGCGTTACAACCCATGTTGTCTAATGTGGTTTTGTCACGCCAAAAAATCACCTGCTTTTTCTTAGGTTCGGCTTATTCAGATATGAGCGAAAAAGAATCAGCAGTATCGGACCTGTGATGCAATGGAATCCGTAAAGGGAATCAGTCGGATGCGTTATAGATTTATTTCAAACTTATTTAATAACACAGTTGGCTATCATGAATAATGCATATTTATTTGTATTTATTTTGTCGTTCGTTCTACTTTTTGTTATGCGCAAGGTCGCTAAGCGCGTAGGTCTAGTAGATAAACCCAATGCAAGAAAGCTTCACCAAGGTGTGGTGCCACTTGTAGGAGGGATCTCCATTTTCTCTACTATACTGGTGGGGTTCCTTCTGTTCTTACCAATGAATGACAACCTATCACTCTACTTATCTTGTTCGGCCGTACTCATCGTGCTCGGTGCATTAGATGACTATTACGATGTAAGTTTCAAAATTCGCCTTATTATTCAAGCAGGAATATCCCTTGCGATGATTTACATCGGAGGCCACAGCTTACACGATTTAGGCTACTTAATGGGAAGCGAAACCATTGCCCTAAATGAAGTTGCTGGCACAGTGATCACCGTTATTGCGGTAATAGGCGCCATTAACGCATTTAATATGGTTGATGGTATAGACGGCTTGCTGGGCGGATTAGCCTCGGTTACCTTCACTGCACTGGGTATGGTCTTTGCCTACAACGGAAACGAATATTTAGCCACAATCTGTTTATTGATCGTGACTGCGATGCTTCCTTACATCTTCCTGAACTTAGGTTTCCCACTAGGTCGTCGCTTTAAGATCTTTATGGGTGATGCAGGCAGTATGTTTATCGGCTTTACCGTGGTCTGGATGCTGATTCGTGGCACGCAAGAGCCAGGAGCTGTTGCCTTCAAGCCAGTCACTGCACTGTGGATAATTGCTTTACCATTGATGGACATGGCAACCATTATGATCCGTCGTATTCGTAAAGGTCAGTCACCATTCCAACCAGACAGAGAGCACTTGCATCATATTTGTCAGCGACTGGGTCTATCGTCTTATTCAACCCTAATCGTTATTTGTTCGATGTCCGCTATATGTGCATTTTTGGGCGTATGGGCAGATTTAAACGGTAGTGATGAGTCGGTGATGTTCTTAATATTCCTAATATTATTTACTATCTATTTTCTTATAGTCAGCTATATCTGGAAAATTTCGACGTTTTTTAATCGACTTCTTAATAAGAAATTCCTACTACAAGAGAAACAATAATTTTCAATTATAGTCTATGAGATTATAATTTTAAGAGTGGAATAACATTGATTCAATTACATTCAAAAAAAAAAGTATCACTAAATTCATCTTTTATTCTATTAGAAAAATTAATGAAAATATTTACATATTTTCTTTCGAGTATTTTAATAGCTAGACTAGGTGGTGCAATTTTATTTGGTACATACACAAGTATTCTTTCTGTTACTGTGATACTAACAGCAATATCAGCCCTAGGCTTGAATTCTCTTTTGGCAAAAGAGTTTATAAATTCGATAGAGGAAAGTGAGAAGTCATTAGCAAATTCTCTTGCGATAAGAATCATATCATCCTTATTTTTTTTTAGTGTCTCTATACCTGTAATTATATTTCTTGTAGGTGTCAACATAAAGGTTGCGATACTGTCTTCATTGATTATATTATTGTGCGCCACTCAAATAGTAGACTTGTTTTTCGAATCTAGATTAAAAAGCCATACAGTTGCCAAATATAAGATATTTGGTTATTTAATTGGGTTTTTTTTGAAGTGTACAAGTGTTTACTATTCCGATTCCATACTGTTGCTAATCATAGCCCACCTTATTGAATTGGTTATCATCTTAATTTTTTCTCTCGTTGAGATAAGTAAGGAACTAAAATACAAACCTTGGTTTTCTATCGATAATCTAGATAAGAAATATGCATTTGAACTTATTAAAAAAGGTATCCCTCTTACCTTTTCTAGTGTTGCTGCAATATTATATATGAAGATAGACCAGGTGTTTATTGTTAATATGTTGGGTAAAGAAAGTGCTGGATACTATTCTGCAGCTGTAAGATTATGTGAAGGAGTTTTTATTATTTCAGCTATAATTGTTCCATCAATATTCCCTAATATGGTTTCTTTGTACAAAAATAATATAAATAAATTTGATAATTTTATTGGTAAGTTTATTTGTTTGTTTCTTCTGTTCGGTTCTTTAATTGCGTTGTTCATATGGTTTTTTTCTGACTTTATAATAGTTTTTATTTATGGTGATGAATATAAAGAATCTATAAATGTATTAAAGTGGTATTGTTTATCCATACCCATTGTTTATTTGGGAGATCTTTTTAGTCGTTGGATTATTACAACGGATAATATAATACTATCTCTAAAGAGGCACGTCTTAGGATTAAGTGTTAATGTTACACTTAATATTATATTAATTCCTAAATATGGTATATCAGGAGCAGCCATGGCCTCTTTTATAGGTTATTTATTTGCTGTGATCATTTTTTCTGTTGTATCATCTAAAGGTAGGTTTTTTTACAGTTTTATGAGAAAAAGCAATGAAGAATCTAATAAAAAGTATAGTATCTGAAAGATTTTTTTTAAATCTTATTAATGTTAGGGATAAGGCTAAATATTTTAAGTTAAGTATTGAACGTCGAAACAAGTTAACCGCATTTGTATCAATGATCTTTGATCGAAGGTATTTGAATGAACATTATAGCTTTTTGCAGGGCGCTTATAAATATGAAAAGAGTTTAAAATCAAATAAAGAGAATAAATACTTTTTGAGAAGAAATGTGCATCGATTAGAAAAGGGCTTAATAATGAAACCAAGGAAAGATGTTTTTGCTCTTCGTTTTATTCAAGAAACTGTAGTAGCCTTCGAAGCAGCCTGCGTTAGCAAGACTTTTGTAGAGTCAAGTGAATATACGTGGTGTCTTGAAGTACTCTTCGAATATTTCAATGTGACCAACTCAATAGATAAAAGATATACAAAATCTAAAGAGATTTTTCTTAAGTTGATTAACGCCGAGCATGTGAACAGAGAAGAAATTCCTGTTTTGTATGAAAATATAATAGATGGCACGTTGCGTGATGGTTATGAGAAAATAATAAAACAAAGAAAGTCAGTTAGATGGTATAAGCCTCAGAGGGTTCCTAAAGATAAGATTGAACATGCTCTTTTGATGGCTAGCAAGTCTCCTTCTAGCTGTAATAGGCAACCGTTTCGATATGTCATTGTCGATGATCCAACTCGAGCTCCTGATATCGCAGCAATTCCTGCTGGTACTGTAGGTTGGTCTCATAATGTTCCTTGTATAGCAGTTCTTGTTGCCGATCAAAGTGCATTCTCAAATACCGCAAACAGACATTCTATTTATGTTGACGCGACACTATCTGTAATGCCATTTGTTTTGAGTTTAGAATCACAAGGCCTCTCTTCTTGCATTATCAACTGGGCTGACGAACCTAGGAAAGAAAAGTTAATGTCTTCTAAATTACAGCTAACAGAAAATGAAAAAGTTATCTTATCTATTTCTATTGGTTATGCATCTGAAGACCAATATGTACCATATTCTAAACGTAAAAAAGTATCTGAGTTATTAACCTATGTCTAACGTAACTAAAAAAATCTTTGTTCTTAACGCACAGCCAGGTGGAAATAAAGGTGCAGAAGCGATGCTAGAGACCGTTTTGCATTTTTTAACTGAAAATTTTCAGAATTATAAAATTCTTGTTGAATCATTAAATGATTCTCCAGCATATGAAGCTTTTAAAAATAGAACAAATTTTGATATAGAATTTATAAGGTTTTCTCCAAAAAACTTTCTTAGTCCTTATGAAGTGACAGTAAGTGATGTTGATATTGCAATAGATATCGGTGGTATCAATTATCACGATAAGTCAATAAAGGCTAACTTAAGAAACTATATTAGACATTCATTCTTTATCAGAAACCGAGCCAGGCTGATATTTTTCACTCAAGATTTTGGTCCTTGCGAGAAGCTTACAACAAAAATCTTCGCAAAACTGATATATAGGAAAGCTGAAGCTATCTTCATGAGAAGTAAGAAATCTAGAGAGTTATTAACACAAACCATTAGAAGTAATCATATCTATGGCCCATATCCTGATTGTACTCTTTTGATGAAACCTGAAGAAAATTCAAGAATTATAGAAGAAGATTACTTTGTCGTTTCACCAAGTGCAATTATGTACAATGAGTATGGCTATGAATATCTAAGTAAACTTGCTGATTCGATAGTAGATATTAACGCTAAAAGTATTGTTCCTGTCTTTCTTGTTCATAATTTTACTAGTAATGGTGAAACATCCGACAAAGAAGTTACGTCTAAACTATTTAAATTATGTGAAAATAAGGGGGTTAAAGGGATATTGAAAAATGAAGAACTTAGCCCTGCTCAACTTAAGCAAATATTAAATGGTTCGCTATTTTCATTAACGTCAAGATACCATGTTGTCGTCGGTTCATTCAGTTGTAATACACCTTCAATATCTATTGGTTGGAGCCATAAATATCAAGAGTTTATGGATCTCTACAATTGTAAGCACTTGAATTTAAATTATGGAGGTACTTTATCAGAAAGTGTACTAGATGCAGTTAATGAATTGACTAGTAATAACTTCTTTAATGAAGAGATTAAAGCGAAAAACAACCTTCTTAAAAATAGGGCTGAGATGTCTTTTGAATGCCTAAAAAAAACAATTGATAAAAGTTAACGTTAATGTCATATGGAAATTAATGTAAATGATATATTTGTTCCTGATAATTTTATCTACCAGTACGGTGCAATTTTTTAATATTCCTATTTTTAATAAAATTATCACAGTAATGTTTCTTTTTGGTCTTTCTTGGGTTGTTTTAAATAAAGAGAGCCTAAGGGTTAAAAAATGTATCAAATATGAGTTGATCCTATCCGTTCTATTTTTAATATATAATTTATTATCATTTGTTTGGGGTGATTATGATATAATAACCTTTCTTGTTTCTATTCAGTTTCCAATAGCCTTGTTTTTTATAGCGCTGTCTTCTAGCTATTATCCTGTAATGATAAATAGAAGTATTGAAGATTTTGTTTCTAAGGTTGCAATTACTCTCTTTTCTTCTTGGCTAGTTTTTTCTATTTTTGGTTTCTTTATCTTAGGACAAAGTATATGGTTCAATGATTTGGGGATCAATCGGCTTAGTGGCTCATTAGGGGTATCTGCATCTTCAATATTAAATACACTAGTCTATGTGTTATCTTTTTATTTGGCTTATCTTAAAAAAATAAGAGTATATTATATTTTAGTGTTTTTTTCTATTGTTTGTGTTTTTTTAGCAGGAACTAGGATAAGTTTGTTATCGTGTGTAATATCATCATTAGTCATGATTTTTATGAGTGAAAACAAATATAAATATTTTTATGCAATATCGATTATTCCTGTTGTCCTATATTTAATTTGGGAAAAAATTCTATCGAGGTTGTTTTTTGATGGCGCCTTGGTTTACTCGATAGATTCTATAAACTTTAATGGAAGAAGGTTTATTTGGGATGTTATTTTTGAAAATATCGATAACTACTATTTTGGAATGGGAGCCGGGAGTTCAATTTCAATATTGCAGAATAAAGCTGTTGGAGTTGGTATACAACCTCATAATGATTATATAAGAATATTGCATGACTTAGGGCTTATTGGGTTATGTATGTTTTCTTTTATTCTTTTGTTTATAACTTTTCGATGTATCCTGAATGTTCTTAGAGTTGATGATCTTAAAGATGAATTTGTTTTGGTTATCTCACTATTGTGCTCTTTTTATATAGTAATGTTTACAGATAATGCTTATATCTATTCATTCTTCTTTATTCCTATATTTTTGATATATTTCTCCAGTGTTAATTTGTTAAATAGAAAGTAGGTTTCAATGTTAGCTCCAATTGCTGTATTTGCATTTAATCGAACAGATAATATAAGTCGTATGCTGGATAGCCTATCAAAGTGTGTGCTTTCTAAAGACTCAAATGTCTATTTGTTTATTGATGGTCCAAGGAATCAGAATGACAAGGAAAAATGTATCAAAGTAAAAAAAATAGCTGAAAATTTTGAGTGTAAATTTAGAAAGTTATCTATTTACTCAAAAGATGTAAATGCTGGACTAGCTAGTTCATTAATTTCAGGGATATCAACGTTGTTTGATAAGTATGATCGAGTAATTGTTCTTGAAGATGATTTGATTTTTACGGATAACTTTCTTGTTTATATGAATTCTTCGCTTGCATTTTATCAGAGTGAACCAAAAGTTGGTTCAATCTCTGGCTTTTCAACTCCAATAGATAAAAAAAGCAATGTAGATGTCTATTGTCACCCTAGGCCTTGTTCTTGGGGATGGGGAACTTGGAAAGATCGTTGGAAGTCATGTGACTGGGAATATAGTCCTAAAAATTATATAGATAGACTGAAATTGAGAAAAATTTCGAGGAAGGCAGGTCAAGATGTATATCGTATGTATCAACACCAATTAACTGGAAAAATAAATAGCTGGGCTATCCGTTGGACTATTCATCATCTTAGGAATAACTTATCAGTGATATACCCTTATAAATCAAAAGTTAAGAATGTTGGTTTTGGAGATGATGCTACCCACTGTAAGGGAAGAAACCCTTTTCCTACTAATCTTGACAAAAGTGGAAATAAGGATTTTTTATTTTTAAGTGATATAGAATATGACGTGAAAAGTATATCTATGGTCAACTATTATCATAGTAATTTATATAAATTGCGCTTCAAGTTGGGTTTGAATAAATGAAGCTTAAAGTAGAAGAAAAACTTTTATTTATCGGTCACGTTCCCCCTCCTAACCACGGAGCAGCAATTGTTGGTGAGCGGGTATTGTCAATCTTATCTAAAATTTATGACTGTCAGTTGTTACGATTGAGCAACTCAAAATCGATTAGCAGCATGGGAAAGGGAGGATCTTTAAGTAATTTGATTTTTATTCTAACACTTTATCTTAAAACATTTTTTTATCTTACATTGAAGCGCCCAAAAATTATTTATTTTACACCAAGTTTAAGTGGTTTTGCTTTTTTAAGGGATTTACCTTTACTTGTATTGTTCTATATTTATTTATTTTTTTCAAAATCTCGAATTATTTGCCATGTCCATATGAGACCACTATTTCTTATGGGGAATTCGGTATTTATGACAGCGTGGTGTTTTTTGTCAAGAAGATTTGAGGTTATTCTTCTATCTAAAAGCTTGCGCTATGATTTTTCGAAAAAATTTAATCCTAAAAAGTTGCATCTTTTATCAAATACCTCACAAGTCAAACATGATAAGAATGAATCGCTGAAAGATCGACAGTCAATTTTATATATCGGTCACATCATGGAGTCTAAGGGCGCTATTAGGTTGTTAGCTTTGGCTCAAAAATTTTCCTCTAAGAATATTACTTTTCATTTTGCCGGGGAATTTGGTGGGGCAGATGATAAAGAAAAGTTTTTTAATCTGATTGAACACCTTCCTGAAGGGCTTGTTTACTATCATGGTCCAGTTTCCGGTGAACAAAAGGTCAGGTTGTTCAATTCTGCAGACTTACTCGCTCTTCCTAGTTTCTCAGAAGCCCAACCCCTAACCATTATTGAAGCTTTTTCATGTGGGTTACCTGTAGTAGCGACTCGTACCGGAGGTGTCGTAGACATGTTGGATAACTCGACCGGGAGATGTGTAGAGTTTGACAATTTTGAATCTGCGATAATTGAAGTCTTAGGCTTAGGAAAAGGAAGCTTCGAACAACGTTGTTTGGATAAATACAGTCGTTGTTTTAGTGAGTCGAAATTTATCTCTGAATGTTTAAATATTTTCAAGGCGAATTAAAAATGTCAAAAAAAATAGCGTTTATTACTGGTGTTACTGGTCAAGATGGCTCTTACTTAGCAGAACTTCTGATAGAGAAAGGATATGAGGTTCACGGTTTGATCCGTCGTGCTTCTTCATATAACACAGAGCGTGTTGATGAACTTTGCAACTCAAATTCGAATATTCAACTCCATTATGGTGATTTGACAGATTCATCTAATCTCATTCGTCTAATTAAAGAAATTCAACCGGATGAAGTTTATAACCTCGGAGCAATGTCTCATGTTGCAGTTTCATTCGAGTCTCCTGAATATGCTGCGGATGTTGATGCGATGGGAACCATCCGCTTATTAGAAGCTATTCGTATTAATGGTTTAGAAAACAAGACTCGCTTTTATCAAGCATCAACGTCTGAGTTATATGGTGAAGTACAAGAAATCCCTCAACGAGAAACTACGCCATTCCATCCTCGTTCTCCTTATGCAGTCGCTAAAATGTACGCTTATTGGATTACGGTAAACTATCGCGAGTCTTACGGGATGTATGCATGTAACGGAATTCTGTTTAATCATGAATCCCCTCGCCGAGGTGAAACGTTTGTTACTCGTAAGATTACCCGTGCAATAGCAAATATCTCTCAAGGATTAGAGAGCGTACTCGAGCTTGGCAATATGGATGCGCTGAGAGATTGGGGACACGCAAAAGACTACGTGCGCATGCAGTGGATGATGCTCCAGCAAGATGTTGCTGACGACTTTGTAATCGCCACGGGCAAGCAAATTTCTGTTCGTGAGTTCGTTCGTATGTCAGCTAAAGAGGCAGGGATCGATATTGAGTTTTCTGGCGAAGGTGTAAATGAAATTGCGACAGTTATACAAGCAGATTCTGAAAAAGCACCTGGCGTAACGGTTGGTGATGTTATCGTTCGTGTGAACCCTAAGTTCTATCGCCCTGCTGAAGTTGAAACTCTATTAGGTGACCCGACCAAAGCGAAAGAGAAGTTAGGGTGGGTTCCTGAAATTACTGTTGAAGCGATGTGTGCCGAAATGGTTCAAGCCGATATCAGTAAAGCAAAACAGCATGTACTGTTAAAAGAGCATGGGTTTGATGTTTCACTTTCTCTTGAAAACTAGGGTGTAAGCGTGATTACTAATGTATTCGTTGCTGGCCACAATGGTATGGTCGGTAGTGCAATTGTTAGATTGCTAGAAAAGTCCAAAAACTATAACGTTATTACCCGAAACCGCTCTGAGCTTGACTTGCTTGAACAATCAGAAGTAATTCGTTTTTTTCAGGAACAACATATTGATCAAGTTTACCTTGCTGCAGCTAAAGTAGGTGGGATTGTTGGTAATAATACGTACCCTGCTGACTTTATTTATCAAAATTTGATGATACAAAACAATGTAATCCATGGTGCTCATCTTGCAGGAGTTCAAGACTTGTTATTTTTGGGGTCATCATGCATTTATCCTAAGTTTGCGGAACAGCCAATGAGTGAAAACGCACTGTTGACTGGTACGCTAGAGCCAACAAATGAACCTTATGCGATCGCAAAAATCGCTGGTATCAAGATGTGTGAAAGTTATAACCGCCAGTATGGTCGAAACTATCGCAGTGTGATGCCTACGAATTTATATGGTGAGAACGATAATTTTCACCCAGAGAACTCTCACGTTATCCCAGCATTATTACGTCGTTTCCACGAAGCCAAAATCAATGGAGATAAAGAAGTTGTTGCATGGGGTAGCGGGAATCCAATGCGGGAGTTCTTACATGTCGATGATATGGCAGCTGCTTCCATATTTGTGATGAACCTGAATGAAACGGTATATAAAGCTAATACTGAATCGATGCTTAGTCATATTAATGTAGGTACCGGCATTGATTGTACTATTAGAGAATTGGTTGAAACGGTTGCAGAAGTGGTCGACTACCAAGGTTCGATCATATTCGATACAAGTAAACCTGATGGCGCTCCTCGCAAATTGATGAATGTCTCTCGTTTAAGAGAGTTGGGGTGGACTTACTCGATAGAGCTGAAAGATGGATTAAGAAGCACATATCAATGGTTTCTTGCTAACCAAGATAACTTCCGAAAATAACGATGCTAGATATCAACATATTTAAAACGGTGGTTGCATCAACTCCGCTTATTTCTATAGATTTAGTTGTTAAGAGTAGCGAAGGGAAAGTTCTACTTGGAAGTAGAAAAAACCGTCCAGCAAAAGGGTTTTGGTTCGTACCTGGTGGCCGTATTCTCAAAGACGAAAAGCTTGACGTTGCATTTCAACGCCTAACTCGTTCTGAGCTAGGCGAGGCTTTTGCATTATCCAAGGCAGACTTTATTGGTGTATATGAGCATTTGTATGAGGATAACTTTAGTGGGGAGCCTTTTTCTACACATTACATTGTTCTCGGTTACGAATTGATTTGGAAAGGAGAGTTGTCTGACCTACCGCTCGAACAGCACAGTCGGTATCAGTGGTGGGATGTAAATGAGCTTTTGACTTCTAAAGATGTTCATTGCAATTCGAAGGCATATTTTTCCAATAATTCTTAAGCCTAAGCGCTCTTAAGGAGCGAGGGACGAGCTTATATTTGAACTCCTCTCGTTCCTAAACTTCTTATTTTATAACTTTTTCGCGTCAGAAAAGTGCCTAATATTGGCACATGGCTAATACCCCAAAAGGTAAAAAATGATACTTCCCGTAATTATGGCTGGTGGCACAGGTAGTCGTTTGTGGCCACTTTCACGCAGTTTGTTCCCAAAACAATTTATTAGCTTGGCCAGTGATTTAACAATGCTTCAAGAGACGATGATGCGTCTCAAAAGCATTGAACACTCAGAGCCAATCGTAATTTGCAATGAGGAGCATCGCTTCCTTGTTGCTGAACAGATTCGTCAACAATCGCTAAAGTGTGATGGAATAATCTTGGAGCCCACTGGGCGGAATACCGCCCCAGCAATTGCTCTTGCTGCAATGAAAGCTATTCAAGATGGACATGACCCATTACTTTTGGTATTGGCGGCAGATCATGTAATAAGTGATCCTTGCGCATTCATAGATTCAGTAAAGCAAGCGGTTCCCCCTGCTAATGAAGGATATCTCTTAACCTTTGGTATTGTTCCGAATAAGCCTGAAACAGGCTATGGCTATATCAAGAAAGGTCAGTCTTTTAGTGGTGTATATCAAGTAGAACAGTTTGTTGAAAAACCAGATATAGCTCGAGCTCAAGGGTATTTTGAGAGTGGTGAGTATTACTGGAATAGTGGAATGTTTTTGTTTAAAGCTTCTCGATATCTAGAGGAGCTTAAGACACATCGTCCTGATATTTTTGAAGCATGCGACAAAGCATTTTTAGGTGCTCGGAATGATCTTGACTTTATCCGGCTTGATGAAAATGCTTTTTTATCTTGTCCCGATGAGTCAATCGACTATGCAGTTATGGAAACAACGAATAGTGCACTTGTCGTTCCTCTGGATGCAGGATGGAGTGATGTCGGTTCATTTAGTGCGTTATGGGAAGTATCAGAAAAAGACGAGCAAGGTAATGTCACCACAGGTGATGTCTTAACGGAGCAAACATATGGCAGTTATATTTATTCGCAGAGTAAACTAGTTTCGACTGTTGGTGTTAGCAATTTAGTCGTTATAGAGACCAAAGATGCAGTTTTGGTTGCAGATAAAGATAAAGTGCAAGATGTTAAGAACATTGTTAATGCGCTCAAAAATCAGAAAAGAGGTGAGGCACTACAGCATCGTGAAGTATTTCGTCCGTGGGGTTCTCACGATGAAATTGCTCAAGGTAACCGGTACCACGTTAAACATTTGCGAGTAAAGCCAGGAGAAGAAACTGCATTACAACTGCATTATCACCGTGCAGAACATTGGATTGTAGTTGAAGGAACTGCCAAAGTTACAAATGGAGATAGAAGTTATTTATTGACTGAGAACGAATCAACTTATATCCCTTTAGGTGCGGCCCACCGTATTGAGAATCCTGGTAAGGTCGATTTACATTTAATTGAAGTTCGATCGGGTAGTTATCTTGAAGAAGATGATATTGTGCGTTTAGAAGAATATGGAGTGGGGTATTAAATGTCTGAAAATATAAATATTCTTGGTTATAACGTTTCAAGTAAAAGTATAGAGTCAATTGTATCTGAAGCGCTTACAGGTAGTAAATTATCTATAGTTAATACAATTAACCCTCACTCATATGTAGAAGCAAAAAAAGATAAAATTTTCAGAACAGCATTAAAACGCTCTGACGTAATTATTCCTGATGGAAGCGGTATAGTCTTAGCTGCCAAAAAACTGCATGGAGTTAATCTAAGAAAGGTTGCAGGAGCAGACTTGTTTTTTGAAACTATGACCTCGTTGAATTCAAAATCGGGAAAAGTATTCTTTTTAGGAAGTACTGATGAAGTACTAGAAAAAATAAAGAATCGAGCTGCAATTGAGTTTCCTAATGTGGCTGTAGAGGTGCTTTCTCCGCCGTACAAGCCAGAGTTTTCTGACGAAGACAAACAGAGCTTTATTGACTCTATAAACCGTTCATCTTCAGATGTGATATTTGTTGGATTAACCGCACCGAAGCAAGAAAAATTAATTCATGACATATCAGCCAAGATACAAGGTCAAATGGTTTCAGGAATAGGTGCAGTGTTCGACTTTTATGCGGGCAGCGTAAATAGACCAAAGCAGATTTGGTTGGACATGCACCTTGAGTGGTTTGTTCGGCTTTTGGGGGAGCCCAAGCGTTTATGGAAGAGGACCTTTGTTTCTGCTCCCATTTTTTTGTTTGACCTCTACCGTGCGAAGTTGATGGGGAAAAATAATGCTTAGCTCGAAACATGTTATAGAAATGTCTGGCGTTCAGTTTGGTACGAGTGGGGCAAGAGGGCTCGTTGAAGATTTTACTCCGGAAGTGTGTGCTGCGTTTGCGGTGTCCTTTATCGAATGTTTAAAACCGAACTTTCAGTTTAAACGAGTAGCTATTGCTATAGATAATCGCCCAAGCAGTTCGACCATGGCTCGCGCAATTGCTGCTGCTTTGGAGAGCATGAATTTACAAGTTAGTTTTTATGGTGTGATACCAACTCCTGCTCTTGCTTATTCTGCGATGTCTAATACGATTCCTAGTATTATGGTTACAGGAAGTCATATTCCTTTTGATAGAAACGGGATTAAGTTTTATAGCCCAGATGGCGAGATTACAAAGGAAGATGAGCAATCCATATTAACCAAAGAGTGTCATTTTGCTTTGCCAAAGACATTGCCTGAGTTAGTTGTAGATCCGGAAGCATCAGAACAATATGTGGAAAGATACACAGGGTTGTTTCCAAATGATTTTCTTTCTGGGAAGAGAATCGGAGTATACGAGCATTCAAGTGCTGGGCGTGACTTATATCGACCTCTATTTGAAAGATTAGGTGCTATTGTTGTTTCCTTAGAGAGGAGTGATAACTTTGTACCTATTGATACAGAAGCCGTTGCCGAGTCAGATAAGTTGAAAGCGCAATGTTGGTCTAAAGAATATTCTCTAGACTTTATCTTCTCAACAGATGGAGATGGGGATAGGCCTCTAGTCGCTGATGAAAATGGTGATTGGCTTCGTGGTGATATTTTAGGTTTGCTTTGTGCTAGAGAAATGAACATTGAAGCACTAGCTATACCTGTAAGCTGTAACACAATTATTTCTTCTTATCGAGGCTTTAAAGAGATAGTCAAGACCAAGATTGGCTCTCCTTACGTTATTGCTGAATTCGCTTCACTGAATAAACGTTATTCCACGGTTGCAGGATTTGAAGCAAATGGAGGCTTTTTGCTAGGTTCTGATGTCTTTGTTAATGGAAGAAGAATTAAAGCATTACCAACAAGAGACGCTGTTTTGCCCGCTCTTATGTTACTTGCTACCTCTAAGCGGTCATCGATTTCTCAGCTTGTTGGAGGCTTACCAAAGCGTTTTACTCATAGTGATCGTATACAAAGCTTCGCTGTTGAAAAAAGCCGCGCAATTCTAGAAAAAGGAGTGCAAAACCCAGAGGAGCTCATATCAAACCTCGGTTTTAATTCATTTATTGAACATATAGATCAGACTGATGGTTTAAGGCTGACGTTAAGTGGGGCAGACATTTGTCATCTTCGCCCATCAGGTAATGCTCCAGAACTTAGATGTTATGCTGAAGCTGATTCAATCCAAAAAGCGAAAATGATAGTCGACCAAGTTTTAGAAAGAGTACAGTATCTCGCGTAGAGATTTTTGGCAAAAATAAAGCTTGACGTTAAGTCAAGCTTTTTAGGTTTTAATTATGGCAAAATTCTTATTTAAACTAGACAACGTGATTCATAATTATGCTTGGGGTAGTAAAACATCATTTTATAATTTATTTGGAATCAGCAATATAAACAAAGAGCCACAAGCAGAAATGTGGATGGGAGCACATCCTAACGGGTGCTCAAAAGCTTGGGTGGATAATAAAACTGTGTTGTTATCTGATCTGATCAATACAAATAAAGTGGGTTATTTATCTAAATATACAGTTGAGCATTTTGGTGATTTACCTTACTTATTTAAAGTGTTAGCAGCAGATACCGCACTTTCAGTTCAAGTTCATCCCAGCAAAGAGGAGGCTGTAAGAGGCTTTTTGAAAGAGAACGAACTCGGTATTGATTTAGAAGACCCTAATCGGAACTTTAAGGATACTAATCATAAGCCGGAGCTAGTTTATGCGTTGACACCTTATAAAGCGATGAATGGCTTCAGAGATTTAAAAGAAATAGTAGCTTTATTCTTAGAGTTATCGAGCGGTATGAGGGAGTCAAAGCTTTTAGAGTTAATTTTGTTTTTTAAAAACAATAGAAACACTGACGGTCTTAAGTATTTTTTTATTGAATTACTCTCTCTATCGGGTGAGGATAAAAACAAAGCCCTAGATGTTTTATTAACATTTTCGACACAAAGAAAGCAAGAAAATGAAGATGATTTATTTTCTTTGATTTTGGAACTTGCTGAATCCTACCCTAATGATGTTGGTCTTTTTGCTCCTTTTTTTTTAAATGTAATAACACTAAAGCCTGGAGAGGCAATGTTTTTGGAGGCGAGAACTCCTCATGCATATATAAAAGGTACAGGGTTGGAGGTTATGGCTAGCTCTGATAATGTACTTCGCGCTGGATTGACTTCAAAAAATGTGAATGTGAAAGAACTCTCCAAGTGCACACTATTTGAGCCTAAATCTCAAGAAGAGCTAATTTTTAAGCCTAGGAAAGTTGAGAAAAAAAATATTTATAATGTGCCTACTCCAGACTTTTGCTTTGAATGTATTGAGTTAGCTGAGAATGATATATTTGAGGTTAAGAGCGCTGAAATTATTTTTGCTATTGATGCGGAGGTTCACATCATGCATCCCTCTGGAGAGTTACTACGACTAAAAAAAGGGGAGTCGGCGTTTATACCGGCATATTCTAAAAATTACAGAATGACATCTATTGGCCGTATAGCTCGAGTCTATAATTGATGTTTGATAAATTGATGACGACCAATCAAAAAGGTGTTTTTGACTGACGACCTTCTTCCAACTATTACGATCAAGCTTAATAAAAATGGACAAAAAAATAAAAATACTAGGGACGGTAGCATGTTCGCTGCCTCTTTCTGCAATTGCCTTTGCTGATGTATCTAATCTGCAAGATTTACCTTCAAATCAAAGTTTTACTGGTGTTATTTACACACCTAATGCACAGACATTGGAGTATGGGCTATTTAGGTTTACTTTTGCACAAGGACTGCCCGCCGAAGGTGTAGTTCAGACTTCTGACTCTCTTAATTTTTCTTTGGGCTTACTTGAAGGATTGGAGGCTCATGGACGAATCATCACAACAAACTATAGTGCTAATTGCTTTGTAGATGGTTGTGGAATACGCGATCTTTCAATGTCTTTTAAATATCAAATTCCCAACTACTGGTCTATTGATAACTTTAATATTGCGGTTGGTGTGGAAGATTTCGGCGGTGAGTTGAGTTACTTTGACGCGTACTATGGAGTGGCTGATTATACTTTAGAGGATATTCCTTTACGTTTATCTATAGGCTATGGTAAATCCGATAATGTATTAGGGGTATTAGACGGGTCATTCGGTAGTATTGAATACCAGCCCTTTGATTTTGTTCAATTTACGGGTGAGTACGATTCTGCCGAGTTTAACTCGTCGGTTAAATTCTTTACGCCAGAGTCTCTTCTTCCATACGATATGACCGCCTCGTTGAGCTATCAAGTCTATTCTGATCATGATACGCATGAACAGGCCATTTGGAATGCCGCTTTATCTGTTCCACTTATTACGAATTACACCCGCTCTCGAGATTATGCGCGTGGCAATGGGTCACTGATGGAAAGGCTAGCTCTAGAGCAGGGTAAAGCCAACAACGCATCAATTTCTGCTTTGATAACTGCGTTGCGTAATGAAGGCTTTGTTAATATTCAAGTTGGTACATTAAATAGGTCGGTTGTAGTCTCGCTTGAAAACCGTCGATACAACCATAATCAAGTTGACGGGCTAGGTGTAGCTCTGGGTATTATTTCGAGCCATTTAGGTCAAAATGCAGCGCAAGATATTGGCGCAGCATCGGATCAATTTGAACTTGTGATGCTTGCCAACCAAAAACCAGTGGTCAGCGTTTTGTCTAACTCAAACTGTTATCAAAGTTTTGTCAATGGTAGCGCATCTTGTGATGACATTCAGTTTATCACGCGCGACTTGTCGGAAAGATTAGACATGGTTGATTGGAAAACGGAACGAGTCAATTCAGGCACTTTAGATTCGCAGATCGTATTTTCCCCTATGGTAAGGCATGGCGTAGCAACCGAGTACGGTGTGTATGATTACTCTTTTGCCATGTCCAGCAACTTATACACCTACCTATGGTCTGGCGCGGCAATAGATGTTCGTCATATTTTACCTTTAGCAGAAAGTGATGATTTTGAAGAGGGTGGGTATTTCGAAGACAGCGTATACGAGAACGAGATTGAGCGTGCAATGGTACATCAGTTCTTCCGTTTGCCATATGTCGATATAGCCAACCAAGTATCTCTAGGCTTGGTTAAATCGGACTATATCGGTGCGCGTAGTGAATCAGCTTGGTTCTCTCAATCGGGCAACCATTGGTTGGGATTAGAGATGAGCTATTTCCAACATCAAGACGAAAAAGACAAAAATGGTTATGCGAACCCAGATCGCCAAACCTTTTTAACTCGTTACACATTCTCTATGCCAGAGTGGGATTGGCAGTTTAACGCAACTGCTGGCGAGTTTTGGAAAGGGGATGTTGGCGCAAAATTCACGACATCACATTGGTTTGAAGATATAGAAGTATCCGCAAGTTATCAGGTGACGAAGTTTAACGATACAGACGAAGAGCAGTTTGTCACTGTGTCGGTAAAGCTGCCATTAACGCCATGGCGTGATATGTCGCCGAGTGTGATACAAGTTCGTGGTAACGAGGCTTATGATTTCAACGTTACGACACGAGTTGGCAATGATTATAATTACTTAGTGGCAGGCCAAGGGGATGAACTTGTGATGGATAATAGCATGCTTCGTCGCTACTTTAACCGAGGCCGTTATGGTCAAGAGTACTTTGAGCAGAACAGGCAGCGCATCCGCAACGCTTATTTGCGCTACTTGGGTACTCAATTGAATTAAGTTGTGCTGCTAGTTAGGCTTTGAGTTAATCACTGTACTCTACCGAGAGTGTAGGTGTTTTGATATGCTAGCGTCAGTTAAATGATAGGAAATAAAAATGAAAATTGCTGTAGCAGGCACGGGCTACGTCGGTTTGTCCAATGCCATGTTATTGTCACAAAACCATGAGGTAGTGGCGGTTGATATTATCCAAGAAAAAGTGGACTTGTTGAACGACAAGAAGTCTCCAATTGTTGATGCGGAAATCGAACATTTTCTTGCAAACAAAGAGCTCAACTTTGTCGCGACGCTAGATAAAGAGCTGGCTTACAAAGGCGCAGAGTTTGTTGTTATTGCCACACCAACGGATTATGACCCTCAAACGAACTACTTTAATACTTCTTCAGTTGAAGCAGTGATTAAAGATGTGATGGCAATTAATCCAGAT
Source organism: Vibrio sp. Y10_XG_PY6 (assembly GCF_024181795.1). Lineage (NCBI taxonomy): Bacteria > Pseudomonadati > Pseudomonadota > Gammaproteobacteria > Vibrionales > Vibrionaceae > Vibrio > Vibrio sp. Y10_XG_PY6. Next base: position 226,875 of record NZ_JAMZAQ010000003.1, read on the forward strand.
GCGGTTATGGTGATTAAGTCGACTGTACCTGTGGGTTATACTGCGCGTATTAAAGAGGAGCTCGGTTGTCAGAATGTTATGTTCTCTCCAGAGTTTCTTCGTGAAGGCAAAGCACTTTACGATAACCTCCACCCGTCTCGCATCATCGTTGGTGAGCGCAGCGAACGTGCAGAGAAGTTCGCTAACCTTTTAGTTGAAGGCGCGGTAAAAGAAGACATCTCGGTTCTGTTTACTGACTCTACAGAAGCAGAAGCGGTTAAGTTGTTCTCAAACACATATCTTGCGATGCGCGTAGCCTATTTTAATGAGCTAGATTCGTATGCTGAAGCACACAATCTTGATGCTCGCCAAATTATTGAAGGTGTTGGCTTAGACCCTCGTATTGGCAATCACTACAACAATCCGTCATTCGGTTATGGTGGTTACTGCTTACCAAAAGATACAAAGCAATTGTTAGCAAACTACCAAGAAGTTCCTAATAACATTATTGGTGCAATCGTTGATGCGAACCGCACTCGTAAAGATTTTGTCGCAGAGTCTATTCTCAAGCGAGAACCAAAAGTCGTGGGTATTTACCGCTTAATTATGAAAGCTGGTTCAGATAACTTCCGCGCTTCGTCTATTCAAGGCATTATGAAGCGCATTAAGGCAAAAGGCATCGAAGTCGTGGTGTATGAGCCAGTACTTAAGGAAGATGAGTTCTTCCACTCTGCTGTTATCCGCGATATTGAAGAATTCAAACAAATGTCTGATGTCATTGTTTCTAACCGCATGGTGGAAGAACTAGCTGATGTGGCTAATAAAGTTTACACCCGCGACCTGTTCGGTAGTGATTAATTAGTCTTTATATTCAAATAATATAATAGGCTCCCTTAAGGGAGCCTTTCTTTTAGTTGGTAATGGTTATGATTAAAAAATGTTTATTCCCTGCTGCGGGTTACGGTACACGTTTCCTTCCTGCAACTAAGTCGATGCCGAAAGAAATGATGCCAGTGGTGAACAAGCCATTGATTGAATACGGTGTTGAAGAAGCGATTGAAGCCGGTATGGACGGTATGTGCATCGTCACTGGTCGTGGTAAGCACTCGTTAATGGATCACTTTGATAAAAACTACGAGCTAGAGCATCAAATTAGCGGTACAAGTAAAGAAGCGCTGCTTGATGATATTCGTTCTTTGATTGATTCTGCGAGTTACACTTACATCCGTCAGCGTGAAATGAAAGGCTTAGGTCACGCTATTCTTACGGGACGTGAACTGGTCGGTGATGAACCGTTTGCTGTAGTGCTCGCGGATGACCTTTGTGTGAATGAAGACAAAGGCGTTCTAGCGCAAATGGTTGAGCTGTACAAACAGTTCCGCTGTTCAATCGTTGCGGTGCAAGAAGTGCCGGAATCAGAAACGCATAAATACGGTGTGATTGCTGGCGAGATGATCAAAGATGATATCTTCCGCATTGATAACATGGTTGAAAAGCCAGAGCCAGGCACTGCACCTAGCAATCTAGCGATTATTGGTCGCTACATTCTGGCACCTGATATCTTTGAACTGATTGAAAATACAGAGCCGGGCAAAGGTGGCGAGATTCAAATCACCGATGCGCTGATGCAACAAGCTCAATCTGGTTGTGTTTTGGCATACAAATTTAAAGGTCAGCGCTTTGATTGCGGTAGTGTAGAAGGCTATATTGAAGCAACAAATTACTGCTACGAGAACCTTTATAAGAAGGATTCCAGTGCGGAGCTCGCGAAAAAACCAACCGTGAAAATTGCCGAGCCAGCATAATTCAGAACTTCCTATCGGTGTACTCCGAGTGGATAACACGCAAACAAAAAGGGATGCATGATGCATCCCTTTGTTATTTCGACTCTGAGTAAAAACGAGATTAAGCTTTTGCTTTTGCCGCTGCTTTAGCGATTGCCGCGAAGCTTTTCGCGTCTAGAGAAGCGCCGCCAACTAGAGCACCGTCGATGTCTGGTTGTGAGAAGTAAGCTTCAGCGTTTTCTGGCTTAACAGAACCACCGTATTGGATGATTACTTGTGCTGCAACTGCTTCGTCTTTCGCAGCGATAAGTGCGCGGATAGAAGCGTGGATGCGTTGTGCATCTTCAGCGGTTGCTGCTTTACCAGTACCGATAGCCCAGATTGGTTCGTAAGCGATGATTGCGCCGTTTAGAGCTTCAACACCGTAAGTGTCGATAACTGCGTTGATTTGACGTGCACATACAGCTTCAGTTTCGCCAGCTTCGTTTTGCGCTTCAGATTCACCGATACAGAAAACAGGTGTTAGGCCGTTTTCTTTTAGGAAGTTGAATTTCTTAGCGATAAACTCGTCAGATTCGTTGTGGTATTCACGACGCTCTGAGTGACCGATGATGATGTGAGTAGCACCGAAATCTTTCAGCATTTCTGGAGACATATCGCCAGTGAACGCACCGCTGTTGTTTAGGTCAGTGTTTTGAGCACCTAGGATGATCTTGTTACCGCCTTCAGCGATTACGCGCTCTGCTAGGTCGATGTAAAGTGCTGGTGGAGCGACTGCTACGTCAACACCTTCAACGCCTTCAAGCTCAGCGTTAAGACCAGTTAGCAGCTCAGTTACCATTGCTTTGCTGCCGTTTAGTTTCCAGTTACCCATCACTACAGGACGACGCATAGGAATATCTCCCTTATCTTTAATGTAAATAGTCAATTAATGTAAAAAATCTACGTAGGAATATAACAGAATAATGTGAACAGATCATGATTGGCGTCATGTCTTGTCCGGCTTTCTTTACTGATTCGACCAAGCATCGATCCTGTTATTTTTGTCAAAAGCAATCGATTGGTGATCACGTAGACAGAATGATAGTTCATTCCTCGGAAATTGCTGCTGAGATTGGTATTACTACGCGCTGGAGTTAATTGTTGTAGAAAGGAATCAAAATGCCAAATCTCGTTTTAGAGTATTCAAACTCGGTGGAAGAACGCGTCAATGTTCAGGGGTTGCTGGAGGATTTACATAAAACGGCGTTAGAGAGTGGCCTTTTTGAACTCGCGTCAGTGAAATCTAGAACGCTCAGGTGCCACAATTGGTTAATTGGGGAAGAGGGCGATAGCCTCGACTTTATCCATATCAACTTTGATTTGCTATCTGGCCGTTCCCAAGAGCAGAAGCGAGAACTGTCACGAGCCTTGATGGCGACACTTCAAGAGCAAGCCAGTCACGTGCACAGCTTAACGGTCAACATCCGAGACATGGACGTAGAAAGCTTCCAGAAGGTAGTGAATTAGGTTGAACCGAGTTTCTTGAGAGCAGTGAGCAGGGTTAAGCATCGTTAGATGCAAGGGTACTGAAAGCTAATAGGCCTTATCGAGCGTTTATCGTTGCTCGTTCTGCTTGTTATAACGGCGTTGTTGGCGCTTACACTGCAGGTGTACTTTCCAAACCATATCGACTCGGCTAATCTATAACCTTTCTATTTTGGGGTAAAATTTGATGTCGACTAAAGAGTTACTGTTTTCTTTTCAAGGACGTATAAACCGTAAAACCTACTGGATTTGGAACGTCATTTACTATGTCTCTATTCTAGGTTTTGGTGCTGGAATCAGTAAGCTATTTCCTACTTTCTCCTATTTACTTCTCCCTATTTTCTTGGTGATTTTGTTAATCCCTGATTTGGCGATCACCACCAAGCGTTGGCATGACCGCAACAAATCAATTTATTGGCTAGCGCTGAATATTCCGCTGATTATCGGACGAATCGCTACGCCAATGACCAGCCCTGCCGCGCAAGAGCCGTCGACACCGCAAATGTTCGTTGCATCCATTTCTCTGATTTGTGGTTTATGGATTCTAATTGAATGTGGCTTCTTAAAAGGAACATCAGGACCAAACCAATATGGCCCTGAGCCGGAGTAATCGCTTCAAGTAACGTGCTCGCTGAAAGTAGATTCTTAGTCTCGCTGAGGCTTGCTAGAATGACGAACTCCTTTGATCTAGAGCTTGCTATTGTACCCGTCATTCTGAACAACGAGGTGCGAGCGTGATTCAGAATCTATCGTCCGCTTGAGCAGTAGCTAAGGTGAGAGGGAAAGAATAGGAGTTTGCTGTTACTTGATTCTTAGTCTCGCTGGAGCTCGCTAGAATGACGAGCTCTTTTGAGCTAGAGCTTGCTATTGTACCCGTCATTCTGAACAGTGAGGGACGAGCATGATTCAGAATCTATCGTCCGGTTGAGCAGTGGCTAAGGTGAGCGGGAAAGAATAGGAGCTTGCTGTTACCAGATTCTTAGTCTCGCTAAGGCTCGTTAGAATGACGATCTCCTTTGTTTTAGAGGCTGTTAAAGTCATCGTCATTCTGAACAGCGAGGAACGAGTGGGATCCGAATCTATTGTCCGGTTGTACAGTGGTTAAGCTGAGTGGGAAAGAATGGGAGTTTGCTGTTCCCAGACTCTTAGTCTTGCTGAGTCTCGCTAGAATGACGACTTTCTCTTATTTAGTAGCAAGTTAAATTAACCGTCATTCTGAACAGCGAGGCACGAGTGTGATTCAGAATTTACGCCCAGAGCGCTCCGAGTTTGAACTGAGCGAGTGAATTACAGTGGAAAAGTAACAGCGAATCATGAAGGAGAATGAATCATCGATAGGACACCTTGCGTTTATATCCTAACGTCAAACAACAACGCCGTTCTTTACATTGTTGTTACCAGTCAGCTGCCTCAAAGAATATGGCAGCATAAAAACGGAGTAGTTGAGGGATTTACCAAGAAATAAAACGTTCATAAGCTCGTTTACTTTGAGTTATTCGAAGATATGGCAACTGCCATAAATCGAGAAAAGCAGCTCAAACAGTGGAAGCGTGAGTGGAAGTTAGCCTTGGTAAGAGAAACGAACCCTAACTTTCTCGATCTATCTACTGAGTATCAGTAAAAATCATCCCTACCTTTAAATGCCTCTAAACTAACCACATCCGCTTTTTGAGTCGGTGTCGTTTCCCCTTGTAGCGCCGCTCTGAACTTCACGACCTGTTTTTGTAATTCGTTCATCAATACCACATTGGTGTGGTGAGGGTTTTTACACGTGCTGATGACCCTATCGATGTGGCTTTGCTGAGCCCACAGCCTTTCTTGCATGTTTTCTGATGCGCTTTCGATCATCTCTTTTGCCATGTCATGACGAAATTGCTCAAAAGCTTCTGGATCTCGCTCTGCCATTCGAACCATTTCATCGAATGGCGGAAGCGTTTGAGAAGAGTAGTGACGTAGAGTAGACATCAATGTTCTCCAAATCCTTATGGAAATTGCTTTTAGTTACTAAAAGCCTATACCACTAGAAAGAGGAGAGAGGATGATTTCTTCAGCCGTCTCATTTATAAGAGAAGCTTTCAGGCTTGAGACTGAATAAGTGCGGCATGTCGATGTTTGTTTGTGGTGGTTACTGCAGTTGTTGGATGCGGTACACGCAGCGTCTTTGACCGCTAATGATGTGTTCGGTACGCTCTACTTTGGTGTCACGTCCAAGTAAAGACTGAAAGACACTTAATTCTGATTGGCACAAGCTTGGGCAGCGAGTTGCGGCTTTACAAATCGGGCAGTGATTTTCGATCAAGATAAATCCGTTCTCATCTTGCTCAAGCTCGGCCATATAGCCTTCTTGTTCTCTTAGTGTCACAAGAGTTTCTAGTTTGCTTTGCAGAGAGTCGCATTGCTCAAGATGCTGACGATAACTTTGTAACGTGAGTTTTTCTCTTTCCGATGTGACTTTGTCCAGTCCATCTTTGCCAAAAATGTGTTCGACAGCTTCTATAAATTGAATGGTCAACTCACCGTGACGGTCAGCAAATTGCTCATGACCTTTTTGAGTGAGAGACCAATGACGAGCAGGGCGACCTACTTTGACTTTGACGTCATGAATAGACAGGATGCCATCATCTTCTAAACTCTGCAGGTGCTGACGCGCCCCCATGGTTGTCATACCTAGCTCAGAAGAGAGTTGTTTTGCAGTGACGGAACCATCACGCTTAACGATTTGCAATATCCTATCTACGGTCTTCATATACCCACCATTTATACGTCAGTACATATTATGCGCGATAGGGTTAGTAAAGAAAAGTGTTGACTTAGTTTGAGTGGGGATCTGTTGGGTCTATTGTTCATGCGAACCAATATATATCGCCACTCTGAACAGCGAGGAACGAGTGTGATTCAGAATCTATCGTCCGATTGTGCAGTGGTTAAGGCGAGCAGGAAATAATAGGAGTTTGCTGTTACTGGATTTTTTAGTCTCGCTGGAGCTCGCTAGAATGACGAGTTCTTTTGATTTAGAGCTTATTAAAGTCACCGTCATTCTAAACAACGAGGAACGAGGTGGTTCAGAATCTATTGCTTGGTTGTGCGGAAAGAAAGGCTCACACTCAGATTGAGCGAGAGCCTCGAGAAATGCTTAAAGAATAATATCACGCACTTCTGGATCTTTACGATCTAGGTAGTGAGTCGACTTAATACGACGAATAGTACGGCATCGACCACGCACGAGAAGCGTTTCTGTGGTTGCGATATTGCCTTGGCGAGAGATGCCTTCTAGCAAGTCACCTTTAGTAATGCCTGTTGCTGAGAATACCACGTTGTCGCTGCGTGCCATGTCTTCCATTTTGAGGACAACATTCGCTTTTACGCCCATTTCATCGCAGCGTTTTAGTTCGTCTGCGCCGTAAATGCGGTTTTCTTCAGTATCGCCTTTTACTTCGTGACGCGGAAGTAGACGACCGTGCATGTCACCGTCTAGCGCTCGAATCACCGCGGCTGAGACGACCCCTTCTGGCGCGCCGCCAATACAGTACATCATGTCCACTTCACTGTCTGGCATACAAGTCAGAATAGAGGCAGCCACGTCACCATCAGGCACCGCAAAGACACGTACGCCCATTGCTTGCATTTCTGCAATAACGTCATCGTGGCGAGGTTTCGCAAGGGTAATAACGACTAAGGTATCAAGTGGTTTGTTCAGGGCTTTTGCTACGTTCTCTAGGTTCTCTTTTAACGGCTTTTCTAAGTCAATCACGCCTTTTGCACCAGGGCCAACAACCAGTTTTTCCATGTACATATCTGGCGCTTTAAGAAAGCTGCCTTTCTCACCTGCGGCAAGTACGGCTAGTGCGTTTGATTGTCCCATTGCCGTCATACGCGTCCCTTCAATCGGGTCGACAGCGATATCCACTTCATCACCACCAATACCAACTTGCTCACCAATGTATAGCATTGGCGCATCATCGATTTCACCCTCACCAATGACAATTTCACCACTGATATCTGTTTTGTTCAGTAGGGTGCGCATAACTTCAACAGCTGCGCCATCGGCTGCATTTTTATCGCCACGGCCAAGCCATTTGTAACCAGCCAAAGCTGCACCTTCAGTCACACGGGAAAATGCCATAGCTAAATCGCGTTTCATGATGTCTCCAAGTAAGCAAGAGGGAAGAAGAATTTGCGCGGCGATTCTATCACAACGTAGGGTAAACGTTTGCCTTTTGCGGAGCTTTTACTTTATCTAACTTGAATTTGATCAATACTTAGGGCGATTTTCAGCGTGGCGGGAGGCAAAATCCTTGCTCAAAAATGCTTCGGCGATAAGAAAAGTCAGCGTTTAGTGAGATTGCGCCGATTTTTTGACCGAATGATGCGAAATATCGAATATAGTGAGTGTTTCTCATCGCGACGCTGAGTAGAATGAACCTTATATAGGTTAGGTGTGCATCAATCTCGCACATCGTCCCAACGGAATAACATAGGTAGGCCAAGATGTCTTTTGAAGTACTAGAACAACTAGAATCTAAAATTCAAACTGCAGTTGACACAATCACTCTTCTTCAGATGGAAGTCGAAGAGCTGAAAGAAGATAAAGCAAAACTTGCGGAAGAAGCGAACGAGCTTCGCTCTCAACGAGAAGAGCTAGAGCAAAAAGCACAACAAGCACAGCAAGAGCATGCGCAATGGCAAGAGCGCATTCGTGCACTACTTGGCAAAATGGACGAAGTGGAATAATTCGGCTTCTTCATTCCAAATTAAAAACACCCGCGTTAAGCGGGTGTTTGTGTTTTGGGCAAGTTGAAAATCGTTAGGACAAGCTCGATTCTGATAGCCAAGAGAAGGTCCTATAACTTAGGTACCTAAGACTCGTTATTCTTCTTCATCCAACTCTAAATCAATATTCAATGGCTCAGGCGACAGGATAATTCCGGTGCTATCGGCATAAATATAATCTTCAGGTAGAAAGCTGACGCCGCCAAAGTTGACTGGTACATCTAATTCGCCGATACCCTGGCTGGTCGCTCCAACAGGAATAGAGGCGAGGGCTTGAATGCCTAAGTTCATATCTTCAAGTTCATCTACTTCACGAACACAGCCGTAAACGACAATGCCTTCCCACTCGTTTTCTTCCGCAATGGTTGCGATTTCTGCATCGATAAGGGCTTTACGTAGGGAACCGCCACCGTCAATTAACAAAACGCGACCAAGTCCATCTTGCTCTAATGTCTCGCGGATCAACGAATTATCTTCAAAACACTTGATGGTGGTGATTTGCCCGGCAAATGAAGCGCGACCGCCAAAATTACTGAACATTGGTTCAACCACATCTACCTGATCGAGGTAGATATCACAGAGTGCTGAGGTATTGTATTCCATAGCGTACCTTTCTAAACAGAAATTGGTTGTCTTTGAGTATATCTAGGCATTAAGTCAATGCAATGACAATCCTTTTTTAACTTACTAGAGTTTGAGCTACCACAATTGTTGCAAACAAAACGTTGGTGACTAAAGAGCATTTCACGATGACTGGCATCATTGGTGCTATCTGAGCGGGCTTTTGTGTATGCCAAACCGCTTTACCATGATCGGCCACGAAATAAATACTAAGTAAAAATGGCAAGCTAATCCAAACGGGTTTGTCTTGAATTAACAAGTAAGCCGCAAAGGCAAGAATAGCGCCGCCAAGTAAAACAAAGTGGTACTGCTTGGCTTTGTGTTGACCCAAACGCACTGCGACTGTGCGTTTACCACACTCTCGGTCGTTCTCTATATCACGCATATTGTTGATATTGAGTACTGCAACGGCGAGTAAACCGCAGCCTAAAGCAGGTAAGAATAGCGTGGTGTCTACGTGACCGGTATGCAAGAAGTAGGTACCGGATACGCCGAGTAAACCAAAAAACAAGAACACTGATATATCGCCAAGCCCCACGTAACCGTATGGTTTGCTACCCATGGTGTAAGCAATCGCCGCGAGGATGGCTAAAATTCCCAGCCCGATAAACGTCACAATGCTTTCCAGTGAGCTTAGTGAATAGAAAACTAACACTAAGCCAGAAATGGCGGTCAGAACGATGTTAAAGATAATCGCCTGTTTCATTTGTTTCGCACTTACCGCGCCAGACTGCATCGCTCGTAATGGGCCGAGGCGTTTGTCGTTATCTGTACCTTGAACGGCATCGCCATAGTCGTTTGCCAGGTTGGACAGAATTTGCAGCAATGTCGCGGTTACGAAAGCCATGATGGCAATCGTCAGTGAGAAATGACCCGCCGAGTAGGCGAGTACGCTACCTGTTAAGATAGAGACTAATGCCAGAGGTAATGTTTTTGGACGAGCGGCTTCAAGCCAGATCTGTAGAGATTGTTTCATGGAAATTTCGTGCTAGTAACCAATGTGCCCAGTATAAGCACAAAGAGGCAGATACGCTATTGACCTAAAACAACTCAACTAGAAGTCAAAGGGTGATGAAGAAGGAAAACGGTTTCGATATTTGAGGCGATAAAATAGCCCTCTTTTTGGAAAGTGAAGGGTACGGAGAACGCTGCTATTAGATTCTTAGTCTCGCTTGAGCTCGCTAGAATGACGAGATCTTTTTGATTTAGGTGTTGTCAAAGTCACCGTCATTCTGAACAGTGAGGAACGAGTGTGATTCAGAATCTATCGTCCGGTCGTGCAGTGGTGAAGGTGAGTGGGAAAGAATAGGCGTCTGCTGTTAGCAGATTCTTAGTCTCGCTTGAGCTCGCTAGAATGACGAGATCTTTTTGATTTAGGTGTTGTCAAAGCCACCGTCATTCTGAACAGCGAGGAACGAGTGTGATTCAGAATCTATCGTTCGGCTGTGCGGTGGTGAAGGTGAGAGCGGAAGAGTAGGCGCCTGCTGTTAGCAGATTCTTAGTCTCGCTTGAGCCGGCTAGAATGACGAGTTCTTTCGATTTAGAGCTTATTAAAGTCACCGTCATTCTGAACAACGAGGAACGAGTGTGATTCAGAATCTATCGTCTGGTTGTGCGGTGGTTAAGGTGAGAGATGAAGAGTAGGCGTCTGCTGTCAGCAGATTCTTAGTCTCGCTTGAGCCGGCTAGAATGACGAGACCTTTTGATTTAGGTGTTGTCACAGTGACCGTCATTCTGAACAACGAGGAACGAGCGTGATTCAGAATCTATCATCCGATTGTGCGGTGGTTAAGGTGAGAGATGAAGAGTAGACGTCTGCTGTTAGCAGATTCTTAGTCTCGCTTGAGCTCGCTAGAATGACCAGATCTTTTGATTTAGGTGTTGTCACAGTAATCGTCATTCTAAACAAAAAGCCCAGAAACAAGTTTCTGGGCTTTGGTAAAATAGATTGCGACTAAAGAATAAAGCGGCTTAGATCTTCATCTTCAATTGTGTCGCCTAGACGCGCTTTCACGTAAGCGGAATCAATAACGAATTTAGCGCCAGACTGCTCCGCCGCGTCGTAAGAGATTTCATCCATTAAGCGCTCCATAACGGTATGCAAGCGACGAGCACCGATGTTTTCTGTGCTTTCGTTGACCGTCCACGCTGCTTCCGCGATTTGCGTGATACCATCTTCCGTGAACTCGATGTCCACGTCTTCCGTCTTCATCAACGCAACGTACTGCTCTGTTAGAGAGGCTTTTGGCTCTGTCAGAATGCGTTTGAAGTCGTTGCTGCTTAGTGCTTCTAGCTCAACGCGAATTGGTAGACGACCTTGCAATTCTGGGATCAAGTCAGATGGTTTTGCCACTTGGAATGCACCAGATGCAACAAACAGAATATGGTCTGTTTTTACCATGCCGTGCTTGGTTGATACCGTGCTGCCTTCAATCAATGGAAGTAGATCGCGCTGAACACCTTCGCGTGAAACGTCTGGGCCTGAGCTCTCACCGCGTTTACAGATCTTGTCGATCTCATCGATAAATACGATGCCGTTGTTTTCAACGTTGAAAATCGCTGCTTCTTTTAGCTCTTCTTGGTTAACCAATTTCGCTGCTTCTTCTTCCGCTAGCGCTTTCATCGCGTCTTTGATTTTCAGCTTACGCTTTTTCTTAGTATCGCCAGCCAGGTTTTGGAACATGCCTTGCAGCTGATTTGTCATCTCTTCCATACCTGGGGGCGCCATGATCTCTACGCCCATTTGCGGTGCGGCTACGTCGATTTCAATTTCTTTATCGTCTAGTTGGCCTTCACGCAGTTTTTTACGGAAAATCTGGCGAGTGTGAGAAGACTCTTCCGTTTGTTCTGCTTGACCCCAGCTATCACGTGCTGGTGGCAGTAGCGCATCAAGAATGCGTTCTTCCGCTTGCTCTTCAGCGCGGAATTTTACTTTTTCCATCGCTTGTTGATGCGTCATTTTTACCGCGACATCTGTTAGGTCACGGATGATGGTTTCAACTTCTTTACCAACGTAACCCACTTCGGTGAATTTTGTCGCTTCAACTTTGATGAAAGGGGCATTTGCCAGTTTTGCGAGGCGGCGTGCGATTTCAGTCTTACCAACACCAGTAGGACCAATCATCAAAATGTTTTTTGGCGTCACTTCGGCGCGCAAGCTTTCTTCAAGCTGCATACGGCGCCAGCGGTTACGAAGTGCAATCGCAACCGAACGCTTGGCTTTTTCTTGACCGATAATGTGGCGGTTCAATTCATGAACGATTTCGCGAGGTGTCATTTCAGACATATTCTTTCCTTACTTCGTTACGATTACGCGGTTGGTTTTTCAGGCTCTACCGTTGAGTCTAGCTCTTCTACTGTGTGGTGGTGGTTGGTGAAGACACAAATATCACCCGCGATATTGAGAGCTTTTTCAGCGATCTCACGAGCATCTAGATCTGTGTTTTCTAGTAGGGCGGTTGCTGCAGCTTGTGCGTAAGCACCACCAGAGCCAATCGCAATCAGGTCGTGTTCTGGCTGTACGACATCACCATTACCAGTAATGATTAACGATGCAGTTTCGTCGGCAACGGCAAGCAAGGCTTCGAGCTTGCGCAGAGCACGATCGCTACGCCAGTCTTTGGCTAGCTCAACCGCAGCCTTAGTTAGGTGGCCTTGGTGCATTTGCAGCTTGCTTTCGAAGCGCTCAAAAAGGGTGAAGGCATCCGCAGTGCCGCCAGCAAAGCCCGCTAGTACTTGGTTGTTATATAAGCGGCGAACTTTGCGCGCATTACCTTTCATTACGGTATTGCCTAGAGATACTTGGCCATCACCCGCGATGACGACTTTATTATTTCGACGTACAGATACAATGGTAGTCACAGTCGACCTCTTGATTATTTCTCTTTGGATTTAATTCAGTATATGGGGGAGGGGAAATAGGGATTCAAGGGGGCAAAAAGAAAGGCCCTAGGATCTTAGCTCCTAGGGCCTGAGTTTAAAGATTTTCTTTCCAAATCGCACATGGCTCGATTTTCGCGCGTTGCAACTTGTGACGGTCACGTTCTGCATCACGTTTGAACTTATACGGACCTAGCACCACGCGATACCATGAGCTGCCTTCTTTCTTACGAATCTTGCTCGACATCCCTTGGAACGCGATTGCAAGTTTACGCTCTTCTGCTTGCGCCTGGGTTTTGTAAGCGCCACATTGCATGATGTAAGGAATTTTAGAAACTTCAATTTCTTTGGCCACAACTTCAACTTCACGTTTCGGTAGTGACTCAACATATTCCCACTTTTCTTCTGGTGGTGGCGGCAAATCTTTTTTCGGCTTTGGTTTGCTCACAGTGGTTGTTGGCTGTTTTACGACAGGTTGTTTTGGTTCTGGGTCGCTACTCAAAAGGTAAAGACCATAGCCAAAACCGCCCACAAGCAAGATAGCGAGCAGGCCACTACGCCAAGGCTTTTTTCTTCTCGGCGGCTGTTTTTTTGTCGACTTTTTTGGGGCGCCTCGCCCCCGTCTTACATAATCTCTATTTGCCACGGTTATTTCTGGTCATCAAGGATTCTTGCAAATATGTTAATCCAGAACGAGTTGAGAAAACACCCTATTGATAGAATCTTGATAGCTAAAGCGCGACAACGCCCGAGTGTAGGGTTCTCGCTTATATTTATTCGGGGATATACAAAAAGCAGGAGGGGTAAGTAAAAAGCGGCGCCTTAGCACCGCTTTGGGTATGAATACCTAATCTTTAGGTTAAGGGCGCTGTGGTGGCGCTGCACTTCCGCGAATGACGAGATTAGTTTCAAGTAGGCGCGAGCCTGAATGCACGTCGTGGCCTTTTAACATCTCAAGCATCATTAGCATCGCTTGTCGACCAATCTCATAGCGAGGCTGAGAGATAGTGGTCAACGGCGGATCGCAGTACTGAGCGAAGTTAATGTCATCAAAGCCCACAACAGAGAGATCTTGCGGTACTCGTAAGCCAAGCTTTTTCGCTTCTTGAATTGCGCCGATGGCCATTGTGTCACAGTGACAGAAAATAGCCGTTGGTGGCTCAGGCAATTCGAGCAGTTTACGAACGGCTTTTGCTCCGCCATCAAAAGAGAACTCAGTAATGACACTATATTGTGGATCTTTATTGATGCCGGCACGGCGCAAGGCTTGTTGATAACCTTGCTGGCGGAACTGACACAATATTGCCGTATCTGGCCCCGAGATTTGCGCGATGCGTTTATGACCTAGTTGGGTTAGGTAATTCACCGCTTCAAATGCTGAGGTCAGGTTATCAATATGTACTGTCGGAAGTTCTAACTCTGGCGCAAATTCACACGCCATTACCATCGGAGGTAAGTTCTTTTGTTCTGGCTTACTGACATCGAACGGTAGATCTGTGCCAAGCAGTAGCATTCCATCCGCCTGCTTAGTAAATACGAGGTTAACGAAAGAACTTTCGCGTTTCTTCTGTTGTCCGCTATCGCCCAGCAGGACTAGATAGCCATGTTCCATGGCAGCATCTTCAATACCGCGAATAATTTCAGAAAAATAAGGATCACAGATGTCGGGAACGATAGTAACAATGGTTTTTGATTCGTTTCTACGTAAGTTACGCGCTAATGAGTTTGGAGAATAACCCGCTTCAAGTACGGCATCTTCTACTCTTTTTCTCGTTGAAGAAGATACTTTTTCTGGGTTCATTAATGCTCGAGATACCGTAGCCGTAGACACTCCCGCAAGCTGGGCAACATCCTTCATTGTCGCCATAGTTTTTAACCTCTCGTTTATTTTTTGCCAAGATGACGTTATTCCGGTTTGAAATCATAGTAATCACGCTGAGTTAGAGCAGCGTTTGCTCTTCGCTCAGTTCGTGTTAACAAGTGGAAAAATGGATTCTTCACTGCGACATCAATTTGTGGGAATAGTCATTGTTTTAATCTAAGCCTGTGCGAACAAGTCACTTTAGACTTTTCTAATTTGGATAGTCTATTCATTTCTAAAGTGAAAGTTACGGTCTGTTTAACAAAAATTGCAATCCCGTTGTGATGCTCGTCACATTAAATGGTAATTCATTACATAGTTAAACGTTTGCTAGCTGAGATCTTGTGGCTCTATGTCTAAATTCCAGCGAACTTTCTTGGCATTTGGCAACAACTCAATAGCAGGTTTGGCACTGGTTAATAACTTTTGCATCAATGAACGATGCTGGGTTTGAAGTAACAGCTGCCAGCGGTATTTACCAGCCCGCTTGGCCAAAGGTGAAGGAGTGGGGCCTAACACCATGCAGGAATCATCGAACAGAGGGTGTGACTCTAACGTAAAGCGAACCTGACGCAGGAAGTCTTCAACTACCTCACTTTGGTTTGCTTCTGCTTTAAACAGAGTCAAGAAACTATAAGGCGGAAGCTGAGCCAGTTTGCGTTCTTCCAGAGCTGTCATAGCAAAGTGACGATAGTCTTTTTGAAGTAGGGCTTGCAGCAAGCTGTGCTCAGGATGGTGAGTTTGCAGGATCACTTCGCCAGGTTTACTTGCTCGGCCAGCACGACCTGCGACCTGAATAAACAGCTGAGCTAATCGCTCCGAAGCGCGGAAGTCACTACTATACAAAGAGCCATCAACATCCAAAAGAGCTACGAGCGTTACATTTGGAAAGTGGTGCCCCTTAGCCAGCATTTGAGTGCCTATCAGTATTTGGTATTCACCTTTACGAATCGACTCAAGGGCATCTTCCAAGCTACCTTTGCGACGTGTGCTATCTCTGTCGATGCGAATGGCGTTGTATTCTGGAAACAACTGAGCCAATTGTTGTTCGAGCTGTTCCGTTCCTACGCCGACGGTAACCAGTTGAGTTGAACCACATCCCTGACACTGATGAATGACAGGTTGTTGTGAGCCGCAGTGATGGCAGCGTATTTCGTTGCTGTAATGGTGGAACGTATAGTACGCATCACAGCGTTTACATTCTGCAATCCAACCACATTCATGGCACATCAAAGCGGGCGAGAAACCTCGGCGGTTAAGAAACAACATAACCTGATTGCCCACTTTTAAGTGTTTGCGCATTTCTGCAATCAGTTGGGCGCATAAGCCACTTTCTAAATACTGACCTTTTACATCTAACACTTTATTGGTGGTTGGCACGGCAGAGCCAGCTCGTTGGGTTAGTGTTAAATGGTGATATTTACCAGACAGTGCATTATGTAGGGTTTCTAACGCTGGCGTCGCTGAGCCAAGGACAATCGGTACTTGCTCTTTATGGGCACGCATGACGGCAACATCACGGGCATGGTAACGCAAGCTGTCTTGTTGCTTATACGAGGCGTCATGCTCTTCATCAACGATAATAATCCCCAAGTCAGCAAAAGGTGTCAGTAGGGCTGAGCGCGTACCAATGATGATCCCCGCGGCTTTATCGCGAGCCGATAACCAGGCGTTCAAACGCTCTGTTTCATTCAAACCGGAATGAATCACATCTACCGGGACATTAAATCGATGTTTAAAGCGGTTGATGGTTTGGGGCGTTAGACCGATCTCAGGTACTAAAACTAATGCTTGTTTCCCTTGCTCTAGAACGGGCTTGATAAGGTTTAAGTAAACTTCTGTTTTACCAGAGCCAGTTACCCCCTCTAATAAATAGCAAGCAAAGCCTGTTTGGCTATTTACGCTTGCAATAGCGAGTGCTTGTTCATGGTTAAGCTTTGGTTTCTCTACCGTGCACTCTACATTTTGACTCCATTTCGTAATAACCGGCTTTTTCTCGATACGCTCGACCCAACCTTTTTCTTCGAGATTTTTTAAGATGGTCGAGTTTACTTCTTGATCCAAGAGTTCTTGATGCGAGATTGGGCCGTTGACCATCATTTGGAGTGCACGCTGTTGTTTTACTGCACGCCCAAGCCCTTGCATGAGCTTATTTCTTCCTGCTTCTGTCAGTTGCCATTCTTGTAGCGTTGCAAAGTCGGCCGGTTTGCCTTTCCTCAGCGCGGCAGGCATTGCATTGTGTAGAGTGTCACCTAGAGGGTACTGATAGAACTGGCTGCACCAATTTAGCAGAGAATAAAGCGTCTCTGGCCATATCGGTTGGGAGTCTAATACCGCTTTGATTGGCTTAAGCTGCTCTTTAGGAAAGTCGGAGTGGTTCACCATTGCGGTGACGATGCCGACTAAGGTTTGGCGTCCAAAAGGTACGGAAACGCGTCCACCAATGATCGGAAACAGGTGCCCCGGAATGGCGTAATCAAATTGTTTGTCGAGCGGAACGGGTAATGCCACTCTAGCAATGGTTGGACGCATAAATTCTTAGCTATTAAAAAGAGGGAAAGGAAATGAGAGTCTATTAAAATCGGTATGGAAATTCGAGTAAAGCTATGTGATTCAGCGTGAATCGTGCCTCTATGATTAGTCTGGCTAAAAAAGTAGCGAAAAAGTTGCCAAATATGTTGATCCGAGCAATGTGATTCTTTACTATATCGCGCCTTGAGATATGGCTTCGGCAATTAGTTGATGCGGTATCCCATTTTATTATTAATTGCGTGTGGTGTGCGGCTTAGATTCGTATAGCGACACGGCCTACTATTGAGGTTATCCCATGAAAGCTGGTATCCACCCAGAATACAAAGCAGTAAAAGCGACTTGTTCTTGCGGCAACTCTTTTGAGTTCAACTCTACTCTAGGTAAAGAGTCTATCCACCTAGACGTATGTGACAAGTGTCACCCATTCTACACTGGTAAGCAACGTATCGTTGATACAGGCGGCCGTGTTGATCGCTTCAACAAGCGTTTCGGTGCACTATCAAGCGGTAAGAAATAATAGCAGCCGCTATTACGATTACAGTTTAGAAAAGGACGCGTCGGCGTCCTTTTTGTTTAATGGCTATCAAGCGAAGAGGGATGTATAGGGTTTGGATTATTCCCGATTATTTTTCACTCAGCGCTTGCAACCTAAAGTGTGATCTGTATAATGCAGCGCACTGGTTAAGCCAGTTGTGAACCAATGAGCAGTGAGGAGCGAGCAAATCTAAGGATTTGTGAGGTAATGTATACTCAGCTTATGTTCGCGGTTAATACAATTAGCTATCTTTTCTTCGGAAAAACTATCCTCAAAGGTGACTTTGGCATATAGGGATAGTTAATCGAAAATTAACTGACAATGCGTCCTAATCTTGGATGCTACGGTTTCACATAAATCAATCGGCATTCTCTCGTCTTGACGAGTTTGAGTGGCGATATTGTTTGTGTAATTTATTAAATTTGGAGCTCTGTCTCATGCAGAACCAACGTATCCGTATCCGCCTAAAAGCTTTCGATTACAAACTAATCGATGCTTCTACAGCGGAAATCGTTGAAACAGCTAAGCGCACTGGCGCACAGGTTCGTGGTCCAATCCCACTGCCAACTCGTAAAGAGCGTTTCACAGTTCTTATCTCTCCACACGTTAACAAGAAAGCACGTGACCAGTACGAAATCCGTACTCACAAGCGTCTAATCGACATCGTTGAGCCAACAGACAAGACTGTTGATGCTCTAATGCGTCTAGACCTTGCTGCGGGCGTTGACGTTCAAATTAGCCTAGGTTAAGGGAGATTAGAAGTATGATTGGTCTAATCGGTCGTAAAGTGGGCATGACCCGCGTATTTACTGAAGAAGGCGTTTCTATCCCAGTAACTGTTGTTGAGGTTGAAGCTAACCGTGTTTCTCAAGTGAAAACTCTTGAAACTGACGGCTACGCAGCAATCCAGGTTACAGCTGGTTCTAAGAAAGCTAACCGCGTAAACAAAGCTGAAGCAGGTCACTTTGCTAAAGCTGGCGTTGAAGCTGGTCGCGGTCTTTGGGAATTCCGTTTAGAAAACGGCGAAGAGTTCGAAGTTGGTTCAGAACTAACTGTTGAACTATTCAACGAAACTAAGAAAGTAGACGTTACTGGTACATCTAAGGGTAAAGGTTTCCAAGGCGCTGTTAAGCGTTGGAACTTCCGTACTCAAGATATGACTCACGGTAACTCATTGTCTCACCGTGCTCCTGGTTCTATCGGTCAATGTCAGACTCCAGGTCGCGTATTTAAAGGCAAGAAAATGGCAGGTCACATGGGTGCTGAGCGTGTAACGACTCAAAACCTAGAGATCGTACGTGTTGACGCTGAGCGCAACCTGCTTCTTATTAAAGGTGCAGTCCCAGGCGCAACTGGCGGCAACGTGATCGTTAAACCAGCTGTTAAAGCATAACGTCTCAGGAGTAAGTAATGGAACTAATGGTTAAAGGTGCCGATGCACTAACTGTTTCCGAAACTACTTTCGGACGTGAGTTTAACGAAGCTCTTGTACACCAAGTAGTTGTTGCGTACGCAGCAGGTGCTCGTCAAGGTACTCGTGCTCAAAAAACACGTTCAGAAGTTTCTGGCGGTGGCGCTAAGCCATGGCGTCAAAAAGGTACTGGCCGTGCGCGTGCTGGTACAATCCGTAGCCCAATCTGGCGTACAGGTGGTGTTACTTTTGCTGCGAAACCACAAGATCACAGCCAAAAAGTAAACAAAAAAATGTACCGTGGTGCTATGAAGAGCATTCTTTCTGAGCTTGTTCGTCAAGAGCGTCTAATCGTTGTTGATAACTTCTCAGTTGAAGCACCAAAGACTAAAGAGCTAGTTGCTAAGCTTAAAGAGCTTGAGCTAACTGACGCTCTAATCGTGACTAGCGAAGTAGATGAGAATCTATTCCTAGCTGCTCGTAACCTATACAAAGTTGACGCACGTGATGTTGCTGGTATCGATCCAGTATCTCTAATCGCGTTTGACAAAGTTGTAATGACTGCAGAAGCAGTTAAGCAAGTAGAGGAAATGCTAGCATGATCACTGAAGAGCGTATCCTAAAAGTTCTACGTGCACCGCACATCTCTGAAAAAGCAACTATGGCAGCTGAGAAAGCGAACACTATCGTTTTCAAAGTAGCTAAAGATGCGACTAAAAAAGAGATCAAAGCAGCTGTAGAAAAGCTATTTGAAGTTGAAGTTAAGTCTGTAAATACTCTTATCACTAAGGGTAAGACCAAACGTCAAGGTCTACGCCAAGGTCGCCGCAGCGACGTTAAGAAAGCGTACGTTACTTTGAAAGAAGGTCAAGATCTTGACTTCGTTGGCGGCGCGGAATAACAGGAGTAGTTAAAAATGGCTATTGTTAAATGTAAGCCGACTTCCCCTGGTCGTCGTCACGTTGTTAAAGTTGTTAACGCTGACCTACACAAGGGCAAGCCATACGCACCTCTTCTAGAGAAAAACTCTAAGAACGGTGGTCGTAACAACAAGGGTCGTATCACAGTACGTCACATCGGCGGTGGTCACAAGCACCACTACCGTGTAGTTGACTTCAAACGTACTAAAGATGGTATTCCAGCGACAGTTGAGCGTCTTGAATACGATCCAAACCGTAGCGCAAACATTGCTCTAGTTCTTTACAAAGACGGTGAGCGTCGCTACATCCTAGCACCTAAAGGTGTTGTAGCTGGTGATGTTATTCAGTCTGGTGTTGATGCACCAATCAAAGCTGGTAACACTCTACCAATGCGTAATATCCCAGTAGGTTCAACAGTACATAACGTTGAACTTAAGCCTGGTAAAGGTGGTCAGCTAGCTCGTTCGGCTGGTGCTTACGCTCAAATCGTTGCTCGCGACGGTGCGTACGTAACTATCCGTCTACGTTCTGGCGAGATGCGCAAAGTTCTTTCTGAAGGCCGTGCAACAATCGGTGAAGTTGGTAACTCTGAGCACATGCTACGTGAACTTGGTAAAGCAGGTGCATCACGTCATCGCGGTATCCGTCCAACGGTTCGTGGTGTTGTAATGAACCCGATTGACCACCCACACGGTGGTGGTGAAGGCCGTACTTCTGGTGGTCGTCACCCAGTATCTCCTTGGGGTATGCCTACTAAAGGCTTCAAGACTCGTAAGAACAAACGCACTGACAAGTACATCGTACGTCGTCGTAACAAGTAATCTATATAAAGAGGAATCGCCATGCCACGTTCTCTCAAGAAAGGTCCTTTTATTGACCTACACTTGCTGAAGAAGGTAGAGAAAGCGGTGGAAAGCGGAGACAAAAAGCCTATTAAGACTTGGTCCCGTCGTTCAATGATCATCCCTACGATGATCGGTTTGACCATCGCTGTCCATAATGGTCGTCAGCACGTACCAGTATTTGTAACTGATGAAATGATCGGTCACAAGCTGGGTGAATTCGCACCAACACGTACTTACCGCGGTCACGCTGCGGATAAGAAAGCTAAGAAGCGCTAAGGAGTAAATAATGGAAGCAATTGCTAAACATAACTTTGCTCGCATTTCGCCTCAGAAAGCTCGCTTAGTTGCGGATCTAATCCGTGGTAAATCTGTTGACCAAGCTCTAGAAATCCTAACGTTCAGCAACAAAAAAGCTGCTGCACTAGTTAAGAAAGTTCTAGAGTCTGCTATCGCTAACGCGGAGCACAACGAAGGTGCAGATATTGACGATCTGAATGTCGCAAAAATCTTTGTAGATGAAGGCCCAACCATGAAGCGTATTATGCCTCGTGCTAAAGGTCGTGCGGATCGTATCTTGAAGCGTTCAAGCCACATCACTGTTGTTGTAGCAGATCGCTAGAGACTAGGAGAGTAAGCAATGGGTCAAAAAGTACATCCAAATGGTATTCGTCTAGGCATCGTTAAGCCTTGGAATGCTACATGGTTTGCTAACACCAAAGATTTCGCTGACAACCTAGACGGCGACTTCAAGGTACGTCAGTTCCTTACAAGTGAACTGAAAAAAGCGTCTCTATCACGTATCGTTATCGAGCGTCCTGCTAAGAGCATCCGTGTGACTATTCACACTGCTCGTCCAGGCGTTGTTATCGGTAAGAAAGGTGAAGACGTTGAGAAGCTACGCGCAGCTGTAGCTAAAATTGCAGGTGTACCAGCGCAAATTAACATCGCTGAAGTACGTAAGCCTGAACTAGATGCGCAACTTGTTGGTGACAGCATCGCGTCTCAGCTAGAGCGTCGTGTTATGTTCCGTCGTGCTATGAAGCGCGCAGTACAAAACGCTATGCGCCTAGGCGCTAAAGGTATCAAAGTGGAAGTAAGCGGTCGTCTAGGCGGCGCTGAAATCGCACGTTCAGAGTGGTACCGTGAAGGCCGTGTGCCTCTACACACTCTACGTGCTGACATTGATTACGCAACTTCTTCGGCTCACACTCAATACGGTGTGATCGGCATTAAAACTTGGATCTTCAAAGGTGAAATCCTAGGTGGTATGCCAGCAGCTAACGCTGTAGAGCCTAAAGGCGACAAGCCTAAGAAGCAGCGTAAAGGCCGTAAGTAAGGAGTCGACAGATGCTACAACCTAAACGTACTAAGTTCCGTAAGGTTCAGACTGGTCGTAACCGTGGTCTAGCTAAAGGTACTGATGTAAGCTTCGGCGAATTCGGTCTTAAAGCTGTTGGCCGTGGTCGTCTAACTGCTCGTCAAATCGAAGCGGCACGTCGTGCAATGACACGTCACGTTAAGCGTCAAGGTAAAATCTGGATCCGTGTGTTCCCAGACAAACCAATCACAGAAAAACCACTTGAAGTTCGTCAAGGTAAGGGTAAAGGTAACGTTGAGTACTGGGTAGCCCAAATCCAACCTGGTAAGGTTATGTACGAAATGGGTGGTGTACCTGAAGAATTGGCACGTGAAGCGTTCCGTCTTGCGGCACGTAAACTGCCTTTCAAAACTACATTTGTAACTAAGCAGGTGATGTGATGAAAGCACAAGATCTACGCGAGAAAAGCGTTGAAGAGCTTAACGCTGAGCTAATGAATTTGCTACGTGAACAGTTCAACTTGCGCATGCAAGCTGCGACTGGTCAACTACAGCAAACTCATACTCTGAAAGCTGTACGCCGTGATATCGCACGTGTGAAAACTGTTTTGACTGAAAAGGCAGGCGCATAATGAGCGAAGTAAAACGTACTCAACAAGGTCGTGTTGTTAGCGATAAGATGGACAAGTCTATCACTGTTGCTATCGAACGTTTCGTAAAACACCCAATCTACGGTAAATACGTAAAACGTACGACTAAAGTACACGCACATGACGAGAACAACGAGTGTGGCCTAGGCGACACAGTTGAAATCGCAGAGTGTCGTCCACTGTCTAAGACTAAGTCTTGGACTTTGGTAAAAGTTCTAGAAAAGGCGAAGATTTAATCTCGTTAATTCTATGAAACTAAAGCGGCTCCAAAATATTTTTGGAGCCGTTTATTTTTTGACTACCCAATCACAAAAAAGGGTGGTACAATTCGCGTCCCTTTTAAAGAGGCAGCCCGACCCGTGATGGGTCTAGTTATTAATATTTAGCGGAGCACTAACATGATCCAAATGCAAAGTATGCTGGACGCAGCTGATAACTCAGGCGCACGCAGCGTAATGTGTATTAAGGTTCTGGGTGGCTCTCACCGCCGTTATGCACATATCGGTGACGTCATCAAAGTTACTGTGAAGGAAGCAATCCCTCGCGGTAAAGTTAAAAAAGGTGATGTTCTGAAGGCGGTGGTAGTGCGCACCCGTAAAGGCGTACGTCGTCCTGACGGTTCTGTCATTCGCTTCGACCGAAATGCTTGCGTATTGCTAAACGACAATACTGAGCAACCAATCGGTACACGTATCTTTGGTCCTGTGACACGCGAACTTCGTGGCGATAAGTTCATGAAGATCGTTTCACTGGCTCCAGAAGTTCTGTAAGGAGCACGTAGAAATGGCAGCTAAAATCCGTCGTAATGACGAAGTAATCGTTCTTGCTGGTAAAGACAAAGGCAAGAAAGGTAAAGTAACTAAGGTTCTAGCAACTGGTAAAGTTATCGTTGAAGGTATCAACCTAGTTAAGAAGCATCAGAAACCTGTTCCAGCTATGGGTATCCAAGGCGGTATCGTAGAGCAAGAAGCAGCAATCGACGTTTCTAACGTGGCGATTTTCAACGCAGCTACTGGTAAAGCTGACCGTATCGGTTTCCGTTTTGAAGACGGCAAAAAAGTTCGTTTCTTCAAGTCTAACGGCGAAACCGTTTCTAACTAATAGAAGTAATTTGGAGTTCTACTATGGCGAAACTGCATGATTACTACAAGTCGTCTGTAGTCGCTGAACTGACCAAACAGTTCGGTTACACAAGCGTCATGCAAGTCCCTAGAATCGAGAAAATCACCCTAAACATGGGTGTTGGTGAAGCAATCAACGATAAGAAACTGCTAGAAAATGCAGCGTCTGATATGGCAACGATCTCTGGTCAAAAGCCACTTATCACAAAAGCGCGCAAATCTGTTGCAGGTTTCAAAATCCGTGAAGGCTACCCTATCGGTTGTAAAGTAACCTTGCGTGGCGAACGTATGTGGGATTTTCTTGAGCGTTTAATTAACATCGCTCTTCCACGTGTACGTGACTTCCGTGGTGTTAGCGCTAAGTCTTTTGACGGTCGCGGTAACTACAGCATGGGCGTTCGCGAGCAAATCATCTTCCCGGAAATCGACTTTGATAAAGTTGATCGTGTACGCGGTTTAGACATCACTATTACGACGTCTGCTGGTACTGATGAGGAAGGCCGTGCTCTGCTGGCTGCCTTTAACTTCCCATTCCGTAAGTAAGGTGAAGGGTTACTGTTATGGCTAAACAATCAATGAAAGCACGTGAAGCTAAACGTGCACAGCTAGTAGCTAAGTTCGCTGAAAAGCGTGCAGCGCTAAAAGCTATCATCAGCGATGTAAACGCATCTGAAGAAGATCGTTGGAACGCGGTTCTTACACTGCAATCTCTTCCACGTGATTCAAGTGCATCACGTCAGCGCAACCGTTGCAACCAAACTGGTCGTCCACACGGTTACCTACGTAAGTTCGGTCTAAGCCGTATTAAGGTTCGTGAAGCTTGCATGAAAGGCGAGATTCCGGGTCTTCGTAAGGCTAGCTGGTAATTGCCACTTAATCATTTGGAGTAAATCATATGAGCATGCAAGATCCGATTTCGGATATGCTGACCCGCGTTCGTAACGGTCAGGCAGCAAACAAAGTTGCTGTAAAAATGCCTTCTTCAAAGCTTAAAGTTGCAATTGCTGCACTACTAAAAGCTGAAGGTTACATCGTTGACTTCGCTGTTGAAGGCGAAGCAAAACCTGAGCTAGAAGTTACACTTAAGTACTTCCAAGCTAAACCAGTAATCGAGCAACTTAAACGTGTTTCTCGTCCAGGTCTACGTGTTTACAAGAAGAAAGATGAACTTCCTTCTGTAATGGGTGGTCTTGGTATTGCTATCGTTTCAACTTCCAAGGGTCTTATGTCAGACCGCGCTGCACGTAAAGCAGGTCTTGGTGGTGAAATCATCGCTTACGTAGCTTAATAAGGAGTAGACTATGTCTCGTGTTGCAAAAGCACCTGTCGCTATTCCAGCTGGCGTAGAGGTGAAACTAAACGGCCAAGAAATCACTGTAAAAGGTGCGAAAGGCGAACTAACTCGCGTTCTTAACGATGCAGTTGTAATCGCTCAGGAAGAAAATAACCTGACTTTCGGTCCTAAAGAAGGTGTTGCTAACGCATGGGCTCAAGCAGGTACTGCTCGCGCTCTAGTTAACAACATGGTTGTTGGTGTTACTGAAGGCTTTACTAAGAAGCTAACTCTTAAAGGTGTAGGTTACCGTGCTGCTATCAAAGGCAACGCTGTAGGTCTAACACTAGGCTTCTCACACCCAGTTGAGCACGAGTTGCCAGCGGGTATTAAAGCTGAATGTCCAAGCCAAACTGAAATCGTGATCACTGGTGCTGACAAGCAACTAGTTGGTCAAGTTGCGGCTGACATTCGTTCTTACCGTGAGCCTGAGCCATACAAAGGCAAAGGTGTTCGTTACGCAGATGAAAATGTGCGTACTAAAGAAGCTAAGAAGAAGTAAGGTAACACTATGGATAAGAAAGCATCTCGCATCCGTCGTGCTACACGTGCACGTCGTAAGATTGCAGAACTGGGTGCGACTCGCCTAGTTGTACACCGTACTCCTCGTCACGTGTACGCACAGGTTATCGCGGCTAACGGCTCTGAGGTTATCGCAGCAGCTTCTACTGTAGAAAAAGCGATCCGTGAGCAAGTGAAATACACTGGTAACGTTGATGCAGCTAAAGCAGTGGGTAAAGCTATTGCTGAGCGCGCTCTTGAGAAGGGCGTAACTGCAGTTGCATTTGATCGTTCTGGTTTCCAATACCACGGTCGAGTAGCGGCGCTAGCAGAATCTGCTCGCGAAGCTGGTCTGAAATTCTAAGGTAGGGTTGGAAGATGGCTAAAGAACAACAAGTTCAAGCGAATGATTTGCAAGAAAAGCTAATCGCAGTTAACCGCGTATCTAAGACGGTTAAAGGCGGTCGAATCATGAGCTTCACTGCACTAACAGTAGTTGGTGACGGTAATGGTCGTGTAGGTTTCGGTTACGGCAAAGCTCGTGAAGTACCTGCAGCGATTCAAAAAGCAATGGAAAAAGCGCGTCGTAACATGACTACGATCGCTCTAAACGAAGGCACTCTTCACCACCCGGTGAAAGGTCGCCATTCGGGCTCTAAAGTTTACATGCAGCCTGCTGCAGAAGGTACTGGTGTTATCGCAGGTGGTGCGATGCGTGCAGTACTAGAAGTTGCTGGTGTACACAACGTACTATCTAAAGCGTACGGTTCTACGAACCCTATCAACATCGTTCGTGCAACGATCGATGCACTAGGTAGCATGAAGTCACCAGAAATGGTTGCTGCTAAACGTGGTCTAACTGTTGAATCTATTTCGGAGTAAGAACACCATGGCAACTATTAAAGTAACTCAAACTAAAAGCTCAATTGGTCGTCTGCCAAAGCACAAAGCTACTTTGCGCGGTCTAGGTCTTCGTAAAATCAACCACACAGTAGAACTTGAAGATACTCCGTGTATTCGCGGTATGATCAACAAGGTTTACTACATGGTTAAAGTTGAGGAGTAATCAGAATGCGTTTGAATACTCTAGCACCGGCTGCTGGCGCGAAAACTTCTGCGAAGCGAGTAGGTCGTGGTATCGGTTCAGGCCTAGGTAAAACTGGTGGCCGTGGTCACAAAGGTCAAAAATCACGTTCTGGCGGCAGTGTTCGTCCAGGTTTCGAAGGCGGTCAGATGCCTCTGAAACAACGTCTACCAAAATTTGGTTTCACTTCTCGTAAGAGCCTAGTGTCTGCTGAAGTTCGTCTAGCTGAGCTAGCGAAAGTTTCTGGTGACGTAGTTGATCTAAACAGTCTTAAAGCTGCTAACATCATCACTAAGAACATCGAATTTGTAAAAGTTGTTCTTTCTGGTGAAATCAACAAAGCAGTGACTGTGAAAGGTCTACGTGTGACTAAAGGCGCTAAAGCTGCAATCGAAGCTGCAGGCGGTAAAATCGAGGAATAATCTCGAGGAACGAGGTACAGATGGCTAAGAAACCAGGACAAGATTTTCGTAGTGCTCAGAGCGGCTTAAGTGAACTAAAGTCGCGCTTGTTATTCGTAATTGGTGCACTTTTAGTATTCCGAGCCGGCTCCTTTGTGCCGATTCCTGGTATTGACGCTGCTGTACTTGCCGATTTGTTCGAACAGCAAAAAGGTACCATCGTTGAAATGTTTAACATGTTCTCCGGTGGTGCTCTTGAGCGTGCATCTATATTAGCATTGGGCATCATGCCGTATATTTCGGCATCTATTGTTGTCCAATTGCTAACTGTAGTTCATCCAGCGTTAGCTGAACTCAAAAAAGAGGGTGAAGCAGGCCGTCGTAAGATCAGCCAATACACACGCTACGGCACGCTTGTACTTGCAACCTTCCAAGCTATAGGTATTGCAACTGGCCTACCAAACATGGTCGACAATCTGGTTGTTATCAACCAAACCATGTTTACGCTAATTGCGACCGTAAGTTTAGTAACCGGTACCATGTTCTTAATGTGGTTAGGTGAACAAATTACAGAGCGAGGAATTGGTAACGGTATTTCGATACTGATTTTTGCAGGTATTGTTGCTGGATTGCCTTCTGCAATCGGTCAAACAATCGAGCAAGCGCGTCAAGGTGAATTGCATGTACTTCTTCTGTTGCTAATCGCGGTATTAGCTTTTGCAGTCATTTACTTCGTTGTTTTCATGGAACGTGGTCAACGCCGAATCGTCGTTAACTACGCTAAGCGTCAACAAGGTCGTAAAGTATTTGCTGCACAAAGTTCGCATCTGCCTCTTAAAATTAACATGGCAGGTGTAATTCCAGCGATTTTTGCATCAAGCATTATCTTGTTCCCAGGAACATTGGCTCAGTGGTTTGGTCAAAACGGCGAGAGCAGCGCGTTCGGTTGGTTAACTGACGTGTCTTTGGCTCTTAGCCCAGGTCAACCGTTGTATGTAATGCTTTATGCAGCAGCAATTATCTTCTTCTGTTTTTTCTACACGGCGTTGGTTTTCAACCCGCGTGAAACAGCAGATAACTTGAAGAAGTCTGGTGCATTCGTACCCGGTATCCGCCCAGGTGAGCAGACAGCGAAGTACATTGATAAAGTAATGACACGTTTAACCCTTGCTGGTGCACTGTACATTACCTTTATCTGTCTGATTCCCGAGTTCATGATGGTCGCGTGGAACGTACGTTTCTACTTCGGCGGTACATCGCTACTAATCGTAGTTGTTGTAATTATGGACTTTATGGCACAGGTACAGACTCATCTGATGTCTCAACAGTATGATTCTGTGTTGAAGAAAGCGAATCTGAAAGGCTACGGCCGTTAATCCGGCGGTAGACTCAGTTTCATTTACGGAGTTTAGCAATGAAAGTTCGTGCTTCCGTTAAAAAAATCTGCCGTAACTGTAAAGTAATCAAGCGTAACGGTGTCGTTCGCGTGATTTGCAGTGAGCCAAAGCACAAACAGCGCCAAGGCTAATTAGCAGAAATTTTTACTTGAAAATGAAGGTTGGGTCGAGTATATTCCTCGGCCTACCTTTTGCGTGCAAAAGAAGTAGTATTCCGCAGCGTATCCATAACGGGCTTTGCTGCGGCTAATTCTTTTATAGAAACACTTAGGAGTGAATAATGGCCCGTATAGCAGGCATTAACATTCCTGATCAGAAACATGCAGTAATCGCTCTAACAGCGATCTACGGCATCGGTAAAACTCGCTCTCAAGCTATCCTAGCTGAAGTGGGTATTGCTGAAAATGTTAAGATCAGTGAACTAACTGAAGAGCAGATCGATCAACTGCGTGATGGTGTAGCTAAGTACACTGTAGAAGGTGATCTACGTCGTGAAGTATCTATGAACATCAAGCGTCTTATGGACCTTGGCTGTTACCGTGGTCTTCGTCATCGTCGCAGTCTACCACTACGTGGACAGCGTACTAAAACCAACGCTCGCACCCGTAAGGGTCCGCGTAAGCCGATCAAGAAATAATCGGGAAGGTAGAGTACAATGGCTAAACAACCAACTCGCGCTCGTAAGCGCGTACGCAAGCAAGTTGCAGATGGCGTTGCGCACATCCATGCTTCTTTCAATAACACAATCGTAACCATTACTGACCGTCAAGGTAACGCTCTTGCATGGGCTACTGCAGGTGGTTCTGGTTTCCGTGGTTCTCGTAAGTCTACTCCGTTCGCTGCACAGGTTGCTGCTGAGCGTTGTGCTGAAATGGCTAAAGAATACGGCCTAAAGAACTTGGAAGTTATGGTTAAGGGTCCTGGTCCAGGTCGCGAATCTACTGTTCGTGCACTAAACGCCGCTGGTTTCCGCATCACAAACATCGTTGATGCTACACCAATCCCTCATAACGGTTGTCGTCCACCTAAGAAACGTCGCGTATAACGTTTCTAGGACAATTGGAGAAGAATCATGGCAAGATATTTGGGTCCTAAGCTGAAGCTTAGCCGTCGTGAAGGCACTGACTTATTCCTTAAGTCTGGTGTTCGCGCGATCGATACCAAGTGTAAAATTGATAACGCACCAGGTGTACACGGCGCTCGTCGCGGTCGTCTATCTGAGTATGGCGTTCAGCTTCGTGAGAAGCAAAAAGTACGTCGTATGTACGGCGTTCTAGAAAAACAATTCCGTAACTACTACAAAGAAGCTGCTCGCCTAAAAGGCAACACTGGTGAAAACCTACTTCAGCTTCTTGAAGGTCGTCTTGATAACGTAGTTTACCGCATGGGCTTTGGTGCAACTCGCGCAGAAGCACGTCAGCTAGTTAGCCACAAAGCTATCCTAGTAAACGGTAAAGTTGTAAACGTTCCTTCTTTCAAAGTAGCGGCTAATGACGTTGTTTCTATTCGCGAGAAAGCTAAACAGCAAGCTCGTATTAAAGCTGCTCTAGAAGTTGCTGAACAACGTGAAAAACCAACTTGGATTGAAGTAGATGGTGGCAAGATGGAAGGTACATTCAAGCGTATGCCTGAGCGTTCTGATCTATCAGCTGACATCAACGAACAATTGATCGTCGAGCTTTACTCTAAGTAAGGTTTAAACTAAAGAGAGGACACAATGCAGGGTTCTGTAACAGAATTTCTTAAGCCACGTCTAGTTGACATCGAACAAATCAGCTCGACTCACGCAAAAGTAACTCTTGAGCCATTAGAGCGTGGCTTTGGTC
The DNA here is from genome assembly GCF_024181795.1 of Vibrio sp. Y10_XG_PY6. Taxonomy (NCBI): domain Bacteria; kingdom Pseudomonadati; phylum Pseudomonadota; class Gammaproteobacteria; order Vibrionales; family Vibrionaceae; genus Vibrio; species Vibrio sp. Y10_XG_PY6. The sequence continues at coordinate 257,169 of NZ_JAMZAQ010000003.1, forward strand.
ATACTCTGGGTAATGCACTTCGCCGCATTCTTCTATCTTCTATGCCTGGTTGTGCAGTGACAGAAGTAGAAATCGAAGGCGTACTTCACGAGTACAGCACTAAAGAAGGTGTACAAGAAGATATTCTTGAAATCCTTCTAAACCTTAAAGGTTTGGCAGTGCGTGTTGCTGAAGGCAAAGATGAAGTGTTCATTACTTTGAACAAATCAGGCTCGGGCCCTGTGGTTGCAGGTGACATCACCCATGATGGTGATGTAGAGATCGCTAACCCTGAACACGTTATTTGTCACCTAACGGATGACAACGCTGAAATCGCAATGCGTATTAAAGTAGAACGTGGTCGTGGTTATGTTCCAGCTTCTGCGCGTATCCATAACGAAGAAGACGAGCGTCCAATCGGTCGCCTACTAGTAGATGCTACTTACAGCCCAGTAGACAAAATTGCCTACGCTGTAGAAGCAGCTCGTGTAGAACAGCGCACTGATCTAGACAAGCTTGTTATCGATATGGAAACAAACGGTACTCTAGAACCTGAGGAAGCAATCCGTCGTGCAGCTACAATCCTAGCTGAACAATTGGATGCATTCGTAGATCTTCGTGATGTACGAGTTCCTGAGGAGAAAGAAGAGAAGCCAGAATTCGATCCGATCCTACTGCGTCCTGTAGACGATCTTGAACTAACAGTTCGCTCTGCTAACTGTCTGAAAGCAGAAGCGATTCACTACATCGGTGATCTAGTACAACGTACTGAGGTTGAGCTACTTAAAACGCCTAACCTTGGTAAAAAATCTCTTACTGAGATTAAAGACGTACTTGCGTCACGTGGTCTGTCTCTGGGCATGCGCCTAGAAAACTGGCCACCTGCATCAATCGCTGAAGATTAATCGATACTAGTTAGAAGGATTAGGTCATGCGCCATCGTAAGAGTGGTCGTCAACTCAACCGCAACAGCTCACATCGCAAAGCGATGTTCAGCAACATGGCTAGCTCTCTAGTACGTCATGAAGTTATCAAGACTACTTTGCCAAAAGCAAAAGAGCTACGTCGCGTAGTTGAGCCTTTGATTACACTAGCTAAGACTGACAGTGTTGCTAACCGTCGTCTAGCATTTGCACGTACTCGTGACAACGAAGTAGTTGCAAAACTATTTAACGAACTAGGTCCACGTTTTGCTGCTCGTCAGGGCGGTTACACTCGTATCCTAAAAGCTGGCTTCCGTGCTGGTGATAAAGCTCCAATGGCTTACATTGAGCTTGTAGATCGCCCAGCTGCTGAAGAAGCTGCTGAGTAATCAGTTCGTAAGAACGAGAAAGCCGAGCGTTAGCTCGGCTTTTTTGTATCTGCGATTCAGTAAATCTTTATATCCAGCCTGCATTTATTTTACTCCATGCAGACTGGCAATTTAAAAAGTGATTATCACTTGCGCTTATTTACTAGTATTCCACAACCCGCCCAACGAACTTAGAAGTCCCTCGCTAGCGCCTTGCTTGTTCAAGTAATCCAAGATTACTGGAGCAAACTGACTGATCATAGAGGGATCTAAACCCAGCGTGTCAAAAGCGCTTTTTACTGCACTAATATTCTCAATATTCCCCAGTAAGCTTTGTGCTCCTTGCAAGTTTGAAAGCCCAGGAATCAAAGACTGTAATTCACTGCTATTTTCTTGTGAAAGCTGGCTTTGAGCCAAAGCGAGTAGTGCGCCACTACCTCCAGCCGCTTGTTCTGTAGATACAGGTAATTGGCTAGTTAGCATGTCTGTCAATGGAGATGATTCAGTGTTCAGGCTACTACCTACCATATCCATTAGGCCACTTTCTTTACTTTTTTGCGTGACGGAATCTAAGAATGCGTGTGCACTACCAATGTTCATTGATAAGAGTGCCAGAGTCAGGAGTGTTTTACGCATAGTACCTCCGAAGGTTGAGCGTTTTTAACGTGATTTTATTGTTTTAAAGGCTATCAGAATGAAAGGTTTAGAGGTGAGAAAGTCTATTCAGTTTAGACAAAAAAACGGCGCTAATGCGCCGTTTTATTAAATCATAATTGAAAATGGTTTCAATTAAAGAATATCTAGTAGTTCTACTTCGAAAACTAGTGCTGCGAATGGAGGGATAGCTGCACCAGCGCCACGCTCACCGTACGCAAGGTCTTGTGGTACGTATAGTTTCCACTTAGAACCAACAGGCATTAGTTGTAGTGCTTCTACCCAGCCTTTGATTACGCCTGTAACAGGGAATTCAGCTGGTTGACCGCGAGATACAGAGCTATCGAATACAGTACCGTCAGTTAGCTCACCGTGGTAGTGAACGCGAACTGAGCTTTCTGCTGTTGGAACTGCACCAGTACCTTCAGAAATGATTTCGTACTGAAGGCCAGAGTCTAGAACGTTAACTTCAGGGCGTAGTGCGTTGTCTTTTAGGAACGCTTCGCCTTCTGCTGCTGCAATTTTCGCTGCTTCTTGGCGAGCGGTTTCTGCACGAGTGTGAAGTTCTTGTAGTGCTTTGTTGATTTCATCAATTTCGATTGATGGCATGTCACCAGTTAGTGCTGTTGCAATACCCGCTGCGATAGCATCAACGCTAAGACCTTCAAGACCAGAACCTGCAAGTTGCTGACCCATTTGCAGACCAATGCCGTAGCTTGCTTTTTGTTCTGCAGTTTCAAATTTAATTTCAGACATGAATGTCGCTCTTGTTAGGAGTGATAAAGGCAACAGGATATCAGTTTCGAGCTTAGGTTTAAATGATTGCGACTGAATGCTTAATTGAGGCGGCCAGGGTGTGACTTATCTCTTACTCCAAGTGAAATTTCTGCTAATTTAATCCAAATTCCATTTTAGTTTAGTGAAAAACATATACTCTCCGCGTCGGTATTTTTATACTGGCAGTAGAAGTATTAAGGGACTCATTAAAATGAATCGTCGCAGAAAGAAAAAGCAGCAAGTCGACTATGTCGAATTGGTTAAACAAAAATTCGCTGCTATCGACTGGAAGCAGCCGTTCAACAAAGAGCAGTGGTTGGAGCGTATACAGCCTGTTAAGCAGTTTTGGCTGCGCCTACCGAAATTCCATCAACGAGCTTTGATGGTTTTAGTACCATTGATTCTGGTACTCCTTGTTATTCCTTTGCCGAATAAAACAGAACAATCAGTTGAGCAAGCTGAGGTCGATCATCAGCGCGTAGCGATTCAGCTGAACGCACAGAGTTTAAGCCAGCAAAGAACCTCTCAGAATTCTGGGCCGAAATCCGAAGACTGGAAAGAGTACACGGTTAAAAATGGCGACACGTTAGCGCAGGTTTTCAGAAGTAATCAGCTCTCGATGGCGGATCTTAGCGCTCTAGTAAAAATCGAAGGCAGTGATAAGCCGCTGAGCCAAATTAAACAAGGACAATTGATTCGCTTTAAGCTTAGCGATGAAGGCGAGTTGGATATGCTGCAACTAGAAAAAAGCGGCCGGTCCGTCATGTTTTTCCGCTTATCGGATGGGACCTTTGGGCGCAACAAGTAGATGCTTCAAATGAACTAAAGACGCGAAGGTATCGCGTCTTTTTAGTTTATCTCTAAATTAGTTAACCTAGCAATGAACGCGTTATATCGCTACGGCTTCTTTTCGCATATCCACATGAGGAATACCATCCTCTAGGTAGCGATCAGAAATAACTTTGAATCCATGACTCGCATAAAACTGGATGAGATGCTCTTGAGCTCCTATATCAATCGTCTGTCCTGGCCACAATATTTCACACTGTGTTAATGCCTCTTTCAGCAACTTATGTCCCAGACCATCACCACGCGCAGTTTGTTTGGTGACGACTCGACCAATGCTCACATTGTCATACGTCGTGCCAGCGGGTAGCAATCGTGCGCAAGCAACTAGTTCATCACCGTGGTAACCTATTAGATGATAAACACCTTCCAGTGTGTCTTTGCCATCCAGTTCAGGATAAGGGCAGGTTTGTTCAACGACGAATACATCCACACGTAATTTCATCATTGTATACAATTGTGTGGTTGTCAGTTGAGCAAAGGGCAAAGTAATCCAAGTGAGCATGTTGTCATCCGTCATGAGAGTAGAGTGACTGACTTTACTTTGTTTTGTACTCATACTCATTAACAAAGGTTAATTATCACTGGTTTTCCCACCAAATCTGGTGATAATGTGCCCTCTTTTCATCTCACCTGAGGATATTCCCGTGAGCAAACAAACTTTTGATCAAGTCGGGCTAAACCCAGCGTTACTCGCCACACTTGATTCCCTGAACTACACCCACATGACGCCAATTCAAGCTTTGAGTTTGCCTGCAATCCTAAAACATCGTGATGTCATCGGGCAGGGTAAAACGGGCTCAGGTAAAACCGCTGCATTTGGTTTGGGTGTTTTATCGAACCTTAACGTCAAACGTTTTCGTGTCCAGTCATTAGTATTGTGTCCAACTCGTGAGCTTGCGGATCAAGTCGCGAAGGAAATTCGTACTTTAGGTCGTGGCATTCATAATATTAAAGTGCTTACTCTCTGCGGTGGGATGCCAATGGGGCCACAAATTGGTTCTCTGGAGCATGGTGCGCATATCCTAGTCGGCACACCTGGCCGTATTTTGGATCACCTTGAGAAAGGCCGAATTAACCTTAGCGAGCTGAATACTTTGGTGCTGGACGAAGCTGATCGCATGTTGGACATGGGTTTCCAAGACGCATTAGATGCGATTATTGATGCAGCGCCAAAGCAGCGTCAAACTCTACTTTTCAGTGCTACTTTCCCAGAGAAAATTGAGCAAATTGCGCAGCGTATCATGCAGACGCCTGAAGTGATTAAGGTGGAATCGACGCACGATACCTCAAGCATTGCTCAGCATTTCTATAAAGTTGAAAGCTCGGAAGCGCGTGATGAAGCGTTGGCGAACTTGCTACTGACTCACCAACCAGAGTCCGCTGTGGTTTTTTGCAATACCAAAAAAGAAGTGCAAAGTGTCGCAGATGAGTTGCATCGCAAAGGGTTCAGCGTTATCGATATCCATGGGGACTTAGAACAGCGTGAACGCGATCAAGCATTGGTGCAGTTTGCTAACAAGAGTGTTTCTATCCTTGTCGCAACAGACGTCGCGGCGCGTGGTTTGGACGTAGATAACCTTGATGCAGTCTTTAACTTTGAGCTATCGCGCGATCCTGAGGTTCATGTACACCGTATCGGTCGTACAGGCCGTGCGGGTAGTAAAGGTTTGGCGTTCAGCTTCTTTGGAGAGAAAGACGGTTTGCGTGTAGCTCGTATTGAAGAATACCTGGATATGGACGTGGTACCAGCAACATTGCCTGCCAAATCAAATCAGCAGCCATACCAAGCGAAGATGGTGACGATTAACATTGATGGTGGTAAGAAACAGAAAGTACGACCGGGTGATATCTTAGGATGTCTGACGGGAAAAAATGGTATCCCAGGCTCTCAAGTTGGCAAGATTCACCTTTTCCCGATGCGCGCCTACGTTGCGGTCGAGAAGTCAGCTGCCAAAAAGGCTCTACAAACCATTAGTAATGGCAAGATGAAAGGGCGTCAGTTCCGGGCGCGGCTTCTTAAATAGCTTAAATAGCATAGAAAGGCTCTTCGTTTGAAGAGCCTTTTCTTTTTCGAGTTTACTTGGATGTGTGATCTTTAGTTAAGCGCGCTTTAATTCGGCTCAAACTGATAGGCGTGATCCCAAGATAAGCAGCTATTTGGCTATCGGTAATACGTAGCTTTAAGTCTGGGTAGTGGGCGCAAAATAATTGGTATCGTTCCTCTGGCGAGTAGAGCAGCATAAAGCGTTCTTTGTTCTCTTTATTAACCAGTTGGTTTTCGAGTAGCTTTAAGTAAATGGCGTGTTTTTCTGCTCGCCATTGATGCAACGTTTCAATTGGTAAGCAAAATAGCTGACAAGCGCTCAGCGTTTCCAATAAGTAAGGCGAAGGTTGGTTCTTAATTATGCTCTCAAAGCCGATAACCCAGTCTTTTTCCCAATAAAATTCTTTACTGAACTCTTTGCCCTGCTCAGTGAGATAGCTTGCATGGCATAAGCCTTCAATAATGAAGTAAAGGTGCGAGCTAAACTCTCCTTGGTGGTTAAGAATGTGGCGCGTAGGCAGTTCGAGTAACTCACCATTTTCGATAAGTTGGTTTGCTTCTGTGTCTAAGAAGCCATGATTGACTAAGTCTGAAAAAAGATCGCTGTGCATGTGATAACTCAGAAACGGTTTTCTTTATTCTAACGGGTTTTATTGATAACAAAAAAGCGGCTCATGAGAGCCGCTTAGCGTTGTTGTCAAATCAGCCTTACTTATTCAGATCGATTTGGTAAATCGCGAAACCAATGTCGTCAGTCGCGACACGTTTCATTGGGTATTGACCTTTATCTTTAATGAATTGCGCCGCTTTATCGCTAGGAGACGTTTCGAAGCGAATATCTAGCTTTTTATCGGATTTAATCGGTGCGAAAGACCAGTTGTTGTCAGCGCTTGGTGTCACTTCACCTTTTTCTTCACTCACGCGAGAAATATAAGCGGCGACGACAGAGCGGTTTTCATCTGGTGCGTCAAACGCAATAAAGTCTGGGCCCGTACCAGGGAAGGTATTGCTATAAGCACGGTAGTTATTAGTTGCGATGATGAAGTCTTGTTTTGGATCAACTGGCTTACCATTGAATGTCAGATTCACAATACGCTGAGAATCTGGATTAATCACTTTGCAGCTCGCATCGTATTTGGGCGGTTGGGTGATATCGATCTGGTAGTTCACCCCATCAATGACATCGAAGTTGTACGTACGGAAATTATCCCAATCAATCAAAGATTGTGGTTCAGGATTGTTGATGTCGATGTGGTTGAATTGACCCGCGCTGCACTCTAGCCATTCGCGAACCTCTTTACCTTTCACTTTCATCGCGACTAAGGTGTTGGGATATAAATAAAGATCGGCAGCATTACGGAAGGTGAGCTGACCGGATTCGACTTCTGTAAAGTTATTCGGATCGTTTTTACGCCCCCCGACTTTAAATGGTGCTGCGGCACTCAATACTGGAATGTCAGCGAGATCTGGGTCGCCTTGAATAAAGCGTTCCACGTAATCTTTCTGAGCAAGGTTAACGATCTGAATGGTTGGGTCGTCCTGCACTAATGCCAAGAAGCTGTACATGACATCATTTGCTTTGCCGATTGGTTGGTTTACAAATTCACGAGTGCCTTTGTGATCCTCTTCTAACGCTTTCACAATACCTTCATCGGCTTTAGCTAATGACTTCTTATTTACTTTATCGAAGATAGGGCGTGCTTCTGCTTGGCCTTCAACTACTTGCCATCTGCCGTCTTCCTCTTTCAGCATCAAATCCATCACACCTACATGACTTCCCCAGCGACCAGGCATCACTGACGTCACACCATTGATGGTCCCTTTCTCGGTATCAACACCAGGTAGGTTTGCAAAGTCTTTCCCTGGGAAGACCGCGTGAGAGTGGCCAAAAGCAATCGCATCAATACCTTCAACTTCTGTGAGGTAGTAAACTGAGTTTTCAGCGCCAAGCTTGTATGGGTCAGTAGAAATGCCCGAGTGTGGAATCGCCACAATCACGTCTGCGCCTTCTTTCTTCATTTGAGGAATGAGTTTTTCTGCCGTTTCCTTAATGTCTTTAGCAAAGACTTTGCCTTCTAAGTTCTTCTTGTCCCACACCATAATTTGTGGTGGTACAAAGCCGATATAACCCACTTTTATTTGATGCGCTTCGCCGTTTGTGTCTTTAAAGGTGTGGGTTTTGATCAGGTAAGGCTTGAAGTAATGCTTACCGGTTTTTTTATCAAATACGTTTGCGTTGATGTAAGGGAAGTTAGCGCCCGCCAACGTCTTTTGTAGAAAGTCTAGGCCATAGTTGAACTCATGATTGCCAATGTTGCCCACATCGTAGTCTAGTTGGTTCATCGCCTTGTAGACTGGGTGCACATCGCCAGCGTTAATCCCTTTCGCAGCCATGTAATCACCCATTGGGCTGCCCTGAATTAAGTCGCCGTTATCAACTAATACCGTGTTTTCTGCCTCGGACTTAGCCTGTTTCACTATGGTCGCGGCGCGACTAAGACCGATTTGCTGTGATGGTTGGTCTTTATAGTAATCGTAATCCATCACGTTGGTGTGAATGTCGGTGGTTTCGATAATACGAAGCTTGATGGTATCGGCCATCGCAGGGCCCGCAAGCGTTAGCATGCCACTTAACACTGCGAGGGAAATAGGGTGAACTGCCACTTTCATTTGGTGCTCCAATTCAATGGGAAGGGGGAATCGTACCGCGTAATGTATCAAACGCTGGTGCAACTTAATGATAAAGATACAGAAAACTGTGAACAGAAATCAGTTTACTGAACCTTATTCATATTAACCGCCGACTTTTTCACGCTTTTGAATGAGACCAAACAAAAACTTCTTAGCAGATTTTTGAATAAAAAATGAAATTTTAGAATTTCAGGTAATATAAACGCCCCGCCATAATGCTTGCATAACGATATCAATGGACGATGAGCAAGCACATGGCAACGAACGATTCAGTCACTTCTTTTCCTAAACCAAAGCCCCGGTTAGTTTCTGACAACCCAGTAGCTGGTGTTACTCGTTTTGCAAAGCAATCGCTACAGCCTGGTGAAGTCGCCTTAGTAGGTGCAGGACCTGGTGATCCTGAACTTCTTACGGTGAAAGCATTGAACTGTTTGCAGCAAGCCGATGTGGTTTTGTACGACTACTTGGTGTCTGAAGAAATCATGGCCTTGATCCCAAGCGATACGATTTTAGTGTGCGTTGGGAAACGAGCTGGGCATCACAGTGTGCCGCAGGAGAAGACGAACCAGCTATTGGTGGACTTTGCCAAACAGGGCTACAAAGTAGTGCGCATTAAAGGTGGTGATCCATTTGTATTCGGTCGTGGCGGTGAAGAGCTGGAAGTGCTTGCTGATGCAGGCGTCCGTTTTCAGGTCGTCCCTGGCATTACCGCGGCAGCTGGCGCAACGGCCTATGCTGGGATTCCACTGACTCATCGCGATTACGCGCAATCGGCCATCTTTGTGACCGGCCACTTGAAAGAAGAAAGCGATGAGATGGATTGGTCCACGTTGGCGCGTGGGAATCAGACTTTAGTGATCTACATGGGGCTGATGAAATCACACTATATTCAGAATCAACTCATTAAGCATGGTCGTTCTGCGTCGACTCCGATTGCCATTATTGAGCGTGGTACGCAGATCCAACAAAAAGTATTTACGGGAGAGCTCTCCCAACTCTCTGATTTATCGAAGGAAGCACAATCGCCATCTTTGATTGTTGTCGGAGAGGTAGTGCGACTGTCTCAAAAGTTAGACTGGTTTTTGTCTAGTACTGAATTCAACAAAAGTGCTATTGCCAACTCCATATAATTTCAGACCAAAGATTAGAGACGTAATGCGCCTTCAAGCTTAAAAAGGAAATACAAAACATGGACCAACAACGTTTAACTCACCTTAAACAACTCGAAGCGGAGAGTATCCATATTATCCGCGAAGTTGCGGCTGAGTTTGATAACCCAGTCATGATGTATTCGATTGGTAAAGACTCATCAGTGATGCTGCACCTAGCGCGTAAAGCGTTTTACCCGGGCAAAATTCCATTCCCACTTCTGCATGTCGATACCGACTGGAAATTCCGCGAGATGATTGAATTTCGCGATCGCACCGCTGCCAAATACGGCTTTGAGCTTTTGGTACATAAGAACCCAGAAGGTCTAGCCATGGGCTGCAGTCCGTTTGTTCATGGCTCGTCAAAGCATACGGACATCATGAAAACGCAAGGTCTTAAGCAGGCGCTAAACAAATATGGCTTCGATGCTGCTTTTGGTGGCGCTCGTCGTGATGAAGAAAAATCACGCGCAAAAGAACGAGTGTATTCGTTCCGTGACAAGAACCATACCTGGGACCCTAAAAACCAACGTCCTGAGCTATGGAAGACCTACAACGGCCAGGTTAATAAGGGTGAGAGCATTCGTGTATTCCCACTTTCGAACTGGACTGAGCTTGATATCTGGCAATACATCTATTTAGAAAACATCGAGATCGTGCCGCTTTACCTCGCGGACAAACGCCCAGTTGTTGAACGCGATGGCATGCTGATCATGGTTGATGATGATCGTATGGAGCTTCAACCGGGTGAAGTGATTGAAGAGAAGAGTGTGCGCTTCCGTACTCTTGGTTGTTATCCATTGACTGGGGCTATCGAGTCTGAAGCAAACACTTTAACTGGCATTATCGAAGAGATGCTGGTGGCAACGTCGAGTGAGCGCCAAGGTCGAGCGATCGACCACGATCAGTCAGGATCGATGGAGCTTAAGAAACGTCAAGGTTACTTCTAAAGGATCTAAGGAAAGATAATGAACAGTGCAGTTGAAGCTCAATTAGCCGAGCTTGGTATCGAAGGCTATTTAACACAACACCAGTACAAGTCGTTACTTAGATTCTTGACTTGTGGCTCGGTAGATGACGGTAAAAGTACACTAATCGGTCGCTTACTCCATGACTCAAAACAAATTTATGAAGATCAGCTAGCGGCAGTGCATTCAGACAGCCAACGTGTGGGCACCACGGGTGAAAAGCCTGACCTTGCGTTGTTGGTCGATGGCTTACAAGCTGAGCGCGAGCAGGGGATCACGATTGATGTGGCTTACCGCTATTTCTCGACGCAGAAACGTAAGTTCATCATCGCCGATACTCCTGGGCACGAGCAGTACACGCGTAATATGGCAACAGGCGCATCGACGTGTGACTTAGCGGTGATCTTAGTTGATGCACGTAAAGGCATTCTTGATCAAACTCGTCGTCACTCTTTTATTTCCAACCTACTGGGTTTGAAACACTTTGTTGTGGCGATCAACAAGATGGATTTAGTGGATTACTCGCAAGAGCGCTTTGAAGAAATCCGCGATGAGTATCTTAAGTTTTCTGAGAACCTAACCGGGGATATTGATATTCAAATCATCCCGATTTCGGCGCTTGAAGGTGACAATGTGGTGGATAAAGGGCAAAACCTAAGCTGGTTTAAAGGCCCGTCATTGCTTGAACTTCTTGAAACTGTCGATGTGGATCAAGAAAAAGGTGCGGGTGAGTTCCGCTTCCCTGTGCAATACGTTAACCGTCCTAACCTCGATTTCCGTGGTTTTGCGGGGACGATTTCTTCAGGTTCGATCAAAGTCGGTGATGCCATCAAAGCATTACCATCGGGGAAAACGTCAACCGTGGCACGCATTGTTACGTTTGATGGTGATATTGAGGAAGCTCGTGCTGGGTTGGCGGTCACTCTGACGCTAAGCGATGAGATCGATATTAGCCGTGGCGATTTGATTGTCCTAGACAATGCTCAAGTGGAAACCACAAACCACTTGCTTGCCGATGTGGTATGGATGACAGAGCAACCTCTGCAACCGGGTCGTGACTACGACATCAAAATCGCGGGTAAGAAAACTGTGGGCCATGTTGAAGCGATTCGTCACCAATATGATATCAACAACCTATCGACTCATAGTGCGGCAGAGCTGCCATTGAATGGTATTGGCTTGTGTGAATGGTCTCTCAATGAGTCAGTTGCGCTGGACAATTACCAAGATTGTGCTGATACCGGCGGCTTCATCATTATCGATCGTCTGACGAACGTGACGGTTGGTGCAGGCATGGTCAAAGAAAGCCTCGCGGTGGTTGAGCGCGACTTGACGGACATCTCTGCGTTTGAAGTTGAGCTGAATGCACTTGTGCGTAAACACTTCCCACACTGGGAAGCAAAAGACGTCAGCCAATTGCTGAAAAAGTAATTGGCGCGCCCGAGCACGATAAGCTCTGATTCTGTCTGTTGTTGTGCTTGGGGCGTCGTTGCCTAACTGAGTTGCGAAATGCAGTTAGGTTATTCTCCTAATACCAGAATGCTTCGGTGAAGCCCAAGAAAACCGAGCATTCTGATGTTCTTTTCGCTTGCGCTGATTTTGGTCTGTTTACTCGTTTGTCTGGTGTCTCACGGATAAATGAGCCGTTGTTGTGCCCTTTGGGCGATTTGGTAAGGAAAGGCTATGTGGGAACAAGGGTTTGTATTAGCGATTTTGCTTGGCATTATCACTTGTTTGCTTGTCACAAAAATTAAGCCTAGTTATGTCTTTGCGGGTGCCGCTTTTATTGCATTTATGGCGGGAATGATGGATTCAGCCACGATCGCATCCAACTTTACCAACTCTTCGTTATTGACTCTGGTTCTGTTGATTCTTGCATCGTGTGCTTTAGAAAAAACGTTACTAATCAGTTGGGTGAGCCGTAGTATTTCTGAAGGCCAGTTAGGTAGTGTGATCGCTAAGCTCGGTGTATCAACGGCCTTGCTCTCTTCATTCACGAATAATACTGCAGTGGTTGTCTCATTGATTGGAGCGATTAAGCGTAATCAGCAGCATGCGCCTTCGAAATTACTCATCCCGCTGTCTTACGCGGCCATTTTTGGTGGCACGTTAACTTTGATAGGTACGTCGACCAACTTAATCATCAACAGCTTTGTAGAAGATGCCGGTTTGCCGAGCCTGAGCTTTTTTACACCCACGATGATTGGCTTGGCGGTGTTGGTGGGAGGAATGCTGATTCTTATCCCGCTCAGTTACTTACTGCCGAACTACGATGATCAAAGCCAAGAAGATTTACCGTACTTTCTCGAGTCTCGCGTAGAGCCTGGTTCACCGTTAGTTGGGCGCACGGTCAGCGAGAATAATTTACGTGCGCTGCGCAAACTGTTTCTTGCGGAGGTTGTACGAGATGGCGTGACGGTTTCCTCTGTAGGACCGGATTTTGTACTCAATGCGAAAGACCGTTTGTTGTTTTGTGGTGATGTTGAGAGCGTCGCGACCCTGCAAGAAATTCCGGGCCTCAAGCTTTTTGGTCAGCAGCACTTGAATGGGCAAAATTTTATTGAAGTTGTGGTGAGCTCATCCGCGACGTTTTGCTATAAAACACTTAAAGAGAGCCGATTCCGTGACCGCTTTGATGCCGTTGTTGTCGCTATTCGTCGTGGCCATGAGCGCCTAGAGGGCGGTTTGGGTAGCATTACCTTAGCGCCAGGTGACACGTTAGTTCTGGTTCCGGGGAAGCGTTTTGAATCGGAGCGCCGAGCTCATCGTAAAGAGTTTGTTTTAGTGCATGATTTGGACTCTAGCGCTCGGCTTGATACAAATAAATCCTCCATCGTGCTACTGGGCTTTGCTGCCGTAATTGGGTGTGCGCTATTAGAGCTAGTACCGATTATTAAAGGCCTCGCCGCGTATCTTATCGCACTTATCGCGTTTGGCATTGTACAGATTTCAGAACTGCGCCGCCGTTTCCCAATTGATATCGTTGTGATTGTCGGCTCTGCTTTGTCCATCGCTCAATTGATGATCTCTTCCGGCTTGTCAGAGAGAATGGGAGCGATGTTTATTGAAGCGTTCAATGGCTGGGGCGTGTTTGGAGCCTTGGTCGCAACTTACATCATGACATTAGTTCTTACTGAACTGGTGACGAATAATGCCGCGGCTGCGCTTTCTTTTCCTATTGGCTATAGCATGGCGGTCGGTTATGGCGTTGATCCGATGCCATTCATTATGGCGGTCTTGTTTGGCGCCAGTGCGAGCTTTATTTCTCCCTACGGTTATCAAACCAACTTACTGGTGTACAGCGTAGGAAATTATAAATTGACCGACTATGTGAGAATTGGTGTGCCGATTTCGATTGTGTACTCTGTATTAGTACTTACTTTGATTCCGGTCTTCTTCCCGTTTTAATTCCGATATTTACAAGGATACGTTATGACTGCCGAAACGACGGTAAAAGATGAAAACATTGTTTGGCACCAGCATTCGGTCGATAAACAGTTTCGTGCTGAATTAAAGAAGCAAAAACCTGCCGTATTGTGGTTTACTGGCTTATCTGGAGCGGGTAAATCAACCGTAGCGGGGGCGTTGGAAAATCGCCTTGCAGCATTGGGTTACCACACTTATTTATTGGATGGTGACAATGTGCGACATGGCCTGTGTAGTGATTTGGGCTTTTCTGAACAGGATCGTCGCGAGAATATTCGTCGTATTGGTGAACTGGCTAAACTGATGGCGGATGCCGGCTTAATTGTGTTGTCGGCGTTCATTTCACCGCATCGCGCAGAGCGACAGCTAGTGCGCGACTTATTGCCAGAAGGTGAGTTTATCGAAGTGTTCGTCAATGCATCTCTAGAAGTCTGCGAAGGTCGCGATCCTAAAGGTTTGTACCGCAAAGCACGTGCGGGAGAAATTCCTAACTTCACTGGTATTGATTCTGAATATCAAGCACCGAAGAATCCGGAAGTCGATTTACCAGCGGGCGAAAAAAGCGTCGATGAGCTGGTGGACTTGTGCTTGGAAGCGCTTAAGTCGCGTGCAGTGATCCGATAAATAAGCATTTGGATCATTGGTGACCTCAAGCTCTTTGAGCGGCTTAAGAAGCATTTAGATCATGGGTGGTCAAATGCTTCTCGAACTGCCTACACGGTATGATGAACCGTACTTTTAGCGTCACTATGGACACTAAATCTATGATTTAAAAGCGCAAGCATTTGGTCGTAGTAGTCGGCATGTGGTTTGTTACCGAGCAAGGTACAGAGCTCATTGCCTGTTGGCGTGAAGCGGTAATATAAAAGGCGGACGCCTTTGCTGTTCACGTTCAGCGACAAGTTTTTACCTTGGTAGGTGAGGACCAATGGCGTCTCGATACCAATTTCGCCAGATTCAAGCTCGGTACTATGCAGTAACCCTAGTTCAATCAACAGCAACAAACTTGAATAGGGCAGCTGAAAACTTCCCATGTTTAAGCTGTTGGCGATGTCTCGTTTGCCGAAGCTAAATATTCCTCCTTGCGCTTTATAACCAATTAACAGCTTGCGACTGTGATCCCCTCCAAAACTGCACGCCAGAGAGGCGGCTCTTTGCAGAGTTTGCGCTTCTTTTGGTGACATATCTTTGAGGACTTTGAGCGCTTTCATAGACGTCGAGCCTGGGTTTGTCACTTCACGCTTCATCACTTGAGCCCATAACTTTTGCATCGCGCTGTTATGGATGTCTTGAGCCATTTCAAAAAAACGATACAACCAGTCTTGGTCGGGCTCTCCGGCAGTTTCATCTCGGCATGAACTGTGTGCTAGCTTTAGAATCTGCTCTAGGTTTTTTTGTCGCTGTTCTTGGCGTCTCTGTTCACGCAGTTGGGCTCTTTCAAGCGCGGATTTGGCTGGTGGATCGGTTTGCAGTAAGGCATCAAGACCGTGTATTTGGGCAATGGTTTTTACCTTGCTGGCACTGTCTTTGATGTAGCCCTGCTTCTTTTCTTGTTGCGTATTTTTTTGTGCGTTTGACTGATGTTCGATGACAACAGGTTGCTTTGTCGGTTCTGCCATTAATTTTCCTACCAAGAACTGCGCTGTTCGCTTGTTTAAATTTACACCTTATCTAACCAGGCGACCAGATAGGAGTTCTCAGTTTTTGAACGAATAGGGCTATCCAAAATGATAATGAGTTGTTAAAATTGTTATCGTTATTTTGGAGGGACAATGAAGTTCTCAGAAGCAGGTAAATTAAAAAAGCACCTGTCGATAGCGTTTCTTTTGGTTATTTATGTTGGCGTATTAGCGTATTTGTCTCGTTATATCGTGTAACACAGAACTAAAAAAGGCGCCGATGTGACGCCTTAGGTGTACCGATGCATGTCAACGACTTAAACTACATATCGTCGTAGGCTTCTATTTTCGATCCCTCAATAACGTAAGCCGTTTCAGCCAGCTCGTGGCTTATCGTCTCGGTTTTCAACTCTCCAACCACATATATGACATCCCACAGTTCTTGAACGGGTGCGCCTTTGGGAAACTTCACGTAAATGATTTGGTTTGGTGGCGGTGGTGGTACGTGGATACAAGCTCCAAAGTATGGCACCAACAAAAACTCGGTGACGGTATTCGCGTCACCTTCAAGCGGGATGACAAAGCCCGGGATTTTAACTTGGCTTCCATTTAGCTCAGGTCGAACGTTACCAATTTTAGACTGTTGCGCTGCGCCGCCACTGTGATCAGAAGCTGGCATGCCCACGCTGTCGAACAGTTTGCGTTCTTTCTCAGGTACTAGATCTATCCAGTCGAGCGTTAATGGCTCCTCGCTTGCGAGTACTGGTGCTATAAATGAGACGATCAGCAAGCAACTTGCGAGTATTTTTCTCCACATTTTATTAAATCCTTATTGTCATTCCGTCACTTAGTGACTGTCGGTAGGCGCGAAAAGCCGGGATGAAACCAATTACAATTCCAGCGCATTGTACGAAACCTAATAGCATCCATTCATAGGGCGATAAGAGGCTTAAAGTCAGATGTATTCCATAATGCTGTTGAATGATAGGTTGCACGATGGTGAGAATGGCATACAGCCCTGCCACTCCGGTCACAATTCCGGCGGCAGTAAGTAGACTGGCTTCGCTGATCAACAATGAGAAAACATGACGAGGTCTTGCTCCCATAGCGCGCAAAATCGCCATTTCACGGCGGCGCTCCTGCAAGCTGGTTAATAAGCTGCTTAGCATGCCGAGTAATCCTGCAATCACTACAAAACCAGACACTGCCATTAAGGCTTGCTCGGCAACAGACATCATTCCCCACAATTCATGCAACGCAACCCCGGGCATAATCGCGCTAAGCGGTTCTTTGGGATAAGTGTTGATTTGCCTTTGTAGGGCGAAAGTCTGAATACGAGATTTCAAACCGACCAGCATCGCGGTAATTTGCTTGGGCTGAAAGTCTCTGTTTTTGAGGTCTTGTGCTTTGGGTGTTGGGCCTAAACGTGCACCGCTTTCCCATCCGACGTGGATGGCTTCGATGGCTTCTAGCGATACATGGACGGTTTTGTCGACTGGCGTGCCAGTGGGCGCAAGAATACCGACAACTTTGAATGGCAGGTTGTCATGTCGGCTAAAGCCTACATCACTAATGCCGTGGGCAATGATGATTTCACTACCGACGTGATACCCCAGCTGTTTTGCGACATCAGAACCGAGCACGGTTTCAAATAAGCCATTGAATTCTCGGCCTTCTGAAAAGGTTAGTGATTGCTTACTTCCGAATTTATAGTGTTCAAAATAGCTGTGGTTGGTTCCCATGACTCGGAATCCTTTGTGCGAGTCGCCAAGTGAGATTGGAATCGCCCAATCTACTGCTCGATGATTGGCAAACTCTTGGTAGCTCTTCCAGTCAATGTTGTTGGTGGCATTGCCAATGCGAAATACAGAGTAGAGCAGCAAGTTCACTTGTCCAGAACGGCCACCAATGATGAGGTCGGTGCCTGAAATTGTATTGGCGAAGCTATCTTTTGCCTGAGTACGAATGCGCTCTACTCCTAAAAGGAGTACGACAGAAATCGCGACTGTCATGATGGTTAATATTGCCGTCGCCTTACGATTGATTAAGCTCTTCCACGCGAGCTTTGCAACAGCGCTCATGATGCGGCTCCTAGGTCAGATGCTTGGTTAATATCTGGTAAGTTAAGTGTGCGGTCAAATAAGGGCTCAAGCGTTGGATCGTGACTGACGAAGATCAGCGTAGCGTTGGCTTGATTCGTTTGCTCCATCAGGAGTTCAATAAACGCTTTACGGTTATCGTGGTCTAGAGCGGAGGTTGGCTCGTCAGCAATCACTAACCCCGGATACCCAATGAGTGCTCGTGCAGCCGCAACACGTTGTTGTTGGCCAATGCTCAGTTCCGATACAGGACGCGTATGAAGCTCGCTGGGTAGGTGGAGTCTTTCAAGCAGAGCTTGAGCTTGCTCTTCTAACGTTTGAGATGGCACTCTTGAATGAGCGCGGCCACGTCGTGTTTGACTGAATTGGCAAGGCAGTAGTACGTTTTCAAGTACGTTTAAATAAGGTAATAAATTGAACTGCTGAAAGATATAGCCAATGTGATCGGCGCGAAATTTGTCTCTTTGACTTGCACTTAAACTAACAAGGTCAGTATTCAGTACGGATAGAGAGCCTGATGTTAACGTGTTGATGCCAGTTAGTAGGGCAAGCAGCGTAGATTTACCGCAGCCACTGGGACCTTTGATAAATACGTGCTCACCTTGGGCAATATGTAACTGTGGAATATGAATGGTTGCGTGTGTTGAACCGGGCCAGACAAACTGGGCATTATTTAGCTCAACAACGTTTGACATGATTTCAGTCATACTAAATCACCAAAGCATTGGCGTGTAAGTGTGTACTTACACGCCACTCGTGTTATTTGATTACGATTTGGGAGTTATCTTTGCTCAGTTTGATGGCTGATTGCATGGTGTCAGTGAATATATTGACGTTGATTGACTCAGTCGTTGGAAATTGATTAAACCAGTCGGTTTGAATGTGACTGAGTTGGTTAACTTGGTCACAGCTGAAGCGATATTGCACCGAAAACTCACCATGTCCGCCATTTTCATGCTCCTCATGGTGAGCATCGTGACCGTCATGGTGCTCATGTTCATCATGATGTTCATTGTGGTGATCATGGTGTTCGTGCCCTTCATGATTGTGATTTGCATGGTCATCATGGCCGTGCTCGCTATGATCATGGTCTTCATGAGGGGTGCTGAGGTTATGGTTTACGTAAGCTTCTTCAATATCACAATTGGCTTGCGCGTTAATCGCAAACAGTGTGTTGCTGTCTTCTAGGGTGGCAATGGCTTGTTTAAGTGCTTGCTCTTGTTGTTCATTTTCTGGAGCATGCTCGAAACCGACCACATCGGCACCGGGAGCAGTAATCTCCACTAACAGATCCTTTCCATCTTGGGCGATATTAAATTCGACGTGACCATGCACATGAGCACCGTGCTGGCGGTATTCGTCCGCATTTGCTGCTGTCGATAAAGAGAGACCAATGACAAGCGCTAAAACATGTTTCGATGACATTTTGTGTTTCCTAATTTTGCTGGCACTAACCCGAGCAATACCGGATCAGATTTGTATTTACTAAGGTGCGATTCGCTGACACGTGAGGTGCAGGAATACGCACAAATTATGTTGAGTGTGGAATAGTTTGGAAATTAAGCAAAATAAGGCGGGGCACGAGCTGCACCACGAATGTCTTCACTATTAACAAGGCGCTGAAAGACATCATGGTATTGGATGCGCGTAAATGTTGGCGTCGATAGGGTCGGTTGAGCTTTGGCTATGCCGTGCTGAACCCCAGAAAATAGCTGGCAATGATGGTGTGTGTGGTGTTCGGGAGTCAGATCAACTTGATGAAGGATTACCGCAAAGTTCCAAGCGATCAGCAACGCGACACTGAAAAATAAAACAGTGCGATGCCAATGCTTCCGTATCTTTTGCTGGTGGTGGTACATCTGAGCTCCTCTTACCGACTGTTATAATATAACACCCATAATGAGTAAAAGTTCACTCTTTTGTTGGCTAGTGGGAAAATTTACGTCAACACATGCGATGTCGCCGAATCTGAGACAGTCTCCTTGGTGGAATCACTGAGCGTTAAACTAGGGGCAACAGAAATCTCGGCTTTAAGTTTGGTCGCATGGCTCCTTATATTGTGTATTACGGATATTAAGGAGCCAAGCAACGAGACTAGATGTTCTGTTTAATTAGCTCGATCACCTTTGCAATTTCATCTTGCTCAAGTGCGCCTTCTTTTACAAACAGCACTTTGCCTGTTTTGTCTTGAACAATAATGGCAGAGCTTTCTTCTTTAAGATCCCAAGTGTTGGCGACTACGCCATTTTCATCCAGAACCATAGATGACCAAGGAAACTCTTTTTTGCTGTCTTGGGCTGAAGATTTCACGAACGAACCTGTCCCCCAGATCGCATCATCTTGGTTAATGATCGTAGTTGTTTGGTAGCTTTCTTGCGGGAATTGCGCGGCGGTTATTGCTGACATCAAAGGGGCGTTCATTTCTTTTGAACTGCTACGACCTGCGATTGCTTGAATAACACGAACCTTACCCTGCATATGCTGGGTTGCCCATGGTTGGTATGCCACGCCCTCACCTTGCAAAACAATCTCGCCATAAGCCGCGACCTTGGCAGAAGGAACGGTCTCACCGACAGATAGGTTGTGTGCAAACGCAAAGCTTGGCGTTATAGCCAATAGTAGAGGTAGGAGAGTCTTAGTTTTCATATTGTTATATTCCGTACGAGTTGGAAGTTTTCCAGTATATATCCAGATCTAGGAAATTTGTAGAACTGTTGATAACATTTATTTAACGTATGGGGTGGTGTAATATTGCGTTATATTTAGAATTTGCTAAAATGAACCTCGTCGCAGATTGCGCATCAAGATTGCAGAGGATAAATAAGCAATCCGTGTTTTCTCAAAGGAATTGAGGTGAGTTATGCTACGTGAGTTTGCTGTATACCGACCATTACAAGTGGCACGTTTCGTTAAAACGTTGTTCAAAGGTCAATTCTTTATTGCTGGGGTTGGATGTTTTCAGTTCGACAATGGCAAAGTTTTGCTCCCTGACGTCAACGATCAGAAAAGACTCACCATCTTTAAAGAAGTCAACCAAGTGATTGCTTCGCTGTCTGTTTAAGAGCCCGTTGGCTTGAATTTAGTTTTCGATTTCAAAAAAGAGCGACCTATTCGGTCGCTCTTTTTGGTTTGAGTTAGTCGTAGGAACTAACTTTGTAAGCTGGGTGGGAAGCAAACACCTGTGCCACCGATACCGCAGTAACCGTCAGGGTTTTTAGCCAGGTATTGCTGGTGGTAAGTTTCGGCAAAATAATACGGGCCCGCTGGCTGTATCTCAGTGGTGATATTCGCGCGTAGTTCCTCTTGCAGTGCTTGTTGATACAAGAGCTTCGATTTTTCTGCGCTCTCTTGCTGCTTCGCGGAATAAGTGTAAATAGCCGAACGGTATTGTGTGCCCAAATCGTTACCTTGACGCATCCCCTGGGTTGGGTCATGTTTCTCCCAAAAAACGGCCAGTAGTTTTTCTAAGGAAATCACGCGTTCATCGAAGACGACTCGTACTACCTCTGTATGGCCTGTTTTACCCGTACACACCTCTTCATAAGTAGGATTGGGTGTATATCCACCGGCGTAGCCAACCGAAGTGGAGATAACCCCATCCAGTTGCCAAAATACGCGCTCAGCACCCCAAAAGCAGCCCATTCCCAGCAGAATTTGTTGTTGATGCGGCTCCAATGGTGCCTTTAAGTTAGATTTATTTACAAAATGATGATCTTCAACCTGCATCGGTTGATCTCTACCTGGCAAGGCATCTTCTATACTGATCAATGTTTGTTTGTTGAGCATGGTATTTGTCCTTCAATACGTGTCTTAAATTTGCGAACTTTTTCATTTCGTCTGTATCTGATGCTGTGATGACATAGACCGCGTTAAACCTATTAATATTACAGACTTAGACTTTAATTGGCGTTATCATTATTTACGTTTACTTAACCTCATTCAGCCAAAAAAGCATGATAAAAAAAGCTCTCCTCACCATTGTTGGCCTGTTTGCCTTTTCTCATGGTGCCTATGCCGATGTTTCTTTGACTTTAAAAGGCATCGATGGCGCTTTAGAAGAGAATGTCAGTGCGTACCTGTCGTCCATTCCAGCGAAGGACTACTCCACTTCTCTGCGCTTTCAAGCGAGATTAGATCAAAGTATCACTGAAGCTCTTAATGCGCTTGGGTATTATCATGCAAAAATTTCATACTCTATTCCGGAAGGGAATGATGAGTTGATCGTCAGCATCAAGCCGGGTTTACCTGTGAAAGTGAAAGTCATGGATGTGGTGATCACAGGTGAAGCAAAAGACGATGAAGAGTTCACCAAACTTATTGAACGTTCACCGCTTAAAGTCGGCAAAGTATTGAATCAAGGTGAATACGATAGCCTGAAATCGAGTATTCGTAACTTGGCGTTGCAGCGTGGTTATTTCAATGGTGATTACAAGCTCAGCAAACTTGAAGTGATTCCTGACTTCAATGAAGCGAATGTGCGTTTGCATTATGACAGCGGTATTCGTTATCACTTTGGTCCGATTAACATTACTGGCAGTCAGATTTGGGAAAACCGTGTTGAATCAATGCGACCTTTTGAAATTGGTGAACCTTACTTGGTTTCGCAAGTGGGGGAGTACAACCAAAATCTGTCTAATACCGATTGGTTTTCATCGGTTTTTGTGGAGCCTGATTTAAGTAAATTGGATGAGGGACGCGAATTGCCAATTAAGGTCTCGCTCGCGCCAGCGTCAAAAAACCAAATAGAAACCGGTCTTGGTTACTCGACCGATACTGGTGTGCGTGGCACGTTAAAATGGAAAAAACCATGGGTTAGTTCACGTGGCCACAGCTTTAATACGGCGTTATCACTATCAAAGCCAGAACAGACGATCACGGCAGGCTACAAAATCCCGCTTGATGATGTATTGCGTGAATACTACCAACTGCAATTTGGTTTAAAGCACCTTGATAACCGAGATACGGAGAGTTTGGAATCCAACCTGGCAGTTGAGCGACATTGGCTAACCGATGGCGGCTGGCATAAAACCATTTATGTTCGTCACTTGTACGAAAACTTCTCTCAAGGTCTGCAAGATGATGGGGTGCAATTTGTTTTACCCGGAGCTACTTTTTCACGAACTCGTGTCCGTGGTGGCAACATGCCAATGTGGGGGGATAAGCAGAGTGTAACGATCGAATATGGTGATCCTGCTTTGCTGTCAGAAACGCGAGTATTGCGCCTATTAGGGCGATCATCTTGGATCCGCGGGATCGGTGATAATCATCGTGGTTTGTTCCGTTTAGAAGGTGGTGCGAACATCACTGACGAATTTGAAAAGCTTTCGCCTTCTCTGCGTTTCTTCGCTGGTGGTGATAACAACATTCGTGGTTATGGATATGAGTCTATTTCACCTGTGGATGAAAGTGGCGCCTTGACGGGTGGTAAATACATCGTTAGCAGCACATTAGAATATCAATATCGCGTGTATGGAAACTGGTGGGCAGCCACCTTCTACGATATTGGTGATGCATTTAACGAAACACCTGAATGGAAATCGGGTGCTGGTGTGGGTATCCGTTGGGCGTCTCCGGTTGGACCGGTTAGCTTTGATTTTGCGTGGGGACTGGATGAAAAACCAGAAAGAGAGTTCCGCATCCACTTCTCATTGGGGCCTGAGTTATGATCAAAATGATGTTTAAGTGGACCAAATGGCTGTCGCTAAGTTTGATTGGTCTATTGCTGTTGCTCATCATTTTTGTTGCGACAGTGCTATTTACTCACCCTGGTCTTAAGCTCGCGTTGTGGGGAGCAGAAAAGGCTTTACCGCAACTACAGATAGAGAAAGTTCAGGGTTCATTATTTCCTCGTTTTGAGCTACAGAACGTCAGTTTTGTCGACGAATCTTTGAGCATCGACGCAAAAGTCGATCGTTTAGCGTTAGCGGTTAACTTCCGTTGTTTCTTTGATCCTAAAGTCTGTGTCGATGAGCTAACCCTGCAAGGTGTTAACTTTCAGATGCCAGAGCTCCCTCCGGCAGGCGAAGAGCCAGAGGAGACACCACCATTACGTACAGTCAGTACACCAGTCCCTATTTTTGTTAATAAGGTCAGTTTTGATGGCATTAACTTAAACATTTTAGGCAACCAAATTGACTGGCAAGATTTCTCTACCGGGCTTTCTATGCAAGGCGACCGTTTAGTGATTGCGCCGACGGCATTAAAAGACATCAATGTCGCACTGGCTCCAAGTGAAGCTGAACCTGAAGCGGCCACAGACGAGCCGAAAGACGCTGACGCTCCGCCGCAAGATATTGTGTTACCTGAGGTGTGGATTCCACTCACTGTGGAAGCAAGACGCCTCGATATTCATAACTTCAAGCTTGCAGGTGAGAAGCCGGTGATCGTTCACCACCTTGGTGCTGTAGCGAAAGCGGGGGGCGACCGTGTTGATGTGAAAACATTAGAGCTCGATATGCCTGAAGTGGAAGGTAAGTTAAGCACGCAAGTAACGCTTTCTGCCGACTATCCTCTCAAAGCTCAGCTCGATGCGCTGGTGAAGCAAGCGGATGCGAAGGGACAAAAGCTGTCGCTGTCAGCTGCTGGTTCGGTGGGAGATATTTCTCTCACTGCGACCTTATCTGAACTAGTCGAAGCGGAGATCAAAGGTGAACTTCAGCCCCTGAAAGCGCAGTTACCCTTTGATGTTGCAATCAAAAATGTGCAAGCGCAATGGCCGTTAATCGGTCAAAGTGATTATCAAGTATCGGTACCAAGTTTATCTGCAAAAGGTTCCCTGGACGGATACACTGTGGCACTAGAAACACAAGCTTCGGGTAAAGATATTCCTGCTGTAGATGTTGCACTAAACGGCAAAGGCACATTAGAGCAAATCGATCTTGAAAGCCTGGTAGTCAAAACATTGGGCGGTGAGCTATCCGGTCAGGTGATGGCGAATTGGGCTGCGCCAATCAACTGGCAAGCTGACCTTAATTTGCAACATATTCAACCAGGGCTTCAATGGGAAGAAGCGGAAGGCGATATCAGTGGTAGCCTCTCGACTTCAGGTTCTTTAACAGAGCAAGGCGGTTGGCAAGTCAGTTTACCTAAGTTAGATATCGATGGCATCTTACGCGGTTATCCGCTGAATGTGGAAGGCCAACTGGAAGCGTCTGATAAGAATGGCAAAGGTGAAGACATTCAGCTTACTACGCAAGGTTTAGCGCTTTCTCATGGCCCTAACCAATTGAGTGCCAAGGGTAAGATTGATAAGCAGATATTAATGGATGTTGAGGTTAACTTCCCCGATTTTGCGAAAAGTGTTCCGGATCTAGCGGGTAAGATGCAAGGCAACGTGGCGCTGCGTGGTAGCTTGAAAGAGCCTGACATCAAATTAGACCTAGCGCTAAATCAAGTGAACTGGCAGCAGCAAGCGAACGTTGAAAACATAACCTTGAAGGGGGATGTGACGCCTCTGCCAGCACCGAAAGCGAACTTAAGCCTCATTGCGAACAACATTACCTACGACGACATTAAAGTTGATAGTGCAGACCTTGAAGTCTCTGGGGATGAAAAAATGCACCAACTGACGCTAGATGTGGTGTCTGACATTGTATCAACCAGCTTAGAAATTGAAGGCTCATTCATACAGAAGCCGCAAATGATCTGGGATGGTGCATTGCGTCGTCTTACTTTGAGCACGCCGCAGGGACCTTGGGCGTTGCAGAAATCGACGGCGGTTAAAGTCAACATTGATAAACAAATCGCTGATGTTCAAGCACATTGTTGGCTGCAAGCCAATTCGAGTGTTTGTTTGACCGAAGATATTAGTGTTGGTCAAAGTGGCGAAGCCAAGTTAGCTGTGAACGACTTTGACTTTGAACAAATCAAGCAGTTCCTGCCGCCAGAGACGAAATTACAAGGGTCGGTCAACGCGCAAGCGACAGCAAAATGGACACCAGAGATGAAGCCGGAAGTCACGGTGAACGTTGATATGCCTAAAGGTCAAGTAGAGCAAGCACTAGAGCAGCCGATAACTCTTGGTTGGGAAAGCTTTAGCTTTAAAGCGGCGCTGGCAAAAGACAAGTTAGATGCTGAGTGGTTATTTGATGTGAGAGACAATGGTGACTTATCAGGTCAGGTTTCTTTAGTCGATGTAACGTCTGAGCAGCCTGAGATTGACGGTAAGGTCTCGCTATCGACATTCCATCTGGATTTCTTAGCGCCGTTGATAGGTGAGTACAGCCTATTCAAAGCGAACATGAATACTGATTTGGCGATATCTGGTGATGTTATGCACCCTAAAGTCAACGGTCAGTTCTTGATTGATCAAATGAAGCTACAAGGTGAAGTCACGCCGATAGACATTAACTCCGGTCAGGTCGCGATCAACTTTAAAGGCCACCAAGCGGATCTTGATGCGGGTATCATGACGCCAGATGGTGAGTTGGAAGTGACCGGTGAGGCCGATTGGCAGGATCTACAAAATTGGCATACCAAAGCGCGCGTATTTGCGAAAGAGCTTCAGGTGGATCTTCCACCAATGGTAAAAATCAAAGTTGAGCCGGACATGACCATTGATGTCACACCACAGCTTGCTAAGGTCGAAGGTAATATTAATCTGCCTTGGGGACGAGTTGTGGTTGAAGAGCTGCCACCAAGTGCGGTTGGTGTTTCAAGCGACACCGTGATTTTGGACCAGAACTTACAGCCTGTGAGTGATATCGAGCCAATGCCATTTGATGTTGAAACGGATATCAACATTAAGATCGGTGATGACTTCCAACTGGCCGCCTTTGGCTTGAAAGGTGGTCTGAAAGGTAACCTCAATGTGACACAGAAAGATAAAGGTCCGTTCATCGTTGGTGAGGTTAATATCGTCGACGGTTCTTACCGTTCTTTTGGTCAGGATTTGGTGATTGAAGAAGGTAAGATCTTAATGAATGGTCCGGCAGATCAGCCGTACGTTTCTATTAAGGCGATTCGAAACCCAGATAATACCCAAGATGACGTGATTGCTGGTGTGCGTGTAACAGGACCAGCATCGGATCCAAATGTGGAGATATTCTCTGAGCCAGCGATGCCTCAAGCGAATGCGCTCTCTTACCTACTTCGCGGTCAAGACATTGATGGCGAAGCGGGAGGCAATGCTATGACGACCACGTTGATCGGCCTAAGTTTGGCAAAGAGTGGACGCGTGGTTGGTGAAATCGGTGAAGCCTTTGGGGTTCAAGATTTACAATTGGATACGGCGGGTTCGGGCGATGATTCTCAAGTGACCGTCAGTGGTTACATTCTGCCGGGATTACAGGTGAAATACGGCGTCGGCATCTTTAACTCACTAGGCGAGTTCACAGTGCGTTATCGATTGATGCAAGATCTGTATTTAGAGGCGGTTTCTGGTGTAGATAGTGCGGTTGACCTACTCTATCAATTTGAGTTCGATTAGAGCTTGTTCACCTGCGTACATAAAGTTCATGACTAAGGAGTGGTTATGCAGCATTTAGTTTTTGTATATGGGACCTTGCGTAAAGGAGAGTGTAATCATCACTTTCTGAGCTCGGCCCAGTTTCTTGGTCAGCATGAAACGGATGCTCAGTTCGCACTTTATGACTTAGGTCCTTATCCCGCGTTGTCTGTCGGGCAGCGCTCGATACAAGGTGAAGTGTATCTGATTGATGATGAAACCTTATCCGAGCTAGATAAGTTGGAAGATGTGCCAGTAGAGTATCGTCGAGAGAGTATCGTCACGCCGTTTGGCCAAGCTTGGATCTACTTGTATCAAGATACCGAACAACTGACCGAAGAAATCGCTTCCGGAGATTGGTGTCAAAAGGTGTGAGCTATACTGACATTATCAATAGCGACGAGCTGGTCACTAAGGAGTCATGATGAAGGTATTCGTAATTGGATCAATGGCGTTGATTCTTGCCGCATGCGCGCAAACAACCCTGCCGACCTCGAGTAATGCTACCGACTGGCAAGCGTTTGGTAAGCAGTCTGCCTTAGATGGATTAAGAGTTTTATCTGAAGATCGCATCGCTGCACTGGATGGTACTAATCATGCTACGCCTGAACTGATCATGGCCTATCAAACGGGTTATCAGCAAGGGAAGCAAGAGTATTGTGAACAAAGCGCGTATATGCTTGGTGTTATCGGGCGTCCGTATTTTGGTATTTGTGATGACCTAGACCCTTTCTTTCAGCATGACTATGACGCCGGCCGAATGTCATCTGCAGGCGCACCTATCTAGTTGACTTACACAAGATGAAAAGCAAAAGAGCTGCCGTAAAGCAGCTCTTTTTAATTTTGTATTAGCAGTGATGCTTATTTTTTCTGAGCGCGCTCGTAAGATTCTAGGATCTCAGCTTTAGCGGCAGCAACATCTGCCCAACCATCCACTTTCACCCATTTACCTGCTTCAAGCTCTTTGTAACGCTCAAAGAATTGCGTGATCTGCGCTTTCAGTAGTTCTGGGATATCGTCCACATCTTGGATGTGATCGTACTCTTTCGAGATTTTGGTGTGTGGAACCGCAAACACTTTTGCGTCTTCACCTGACTCATCCGTCATCTTCAAAACGCCAACAGGACGGCAGCGAATCACTGAACCTGGCATAAGTGGGTATGGTGTTGGTACCAGTACGTCGACTGGGTCGCCATCAAGAGACAGCGTATTGTTCACGTAGCCATAGTTACATGGGTAGAACATCGGTGCAGACATGAAACGGTCAACAAATACCGCACCAGAGTCTTTATCTACTTCGTACTTGATTGGATCTGCATTTGCAGGAATTTCGATCACGACATAGATATCTTCAGGCAGCGACTTGCCTGCTGGCACATGGTTTAAGCTCATTAGAATATTCCTTTTCATTAACGATGAGTCACACAGAAGCGGCTTCATCTGATGATAAATTCGCGTTTCACTTTAGCGACAAAAACGCGGCAGGTAAACACCTGCCGCGTTGGACAAAGGTCTGAAATTATTCTTCGTCGCGGTGCAGTTCAAGGAACTCTTCAACTTTGCGAACCATGTTCTTAGAACCAACAAAGAAAGGCACACGTTGGTGCAATTCGGTTGGTTTGATATCCATGATGCGATTGACGCCGTCTGATGCAATACCGCCCGCTTGCTCAATTAAGAACGCCATTGGGTTACATTCATAAAGTAGACGCAGTTTGCCCTGAGGATGGCTTTGCGTACTAGGGTAAAGGTAGATACCACCTTTCAGTAAGTTGCGGTGGAAATCAGCAACCAATGAGCCAATGTAGCGAGAAGTGTATGGACGACCGTCTTCTGGCACATTCTCTTGGCAGTACTTGATGTACTTCTTCACCCCTTGAGGGAAGCGAATGTAGTTACCTTCGTTGATCGAATAAATCTTGCCTTCTTCTGGGATCATCATGTTTTCATGAGAAAGGCAGAAGCTGCCGATAGATGGGTCGTAAGTAAAGCCGTTTACGCCGTTACCCGTGGTGTAAACCAACATGGTTGATGAACCGTAAATCACGTAACCAGCGGCAACTTGCTTATGACCAGGCTGAAGGAAATCTTCTTCTGTCGCTGGTGTGCCAATAGGTGAAACACGGCGATAAATAGAGAAGATAGTACCGACAGAGACGTTCACATCGATGTTAGAAGAACCATCAAGTGGGTCCATCAGTACCACATATTTGGCGTTTTGGTTGAGCTCTTTGTTGAAAGCAACCGCTTCGTCTTCTTCCTCACTGGCAACGCCACACACTTGGTCACGAGCTTCAAGCGCGGCTTTGAACTTATCGTTCGCGTAAACATCGAGCTTTTGCTGGTCTTCACCTTGGACATTTTCCGTGCCTACAGCACCAGTGATATCACCGAGACCCGCTGCGTTGATTTCGCGGTTAACGATTTTTGCAGCTAAACGAATGGAGGCTAAAAGGGATGATAGATCACCGCTAGCGTGGGGGAAATCCGCTTGTTTTTCGACAATGAACTCGCCTAGGGTGCGCAGTCCTGACATGGTTAATCCTTACATTTTCATTTCATTGGGGGTAGTGCGCAAGTGAGCATCTCTTTATGGATGTTAAACGATTGCGCTGGATGTAAGTTTAAGTCGCAGATCTTTTTAATGGTAATGAAGTAACTGTTTGAGATCTCAATTTATTTGTAGACTTGTTTGAGGGATTCATCAGTAAGCAAGAGGTTGTACAGTCTGTGTTCAACCTTGTCATATTTGTGAAAGGGACTGCAAGAAGAAGGCTAAAGTCTCTCGCTTTTCTGGTTGTGATCGCGATAATGAAAGCATTAAAGAACGCATTACAAGGTTTAGTTTATGCACATTCATATCTTGGGTATCTGTGGCACATTTATGGGCGGCGCTGCGATTTTAGCGCGCCAATTAGGGCATAAAGTCACTGGTTCTGATGCCAACGTTTACCCACCGATGAGCACGTTGCTTGAGTCTCAAGGTATTGAAATTATTGAAGGCTTCGACCCGTCTCAACTCGACCCTCAACCAGACCTTGTGGTGATCGGTAATGCCATGAGCCGCGGTAACCCATGTGTTGAACATGTGCTCAATACCAACATGCGCTACACCTCTGGTCCGCAGTGGCTCAACGAGTTTTTGCTGCACGATCGCTGGGTATTGGCGGTATCGGGTACACACGGTAAAACGACCACGTCGAGCATGCTGGCTTGGATACTCGAAGACTGCGGTTATCAACCTGGTTTCCTAGTTGGTGGAGTTCTTGGTAACTTTGGAGTCTCTGCTCGTTTGGGCGAAAGCATGTTTTTTGTCGTTGAAGCGGACGAATATGACAGTGCTTTTTTCGATAAGCGTTCTAAGTTTGTGCACTACCATCCTCGAACCTTAATCATGAACAACCTTGAGTTTGATCATGCTGACATCTTCGATGATCTAGAGGCGATCAAGCGCCAATTCCATCATTTAGTGCGAACGGTTCCCGGCAATGGCTTAATCTTAGCTCCGAAGCAAGACCAAGCTTTGGCGGATGTATTAGAGCGTGGTTGCTGGACAGAAAAGCAGTTTTCAGGTGTTGATGGCGACTGGCAAGCGCACAAATTAGTGGTCGATGGCTCAAAATTTGAAGTTGCTCTGCAAGGCGAGAAGGTCGGTACCGTCGAATGGGATTTGGTGGGTGATCATAACGTTGATAATGCACTGATGGCGATTGCCGCGGCGCGACACGTTGGCGTAACGCCGGAGCTTGCGTGTCAGGCTCTGGGCCGTTTCATTAACACCAAGCGCCGTCTTGAGTTAAAAGGTGAAGAGCAAGGTGTGACGGTTTACGATGATTTTGCGCATCACCCAACGGCAATTGAACTCACCGTCGGTGGTTTGCGTAACAAGGTAGGCGAAAAACGCATTCTTGCCGTGTTGGAACCTCGTTCTGCCACTATGAAGCGCGGCGTGCACAAAAACACACTCGCGGATTCGCTACACAGCGCAGATGAAGTGTTCTTATTCCAACCAGACAACATCGAATGGTCGGTGCAAGATATCGCGGAACAATGTCAGCAACCTGCTTTTTTTGACGCTGACATCGATAACTTTGTAGCGAAAATCGTTGAACGTGCGCAGCCAGGTGACCAAATCCTCGTGATGAGTAATGGTGGCTTTGGCGGTATTCACGGCAAGATCCTCGAGCAACTTAAACAAAAAGCCTGATTTTATGCAAAACAAACAGCAGCAAGCAGAAAAAGCCATCACTTTAGCGTTAACTGGAGCATCTGGTGCGCCTTATGGTCTGCGCCTTTTAGAATGTTTGGTCGCGGCGGATTATCATGTCTACGTTCTGATCTCTTCGGCGGCTCGTGTCGTGATGGCAACCGAACACAACCTTAAGCTGCCAAGTGGGCCAGAAGCCGCAAAGCAAGCGTTGGTAGAGCACCTGAACTGCAATCCCGATAACATCACCGTTTGCGGTAAAGATGACTGGTTCTCACCGGTAGCATCTGGCTCTGCGGCACCCAAGCAAATGGTGGTTTGCCCATGTTCTGCGGGAAGCGTTGCGGCCATAGCACACGGTATGTCGGACAACTTGATCGAACGGGCCGCTGACGTGGTGATGAAAGAGCGTGGGCAGTTGTTGCTCGTCGTTCGCGAAACGCCATTTTCAACGCTGCATCTGGAGAACATGCACAAGCTATCGCAAATGGGCGTCACCATCATGCCAGCGGCTCCGGGTTTCTACCATCAGCCAAAGAGCATTGAAGACTTAGTGGATTTTATGGTGGCGAGAATTCTCGACCACTTAGGTATTGAGCAAGGTCTAGTGCCTCGTTGGGGTTATGACCAGCGTTCGTGAGCTGATTGTGTAACCACTCAAATACCTTTACAATCCATCCAACTCATCGGGGAGCAAACCCATTTAGCATTGAGTCAATCAATGCATTTGGGCGCTGAGACCTAAGTTCTTAACTAGGGACCCGTATTACCTGAACCAGATAATGCTGGCGTAGGAATTGAGTCTGGATATTGGAAGTCCTTAATAGCCGCCTCAACCCTGTGCCGCTCAACTTATTTCTCTGAAATACTCATGGAGAGCGAGCAGTGAAAACCACTTCAAGTCTGATTGCCTTAGCTGCAATTACCTCTACTTCAGCGTTTGCTGCTGAAAACCCATTAACTATTTATACCTACGATTCTTTTGCCGCAGATTGGGGGCCGGGTCCTAAAATCGAGCAAGCTTTTGAAGCAAAATGTGGCTGTGACGTTAACTTCGTAGCGTTGGACGATGGTGTATCGATCCTGAATCGTCTTCGTCTTGAAGGCGGTAATAGCAAAGCCGACATCGTGTTAGGTCTGGATAACAACCTGATGGCAGAAGCAAAGAAAACCGGTCTGCTTACCGAGCACAATGTGGATACGGCCAACACAGTGTTACCAAATGGTTGGAGCGATACGACGTTTGTACCGTACGATTACGGCTACTTCGCATTTGTGTACAACACAGAGAAACTGGCTAATCCGCCGAAAAGCATGAAAGAGCTGGTGGAAACGCGCGACGATTTGAAAGTGATTTATCAAGATCCGCGTACGTCAACGCCGGGCCAAGGCTTGATGCTGTGGATGAAATCCATCTATGGCGACGATGTGACGCAAGCGTGGCAGAAGCTAGCGAGCAAAACCGTAACGGTCACGAAAGGGTGGTCAGAAGCGTATTCCATGTTCCTTAACGGCGAGTCGGACTTAGTGCTTTCTTACACTACGTCACCTGCGTACCACTTAATTGCGGAAAACGATTCAACGTTTGCGACGGCGAATTTTGCTGAAGGTCACTACATGCAAGTTGAAGTCGCCGCTAAAGTGAAAGGGGCAAAAAATTCAGAACTTGCTGATCAATTTATGAATTTCATTTTAAGTGATGAGTTCCAGTCAGCGATGCCAACGGGTAACTGGATGTACCCTGTTACTGACGTTGAGTTACCTAAAGGTTTTGAAACCTTGAGCGTTCCAAACAAGTCGTTGAGCTTTAGTGCTGATGAAGTGGCAAAAATGCGTAAGTCTTGGATTCGCGAATGGCAAAGCGCACTGACGTTTTAGCTGACGTTCCATCCCTCATCTGAATGAGATAGGTTTTACCTTTGAATTCTGTTCCAAAAATAGGTTTAGGGGTCGCGATGATCATCGCGGTCTTTGTTGTTTCTGCCCTAGGTGCTTTGATTGTTCAAGCCCCTTCACTTGATGTGTCTGTGGTATGGGACGACCCGTATTATCAACATGTCACCAAGTTCAGCTTCTACCAAGCTTTTCTTTCCACATTGCTCAGTGTTGGCTTTGCCATTCCAGTTGCGCACGCGCTTTCACGTCGCCAATTTTGGGGTAAGTCATTACTGCTTAAGCTGTTTGCATCGACGCTAGTTTTGCCTGTTTTGGTTGGTGTTTTCGGGCTGTTAGCGATTTATGGCAACAGCGGTTTGTTAGCGCAGTGGTTGCAAAGTTTCGATACTAAACTGCCATTTTCTATTTACGGTTTGAACGGAATTTTACTCGCCCATGTGTTCTTTAATTTACCTTACGCGGCGCGCTTGCTGTTGCAAGCATTAGAATCTATTCCTGCCGAGCAGCATAAGCTGTGTGCGCATTTAGGTATGAACCATTGGAATAAGTTTCGTTGGGTGGAATGGCCGCGTTTAAGGCAGCAACTTCCCCACGTTTGTGGCTTGGTATTTATGTTGTGCTTCACCAGTTTTGCCACTGTAATGGCGCTGGGGGGCGGGCCAAAATCCACCACCATTGAATTGGCAATTTACCAAGCGATTAAGTTTGATTTTGATTTACAAGCTGGGGCGTTATTGGCACTGTGGCAGATGCTGTTATGTGGACTGCTTGCGATTGGAGTGCAGAAGCTAACAAAGCCTGTTTCTATCAGTGCTGGCAGCACATCGGTACAGCAATATTTAACGAAGGATCATGGGTGGTCAAAAGCTTGGGATAGCTTTTGGATCATAGGTGCCTTTTTACTGGTGATACCACCGTTATTGATGGTGTTACTGAGTGGCATCAACCAACAAGTTTGGACGGTGTTAACCGATGAACGTTTTTGGTCTGCGTTATCTAACTCACTCAAAGTGGCAGGGTTAGCCAGTGCGCTTGCGGTCGCTGCGGGCGTGTCCATATTGTTGACTAGCCGTCGTTGGCGTTTGCAGTACAAAAACACGCGAGCCGATCAGATTGAGCTAATCGGCACCATTATTTTGGTGACGCCAGGTTTGGTGATTAGCACCGGATTATTCTTGCTGTTGCGATCATTTACCGATGTTTTTAGTTTGGCGTTTTTTGTTGTGATTTTGGTAAATGGTTTGATGGCTTTGCCTTACGTGATCAAAACGCTGGCACAGCCAATGCTGCACATCGAGCAGCAATACCAGTATCTGTGTGCCAGCTTAGGCATGCGTGGCTGGCAACGCTTTAAAGTGGTGGAGTGGCAGGCGCTGCGCAAGCCATTCGCACATGCGTTTGCGATCAGCTTTATGTTTGCGATTGGCGATTTAAGTGCTATCGCGTTGTTTGGTGGACAAGAGTTCCGAACTTTACCTCTGTATTTGTTCCAGTTACTTGGCAGCTATCAGATGGACGCGGCTGCGGTGGTATCGGTGACCTTGTTGTTGTTGAGTGTGGGCTGTTTTGCCTTGATTGAGAAAGTATTGAAAACGAAGGAGAGAGCGTAATGTTAGTGTTGGATGATGTGCAGTACACCTACCAACGTGAGCTGTTTCGTTTTGACTTAACGATTGAGCAAGGTCAGATAGTGTCGCTGATGGGACCAAGTGGGGCTGGAAAATCGACGTTGCTGGCGTTGGTGGCTGGGTTTATCCATCCTGACCAAGGTGACATTCGGGTTGATGGTGAGTCTATTGTGCGTAAAGAGCCTTATCAGCGTCCTTTCTCCATGTTATTCCAAGAGCATAACTTGTTTTCTCACTTGTCGGTGCGTGACAACATTGGCTTAGGTTTACACCCAGGGCTAAAGCTCACTGTAGACCAAAAGCGTCAGATTGAACAAGCGGCGCAGCAAGTTGGCGTTGCAGAGTACCTCGACCGTTTGCCTGAGCACCTTTCTGGAGGGCAGCGTCAACGTGTTGCCTTGGCGCGTTGTTTTGTTCAGCCTCATCCCATGTGGCTGTTGGATGAGCCTTTCTCGGCGCTTGATCCGGTTTTACGTGAAGAGATGCTGAGCTTGGTAAAAAAACTGGCGGCAGAGCGGGGAATAACCGTATTGATGGTCACGCACCATTTAAGCGATGCCAAAGCCATTGCCAGCCACTTTGTGTTTGTGGCTGATGGCAAAGTGGAAGCGGCGGATAGTATGTCTGCATTGAGTGAGCAGCATGCTAGTGAGAAGCTTGCGGCATTTATCCGAGCCGCACGCTAATGCTCAATGGTGGCGGGGTTATGCTTCACCGCAACACAAACCATGTCGAGGACCAAATTCAAACTGAGATCTTAGGCTCATGATATGGTCAATCATCGCTTGTACTCGTCGCGTTCGGTTTGCGCCAGGACGATAGACTAAATAAATGGGCATTGGTACCGTGTGCCATTGAGGTAAAACTCTGACTAAGGAGCCATTTTCCAGCTCTTGCGTCATGTTTTGCATAGGTAAGTTAGCGATTCCCAATCCTTTGAGCGCGCCTTTTAATACCGCTTCTACGGTGGTGCTAGAGAAGTTACTGCTTACCGAGACGTTGACCGTGTTGTCCTGAGAAATCAACGTCCAAGGGCCTATCTCTGAAACATACTGATATCTCAAACAGTTGTGTGTTGTCAGATCTTCTGGCGTTTTAGGTACGCCACACTCAGCTAAATACTCAGGACTGGCGGCCAATACTCGGGTGGTGTAACCCAATTTTTTAGCAATCAGTCGATCATCGACGATCTGGCCGACTCGAATTGCCATATCAAAACCGTGTGAAAACAGATCAACAAAATCGTTCGATGCTTCTAACGCAATTTGTACTTTTGGCCATTGTTTTAAAAATGGTAAAAAGATGTGCTCAGCCATATACGCGTCCAAGGCTGGCGGCGCAGCAATGCGAAGCCGACCTTGGATCTGCTGTTCCATTTCCTGAACGTCTTGACCAATCGAGTGAAATTCCTCAACTAAGCTTGTAGCACGCTCTAAAACCATTTGACCAGCTTCGGTAATAACCAACTTTCGGGTCGTGCGCTCTAGGAGCTTGGCTTCAAAGTGTTGTTCGAGTTTGGTTATGGCTTTACTAACAGTAGATTTTGGTAGGTTTAACTCCAGCGCGCACTTGGTTAAGCTCAGTAGTCGACAGCTTGTGACAAAGATAGAGAGCGTCCTAAAGTCAATTGTTTCTAAATTTCGAACAATCACTTTCAATTATCCATATTGTTTCAATATTGATCTGATTATAGTCTGGCTCCTCATCCTTAGTCATCAAGTTATTGTCATTTGAGGTAAACAACATGTCCAACTCTGTAGACTTATTTTCTCCTATCGAACTCGGTCAATTAGCATTAGATAACCGTGCCATTATGGCCCCTTTAACGCGCGCTCGTGCCAGCGCAGATCATATCCCGAATGACCTTATGGTTGAGTACTATGCTCAACGCGCGAGTGCTGGACTTATCATTGCTGAATGCACCATGGTGATGGAAGGAACGTCTGCTTTCATGGCTGAGCCGGGCATTTATAACGAAGAACAAATTGCAGCTTGGAAAAAGGTAACGGATGCGGTTCATGAAAGAGGCGGTAAGATCGTATTGCAAATTTGGCATGCGGGACGCGCTTGTCATCCTGAACTGAATGATGGGAAAACGCCTGTTGCAGCGAGCGCACTAGCCATTCGTGATGAGCTAGTCCATACCCCTTCAGGTAAGCAAGCATATACAGTACCACGAGCACTCGAAGTGGATGAGATAGCTTCTATTGTGGCGGCGTTTAAGCAAGGTGCGGAAAACGCCAAGAAAGCAGGCTTTGATGGTGTGGAGATACATGGCGCCAATGGTTATCTTATCGATAACTTTCTTCGTGATGGATCGAATTTACGTACTGATGAGTACGGTGGCTCGGTCGAAAATCGTGCTCGTTTCTTACTTGAGATAGTTAAAGAAGTGGTCGAGGTATGGGGACCTGGAAGAGTAGGGCTGCGCACATCACCATTAAATGGATTTAATGACATGAAAGACAGCGATCCGGTTGGCTTGGTTCGTTATTTAGCCGAGCAACTTAATGCTTTCGATCTTGCTTATTGGCACGTGATGCGTGCGGATCTAAAGGGCGTACAAAAAGCAGATGTTCTCAAGCCAGCACGCGAAAACTATCAAGGTCACTTAATGGCGAACGTGGGCTACAGTGCACAAGAAGCGACAACGGCAATTGCAGAAAATCAAGTTGATGTGGTCGCATTTGGCGTTCCATTTATCGCCAACCCTGATTTAGTTGAGCGATTTAAGAAAAATGCACCTCTTAATGAGGCAAAACCTGAGCACTTTTATTTAGGTGGAGCAGAAGGTTATACCGATTACCCAGTAATGGCATAATCCTTACTTGTTCAATATAAAAAGGACGCTAATGTTAGCGTCCTTTTTCGTTTCTTTAGTTGTTTAACCTTGCGGTTTCACGACCATCACATTGATTGGAGAATATTCCACGACCTTACTTGCGACAGAGCCAAGCATTACTTTATTGATTTTAGAACGCTTGTGACTTGGCATAATGATGAGATCAGCGCCCAAGCGCTCTGCATAATCAAGAATTGTCGCGTAGGCTTTGCCCTCAGCAACATGCACTTGGTACACAACATCTTCAGCAATATGCTTATTGGCGAAAGCTTTTAATTGCTGCTTCACGTCTTGCTTCATTTTGGCTGCTGCATCTTTTGGGAAGTATGTAGCAACCATCGACATGTGAATTCCAGGTAATACTGTCAGAAGGTGGATTTGCGCATTCGCTTGCTTTGCTTGCCAAACCGCTAGTTCAACCGCTCGGTCTGAAAAGCCTTGGTCATTTAGATCAACCGGAACAAGAATTTGTTTGTACATTCAATGTCTCTCACTAAGGCCCCTTGTCCTCGGGGCCAAATCGGTTATGCGCTCAATTGTTCCTTACGAGCACGACGTTTTTGGTTCATGGCAAGCACCAGCAAAATCATTAAGCATGGCACAAATACCCATTCTTTCATCGGACGTTCTGCATCTTGGATAACCCACTTGATCTCCCAATCAAAGTCGATACCTGCAGACTCTGCCGGGCTACCAAACTCGACCATATCGACAATCATTTTGTTGTCGCTTTCGGTCAGCATCAGACCCATAGACGAAATACGTGCTTCCGCTGTTGTCGCACTGTCTTCGAATGGAAGACGAACCGTTTTCTCGATGTAGTCGCCCTCAAGGTTTTCGCCGGCAACACGTAGCTCCAATGATTCTCCTACATTTAGCGTTTCCGTGATTTGAGCTACCTCAACGCCAGGAGAAAGAACTTTCGCTGGATACAGCATGTCCCACCAAAAACCAGGACGGAAAAACGAAAATGTCAGTACTAATAATAGAACGGTTTCCCACCACTTGTTACGCGTGAACCACCATCCTTGTGTTGCGGCGGAGAAGATCAGCATCGCAATGATCGATGAGATGACAGTGAGTGCTAAATGCCACCAAGAGTCTATCCCCATCAACAGTAGCTGGGTATTGAACACAAACATGAATGGCAAAATGGCGGTTCGAATATCGTAAGTAAAGCCTTGGATACCTGTACGAATTGGGTCTGATTTAGCAATCGCAGCCGCCGCAAATGCCGCAAGACCTACGGGTGGGGTGTCGTCGGCCAAAATACCAAAGTAGAAAACGAACAAGTGCACCGCAATGAGTGGGATGATCAAGCCATGTGCTGCACCTAGTGTGACAATAACCGGTGCCATCAACGTAGAGACGACGATGTAGTTCGCCGTTGTCGGGAGACCCATCCCAAGAACCAAGCTGATTATTGCAGTAAACAGCAGCATAAGAATGATGCTACCGCCAGAGATAAACTCAACGAAGTCCGTCATGACCAGGCCGATACCCGTTAGGGTGACGACCCCAACTACGGTACCTGCCGCTGCCGTTGCAACGCCGATACCAATCATATTGCGAGCGCCAGCAACCAAGCTCTCAGCCAGATCGACGAAGCCATCTTTGGTTTGCTGCATCATGTCACCTTGCTTTGATAACAGAGCAATCAATGGACGCTGAGTCAGCAAAATGAAAATCATGAACACCGTTGCCCAGAATGCTGAAAGACCTGGCGAGAAGCGCTCTACAGTCAGACACCAAACCAATACAACGATAGGCAGTAGATAGTGCAAACCAGATTTAACCGTTGGGCCAGGATCAGGTACTTCTGTTAACTCTGCATCAATCTCAATTGCGCCATCTTGCACGTGATTTGCTGAGATCTTCACCAAGCCAACGTACGCAATTAACAGGGCAACCGTAACAATTGGTGTCGCGGCATCACCAAAGACATCTTTCGTCCAACCTACTCCGTAGTAAACCAATGCGCTGATCACACACAGTCCTAAGATTGTGCCAGTAAAGGAAAGCAAACTTTGCACTAACGTTGGGTTGTGGCGACGAGGAAGACCTGTCATACCCGCTTTACACGCCTCAAGGTGAACGATGTAAATCAAAGCGATGTAAGAGATAAGTGCCGGAAGTAGGGCAGCCTTAATCACCTCAACGTAGGAGATACCGACATATTCCACCATCAAGAATGCCGCTGCGCCCATGATTGGTGGTGTTAACTGACCATTGGTTGAGGCGGCAACTTCAACGGCTCCCGCTTTGGTGCCCGGAAAACCGACACGTTTCATCAATGGGATGGTAAAGGTACCAGTGGTTACCACGTTTGCGATTGAAGAGCCAGAAACAAGCCCGGATAAACCAGATGCAACAACGGCTGCTTTTGCAGGACCACCTTTCATATGACCCAGTAAAGAAAAGGCGACTTTAATGAAGTAAGCACCTGCGCCAGCGCGTTCCAGCATGGCGCCAAACAATACAAACAAGAACACAAAAGAGGTTGAAACGCCTAATGCGACACCGAATACACCTTCCGTTGTTAGCCATAAGTGAGACATGGCCTTGTTTAAGCTCGCTCCTTTATGCGCGATAACATCGGGCATGTAAGGGCCGGCAAAGGTGTAAGTAAGGAAGACAGCAGCAACCACCATCAATGGTGGACCGAGCGCTCGGCGCGTTGCTTCTAAAAGGAGAACCATACCGATGACAGCAACGACGATATCTACCGTTGTTGGTGCACCGGAACGTCCAGCTAGCTCGGTATAAAAAAGGTAAATATATGCCGCAGAAAAACTACCTGCTAGCGCCAATATCCAATCGACAAGAGGGATATGATCGCGAGGGGAATTTTTCATCGCTGGATAAGCAGTGAAAGCCAAGAAGATCGCGAAAGTGAGGTGGATTGATCGCGCTTCCGTGTCGTTCAGTACGCCGAAATTAAAAATAAATGGTAGCGGAGATGCGTACCATAATTGAAATAGTGACCAACACAGAGGAACAAACCAAAGGATTCGTCCTTGCATTCCCGAGGGGCTACGTGCACCTGTGTCTGCCTGAGCCACCATTTCTTGCACATCTTGTGACGGAGCTTGATTCGTCGCCATGTACTTTTTCCTTATTATTGATGGTCCTGTCGGATTTTTATCGAGAACCACACTTCGCCTTTATCAGTGTAGCGAATGGAGCGAAGTTTGCTTTCGAGTATTTTGCTGCCTGAACTCAAAGTGTTGAATTTTGGAGACTCTGCTAGGCGGCGTTTAAGTTTTTCTTGGGTATGAACTCGCAATTTTCGGAAGAAAACTGGCGAATGAAGCATGCAGTTAGCACGTGCTACAACCTGCATGCTCAAACAGGCAGAAAACCATCTTTTCCTGCCTGTGAGTTTGGAGTCTGAGGAAGTTACTTAAGTAGACCCACTTCTTTGTAGTATTTTTCTGCACCTGGGTGAAGAGGGATAGATAGACCCGCTTTCACCATGTCTTCTTTTTTCAGGTTTGCAAACGCAGGGTGTAGACGTTTGAACGTATCGAAGTTTTCAAACACGGCTTTTGCAACGTTGTAAGCGACATCGTCTGAAACGTCTGCTGTTGTAACCATCGTTGCTGCAACACCAAAGCTGTTTACGTCTTTGTCTGTGCCACGATACATGCCAGCTGGCACTGAGCTAAAGGCGTAGTATGGGTTATCAGCAACAATCTTATCGATTTTCGGGCCTGTTGCAGAAACTAGCTTAGCATCACATGATGTTGTTGCTTCTTTGATTGAACCGTTCGGGTGACCCACCATGTAAATGAATGCGTCAATTTTGTTGTCACAAAGTGCTTGAGAACGCTCAGAGCCCTTTAGCTCAGAAGCCAATTTGAAGCTGTCGTTTGTCCAGCCCATTGCTTCCATAACAACGCCCATGGTTGCACGGTCACCAGAGCCAGGGTTACCGATGTTTACGCGCTTACCTTTTAGGTCTTCAACGTTTTCGATACCTGAATCTGCACGAGCAATGATGTTGAAAGGTTCTGTATGAAGAGAGAACATTGCACGTAGCTTTTTGTACGGGCCTT
The DNA here is from genome assembly GCF_024181795.1 of Vibrio sp. Y10_XG_PY6. Lineage (NCBI taxonomy): Bacteria > Pseudomonadati > Pseudomonadota > Gammaproteobacteria > Vibrionales > Vibrionaceae > Vibrio > Vibrio sp. Y10_XG_PY6. The sequence goes on from NZ_JAMZAQ010000003.1 coordinate 298,790, forward strand.
GTTCCGCAAACTTACTCGTACCATTGTAGCCGTGGTACTGCCAATCCGATTGCACGATACCAAAATCTAACTCGCCAGCACGGATAGTGTTAACGTTGTAAATAGAGCCGCCAGTCGATTCTACTGAACAACGAATGTTGTGTTCTTTACGACCTTTATTGACCAATTTACAGATAGCACCACCAGTAGGGTAGTAAACACCTGTAACAGAGCCAGTACCGATAGTAATAAACTCTTGAGCGTTAACTGCGCCTGCACCCATTACTGCTGCAGCGATAGCGCCTACTTTGAGAAGTTTGTTAAATGCCATGAATTTCCCTTCCTTATATTCATTATTTACCCGGAAATAACCATAAATCACTTCTGGAGTTTCCTATTTGGAAACGGCATCTTTTCCAATCCAATCGTTTGAAAAAGCGAGCGAATCATAACAAAAAATTGGCAGAAAATTATCCAATTGTTAAATGTTATAGTTGATAAGTCTGAATCTTGTGCAGGAGGATAGTGTTAGATTTGTGATTTAATTCTTTTTATAACAAACACTTAATAAGTATTAAGTGAACGAAGTGAAAAAGATCAATTGCGTGATGTTAATCACAAAATAGGTGGTTAAATAATGGTCTGGATAAGCAAAAAATTTACATAAATCATGGGCTACAAAATGAGATTTCTTTTATAGCCCACAAAGAGTTAGCTGATCTAAATGTGAAAGAACTTAGCCAGTGTATTCGAACAGTTCACACACTGATTTGAACAACTGTTCAGTCGTAATCGCCATCGTTGGAGTGATAAAGATAGTGTCATCACCTGCAACAACACCAAGAATACCCTCGGATTTACCCAGTGAGTCAAGCAAGCGAGCAATCAACTGCGCAGCACCAGGGCCAGTATGGATAACAACTAATGCCGCGTTATGGTCAATGTCTAGCACCAGTTCACGCAAAGAGCTGCTTACAGTCGGTACGCCTAGCTCAGCAGGAAGGCAGTAAACCATTTCCATTTTTGCATTGCGTGTGCGGACGGCGCCAAATTTAGTCAGCATGCGTGATACTTTCGATTGGTTAATGCTTTCAAATCCTTGTTGTTTGAGTGCATCAACAATCTCACCCTGTGAGCCAAAGCTCTCTTCTTTTAATAGGGCTTTAAAGGCGCGGACTAAGTTGTCTTGTTTTTCTGAATTGCGCATAGTCATTACGAATCTCTTATTACGGGTCAGCAATTTTGCATATTCTCGCATATATATTCATGCGGTGCCAAAGAGTCCCAGTATTATGTTAGTTACGTCACTGTAAACTATATACCACATGGAATTCTTTAACTATATGAAGTAGGGCTGTTTTTGTTTTCTTGAATTCCTTGTCATTTCAACAGAATAAAAGAATAATCCAAGCCCCATTTGTAGCACGGTAACAGCGAGTTGCGCGAGGTCGCAAAGCTAGCGTTAATTGATTGTAATCAAGTTGTGATTCCGATAGCTTTATTTAAGTTGGTTACAAACTACCCTACGAATACGTTTATAAGAGAAATACTCTCAAGGAGAACTACATGAAAGTAGCCGTTATTGGTGCCGCTGGTGGCATCGGTCAAGCCCTGGCCCTTCTACTTAAGAACCGTCTTCCTGCTGGTTCTGATTTAGCCCTATACGATATTGCTCCAGTAACTCCTGGTGTGGCTGCTGACCTTAGCCACATCCCGACGCCAGTTTCTATCAAAGGTTACGCGGGTGAAGATCCTACTCCAGCACTAGAAGGTGCGGATGTTGTGCTGATTTCTGCAGGTGTTGCTCGCAAGCCTGGTATGGATCGCGCGGATCTATTCAATGTAAATGCTGGTATCGTTAAGTCGCTAGCGGAGAAGATTGCGGTTGTTTGTCCGAAAGCTTGTGTTGGTATCATCACAAACCCGGTAAATACAACAGTGCCAATTGCCGCCGAAGTACTTAAAAAAGCGGGTGTTTACGATAAGCGTCGCTTGTTCGGTGTAACAACACTGGATGTTATCCGTTCAGAAACATTCGTTGCAGAGCTAAAAGGCAAAGATCCAGGTGACATTCGCGTACCTGTTATCGGTGGTCACTCTGGCGTAACGATCTTACCTCTACTGTCTCAAGTGGAAGGCGTTGAGTTTACAGCTGAAGAAGTAGAAGCATTAACGAAACGTATTCAAAACGCAGGTACCGAAGTTGTAGAAGCGAAAGCGGGTGGTGGTAGTGCAACACTATCAATGGGCCAAGCTGCATGTCGCTTTGGTCTGTCTCTAGTTCGTGCTCTTCAAGGTGAAGAAGGCGTAGTTGAATGTGCATACGTTGAAGGCGACGGTGAACATGCGACTTACTTCGCACAGCCTGTGAAACTGGGTAAAGAAGGCGTAGAAGAAGTACTAAGCTACGGCAAACTCAGCGACTACGAAAAGTCTGCACTAGACGGTATGCTAGAAACACTAAATGGCGACATCAATATTGGTGTTGAATTCGCAAAGTAATCTAGAAAGCTCGAATAAGAAGAAAGCCGATCAAAATGATCGGCTTTTTTGATCTTTGGCTTCTCTGCTTCGTAAAATTACTTGATCAAAACAACGTGGTGAAGGAGAAGATGATGGAAGCAAGTCGAATCCGTAAAGGCATGGTTGTTGAGTGCCAGCAGGGCGTAGGTACGATATTGGTGGTCGACCGTGAAGCAGAGACGGTACTGTTGTCGAAACAAGGCTCTGATCAGCAGATTGCGGTTAGCTTTGATGAAATAGAAGATGACCCACAACTGCATGGCGGTAGTGACAGATATTACTAGCGCCTATCACGGCATTAGGTATCAGATACAAAAAAGGAAGAGCTTGCTCTTCCTTTTTGTTTTAAGTCTTGCGTTATGGGTTGCTATAATTACTTCGTGCGTTGTACCGCGACATGAGCCAGAGTAATAAGCGCTTGCTTGTATTCAGATTCCGGCAATACTGATAGTTCTTCGATTGCTTTGTCTGCTTCTTCTAGTGCTTTTTGCGTCGTGTATTCCAGAGATCCGGCCTCTTTCATCACCGCGAGAATTTCTTCTAAGCGATCCATGCCATTGGCCTTCTCAATTGCTTCGCGAATCATGAGGGCATTGTCTGGCGTGGTATTACGCATAGCGTGAAGTAGAGGTAAAGTTGGCTTGCCTTCAGCCAAATCATCCCCCACATTTTTACCCATGTCTTCGCCATCAGAGGTGTAATCCATGACGTCATCAATAAGCTGAAACGCAGTACCCAAATACTTACCGTAATTTTGCATTGCGATTTCAACATGCTCAGGAGCATCGTTTAAGATTGCGCCAATTTGAGTTGCGGACTCAAATAAGCGTGCCGTCTTAGAGTAGATGACTTGCATGTAGCTTTCTTCTGTCGTGTCAGGATCGTTACAGTTCATCAACTGCTGAACTTCACCTTCGGCGATCACGTTTACGGCGTTGCTCATTAGCTTAAGGATCTTCATGGATCCTAGCTCCGTCATCATTTGGAATGAGCGAGTATAGATAAAGTCCCCAACTAACACGCTAGCAGCATTGCCAAATGCAGCATTCGCAGTTGCTTTACCGCGGCGCATGTCTGATTCGTCGACCACGTCATCATGCAGCAAAGTCGCTGTATGGATGAACTCAATAAACGCAGCTGCCATGGTATGACCGTTGCCTTGGTAACCAAGTGCGCGGGCTGACAGTATCGCTAAAAGCGGTCTCAGACGTTTGCCTCCACCACTCACGATATAAAAACCGAGCTGGTTGATTAAAGAGACATCAGAATTAAGTTGGGCTTGAATTGTTTCATTCACTTTTGCCATGTCATCGGCAGTAAGCGCTTGGATAGTTTTAAAATCCATCGTATATCCGGCTGAAGTTAGACCCTGCAAGGCTTATTCGATTTATATAATTGTCGAATAATACACTAAAAAACGTTGATTAATACATTACTAAAGGGCATGATTGCCGCACTTTTCTTTGGCGATTAGCTTTTCGCCAATTTTTTCAAAATATGGCTTGTCATAGGAGCATCTATTCTGTAGAATCTGCGCCCTATTGATGATTAGTTTAGCGCACACCCTCAAGAAAGGCTGTGCGGAAAAAGCGGAGTAAAATATGTACGCTGTTTTCCAATCTGGTGGTAAACAACACCGTGTAAGCGAAGGTCAAACTCTTCGTTTAGAGAAATTAGACGTTGAAACTGGTGCAACTGTAGAATTTGATAAAGTTCTTCTTGTTGCTAACGGCGAAGACATCAAAGTTGGTGCTCCTCTTGTAGAGGGCGGCAAAATTGTTGCTGAAGTTGTACAACACGGTCGTGGCGATAAAGTTAAAATCGTTAAGTTCCGTCGTCGTAAGCACTCTCGTAAGCAACAGGGTCACCGTCAGTGGTTCACTGAAGTGAAGATCACTGGTATCAACGCTTAATCTATTAGGAGAGTTTAACAATGGCACACAAAAAAGCTGGTGGTTCTACTCGTAACGGCCGCGATTCAGAAAGCAAACGTCTAGGTGTTAAGCGTTTCGGTGGTGAATCTGTACTTGCAGGTAACATCATCGTTCGTCAACGTGGTACTAAGTTCCACGCTGGTAACAACGTAGGTATCGGTAAAGACCACACTCTATTCGCTCTTACTGAAGGTAAAGTGAAGTTCGAAGTGAAAGGTCCTAAGAACCGTAAGTTTGTAAGCATCGAAGCTGAGTAATTAGGTTTTTACCAAGTTACTTAATAGCTTTAAGCTGAATTCAAAAGCCCTGCCGAATCGGCGGGGTTTTTTATTTATGGCAGTCGACATATCGAAGTTTCTCGTTTCCACGTTTTTGTGGGCTGGGAGCTTAGATCTGTCATCTGCTAAAATTGTCAGATGACAAAGTAGATTTAATCCACGCACGAAGTAGTCGGAGTAAAAGATGAAGTTCGTAGATGAAGCGGTAGTAAAAGTTCAGGCTGGCGACGGCGGTAGCGGCGTTGTCAGTTTCTGGCGTGAAAAATTCATCACTAAAGGTGGCCCTGATGGCGGTGATGGTGGCGACGGTGGTGATGTTTATATCCAAGCCGATGAAAACCTTAACACTCTGATTGATTATCGTTTCCAGCGCTTCTACGAAGCGGAGCGTGGTGAGAATGGCCGCGGTGGTAACTGTACTGGTAAACGTGGTAAAGACATCGTTCTTCGCGTGCCTGTAGGTACGCGCGCAGTGGATATCCACACAAATGAAATCGTGGCAGAAGTTGCTGAACACGGTAAGAAAGTGATGATCGCAAAAGGCGGTTGGCACGGTCTAGGTAACACGCGTTTCAAATCTTCAGTAAACCGCGCGCCTCGTCAAAGAACATTAGGCACAAAAGGTGAAGTACGTGAAATTCGCCTTGAACTATTGCTTCTTGCTGACGTTGGTATGCTTGGTCTACCTAATGCAGGTAAATCAACCTTTATCCGCGCAGTCTCAGCAGCAAAACCAAAAGTCGCTGATTACCCATTCACGACGTTGATCCCAAGCTTGGGCGTAGTGAGTGTCGTACCAGAGAAAAGCTTTGTTGTTGCAGACATTCCAGGTCTTATCGAAGGTGCAGCAGATGGCGCTGGTCTTGGTATTCGATTCTTGAAGCACTTAGAGCGTTGCCGAGTGTTGCTGCACATGATCGATATTATGCCAATTGATCAGTCTGATCCGGTGCAAAATGCACTGACGATCATTGATGAGCTAGAGCAATACAGTGAAAAACTGGCAAGCAAGCCACGCTGGTTAGTATTCAACAAAGTTGATTTAATGCCTGAAGAAGAAGCGAATGAGAAGATCCAAGAAATCTTAGACGCACTAGGCTGGGAAGACGAGTACTTTAAGATCTCGGCGATCAACCGCAACGGTACTAAAGAGCTTTGTTACAAACTGGCTGACTTTATGGATAATCTACCTCGCGAAGAGGAAGAGGTGGCTGAAGAAGATAAAGTTAACTTCATGTGGGATGACTACCATAAAGATGCGATGGCGGGTAAAGACGTTATCACTGAAGATGACGACGACGATTGGGATGACTGGGACGATGAAGAAGATGACGGTCACGTTGTCTACGTTCGTGACTAATCAGAACCGTCAAATAATGCCTGTTTGTCTATAATTCATTAAGCCGCAATTATTTATTGCGGCTTTTTTTGTATCTAAATCATATTTAGATGGTGTGATTTACGGCACAATAGCCGATACGTCGTGATTTTTGAGGGCTAGTTTGGACCTCTCGCGTATGAATGAGCAACACCCTAAAAGGAATTAGACTTATTTATGACTCTAGAAACCATACCGTCTGGAGAGTTGGCGGTATCCACTCAACGATCTATTTCTCGCCTTGTTGCCCAAGCCGGGCAAATGCTACTCGCTCATGGTGCTGAAAGTACTCTGGTGAGCGATATTATGCGCCGTATTGGCCTTGCTTGTGGGGTTAATGAAGTTGCGGTTGCGCTATCAGCCAATGCACTGGTTGTAACGACGGTAATGGATGGACACTGCATCACCACGACCCGAAGTTGTGCCGATCGTGGCATTAATATGCGCGTTATTACGCAAATTCAACGTATCTGCATCATGATGGAGCGTGGGCTGCTCGATGCAACCATGGCGCAGAAAAAGCTGAACGCCATCAGTCCAGAGCGTTATAACCGCTGGCTGGTGGTGTTTATGATTGGCTTGTCATGTGCGGCATTCAGTCATCTGGCTGGTGGCGATTGGGGGGTATTTGTTATGACCTTTTTAGCATCAGCTGGTGGCATGATCGTTCGCCAAGAAATTGGTCATCGTCACTTTAATCCGTTACTGAACTTTGCAGCGACCGCCTTTGTCACGACCTTAATTTCTGCGCAAGCTGAAATCTACCAAATCGGCAATCTGCCCACCGTTGCAATGGCATCGTCGGTATTAATGCTCGTGCCGGGTTTCCCGTTGATTAACTCGGTGGCAGACATGCTGAAAGGGCACATTAACATGGGTATTGCCCGGTTTGTGATGGCCAGCTTACTGACGTTGGCGACGTGTTTGGGCATCGTTGCTGCGATGAGCGTTACTGGAATTTGGGGGTGGGCAATCTAATGAGTTTGTTTGATTTGATGCTTGGACTGCTGAATGACATGTTTTTCGCTGCGATTCCCGCAGTTGGATTTGCACTGGTTTTTAACGTGCCACAAAGAGCTTTAGTGTATTGCGCTGTTGGCGGCGCGATTGGACACGGCAGCCGTTATTTGATGATGCAGTTTGGTATTCCCATTGAATGGGCGACCTTTTTTGCCGCGACGCTAGTTGGGATGATTGGTGTGTACTGGTCTCGCCGCTTTCTCGCGCACCCAAAAGTGTTCACAGTGGCAGCTTTGATCCCGATGGTACCTGGCGTGTTTGCTTACAAAGCAATGATAGCCATGGTTGAGATCAACCATATTGGTTATTCACCTGAGCTCGTTGCAACTTGTATGGAGAACTTTCTTAAGGCCATGTTTATTATTGCAGGTTTAGCTGTTGGTCTTGCTGTTCCAGGGCTGTTATTCTATCGCCGCAGACCTATTGTATAAGGACCTAACATGATCATTAGTATGATTGCCGCGATGGCCTACAATCGCATCATTGGCAAAGACAATCAAATGCCTTGGCATCTTCCCGCCGATTTCGCTTGGTTTAAGCGTTGTACCATGGGAAAACCGGTTGTGATGGGACGCAAAACCTATGAGTCTATTGGTCGCCCTTTACCTGGTCGCTTGAATATTGTTATCAGCCGTGATGAGACACTAAAGATCGAAGGCGTCACTACCGTAACATCGATTGAGCAAGCTTTGGACGTGGCTGGTGACGTGGAAGAAGTGATGATCATTGGTGGTGGGGCGATTTACGCAGCTTGTCTGCCGATGGCCAATAAACTGTATGTAACACACATTGAAGCCGCGATTGATGGTGATACTCAGTTCCCAGACTGGGGAGATCAATTTAAGGAAACCTACTCAGAAACGTATCAAGCGGATGAGAAGAACGCCTACAACATGCGCTTTACTGTGTTAGAAAAGTAATTCGAGATTAAAACAGCGTAGTTAATACGGTAATGCCGTTCGTATAACAGCGAGCGGCCATCCCGGCCTGCCATCATCCTGAAAGCGACGGAGGAGCGTGATTCAGGATCTTCTATACGAGTACTTTGTTGTCAAAGGTATCTCTATCTACCCGCAGCGTGCGGATATTAGATTCCTAGTCTCGCTAAGGCTCGCTGGAATGACCCTACAGGAGATGTTAGGTGACAGGCATTCTCCCTACGATGGATTATCGACTATTATTCCGTGTTTAACTTAACGCATCCTGAGTAAAGATTTTCTTATCGTCCCAACGGATCATGGTTAGGCTTCCGCCCCAAACACAGCCAGTATCCAGACCGATGATCTCTTCGTCTACATGGCCTTGTAGTGCAGCCCAGTGACCAAATAACACCGTTTTATTGAGGTGAACGCGCTGAGGTACATCAAACCATGGAATAAGTTCGTTACCGGAAATTTGTTGTGGTGGTAGTTTACAATCCATATCCAAACGACCGTCAGGGAAACAAAAACGCATCCGTGTAAAAGCATTGATAATATAACGGTATCGATCCAAACCCTGTAGAGAGTCATCCCAGGAATCAGGTTGATTGCTGTACATGTTTTTTAAGAGCCAAGGCTGCTCTTCACTTTGGATGATGCGTTCAACTTCGCGGGCACATTTTCTTGCGGTTTTTAGATTCCACTGCGGTGATATCCCAGCGTGACACATCACGAACTCGTCATGCTCGGCCATAAGAGGTTGCTGAGCTAGCCATGCCAATAGATCTTCTTTATCGGGTGCAGTGAAAATAGGCGCGGTTTTATCTTTATCTTTGACCTTTTTTATCCCGTGAGCAACGGCGAGCAGGTGAAGGTCGTGATTACCAAGCACCACGGTTGCGCTTGTGCCAAGCGACTTCACAAAGCGTAAAGTTTCTAGTGATTTAGGCCCTCTGGCGACCAAATCACCAGCGAGCCAAAGTTGGTCTTTTTTCGCAGAGAAAGAGACTTGTTCTAGTAGTCGCTGCAATTCATCAAAACAGCCTTGAATATCACCAACAATATAGGTAGCCACTGAATCTCCAATTTACTAATTTAAAACATTTGGAACAGCAAGACGAAATGGTTCAATTTCGGTGATGAACTCCTGTCCTTTTTCATCCAGCATTTTGTAGTGCCCTTGCATAACGCCGACAGGGGTTTCTAACGCGGTTCCGCTACTGTACGTGTATTCATCATTGCTTGGAATAAAAGGTTGTTGACCCACCACACCATCACCTTCAACCGTCATTTGCTTGCCATTCGAGTCTGTGATTAACCAGCGACGGCTCACTAACTGCACGGTTTGTTGGCTAAGGTTTTTGATGGTGATGATATAGGCGAAAACGTAGCGTTGTAGCTCAGGATTGGACTGTTCTTCGATGTATTTGGTGTGAACTTGAATTTTGATGCAAGGTTGAATGACGTCCATGTGCACTCCTCAGAAACGTAATATCCCAATAATAATAAGCCAAACCGGCAAGGGTTTGGCTTATCGTTTGAGTTCTTAGTGCTGCGGGTTATCCGCAAGCCAGTTCGCCATCGCGACGAATTGTTCTAGCGTCAGGTTCTCTGGACGCATGCTTGGATTAACACCTAGCTCTTCTAGTACTTCTGTGCTTAACAACGATTTGTAGCAGTTACGAACTGTTTTACGACGTTGGTTAAAGCCTTCACGACAAACGCGATCCAGCAAACGCAGATCTTTCGCAGGGCATGGTAGCTCTTCATATGGCACTAAACGAACAACGGCAGAGTCCACTTTCGGTGGTGGAACGAATGCCGTTGGCGGCACTTCCAGTACTGGTACCACTTTACAGTAGTACTGAGCCATTACCGTTAAACGGCCGTAAGCTTTGCTGCCAGGGCCGGCGGCTAAGCGGTTTACCACTTCTTTTTGCAGCATAAAGTGCATGTCTTGAATGTCTTTATGGAATTCAAAAAGGTGGAACATCAATGGTGTAGAGATGTTGTACGGCAAGTTACCGAAAATGCGTAGCTTGTTGTTTGGCTTCACCAATTGAGTGAAGTCAAATCGCATAGCGTCACCCTCATGGATGGTCAACTTATCCGCCAGTTCAGGGTGAGTACGTAGGCGTTCTGCCAGATCGCGGTCTAATTCGATGACCGTGAATTTATCCACTTCACGACCTACCGGCTCAGTGATTGCACCAAGACCAGGACCAATTTCAACCAGGTTTTGACCTGGTTTTGGGTTAATCGCTGATACGATTCCATCAATAATGTATGGATCGTTCAGGAAGTTTTGACCAAAACGTTTACGCGCTTTGTGTCCTAAATGGACATCATTTCTCATTGTTTCTTCTCTACCAAATCTATCGCATGCGTGAGCGCTGTTCGGAAACTCCCTGTATCCGCTTGACCTGTCCCTGCCAGATCTAATGCAGTACCGTGATCCACCGATGTTCTAATAAAAGGTAGACCAAGAGTAATGTTTACTGAACGACCAAAGCCTTTGTATTTTAATACTGGCAACACTTGGTCGTGGTACATGCCTAAAACAGCATCAGCATCATTTAAATATTTTTCATTGAAAATGGTATCTGCCGGCAAAGGGCCGATCAGGTTGATACCTTTTTCTTGTCGAATCTTTTCCAGTGTCGGAGTGATGGTTTCGATCTCTTCACGACCTAAGCAGCCATCTTCACCAGCATGAGGGTTAAGCCCGCAAACGTAAATGTTTGGTTGGGCGATAGCAAACTTTTCTACAAGGTCTTTATGAAGAATATCGATGATTTTTTCTAATCGCTCTTCGGTGACCGCTTTGGACACATATGCTAAAGGAATATGTGTTGTGACTAGCGCCACGCGTAGTCCTTCCGTTGCTAGCATCATGACGACTAGCGGCGTTTTTGACTTCTCGGCGAAAAACTCAGTATGACCACTGAATGCAACACCTGCGCGATTAATCACCCCCTTATGAACAGGGCCGGTGACAATAGCATCAAATTCATCATTCATACAGCCTAAAGCGGCTCTTTCTAGCGTTTTTAGTACATAGTGACCATTCGCTTCGTTGAGCTCGCCTGCGACCGCAGGTTCCGATATTTGGATATGATCAACGATAAGCGTGCCTGCTTTTTGTGCTTTAGGCACTTCTTCTGGATTGTAATCAGACAGTTGGACTTCAATGCCAAGCTGCTTGGCTCTGTCCATCAGCATCTTTTTATCGGCGCAGACGACAATTTGGTGTGCCCAATCTTCCTTCGATAGGGCAAGCACTAAGTCTGGGCCGATACCCGCAGGTTCCCCTGCGGTTACGACAATTCTACGAATTGTATTAGTTGTCATTGTTGTCATCCACGATTTCAACAAACGCACTTGCGCGTAGCTCTTGCATCCATGCGCCCGCTTCTTCATTAAATTTACGGTTAAATAGAATACGGTAAGCCTTATTCTTCATCGCTGAGTCAGTGCGGTCAACTTGGCGACGATCCAACACTTCAACGATATGCCAGCCGTGAACGGTTTTGAACGGTTCGCTGATTGAGCCAACAGGCAGAGTTTCTACTTGGTGTTTAAATTCTGGCACGTAAAGATCTGGTGTTTGATAACCTAGCTCACCGTCTTGTGCTGCCGAGCCAGGGTCTTGGCTGTATTGCGTTGCCAATTGAGCGAACGTTGCTTCGCCGGCTTTGATGCGGCGTACAAATTCATTCAGTTGCTTCTTCGCCCCTTCATCGCTCAGAATCACGGTTGGTTTAATCAAGATATGACGCGCATTTACTTCCGTTACCGCAACCGTTTCTAGGCCTTTTACATCCTCTATTTTTAGGATGTGGAAGCCAACACCACTACGGAATGGACCAATAATGCTGCCTTTGTTTTGCATCTTGATCTGATCAGCAAAGATGGTTGGCATCTCTTCTTTACGCATCCAGCCCCAGTCACCACCTTGTAAAGCTTTAGGACCTTTTGAGTAGGTGTAGGCCATCTCCGTAAAGTCTGCACCTTCGTTTAGCTTTTTCGCGAGCGCTTTAGCTTCTTCTTCTACAGCAGATTTTTCTTTATCGTCAGAGAAGCGCAGTTGAATGTGTCCAATTTTGTATTGAACGGTCGCATTGGTTTCTTGTGATAGTTGCTCAGCAAGGCTGTCGACTTCTGCTGGAAGGATATTAATACGGCGACGAACCAGTGCATTACGGGCTTCTGAAGCGGCGATTTCCTTACGAATTTGTTCGCGGAATTCTGGGTAACTCAAGCCTTCACTTTCTACAGAAGCGGCGAGTTGTTCTACCGATTGCTCATTATTACGTGCGATCTCCGCAATCGCTTGGTTTAAGCGGTTATCGTCAATACGCACACCGATACGGTCTGCTTCTTGGCCTTGCAACGTGTCAATAATCAGCTTTTCAACAACTTGTTCTTTTAACACGCTAGCAGAAGGTAAGCTCTTTCCGCTTTGACGTGCGTTGGCTTGCAGCGTTTTCATCGCTGTTTCGATGTCGCTTTGTAGAATTACACCGTCGTTCACGATGACCGCAACCTTATCGATCTCTACTGGTGCTGCAACCGCTCCGCAAGAGAGTAGGGTCGTGAATAAGATTGATTTCCAAATTTTCATTTAAAATTCCGTCAGTATTTTTTGAATAGGCGTCTTATTCATTTAAGACGCCTATTTCGATTAATTGTTCAGATAGAATGGGCGGCCGTACTTAATCGCGTTGTCAGAACCATCCAGTTCTTTGACTGCAGTGTCTTCACGCTGATTGGTCGCAAAGCCTTGAATACCGAAGTTAACGCTAAAGTTATTTTCGTATTCAGGTGATGCGCCAGTGCTGCCGATAGTTTGGTTTTCCCAACCAAGCAATTGGTTGGCGTAAGTCACACCAATGTACCAACAGTCAGACTGGTAACGCAGGCTCGCTAGCCATTCTAGGTCCGCATTTTCATTTAGGTCGTAGTAGTATTGACCACTTGCAGACCAGTTCGGGTTGAACTCGTAGGCCGCTACAATACCTGCTTGTGAAATGCCTTTACGAGTAATTGTGTCTAGGTTTTCGAGAATGATCGTATCTTCGATGTATTCACGCGTGACGTAACGATAGTTACCCTGAATAAAGCCACCGTTAAATTGGTACTCTAAGGTACTGTTCGCCAACTGCATGGAGCTCAAATCGATATCGTATTGAATTCCACCGTGATAGAACAAGTAATCGTTGTAGTTGAAATCAGCTTCAATCGCCCATGATGAGTAGTTGGTGGTCTCATCCGGAAGATTTGGGCTGTTGCTCAGTTTGGTCTTTTTATCGAAGTAGTAAATCTGACCAAATGAAACGTTAAGACGCTCTTTATAGTCATCATCAAAGAAGCGAGTACTCGCACCGTAGCTTAACTGGTTCGCAGAGGCGATTTTATCAATGCCACTGTACTTACGACTGCGGAATAGCCCGTAGTAGTCGGTTTGTAGCAAGGTGGTATCGTAGTTGTAGATATTGGTTTGATCTTCTTCAGGTACGTACAAGTACTGCAGCTGAGGTTCCAGTGTTTGTGTGTAGCCCTTGATCCAACTCGTGTCTCGCTCTAAGTAAAGTTGCGCATGCGTACGGAACTCGGGGATAACACGAGAAACTTCGTCATCTAACTGGTTTTGCAAATTTACATCTGTCAGACCCGTTAAGTCTTGAGAGTAGTACGTGGAAAGCACGCGAGCTTCCGTTGTCCACGTTGCCCATGAATTTGAAAGCGGCAATGTAAGTCCTGGCTCAATATGAACACGGGTCGCATTTGGTCGCGCAGCATCGCTCGTATCGAAGCGGCTGACTTGGCTCTTCACGTCAAAGTTGAGGTAATCTCCCCACAATGGCGTGTAGTAGTTCAAGTCTAACTGAGGAAGCAGGCGATAAGGGCGGTTCTCTTCTTTCAATAAGATTTGGAAGTCGCGAACGGTTAACGAGGCATCCCAGAAATCAGAACGATATTGTACTTGTCCTTCTTGAACCAGTTGACCATCTTCACGGTTACCAATATCGGAGTCGAGATCGAGGAAGTAGTCAATATCACTCACTTTTGAGTAATCGACTTTGACTATCCACTGTTTATTGATAATACCGTCGTGTTTAACTTGGTAGCCCCAACGAGACTCGTCTTGATATTTGCGATCGCTATTGAGGTATTCGCCTTTGATTTCACCATTCCCCCAACCATCCGTTAGGTAGCGGAAATCAGTATCGAGTTTTGTTCCGCGCTGCTGCATGTAGAGCGTGGTGAGCGTCATGTCATATTGAGGTGCGATGTTCCAATAGAATGGCACCTCGACTTCCATACCATCGCTAGAACCATACGATAAAGAAGGGAAGAGGAAACCCGTTTTACGCGTATCTCCAATTGGCATGGTTAGATACGGCACATAGAAAACAGGAACGTCTAACACTTCAAATCGAGGATGGTGCAGCGTCGCCGTCTCTTCATCTTGGTCAACGTCAATACCTGATGCCACTAAACGCCATGAATTGTCGCCTTGAGGACATGATGTAATTGAACCATCTTCGAGTTCATAAACCGACTGACCTGTACGCGCGATGTATGCTGCTGTGCCTCGACCTTGTTGGCAAAGGAACTGATAATCGGTGTTCTCCAGTGAAAACGTGTCTTGGTTGATGTCATTAGTAACACGATCAGATCGAGCTTTGACTTGGCCGTCATTGAAAGTCACGTTGCCTTCGGCAACCACGACGTTGTCTTGTTGGTGCAGCGTTACGCTATCTGCGGTGATTTTCTTCTGGCCTTGGGTGACTTGTACATTACCTGAGTACTGAGCTTTGTCACCATTGATGGCTTGCAGGGTGTCAGCTTCTACCACTACTGGGGTATTAAGAGCGTCCTCCTCGCCACTGGTATCGACCAAACATTGATCTGTGGCGGGCATTTCCTGCACACTATCATGGATATTCGCTTCAGCTTGAGTGGTGGGTACAAACAAGGCGGTGCTGATAGAGGCCGCTAAACATGTGCGGGAGAAATGTTGCATTGAATTGAACTTTCCTGTGTCACTACTACTCGATGGCTATAGGGCTTGTTGTACCCTAGCGTAATAGCCAAATGAATCAACTATAGTCGCATTTATCCCAGCGTATTGATTCACTGTGGCATAATGACGACAAAATAGCTGCAAAGATAAGCAGGCGAAATGGCCTAGCCGAAATAAAACTAATTCCATTATCATAAAGGAAATCGTTGCATCCGGCACTATAAGACCGCCGTCGTCGATAAAAATTCATTGATAGAGAACACATAATGCATATTTTTGGCAAAATTCTGGGTGCCTTTTTTGGCTTGTTACTTGGCGGGCCGCTAGGTTTACTCTTTGGCTTATTTATTGGCCATCAATTCGATAAAGCACGTCGCTTGAGTCAAGCCGGGTTCTCTACTGGCGGCTTTGGAAAAGGGCCGAGCCAAGCTCAGCGCCAAGAAGAATTTTTTAAAGCGGCGTTTGCGGTAATGGGACATGTGGCAAAAGCGAAAGGCCAAGTCACCAAAGAGGAAATCCAACTTGCTTCTGCAATGATGGACCGCATGAATTTGCATGGCGAACAGCGCCGCGCTGCGCAAGATGCGTTTCGTGAAGGTAAAGACAGTGACTTTCCGTTAGAAGACGTTCTTGTTCGTGTGAAAATTTCGACAGCAGGCCGTTTTGACTTGTTGCAATTTTTCCTTGAACTACAAATCTCGGCGGCCTTTGCTGATGGCTCGATTCATCCTAGTGAACGAAATGTGTTACACAAAATAGCACGTGGTTTGGGTTTCTCTTCTGAGCAGCTAGAGCGTCGCTTGCAAATGCAAGAAGCCGCATTCCGTTTCCAAAGCCAAGGTGGTTTTCATGGTCAGCATCAAGGCCAATCTTCTGGTGGTAGCTGGCAACAAGCTTCACAAGCGGATCAACTGGCTGACGCGTACAAAATTCTGGATGTGTCTTCAGATGCAGACAGTAAAACCGTCAAGCGTGCTTATCGTAAACTGATGAACGAGCACCACCCAGACAAATTGATGGCTAAAGGTCTACCACCAGAGATGATGAACGTAGCGAAAGAAAAATCTCAAGAGATTCAAAACGCTTATGATCTGATTAAAAAGGTCAAAGGCTTTAAGTGATTTTGTTAAAATCTAGAAAATGAAAAGGGCACTTGGTGCCCTTTTTAGCTTTTGGGTTACGGGTGACCAAAAGCGTTGCAAGCTGAACGGTGACGATAAATTAGTCAGTTTGATTCAAACTCCAATCGTATTCGTACTTCACTTTTCCAGAGAAGTCTTTGTACTGTGGCGCGTACTTCGCGATGTGGTTGAAGACTTGTTTTTCTCCACCAAAGTCCGCTGCAAACCAATCATAAATGGAAGACAGCTGCGCCGTGTTTCCTTGGATAGATACGCCTTTGTTGCTGTTAATAAACGCTTTGGCAGCACTTTCAAGCAAGGCTTCAGTGTTTTCGGCAGTGAATGCTTGAGCTTGTAGGTTAGGGCATCCCAAACTTGCACAATTTACGGCGTAATGCGTTCTTGGGTCATTCCAAATTGGACGCAAAATTCGATGTTCAATATCGTTTAAAGTCAGATCCTTCCCGTTGACCACGACCACATCGTCTCCCCAAGGCCCAAAGCTAAATAAACCACCTAGCTTGGTGATGGATTCGACGGGATAGTTATCCAAAATAAGATCTACCGTGATGGCGTTGTAAAGGTTCACCCAATAGGCGTATTGCTCTGCTTGGTTGTACTGCAATGGATCGAGTTTTACCAGTCGTCGGATGTACTGCTTTAACTTCGCTTTGTCGGAAGCCGTGACTTTGCTATAGCGGAACAAAGTATTCTCACCTTGTTCAACCAAGTAATTGTCTAACAGTTGTTGCCATTCCTGGTGCGAAATGTGTGTTTGGTTGGCCTGATTCGATTGTTGCCAATACGGCCACAAGTCAGATTTAGGAGCAGCGAACGCTGAGAAAGAAACCAGAGCACACAATAGCAATAACAGACGCTTCATAGAGATACCTTTGAATGAGATATTGTTGATAGTGTAGACCTGTTGAGTGCTTGTTTTCTTTCAGTAATCAGTAATCAGTAATCAGTAATCAGTTGCCTTTATTCTCCGTCATTCCGAGGAGCATAAGCGACAGCAGGAATCTAATCCCCACAAACGCTTGAGTAAAGAAAGTATGAATCTGCACAGTACATTCTGGCAGTCGATCCTGAATCACGCTCCTTCGCCGCTGTTCAGGATGACGAATTTCAACAGAGGCGTTCGGTGTTTCGTAAGTAAAGCGCTATAAAATCAGTCACTTAAAATATTAAAAGGGCCAACAATTGCCAGCCCTTGATTTGTGTATTTACTAATGCGTTTTAACGCAAGAAGCTTGGGATATTCGCTTCGTATTCCGCAATTTTGTCCTCGTGTTGAAGCGTTAGCCCAATATTGTCTAAACCATTTAACAAACAGTGACGACGGAACTCATCAATTTCAAAGCTGTACTCTTTGCCGTTGGCACGAACCACATTCGCTTCTAGGTCGACCTCGACTTCTGCACCTTCATTTGCCTCAACAAACTGGAAGATTTCATCCACTTCTTGTTCAGTCAAACGAACTGGCACCATTTGGTTGTTGATCGAGTTGCCGTAAAAGATATCGGCAAAGCTTGGTGCGATCATCGCTTTTATGCCGTAATCCGCCAGTGCCCACGGTGCGTGCTCGCGAGATGAGCCACAGCCGAAATTTTCACGAGCCAGCAAGATAGACGCGCCTTGGTAGCGAGGTGCGTTCATCACGAACTCTGGATTTGGTTGTTCGCCAGCATCGTCTAGGAAGCGCCAGTCATGGAACAAGTGTTTACCAAAGCCTAGGCGGGAGACCTTTTGTAGGAACTGCTTTGGAATGATGGCATCAGTATCAACGTTCGCTGCATCTAGAGGAACAACTAAGCCTGTGTGTTGTTTAAAGCCTGACATTTGTTTGCTCCTTAGTCTAGTTCACGAATATCTACAAAGTGACCAGCAATTGCTGCTGCCGCTGCCATCGCAGGGCTCACTAGGTGTGTACGGCCATCACGACCTTGGCGGCCTTCAAAGTTACGGTTTGAAGTAGACGCACAACGTTCATGTGGACCCAAACGGTCGTTGTTCATTGCTAGACACATCGAGCAACCTGGTAGGCGCCACTCAAAGCCCGCCTCTTTAAAGATGACATCTAGGCCTTCTGCTTCCGCCTGCGCCTTTACTTGCTCAGAGCCAGGAACGATTAGCGCTTGAACGTGAGACGCGACTTTGCGACCTTTCGCCACTTCCGCCGCTGCGCGCATGTCTTCGATACGTGAGTTAGTACAAGAACCAACGAAGACTTTATCGACGTTGTAATCCGACAATGACTTGCCCGCTTCTAGACCCATGTAAGCCAGAGCTTTTTCTGCCGATGCTTTTTCTACTGGGTCGGCAAAACTTTCTGGGGCTGGGATTGGTTGGTCTACCGCGATAACTTGTCCTGGGTTAGTACCCCAAGTGACTTGAGGTTTGATATCCGCTGCGTTTAGTGTCACGACCGCATCAAACTGGGCATCATCGTCAGTTTTTAATGTCTTCCAATATTCTACAGCGGCATCAAAATCCGCACCTTGAGGTGAGAACTTACGGCCTTTGATGTATTCGAATGTAGTTTCATCTGGCGCAATCAAACCGGCTTTTGCACCTAACTCAATCGCCATATTACATACGGTCATGCGACCTTCCATTGAAAGGTCAGTGATCGCTTCACCACAGAATTCAACTACGTAGCCTGTACCGCCTGCTGCTGTCGTTTCACCGATGATTGCTAGCACAATGTCTTTCGCAGTAATGCCCGGAGCCACTTTGCCTTTCACTTCGATCTTCATCGTTTTAGCACGCGCTTGTTTTAGCGTTTGAGTTGCTAATACGTGCTCAACTTCAGAGGTACCAATACCAAATGCTAGCGAGCCAAATGCACCGTGTGTAGCCGTGTGCGAGTCACCACAAACAATGGTCATGCCCGGTAGGGTAATACCAAGCTCTGGGCCCATGACGTGCACAATACCTTGGTATTTGTGGTTAATGTCGTAAAGCGTTACACCAAACTCTTCACAGTTTTTTGATAGCGTTTCCATCTGGATACGCGCCATCTCACCGGATGCGTTGATATCTTTAGTGGTTGTCGAAACGTTGTGGTCCATGGTGGCAAAAGTTTTGCTGACCTGACGCACTTTGCGACCTTTTTCACGCAAGCCGTCAAATGCTTGCGGAGACGTCACTTCATGTACCAAGTGACGGTCGATGTACAAGATAGGGTTTTCCCCTTCTGCTGCGACGGCAACGTGTGCGTCGTAGACTTTTTCGTATAGTGTTTTGCCCATTGTTTGCTTCCTTTCCTCGTTATCCTTGTTGCTTTGTTTTAGCACCAATGACTTAGAGGTAAGTCATTGGTGGATAGAGGATTTAGTATTTATTATGAATCTGTTCTGTATTACGAGTTTAAGATGTACTCAGCGATCTTATCGCCCATCTCTGATGTTGTAAGTGCCGGGTTGTTGCCTGCAAGGTCGCCTGTTAGCTCGCCAGCTGAAAGTGCTTTCGACACCGCTGCTTCGATGTCTTGTGCTGCGGCTTCTTCGCCAAGGCTATAACGTAACATCAGTGCCGCAGATAGGATTTGCGCCACTGGGTTAGCGATGTTCTTACCTGCGATATCCGGTGCACTGCCGCCTGCTGGCTCGTACAGACCGAACTTACTTTCGTTAAGGCTTGCTGAAGGCAGCATACCCATTGAGCCAGTGATCATTGCGCACTCATCAGAAATGATGTCGCCGAAGATGTTTGAACACAGCATGACGTCGAACTGTGCTGGGTCTTTGATAAGCTGCATGGTTGCGTTGTCGATGTACATGTGTGATAGCTCGACATCTGGGTAATCTTTCGCGATTTCTTCGACTACTTCACGCCATAGGATTGAACTTTGTAGAACGTTCGCTTTGTCGATTGAGCAAACTTTCTTGCGACGTAGACGAGCAGACTCAAAGGCGATTTTTGCAATACGTTCGATCTCAAAGCGGTGGTACACCTCAGTATCAAACGCTTTTTCTGTCGCGCCTTCGCCTTCACGGCCTTTTGGTTGACCGAAATAGATACCACCAGTCAGTTCACGGACCACCACGATGTCAAAACCACGGCCTGAGATGTCAGCACGAAGTGGTGAGAAAGCTTCCAGGCCTGCGTGGATTTGCGCTGGGCGTAGGTTACAAAACAGTTGGAAGTGTTTGCGTAGTGGTAGTAGGGCACCGCGTTCAGGTTGGTCATTTGGTGGCAAGTGTTCCCACTTCGGACCGCCAACCGAGCCAAATAGGACTGCATCAGACTCTTCACACGCTTTTACTGTGCTTTCTGGAAGTGGAGAGCCGTGATTATCGATCGCGATGCCGCCTACATCATGTTCGTCACGCTCAAACGCAATACCGTGCTTCTTTTCGATAGCATCCAATACCTTGTGTGCTTGCGCCATTACTTCCGGGCCGATGCCGTCACCGGGTAGGACGGCAATTTTGTATGATTTGTCTGTCATGTTAATCCTTTAAGTTTTCTAATTTTGAGCTTAATTATTTCAACGAGCGTGTTCTTTCCTGAGCCATGTAGCTCGGTTGTTATTACACAGTCGCAATCTTTTTCTGCTTCATTTCTTCGATTTTGTCTGCACGGTGGATGCTATTAATAACGTGCAATAGTGCTTGGCCGGAAGCTTCAACGATATCGGTGGAAACGCCCGTACCGTGGTATTTACGACCTTTGTAGTTGGCAATGATGTCAGCTTGACCCAAACCATCTTCACCTTCGCCTTTCGCGGTTAGGTCGAATTTATCCAGTACGATGTCGTAGCCTGTCACGCGGTAGATACATTGGTATAGCGCATCAACTGGGCCATTACCGACTGCCGCTTCACACATTTCTTCATCGCCACATTGCATTTTGATGCTGGTGGTGGCCATTACGCTGCCCGATTGCACGCTTAGGTAGTTCAGTTTGTAGAAGTCATCTTCTTCACGCAGGTTCGAGAAGTGCATTAGGGCCTCTAGATCGTAATCGAACACTTGGCCTTTGCGGTCGGCAAGTTTCAAGAAGTCCGCGTATAGAGCGTCTAGGTTGTACTCGTCCTCGTTGTATCCCATGGTGTCCATGTGGCTCTTCACGGCTGCGCGGCCACTACGGCTGGTTAAGTTTAGTGCTTGGTTTTTAAGGCCAATCGACTCAGGGGTCATGATTTCGTAGGTATTCTTATTCTTTAACATGCCATCCTGGTGGATACCTGAAGAGTGGCTAAAGGCATTCGCGCCCACAATCGCTTTGTTGCTCTGAATTGGCATGTTGCATAACTGGCTCACCAATTTACTGGTGCGGTGAATTTCATCATGTTTAATGCCAGTGTGAACGCCCAAGAACTCTTGACGCGTCTTGATGATCATTGCGATCTCTTCAAGTGAACAGTTTCCCGCTCGCTCACCAATGCCATTGATGGTGCCTTCTATCTGACGCGCGCCGGCTTGAACGGCGGCAATAGAGTTGGCAACTGACATCCCCAAGTCGTCGTGACAGTGAACGGAGATGATCGCTTTATCAATGTTTGGAACGCGGTTGAAAAGGGTTTGAATAATGCCACCAAACTCGCTTGGTACTGTGTAGCCAACGGTATCTGGAATGTTGATTGTGCTCGCACCTGCATTGATGGCAGCTTCTACCATGCGACATAGGTTGTCGATAGGAGTACGACCTGCATCTTCACAAGAAAACTCGACATCATCGGTGTAGTTACGCGCATGTTTAACGGCGTTGACCGCCATTTCAAGTACATCGTCGTAGCTGCGGCGTAGTTTGTCTTCTACGTGAATGGTGGAAGTGGCTAAAAACGTGTGAATACGGAATTGGTCGGCCACTTTTAATGCTTCAGCGGCGGCATCAATATCTTTCGCAACGGCTCGCGAAAGGGCACAAACTCGACTGTTTTTGATGTTTTTTGCAATGGTTTGTACCGACTCGAAATCACCTGGTGAAGAGATTGGGAAGCCAGCTTCGATAACATCAACGCCGAGTCTTTCCAGCGCATAGGCAATTTGCAGTTTTTCTTTAACCGTCAAGCTTGCTGACAACGCTTGCTCGCCATCACGCAATGTGGTGTCGAATATAATGACCTGATCGTTCATGTTTGCTTCCTTCCTGATTTCTGCACTTTACGTGCAAGTTAATCGTTTACTTCCAGTATTTAGATATAAAAAAACCCGCATTCTCATGCGGGTTCTTAGAAATTGGTGTGGTTATTTTTCTTCCACAGCCTACCCGCGCGAACTGGTCACGATCAGGAGGAGGCTAAGCAAAATAGAAAAATGAGCTGACATAGTTGTTAAGCTTTCCACATAATTAAGTTAACAAATTAGTACCGCACTCCATGGAGCGCGTCAACCCTAAAGTCGATTTTTTATTCATATCGGATGAGTCTTTTCATTTACTCGAGAAAAATGATGCGCTAAGTGAAACTGCATGGTGCGATAGAAACGTGCTAGAAGAGGCAAGTTCTCATCAAGTTTGCGACGTTTCATTACCAAAACAAACATTGGGATTGCGACTTGTCACACAAAGGCCCGAATTGTTTGGCAAAAGTTTTGAATGACCATTTATAGTAGTGCAGTTGCACTAGGTAAAAAGAAGGGTTAAGGAATAATGAGGTTAGCAAAACAATTTGGACGTTCAGCCGCAGTATTTACTCTGGTCAGCTTATCGGGTTGTCAGCTGTTTCAATCTCAAACCTATATGGCAGAGATTTCCCCTGTTGCTATTAATGATCACTCTCAGAGTGTCATGGTGATTAATGATCAAATGGATCGATTCTTGAGCTACGAGGGACGTGAGTCGTTTTTGAATCAAATGCTCGTTGCTCTTGAGTCGGACAGTCGAGATAAATTTAAAGGCAAAGATCCGGAAACCTATTCGTGGTGGAAGATCCGAGTGCAACCTAGTGAGAAACAACAAGCGGAAGTCTTCCGACCAACAGCTGACGGTGTGGATACCTCAAACCCCGTTGAGTTTATGGATGTCTCCTATCGCTCTAAGACCACATTAAACCTGCGATCCAAGCCGAGCCTAGAAGGAGAAAAGCTTGGCGTGTTATCGAAAGGGGAAGTTTTTAATGTGTTGGCAAAAGTGGTGGATCAACCTTGGTTTCTCGTTGAACAGAAAGGCGTGATAAAAGGTTATGTCCATAAGGATTATGCGCGCAGCAATGTGGTAAATCGTGACATTCTATCGACACAGCCTAATCCTCTTTTAGAGTCTGCTTCGAGCACAACTGAGCAAACGGGCATCGAGCATGAACTGTCAGGAAATTACACTTGCCGCTCCCTTAGCTACGAGCTAACAAAAGATGGCGACATGACGATGGGCTCTTTGCGCGCCTGTCGTAAGAAGAGAAAGGTCTGGTACATCGATACGCCTCAACCGCAGCAAGCAAACCCTTCTTAATCGTTCTCTCCTACGATTGTGCTCAATAGATCATTGGGCACACTCTAATTTGGCATTTGTCATTAATTGTCCAAACTCCCGTCATGCAGTTGTCACCTAAACCTCCTACTTTTCACACAACGGCGTTGTCAAAGTAAGGAAAGGCCACATGCGAACCATAGAGACAATTACACAGCCAATTGCAACCATTGCTAAGTTTGATTTAGCGCTCTCTAGTGTTTGTCTTAAGCACCGTTTTAATCAGCAAGTTGCCAACATCAGTAAAGGAGTCTCCCACAGTGGTGACGGACATCTGTACTTGGTGCTAGGTTTATTAGCTTGGTATTTAGATAAAGAGCAGGGAGTCTGGTTTTTACTGGCGGGTTTGCTTGCTTTTGCTATCGAGTTGCCAATTTATTGGACGCTGAAAAACAGTTTTAAGCGTCGTCGCCCTGAAGAACTCAGTGCACTCCTTCCTGCTTTTATTACCCCATCAGATCGCTATAGCCTTCCTTCAGGACACACTGCCGCTGCGTTTGTCATGGCGACGCTGATTGACCATTTCTATCCGAGCCTAGGCGTTGCTGCATTCTTTTGGGCAAGTTTAATCGGAACCGCGCGAATCTTATTGGGTGTACACTTTTTTACCGATGTCATCATTGGTGCACTGCTTGGCAGTCTTTGTGGTGGATTAGCGATTGCGATGTTGGGAGGCTAATTGATGAAAATCTTGTACGGTGTTCAAGGGACAGGAAACGGACATATTGCACGCGCAAGGGCGATGAGTCATGCGTTTAAAGAGCACGATGTTGAGGTCGACTTTTTGTTTTCTGGGCGAGCGCCGGAAAAATACTTTTCAATGGAAGCATTTGGCGATTACCAGACTCGCCGAGGCTTCACCTTTATTACTGAAAAAGGCTCTGTAAACTACGCGAAAACAGCATTGAATAACAATTTGGTGCAGTTTTTCAAAGAAGTTAAGCAACTCGATCTGTCGTCCTACGATCTTATCATTAATGACTTCGAACCTGTGACTGCGTGGGCAGCGAGACAACAAAATAAGCCTTCTATTGGTATCAGCCACCAAAATGCTTTCCGTTATCCGGTGCCACTAAAGGGAGCAAGTTGGTTAGATAAATCCGTCATTGAATACTTTGCGCCTTCTCAACACCACCTTGGTTTGCATTGGCATCATTTTGATCAACCTTTGTTACCACCGATAGTGCATACCGTCGATAGCCAAGCAGAAAACGACGACTTCGTGTTGGTGTATCTACCGTTCGAATCGATTGAAGATATCTCGGACTTATTGTTCCACTTTAATCAACAAGCGTTTATCTGTTATCACCCGGATGTGATCGAATGTGAGCAGGTGGAAAACATAGAACTGCGCCCTTTATGCCACAGCAACTTCCAGCATCATTTGCATCGCTGTAGTGGTGTCATTGCTAATGGTGGGTTTGAGCTTCCTTCAGAAGCCTTGTCTTTGGGGAAAAAATTGTTACTAAAGCCACTCGCGGGTCAATTCGAGCAGCAGAGCAATGTTGCGACCTTAGAAGATTTAGGGCTTGCGATGTCGATGGAGAGCTTAGACATTTCCGCAGTACGCCAGTGGCTAAAGGAGCAACAAGCCGAAAGTGTGAAATACCCAGATGTTGCTCAGGCTATTGTTCATTGGGTACTGCAAGGTGCATGGGATTCAAAAGCAGAGTTATCCAGACAGCTGTGGGAGCAGGTTGATTTTCCAAGTTACGTGTCGAACATTTAAGTACGTTGTTCTAAGTACATTGTTCCTTCCATTTTTGACACGATTTTGTTGCAGCCTTTCTGTTTGGAAGGCTGCATTTTTATTCTTCCTCTCTCATTTCTATTCAGTGTGTATTTGCTGATAATTTGACTGATAAGTGCAAAATTCAATCAGAGATATAGCTGCTATATGTTGTTCCTATCCCAACCAATAACCGAGCTAAATGCATGCTTGTGTTAACCGCCTGTCCTATCAATTTGCTAAATACGTCCTCAAAGAATGCATTTTTACGTGTTTTATAGTTTTTTATGTTTTTATCAAGCTTTTGTTATTTAAAGAATAAATACCTAATTGGCTAAAATTTACTGATTAAATATCAATCTAGTTGCGAAACCGCAATCGATTAGTTGATAGTACAGTTCGAGCCGGAAGTATCCGGACGATAAATATAATAAAAAGTTAGGTTATCTATTCGTAAAATGATTCGAATCCAGCCGCCGTCTTTTGTGCGAGATGGGATTCTATTCGTTATGAATTTAATGAACAAAGTTGACGATTACAAAAGAGGCGCACTCAATGTTAGAGAAGAAAGACGCGATGAGCGCAATTGCTAGCTACCGTATGGAAAGCACTTTGCGTGGTGTAGATTTAAACCTACTGACTGTATTTGATGCTGTAATGCAAGAGCAAAATATTACTCGTGCAGCACATAACCTAGGCATGTCTCAACCGGCGGTAAGTAACGCCGTGGCACGCTTAAAAGTGATGTTTAACGACGAGCTATTCATGCGCCAAGGTCGTGGTATTCAGCCTACGCAACGAGCACGTCAACTGTTTGGTCCTATTCGCCAAGCACTACAGCTGATTCGCAATGAACTTCCTAGCTCTGTATTCCAACCAGAATCTTCGACTCGCTTATTCAAGCTTGCGATTTGCAGCCCTTGTGACATGCGTTTTGCTCCGAAGATCATGGCAAAAGTGAATCAACAAGCACCAAACGTTCAGCTTCACCTAGATGCAGAATTTGACCGTTTGTTGTCTGAGCGTATGCGCTACCAAGAAATTGATTTCGTGATCGACTACGCTCGTTTTGATGAGCAAGGTTTCTCAAGTACTGAAATCTTCAAAGATGAATTAGTGGTTATCGCATCAAAAACCCACCCACGCATTCAAGGTGGTGTGACGGCTGAGCAACTGCTTAACGAAAAGCATGCGAAGTTATCGAAAGTGCATGGCCAACGTAGTTTCTCAGAGCAAGCGTACCGTGAACTGGATTGCCAAGCGGCGTATGAAGGTTCTAGTTTAAGCAACCTACTATACGTGGTGGGTCAATCTGAGCTTGTGACTATTGCACCACGTTGGATGGCGGAAAATGCGGTAAACAGCGATCAACTGCAAATTCTTGATTTCCCATTTGCGAACAAAGAAATCAGCGGATTCTTAAGCTGGCATGAATCAAGTGAAAAAGATAAAGGCCACATTTGGCTGCGCGATCAACTGATGATCACTTGTGGTGAAGTCGTTGCCGCAAAATAAGATGACGTTTGGTCTTCTCGATTAGACCATATTGGTAATCATCAATTTTTACAATTCATTGGTCCCCGAGCGATTTTTGTCTCTCGGGGCTTTTTGTTTTCGTAATCAACAATCGAAACAGTAAGTTAAATAGAGTAATCATTCAGCAATTTGAGGTACGTTCGCGACGTATAAGTGATAGTTGTCTCTTATTAGTGATAAGTTTGATACTGGTCAGTTGCGTTTTAGCAAGCCGTGAGTACACTTGTTCGCTCAATTAGCTTACGCCTGTAAGCCAAAAGGTAAGTAAAAGAATGGCCAAGTTAGATTTTCATATCGTTAAACGTATTCGTGAACAAATTGCGAACGGTGGTACACGCGTTGCACTCAAGCATAAAGTGGGTGAGGAGTGGCAAGGTATTACGTGGACGCAATTTGGTCAGCAAGTTGATGCTTTATCACTTGCACTTTTGGCTCAGGGATTAGGAGTCCAAGATAAAATCGGCATTTTCTCGAACAACATGCCGCAATGGACGATTGCTGATATTGCAGCGCTACAACTACGCGGCGTAACAGTACCTATTTACCCAACCAATACCGCCGCTCAGTCGGCGTACATCATTGACAACGCAGACGTCAAAGTGCTGTTTGTTGGTGAGCAGCCACAATTTGACGCAGCAGTGAGCATTTTCGACCAGTGCGAGCAGTTAGAGCTCATTGTTGCAATGTCTGATGATATCGAACTTGGCGAGCATGATTTCGTTATCTCTTGGCAAGCATTTGTCGCCAAAGGCGATACTACATACCAAGTTGAATTGGACGCACGTTTAGAGCAAGCAAAGGAAGATGATCTACTCACGCTGATTTACACCTCTGGTACCACAGGTCAACCGAAAGGTGTAATGCTAGATTACGCAAACATTGCGGCGCAATTGGAAGGGCACGATCAACGCTTGAGCCTTTCTCAAAGTGATGTGTCACTGTGTTTCCTTCCGCTGTCACACGTATTTGAACGCGCTTGGACCTTTTATGTGTTGTACAAAGGGGCGACCAACTGCTATTTGCAAGACACCATGCAGGTACGTGATGCACTGAGCCAAGTGCAACCTACCGTGATGTGTGCCGTGCCGCGTTTCTATGAGAAGATCTTCTCTGCGATTCACGAGAAAGTGTCTCGCGCGCCAATTCATCGCAAGATCATGTTTACTTGGGCTGTGAACATGGGCGCAAAAATGGCCGCTTGTCATCAAGAAAAACGTCAGCCATCTCTCATGCTGCGCAAGTCATATGCCCTGGCGGATAAATTGGTTCTGAGCAAGCTGCGTGCGTTACTTGGTGGACAAATCAACTTTATGCCGTGTGGCGGTGCAAAGTTAGATGAAACCATAGGCCGATTCTTCCACGCGATTGGTATCAATGTGAAGTTAGGTTACGGCATGACTGAAACCACGGCGACAGTATCGTGTTGGGATGATAAGTGCTTTAATCCAGACTCTATTGGTATGTCGATGCCTGGCGCGCAAGTGAAGATCGGTGAGAACAACGAGATTCTCGTGCGTGGTCCAATGGTGATGCGTGGCTATTACAAAATGCCAGAAGAGACCGAAAAGACCTTTGACGAGCACGGTTTCCTAAAAACTGGCGATGCGGGTTACATTGATGAAAATGGCAACCTGTTCATCACTGATCGTATCAAAGAGTTGATGAAAACTTCAGGTGGTAAATACATCGCTCCACAAATGATTGAAGGTGCGATTGGTAAAGACCACTTCATCGAGCAAATCGCGGTTATCGCGGACACGCGTAAGTTTGTCTCGGCGCTGATTGTGCCGTGTTTTGATTCTCTTGAAGAGTATGCGAAAGAGCTGAATATCAAGTATCACGATCGCGTTGAATTGATTAAGCATCACCAAGTGGTCGAAATGCTTGAAAAGCGTGTTAACGATCTCCAAAAAGAGTTGGCAAAGTTTGAACAGGTGAAGAAGTTTAAACTGTTACCAAGAGCTTTCTCTATGGATGATGGTGAGTTAACGCCAACTCAAAAACTGCGTCGTAAAGTCATCAATGACAAATACCAAGATGAAATTGAAGAAATGTATAAGGAAAAGTCAGAGAAAAAGTAACTTAAGCTGACTTAGATTTTATATTGATGAAAAAATCCCCAGTGATGATATTGCGCATTACTGGGGATTTTTGTTTGTGTTGATTCTTTCTATTTTGCTCACCAAATACAGCTATTTAGCACCCTATACTTAAAAGGTTCTGAAATAATGTTCTTTTTTTAAACGTTAAATTTTTAGGTTGTACTGTGAAATAAGGTATGTGTGGCTGCTATTCCTACTAACATTCTAATTACTAGCATCTTGTTTAAAAAGTAGACCAACCTCTCATTAGACCCGTTGATAATAAAACGTTACATTTGTTGGGTAACCTTGCGGGATGTTATGACGAACGCAAGACATAGCCGAAAACGTGGAAGTATTTCGATTAGGCTACGAATAAGACCTAGACTATGTAAAACCAGACCAATCCGTTGACCTTACGGTGAGGAAACTGGCTAAGGAGAGCAATTATGACAGCAATGTTGTCAGGCGCAGAGATGGTGGTTCAATCTCTGATAGAAGAGCACGTAGAGCAGATCTTTGGCTACCCAGGTGGCTCTGTTTTGGATATCTACGATGCACTGCATGCCAAAACCGATCAAATCAAACACGTACTTGTAAGGCATGAGCAAGCCGCCACTCATATGGCAGATGGTTACGCTCGCGCTACCGGTAAACCGGGTGTCGTACTGGTATGTTCAGGTCCGGGCGCGACCAATACCATTACTGGTATTGCCACGGCTTATATGGATTCCATCCCAATGATCGTTATCTCGGGTAACGTACCTAATAGCCTAATTGGTAATGATGCTTTCCAAGAATGTGACATCGTTGGTGTCTCTCGCCCAGTGGTCAAACACAGCTTTTTAGTGAAAAAAGCGGAAGATATTCCTGAAACGATCAAGAAAGCGTTTTATATCGCGACCACAGGTCGACCTGGTCCAGTAGTGATTGACTTGCCGAAAGATGTAATGAATCCGCAAATCAAACTGCCTTACCAATACCCAGAAACCCTTTCTATGCGTTCTTACAAGCCGACGACGTCGGGTCATAAAGGCCAGATTAAAAAAGCCCTTAAATCGCTGTTAGAAGCGAAAAAACCAGTGCTTTATATCGGTGGTGGTGCGGTGATTTCTGGCGCTCATGAACATATTTTAGAGCTCTCCGACAAGCTGAACCTTCCAGTAGTCAGTACGTTGATGGGACTAGGCGCATTTCCTGGGACGCACAAAAACTCACTGGGCATGCTGGGTATGCACGGTACTTACGAAGCCAATATGGCGATGCATGAAGCGGATCTTATTTTTGGTATCGGTGTGCGTTTTGATGATCGCACGACGAACAACCTTGAAAAATACTGCCCAAACGCAAAAGTCATGCATATTGATATCGATCCATCATCGATATCGAAAAACGTGAAAGTAGATTTACCTATCGTCGGCTCTGCGGAAAAAGTGCTTACAACAATGCTTGGCCTGCTGGCAGAGCAAGAAGGTGGGAATGATCAAGATGCTATTACCGCGTGGTGGGATGACATTCAAGTGTGGCGTGACCGCAACTGTTTGGCTTATGAGAAGTCACCAGAGCGAATTAAGCCACAGCAAGTGATTGAAACCTTGCACAAGCTGACCAATGGTGATGCGTATGTTGCTTCTGATGTGGGTCAGCACCAGATGTTTGCAGCACTTTACTACCCATTTAACAAACCACGCCGTTGGATCAACTCGGGTGGATTGGGCACTATGGGATTTGGCCTTCCGGCTGGTATGGGTGTTAAGTTTGCCATGCCACAAGAAGAAGTCGTGGTTGTTACGGGCGATGGCAGTATTCAAATGAATATCCAAGAGCTTTCGACAGCCATGCAATACGATATTCCAGTGAAGATCATCAACCTGAACAACCGATTCCTAGGCATGGTAAAACAATGGCAAGACATTATTTATCAAGGTCGTCACTCTAATTCTTACATGAGTTCTGTTCCTGATTTTGCAGCGATTGCAGAAGCTTATGGTCACGTCGGTATTCGTATCGAAACGCCTGATCAGCTCGAAGAAGGGCTACAAAAAGCGTTGGATATGAAAGATCGTCTGGTGTTTGTGGACATCAACGTAGACGAAACCGAACACGTATACCCGATGCAAATTAAAGGTGAGGGTATGGATAAAATGTGGCTAAGCAAAACGGAGAGAACTTAATATGAGACACATTATTTCATTGCTATTGGAAAACCAACCGGGTGCGTTGTCTCGTGTTGTTGGCTTGTTCTCTCAACGTGGTTACAACATTGAATCTTTGACGGTATCACCGACAGATGATGAAACGCTGTCGCGAATGAACATTACCACGACGTCTGATGAGATGCAGTTGGAGCAAATTCAGAAGCAGTTACACAAATTGATCGATGTGCTGAAAGTACAAGAAGTCACCGAGTATGAGCACATCGAACGTGAACTGATGATGGTGAAAGTGAAAGCCAGCGGTTTTGCGCGAGCAGAAGTGAAACGGACGGCAGACATCTTCCGTGGCCAGATCGTGGATGTCACTGCTGCTCAATACACGGTACAACTTGCGGGCACGAGTGAAAAGTTGGATGCCTTCATTCAAGCGATATCTGAAGTAACTGAAGTCGTCGAAGTTGCTCGTAGTGGGGTAGTGGGCATTGCCCGAGGTGAGCGCGCACTCAAACCTTAGCCATCTAACTGCATATAGAAAAGCCACTTAATCTAAGTGGCTTTTTGTTTAGAAAATAACAATTAATGATATAATTGTCGTTTTAGTAAGCATTATAGGCAGTAGACGCGTGAAAATACCTAAGCGAGTCGGCACATTGTTGGCGACAGCACTATTTTTTAGTGCGCTCACTGCAGTTTACTATTATCAGAAATATCTGACGTTATTAGAGAGTAACGTTGAGAATACCGCTCAAGAAGCATTACACCAACTGGCTTATACTGGTCGCGAATACAACAATATTCAGGATCAAATTGAGACGATCAGCGATCTTCTCGGTCACAGCCAAAGTCTTTACGACTATCTACGTCAGCCGAACCGAGTCAACCTTTCTATCTTAGAAGATATGTGGATCTCGGTTGCGATCAACCAAAAGCTATATAAACAAATTCGTTTTCTTGATATTACCGGTCAGGAAAAAGCACGGATTAATTACGATTTCAAAACGGGTATCGCTGCACCCGCCCTCAAATTACATGACAAGTCAGAGCGGGATTATTTTCATTACGCGCAAGGTTTAGGTAATGATGAAATTGCGTCGTGGGGGATTGAGCTGGAGCGAGAAAATGGTGAGCTTGTTTACCCTTATAGCCCTTCATTGCGTATTCTGATGCCGATTTCTCTCAATGGGAAACGCGAAGGGTATCTTGTTCTTAATGTTGATATTGAGTATTTATCTTCTCGACTCAACTACTCACCGGTGCGGGATTTTCATATTGAGTTAATTAAAAGTGATGGCTTTTATATCGCGAGTCCTAAGTCATCACGCTTGTACGGCAATATTATCCCAGCTCGTTCTCAATTTAATTTTGGCCGGATGTACCCCAACATTTGGCGCACGATGATCTCAGAAGTTTCGGGCTATGAGTACAACGGCTCGAATTTGATAGCGTATAGCACGATCCAATTTGTTTCTAGTGAACCACTTCATCTAGTGATTGATCTCACGAATGAGCAGTTACTATCTCGATCTCAGAGAGATATTGATGACTTAATCCAAGAAGCGTTTTTTGTATTAAGTTTGGTGTTTGGTTTTACTTTACCAACGACTGCGCTGGCCCTGCACTATCGACGTCATAGTATGGAGTCGAAGTTAGCTCGGGCTGCACTTGATGGCATGACTGCGGTGATGATCTCAGATGCGTCACACCGAATCATTATGGTGAACCAAGAATTTGAAAACATGATGGGCTATTCAACCAAGCATACTCAAGGCTGGAATGCGCATAATCTAATTTTCTTACCGGAAGATCTCGAGTCGACCCTCAATATTTGGAATAAGCTTGCAAACGAGCACGTTTGGGAAGGTGAGGTTCGTTGTCGAACCAAGTTTAATCACGTATTTACCGCCATTATGCGCATTCAGGCAAACTTAACCAAGTCAGGTAAAGTAGGCTATTACATCACGTCGCTGGTGGATATTTCCGAGCAAAAAGAGCTGGAAGAAAAGCTACGCAACCTCAGTGAAAAAGATGGTTTGACGGGCTTGTGGAACCGCCGAAAATTTGAAGAGCAATTAGCGCAATATGCCGGGATTATTGAGCGTTATCCTGACAGTCCCCCTGCATGTTTGGCGTTGTTTGATATTGACCACTTTAAGCGCATTAACGATGAACTTGGGCACGATGAAGGGGACAAAGTGATTTGCAGTGTCGCTGAGACTCTTCTTAAAGAGGTGCGCAGTACTGACTTTGTTTCTCGCGTCGGTGGTGAGGAGTTTGCGGTGATCATGCCGCATACCACACTCGAAGAAGCAGAAGTTGTATTGAACCGGTTACGTGTGGCGGTTCAACTGCGCAGTGATAGAGCGATTACCGTTAGCGCCGGGTATAGTGATTTAACTTCTGATCGCACGCGTACTTATAAATGTGCTGATATTGCCTTGTATGAATCCAAAAGTGCAGGGCGTAACTGCGTATCGCTATGCCATAGTTTCGATGATATTGCTTAGCTCTTTTTCAAAAACAAAAAATCGGGGATAGACCCCGATTTTTATGCTTATTTTAGCCTCAGCGTTATTCGCTAGCCAGTATGCGATATTGGTTGTCGATGGCCGCTTCGATACACTGCATTGACTGTCTCAAATAACGCTCTAGATAACCTAAAGCATCCTGGCTCTTTTTATCTAACGACGTCTTCATCAGCATTTCTTGTTCATCGATATTACAGTGCCCTGGGTTTCCAGTACCTAACATTTGCATAGCAAAATATTGGTAACGCTTAATTTGCGTGAGTAGATCGCGGAAAAAACCAAACATATTGGCAGAGCCAGCGCCTTCAAACAGCGCAGTAAGAAACTGATTATGGCGTTCTTCCCATTCCTTCCAGCAAAAGCTTTCGCCAGATTTAGAGCGGGATAACTTGTGATAAGCGGTTAGGACGTCCAGTTCCCAATTTTCATCGCCACTCACAATTGCTTTATTTAGTAGGCATGCAGAGACCATTTGTAGGCTCTCGTACAAGTCATTCAACTCATCTTTACATACAGGTGCAACCCAGCAGCCTTTTTGCGGCTCGAGTTTGACGTATTTGCTCCACGATAACTGCACCAAAGCTTCGCGAATGGGTGACGCTCCTACGTTGTACTTCTCTTTGAGTTCCGCAACCACGAGTTTTTGACCCGGTTTAAGCACGCCATCGAGAATATCCTGACGGATCATTTTTGATACTTTGTCGGTAAGAGTGGGACTGGACACATACACCTCATAGAAATTTTAATCGTGACGACAAAATTAAACAGTACGCAATTCTGCGCATGGTGAATGATACAGTTAGGCTATTATTAGAGCAAGAAAGCCATATAAAAAAAGAGGGCATAAGCCCTCTTTATCAATCAACTGAAGTATGAAAAGTTCAGTCTTATAGTACGTGTACAGAAGCTGTGTTCGTAGTACCTGAAGCGACTAGAGCACCAGAAACCATCACTACGATGTCGCCTTTGTTACCTAGACCAGATTCTAGAGCAAGCTCTTTACCTGCTACGTAGAATGCGTCAGTGCTTTCGATAGAATCAACAACAACTGGCGTCACACCTTTAGTTAGAACAAGTTGTGCTGCTGTTTTCTTGTTCGTTGTTAGTGCTAGGATGTTTGCAGTTGGGAAGTATTTACGTACTGAACGTGCAGATTTACCACCTTCAGTTGCAACTACGATAAGTGGAGCAGCCAGTTTTTCAGCTGTGTCTACCGCGCCTTTACATACTGCTTCAGTGATGCGAAGACGTGGGCTGTCTAGACGAGAACCTAGCTCAGCTTTTAGCGCTGAATCAGTACGGTTCGCGATTTGAGCCATGATAGTTACCGCTTCAACAGGGTACTTACCTTTAGCCGTTTCACCAGAAAGCATTACTGCGTCAGTACCGTCCATTACCGCGTTAGCAACGTCGCCTGCTTCCGCACGAGTAGGACGTGGGTTGTTGATCATAGAATCAAGCATCTGAGTTGCAGTGATAACCATCTTACGTGCACGGTTACACTTCTCGATCATCATTTTCTGAGCGAAGATTACTTCTTCAGCTGGGATTTCAACACCTAGGTCACCACGAGCAACCATGATACCGTCAGAAAGCTCTAGGATCTCGTCGAAGTTATCAACACCTTCTTGGTTTTCGATCTTAGAGATGATGTGGATGTTCTCGCCGCCGTTTGCCGCTAGAACTTCACGGATTTCTTGAACGTCAGAAGCTTTACGGATGAAAGAAGCAGCTACGAAGTCAACGCCTTGCTCACAACCGAATTTAAGGTCGTTCTTATCTTTTTCAGATAGAGCAGGTAGGTTTACAGAAACGCCAGGAAGGTTAACACCTTTGTTCTCGCCTAGTGCACCGTTGTTAAGTACTTTACATTTAACTTCTGTTTCAGTCTTAGAGATAACTTCCATCTCGATTAGACCGTCGTCGACTAGGATAGTGTTACCTACGTTTAGGTCTGCTGCGAAACCTGCGTAAGTTACTGCAACTTTATCTTTGTTACCTACAACTGAAGTGTCAGTTGTGAAAGTGAATTCTTGACCAGCTACTAGATCAACGTCGTTACCGCCTTCTAGCTTAATAGTGCGAATTTCTGGACCTTTAGTATCTAGAAGAATTGCTAGTGGTTTGCCAGTAGCTTCCATTACTTTACGGAAGTTCGCGATACGAGTGCCGTGTTCTTCGTAGTCACCGTGAGAGAAGTTAAGACGCATTACGTTCATGCCTGCGTTCACTAGCTCAGTTAGCTTCTCTACAGATTCAGTTTTAGGGCCAATCGTACATACGATTTTGGTCTTTTTCATGGAAGATACTCTCCGGTAAGTATAGTTACAATTTGAAAGTCGGTTGTTTACTCTGAAGTTAGGGCGTTATTGATGACATTTAGTGCCTGTCACCCACCGATTTTTCGCCTCATTATCAGTACTTCAGATTCTGAAAGTCTTTCACCAAGTTTAGTCATTTTATGACTAAAAGATCGGCGATTTTGGTTACCTTTTTGTGACTAATCCCACTTTATATGCAGAAAGTTGCAAAAAAATAGCCTTCAATTCTGTAATTTTTTTTCTTTTCGGTGGCGAATTCTACCACTGAATGAATCCAATATCACTGTTTAAGAATTGTCTTAGGACAAGGTTTTATCGAGAAATATTAATTTTTTGGATCGAAATAAATGGACTTAAAAGTTTCGGTTTGACTATAATAAGTTTCACATCGAAACTTAAGTTCAAAACGTAAATGTCGAAACGAAACACTCAACTAAGAAGACACGCCATTTCTAACTTGGTTTCTGAGCTAGGAGAAGTCAGCGTTGACGAACTCGCTCAGAAATTCGAAACCTCAGAGGTCACGATTAGAAAGGATTTAGCTTCTTTAGAGAAAAATGGCCAACTTCTACGCCGCTACGGCGGTGCGATTGCTATCCCAACAGAAGTCATTCACGAAGAATTGAGCGCTAATGTTTCGACTCGAAAGCTAAACTTGGCAAAAGCAGCGGCATCACTGATTCGAGACCATAATCGCATCGTGATCGACAGTGGCAGTACGACGGCTGCGTTGATTCAACAGTTGAATGACAAACGTGGCTTAGTTGTCATGACCAACTCGTTGCATGTTGCTAACGCCCTTAATGAATTAGAGAGCGAACCAACACTGCTGATGACTGGCGGGACTTGGGATACGCACTCAGAATCTTTTCAAGGCAAAGTAGCCGAATCTGTATTACGAGCTTACGATTTTGACCAGCTATTTATCGGTGCGGATGGCATCGATCTCGAACGCGGCACCACAACATTTAATGAATTGGTTGGTTTGAGTAAGGTAATGGCGGAAGTGTCGCGCGAAGTGATCGTCATGATCGAATCGGAAAAAATCGGTCGTAAGATCCCGAATTTAGAGCTCGCTTGGCATCAAATTGATGTGCTAGTGACGGATGCTGATATTCAGCAAGAACACAAAATACAGATTGAACAACATGGCGTGAAAGTTATTTGCGCCTAATCTAATAATGTAATCAGTTTCATATTTCACTTCCCTCTGATACAGGCCTTTGCTTGCTGTCTCTATCTGAAACATGGCTAGGGAAGAACCAAACTACAAACGGAGATAAACACATGTGTGGAATCGTAGGTGCAGTAGCACAACGAGATGTTGCAGAAATTTTGGTTGAAGGTCTACGCCGCTTAGAGTACCGCGGTTACGACTCAGCTGGCGTTGCTGTTGTTGATGGCGAGTCAAACCTAACGCGCGTTCGTCGCTTGGGTAAAGTGCAAGAACTGGCTGATGCAGTAGAAGAAGCAAAAGTGATCGGCGGAACGGGTATTGCACACACTCGCTGGGCGACGCACGGTGAACCATCTGAAGTTAATGCACATCCACATATGTCTGGCGATATTGCTGTTGTACATAACGGTATTATCGAAAACCACGAAGAGCTTCGTGAATTGCTTCAATCTCGTGGTTACGTGTTTGAATCTCAAACGGATACAGAAGTTATCGCACACATGGTTGAGTGGGAACTTCGCACTTCAGAAACGCTACTAGAAGCAGTACAAAAAACAGCAAAACAACTGGAAGGTGCCTACGGTACGGTAGCACTTGATCGTAAAGATCCTTCGCGCATCGTAGTTGCACGTTCAGGCAGCCCGATCGTAATTGGTTTTGGTGTGGGTGAGAACTTCCTGGCTTCTGACCAACTTGCGCTACTGAATGTAACGCGCCGTTTCATGTACCTAGAAGAAGGTGATGTGGCAGAAATCACTCGCCGTGAAGTTACTGTCTTTGACGCAACGGGCGAGCTGGTTGAGCGTGAAATCGTAGAATCTAACGCAGAACATGATGCTGGCGATAAAGGCCAATACCGCCACTTCATGCAAAAAGAAATCTATGAGCAACCTAAAGCGTTGATCAACACAATGGAAGGCCGTATCACGGCAGATTCTGTTGTGACAGACGCGATCGGTGTGCACGCGGCAGACATTCTAAGCAAAGTAGAACACGTACAAATCGTTGCGTGTGGTACGTCTTACAACGCGGGCATGACAGCACGTTACTGGTTTGAAGACATTGCTGGCGTGAGCTGTGATGTAGAAATTGCGTCTGAATTCCGTTACCGCAAGTTTGTGACGCGTCCAAACAGCCTATTGATCACGTTGTCTCAGTCTGGTGAAACCGCCGATACGCTAGCAGCACTTCGTCTTGCGAAAGAAAAAGGTTACATGGCGGCGATGACCATTTGTAACGTAGCAGGTTCTTCTTTGGTTCGTGAATCAGATTTTGCGTTCATGACTCGCGCTGGTGTTGAAATCGGTGTCGCTTCAACCAAAGCGTTCACGACTCAGCTTTCTGCACTATTGATGCTGGTTACGGCGTTAGGTAAAGAGCAAGGTCGCGTTAGCAAAGAGAAAGAAAAAGAGATTGTTGAAGCGCTACACGCACTTCCTAAGCAAATCAACGCGGCACTTTCTTTCGAGAAAGACATTGAAGCACTAGCGACGGATTTCGCAGACAAGCACCACACACTGTTCCTAGGTCGTGGTGAATTCTATCCAATCGCGATGGAAGCGTCTCTAAAATTGAAAGAGATCTCTTACATCCACGCAGAAGCTTACGCGGCGGGTGAACTGAAACATGGTCCTCTAGCGCTGATTGACGCTGACATGCCTGTTGTTGTGGTTGCACCAAGTAACGACCTACTTGAAAAGCTAAAATCAAACGTTGAAGAAGTACGTGCACGTGGCGGCCTTCTATACGTATTCGCAGATGCAGACGCAGGCTTCGAAGGCGATGAAACAATGAAGATCATCACGATGCCTCACGTTAGTGAAATCACGGCGGCGATCTACTACACCATCCCAATGCAGTTGCTGTCTTACTACGTAGCACTGATCAAAGGTACGGACGTAGACCAACCACGTAACCTAGCGAAAGCGGTAACGGTTGAGTAATTACGCTTAACAGCAAAAATCCCAAGCGGCACATGCGAGAGTATGTGCCGCTTTTTTTGTCTTATTCTAAGCGTAATGGAA
Organism: Vibrio sp. Y10_XG_PY6; assembly: GCF_024181795.1. Taxonomy (NCBI): domain Bacteria; kingdom Pseudomonadati; phylum Pseudomonadota; class Gammaproteobacteria; order Vibrionales; family Vibrionaceae; genus Vibrio; species Vibrio sp. Y10_XG_PY6. The sequence continues at coordinate 337,938 of NZ_JAMZAQ010000003.1, forward strand.
CGCTCAAGAGCCTTCGCCAGTAGGTTACTTTCATGACAAAAATGTCATTTTGTTGAAAGGGTGGTGTCAGAGGCGGTGTTCAATAATGACCTCATTGAAAACAAGCACTCAAAGGTTAACAACATGAACGCAATCAAAACTGCTCTTTTTGTAACGGTAATGGCAATGACTAGCGCATCTGCATTCGCTCAACCACTTTTCACTGGTGGCAACTACGTGAGCCGCGAAGAGATGAAAACCATCTCAGTTACGCCGACAGCAACGTCAGATGAGGCTTATCAACAGGCACTGTCTGAACTCAATTCACTTAAAACCATGTCGGCTCGTGAACTGAATAAAGAGCTCAATATCCTGACGTTTAATGTGAAGTCTCGCAGTACGCATTTAAAAGATGGTGGCTTCGTGACCGTGCAAGAACGCATGAATGAAGATGGTCAGTTGGAATATTTGGGCAAAGTGAATGTCAAAGTGCATTATGCCGAACGCGATAACAATCGATAATGGTTTGCCAATCGGGAAGAGTATGGTGTGGTTCACATCATACTCTTTTTCGATCTTTATACTGGGATTTCATCCTCCCGCTAACACACTAGGTAAGTGAACTTGAAAATATTGATCGTCGAAGATGAGCACAAAGCCGGAGAATATCTGCAAAAAGGTTTGATTGAATCTGGGTATGTGGTGGATTTGGTGCATGATGGGGTCGATGGGCTTTATCACGCTACCAGTGAAGAATATGACTTAATCCTCCTCGACATTATGTTGCCTAAACTCGATGGTTGGCAGGTGCTTAATACATTGCGCAGTAGTGGGATTCACACTCCAGTGATCATGCTGACAGCGAAGGAGCAAGTGGAAGATCGCGTGCGCGGTTTTGAGCTGGGTGCCAATGACTATGTGGTAAAACCTTACGCGTTTGCAGAGCTACTGGCGCGTGTTCAAAACGTATTTCGTCATCATATTGCCGCGCAAGTGGTCGCATCGCCGCAAACATTACGTGTGGCAGATTTAGAACTTGATATGATCAAACGCGTTGCCACGCGCGCGGGGCAGTCGATGTCGCTTACCGCCAAAGAATATGCCCTGCTTGAGTTGTTGATGCGCAAAACTGGCCAAGTACTTTCACGTACCACCATTGCGTCGTTAGTGTGGGATATGAACTTTGATAGCGATACCAATGTGATTGATGTGGCGGTCAAACGTCTGCGTAGCAAAGTGGACAAACCGTTCGATAGACCACTGATTCACACTGTCAGAGGGATGGGCTACAAACTCGAAGAGAGTCGTGATGCCTAAGTTCTCGCTGCCTTTTTCCATGAAAAACAAGCTCGTGCTGATGTTTGTTAGTATGACGTTTGTGACCTATTTTTCTTTGGCTTTCATCCTACAGTACGCCATTGAGCGCCACTTTTATTCGCAAGATTTCAGCTATATTTCCAGTAAGTTCAATGCCATTGAGAACGAGTTAAAACGCTCGCCAGAGGATGTGTTCAAGCAAGCGAATAACAGCACGCTCTACATGTGGGTGTTTGAAGGCAAGCAGAACGTCTATCAGAATTCGAGCCTGACGATTCCTCAGAACCGAGCCTACAGCATTAGCTCACCTCAAGTTTTAAATCACGAGCGCTCCATCGAATGGAGTGAGGACTCGCTGAATATTCGCGCGTTTGCGTTTCAAGCTGGGGAGTATCAGGTGGTGCTCGGCATGAGTATCAACCACCATATTTTGTTTTTGGATAAGCTCGACTGGATTTTGTTTTGGGCGCTCGGTTTGGCGTTTGTGATTTCTTCCGCGTTGAGCGGTTGGATGGTAAAACGTGGGTTGAAGCCGATTGTGGGATTGAATCAGCACATTCAACAGATATCACCAGAGCAGATGGGCATTCGTCTCGACCCCGATTCGTTGCCAATAGAACTGCGCGAGTTAGCCAACAAACACAACGCGATGCTCGATAGGTTGCAAACTGGTTTTCGCCGCTTGAGCGAGTTTTCTTCTGATATAGCACATGAGTTAAAAACGCCACTCACCAACATTACTACGCAAAATCAGGTCATTTTAGGTGCGTGTCGAACGTCTGAAGAGTATCAGGATGCGATTGCCTCAACGTTGGAAGAACTCAACCGCATCACGAAAACCATCAACGATTTGCTCTACATTGCCAAGGCTGAAAACAAGCTCATTCATCGCCATGACGAAGTGTTTGCGGTGCAGGAGGAAATTGACCGCTTGGTCGCGTATTTTGAAATATTGGCCGAAGATGCCGAGGTGCGAATCGTGAGTTCAGGCGACGGTCAGCTCTATATGGACAAAAACATGTTTGAGCGTGCGGTGGGCAATTTGCTCTCCAACGCGATTCGTCATGCGTATGCTGATTCAACCATTGTGATTGACGTTCAAGAGGTTGATGAACAGGTTACGGTATCGGTCAGCAACCAAGGTGACACCATTGCCGAGCAAAACTTACCGTACCTTTTCGACCGGTTTTATCGCGCAGATAAATCTCGCCAACATGTAGGTAGCGTAGGTGCAGGGCTAGGTTTGTCGATTACCCAATCTATCGTGCAAGCGTATGAAGGACAGATAAAAGTAACATCAGATAAAGACAAGACGCGGTTTGTTATGATGTTGCCATCGGCAGGTGTCAATGGAAGTGATAAGTCAGTTGAAGCATAAAAGGCAAACCTTGGCTTGCCTTTTGAGACTCAAACTCGTTTGAAGTTATTTGGGTTATTGGCCCAGTTGATGAGCGGTTAGAATAGCAGAGTAGACATTTTCTGCCGTCACTGGGAATGGCATATTGTGGATGGTTTCTCCCTCGGCCGTTGAAGCTTCGGCGACCTCGCGCAACTTAGCGTGATTAAGCTCTTTAACGCCCATATCAAATAAGTTGGTTGGTAGACCTACAGAGCGGCAGAATGCAAGAACCGTATTAATCTCTTCCATCGCTGCGTTTTCTAGTACCAGCTGAACTAGTGTGCCGAACGCGACTTTCTCACCATGATAGAGATGATGACACTCTTCAAGCTTAGTTAGGCCGTTATGAATAGCGTGAGCGCCTGCTAGACCACTGCTTTCAAAACCGATACCGCTTAGGTATGTATTGGCTTCAATAATGTTTTCTACCGCTTTGGTGCTCACACCATTTTCTACCGCAGCTTTTGCTTTTACACCATCTTCAAGCAAGGTTTCATAGCAAAGTTTCGCAAGCGCTTGTGCTGAACGCGTCGCTAACCCACCAGCCATTGTTGCCTTACCAGAGGTCATGTTGGCACGAGCTTCAAAGTAGGTGGAAAGCGCGTCGCCCATCCCCGATACAAGTAAGCGAACAGGGGCTTTGGCGATGACTGATGTATCCATTATGACCATGTCTGGGTTTTTAGGGATCATCAAGTATTCCGCAAATTCACCTTCTGGTGTGTATATCACCGCAAGCGCTGAGGTTGGCGCATCAGTCGAGGCAATCGTAGGAACCACCACGACAGGAATTTTGGTGTAAAACGCAACGGCCTTAGCTGTATCTAAGGTTTTACCACCACCAATACCGACAATGACATCATGTTTTTGAGTGGCACAAATGTCCGTGATGCGTTCAATCTCAACGCGCGAACATTCGCCACCAAAAATGTTCATAGTGAGTGGAAGCTTTTCGTCAGCAAAGCTTTGTTTGACGTCATCACCAACCAGGTTAGTGACGAACTCATCGGCAATGACTAACGGACGTTCACCTAATGTTTTCACATAGTGAGCGATAGATGTAAGTACTTGTTCACCTTGGACGTATTTGCTTGGGCTGATAATAATTTTGTCCATAATTCAAACCTTTAACCTTTTTTATGTGTGTTTTTGACTGCAATGAAAGTCCATTGTAGCGATAAGGTTTATATTAGGTTTGGTGTGGTAAGTGGTGAAGGATATCTCTGGTTTTGTTCCATGCTTTTATGACCTCTGTGTCAAACCGACTGTCAGAAGTAATAAGCATCAGCATGCTTTATGGCGACGATCACTATTCAGGAAAATTTGTCGTTTTTCGTTTCATATTGAAACAAGAATGTCGAAGATTTTGTTTCAATATGAAACGGATTGATTTTTGTTGAGTACGCTTTTTCTCTGTTTAAGATGAATTCATACCCTACATAAAAATATAAATGGAATGAGATAGAACGATGAAAAAGTTAATTAACCAAGTCGATGATGTTGTATTGCAGCAAATGGAGGGCCTGGCATTGTCCCGCCCTGAGCTAAAAGCCAACTACGAGCCTCGTTACATGTGGCACGAGGAAACGCCGGGGCAAGTGGCATTGGTTTCTGGTGGTGGCTGTGGTCATGAACCTTTGCACGCAGGTTTTATTGGTAAAGGCATGCTGACAGGTGCCTGCCCTGGTGAGGTATTTACTTCACCTACGCCTGATCAAATGTACGAATGTGGCAACCAAGTGAATACTGGTGAAGGTGTGCTATTTATCATTAAAAACTACACCGGAGACGTGTTGAACTTTGAAACGGCCGTGGAGCTCCTTCATACCGATGGCATCAAAGTTGGGTCGGTGTTGGTGGATGACGATGTTGCAGTCAAAGACAGCCTGTATACCGCTGGTCGCCGTGGCGTCGCTGGAACGGTATTGGTTGAGAAGTTAGTTGGGGCTGCCGCGAACAAAGGTTATTCGCTGGAGCAATGTGAAGCTCTGGCTCGTCGCGTTAATAATCACTGTCGCTCATTTGGCGTGGCGCTTAATGCTTGTGTTGTGCCAGCGGCGGGTAAACCATCTTTTGTTCTGGAAGATGATGAAGTGGAGTTTGGTGTTGGTATCCATGGTGAACCAGGTATCAAGCGAGTGAAATACACCGACGTCGATACGTTAGTGGATGAAATGTTTGCTGAAGTTGCTGAAAACACACCTTATCAGCGCACATTGCGTATTTGGAATCGTGACGAAGGTGAATGGGATGAAGTGGAATCCAGCATTGAGCCTTTCGCCGCTGAACACGACTACATTGTGATGGTGAATGGTATGGGCGGAACGCCAATTTCTGAGCTTTACGGAGTGTACCGCCGTCTTGCCCATAACTGCGAGCAAGCGGGGTTCCGTATCGTGCGTAATATGGTCGGTAACTTTTGTACGTCACTTGATATGGAAGGCGTTTCAATTACGTTGCTGAAAGTAGATAAAGAGATGTTGGAGCTGTTTGATGCTCCTGTCGATACGGCTGCGATCAAGTGGTAACAGGGGGGAGCAAACATGCAAATTGAAAAACAACATATCGTTCACTGGTTAGAGTTATGTGCAAAAACGTATCAAGAGAATCAAGATTTTCTGACCGACCTTGATCGTGATATTGGTGACGCAGACCATGGTCTCAATATGAACCGAGGCTTTAAAAAAGTTGCTGAAAAACTGCCGCAATTTGCGGACCAAAATATCGGCAGCATTCTCAAGAATACGGGCATGACTTTGCTTTCTAGTGTCGGTGGGGCAAGTGGCCCGCTGTATGGCACGCTGTTTATTCGCACGGCTGCTGCTGTCGGAACCCGAGAGCAACTAACGTTTGAAGAGTTGGTCGATGCACTAAAAAGCGGTGTGGATGGCGTGGTGTCTCGTGGTAAAGCGGAACTGGGTGATAAAACCATGTGTGATGTTTGGTTACCCGTTTTAGTTAGCGTGAAGGCGTCGTTAGAAAATGGCATGAGCGCCGATCACTTACTGAATGAAATGGTTGAGCTAGCAGAAACGAGTGCGGTTGCCACGATTGAAATGTTGGCGAAAAAAGGGCGAGCAAGCTATTTAGGCGAACGCAGTATTGGTCACCAAGATCCCGGTGCAACCTCTTCTTTGTTAATGATTAAAGCACTACAGCAGGCAATAGCAGGTAATTAAGATGGTGGGAATTGTAGTTGTATCTCATAGTCGTCGCCTTGCAGAAGGGGTGGCAGAACTTGCCACCCAAATGACGCAAGGCAAAGCCAAGCTTGCGATTGCGGCTGGGATTGATGACCCAGAGAACCCGATCGGAACCGATGCCATTGCTGTGATGGAAGCGATTGAGCAGGCACATGATCAACAAGGGGTTGTTGTGTTGATGGATCTTGGCAGCGCCCTGCTTAGCACGGAAATGGCTCTGGATCTGATTGATGATCACGTGAGGGAAAATGTCACCCTTATCTCGGCCCCCATTGTTGAAGGGACCATGGCGGCGTCGGTGGCTGCTGCCGCTGGACTACCTTTATCGACGGTAGTCGAAGAGGCACGGAATGCGTTAAGCGTAAAACGAGAGCACCTTGGTGATCAGCCAACAATATCCACTGAGGTAGCGCCAGTATCAGACAGCTTTGAGCAAGAGCGGACATTTGATTGGGTAGTGCAAAATCCGCATGGATTACATGCTCGTCCCGCTGCGGCCATTGTTGGTGCACTCGCGCCTTTTGACTGCCAATTATGGTTGAAAAAAGGCGAGCGCCGTGTGAACGCAAAAAGCTTAAACAGCATTGCGAAACTTGGCGTTCGTAGTCAAGAGACGATCACCTTATGCGCGCTCGGACCTCAATCCAGTGAAGCCATCAAGGCATTTGAAGCCTTAGCTAGTGAGCACTTCGGAGAAAAAGAGGCGGTTGAGCAAGGCATTATTGAATCTGAAGAGTGCACGGATACTTTGCTCGATGGCATGGCCCCAAATCAGATTGAAGGTGCTGTTGTTGGTATTCGAGTCAATGACGGTATCGCAACTGCTCCAGCTGTCCTTTTTACTCATGAAATGCCAGCAGTGCCTGAACGTGATTTCCAAAGTGAACAAGATGAAATTGAAAGGGTTAAGCGTGCGATAGGCGTGGTTGTTCAACATTTGCAGGAGCAAGCGAAGCAGCCGAAAGGGGAAATATTTGCTGCTCATAGCATGATGCTCAGTGACCCAGAATTATGGGCATCGGTCGAGGCGCGAATTCAAACGGGCATGATAGCCGAGCATGCTTGGATAGAATCACTGCAAACGTTGGCTGAAGAGTTTCGCCAGGCTGAAAGCCAGTACATGCGGGAACGCGAAGCAGATGTGCATGATATCGCACGCCAAGTTATGGTCGAAATGACAGGCTTAACGCCTAATGCCATCGACATTCAGGAACCGAGTATTTTGTTGGCCCGCGATCTGATGCCTTCTGATGTGGCCGGGCTTGATAAATCGAAAGTGCTTGGTATCTGTTTGAGTGAGGGAGGGAAAACCTCTCACAGTGCGATTCTTGCTCGTGCGATGGGGATTCCTGCCATCGTTAAAGCTCAGGGCTGCCTTGATGCTGTGCGTGCTGGTCAAGTGGTGACTATTGATGGCTTTCGAGGGCATTTATGGTTCTCTCCTTCAGATGCCGTACAGCAGGAATTAGAAGCTCAGCAAATTGAGTGGCAAAACTCCCGACAAAGTGCACTAGCGAGTGCTCAGCAAGCCGCAGTCACCTGTGATGGCGTCCATATTCCAGTATTCGCCAATATTGGTGGACCGAAAGATATTGATGATGCACTAACATCAGGCGCTGAGGGGGTTGGTCTATTCCGGACTGAGTTTCTATTTCAAAACAGTGATGAGTTGCCGACTGAGGAAGCGCAATATCAAGTGTATCGTGATATTGCTGCCGCACTTGGCGATAAGCCACTTACGATTCGTAGTCTAGATGTTGGCGGTGATAAGCCTTTAGCCGCTTACCCTGTGCCAGCGGAAGATAATCCATTTTTAGGTTTGAGAGGGGTGCGGTTGTGCCTTCAACATGAGTCATTGTTTACCGCCCAACTTCGAGCCATTCTGAGAGCCTTTTACGAGCAACCGAATATTCAATTGATGATACCGATGGTGGCTCAGGTTGAAGAAGTGAGAAAAGTAAAAGCGCTGTTGGCGCATCAAGCAAACCAACTCGGCTTGGATGCGACTCATTTGCCTGTCGGTATTATGATTGAGGTACCCGCCGCGGTATTAAATGCTGATGCGTTAGCACAAGAAGTCGACTTTTTCTCTATTGGCACCAATGATTTGACTCAATATGTTATGGCTGCCGATCGAGGCAACGCCGCCGTTGCCGAATTGGTGAACTACTTTGAACCATCGGTACTAAAAGCCATTGAACTCACGTGTGCAGCAGGCGATCGCGCGGGCATACCGGTCAGTATGTGTGGTGAGATGGCTGGCGATCCAAATGCTACAGAAACATTGCTTCGCGTGGGGTTACGAAAATTCAGCGCCAGTTCTAGTATGCTACCGGGACTAAAAGCGCAGATTCGTCAGTTGTCTGTTGATGTTTAATCGATACCTTATCGTTAGTACATGTGTACCGGCGTGCTTACGCCGGTTTTACTTTTGTTATAGGAACGCCACTTCTTGGCTTAATACAGCTTCATTTGCTCCTGCAGCCCAAACTTATTAATTTTTCTCCATAAGGTCGTGCGGCCAATTTGCAATGCTTTCGCTATATCATGCATTTTGCCATCACACTGATTCCAAGCCTGAACGATAGCTCTTCTCTCGGCTTCTTCTAGCGTGATTACCGGCGTATTCTCTGCGGTATGGCGAGAATTCAGTTTAATGTCTTCTGGAATATCGTTCAGCTTGATTAAGTTGGAACTGCGGTTAAGCAAAATTCGCTCAGTTCGGTTTCTTAATTCGGAGTTATTGCCTGACCAACGAAAATTCATCAACGCTTCCAGTGCGACTGGCTCTATCGAGATTGTGACATTGTGTCGGCGCTCATAATGGCTGATAAGCTGCTGGACGAGAAATTCAATGTCTTCTTTACGCTTTCGTAGTGGTGGAATATGCAGCTCGTTCGAGGAGATTTCATAATAAAGTTGCCGACCAAATGAGCGCTGAGTGACATACTCGCTGATCTCTGAAGCGGTGCTCGTAATAAGTTGAAAGTCTACGGGGATTAATCGCAAACTGTCGCTGCGGCTGACGAGCCCAGTTTTTAACAACTTAAGTAGCACGGCTTGTAAATCGGGCGACAGATATTCCACCTTTTCCAAAAAGAGCGTACCGCCATGGGCGAGTTCAAACTTAGAGGGCATGCCTTGTCCCTCGTCGTATCCCAGGGTTTCTTTGACCAGTTGCTCTGTATTGATGGAGCGGCAGTTGAGCGTAATGAACGGCCCTTCTTTGTAGGTGCTTTCGTTATGAATCGCCATGGCGAGAGTAGCTTTTCCTACGCCTTCTTCACCCGTAATTAGAATCGGTGATTTGGACTTTATGGCCCGCTTTGCCACGGTAATGACGTGCTTCATTTTTCGTGAAATGACAGGCAAAGTGCTGAATGTATAGCGCGCACTGCCACCTATTTGTTGTTGAGCAAGTTCGCGAATTTTATCGATAGGGTGCAAGAACAATAAGTGTGTGCCGTCGTTGAGTGGACGCAAGGTAATTATCGCTTCAACAAACTCGCCACGAACCTCTACCGTTGTGAGTTTGCGGTTGATGCTTGCACCCGACTCAATACTATTGAGGACATTTGGCGGGAAACGTAAAACCGAAAAGACTTCTTTATCCAAGACCTGACTGGCTTCAATGTTTAACAAGCGCTCTGATTGGTGATTTACCATGGTGATACGGCTTTCTTCATCCCAGGCCAGAAGGCCGTCATCCATGCATTCTAACGTTGCGTTGTGCGCACAAGTGAGGCGGTTAATGTTTTCTTGTTCCGACTGAATATGGATTTGCAAACTGACTTCTTTCGCGCTCGACGCGATGATGACCAAGTTTTCTTTCTTATAGCTCTCTGCTTTTTTGAGAAGGCATGTTGTGCCGCGTAACTTGCCAAACTGGTCGAAAACAGGCGCAGCTACAGAGGCATAAGGATGTAAGTGGCGATTGAAATGTTCTGCTGCGAACACTTCACACGGGATATGAGTACTAATACAGAGATTGACCGCATTTGTGCCAATTTTCCCTTCAGACAGAAAACAGCCTTGTTTAATACCGAGCGCCTGCATCTCTTGTTGCATTGAGTCATGTCCCACAACAGATAGAACGCAGCCGTTGCCGTCAGTCACCATCAATAGCAGGTCTTCGTCCCCTAGCATGTCGTAAGTGTCTTCAAGTACGGTCGTGGCGCATTCGATGAGGTGCCCGTTGCGTTTCATCAGAGATGAGAAGGTAAATCCAGAGGCAATATGTGGCTTTGACCAGGTGTAAGGACTGCATTGCTTTATGCAACGCTCCCACGACTCAAGTACGGGAGTGCGGGAAAATTCTGGAGATACCCAATGGTGTTTCTGGAAAAACTCCCATTTGGTTTTAGTGTCTTCGATTGAAAGCATGCCATACCGTTTCAATACCAGCGATAGATTGGTCTGATATTACAGAGACATACGAATATGGACTGTGATGGCTTTCACGCACGTCATACAGAAAGGATACGCAAAGAAAAGAGGCTAGTAGAGAAGGCGTTCCTTGCCGGAGGTTGGGTTAAAAAGGGCTGTCCTTGCCCAGTTCATTGCAAATTTCGACAATGGCGAGCGAGAGACCTGATTTTATTATTTGTTGCTGGCGTTGAAGTTGGAGTTGATAAAACTCAAGGTCGATGTCGTCATCAGGTTCGTTGACTTCTAATTGCACCATGCCCATTTTCTTTACCAGATGCAGCTTTTTGATTGGCTCTAGAATATTTGGATCAGTGAACTCGTAGTCCGATGCATCGCTATTGAGTCGGTTTTTAAGCTTAATGATGTCTTCAATATCATGATAAATATCGTCTGGGAGTACGCCTAAGCCAAATAGGAGTTTCAAACGAACGGAGAGATCGCCCAGCGGTCCGGAGTCTTGCAGTAGGGGACCAACAACCGATTGCACGGCGAAGTTATCTTTACGAAAGATCCTTTGTATTAGCCCGTCGATGGAATCGTTGAACACATCGACTGCTGCAATAAAAAAGCCTCGTACCGATGGCGCGCTGTTTAATCGTTCAATGATCTCGGTTTCGTTGATGTTATCTGCCATATACTGAGTAACTGTTTAAAATTATATTTATGGGGAGCAGAGCTCCCCTTGATTTGATTAAAGCTGGTGGTAAATCGCTTCGATTTGAGCCACTTCAACACTGTCTTCAGCCAGGCCAGTGTACGTTGCTAGCGTTTTCTTCACCCCCACTTCTTTCAATGAGTTTTGTAGCTCTACGGCTTGTGGGTCGGTGTCGTTAGTGTATTTCAACGCAGCCGCGATCCCTTTCAAAAGTGTTTGATTTTCAGTGCCATACTCAATTGTACCGAGTAATGGCTTCACTAATCTATCATTTGCACCCAATTTACGAATTGGTTGTCGTCCAACGCGATCCACTTCATCCACTAAATATGGGTTGGCAAAGCGTCCTAGGATCTTTTCGATGTAAGCGTTGTGCATGTCACGGTCGAAGCCGTAACGTTTGATAAGCACTTCACCACTTTCGTGCATTGCTTGTTTTACTTCGGCATGAATGCTTGGGTCTTCAATTGCTTCACGAATGGTACGGTGCCCTTTCAAACAGCCTAAATAAGCGGTAATGCAGTGACCTGTGTTTAGGGTGAACAGCTTACGTTCTACGAATGCCATTAGGTTGTTGGTTTTTTCCATGCCAGCAATATTTGGGATGTCGCCCTTGAACTGTTGCTCATCGACAATCCATTCGCTGAAGCTTTCAACTGTCACTTCCAATGGGTCATCGTTGGCGGCTTCTGCTGGTGGCACGATGCGATCGACAGCGGAATCAACAAAGCCAACCAACTCGTCTGCTTTTGCATGCAATGATTTATCTAAGTGTTTGTACACTTCACCTTTTAGGTGCGTAGTGCCACGCACCATATTTTCACAGGCGATGATGTTAAGTGGCGCGTTATTGCCAGCTTCAAAACGTTTGGCGATGCCTTTCGCGATGGTTTTCGCGATGATATCTAATACGTTTGGACCGACCGCTGTGGTAACTAAATCGGTTTTGACGATGCGATCAATCACGTCATCACTGGCTGAGTTTACCGCTGTGACGTGGGTAACAGTGTCGATTTGGCACTCGGTGCCCACGACTTTCACTTTGTATTCTTGTTTGTGGCTGAGCTGGTCTACCAACGGCGCATCAACGTCAGCGAAAGTGACCTCGACTTCTGCGTCTGCTAAGAGTTTACCGATGAAACCACGACCGATGTTACCTGCACCAAAATGAACTGCGTTTTTCATAATTCTTACCTACCAATATCTGAAAATGTTGACTTACGAAACTAGGGTGAGGCCAACCGCATAGGGGGTGACAGCTGACCTCATTTGCCTCAGGAGCAAATTAAAGGAGTAATTAAGCCGCTTGTTGACCGCCAAGGATGTTCAGAATCTCTTCCACATCGTTGGTGCTGGTTAGCTTCTCAATTGCTTCCGGCTCATCGAGCGCGTTCGTAATGGTGGTGATCACCTGGATGTGCTCATCGTTCTTAGCGGCAATGCCGATAACCAGTTTCGCGACATCGTCGTCATCTTCAGTAAATTGGATACCCGATGGGTATTGGCAGATTACAATGCCTGTTTTCTTCACGCGGTCTTTCGCTTCTACGGTGCCATGAGGAACCGCGATAGACTCGCCAAGGTAAGTTGGAACCAACGCTTCACGCTCAAACATCGCGTCTACGTATTCTGGTTCTGCGTAGCCAAGTTCAACCAATTTGTTGCCTGCAAAGCGAATGGCTTCTTCTTTGTTGGCTGCTTTCAAACCTAGGTGAATGTTCTCACGCTGGATTTGGAAAACTGATGGCTGCTGTGGCTCGAAGTTGTCGTCGTTTGCTGCCACGAGCGACACTTTTACCATTTGGTCGTCATTGGCTGCGGATTGGTTTTGTGCTGCTAGTAGTTTGGTGACTAGCTGGTTGTACATTTCGCTGTCTAGGAAGTTAGTCAATGAAATGTGGTGTGCGTTTGGAGCATGCTTACGTGCACGATCCGTTAAGTCTTTATGAGTAATCACGATATCTGCACTCTCTGGTAAGCTGTTAATAGCAAGGTTGGTTACGTGGATGTTCAGACCTGCGTCTTGAACCTTTTTACGTAGCATGCTCGCGCCCATTGCACTCGAGCCCATGCCCGCATCACAAGCGACAATGATGCTTTGTACTGTCGCTAGGTCTACGTCACCTTTGCTTTGGCTATTTACCACCGCATCGTTTTTAGATGCAGATTTCATGTCTTTCATTTGTGATGTTGCTTTTTCTAGTGCTGCTTCATCACCGTCTTCTTCCGTTGACGTTTGTGTCTTCATTAGCAGTGCTGCTACGGCGAATGACACGCCTGTTGCTGCTGCGATAGAGGCTAGTACACCAACGATTGAACCTTTCTGAGTCATCAATAAGATTGCAAAGATTGAACCTGGTGATGCTGGAGAAACGATACCTGCGTTAAACATAGTGAGAACGAATACGCCAGTCATACCGCCAGCGATAGCCGCAAGGATTAGGCGAGGGTTCATTAGGATGTATGGGAAGTAAATCTCGTGGATACCGCCGAAGAAGTGGATGATTGATGCACCACCTGCCGTTTGACGAGCCGTACCTTTACCAAACACCATGTAAGCTAACAGGATACCTAGACCAGGACCTGGGTTTGCTTCGATTAGGAAGAAGATCGATTGACCTGTCTCAGACGCTTGTTGGATACCCAATGGAGAGAAGATACCGTGGTTGATCGCGTTGTTTAGGAACAGGATCTTCGCTGGCTCAACAAAAATAGAAGTCAGTGGCAGAAGGTGCGCTGAAACAAGGAAGTTTACGCCTGCTGCCAATGCGCCTGAAAGCACTTTGACAAATGGACCGATAAGGAAGAAAGCCAAAATGGCGCACAGCATACCAATGATGCCCGCAGAGAAGTTGTTCACCAACATCTCGAAGCCGCTTTTTACTTTACCGTCGATGTAGTTATCGAATTTTTTGATTGCCCAGCCGCCCATTGGGCCGACCATCATTGCACCCATAAACATTGGGATGTCGGTACCGACAATCACACCCATGGTAGTGATTGCACCAACGACCGCGCCGCGATCGCCGCCCACTAATTTACCACCGGTGTAACCGATCAGTAGTGGCAGCAAGTAAGTGATCATAGGACCAACCATGGAAGCTAACGTCTCATTTGGTAGCCATCCGGTTGGGATAAATAGAGCAGTGATAAAGCCCCACGCGATAAACGCGCCGATGTTAGGCATTACCATGTTTGACAGAAAACGACCAAAATTTTGTATCTTGATCTTGGCATCTGGTGATATCATAACAATTCCCCGTTCGATGTTCTGATGAATATGTTGTCGTAAACGGTTCGCCAAAACCGCTTGTTTGATTGCTTAGTACCCAATCAATTTACCACACATTTTCCAATTGGAACTGACGACGGGTTTTTCGTGATCAACCCCCGCATTTCTTCGGATGAAAAGCATTTTTTAAGTGATGATGATCAATTAATTGATATGTAACTTAATAACAAAAAAAGACTTTCAAATCTGTCAATAAAAATATTAGTGATCAATTCGATCTTCTGACAAATATAAAATTAAAATTCATTGTGATTAAGATCACCTTTAATTTCTTTTTCAACTCAAATTAAATGCTCGAAATGATCAATGTCACATTTTGTTTGGCGTTAGGTTTGATTGAAAATGTGATCTATGACCATTTTGAAGTTTTGTGAAAGTTTATAACGTGAACGTTTGTGCGATGTTGGCGTTTTGTGGATTAAAGCTTGAGATGACTGGCCTTTTTGCGATGAGTTTAACTAAACACTTTATTTTTAATGTCTTATGGGTAAATAACGCATCACGCTGCTCGCGTTGTGTTGTTTAGAGCGATTTTGAGCAGCGCGATACCTCCGACGACGGTTAATGGTTCAGAGCTAAATACTCGCGCGCGTTTCCACTGCCCATGTAACGTGCAAGCGTTTTCTCAGGCACATCGCGTAAATCCACCATAATCAATCCATCCAGTGCGTTGTTAAACGCCGGATCGACGTTAAAACACACCAACTTACCATTCAAACTCAAATATTGGCGCAGTAATACCGGAACGCCTTTGCCTTCGTCAATTCGAGCGATCACGCGAGATAGCAACTGTAAATCTCCCAATGCGGTTAGCATGCTGGTATTCCAGTTTAAGTTGGTTTCTGGCAGTGGGTTTGACGGAGTGACGTATTCGGCGCAGTCGTTGTCGTAGTGGTGTAGGGTCATCGATTGTGCCAGCAACTGACGCGCGGTATGGCTGTAATCGTTGCTGATGCTCACTGGGCCAAATAAGTGCGTGTATTCGGGATGTTGATGAACAAAAGTCGCTATGCCTTTCCAGAGTAAGAGTAGGGCACTCATGCTTTTTTGATATTGCTCGGCAATCACAGAACGCCCCATCTCAATCGACTTACCCATTTGATCGAGAAAGCGTTGGTCATAGTTGAACAAGGTGCGCGAATACAATCCTTCTACGCCATATTTCGCCAATAATTGATCAACTAATCCAAGACGGTAAGCTCCTACCATGCATTGGTTCTCACGATCCCACACAAACAGGTGCAGGTAATCATGATCGAAGTGATCGATGTCTATCGCTTGTCCGGTCCCTTCGCCAACTTGACGGAAATTATGTTCTCGCAAGCGGCCAATTTCATGCAGGAGAGATGGGATCTGCTGCGCGCTGGCGCAATATACGTCGAACTCGCCACTTTGAAGCAATTGGGTTTCTGACGGTAAGCTGTGCAGCTCTTCAAGCAATTGGCCTATGGGTAACCCTGCCGCAATAGGTAAGAGAGCATTGTCTGAGACCGTTTGCTGAGTGGCACTTACATCGCGGTTAAGCAGGTAGGTGTTAAGCCTCAGATAATTGACGATCTGATCATCGTTGAGGTTATTGAGTTCTTTAAACTTGATTGCTTGCCCAAAGGACAACTCAATGGTTTTTGCGCTCTTGTTGAGCAGCTCTCTTCCCAACATCAAGGTGCGTAAAAGAGGGTGGATTTTACCTGCCATGTAGAAGCGTTTTGAGTTCTGCCCACGAATGAAGACGGGAACAGTGGCGGCTTTGTTCTTACGAATTAACGCACTGACACTGCGGCTCCATTCTTTGTCTTCTAAACGCTGTTGTTTGGCATCCACCAACTTTGACACTTCACCCGCAGGGAAAACCAATAACAAGCCGCCATTCGCAAGGTGTTTGTTGGCTGCTCTAAGTGCCTTCATGTTCGACTTGACCGCATCTTTGCCCTCGAATACGTCGACACCAATAAAAAGTTGGTCGAGCTCTGGCACGGTTTTCAGGTACTGATTCGCTAAAATTTGGATATCGTCTCGCACCATTAACAGTAGTTCGGCGAGAATCACGCCTTCAACACAGCCGAGAGGGTGATTCGCCACAATGACGGTTGCGCCTTGCTTTGGCACTGAGTCGAGCGAACCATGGGCAATGCGATAGTCGATACCCAAGATATCCAGTGTGAATCGCAAGAAAGTTTTGGTATCCGTATTCACTGGGCGTTGGGCGTAGAATTTATCGAGCTGACTTAAACCCGTAGCCCATTCTGCAACGTTTTCACCAATGCCAAACGGCGTTTTACGAGGGAGACGAAAAGGGGTCGAACTATCCATATTTACCTCAGCGTACAAGTGGCTGATCGGATAGTAGAAATTACAGATGACAGTTCAGAGGCAAATCCATGAGCCTTTGGTGACAAACTGGTGAAGATTTGTTGACCAAAGGCGAAGGGGATAGGGACGTATTAGCGTTACGTTTTGTCGCCAGCAAACATCAGGATACTCAGAGAGTTGAGCGTTTCACCGAGACTTTCTAGTGAGCTCAAGACCTGTTTGGTCGGCTCATTATCTAGCAGAATTCGACCATCAAAGCTTTTCTCTTCGTATTGCTGTTCATTACACGCATCCGCTTGGGGTTCTTGTGTTGAGTTGTCATCCATAGCTAAGTCGTCAGCACTCAAACAGGCCGTTGAGACAAATAATCCGCCTAGAACCACCAACCATTTTGTTTTCAACATAATCTTAAAATTCACAATAAAACACCGTTCAATTTTAATTAATTCTGTTCACCATTTCGAACGATATGACAAAAATTTAGCTTTAGGTCGCCATTTTCTGGCCATAGTTGAGCTATGTTATCGATACTACGAATTGTTACTTTTGGCGAAATTAGGAGGATGAATGGAGAAGATTTCCAATAAAGCGTCAATATGGCTCGGGCTGTGTCTGATAATAGGTTTAGGAGTATTGGGCTTTTTTATTCAGCAAACAGCAGTCAAATACAAAGCCTATGAGCGAGTGGTAACGGTGAAGGGATTGTCTGAGCGAGAATACCCGGCAGATACCGTCATTTGGCCAATCCAATTTACGGTAGCCAGCAATGATATGGGCGCGATGTTTGATGACATAGACCAACAAACGCGTTTGATTCTGGATTTTTTAAGTGCCAAAGGGCTCCCTGAAACGAGCGTTTCCCTTTCTTCTCCTGCTGTCATTGACAGAAAAGCACAGCAATACGGGAGTGAGCAAGATATCGAGTTTCGTTATTTAGCCTCGCGGACCGTTACGGTTTATAGTCAAAGTGTCGATGTGGTTCGAGCGGCAATTAATGAGATTGGTGAGCTAGGAAAACAAGGCGTACTGCTGAATCAGGACCCGTACGCGAACCGCATTGAGTACAGCTTTACTAAGCTGAATGATGTAAAGCCAGACATGATTGAAGAGGCGACCAAAAACGCCCGCGAAGTGGCGCAAAAGTTTGCCAAAGACTCACAGAGTTCACTGGGTAAGATCAAACGTGCCACGCAAGGGCAGTTCTCGATTTATGACCGAGATAGCAACACGCCTTACATTAAGAAAGTACGAGTGGTCTCAACCGTTCAGTATTACTTATCGGATTAAAATAATAGTCAAAAAGCCGCTCTTCGTGTGAGCGGCTTTCGATAAGACGAGAGCTATAGGATAGGATTAATATCTTGCTCTGTATGCTCACCTTCGACCACATCAACAGGTGTGTAATGTTGATAAATCAGGAAGCCATCTTCTGATGTTTCATGGTTATCTGGTGTATCAACATACGCGGTACAGGTGTACCCAATACTGTAGGTGCCTGGGCCAATGTAACCAAACTCGTAGCTGTAGGTTGTATTACCTTCTTCGTCTTGCGATTCATTCACGTTAGCTACTGCAACTGGCGCTTGGAGTGGTTCCATCGCGCCCATATCGCCCATGGTTGAGCGATCCATCGAACCTGCGTAAAGATAGACTGAGTGAACGGCAGGAACGTCATTTATTGCATTTGATGCTGCACTGTCTGCTTCACACGCTTGATACTGAATTTCACTGACTTCACCACCGATATGACCTGATTCTGATGCGTTTACTAAGCTTACCGCATTAGAGTTCATGTTCATGTAATCTTTGCCCGTTGGATCTGCCAGGCCTTTACGCAAATCAAACTCGACAACATAGCTATTATGACCAGTATGAACTTTTACATACTGACCTTTTTGCGAAAACTTCAAGCGACCTTGATCGCTCGTATCTGGTTTAAAACCAAAACAACTGCCTCGGCTAGGCACAACTAAGCCTTTGATGTTACCGTCTGTCTTCTCTACGTATGACAGCGTTGTATCGTTTAATTGTTTGCCGTCTTTAGCGTACACACACATAGCATAATCACCAGGAGCGATGTCTTGCTCGCTAATGATCGTTTTAGCGTTACTTCCCTGATATTCCATTAGATCAACTTGGTGTAGTGCTCCATTGTCACTAACATCTAACAGAATATGTTCTCCAGTTTGTTCGCCAGTTTCTGGGTCAAATGGTACAAGGACAACATCTTTAAACGCTAAGACGACTTTGTTGGCATCGTCGACAGGCGCATCGGAAACGCTGAGAGAAAAAGTGGCTGCTTTTGTATCGGATGAAGAGTCGTCGCTACCACAGCCCGTCAATAAAAGACCGCCTGAGATGGCAAGTAAAGGGTAGGTATATTTTTTCATTATGACCTCTTGTTTACACTGCTGATAAATGTAAAAGGCTAGTCTCAAAGTCGAGAAATGATGTCATTGTATTGTGATAGAGAGGTCAATCTTCAATGGCGCTATATACAAGTCCTTTTTTATAAAACTAAGTTCTTAACTGTGATGAGGGGAGTTTGATGATAGTCAAGCTGGCTTCGTTCTTATGAGCGTAAGTTAGTATGACTTACTGCTAGAAGGAATTAGTATCATGGCATACAAGCACTTTATTAGAGAACTACTGGGTTTAGCGATCGTTGTCTCTGTCGTCTTTGGCGTTTTAGGTGTGATGTTAGAGCTCTTTGCACTGACGGCACTCTGGGAGCATCAGCAAGCGATAGCCGATGTATTCTTCCATGAATCTCTCTACTTTGTCGTATTTTTAATCCCACCATACTTCCTTTGGAAGTTGATTAACCGCCCTGAATTGGTTTCTGCGGACCAAGCTTATTTAGCAATGAGATTAGAGGCTGAAAGTCGACAATAAGCCGATTGAGTGAGGAGTGAAAAGAAGAGGCTATGAGAAACATCAGCCTCTTTTCTATCTGATTAGTGAGCAAAGTATTCGTTGCTTTATTGATTAAAAAGCCGCTTCTATTGTGCCTTTGAACGTACGATCGAGATAATCACGAATTGCTTGAGATTGGTAAATAGAAACGAATTTTTTATACGCTTCATTATTTTTGTCTGCGTCACGAGTAGCGATGACCATGACGGCCAGTGGTGCGTCTTTTGCTTCAAGATAGATACTTTGTTTCTTCGGGTCTAAACCAGAAGACATTACGTAGTTCATTGTGATCGCAGCCGCGTCTACATCATCCAATGTTCGTGGTAACTGGGCGGCATCTACCTCGACAAATTCAAACGACTTTGCATTTTTTGTAATATCAGTTAGGGCGGCTTTGTGGCCAACACCTTGTTTAAGCTCAATTAAACCTGCATCGGCGAGTAGCAATAGACCACGACCACCATTAGTTGGATCGTTTGGAATTGCTATGCGTGCATTGTTTGGAAGCTCTTGTAATGAGCGATACTTGTTAGAATAAAGCCCCATGCGCATCAGAATGGATTGACCAATCGACACTAATTGGGCGTCATGACTATTGTTGAAGTTGTCTAAAAATGGTTGGTGCTGATAGCTGTTAATGTCGATGCTACCATCACTAAGCGCGGCATTGGGTGTCACGTAATCAGAAAACTCGATGACTTCTACATTCAAGCCTTGCTTCGCTGCTTCCTTCGCTACTGCTTCAACTACTTGAGCATGAGGCCCTACGGTTGCTCCCACTTTTATGATAGAGCCATCTTTTTCTCCACAAGCACTTAAGCCAACTACTGCCGTGAGAACCAAAGCTAGTTTCTTTAGGTGACGAATACTTTTCATTGTAACTCCATTTTTGTTTTAGACGTCCATACGTTTATATGTCCATCCTATCAGAAGTCGAAAAAGGGTCAATGGTTTAAATAGCGAGCAGACATTTTGTTTCTACGACTATATAGAAAGCTTGGTAATAAGCGAAAAGAAAGAGGGGGTAGAACCGAGGAAGATGATAAGTTTGAAGTTGTTGAGGATATGAGCAACGAATTACTACACCCACAACTGTACCCAAAGTCAGCAGACACAAAAAAGCGTAGTAGGTACTAACCTGCTACGCCTTTCGAAATTTGGTGGCCCCTCGCAGACTTGAACTGCGGACCAATCGATTATGAGTCGACTGCTCTAACCACTGAGCTAAGGGGCCTTAATAGGACAACGATTATAGGGGAAGCGTTGCAAGGTGTCTAGATACCAACTAGGGCAATTGCGCTTAGTTTTTATCCACTTAGCACAGTAGATAATAAAAAAGGTGACCTAAAGTCACCTTTTTTTGATTTCTAAAGCTTATATGCGCTGCGTTTATTCGTCTAGGAAGCTGCGCAGAGTCTCTGAGCGGCTTGGGTGACGAAGTTTACGTAGTGCTTTTGCTTCGATCTGACGGATACGCTCACGAGTAACGTCGAACTGCTTACCAACTTCTTCTAGAGTATGGTCAGTGTTCATGTCGATACCAAAGCGCATACGAAGTACTTTCGCTTCACGTGGCGTTAGACCTGCAAGCACGTCTTTTGTCGCCACTTTAAGGCTAGTTGCAGTTGCAGAATCTAGCGGCAGTTCTAGCGTTGTATCTTCGATAAAATCACCTAGATGCGAATCTTCGTCGTCACCGATTGGTGTCTCCATTGAGATAGGCTCTTTAGCGATTTTCAGAACTTTGCGAATCTTGTCTTCTGGCATCTGCATGCGCTCAGCCAGTTCTTCCGGTAGTGGCTCACGACCCATCTCTTGCAGCATTTGACGAGAGATACGGTTGAGCTTGTTGATCGTTTCGATCATGTGTACCGGGATACGAATCGTACGTGCTTGGTCCGCGATTGAACGAGTGATTGCCTGACGGATCCACCACGTTGCGTAAGTCGAGAACTTGTAACCACGACGGTATTCGAACTTATCCACTGCTTTCATCAGACCGATGTTACCTTCCTGGATAAGATCCAAGAACTGTAGGCCACGGTTGGTGTATTTCTTCGCGATAGAAATTACAAGACGCAAGTTCGCTTCAACCATCTCTTTTTTCGCACGGCGAGCTTTTGCTTCACCGATAGACATACGACGGCTGATGTCTTTAATGTTCTGTACGTTTAGAGAAGTCTCTTCTTCAATCATTTTTAGCTTAGCGATTGAACGACGGATTTCTTCTTCGTTACGTTTGATCTTTTCAGCGTATGGCTTGTCTGAAGCAAGAACTTCATCCAACCAAGCTTCGCTTGATTCATTACCAGTGAACAGCGCGATGAATGATTTCTTCGGCATTTTGCCGTATTCAACCACAGACTTCATGATCAGGCGTTCTTGAGTACGAACGCGATCCATAGCGGTACGCAGTTCATTCACTAGGTGATCAAACTGTTTAGGCGTTAGACGAAATTCGCGGAATACGTCTAGCATCATTTCATTAGCAACGGTTGCTTTCGGGCTGTTATAGCCGTACTCGTTGATTGCTAATTGAAGATTTTGATAGGTGCTGCGTAGTTGGTTGAATTTCTCTAGCGCTAACTCTGGATCGATACCTACATCTTCTTCAGAATCATCTGAATCGTCATCGCTATCTTCGTCGTCATCAACGTCTTCATCGTCTTCTTCTTCTAACTGAGATTCAGTCAGTTCAGAACCGATGTGTGTTGCCGTTGGTGCAGCGGTGTCGTCAGCATCTGGGTCTACAAAACCTGAAATAAGGTCAGTAAGACGTAGTTCTTCAGCTTGAACTTTGTCAAATTGCTCAAGAATGTACGGAATCGTACCTGGGTATTCAGCAACAGACGATTGAACTTGGTTAATACCTTCTTCAATACGTTTTGCGATGTCGATTTCGCCTTCGCGAGTTAGAAGTTCGACAGTACCCATTTCACGCATGTACATACGTACTGGGTCTGTGGTACGACCAATCTCACTCTCTACGCTAGACAGTGCAGCGGCTGCAGCTTCGGCTGCATCTTCATCGGTAATATTTGTGTCATCGTTCAGTGCTAAATCATCAGCATCAGGAGCAGTTTCTACTACCTTAATGCCCATGTCGTTGATCATCTGAATGATGTCTTCTACCTGTTCTGAATCTACGATTTCAGCAGGTAGGTGGTCATTTACTTCGGCGTAGGTCAGATAGCCTTGTTCCTTGCCTTTAATAACAAGTGACTTTAGCTGTGACTGCGGATTGTGATCCATAGACGGTATCCAACTTCGTAATCTGGTGAAGGAATCAGTATGCGAAATGCAAACCACTTACTATAACAAATTAAATCGTTGCTGACTAATTAAACAGGGTTACGCTTTTAAATCTAGCATAAGTGCTAGCAGCTCCCTTTTCTCTTCGGCTGATAAACCGACACTTCTTGCTTTGGCCTGCAGGTTTTCAATTTGTTTTTCTACGCACTGGGCAATAATTTTATCCAGTGAGTCTAAAAATATTTCTTCTTGGTTGTCCTCATCGAGTGGAATGTCCCAACTCGCGAGACGAGACAGAAGAGTCTCATTTTGGCTGTTTCGCCAATGCTCTAATAATTGGCCTGTGTTGATATGGGGATGCGCTTGGCATTTATCAAGTACATCAACAAATAAACTTAGACCAGGAATGGGTAAATCTCTAACGCTAGTTAGATCTGGCACCATACTTACGTATTGTGGGTTTTGAATCAGTAACGCGATCACTTCTCGCATCGGCGTTCGCTTGATTTCTTTATGAGGTTGAGGCCTTTTATCCTCTTTACCTTGTTTTGAAATTAGCTGCTGTAGTTGGCGTTCATCAACCAAACCCAAACGGCGGCCAAGCAGTTCTCTCAAGTATAGTCTTAAAGTGCCGCCAGGGACTTTGTCGATGAGAGGAACAGCAAGGGTACTCAGTTTTGCCATGCCTTCTTTCGTGCTCATATCGACTTGCTGAGTCAATGAGCTGAACATGAATTCAGACAAGGGCATCGCATTAGACACTTGTTGTTCAAATGCTTGTTTTCCGTTTTGTCGGATATAAGAGTCGGGATCTTCTCCATCCGGCAAAAACATGAATTTTAACTGGCGACCATCAGTTAGGTAAGGCAATGCATTTTCCATGGCACGCCACGCGGCTTCACGACCTGCGCGGTCACCGTCGTAACAACATACGACAGTGCTTGTTTGCCTGAATAATACTTGCAAGTGATCGCCCGTTGTAGAGGTACCCAATGAGGCAACGGAATAATCTACGCCATATTGAGCAAGCGCGACAACATCCATATAGCCTTCAACCACTAAAATTTGTGGTGGCTCACGGTACGCTTGTAGTACTTCATAAAGGCCATACAATTCTTTACCTTTATGAAATATCGGGGTTTCGGGTGAGTTGAGATATTTCGGTGTCCCATCACCTAATACTCGACCACCAAAGCCTATCACTCGGCCGCGTCTGTCTCGAATAGGAAACATCACTCGACCACGGAATCGGTCGTAGCGGTTGCCTTTATCGTTTTCAATCAACATGCCGCCTGTGACGAGCATGTCTTGGTTTTCTTTATTCTGGCCAAAGTTCTTACGAACTAAATCCCATTCATCAGCCACATAGCCGATGCCAAACTTCTGGACGATCTCACCAGACAGGCCGCGATCTTTTAGATACTCAATCGCCACTTTACTTGCTGGCTGCTTGAGTTGGTTACGATAAAATTGAGCAATGCTGCCCATTAAGTCGTATAGATTACGTTTTTCACTGCTGCTTGCTTGTGGGCCTGACTGGAACGAACCATTACCGCCGCTACGTTGTTCGCGAGGAACATCTAAGCCCAAGTATGAAGCGAGTTCTTCAATGGCTTCGACGAATTCTAGCCGGTCGAATTCCATCAAAAAGTCGATGGCATTTCCGTGCGCACCACAACCAAAACAATGGTAGAACTGCTTTTCTTGACTGACGCTGAATGACGGCGTCTTTTCGTTGTGGAACGGGCAGCATGCGCCGTAGTTTTTGCCTTTTTTCTTAAGTTTCACACGTGCGTCGATGATATCGACAATATCAAGTCGAGCTAGAAGGTCATCGATAAAACTGCGAGGGATGTGTCCAGCCATAAAACCTAATAAAAAAAGAAGATGATGAGTGGAGTGAATGCTTTAAAAGAATAAGCGTGTTGCTCACTTATTTCATTCCATTCATCCAGATACAAACAAGCCGTGCGTTCCAAAGGATAGCACGGCTTGCTGCAATTGGGTGGGGTATCTTAAGCCAGTTTAGCGCGAACTAAACCGCTTACTTTACCCATATCTGCGCGCCCTTGAATTTGCGGTTTCAGAACGCCCATTACTTTGCCCATGTCTTGCATGCCAGCTGCGCCAGATTCAGCAATCGCGTTCTCGATAAGAGCCGCTACTTCTTCGTCTGTCAGTGGTTGAGGCATAAAGTCCTCAAGAACGGTAATTTCTGCTTGTTCCGCATCAGCAAGATCTTGACGACCCGCTGCTTCATACTGCGCTACAGAGTCGCGACGTTGTTTAACCATTTTGGTCAATACCGCAAGAATGTCGTCATCGTTCAGAGTGATCTGCTCGTCAACTTCACGTTGCTTGATTGCTGATAGGGCTAAACGAATAGTACCAAGGCGTAATTTGTCCTTGGCTTTCATCGCTAATTTTTGCTCTTCTTTGAGTTGATCAATCAGAGCCATAACTAAATTCCTTTTGGAGCTCAGTTATTAGTACAGGCGAACGCGACGAGCGTTTTCGCGAGCTAGCTTCTTAGCGTGACGCTTTTGAGCTGCTGCTTTAGCGCGTTTGCGAACTGTAGTTGGTTTTTCGTAGTGCTCACGACGACGCACTTCAGAAAGGATACCTGCTTTTTCGCAAGAGCGCTTGAAACGACGTAGAGCAACGTCGAACGGTTCGTTTTCACGTACTTTAACTACTGGCATATGCCTTTCACCTCAGGGGTTATTCGTTAACGCTGGCATTCAACAGACCAAATCACAATTGTTTGGTCTCTTACCAGCTTGATCAAAAATGGTGCGGAATTTTAATCCGATCACAACTACTTTGTAAAGCCTTTTGTCGATTATTGTCTGTACAAAATTTGTTTGCAGCACCAAGGCGAGGTAATATGACGCCCAAATTTCCTCTATACAGAAAGCATACTGAGAAAACCATGCGCATTATCGGTATTGAAACCTCTTGTGACGAGACTGGCATCGCGATTTATGACGATGAAAAAGGTCTGCTGTCACACAAGCTTTACAGCCAAGTAAAACTGCACGCAGATTACGGTGGTGTGGTGCCTGAGTTGGCTTCACGTGACCATGTAAAGAAAACCATTCCTCTTATTAAAGAGGCACTAAAAGAAGCGAACTTAACTTCGAAAGACATTGATGGTGTCGCGTACACCGCGGGGCCGGGTCTCGTTGGTGCACTATTAGTGGGCGCTACTATTGGTCGCAGTATTGCTTATGCTTGGGGAGTGCCAGCGGTACCTGTTCATCATATGGAAGGTCACCTGTTGGCTCCAATGCTGGAAGATAACCCACCGCCATTCCCGTTTGTGGCAGTGTTGGTGTCGGGTGGTCACTCGATGATGGTCGAAGTGAGAGGCATCGGTGAGTACAAAATTTTGGGTGAGTCGATTGATGATGCGGCGGGCGAAGCGTTTGATAAAACAGCGAAGCTAATGGGGTTGGATTACCCAGGTGGCCCACTGTTGTCTAAACTAGCAGAAAAAGGCACGCCAGGTCGCTTTAAGTTCCCGCGCCCAATGACAGATCGCCCTGGCTTGGATATGAGTTTCTCTGGCCTGAAAACCTTTACAGCAAATACTATTGCTGCGAATGGCGATGACGAGCAAACTCGCGCGGACATCGCACTGGCATTTGAAGAAGCCGTGTGTGCAACATTGGCGATTAAATGTAAACGCGCGCTTGAGCAAACAGGCATGAAGCGTATTGTTATTGCTGGTGGTGTGAGTGCTAACCGTCGTTTACGTGCAGAGTTAGAGAAGCTAGCCAAGAAAGTTGGCGGCGAGGTTTACTACCCACGAACTGAGTTCTGTACGGATAATGGTGCGATGATCGCTTACGCTGGTATGCAGCGTTTGAAGAATGGCGAAGTGGCCGATATGTCGGTAGAGGCTCGCCCACGTTGGCCGATTGACCAACTGACGCCAGTCGCTTAATCAAACTTATGCGGTAGGTTTGAAATAGATTCACTACGATAAAGGTCTCTGCTCATCAGAGGCCTTTATTTTTAGCTATTCAATGAAAAGCTTCGTTTACATTCTGACTGATGCGAGCAGTTCGGTATCGCTTCAGTGATAGGATAGTGCGGAAGAATAAGAAATGGATATAACAATGAATAAGTTTGAAATTGAAGGTCAGCAACTTGCTTACCTTGATAAAGGTGATGGTCCAGTATTACTGTTTGGTCACAGTTATTTGTGGGATAGCCAAATGTGGGCGCCACAAATTGAAGTTTTAAGCCAGTCATATCGTTGTATTGTGCCAGATTTGTGGGCACATGGTGAGTCAGAAGCGGCCCCTGCATCGACACAGTCATTAGTTGATTATGCACAACATATGTTGGCGTTGATGGATCATTTGGATATTGAAGAGTTTTCTGTGGTGGGCTTATCTGTTGGCGGCATGTGGGGAGCGGAACTGACGGTTCAAGCACCGCAACGTGTGAAATCACTGGTATTGATGGATACCTTCATTGGTTGGGAGCCAGAAGTTACGTATAAAAAGTACTTTGCAATGCTTGATACCATCAGCCAAGTCCAAGCGGTGCCTGCGCCAATTATTGAAGCTGTCGTGCCATTGTTTTTTGCTAATAACGCTGAGCAGGTGAATCCTGAGTTGGTCGCTGCATTCAAACGCAGTTTAGAAAGTCTGAGTGGTGAGCGTGCGGTGGAAGTAGCTCGCATGGGGCGCATGGTGTTTGGTCGCCGTGATGTGATTGAAGATTCGGAAAAATTCGCTCTGCCGACGTTAATTGCGGTGGGCTGTGAAGATAAGCCTCGCCCGGTTTTCGAATCGTATTTAATGAAAGACTGTATCACGGGCAGTGAGTTGGTAGAAATTCCGCAAGCGGGACACATCAGTTGTTTAGAACAGCCGGAATTCGTCAACCAAATGTTGTTGAACTTCCTGAATCGAGTTCATGCATAACCAATGCATCCCTCTTTAAACGAAAAACTCGGCATTAAGCCGAGTTTTTTTGTGTCAGTTTCTTCTCGCCGATTTTTGGCTCGTCGCCAGACAAAAGCCGACGAATATTTTGATGATGCTTAAATACGATTAAGCAACACAGCATAGCAACAGGTAACGTGTATTGCGGTTTAAACATCCAAGTATAAAACGGAGTGACCAAAACCGTGACGAGAGCCGCTAAGGATGAATAGCGGAATAGCGCGGCTACTGACAGCCAAGTTAACATCACTAATCCTGTTAAGTCCAAACCAATCGGAGCGATAGCGCCAAGCGCGGTTGCGACACCTTTTCCGCCTTTAAAGTGGAAAAAGATGGGGTACATGTGCCCAAGACAGGCAGCAATGGCGATGACGCCAAGAATGATAGGGTCGATACCAAGAAAGTATCCGCCCCACACGGGGATGGTGCCTTTGAGCATATCGCACAACAAGACTGAAACAGCGGCTCCTCGTCCGCCAATACGCAATACGTTCGTTGCTCCAGGGTTGTTGGAGCCTACACTGCGTGGATCTGGCAGTTTTAAGAGTCGACAGATCAAAACCGCACTGGAAACCGAACCCAGTAAATAGGCGGCCATTGTCATTATCAGTGCCAGTGCGTCCATAGAAGTCCTTGATGGATTGGAATTTAATGCTCGGTTCCCGCGTAGTTGCTATCATACCTCGAATTCACATAATGCAGAAATCCTCACTGTGATAGAGCTTGCATTATGTGATTTCTTGTATATAAAGATGCTTTCGCAGTTTATACCTAAGTAACATTGTGATGACCCAAGGAAATGTTACTTAGGTATAGAATACTACGATCAAATTACCCCTCACGGGTATCCGACCTCTGTAATAGAAGGACATAAGATGGCTCTGGATAAAGTTTTTATTGAACAATTAGAAGTAATCACCACGATTGGCGTGTACGACTGGGAACAACAAATTAAACAAAAGTTGGTTCTGGATATCGAAATGGCGCACGACAATAAGCCTGCGGGTAAAAGTGATGATGTGCAAGATGCGTTGGATTACTCGCAAGTGAGTGAGGCGGTACTGAACCATATTGAAAATGGTCGTTTTCTGTTGGTTGAACGTGTAGCCGAAGAAGTGGCAGAGCTTATCATGCAGCGTTTCTCTGTGCCTTGGGTGAAAATCCGTTTAGCAAAGCCTGGTGCCGTGCCACAAGCTCGCGCTGTTGGTGTTGTGATTGAGCGAGGTCAAGCATGATCACCACCTATATCGGTGTTGGTACGAATGTAGAAAGAGAGCAACATGCGCTCGCTGCGTATCAGGAGCTACTACAGCTTGGAGAAAGTCTCCTCGTATCGCCGGTATATGAATGTGAACCTATTGGCTTTAGCAGCCAGAACTTCTACAACTTTGTCGTTGCAATGCGTACCGAGTTGTCATTAGAAGAGTTGAGTCATCAGCTACGTGAGATTGAATTTAAGTGGGGACGCGAAGAAAATGCGCAAAAGTATCAGGATCGAACACTGGATCTCGATATAGTGTTGTTCGGTGAATGCGTCTCCAAGAAAAAACCTGAGCTACCTCGCAGTGATATCTACAAATATCCTTTTGTCACAAAGCCTCTGTATGATCTCGAACCTCAATTAGTGATCCCAGGCGATGGACGCACAGTCGCAGATATTTGGCATGCAATGCAGCCAGTCGATTCACTCAAACCTGTTTCTTTTTCATTTTTAATTTGAGTTGTTTACATGAGTTATTTTGAAGCCTTTATTCTGGCTCTGATTCAGGGTCTGACAGAGTTTTTGCCTATTTCGAGCTCTGCCCATTTGATCCTGCCCTCCGCCATTTTGGGATGGGAAGACCAAGGTCTAGCTTTTGATGTTGCTGTTCACGTCGGTACATTAATGGCGGTAGTGATCTATTTTCGCCATGAAGTGATCACTCTGTTCCAGGCATTATTTGCTTCGATCTTTAAAGGAGATCGGAGTAAAGAAGCAAAACTTGCTTGGATGATCGTGATCGCCACGATTCCAGCTTGTGTGTTTGGCTTGTTGATGAAAGACATCATTGAAGTGTATCTACGTAGCGCTTATGTCATCGCGACCACAACGATCGTATTTGGTTTGTTGCTTTGGTGGGTAGACAAAAACGCTAAGTTGGTTGCGGATGAATACCAAACGGGTTGGAAGAAAGCCGTGTTTATCGGTATTGCCCAAGCCTTAGCGATGATTCCTGGAACGTCGCGTTCAGGGGCGACCATTACGGCTGCACTTTACCTTGGCTTTACTCGAGAAGCGGCTGCGCGCTTTTCATTTTTAATGTCGATCCCGATCATTACATTAGCAGGTAGCTACTTAGGCATGAAGCTAGTGACCAGTGGTGAACCTGTCCATATTGGTTTCTTGCTGACTGGTATCATCACATCGTTTATCAGTGCGTACATCTGTATCCACTTCTTCTTAAAGATGATTTCACGCATGGGCATGACACCGTTTGTGATTTACCGTCTGATTCTAGGTTTCGGCTTGTTTGCGTTCTTGCTTAGCGCATGATAACGCGACGGATTGGCAGCTTGCTTAACCGCAAGCTGCATACCTAAACCACAACGTCATTCTGAACAGCGACGAAGGAGCGAGGTTCAGAATCTTCTCCTCTTAGTTTCTTATGGCGTTGGCCATTTCTAAAACTTCCCTGCGTGCTGATGTTAGATTCCTAGTCTCGCTAAGGCTCGCTGGAATGACCTGGCATGAATACAATTCGGTTAATTAATCTGAGCTCAGATCATTTATTCAAAGCGACTCTTACCGCTTCAATCCGTCTCTTTTCTTGTTCATCACGTATTGCCGGGCCTTTAAATCCATCCTTAATGATGCTCTGAACATCTACGGCGGCTGCGGCTTGATAAGCGCGGGTAAAAATCTCAGCTTGAGGATAAGGCTTCTCTTCTAACCCTTTTCGACCTGCATGGTCAGCCTGACAACATATTAAAATATCTTCTAAGCGCTCAGCTTTGCGCCACACATCGAATTTGTTGAGTATTTTTATGATGGTTTGCGGCTTTAACTCGGCCGCACGATGGATATTGGAGTGCTGTTCGCACACCATCAAGGCTAAATCACGAAACTCATTCGGTACACGGACACGTTCGCACAGCTTTTTGATCAGTTTTAACCCTGTATGACAATGCATTTTGTGGCTTGGCCATTCGCTCTCTGGTGTTACCCCTTTGCCTAAGTCATGCACTTGAGCGGCAAATCTGACGGGGAGTGAGTCACTCAGTCTTGCAGCTTGCTCTGCCACCATCAAAGTATGGATGCCCGTATCGATTTCTGGATGCCATTTTTCTGGTTGAGGTACGCCAAATAGTGCATCAATTTCAGGTAAAACAACGGCCAATGCACCACAATCTCTTAGAACCGATAAGAAAATATCAGGGCGAGGAGTGGAAAGGGATTTATGCCATTCTTGCCAAACACGCTCGGGAGTCAGTGTGCTCAGCTCTCCAGATTCTGCCATGTGGCACATTAACTGCATGGTTTCGTCGGCAACCGTAAAGTCTAGATCAGCCAGCTTGGCAGCAAAACGAGCGACACGTAAAACGCGTAGAGGATCTTCGACAAAGGCGTCTGAGACATGGCGTAGGAGTTTATTATTGAGATCTTTCTGGCCGCCGTAAGGATCATGGAGCTTACCTGCATCATCCATTGCCATTGCATTAATGGTTAAATCACGACGAATTAAATCTTCTTCTAAGGTGACACTTTGATCAAAGAAACACTCAAAGCCAGTGTAACCAGAGCCTGATTTTCTCTCTGTTCGTGCAAGTGCATGTTCTTCTTTACTTTTTGGGTGCAAAAATACAGGAAAGTCTTTGCCAACGGCGGTGTACCCTTGGGACAGCATCATATCGGGAGTCGCACCTACGACCACCCAGTCGTTGTCATAACTATCAATTCCGAGCAATTTATCTCGAACTGCGCCACCTACTAAATAAACTTGCACGAATTACCTCTTAATTTATTGATATGCCGTTGGACATTGTAGCAAGCAATGGTACTTTTCTTTACTCCCGAGAGTAGATGCAGCTATGTTTATATTATATCTGACTATTCCCTGGTGGTTTTTTAGCTGGAGAGCCTAATGTATAAGGACTTTTTTGGGTTTGTAGAACAACCATTTTCGATTGTTCCAAACTCACGTTATTTGTATTTAAGCCAACGTCACAAAGAGGCAATCACACATCTCCAAGCCGGGCTAGGCGATGGCGGTGGTTTTGCTATGCTTACTGGCGAAGTGGGTACAGGCAAAACGACCGTCGCAAAAGCGATGCTGGCGAATTTAGGTGATAACACCAAAGCGGGCCTGATCCTAAATCCCACGTTTTCGAGTCGAGACTTGCTCGAAGCTATTTGCGATGAATTCAAAATTACTTACCCGCCAGATGCAAACCTCAAACAGCTAAACCAAGTGATTCACAAATACTTGCTACGTAATTATCGTTCAGGCTGGCAGACATTGCTGGTCATTGATGAGGCTCAACACCTTGCTGCCGACGTTTTAGAGCAGCTACGTTTGTTGACCAACTTGGAAACCGATACCAGAAAACTGCTCAAAGTGTTGTTGGTCGGACAGCCTGAATTACAGCGGTTATTACAAACGACGCAACTACGCCAGCTCGCTCAGCGCATTACTGGGCGTTATCACTTGTTGCCGTTGGATGAAAAAGAGACAGAAGATTACATCGCGTTTCGATTACATACGGCAGGTGGTGACCAGCAACTGTTTAATCGTGCTTCTTGTAAGCTCATTGCCAAATACAGTCACGGCATCCCGCGTTTGATTAATCTTATCTGTGATAAATCTCTCAACATCAGTTATCACCAAGGTAATGTGGTGGTGGATAAGCAAACCGTTCAGCAGGCCTGTGAAGAGGTGATGCAGTTTCAGGCAGATATTTATCAGCAAGATAAAAAAGAGCGCCGTACTTTCCGCTGGCCTGCTTGGGGCTCTGTTACGGTGGGTCTTATTGCTGCATTAGGTACGGGGTGGGCGGTCGTTAATTATATGCCAGCTCAAGCAACGTCAGTGTTGGCGCAAGTGACCGCACCAAGAGAGGAGCCAACGCCAATAGTCGTCAACCAACAATTGACAGATGATCAGCGTGACTTATTGTTAGCACAAAAACAGTCGAATCTCGCCGTGAATGATTTGTATCGTTTGTGGGGTTATCAAGCATCGGTTCGCGACAATCTTTGTTTATCAGAACCCCAATCGACCATGCGTTGTGAGCGTAAAATGGCGACCTGGCCGCTGCTGATGCAACAAAATCGCCCTGTGATTTTGGAGTTGAATTATCAAGGTGATGTTGGGTATGTCATTTTGTACGCCGTCGGTAATGACAAAGTCGAAGTGCTCAATGGCAAGCAGCGTCTGCGTCTGCCTATTTCGTGGCTAAAGCCGATGTGGCAAGGTAATATCATTGAACTGTGGCAAGCGCCGTTGAAAGAGACATTACGTTTAGACATGGAAGGCCCTGCGATCGAGGTATTAGACCGATTATTAGCAGAAGCGGTAAGTGAGCCACTGCTTGAAACGTCTATTTTTGATGGTGCGATGAAAGAGCGAGTTGAGTTATTCCAACGTTGGCAAGGTATTGGGGTCGACGGCATTGCAGGTAAGCGGACGCTAGATCGTCTTCAACAAAACGTGCAGCCAGATGCGCCTCAACTGGCACGAATCGAGAAGGAGGACGCATAATGTCAGCCATGAAACATATTGGTTTGTTCTTGTTGCCGATCACCGTTGCTGCAATCGGAGTTGCTTGGTATTTAGATCTCCTTACGCCTCATGCTGAAGCTAGTACTTCCGCCCCTAAGGCTAAGATGGAAGCGGAACAACCGTTCAAAGCATTGGACTATCCTGAAACTACTCAGTTGGCGCTATTGCCAAGAGAGTGGCCAAGTGCAGAGCTGTCTCGTGATTTTGGTACGTTTGCAACATCTGATGAATACGTGAGTAATACAGCAAACAAAGACGAGATAGAAACATCTGTATCAACTCAAGGCACTTCAGTGGTTGAAGAGGACCTAGGTTTGTCTCTGGATGATCTTGACTTGTCCTCATTATCTCCTGATTTGGCGCGAAAGGTCGAAAATGCGTTATCCCGAGATGATGCGCCTTCACCACAAACGGTGCGCGTGAACGATTTAGAGCGCAACGCTCACCAATGGCAAGGGCGTTTACCTGCGCTCAATTTGCAAACTCACATGTACGCCAGTGATGAAAATCGCCGCTGGGTGAAGATTAACAATGTTGAATATCATCAAGGAGACGTTGTTGATGGGCAGGTCACATTAAGGGAAATACAACCGCAAGCGGTGATTGTCGAGTTCCAAGGTGAGCAAATTCGTATCCCAGCGTTGTATGAGTGGAAAGGGTAGCCGTTTTTTATAGTAAATCATCAAGCCAGCGAGGTCATGTCGCTGGCTTTTTTGTTTCTCATAAGGTCTTTTTTATCTATTTGAGTGATGATTTTTAGGGACTCACACAAGCTAAATATAGCTTTTCTCAGTCGTTTAAATTACATCAATATCAGTCATGTATTAGTAGAATAACTCCAGTCAGCGTTGTGTAAAAAAACGCCACATTGACGAACTTCGTCATCACGACCTGGTCCACGTTAGACCCCATGAAATAACAGGAGTCTACACAGAGACACATGCGTATTCTGATTTTTTCTTTAAGTGTTGTTGCGTCGTTAAGTTACGCAGCAAAGCCGACCCCTTTCCCTATAACACCAGATAATAACGGACAAGATTTTATGGTCAGCGCGACCAACCCTTACGTGAGCAGCACTGGTTATTCAATATTTAAAGAGGGCGGGAACGCCGTTGATGCCATGGTCGCGATGCAGATGGTGATGTCTGTGGTTGAACCGGATATGACGGGAATTGGCGGCGGTACTTTCGCGCTGTTTTATCAACATGACAAGCAGAAGTTTTTAGCCCTTGATGGGCGAGATGAAGCGCCGTCTAGCGCTCACCCTGAGATGTTTATTGAAAATGGGAAAGCACTCAGCCGCGATGAAATTTTGGGGCCTCGCTCCGTTGCGGTACCGGGCACCTTACGTTTGCTTTATTCCACTCATGAGCAATACGGCAAATTACCATGGTCTGAGTTGGTTCAACCTGCGATTAAGCTCGCGCGTGATGGGTACGCGATGAATAGTTACACCTACGACATCGTAGTCAGAGAGCGAAGCCGACTTGAACAAGATCCGGAAGTGAAAGCCTTGTATTGGCAAGGGGACGATATTAAGCCGACGGGAACCTTGATGAAGAACCCTAAAATGGCTGAGACGCTAGAGAAAATAGCTCAGCAAGGCGATCGCTATTTGTATGGTGGTGCACTTGGTCAACATATTGTTGATACGGTGAATAGTCGTATTAACGATCAGCATGAGAAATTATCGTTAGAGGACTTTAAAAACTATCAGGTGAAATCTCGCGATATTATTGAAAGCGATTATCGAGGCAACAAAATAGTTTCGTTTGGTTACCCGGCCTCTGGCGGTGTGATGGTCGCTCAAAGTCTGAAATTGCTGGAGCCGTACGATATATCTCAGATGGCACTAACTGATGTAGAGCCTTGGCGTTTAATGACCGAGGCGATGCGCTTAGCAAAAGCTGATCGTATTGCGTATGCCGGAGATCCGGATTATGTGGAAGCACCAGTTGAACAATTGTTATCTAAAACCTATTTGGACCAGAGACGTGATTTAATCCCTGATAATGGCACCTCGAAAGAGAATCCAAAAGCAGGACAGATAACGCAAACTCAGTATGCGCAATATCAAGGCTTCGAGAGCAAAGATACAGGGCATATTTCTATCGTCGATAGAGATGGAAATGCAATAGCGATGACTAGTACGGTAGGAACGGGTATGGGCTCGGGTGTCATGGTTGATGGCGTTATCTTGAATGCACAAATGGCAAACTTCTCACCTCAGCCAACGGTTAACGGCAAACCTACGCAAAACTCAATTGAAGCGGGCAAGCGTCCACGTTCGGCTATTACGCCATTAATGGTGATGGACGGCGATGATAACTTGCGTTTGGTTGTCGGTTCACCAGGAAGTTCGCAAATACCGGGGTATGTACTCAAAACCGTGGTTGGCGTACTGGATTGGAAGTTATCAGCGCAAGAGGCTATTGACTTACCAAACATCCAGTACGGTACCAAGATAGATCGCACCAAGTCTTATGACCCGACTGGCTTGCTGGTGGAAAAGAAAACCTTCGCAGAAATGTTGGTGCCGGAGTTTATGGAGCTTGGCTACCCAGTACACGTTATTCCAGTGGTAAGTGGTTTGAATGCAATTGAGCTAAAAGATGGCAAGCTTTATGGCGCAACGGATCGTCGTCGAGCGTCTAGTTCAATGGGTGAGTAGTGCAGATTTCCGTAAAACTAAGCAAACAAAAAAGCCAGTCGAATATCGACTGGCTTTTGCATTCTTTTTTATAGATAAAAGGGCTAAGGACTTATGCCCAACCCGCAGGTGAACGTTTTCTACGAGGCATGACATGCGGAAGAATCAAACCAAATAGCAAACCTAAACCTGCAACACCGCCGCCATAAGTGAAGTACTTAAGCAGCATGTCGTCTTTTTGTGTATCCAGTTTAGCGCGCAGCTCGCGGTTTTCTGTCTCAACAGAAGTAAGCTGGTCGCTGATCTCAGAGTATTTATTCTCAAGATCGGAAATTTGTTGGTTACGCGTTTCTAGAGAGGTAACAAGGCCGGCTTTCTCTGCATCAGAAGTTTTACGAGCGTTAGCAAGCTGCTCTTTCACTTCTGCTAGCTCTTTCTCAATGCGAGGAAGGCGAATCGCCATGCTTTCTTGGTTTGTCACAAACTTGCTTTGTACCCAACCAGTACGACCGCGGTCATCACGAACTTGCGTATAGCCAGTATCTCGGTTGGTTTTAATCAGTTGTACTTTAGAACCGGCATTAACACTACCAATAATACGGTAGGTGTTATTTGGACCTGAGTGCATAAAAGTGAAGAGGTCATCAGAAATATAACGGTCTGCTGCTAGGGCCGCTGGCGCTGCTAGCAAAGTAAACAAAACCGTGATGATTAGTTTTTTCACAGTAAATCCCTTAACGATTTTTCTTGGAGACAGCGTTGGCACCGAATGATTGGAGCCGGAAATAGACGAATAGTATGCAGTTTCAAACTTCGGTGCAACAAAGAAGGGAGGCAAAGCCTCCCTTTCTGTGCGTTTGAGTCAATAATGACAAAGCGCTTACATTCTATTGACGAGTGTCTTAAGCGAACATCGCTTGAAGTCCGTAGAAGAATACAACGGCCAATAGTGCACCTGCTGGTAGTGTAACGATCCATGATGCCACGATGTTACGAACCACGCCCAGGTTTAGTGCCGCGATACCACGAGCAAAGCCAACACCGAGAACCGCACCAACCAATGTTTGAGTGGTTGAGATAGGCAGACCAGTACCAGAAGCTAGAACTACCGTACATGCTGTTGCTAGCTGTGCTGCAAAACCGCGGCTAGGCGTTAGCTCAGTGATGCCTGTACCAACGGTTGCCATTACTTTGTGACCCAGTGTTGCAAGACCGACCACGATACCAATACCACCAAGAGGTAGAATCCACCAAGCGATGGCGCTTTTCGTGCTGATTTCGCCCATGTGTTCAACAGTCGATACGACAGCAGACAGTGGACCAATGGCGTTTGCAACGTCGTTTGAACCGTGTGCAAATGCCATCGCACAAGCGGTGATAACCATCAGAACGCTGAAGATACCTTCCACGCCAGAAAAGCTGCGGTCCTCTTCGCGATTAGCGAATTTTTTCTGGATGTATACGTAGCCGCCAATCATCACAAGTGCTGAAACTGCTGCTGCCCACATCCAGGCTTCACCATTGGTCAGGTGAAGACCAACGTGTTTTAGACCTTTTTTGATGGTTACAAGTGCAATCACCATTGTTGTGATGAACATGTAAACAGGTACAAAACGTTTCGCGTTAAACAGAGGGTTCTCAGTATCAAAAATCAGGCGTTGTGCGCTGACAAAGATAACGTAAGCAAAGAAACCTGAAATCACTGGCGTAATAATCCAGCTACCAACAATGCCTTGAACGCTGCCCCAGTCAACCGCTTCAGTACCTACTGATACGCATGCAAAACCAATGATTGCACCGATGATTGAGTGAGTCGTTGATACTGGCCAGCCCATGTAAGAAGCAAGAAGCAGCCATGTACCTGCTGCTAAAAGCGCAGACATCATGCCGTAGACAAGAACATCTGGTTGACTAGCAAATAAAGAAGTTTCGATTACACCTTTACGGATAGTGTCGGTTACTTCACCGCCTGCAAGGTAAGCACCTGCAAATTCGAAGATCATCGCAATGATGATAGCTTGTTTTACAGTTAGCGCTTTTGAACCTACAGATGTACCCATCGCATTAGCAACGTCGTTCGCGCCAATACCAATCGCCATCATGAAACCAAAAATCGCTGCAACAATAATCAGGACAGTGCCGTAGTTCGCAAGGATATCCATCGTAATACCTAGTTGTTTTATAACAAGCGGAACAAAATTTTACGCGCGCCAAACCATAAGACGATGAAAATAGTCATCGTCCCTATGACACGTGTTAATTATGCTCTTCGTTATGTCGTTAACTTTATGTTTTAAGATCGAGATAGCATGACTTCCAAACGAGCACCTACGCGCTGCGCTTGGTCGGCAATACCACCTACCCATTCAAGAATCTTGTATAGGAACATGACATCGATAGGGTTCATGTCAGCTTCAATCACCATCAACTGTTGGCGAAGTTCAATCTGCATGGCATCGGTATCATCTTCGATAACGTCTAATTGATGAATCATTTCAGCGACGAGCGTCACTTCACGGCCTTTGAAGCCGGTTTCTAGCAATTCATCAAGTTCATTGATTACCTTTTGCGCCTGATCGGCAGCATCAAGACAACGTTGAACGTAAGCGAGGAAGTTTGGTTGGAGAGCCTCAGGGATGACAAGTTGACGACCATATACACGGCCAGCAATGTCTTTTGCCAGGTTTGCAAGTTTGTCCTGTTGAGTCAAAAGCTCAAGCATGTCAGTACGGTCGACTGGCATGAACAAACCGCGAGGCAGTTTTAGACGGATTTCACGTTTCAGCACATCCGCTTCTTTCTCTAGGTGAGAAATTTGTGCACGGATTTCTGCTGCTTTTTCCCAATCACCCTTTGAAGATACTTCAAAGAATTTCACCAAGTGTGAACAACATTCGTTGACACACACAACGTGGCGTTGCAAAGGCTTAATTGGGGACTTTGCAAATAACCCCATAATTGTATTTACTGGCATGGTCATTCAACCTAATAACTATAACCTTAAAAAAACATACACCATTTCTGAGTGCTTGGCGAAATGTTGAACGATGGCTATAAAGGCGCGCATGGTAACGCATTAAATCGCTCATTAAAACTGTTTTAGATCATCATTCCGGCGATATTTCTCTCTTGCCGTGTGAGAAATTACGCAATATCCTGTTTCTATCTGCTTTGAAAGGTATAGCTATGGAAACCGAAATAGAACTGAAGTTTTTTGTTTCTCCTGAATTTTCAGAAACTTTAAAAGAAAAAATTTCTGAGACAAAAGTACTTCAGCATAGTTGTCGTGACTTGGGTAACACCTATTTTGATACTGCCGATAAATGGCTTCGAAAGCACGACATTGGTTTAAGAATTCGCCGTTTTGATGATGTATTCGTCCAAACCGTAAAGACAGCAGGACGCGTCGTCGCAGGCTTACATCAAAGACCAGAATACAATGCTGAGCACACTAGCGACGAGCCTAATCTGTCGCTTCATCCTCTAGATATTTGGCCTCCAGGTAAAGATGCAGAAACGCTGCAATCCGAGCTTATGCCATTATTCTCGACCAACTTCACACGTGAACAATGGCTGATTGGCATGCCCGATGGCAGTCAGATTGAAGTTGCCTTTGACCAAGGCTTAGTTGTAGCCAAAGGTGAAGACGAAGAAGAGAAGCAAGAGCCGATTTGCGAAGTTGAACTGGAACTTAAGTCTGGCCAAACCGAAGCTTTATTCACGCTGGCACGCAGCTTTTGCGAGCAAGGTGGTATGCGTTTGGGTAACTTGAGCAAAGCGGCGAAAGGTTATCGACTTGCAAGCGGTTATGCGGGTGATGAAGTAAAATCATTGGCACTTGTGGACAGTAGTCCGACGGATACCGTTGAATTTTGCTTGATCAACTCTTTAGAGCACGCTTTGTCTCATTGGCATTATCACGAGCAAATTTATGCTGAGCGTGACAGCGTGGAAGCACTGCGTGAAATCAGTAATGCCATTCGTTTCATTCGTCAAACATTGACTATTTTTGGCGGGATTGTCCCTCGTCGCGCGAGTGCGATTCTGCGCCAAGAGCTTAAATGGTTGGAAGAAGAACTGAGTTGGTTGGATGAGCATGCACACCTTGAAGAGCTCTTAGATGACAAAGGCAATGTGCTGCGTAAGTTGGATGCGCGTAAGTTCTTAGTATCTGAGCTGACTCAGCAGTTACAAGAGTTGCCAAGCCGTGAAGAAGTGCTAGGGTTGCTCAATTCCGCGCGTTACACAGGGTTACTGCTGGATCTAAGCCGCTGGATCTTAGCACGCGGTTGGCAGCCATTTCTTGATGAAAAAGCACGTGAAAAAATGGCAAGTAACATCATGCCGTTTTCAGTTACTCAGCTCGATCGCACTTGGGCTGAGCTAATGGAAGCTTTCCCAGCAGAGCGCGATCTGACGGCGCAAGAGTACGTTGATCAGCGTTATCGCTTATTGCGTAACCTCTATACTGGTATTGGTTTCGCGAGTTTGTATAACTCGGATGAGCGTAACAGCTTCCGTTTACCATGGGCGGATCTAGTGCATGGTATCGATGATCTGCTAATGCTGAACCACTTACTCCCGTTGGTTGATATGCTGGAAGACGCAGAAAAAGAGCAGTTAGAACGCTGGTTGCACCGTCAAGAGCGCTCAATTTTGCATGCAATGGATCAAACCCGAGCGATCAGTGTGGAAGTTCAGCCTTATTGGCGTGAATGATCGTTCTGGTGATAAGAACAAAAAAATAGGACCGCATGGTCCTATTTTTTTGTCTCTGTTTTACGTTGTTGTAGCTCTTTTTCCATGAAATCGAGTCGTTCTAGTATTTGCGCTTGTTGGCTTAGGAGCTGCTCGAGCATACGTTCTTTATTGATTGAACTGTGCGTCTGTTGTTTCGTTGGGGCAGTAAGGATAGAGGTGATAAGACCCGAGATCATACCAAAGATACCCACCCCGCAAACAATGATGATGACAGCCAAAAACTTTCCTATGGAGGTCACTGGATAATGATCGCCGTAACCAACCGTTGAGATTGTTACAAATACCCACCACAAAGCATCGGCGCCAGTACGAATATTCGCTTCTGGGTTTTTCGCTTCGATAAACAGCATTGCACTAGAACCGAGTGTTATGAGGATAACCATCAATAGCAGTATAGAGGCGACCGTGGTTTCGCGGCGGTTTTCTTTGAGCTGATGCAAAATGAACTTTGACGAACGCAGTACTAATACCACTCGCATAATATGAAAAATACGAGCAAAGCGCAGGGGCTCTATCAATGGGATACTCGCC
Source organism: Vibrio sp. Y10_XG_PY6 (assembly GCF_024181795.1). Taxonomy (NCBI): domain Bacteria; kingdom Pseudomonadati; phylum Pseudomonadota; class Gammaproteobacteria; order Vibrionales; family Vibrionaceae; genus Vibrio; species Vibrio sp. Y10_XG_PY6. The sequence continues at coordinate 379,351 of NZ_JAMZAQ010000003.1, forward strand.
ACGAAATCTATCCAATGACGTTTAAGGAATAACCAGCGATCTGTGGACCGGATCAAATCAATGGTGAGCTGTAGTAGAAAAATACTACAGATTATGAAATCCAGACCGATAAGAACTTGACGGGTTTCGTGATCGATCGGGAAAAACAACAAGCCAGAGATCACAAATAGTGCCATAAAAGACAATATTAGTGACAACAGGCCCATCGGTCGTGTGCTGTCTTTGATATCATTGTTTTTCATACGAAGCTCGAAATAAATCGCGTAACCACGCTAAACGCGAACATAACTATAAGTAATATAAAGATTATAGATAAAGACTATATAAGACTCGGTGGAGAACTGACAATGGAAAAGCTGGCATTTAAGCCATGGGAAAGGGTCATATCCGACATTCGACTGGTTCCTAAAATGGTCATGTTGATGGTCTTCAGTACTGTCCTGATAGTGGCAAAACAACTGTGGGACGCGAACACCTTTTACGATTCACTTTTAGCGGCGACACAAAACGCGCAAGTTGCCCAACAGCATTACGAAGCATACTTAACGCAAGTTGCTTGGCAAACCGCCTTATTGATTGTGGTTTTTGTCGTGCTCTTATTAGCGGCGGCTAGAGTGATGCTGCGTCAAACACAGTATCTGAGCGACGCAATCAAACTGATGGCGAGCAAGAACCTCTCCGTGCCATTTGGTATGGATTGTAAAGATGAATACGGAGACGTGGCACGTGAATTAGAAAAGACACGTCGCCAATTGCACGATGTAATTCAAATGCAAATTAATGCTTCTGATGAGTTATCCACACTCACGGAAGTGATGACGCTGAGCATGTCGGAAACGAAGGAGTCGGCGCAAGAAGAGTTTAACGAAATTGATCAACTTGCGACGGCGATGAGTGAAATGTCGTCGACGGTGCAAACCGTCGCAGAACATGCCCAGACGGCGTCTTCTCTTACAGAGCAAGCTTCCGCACAAGCGATTTCTGGTCAACAGTTCTTGCAAAGTACGATGGCGAAAATGAGTGAACTCTCGTCGGACATCGCTTCATCGGCGCAGGCGGTTAATCAGGTCGAAGAACGTGTTGAATCCATTGGTAGTGTTGTGGGTACGATTCAAGGTATCTCTGAACAAACTAACCTGCTTGCACTGAATGCGGCTATTGAAGCTGCGCGAGCTGGCGAGGCGGGTCGTGGTTTTGCGGTGGTTGCAGATGAAGTTCGTAACCTTGCACAACGTACACAACAAGCGACGGTAGAAATTCAAGAGATGATTGCGCAGCTGCAAACCAGTGCAGAATCTGCTGTAGAACTCATGGAGAAAAGTGTAGTGGAAGCGGCCGATGGAAACGAGCTGGTTTCTAATGCTGGATCTGAGCTCGATGGTATTGTTGGGCAAGTGACGCAAATCAATGACATGAACTTCCAAATCGCGACGGCGTCTGGTCAGCAAAGCAGTGTTGCAGAAGAGATGAGTCAAAACCTCACCAATGTACGTGAGCTGGTAGAAGCCTCGGTTGTGGTTGTGACAGAGCTGCTAGAAACTTCTGAAATGATGCAAAATAATGCTGGCGAGTTAGACAAGAAGATCAAATCTTTCCAAGTTTAATATTCCATCCAGAACTTTTGATAAAACGCCCACAAACCTTTTGTGGGCGTTTTTATTTGCTTTAAGTCTGGTATAAAGAATGAGTTACCGTGCTTTTCAAACAAGGAAGAAAAATGCAGCTGCCTTCGCCACTGATTTCTATCGCTGAATCTGCCGTACAAAATGCTCAAGAGGCAGGTTATTTTCCCCTTTGGCCAGATGAGATTGCGCAGCAATTTCGCTATGTGGCGGGCTTAAGCCAGTTTATTACCGAAGCCATTCATCGCGATGAAGTTTTAGCCCGTGAGTTGCCAAGCATGTTAGCGCAACCAAGTCGTCAGGAATCTTACCGCTCACGTCTTGCTGCACTGTTGGGACAATGCCCGGATGAGATGTCTGGTCATCGCGTGTTGCGTCAGTTTCGCAACCGAGAAATGGTGTACATTGCGTGGAAGGATTTCACGCATGCATGGTCGCTAGAAACGTCTTTAAGCCACTTATCCGAGTTGGCTGAAGCGATGATTTTTGAAACCTATCAATGGCAATATCAAGCGTGTTGTCAGGAGTGGGGAACGCCGACGAGTGAGGAAGGTGAAGTTCAGCCGATGTTGATTATCGGCATGGGGAAACTGGGTGGTGGCGAGTTAAACTTTTCTTCCGATATCGATCTGATTTTCACGTATCCAGAAAACGGTGAGACACAAGGCGCGCGCCGCAGCATTGCCAATGCCCAGTTCTTTACTCGTCTTGGTCAACGCATCATCAAAGCGCTCGACCAACAAACCTTCGATGGCTTCTGTTACCGCGTAGATATGCGTTTGCGTCCGTTTGGTGAGAGTGGTCCATTAGTCATGAGCTATGCGGCACTAGAGGATTACTATCAAGAACAGGGACGTGACTGGGAGCGTTACGCGATGATCAAAGCTCGAGTGATGGGGTGCGAAATGTACCCGCAATACCAAGAGCTACGCCAAATGCTGCGTCCTTTTGTTTTTCGTCGCTATATTGATTTCAGTGCGATTCAGTCTTTGCGTCGGATGAAATCGATGATCAGTAGTGAGGTTCGCCGCCGAGGTTTGAACAACAACATTAAGTTAGGTGCAGGTGGCATCCGAGAAATTGAATTTATCGCCCAAGTTTTTCAATTAATTCGAGGTGGTCGCGAGCCTTCTCTTCGTAATCGAGGGTTGTTGGAAACGCTGCAAGGCATTGAAGAGCTGGCGTTACTCACTTCGCAAGAAGTCAGCAGTCTAGAAGCCGCATACAAGTACTTGCGTCAATTAGAAAACTTGTTGCAAGCGATGGCGGACAAGCAAACCCAGACGCTGCCTGATTGCGAAACCGAACGCTTAAAGCTCGCCACCGCGATGCAAATGACCTCTTGGGACCAACTGATTGAGCAAACTCAGCAGCACATGGCGAATGTCCATCAAGTATTTGAGTCGTTAATTGGTGATGATGAAGAAGACGAGGGTGCTACGGTTGCTCGTCATTTTCATGAGTTATGGGATATGGCGAACAAACAAGATGTGCTTGAACATATCTTGCAGCAGGATATTCAGGTTGAAGACTTTGCTTCATGCGCGAAAACCATCATCAACTTTAAAACCGATCTGGCTAAAAAAACGTTAGGACCGCGTGGACGCGAAGTGTTAAACCGTTTGATGCCGAAGGTGTTTGATGCGGTGTTTGCCCACCCTGATGCACAGTTTGGTTTACCGCGAGTGCTGCATTTACTGCACAATATCTGCACTCGTACGACTTATCTGGAGTTATTGGATGAGCATCCAGCGGCTCTAGTACAGCTCGTGCGTTTGTGTACCGCAAGCCCAATGATTTCAGAGCAGCTATCTCGGTATCCGATCTTACTCGATGAGTTGATCGACCCTGCACAGTTGTACAATCCAATCCCATTAGACAGTTACCGTACAGAGCTGCGTGATTATCTGGCCCGTATTCCAGAAGATGATATGGAGCAGCAAATGGAAGCGTTGCGCCAGTTTAAGCAAATCTGCATTTTACGTATTGCGGCGGCGGATATTGCTGGTGCATTGCCGGTGATGAAAGTGAGTGATCACTTAACCTATTTGGCGGAAGCTATCGTTGATGCTGTGGTCAGTCAGGCTTGGTTGCAAGTGTCCGAAAAATACGGCGAGCCAACGCATGTAAAAGATCGTGAAGGCAAGGGTTTTGCCGTCATTGGCTATGGCAAAGTCGGTGGTTGGGAACTCGGCTATAACTCCGACTTGGATATCGTCTTCATGCATGACTGCCCAGTCAATGTCTATACAGATGGCAAAAAGGAAATCGACGGTCGTCAGTTCTACCTTCGCCTAGCGCAGCGCATCATCCATATTTTCTCGACTCGCACCGCTTCCGGCATTTTGTACGAAGTCGATACCCGCTTGCGCCCATCTGGCGCGTCAGGTTTGTTGGTTAGCCCAACCGATGCGTTTGACGATTATCAGCATCAAGAAGCCTGGACATGGGAGCATCAAGCACTTGTGCGCGCGCGCTTGATTTACGGCGATGAACCCCTTGCCATTGCATTTCACAATACGCGACATGATGTGTTGTGCAAAGCGCGCGATCGGGCGGAACTGAAAAAAGCCGTTGTCGAAATGAGAGAGAAAATGCGCGGTCATCTTGGGGGGAAAAAGCCCGGCCGTTTTATGCTCAAGCAAGATGTGGGAGGGATTACCGATATCGAATTTCTCGCTCAGTACTTAGTGCTCAACTATAGTCACGATAAGCCGAAATTAACGCGTTGGTGTGATAATGTGCGCATCTTTGAAACGCTCATTGCACAAAATGTCATGGACGAAGACCAGGCAATGCAGTTGATACGTGCCTACACGACAATGCGAAACGAAATACACCGGAGAAATCTACTCAATTTAGATGCTGATGTGGTGGAAGATAAGTTTGTTGCCGAAAGGGAGTGGGTAAAACAGGCTTGGAATCAGTGGTTCAGTTAAGACCATATATTTAGCCTCGATAAGGGCTGTGATAAACTCACTTCGATTTAATTTTTGGAGACCAATAATGAAACCAATTCTACCTGATTACAACAGCGCTGGTGTGCTCATCATCGGTGATGTCATGCTAGATCGTTACTGGTATGGCCCAACCGGACGCATTTCTCCTGAAGCGCCGGTTCCTGTTGTAAAAGTAGAAAACAATGAAGAGCGTCCTGGTGGTGCTGCGAACGTTGCGATGAACATCGCATCACTAGGTGGCCATGCTCACATTGTTGGTCTAACAGGGGAAGATGAGCCTGCAAAAGTGCTGACGGAGACGCTGAGCTCACTCAATGTGAAGTGCGATTTCGTTGCACTGCCTGATTACCCAACGATCACGAAGCTTCGCGTAATGAGCCGTGGACAACAGCTTATTCGTCTCGACTTCGAAGATAAATTTGAAAACACGGATTCTGCACCTGTGCTATCGCGTATGGATGCCGCTCTGCCAAACGTTAAAGCCGTGATTATGTCTGACTACGCAAAAGGCTCGTTAGAGCATGTTCAGGCATACATCCAAAAAGCGCGCGCAGCACACATTCCAGTTTTCATTGACCCTAAAGGTGCGGATTTTGAACGCTACCGCGGCGCGACACTCTTAACACCAAACATGAAAGAGTTTGAAGATGTCGTTGGCAAAGTAAAATCAGACCAAGAGCTGGTTGAAAAAGCACTTCAGCTTGTTGAAGAGTTTGATTTTGAAGCGCTACTGGTTACGCGTAGTGAAAACGGCATGACGTTGATCCGCCGTGGTCAAGAGCCATTCCACCTTCCGACTCAAGCGAAAGAAGTTTACGACGTGACAGGTGCTGGTGATACGGTGATTTCTGTATTGGCAGCGTCTGTTGCCGCAGGCAAATCCTTCGAAGAAGCGTGTGCACTAGCGAATGCTGCGGCAGGCGTTGTTGTTGGTAAGCTTGGTACCTCGACCTTGTCTGAAATTGAACTGGCAGAAGCGGTACATGGCAGCCAAGACACGGATTACGGTGTGATTTCAGAAAAAGCGCTGATTGAAGCAGTGAAAAAAGCACGTGCACGTGGCGAGAAAGTCGTTATGACAAACGGCTGCTTTGATATTCTTCACGCTGGGCATGTTTCTTACCTCAATCACGCTGCAGAACTTGGTGATCGCCTGATTGTTGCGGTGAATACCGATGAATCAGTGAAGCGTCTTAAAGGGCCTGGTCGTCCTGTGAATCCAACCGATCGCCGTATGGCGGTATTGGCAGGTTTGGGCGCTGTGGATTGGGTAGTACCATTTAGTGAAGATACGCCGCAACGTTTGATCTCGGAAGTTCTGCCAAGCTTGCTAGTAAAAGGTGGTGACTACAAACCAGAAGAGATTGCTGGTGGTAAAGAAGTCATTGCTGCAGGTGGCGAAGTTCGTGTATTGAACTTTGAGGATGGTTGCTCAACCAGTGAAATCATCAATGCAATCAAAGGTGGTAAGGGCTAAGCCTACGATTTGTTGGCATTGAAACGCTATTTGTTTGTAAAAGGTCGCCAAGTGCGGCCTTTTTGATACTTGATGTTCTGAGATACCTTTCGTCTCTTAACTGCAAGCAATAAAAAACGCCAGCTGATAAATCAACTGGCGTTTTTATTTATTGAGAACTGAAGCATTCAGTCAGCAATTATTTTGCTGCTTTCAAACCTGCATCAACGTCTAAGATGTCTTGTTCGCTTAGCGTACCAACGGCTTGGCGTAGCTGAAGAACACTTAAGATGTAGTCGTAACGAGCGTTCGATAGGTTTTTATTCGCATCGTATAGACGACGAGTTGCGTCTAGCACGTCAACGATAGTACGAGTACCCACATCAAAACCTGCTTCTGTTGCTTCTAGTGCAGAGCGCGCAGAAATAACGGCTTGCTCATAAGCACGTAGTGCGCCGATAGAGGCGTTAATGTTGTTGTTTTGTGCGCGAACATCTTTTACTACGCTACGGTATTGTGCTTCAAGATCTTCACTTGCAGCCACGTACGCGTATTCAGCCTGTTTGGTTTGAGAGGTGACGTTACCACCCGTGTATAGCGGCACCGCAAGGTTCACACCGATATTGAAGTTGTCTGTGGTGTTGTCACGAGAGCTATGAGACGTATCACCGTAGTTGTAACCACCGTCTAGAGACAGCGTTGGTAGATGACCAGAACTTGCTAGTGAAATATTGTCACGTGCGATATCTTGAAGAATACGTGAAGATAGCAAGGTCAGGTTTTTGGTTTTTGCTTCGTCAATTAGTGATTCAGCTGGCACGGTCGATGGGCTAGCAGTGAAGCGGCGAGTGTCCAAGATGTTGAGATCTTTGTGCTCTTGACCAGTGATTTCACGTAATGACTCGTAGCTGTTAGTCAGTGCGTTTTCTGCTAACACTTCATCCGCCAGTACTTGGTCGTACTGAGCTTGCGCGTCGTGTACGTCAGTGATCGCAGATAAACCTACTTCAAAACGCTGTTTTGTTTGCTCTAGTTGACGACCCACTGCGGCTTTTTCTGCACGGACGAAGACAAGGTTGTCTTGTGCGCGTAGAACTTCAAAATACGCTTGTGAAACACGAAGAATTAGTGCTTGTTGAGTCGCAGCGTAAGTTGCGTCTGCTTGGCGAGCACTTTTCTCAGCGGTATCTAGCGAGATCCAAGATGCGCGGTTGTAAAGTGCTTGTGAAAAGCTAACACCAGCGGTTAGAGCGTTGGCATCGTTTGATACATCATCGAGTGAGTCGTATTCAGTATCGCCACGAGTTAAGTTGTAACCTGCTGTTAGGTTAATTTGTGGTAATAGAGCACTACGGCTTGAGGTGATTGCTTCGAAAGCTTGGTCACGTTGTGCTGCTACACTGAGCAATTGTGGATCATTTTGTTTTGCTAAGTCGTAGATTTCAGCCAAAGAGTCTGCGAACGCAGACGTACTCATGCTACCTAGCGCTGCACTGATAAATAGTGGAAGCAATTTTTTCATTTTCTATTCCCGCGGTCAATAGATTGGTTAATTCTCAGTAGTTTAACTCAATTTGCACGATATTTACTCTAAAGTTTGCACTTTTTTACACGTAATTATCCAGTTGTGCAATAAATTTTCACCAAAGACTTAAATTAATTTGTAACTATTGTACAAAAAGTTGAGCCAAGTCCTTTGAGCAAGCGAATAACAATGAGTAAACTACAAGATTCACTCAGAGAGGTGTCGAATGCAACAGTGTGACAAACAACAAAAGGATTTTACTTCGCAAGATGTAAAAGTCATCTCGAAAGAAACCTTATTTGAAGGCTTTTTCAAAATGGTGAAATATCGCTTTCAGCATAAGCTATTTGCTGGAGGTTGGAGCGAGGTTGTCGAACGAGAAATGTTCGAGCGTGGTCATGCTGCAGCGATGCTTCCTTATGATCCAAATACGGATCAAGTGGTTATCATTGAACAGATTCGAGTAGGAGCCTTAGAGCATCAACACCCATGGCAGCTAGAGATTGTCGCGGGTATGATTGACCGTGATGAATCAGCTGAAGCCGTCATTCGCCGAGAAGCTGTCGAAGAGGCGGGGATACAAGTGGGGCGTGTTGCGCCAGTCACCTCTTATTATCCTTCTGCTGGCGGTTGCTCGGAAAAGTTGGACGTATTTGTTGGTGAAGTGGACGCATCTAAAGCGCACGGCATTCATGGTTTAGACTATGAGAATGAAGATATTCGCGTACATGTTTTGAGTCGTGAGCAAGCATATCAATGGGTGAAAGACGGAAAATTTGAAAATGGTGCGTCGATTATTGCGTTGCAATGGTTGCAATTAAACCATCAAGAGTTGAAGTCACAGTGGGGGCAACCCCAAATGGTGGAGAGTAAGTAATGGCACAAGTGGCTGAAAAACAGAGGTATCATGTTGATTTAGCGGGTCTAATGAGAACCTATGAGACCAACTACGCTAAATTGAACGCCTTATTGCCTGCTTCTGCCGAAGTTGGGGATGTACGCTGCTATCAAGCGGCGAACATGGTTTACCAACTGACCGTGAATGAAATCACAAAATACACCACAGTTGTTGAGATATGTCAGAGTGATGAAACGCCAGTGTTTCCTTTACCGACGATGTCTGTCAGGCTTTATCACGATGCGAGAGTAGCCGAAGTATGCTCAAGCGGAGAGTTCTCTCGCATAAAAGCTAAGTATGATTATCCCAACGACCAACTGATGCAGAAAGATGAAAAGCATCAACTAAACACATTCCTCGGTGAATGGCTGACGTTTTGTTTACGAAGTGGTATCAGTAGAACACCACTTGCCTTCAATTGATCGTCACGTCACGAAAGGAAAATAACAAATAACGATATAGTGGACGAATCAGGTTTTCATTTTGCAATCATCTAGTGACAGCATCAAACTTTTACAAATTACGGATACTCATCTGTTTGCTGCCGATGAGGGAAGTTTGCTGAGCGTAAAAACGGCCGATAGCTTTAACGCTGTTGTTGCTGATGTTTTACGCCGCAACGTGACGTTTGATTACATCTTGGCGACAGGGGACATTTCCCAAGACCATAGTGCAGAATCTTACCAGCGCTTTGCCGAAGGCATTGAACCGCTAGAGAAAGACTGCTTTTGGCTGCCGGGTAATCATGACTACAAGCCCAATATGGGCAGTGTATTACCTTCGCAACAAATCAAAGCGGCAGAACATGTATTGCTTGGCGCGCATTGGCAGTTGGTTCTTTTAGACTCGCAAGTTGTTGGCGTTCCCCACGGACGCTTGAGTGATCAGCAGTTAGCGTTACTCGAAGAAAAGTTAGCAGAACACCCAGAAAGGCACACACTTGTGTTGCTGCATCACCATCCATTATTAGTGGGAAGCGCGTGGCTTGATCAACATACCTTAAAAGATGCCGAAGCGTTCTGGCACGTTGTCGATCGTTTTGATAACGTGAAAGGCATTCTCTGTGGACATGTTCATCAAGACATGAATGTGCTTCATAATGGTATTCGAGTGATGGCAACACCCTCGACGTGTGTTCAGTTTAAGCCTAACTCGGATGATTTTGCCCTCGATACGACTTCGCCTGGTTGGCGTGAACTGCAGCTGCATGCTTGTGGTGATATTACGACTGAAGTGGGCCGACTTCCTGATGGCCAGTTCCAACCAGACTTCTCTTCTAACGGATACTAACGCGCCCGAGCTCTATGTTCGGGCTCGCTTTTTTGTGCGAGATATCTATGAGTAAACCTTCACTTCTTCTGTATATCCATGGCTTTAACAGTTCTCCACTCTCAATGAAAGCCAATGTGATAAGAGCATACTGCGAGCTGCATCGTCCTGATATCAAAGTGATTGTTCCCCAGGTACCTTGTTATCCTCAACAAGCGGCGAAAATGTTGTTGGATATCATCGAGCAATATAAAGACGACTATAACATTGGTCTGGTGGGCAGCTCATTAGGCGGCTTTATGTCAATGTGGCTAAATGACAAGTTTGGATTTAAAGCGGTTGTGGTCAACCCCGCGGTTAAGCCCTATGAGTTGTTAGTAGATTATTTGGGTGAGCAAACTAACCCTTATACGCACGAAACCTATACACTTGAAGCTTGTCATATTGACGAGTTAAAAGCTCTTGATGTACAAAGCATCGCGTCGCCACATTCTTTCTGGTTGTTACAGCAGACAGAAGATGAGGTTTTAGACTATCGACAAGCGGTAGATAAGTTTGCAGACGCTAAGCAAACAGTAGAACAAGGCGGTGATCACAGTTTTGTAGGCTTTGAGCGTTATCCTGCACAGATTATCGAATTTCTAGAACTGTAATTCGAAAGCGATTGGAAAAGGCTCATAGTTTTTATTGATATATCCAACCGTTTCTTGACATGGGCGGTATGCTTTCCGACTATGTTTTGCCAAAAGATCTTAAGGGTCGAGGACCCTGGCTACTTTGTTATGCATCATGTTTACAAGCACTTAGTGATGTGAACAGGGTGGCTTTTTCGTTTCCTGAGTATGGGTTCACCCATTGGTGATATTCAGGTAACAAGTAAACTTTGAGAATAATTCCGTATTATGACTGAACAATATAATGCTGGTGCCATTGAAGTACTGAATGGCTTAGAGCCAGTACGTCGCCGACCAGGGATGTATACGGATACAGCGCGCCCAAACCATTTGGGCCAAGAAGTTATCGACAACAGTGTCGATGAAGCGCTAGCCGGACATGCCTCAAAAGTACAAGTCATCCTACATGCCGACCAATCACTAGAAGTGATCGATGATGGTCGAGGCATGCCTGTTGATATCCACCCAGAAGAGAAAGTGTCAGGCGTAGAGTTAATCCTATGCAAGCTGCACGCAGGTGGTAAGTTCTCTAACAAAAACTACCAATTCTCTGGTGGTTTGCACGGGGTAGGTATTTCGGTAGTAAACGCGTTGTCAAAACGCGTTGAAGTAACCGTTCGTCGTGATGGCCAAGTGTATGAAATTGCATTTGAGCACGGTGATAAAGTCTCTGACCTGACCGTAACCGGCACGTGTGGTCGTCGCAATCGCGGTACCAGCGTGCATTTCTGGCCTGATGCGAAGTACTTCGATTCGGCTAACTTCTCTGTTACGCGCCTAGTCAATAATCTGCGCGCAAAAGCGGTTTTGTGTCCGGGTTTAGAAATTACATTAACCGACAAAGTTAATGGTAAAGACTATAAGTGGTACTACGAAGACGGTCTTAAAGACTATCTTGCGGAAGGCGTAAAAGGCTACCCAGTTATTCCTGAAGAACCATTTACTGGTGAGTTCTTGGCGGATACCGAAGCGGCAAACTGGGCGGTAATTTGGCAGCCAGAAGGTGGTGAGATGATCACCGAAAGCTACGTTAACCTGATCCCAACCGCTCAAGGTGGTACGCACGTTAATGGTCTACGCCAAGGCTTGTTAGAAGCGATGCGCGAATTCTGTGAGTTCCGTAATCTATTACCTCGTGGCGTTAAGCTAACGGGTGATGACGTTTTCGACCGCTGTTCTTACGTGTTGTCGGTTAAAATTCAAGATCCGCAATTTGCAGGCCAGACCAAAGAACGTCTGTCTTCTCGTCAAACTGCGGCATTTGTCTCAGGTGTCGTAAAAGATGCGTTCAGTCTTTGGTTGAACGAAAAGCCTCAGCTAGCAGAGCAATTGGCAGAAGTCTGTATCGCTAACGCGCACCGTCGTATGCGTGCAGCGAAAAAAGTCGTACGTAAGAAAGTGGCGTCCGGCCCGGCACTGCCAGGCAAGTTGACCGACTGTTCAGCACAGGACTTAAGTCGCACTGAAATCTTCTTTGTGGAGGGTGACTCCGCGGGTGGCTCGGCAAAACAGGCACGTGACCGTGAATTCCAAGCCGTGATGCCACTGCGTGGTAAGATCTTGAACACGTGGGAAGTCTCTGCCGATCAAGTTCTTGCGTCTCAAGAAGTACACGATATTTCAGTGGCTTTGGGGATTGATCCTGACAGCGATAATCTTGATGGTCTTCGTTACGGTAAGATCTGTATCCTTGCCGATGCGGATTCGGATGGTCTTCACATCGCAACGCTGCTTTGTGCACTGTTCACTCGTCACTTCCGTGCACTGGTTGAAGCGGGTCATATCTATGTGGCGATGCCGCCTCTGTATCGAATCGACTGCGGGAAAGAAGTGTTCTACGCCCTCGATGACGATGAAAAAGATGGCATTTTAGAGCGCTTGTCGAAGAAGAAAGCCAAAATCAACGTGCAACGATTCAAAGGTCTGGGTGAGATGAACCCACTTCAGTTGCGTGAAACCACCATGGATCCGAACACGCGTCGCTTAGTGCAGTTAACCATTGACGACTCTACGGCGACCATGGAAATGATGGACATGCTGCTGGGCAAAAAGCGTGCAGATGACCGTCGTTCTTGGCTACAAAACAACGGCGACTTGGCAGAGGTGTAACGGATGTCTACAGAAATTACCTACGATGGCGTCGAACAATTGCCAATGCGCAAGTTCACTGAAGACGCTTATCTGAACTACTCGATGTACGTAATCATGGACCGCGCCTTGCCATACATTGGTGATGGCTTAAAGCCGGTTCAACGACGCATCATTTATGCGATGTCAGAGCTTGGTCTCTCTGCATCAGCAAAATACAAAAAATCTGCACGTACCGTTGGTGACGTACTAGGTAAATACCATCCGCACGGTGATTCAGCGTGTTACGAAGCGATGGTATTGATGGCTCAGCCATTCTCTTACCGCTATCCATTAGTGGATGGTCAAGGTAACTGGGGTGCGCCAGATGATCCGAAATCATTTGCGGCAATGCGTTATACCGAAGCAAAACTGTCTAAGTTTGCTGAAGTATTGCTGGGCGAACTGGGCCAGGGTACGGTTGAATGGCAACCTAACTTTGATGGCACAATGAAAGAGCCACAAATGTTGCCAGCACGTCTGCCTCATATCCTGCTTAACGGTGTAACCGGTATTGCGGTTGGTATGGCAACAGATATCCCACCGCATAACGTTCGTGAAATCGCAGATGCGACTATTCATTTGATCGACAACCCGAAAGCAGAACTGCCGGACGTGATGCAGTATGTTAAAGGTCCGGATTACCCAACAGAAGCAGAAATCATCTCGCCGCAAGCGGATATTGAGAAGATTTACCGCAACGGTCGCGGCAGCATCAAGATGCGCGCGGTGTGGCACAAAGAAGGTTCTGATATCGTTATCACCTCTCTGCCACACCAAGTATCGGGTGCAAAACTGCTTGAGCAAATCGCCAACCAGATGCGTGCGAAGAAGCTACCAATGGTTGACGATCTTCGTGACGAGTCGGATCACGAGAACCCAACGCGTATCGTTGTGGTACCTAAGTCAAACCGCGTCGACTGTGATTTGTTGATGAACCACTTGTTCGCATCAACGGATCTTGAGCGCAGCTACCGCGTTAACTTGAACATGATTGGTTTGGATAATCGTCCTCAAGTTAAAGGTCTGGTGCAAATTCTGTCAGAGTGGATTGAGTTCCGTCGCACGACCGTACGTCGCCGTCTACAACACCGCCTAGACAAAGTCATGGCTCGCTTACACATTTTGGAAGGTTTGTTGGTTGCTTACCTAAACCTAGATGAAGTGATTGAGATCATCCGTACTGAAGATGATCCTAAAGCGGTATTGATGGCACGTTTTGGTATTACCGATATCCAAGCGGATGCGATTCTAGACACCAAACTTCGTCACTTAGCCAAACTAGAAGAGATGAAGATTCGTGGTGAGCAAGACGAGCTAGAGAAAGAGCGTGAGAAGCTAGAACAGCTGCTCGGTTCTGAGCGTCGTCTAAACACACTACTGAAAAAAGAAATCAAAGCAGACGCAGAGAAATACGGTGATGACCGTCGATCCCCATTGGTTGAGCGTGCAGAAGCAAAAGCGCTTACTGAACGTGATCTTGTTCCAAGCGAACCAATCACGGTTGTGCTTTCTGAGAAAGGTTGGATTCGTCACGCGAAAGGCCATGACGTAGATGCAGAAGGCTTGAACTATAAGTCGGGTGATAAATACTTAGCGCACGCGCGAGGTAAGAGTAATCAGCCTGCGGTATTCCTAGGTAGTGACGGTCGAAGTTACTCTCTGGAATCGCACTCGCTGCCTTCTGCTCGTAGTCAAGGTGAGCCGATTACCGGTCGTTTGAATATTACGGCTGGTAGCAGTATTCGCCAAGTGATCATGAGTGAAGAAGATCAGCTGTGGCTGGTGGGCTCTGATGCAGGTTACGGCTTTGTATGTAAAGGCGCTGACTTGCTGTCTAAAAACCGCAGTGGTAAAGCGCTGGTCACTTTGCCGGCTAACTCTGAGGTCATGACGCCAAAAGCGATTGAAGATTTAGATTCTGATGAAATCTTAGCAATCACTAACCAAGGTCGCATGCTGCTGTTCCCAATCAAAGACCTGCCACAACTGGCGAAAGGTAAAGGGAATAAGATCATCAACATTCCTGCTGCTAAAGCAAAAGAGCGAGAAGAAGTACTATCTCACTTAATGTCTTTACCAAAAGGTGCATCGTTAACGCTGTACGCGGGTAAGCGAAAGTTGGGTCTTAAACCGTCTGACCTTGATAACTTCCGTGGCGAACGTGGTCGCCGAGGTGGGTTATTACCAAGAGGTTTGCAGCGAGTCACTCGCATTGAAGTTGAGCTGGATGATTCCGATACGACGGAAACACCGAGCTATAGCGAGTAACGCACAAATAAAAATCCCAGCCAATGGCTGGGATTTTTTATGCTTCTTGCTTGTCTTCAGCAATCGTGACTTTCAAGCTCATCTCTTTTCCTTTGCGAATGATGCCGACGTCCACGGTGGTGCCAGGACGTAAATCGGTGACGATATCCATCACGCTCTGACGCCCTTGCACTTTATTGCCATCAATACTGATAATGATGTCCTGCTTTTGGAAGCCTGCCGCATTGGCTGGACCATTTGGATCAATACCAAGCACGACAATACCACCTATGTGTTCATTTCCAAGTAGGCGAGCAGTGACCGCATTAATGTCTTGGCCGTCGATTCCAATATAACCACGAATCACGCGACCATCAGCGATGATTTTCTGCATGATCTTGCTGGCTAGTGGCGCAGGGATCGCAAAGGAAATACCGTAAGTTTCTAAATCAGTCGCTTGTTGGAAAGAGGCGGTATTGATGCCGACGAGCTCACCTTGTGTGTTCACTAGAGCACCGCCAGAGTTGCCCTCATTGATGGCGGCATCGGTTTGAATAAATGCTTGGCGACCGTCGCTAATAGATGAGCGTCCTGTTGCTGAAATAATGCCGAACGTTGTGGTTTGACCAAGGTTGTATGGGTTGCCGATGGCTAGGACCACATCACCCACTTGTGGCTTGTAATTAGAGTTCAGAGGGATAACAGGTAAGTTCGAACCTTCGACACGCAGTACGGCAATATCTGTGCGTTTATCCGTGCCAACTAGCTGAGCTGCCGCGGCTCTACCGTCTTGTAATGCGACAACAATTTGGTCTGCTTGAGCAACCACGTGGTAGTTGGTAATGATGTAGCCTTTCTCACTGACAATGACACCTGAACCCAGACCTTGAGTCGAGAGTTTACTGCGATCATTTTCAACATATTTACGGCTGTAGATGTTTACTACGGCAGGTGCTGCTCTTCGCACCGCCTGATTAAATGTCAACTCAACGGACGCGATATTAACAGGTTGCGGATCTAGCGCGGCAGGAATTACGTTGTGGCGCAAAGATGGCACCGCCAGTAATACCACTGCGGCAGTAGCCAAGCCTAAAAAGACAGAACGTAATAAAAAGCTGAGCATATCCTCTCCATGCATGAGCGCCAAAATGGCATAGAAGATGAAGAATAGCATTACATTGAAAAATAACAAAAGGGCAGCACGGAATCGTGCTGCCCTTTTCATTAGCTATTGAGCGATAAGGAAAAGTATTCGAGGCTTATTACTCGGTGCTATACATCGAAAATCTTATTTCCTATCACTTTGAAAGTGACTAACGAATAACAAGATAAATAGTACGTTCGCCACGCTGAATATTCAGAGCCAATACGCCTTTGTGTTTATCCACGATTGCACGAAGCTCAGCAAGGTTTTTCACGCGCTGGCGGTTCACACCGATAATGATGTCTCCTTGTTGTAATTGATATTGAGCGGCCGGAGAGTTATCTGCAACGCTCGATACTTTAACGCCTTGAATTGCATCACTTGGTGTCGTATTGCTTAATTCCGCACCCTTGAGCCCTTCGTGTAATGTTTCGGCTTTGGCTTTCATATTTGTAGATTCGCCAAGCGTTACATCAAAGGTTTTATTCTTACCATCTCGAACCACACCTAATGTGATTTCTTTTCCTGCGCCCAGCGTTGCCACTTTTGCGCGGAGCTCTGAGAAAGTATTAATCTCTTTGCCGTTTACCGATACAATTACATCACCGGCTTTCAATCCAGCTTTATCGGCTGCGCTGTCTGGTACGACTTGGCCAATAAAGGCCCCTTTACTCGACTCGTAACCCAATGCATCAGCCAGCTCAGAGGTTACTTCACCGCCCTGTACACCCAACATGCCGCGTTTGACTTCACCAAACTCTAGAATTTGCTCGGTGAGGTTTTTCATCATGTTGGACGGAATCGCAAAGCCAATCCCCACGTTACCGCCGTTAGGGCCTAAAATCGCAGTATTAATACCGATCAGCTCACCATTAAGGTTGACCAATGCACCACCAGAGTTACCGCTGTTAATTGCGGCATCGGTTTGGATGAAGTTTTCGAAGTTTTCAACGTTTAAGCCACTACGGCCTAACGCTGAGACGATGCCCGACGTCACGGTTTGACCGAGTCCGAATGGGTTACCAATCGCAACCGTAAAGTCACCTACGCGAAGTTTGTCGGAATCTGCGACTTTAATTTGCGTTAAGTTTTTCGCTTTTTCTAATTTAAGCAACGCAACATCGGCCATCTCATCTCCGCCAACGAGCGTAGCGTCATACTCGCGACCATCATAGAGGCGAACTCGAATCTCATCCGCGCCCTTGATTACGTGGTAGTTAGTGACGATATGCCCTTTTTTCGCATCAATAATGACACCAGAACCTAAACCTCTGAACGGGCGCTCGCGCCTTTGCTCCATCGGAAAGTCCGGTCCAAAGAAGAATTGAAATTGTTCGGGAATACGGCTGGTTTGTACTTGTTTGCCTTCTACAGCAATACTCACAACAGCAGGGGTTACTTTCTCAAGCATGGGCGCCAAGCTAGGTAACTGTTGGCCATCCACATTTAAAGGTAATGCGGCGGTGGCTTGAACTGGCGCAATAATAGAGCCCAAACTCAGAGATAGAACGGTGAGCGCAAGCAGTGGTTTTTTCATCCAATAACTCCTCTTGAAACATGTCTGCCAAAAAGAAATATCCGAACGGTTAGTTCACTTTGTTAATAACTAATATAGGGCCTAGTTCGGATAATCAAAGGGGGAGGCAGTTCACATCCAAATTAGAGCAAAGGTAAGAAGAAAAAGTTCAAAAAAGGGCCGATACAAATGTATCGGCCCTAGTAGGTAGAGGTAAGAGAAGGTTATGATGCTTTTGCGGTTACCGCTTCGGGAGCATTAATGATTTCTTTCTCTTGATCCTTTAAAAGACCCGTTGCGCCATTGGCGTAGTCTTTTGGCTGTTCGTTAAACTCTGGTTGATCTTCTGCAATAGCTTCAGAAGACATTGCCGTTTTCTTATCAAACGGGTTGTCTTGCTCTGGCAAGTTT
Organism: Vibrio sp. Y10_XG_PY6; assembly: GCF_024181795.1. Lineage (NCBI taxonomy): Bacteria > Pseudomonadati > Pseudomonadota > Gammaproteobacteria > Vibrionales > Vibrionaceae > Vibrio > Vibrio sp. Y10_XG_PY6. Next base: position 397,203 of record NZ_JAMZAQ010000003.1, read on the forward strand.
GGCAAAAGCTCAGAAGAGGTCTTAGCCATATGTTGGTACAGCTTGGTGTAATCTTTACCTAGTGTATTCAACATCTCTGCGGTTTGTGCAAAATGATCGACGAGCTCTTGACGTTGTTGCTCTAGTTCAAACTTGGCCGCTTCAAGTTCTTTCTGCACAGACTTTTGTTTCTTGTATTCAGGGGTGGTTAGTCTACTAATGACTACGCCTACGATTGTACCGACCAGCAAACCCACAATGGCATAAATCCAAGGCATAACTGCTCCTTATAGTTGTTTTTAACAAGTCTTTTACTACTTAGTTACACGCGGTGCTAGTCCATGTTACTATGGCTTGAACAGCCGATAAAGAAAAATAGCAGTATGTCTTCGGGGACTGATAACTACTTCTCTCTATTCTCAAAGTTGACCCCGAGGTAACCCTTTTCCCAGTACCTCTATACGACTTAATACGATGACACCACTACAACAATATCAAAAAGACATAGCAGAACACGGGTTTCAGCGTGATGAAGCTCAGTATCAAGCGGTCGTTGCATTAGATAAGCTTTACCATGCTATCGTTGAATTTCAGTCAGCTCCTGTGCCCCAGCTTTCCAAATGGCAAAAGATCATGGGGAAAAAAATCGACATGCCTGAACCCCCAAAAGGTCTTTACTTTTGGGGAGGAGTCGGACGCGGTAAAACGTACCTCATGGATGCGTTTTTTGATGCTTTACCAACCCAAAGAAAAATGCGCGTACACTTTCACCGCTTCATGTATCGAGTACATGATGAGTTGAAGCTGTTAGGTGATGTCGAAAATCCGCTAGCAAAAGTAGCGGATAAATTCAAAGAAGAAGCGGATGTGGTTTGCTTTGATGAATTTTTTGTCTCTGACATTACGGATGCGATGATCCTTGCAACGTTACTCCAAGAGATGTTCAAGCGGCAGATGATCCTAGTCGCGACTTCAAACATCGAACCGCAGAACTTATATCGTAATGGCTTACAAAGAGCGCGCTTTTTGCCTGCAATTGATATGATTTTGGCACGCTGTGACGTGTTGAATGTTGATAGTGGCGTTGATTATCGCTTAAGAACGCTTGAACAGGCCGAAATATACCATTATCCACTTGATGAACAGGCCAACATTAATCTCAACAAGTATTATCAGCAGCTGACGGGCGAACGTCAGATCGTCGCTCATCAAATCGAAGTTAATCACCGTCAGCTTGAGGTAATTGAAGCGAGTGATGGGGTTCTGCATGCGTCGTTTGCTCAGTTATGCCAAACCGCTCGCAGTCAAAATGACTACATTGAGCTGTCCCGAATTTATCACACGGTATTATTGGCGGACGTTCAACAGATGAACCGAAAAATAGATGACGCTGCGAGGCGTTTTATCGCACTGGTCGATGAGTTTTACGAGCGCAATGTGAAGTTGATTATTTCTGCTGAAGTGCCAATGGAAGACTTATATACTGAGGGGCAGCTCGAGTTTGAATTTAAGCGCTGTTTGTCTCGGCTCACTGAGATGCAAAGTCATGAGTACCTCGCGCGTGAGCATTTGGCCTAAATCTAGTGTGTTCTTAAAAAGTGAAGAAAAAATTAGTGATTTGGCGCAAAAAAAGGTGATTTTTTCTTCGCTCTTCTCTATAATCCTGCGACCCACCGTTACTGCAGACCGGATTATCGAAGTTATTTCGAAATTGAAGGTCGAGAGTACCAACGACTCGAAGGGGTGATGACTGGGCTCTTAGACAGTGTGGGAGCACCAGAACGGTGTTCCTTAAAGTTTAAATTTTAATTAACGGGTTATTATTAGCATGAAAACTTTCGTTGCTAAACCAGAAACTGTAAAACGCGACTGGTACGTTGTAGACGCTGAAGGTAAAACTCTTGGTCGTCTAGCAAGTGAAATTGCATCTCGCCTACGTGGCAAACATAAAGCTGAATACACTCCTCACGTTGACGCTGGTGACTACATCATCGTTATCAACGCTGAGAAAGTTGCTGTAACTGGTAACAAAGCTAAGAACAAAGTGTACTACCGTCACTCTGAGTTCCCAGGTGGTCTAAAATCTATCACTTTTGAAAAGTTGATCGATCGTAAACCTGAGATGGTTCTTGAGCTTGCAGTTAAAGGCATGCTTCCACGTGGTCCTCTAGGCCGTGCTATGTACCGTAAGCTTAAAGTTTACGCAGGCGCTGAGCACAACCATGTTGCTCAACAACCACAAGTACTAGACATCTAATTGGGGATTTCGAAAATGGCAGAGAATCAATACTACGGCACTGGCCGTCGCAAAAGCTCAGCTGCACGTGTTTTTATTAAACCAGGCAGCGGCAACATTGTAGTAAACAAGCGTAACCTTGACGAATACTTCGGTCGTCCAACAGCTCGCATGGTTGTACAACAACCTCTAGAACTTGTTGAACTAACTGAAAAGCTAGACCTTTACGTAACAGTTAAAGGCGGCGGTATTTCTGGTCAAGCTGGTGCTATCCGTCACGGTATCACTCGCGCGCTTATGGAATACGATGAGTCTCTACGTCCTGCTCTACGCGCAGCTGGCTACGTTACTCGTGACGCTCGTTGCGTTGAACGTAAGAAAGTTGGTCTACGTAAAGCACGTCGTCGTCCACAGTTCTCTAAGCGTTAATTTCCTCTTATTGGAAATTCTGCTTTTCAGAGTTACTCTGGAAACTGTGTACCAAAAGCTCGGCTCTATGCCGGGCTTTTTTGTTTTTATACCAGCCTATCAATATCCATTTGTATTCACTTATAACTAGGTTCAGAGTAAGGCTTCTTCCTTACCATACGTTATAAGCTTATTTATCTGCTGTGGGTGCCTTTACGTCTTAATATCCCTGCAACATGTTTTAAAATGCCTACTCGTCTTTTTTGCGTATGCGGCGTGCTACAAAAGTGAAAATACAAACAACGTAAGTTGAATGCGCACTAAGAAATATTTTGCTGTGTAATTAACTGAAAACTACCAAGATAAAAGGTTTGAATAGCTTTCAGCAGAACTTCCATGTTGTGCTTTCTTGTTACAAATCACATCAATTTTTTATAATTCTGCCGCTTTTGTGACGACGCGAGCGATTTGCCTCACAAATGTTACAAAAAGGTAGCTTTATCTTGTCAAAAAGTAGGGTTTTCTTTATCATTTCCCTCCAATAAATAGAACTAAATTCATTATTTGTTAGCCATGCTCTTATAAGCGGAATAATAACGATCCAAAGGGAGCAAATGGGAGAATGTTTGGATGAGCAACGCGCCTTTAAATAACGGTCGCAGGCGTTTTCTAACCGCTACAACGGCAGTTGTTGGTGGATTAGGGGCAGTCGCCGTCGCCGTGCCTTTTATCAAATCATGGAATCCGAGTGCTAAAGCCAAAGCGGCAGGTGCTCCGGTGGAAGTGGATATAAGTAAAATTGAACCAGGTCAGCTGGTTCGTGTCGAGTGGCAGGGGAAACCTGTATGGATTGTTCGCCGCACTCAAAGCGTTCTAGATAACTTAAAAACGATCGGCGATAAGCTTCGTGATCCGCAATCTGAAATGGAACAGCAGCCTGAGTACGCTCAGAATGAGTTTCGTTCGATTAAGGAAGAGTTTTTTGTCGCTGTTGGTTTCTGTACTCACCTAGGTTGTTCACCAACCTATCTACCAGACTCTTTCTCAGAGCAGGTCCAGGGCGTAAGATCTGGCTTCTTCTGTCCTTGTCATGGTTCTAAGTTCGATATGGCTGGTCGAGTGTTCCAAGGGGTACCTGCACCATTGAACCTTGTCGTTCCTAAGCACATGTATTTGAGCGACACCAAGCTCATTGTGGGTGTTGATGAGGGGGATGCATAATGCAAGCAATGTTAGACTGGGTTGAAAAGCGTATTCCTGCAATGAATGCTTATAAAAAGCATTTGTCTGAATACCCAATGCCTAAGAACTTCAACTTTTGGTACCTTTTCGGTTCTCTGGCGATGCTGGTTCTGGTTAACCAAATCCTAACGGGTATTTGGCTAACGATGAACTACGTTCCTTCTGGTGACGGTGCGTTTGCTTCTATCGAGTACATCATGCGTGATGTAGAGTACGGTTGGCTTTTACGTTACATGCACTCAACTGGCGCATCTGCGTTTTTCGTTGTTGTGTACTTGCACATGTTCCGTGGCCTGATCTACGGCTCATACCAAAAACCTCGTGAACTACTGTGGATCTTCGGTATGTTGATCTTCCTCGTTCTAATGGCTGAAGCATTCATGGGTTACCTATTGCCATGGGGTCAGATGTCATACTGGGGTGCGCAGGTAATCATTTCTTTGTTTGGTGCGATTCCTGTTATCGGTGATGATCTAACGCTTTGGATCCGTGGTGACTACATCATCTCTGGTGCAACGTTAAACCGTTTCTTCGCACTACACGTTATTGCACTGCCTATCGTTCTGCTTCTTCTTGTGGTTCTGCACGTATTGGCGCTGCACGAAGTCGGCTCAAACAACCCTGATGGTATCGAAACTAAGCTACCAAAAGGTTCAATGGGCGATGATTACAAGACACAGTTCAAGTTCCACGATTACTACACGAAGAAATACGACATTATCGACTCTATTCCTTTCCACCCATACGGTACGGTTAAGGACTTAGTTGGTGTGGCTGGTTTCTTGTTCTTCTTCTGTTACGTGCTGTTCTTTAACCCAGAAATGGGAGGATACTTCCTTGAACCGCCTAACTTTGAAGCGGCCAACCCACTGAAGACACCAGAGCACATTGCTCCGGTATGGTACTTCACGCCGTTTTACGCAATTTTACGTGCGGTTCCAGACAAACTATTAGGTGTTATCCTAATGGGTGCGTCAATTGCAGTGCTGTTTGTTCTACCTTGGTTGGATCGTTGTAAAGTTCGTTCATACCGTTACCGTAGCAAACTTCATCTGTTGAATATTGTACAGTTCACTATCGCCTTTATCGCTCTGGGTATTTTAGGTGCGTTACCTGCAACACCAACGTACACACTACTATCTCAGATCTTTAGCTTGTGTTACTTCATGTTCTTTGTGTTGCTGTTCTTCTACAGCAAAAATGAAGCAACCAAACCATTACCAGAGAGGGTGACATTCAAATGAAGAAGTGGATTGTAATTCTATTTGCTATGTTGCCATCACTAGCGATGGCAGCGGGGGCTAACGTTCCGCTTGATAAAGCGAATGTTGACCTAACGGATAAAGCTTCGCTACAAAACGGTGCGAAGTTGTTCATGAACTACTGTTTTGCTTGTCACTCAACGCAGTATCAGCGTTATGAGCGTGTAGCAACAGACTTGGAAATTCCAACAGACTTAATGAAAGAAAACCTGATTTTCAATCCTGAAGCGAAAATCGGTGATCTAATGGTCAATGCAATGCCACCGAAGCAAGCGGCAAACTGGTTTGGTGCTCCACCACCAGATCTTACGTTGGTTGCACGAGTTCGTGGTGCTGATTGGTTATACACTTACTTACGCTCTTTCTATGTTGATCCATCTCGTCCATTCGGCGTGAACAACATTGTCTTCCCGAGTGTTGGTATGCCACATGTGCTCGAAGAGCTACAAGGTATCCCGACGCCGATTTACGATACGAAAATCGTAGATGGCGAAGAAGTACAAGTTGTTGTTGGTACTGAAACAGACGGTACGGGTGAGCTGAGCGAGGGCGAATACGACAAAGCGGTTGGTGACCTAGTGAACTTCTTGGTTTATTCAGGTGACCCAGTGCAGCTTGAGCGTCATGCTTTAGGTTGGTGGGTAATGGGCTTCTTAGTGCTTCTAACCATCGTTGTCGTGATGCTCAAGAAAGAGTATTGGCGCGATGTGCATTAATTGTGCTAAAATACCGTGCTAATTCCCAATTTTAATTGATGTACAATGGAGGCTTAGCCTCCATTGTTTTTATTTGTAAGTGTACTGGAGGGCTCCATGGCTGTAGCTGCCAATAAACGTTCTGTGATGACTCTTTTCTCAAGTGCATCAGATTTGTATAGCCATCAGGTTCGCATTGTACTAGCTGAAAAAGGCGTAAGTGTTGAAGTTGAGCTTGTTGATGAAGCAAACCTTCCTGCTGAGCTTGTTGAGCTAAACCCATATAAATCAGTGCCAACTCTTGTTGACCGTGAGCTAGCTCTTTACGATTCAAAAATCATCATGGAGTACTTGGACGAGCGTTTCCCTCATCCACCTCTAATGCCGGTTTACCCTGTTGCTCGCGGCAACAGCCGCTTGATGATGTACCGTATCGAACGCAACTGGTATTCACTCGCTGAAAAAGTGATGAAAGGTAATGCGGAAGAATCAGAAAAAGCACGCACAAAGCTGCGTAATGATCTTCTGACGTTAGCGCCAATTTTTGCTGAATATGAGTACTTCATGAGCGAAGAATTCAGCTTGATCGATTGTTACCTGGCTCCATTATTGTGGCGTTTGCCTCAACTTGGTATCGATCTGGTTGGCCCTGGTTCAAAAGAAATCAAGGTGTACATGAACCGCGTATTTGAACGTGATTCGTTCCTTGCTTCCCTAACTGAAGCTGAACGTGAAATGCGCCTAGTTCGCTAAGCGATTTTAAACACGTTATGGATATTGCAAAAATGACTGCTCGCCGTCCGTATATGCTTCGTGCATTTTACGATTGGCTAGTAGACAATGACTTGACTCCTCACTTGGTGGTGGATGCAACGATGCCGGGCGTACGTGTACCGGTTGAGTTTATTCAAGATGGTCAAATTATTTTGAATATTGCACCACGTGCGGTGGGTAATCTTGAGTTAGGTAATGATGCGATTACCTTCCATGCTCGCTTTAGCGGCCGTCCACACTCAGTAATTGTGCCTGTGTATGCTGTCCAAGCTATTTATGCGCGTGAGAATGGTGCTGGTACTATGTTTGAACCAGAAGAAGCGTACACTCACATCGAAGAAGAAGCGATGACCGAGGAAGAATCATCTCCATCGTTTACAACGGTTAGCGATGAGCCTTCTGAGTTAGCCTCTGATTCGGATGCCGAAGAGGACGATGCTCCTCGACCAAAAGGCAAACCAAGCTTAAGAGTGATTAAATAATAAAAAAGCAGCGTAACGCTGCTTTTTTTCTTTTTAGTGTCTTGACGTGTTTTCAAGTGATGTTTCGCAATTACTCAATCGTAAATGCTTCGACGTTGGCTTCATTTTCCGCGTTTGTCTGACTTTCTATTGTTTGTACACCGTCACTCGGTAAGTCCACTTCAACAGGTTCCATTTCGCCATATTGGAACCCTTTAATGACTTGTTTTACGCCAGAGATATTACGCGCGATTTCTGTCGCTCGCTCGCCTTGCTCTGGTGTGACATAACCAAACAGAAAAACGTCGCCGTCTTCAGTGATCACTTTAACCTTAACGCCATTGAGCTCAGAGTCGGTAAGCAAGGCTGATTTTACTTTGGTTGTGATCCAGCTGTCGTTGCTAATTTGAGTGACAGTGAGTGGCTCTTTTTGTTTGATTTGATTGTGTATGACTTTCACACCACTAACTTCTCGAGCTCTTCGCTCTAAAGCATGGATAAGGTCTTGCGTTGGAGCCTGACCCATAAGAACAACCGTACCGTTATAGGAGCTGGCAACCACACGAACCTCACCTTTAAACGGCGCCTTATTCCCGATCGCCGCAACTTCGAATTCGATGTTGTTGTCCTGCCAAATTTGTTTTGTACTGCGTGTGTCCGTGACAATATTTGCTGTGGTTGCAGCGCCAGCGATAAACAAGCCAGCGCAACCACTTAAACTCAATGCTGTTAATAAGATAACGAGGCTACGTATCATAATTCTGACCCTCAGTCTTGGTTACTCTTCATGAGCAGGGAAAAGCACCTGGTCAATAAGATCACAAAGACAATGGAGTGTCACCATATGTACTTCGTGAATACGTGCAGTGCGGTGTGATGGAATGCGAATTTCGACGTCGTTCTCACCAAGCAGTCCTGCCATCTCACCGCCATCTTTGCCTGTTAGCGCGATAATCGTCATGTCTCGAGTTACGGCCGCTTCCATCGCTTTGATAATATTTTTGCTGTTACCGCTAGTCGACATGGCAAGCAGAATGTCGCCTGGCTGGCCAAACGCTCGTACCTGTTTTGAGAAAATTTCCTGGTAGTGGTAGTCGTTTGCAACAGCGGTCAGGGTTGTATTATCGGCTGTTAAGGCCATTGCAGGCAGGCTAGGGCGCTCAGTTTCAAAACGGTTTAAAAGACAAGAAACAAATTGTTGAGCGTTTGAAGCACTGCCGCCATTACCACAACATAAAATTTTGTTGCCATTGAGCAAGCTTGAGACCATCGCTTGGGCCGCGTGAGTAATGGCATCGGGCAGCGCCTCTGCTGCTGCGATTTGAATTTGAATACTTTCTGTAAAGCTGTCTTTAATGCTGTCTAGCATCGCTTATCCTTCAGAGATTGCGTTTTCTATCCAGTTGATATCTCGCCCATTGTCATGAATAGCGATGACATCAAACCGATAATCGATATTGTGTTTTAAGCGCTTTTGTTGGCTAAGCCAAACTTGTGCAGTTTTGATTAGCTTGCGCATTTTTGCGTGCGTTACCATTTCTGCTGCTGAGCCAAAGTGATCGTTCTTACGATATTTGACTTCAACAAACACGATAGTTTCACCTTGTTGGAAGATTAAATCAATCTCACCGACCTTGGTCAGGAAATTTTGTTCAATAAAGCGCAAGCCCTGGCGTTGCAAATAGTGCTTCGCCAGAGCTTCATATTGATTTCCGATTTGGCGCTTACTAAAGAGCCCCACGCTCAGCCCAGCTCAATTCACGCTGTACAACACAGTTGTTGTCGATACTTAAAATACCGGTTTGGCCACCGACTGAGTAACCAGGAACGACCTTCATTTGTGGAAGTTCACCGATCAATTTATATGCATCCATACCGAGTGCTTTCAAACGTTTTTCCATGTTAGATTGCTCTGACCAAAGCTCGTTCATTTCAGCGGTTACGCTAGGATCTGGGTCAATCAGCAATGGAATGTCGCTGTAGATGATGCCTGTTAGATCTTCGTATGTCGCGCCGCCACTGTTGCTACGCGAACTAGAGAAGATTTGTGGTGCTTTCGCATCAGGGTTAATCGCTACTTCGATAAACGGCTTGATCAAAGTCAGCTCAGTGCTTCTAGCTACGATATAAACCGCGTCAACATCACGACGGCTACGTGGCTGTGTTTCAAGCTTAATTCGCATTAATGATTGCATCTGGGCGATACGCTGCTTGCTCTCTTGCAGGCCAAATACTTCATTGATGTCTTTTTGAAGTTGGCGCTTGTCACCAAAGTAACTTGCTGCGACTTTGTTAGAGCTGTACTTTCGCCATTCTTTGTTGAAAGCCTCAGTTACACGCTCTCCAAAGCTGCCTTTTGGTGCAAGAATAAGAGGGAAGTTGTAGCCTTCGCTGAACAAGTGCTTTGCAGCTTGTGCGGCTTCTTGTTCCGGTGATAATGCCAAGTAGCAAATATTGCTATCTGGTTGCACATCCTCGGGGATATTTAGCGCAAGGGCTGGAATGGTAGGGCCATTTGCTGAGCCATCCATGGTTGTGTGCAACAACTCCACGTTCTCTTTTTCTAGAGGGCCAACAACAAAATCGATGTTTTCATTGATCAAGCGTTGTTTAATTTGGTCAGCGTTATACGCATTGGTGTCAATCACCGTAAGTGTTGCACTAGGATCTCGATTACGATCATTCATCATCGCAAACACAAAACCATCACGAATTAATTGCGCTTGTGGCGAGAACTTACCCGTCAGCGGCAGCAATAAAGCAGTATTGTTTGGCTTCACGATATCAAGAGAGAGAATGTTTTGAATCTCTTCTGGTGTATAGATAGCAGCTGGGTGCGAAGGGTTTTCGCTTAACCAGCGCTCTAGCGTATTTTTAAGTTGGGACAGGTTGCCCGATAGCGTTTTTGCATAAACAGCCAGCTGAAGCCAGCCGTCTAGAACATCCTCATTCGGCTCTGTTTCTAATGAGGTGAGTTCATATTCTGAGTAGCTGCCAAAGTTCATCCAAATACGGCTAGAGATTTCCCTCTGCTCTGCTGACGAGGCGTATTGACCAAATGCAACCAGCTGGCGGTTTGCTTCAAACGCTTGGTTGAGGCCTTGATAAGCGTCGGCACGCATCAAGTAATAGTCTTTCCATTGCTCGTTTGGCAATTTCCACCAAGGTTTAAAGTTTAACAATTGCAGCAACTGCGAGTAATTACCTTGCTTTTGCTGTATGGTCGCACGCGCCAGTTGCCACTCCGCTTGCTGAACTTCGGTCAACTGTTGTCGAGCCAGACGTTTGATCAACAGTTCTGCTTGATCAAACTGGTTCGCTTGAATAGCGGCTTTGGTTGCCATGATCAACCAGTCATTTTGTAAACTGCCTTCCGTGCTATCAGCTTGGATCATATAGTTCTGAACAGACTGAGTAGGCTCAAGTGTTACATCAACGCCATCAGGCTGTCTTGGACCTGAAGAACAGGCGGCGAGCGTAATTGCTAGTGCAACAGGAGTAAGTATGCGTGGTACACTGAGTCTCTTATGGTTAATCATTGCCGTGAGTTCTCTATAATTTTGTACAAAATTGTCTCTATATTAATCGTTGAAGTGATGGTAAACAAATGACAGATAAAAATAAGTTGCCGAATGAGGGGCCAACTCTCTATATCGTACCGACTCCAATCGGAAATTTAGCGGATATCACCCAACGTGCTATCGAAATTCTGTCGACGGTGGACATCATTGCTGCTGAGGATACTCGACATACGGGTAAATTACTGTCTCACTTCAATATTCAAACCAAAACTTTTGCTCTGCATGATCACAATGAACAGCAAAAAGCACAGGTTTTGATAGAAAAGCTGCTTTCCGGTCAGTCTATCGCGTTAGTTTCTGACGCTGGTACGCCACTTATCAGCGACCCAGGATACCATTTGGTGACAAAATGTCGTCAAGCGGGCGTTAGAGTTGTGCCGCTTCCTGGTGCTTGCGCGGTCATTACGGCGTTAAGTGCATCAGGCTTGCCATCCGATCGCTTTAGCTTCGAAGGCTTTTTACCACCGAAAAGCAAAGGCCGTAAGGATAAATTCCTAGAGATTGCTTCGGTAGAGCGTACGTGTATTTTTTACGAGTCACCGCACCGTATTTTGGACTCTCTACAAGACATGTTAGACGTTCTTGGCCCAGATAGAGAAGTCGTGTTGGCGAGAGAACTAACGAAAACCTTTGAAACCATTCAAGGTATGCCATTAGGTGAGTTAATTGAGTGGGTGAAAAGTGACGATAACCAACAGCGTGGCGAAATGGTATTATTGGTACATGGTCACCGCGAAACCGCGGACGATTCATTGCCAGATGATGCCTTGCGTACATTAGGGATTTTAACCAAAGAGCTGCCTTTGAAAAAAGCAGCGGCTTTGGTGGCAGAAATTCATAACTTGAAGAAGAATGCGTTGTATAAGTGGGGCTTAGAAAACTTAGACTAAGCACTGCTAACGAGACACATGGTAAAGCGGGTCGATGTGAAAATATCGGCCTTTTTTAGGCTCAATGTTTGATGGTTAGGTCAAAAAAACACCACTCAATGCATTCATTTCATCATATCTGTGATCTCACTAGACTCTGAGTAGATAACTCTATACAATCCGCCCTCGGAGTTGACTGGGTAGTCGCTGCTTTACTGATGTCCTTCGGGAGACTGACGTTGAAGTCCTTTGGGAGACTGACGTTGACGTCCTTCGGGAGACTGGTAAAGGGGAGGAAAGTCCGGGCTCCATAGAGCAGGGTGCCAGGTAACGCCTGGGAGGCGTAAGCCTACGACAAGTGCAGCAGAGAGAAGACCGCCGATGGCTCTAGGGCACAGGTAAGGGTGAAAGGGTGCGGTAAGAGCGCACCGGACGACTAGCAATAGTTCGTTGCAGGGTAAACTCCACCCGGAGCAAGACCAAATAGGCCTCCACATTGCGTTGCTCGCGTAAGGAGGCGGGTAGGTTGCTTGAGCCAGTGAGCGATTGCTGGCCTAGACGAATGGCTACCGCCGCGCAAGCGGAACAGAACCCGGCTTATGTGTCGACTCCAACTATTCGAGACCCATCACTACTTTTTGTAGTGATGGGTTTTTTGCATTTTATTGACGCAAACCCTGTCATTACCAATAAACTTGGCGTTAAATCACGTCTGACTTTAGACTTGAGGTGGCGATGATGTGGGAAATCAGTACACTATGGTAGGTTGATCTTTTGCTATAAATATTCAGCATGAGAGAGCAACATATCTTAAAATCGCTTCAAGATCATTCAACGAGAAAGCTATGACCGAAACCTTCCAACATATTTCCGTGTTATTAAATGAATCCATTGATGGCTTAGCTATCAAACCAGACGGTATCTATATCGATGGAACATTTGGCCGTGGCGGTCACAGCCGGACTATTCTATCTAAACTCGGAGAAAACGGCCGACTGTACAGTATCGATCGTGACCCTCAAGCGATAGCTGAAGCAGGCAAAATCAATGATCCTCGCTTCACCATCATTCATGGTCCATTTTCTGGCATTGCTGAGTATGCTAAAGAGTATGACTTGGTTGGCAAAGTTGATGGCGTTCTACTGGATTTAGGTGTTTCTTCTCCGCAGTTAGACGACGCAGAGCGTGGCTTTAGCTTTATGAAAGACGGCCCGCTAGATATGCGTATGGACCCAACATCAGGTATTCCCGTATCTCAATGGCTAATGGAAGCTGACTTAGATGATATTACTTGGGTGATTCGTGAGTTTGGTGAAGACAAACACGCGCGCCGCATTGCCAAAGCGATTGTTGCCTACCGTGAAGACGAAGAAAATGAACCACTGGTACGTACTGGCCAGCTCGCGAAGCTGATCTCAGATGCTGCACCCAAAAGCTTTAAAGAGAAAAAACACCCTGCGACTCGTGCGTTCCAGGCATTTCGTATTTACATCAACAGTGAGTTAGAAGAAATTGATACGGCACTAAAAGGTGCGGCAAGCATTCTGGCTCCTGAAGGTCGTTTATCTGTCATCAGTTTCCACTCTCTGGAAGACCGTATGGTCAAACGTTTTATCCGTAAAGAGAGCAAAGGACCTGAAGTGCCACACGGCATTCCAATGACTGAAGAGCAAATTCGTGCTCTTGGTAGTGCGAATATGAAAGCGGTGAGCAAAGCGATTAAGCCAAGCAAACAAGAAATTGAAATGAACCCTCGTTCGCGCAGCTCTGTGCTAAGAATTGCAGAAAAGCTTTAATTATTATGACGAAACCCACTCCTAACCTTGCTAAGTTGATTGCAACGGATCTTATCACCGTTGGTCGCTGGCCATTAGTGTTGTTGCTATTGATCGTGGCATCGGCAATGGGAGTGGTATTTGCTACCCACCATGCGCGTCAAGCGATCACCGAAAAAGATCACACTTTGGTTGAACGAGAGCGTTTAGATAGCGAATGGCGCAACCTGATGTTGGAAGAAACGGCCCTCGCGGAACACAGTCGTGTTCAAGACCTTGCCAAAAAAGAACTTGAAATGAAACGACCTGATGGCGATAAAGAAGTGGTTGTCACGCTCAAATGATTAGAAAGAAAACCAACACGAAACCAAGCAACAAGCGTAAACCTGTCGCGAAAGAAAAAAACGCTTCGGGGGATACGAAAACCGAGAAAAAAGCAGTGAAAGTGGCGGTTGAAGAATCCTTTCTGATTCGTTGGCGCTTCCATCTATTACTGTTTTTTGTCTTTTGTGCATTTGCACTTTTGGTGGCGCGCGTAGCCTATATTCAAATCATTGAACCGGATAACCTGATTAAACAAGGTGACCTACGCTCGGTTCGTGTGAAATCCATTCCTTCTGCACGCGGTATTATTTCGGACCGAAATGGTGAGCCGCTCGCTGTCAGTGTGCCTGTTGAGGCCGTTTGGGCGGATCCCGCGACGATATTTAAAGAAAATGCCTTAAGCCAGACCAAGAGTTGGTATGCATTAGCGGATGTTCTTGGTGTTGACCGACAAGGGTTGATAGACAAGATCAAGCACAATGAAAAGCGCCGCTTTATTTACTTGCAGCGCCAAGTGAGTCCAGCCATGGCGAACTATATTCGTGAGCTAAAGCTGCCTGGTGTGGGTCTTAAGTCAGAATCTCGTCGTTACTATCCTGCCGGTGAGGTTAGTGCTCACTTAGTTGGGGTGACGGGGATTGATGGGCATGGTCTAGAGGGTGTTGAGCGTAGCTACGATGAGTGGCTTACTGGCGCCGCAGGTAAGAAAACCATTCGTAAAGACCGTTATGGTCGCGTCGTAGAAAACATTGCGTGGCAAGACAAGCAAGAAGGTAAGTCACTCCAGTTGACAATCGACCAGCGCCTACAGGCGATTGCTTATCGTGCGATTAAACAAGCCGTTGCGGACCATCGCGCCACATCAGGCTCCGTTGTTATGTTGGACGTGAAAACCGGCGCCGTATTGGCCATGGTGAATGCGCCTTCCTACAACCCTAACAATCGTAGCGACTGGCAAAGCTATAAAATGCGTAACCGAGTGATCACGGACTCGATGGAGCCAGGCTCCACCATTAAGCCTTTCGTTATTTTAGCCGCCTTAGAAAATGGGGTAGCCGATAAAAATACCATCGTAGATACCGGTAATGGTGTACTTCGTTTAGGTGGTAGCCGAGTAAGAGATGTATCCCGTGTGGGTAAAGCGAGCTTGACCACGATCCTCAAAAAATCGAGTAACATCGGTGTGACGAAGCTGGCAATGCAAATGCCAGTAGAGGCGTTGCTCGGTCTGTACAGCTCTGTGGGCTTTGGTGAGCTTTCTGGTCTGAACCTCGTTGGGGAAGTGACTGGTATCTTCCCGACACGAACACGATGGTCTCCTATTGAACGTGCCACGATTGCGTTTGGTTATGGTCTATCGATAACGCCAATCCAGTTAGCGCATGCCTATGCGACGCTTGGAAATCTCGGCAAATACGAGCCAATCCATATTATCGAAAGCAATGATCATGACATGTCGCGCCAAGTCGTGAGTGCAAAGTACGCACGCCAGGTCTTGGACATGCTGGAAACCGTAACCCAAAAAGGAGGCTCGGCTCGTCGAGCGGCAGTTCCTGGTTATCGAGTGGGAGCCAAAACAGGTACCTCACGTAAAGCGTCTGCAGGTGGATACAGCGATGAGTACATTACTTATACGGCAGGGCTTGCTCCGGTTAGCGATCCGCGAATTGCATTGGTTGTGATCGTAAACGAGCCTCAAGGTGATGATTACTATGGTGGTTCGGTAGCGTCTCCTGTCTTCTCTGAAATCATGAAAGGCGCGCTACAAATACTCAATGTTGCACCAGACGAAAACAAATTCCAGCAGTAAGCCGAGTGGCTTACTGAGCAAACAAAATTAAGAAAACCTGAGCCAAAGCTCGGAGAACAAATATGACTAAAGCCATCAGTATGGACGTGCTGCTTTCCCCTTGGGTGGATTGCCCAAGCTTATCGTCCGTTCTTGTTTCTGAATTGGAGCTCGACAGCCGAAGAGTTCAACCTGGAACCACGTTTGTTGCGGTGATTGGCCATGTTGTGGATGGGCGTAACTTCATTGCTTCTGCCATTGAGCAAGGGGCCAATGCGGTTCTAGCGCAAGCCTGTGATGTAAAAGCACACAGCACGGTGGAAATCATCGATGACGTTCCCGTTATTTACCTCGATACGTTGGATCAACGTTTATCTGCAATCGCTGGAAAGCTCTATGCTTACCCAGATATGGATTTGATTGGTGTCACCGGTACCAACGGCAAAACCACCATTACCCAGCTAATTGCACAATGGCTAGAGCTACTTGGCCACAAAGCGGCAGTGATGGGCACGACGGGAAATGGTTTTCTCGACAATTTACAGCAAGCCGCGAATACAACAGGGAATGCGGTAGAAATTCAGAAAACGCTCTCCTCTCTCGCAAATCAACAAGCCACATACACCGCGCTAGAAGTCTCTTCTCATGGCTTAACGCAAGGCCGTGTCAAGGCGTTGTCGTTTGCGGCGGGTGTATTTACTAATCTAAGTCGTGATCACCTAGATTATCATGGCACGATGGAAGAGTACGCCAATGCAAAGCTGGAGTTGTTTACGCAACATCAATGTGAACGTGCCATTATCAATGTCGATGATGAGGTCGGTCATGCATGGGCGACGCAGTTGAGCAATGCGATTGCAGTGTCACTCAAACCGAACACTGAGTTTGAAAGCGCAATTTGGGCGACAGATGTCCGTTACGCGGAGTCGGGGATTACTATCCAATTCGATGGTAAATTTGGCTCAGGTCAATTGCACGCGCCACTGATTGGTGAGTTTAACGCAACCAACTTAATGCTCGCTTTTGCGACCTTATTAAGCTTGGGTAAGGATAAACAAGCGTTACTCGAAACCGCAGGTCAGTTACAACCTGTACTCGGCCGAATGGAGTTATTCCAGACAGAGGACCGTGCCAAAGTCGTGGTCGATTATGCCCATACTCCTGATGCACTAGAAAAAGCACTGCAAGCTTTACGAGTTCACTGTGAGGGGCAGCTGTGGGCTATTTTTGGTTGCGGAGGCGATCGCGATGCAGGTAAGCGCCCAATGATGGCAGAAATTGCAGAGCGTCTAGGCGACAGAGTGGTGTTGACTGACGATAACCCACGCAGTGAAGATCCGGTTCAGATTGTAAAAGACATGTTAGCTGGGCTGTCAAAACCTGCCGAAGCGATTGTGCAGCATGATCGTTTCAAAGCACTGTCTTATGCGGTTGAGAATGCTTCGCCAAAAGACATCATCTTGTTAGCGGGTAAGGGCCACGAAGATTATCAAATTCGGAATGGCGAAACGATTCATTACTCCGACCGTGAGTCTGCTATGCAGCTTTTAGGATTGTCCTTATGATCAAAGTAACGTTATCTCAAATTGCCAACATCACTCGCGGTGAGCTATTCGGCGATGATCTACTTATCGACGCGGTTTCTACTGATACACGAGCGATTGACAACGGTGCTTTATTTGTTGCGCTGGTGGGTGAGCGCTTTGATGCGCATAACTTTTGCCAACAAGCGGTGGATGCAGGCACAGGTGCTTTACTCGTACAAAAACATCTAGATGTGAATGTGCCACAAGTCGTGGTGTCGGACACCAAAATGGCACTGGGTGAGTTAGCCTCTTGGGTGCATCAAACTTGCCAAACACCTACCGTTGCCATCACAGGCAGTTGTGGTAAAACGACCGTCAAAGAAATGGTCGCGAGCATTCTGCAATTGAAAGGCAAAGTGCTGTTTACTGCAGGTAACTTCAATAATGATATTGGTGTTCCGTTGACGTTATTGCGCTCACAGCAGGATGACGACTATGCCGTGATTGAGCTTGGTGCTAATCATATCGGTGAAATTGCTTACACAACGCAGTTAGTAAAACCAGATATCGCGTTAGTGAATAATGTAGCCGCTGCGCACCTTGAAGGCTTTGGTTCTATTGATGGCGTGAAACAAGCCAAAGGTGAAATTTACCAAGGTCTTGCTGCAGGTAGTATTGCGATTGTCAATTTAGACAGCAATGGCGAAACAAAGTGGGAAAGCGTGCTGGCGGATAAGGAAGTTATCACCTTCTCACAAAGTAATTCTGCGGCTGATTACTATGCATCAAATATCGTGATGAATGCCGCGGGAGAGGCCAGCTTTAACCTACATATCGCAGCAAGCTCACAAGAAATTGAACTGTCTCTGGGTATTATAGGTCAACACAACGTGGCGAATGCAATCGCAGCTTCTATTATTGCGTTACAAATGGGCGCCACATTAGAAGAGGTTCGCGCTGGCCTTAAACATTTAAACAAAGTGAAAGGTCGCGTCGAGGTTGAAGCGCTGAGCGAAAAAATCAAATTGATTGATGACAGCTACAACGCAAGCGTGCCAGCCATGAAAGCGGCGGTTGACTTATTAGCTGCTTTCCCAGGTCAGCGCTGGCTGATTTTAGGTAATATGGCGGAATTGGGCGAGGAAAGTCTTGCACTTCATCGTCAAGTCGGGGAACATGCTGCCCCACAAAAATTTGAACATGTTCTCACATATGGTGCAGACGCCAAGGTGATCAGTGAGCTTTGCCAAGGCATTCATTTTGAGACGCACCAAGAGATGATTGAATACATCAAGCAGCATCTAGACCAAGCCGTTCCTGAAAACCATACGATTTTGGTGAAAGGAGCGAACGGTGCACGTATGTTTGAAGTCGCTGCTGCTTTGAAGGAGTATTATTAATGATTATTTGGCTTGCCGAGCTGCTACAGCCATACCTGTCTTTTTTCCGATTGTTTGAATACTTGTCTTTTCGAGCAATTCTAAGCGTATTAACCGCTCTGGGTCTGTCATTATGGATGGGACCAATCATGATCAAGCGTTTGCAAATGCTGCAAATTGGTCAGGTAGTACGTAACGAAGGTCCTGAATCTCACTTTAGTAAGCGTGGTACTCCAACGATGGGCGGTATCATGATCTTAGCGGCCATCTCAATCACAATCTTGCTTTGGACTGACTTATCCAACCCATATGTATGGGCGGTCTTGACGGTTTTGCTTGGCTACGGTGCAGTCGGATTTGTTGATGATTATCGTAAAGTGGTCCGCAAAAATACCGATGGTTTGATCGCGCGTTGGAAGTACTTCTGGCAATCGTTGATCGCGTTTGTCGTGGCTTTTGCATTGTACGCTTACGGTAAAGACACTGCAGCCACTCAGCTCGTAGTGCCATTCTTTAAAGACATCATGCCGCAACTTGGTTTGATGTACATTATCCTGACTTACTTTGTGATTGTCGGTACGAGTAACGCGGTTAACCTGACCGATGGTCTAGACGGTTTGGCAATCATGCCAACGGTTCTTGTTGCTGCAGGCTTCGCGGTTATTGCATGGGCGACGGGTAACGTTAACTTCTCTGAATACCTTCATATTCCATACTTACCACATGCTTCTGAGTTGGTTGTCGTATGTACAGCAATCGTCGGTGCAGGCCTTGGTTTCTTGTGGTTTAACACGTATCCAGCACAAGTGTTCATGGGTGATGTCGGCTCACTAGCGCTTGGCGGCGCATTAGGCACTATTGCTGTTCTCGTTCGTCAAGAGTTGGTGTTGGTGATCATGGGCGGTGTGTTTGTGATGGAAACGCTGTCGGTAATTCTACAGGTGGGTTCATACAAACTGCGTGGTCAGCGGATCTTCCGTATGGCACCTATTCACCACCACTACGAATTGAAAGGTTGGCCAGAACCTCGCGTAATCGTGCGTTTCTGGATTATTTCTATGGTTCTTGTTCTGATTGGTCTTGCGACATTGAAAGTGCGTTAATCGCACTTTCCAAGAACAAGATTTACAGTGTGATCAAATATGGAACGTTGGCAAAACATACATAGTGTTGTCGTCATAGGGCTCGGTATTACCGGGCTCTCTGTCGTTAAACACCTAAGAAAAAATCAGCCACAGCTTGTGGTCAAAGTCATTGATACTCGCGTAAACCCTCCGGGTGTAGAGCGCTTGCCGGAAGATGTTCAACTGCATAGTGGTGGTTGGAATACAGACTGGCTTTCTGACGCGGATCTTATCGTGACCAACCCTGGTATTGCGCTAGCGACACCAGAGATCCAAGCCGTATTAGCAAAAGGCACGACAGTAGTTGGTGATATTGAGTTATTCGCCTGGGCGGTGCAGAAACCGGTGATTGCGATTACGGGCTCAAACGGTAAGAGCACAGTCACCGATCTCACTGGCGTGATGGCCAAGGCCGCGGGTTTGGAAGTTGGCGTTGGTGGCAATATCGGCGTTCCTGCCTTGGATTTACTAGAACATGACGCAGACCTATATGTGCTTGAACTCTCAAGCTTCCAGTTGGAAACAACGTCAAGCTTAAAGCTCAAAGCTGCAGCGTTCCTGAATCTTTCTGAAGATCATATGGATCGTTATCAAGGCATGTCTGATTATCGACAAGCCAAGTTGCGTATTTTTGACAACGCTGCTCTTGCGGTAGTGAACCGTGATGATCAAGAAACCTTCCCAGACGCAGAGATGCCATTGGTGACATTTGGCAGCGACAATCAGGACTTTGGTCTCGAGGTGGATGGCAACCGTACTTGGCTGCTCGATCACGGTCAACGAGTCGTCGCAAGTGATGAGCTTAAGTTGGTTGGTAAACACAACTTATCCAATGCATTGGTCGTTTTAGCGCTCTTAAAGGCTGCGGGCGTTGATTATCACAACGCATTGAATGCACTTAAAAATTACACGGGACTGACACACCGATGCCAGGTGGTTGCGGATAATCAAGGCGTAAAATGGGTGAATGACTCTAAAGCAACTAATATTGCGAGCACTATGGCTGCGCTATCTGGTTTGGAATCGACAGGCAAGCTCTACTTGCTCGTTGGTGGTGTTGGCAAAGGTGCTGACTTCTCGCCATTAAAACCGATCTTCGCGACGCTTAACTTGCAACTGTGCTGCTTTGGCGCTGATGGCGATGAATTTATGCCACTGCATGAATCTGCAATACGTTTCGACACCATGGAAGATGTGATTCAACAAGTATCTTCGCAGTTAAAACCAGGCGATATGGTGATGCTGTCTCCAGCATGTGCTAGCTTTGATCAATTCGACAACTTTATGGCAAGGGGCGATGTCTTCGCTGCTCTTGCTCAGAAATATGCATAATTAAAGGTTACACACTTCGTGGGTTTAGGTAACGTTAAACGCAGTATTGGCAATTGGCTCAAGCATCCAGCCCCAGAGGCGATGTTTGATCGTCAGTTAGTGTGGATTGCACTGGGTTTGATGTTGACGGGGTTGGTGATGGTAACCTCTGCATCATTTCCAATCAGCTCTCGATTAACCGAACAGCCGTTCCACTTTATGTTTCGTCATGCGACGTTTCTCGTGCTGGCGTTAGGGACCTCCGCTGTTATTTTGCAAGTGCCTTTGCAAGAGTGGTTTAAGAAGAGCCATTACTTACTTTGGGCTTCTTTCGCACTGTTAATCATCGTGCTCTTGGCGGGTAAGTCGGTTAATGGTGCGTCTCGTTGGATTCCCCTTGGGCTGTTTAACCTTCAGCCAGCGGAAGTCGCGAAGCTATCGCTGTTTATCTTCATGTCTGGTTACTTAGTTCGAAAGCAAGACGAAGTACGACAAACCTTCTTTGGTGGCTTTATGAAGCCAATCATGGTGTTTGCTTTCTTCGCAGTATTACTGCTAGGTCAGCCAGACTTGGGTACGGTCGTCGTGATGCTAGTAACACTGTTTGGCATGCTGTTTATCGCAGGCGCAAAACTGACGCAGTTTCTCGCGTTGATGGTGGCAGGTATCGGCGCTGTGGTAGGTTTGATTTTAGTCGAACCATACCGTATGCGACGAGTAACCTCCTTCCTTGACCCGTGGGAAGACCCATTTGGCAGTGGCTATCAGTTGACTCAGTCTTTGATGGCGTTTGGTCGTGGTGAATGGTTCGGTCAAGGTCTTGGTAATTCAATTCAAAAACTGGAATATCTACCGGAAGCGCATACCGACTTTGTGTTTGCCGTACTTGCTGAAGAGCTTGGTTTCGTGGGTGTAGTACTGGTCTTAATGCTGATTTTTAGCTTAGTGCTAAAAGCGGTTTACATAGGCAAGCGTGCGTTTGAAGAAGGCGAAATGTTCGGCGGTTATCTGGCTTTCGGTATCGGTATTTGGTTTGCGTTCCAGACCTTGGTGAACGTTGGTGCTGCAGCTGGTATCGTACCAACCAAAGGTTTAACACTTCCGCTAATCAGTTATGGTGGTTCCAGTCTGATTATTATGTCCGTCGCAGTCTCCATATTGCTGCGTATCGATTACGAATGCCGCTTGAAACGCGAGCAACAACAATCAGAACAACAAACTAATGAAACAAAATAAACGTTTGATGGTGATGGCTGGTGGTACTGGCGGTCACGTATTCCCAGGGTTAGCTGTAGCAAAACAGCTGCAAGAGCAAGGCTGGGAGATCCGTTGGTTAGGCACGGCGGATCGAATGGAAGCGGATTTGGTGCCAAAACATGGCATTGAAATCGATTTTATCAAAGTGAAAGGGTTACGAGGTCAAGGCGTTAAACGTCTTCTTGCAGCACCATTTCAAATTATCAATGCCATTATGCAGGCTCGTGCTCACATGAAACGCTGGCAGCCAGACGCAGTACTTGGTATGGGCGGTTATGTTAGCGGCCCGGGCGGTATTGCCGCTTGGATGAGTGGCATTCCTGTTGTTCTGCATGAACAAAATGCAGTAGCAGGTTTAACGAACCAATGGTTATCGAAAATCGCTAAGAAGGTTTTTCAGGCTTTCCCAGGCGCCTTCCCTAATGCTGAGGTAGTCGGTAACCCAGTTCGTGAAGACCTAACAAGATTAGAAGCGCCTGCAGAGCGAATGCAAGATCGCCAAGGCCCAATTCGTATTCTGGTGATGGGCGGTAGCCAAGGTGCACGCATTCTTAACCAAACTCTGCCAGAAGTGATGGCAAAGTTGGGCGGTGATTACTGTATTCGTCATCAAGCGGGCAAAGGTTCCGCCGAAGAAGTGAACGCAGCATACCAAGCTAATGGTGTGGTAAATGCAGAAGTCACAGAGTTCATTGACGACGTAGCAGAGGCTTATGCATGGGCTGACCTTTTAGTTTGTCGTTCAGGGGCGTTAACCGTTTCTGAAGTTTCTGCTGCTGGCGTTGGTGCGATCTTTATTCCTTTTATGCATAAAGATCGCCAACAAGCACTGAATGCCGATCATCTAGTAGAATGCGGCGCAGCGAAAATGATTGAACAACCAGATTTAACCGTTGAGTCTTTGACTCAGCAGATCCAACAATTGGATCGCCAAGCTTTACTTTCGATGGCTGAGCAAGCGCGTGGCGCTGCTAAATTGAATGCCGACCGAGTTGTCGCACAAGCCATTGTCGCTTTGACCGAAAAGCGTTAACGAATTATTGAGAATAGAATTGATGACAATCCAACATACACAAGACTTAGCTCAGATTCGCGCCATGGTGCCAGAGATGCGCCGCGTGAAATCCATCCACTTCATCGGTATTGGTGGTGCGGGCATGAGCGGCATTGCAGAAGTGCTGTTGAATGAAGGCTATCAAATCACGGGTTCTGACCTATCAGAAAACCCTGTGACAGAGCGTTTAGTATCAAAAGGTGCGACGGTATTTATCGGGCACCAAGCTAGCAATGTTGAAAAAGCCAGTGTGGTTGTGGTTTCAACCGCTATCAACGAAGAAAACCCAGAAGTGATGGCAGCGCGGGAGTTACGTATCCCTATTGTACGTCGTGCTGAGATGCTCGCTGAGTTGATGCGCTTCCGTCATGGTATTGCCGTTGCGGGCACGCACGGTAAAACGACGACGACGGCACTCGTGACACAAATCTATTCTGAAGCAGGCCTTGATCCAACGTTTGTAAACGGCGGCTTGGTGAAAAGCGCTGGTACAAATGCTCGTTTAGGCTCGAGTCGTATTCTAATTGCCGAGGCGGATGAGAGCGACGCGTCATTCCTGCACCTGCAACCAATGGTAAGTATCGTCACTAATATCGAAGCCGATCATATGGATACTTATGGTGGTGACTTTGAAACGTTAAAGCAAACCTTCATTGATTTTCTACACAATCTACCGTTCTACGGCCAAGCTATTGTTTGTATTGATGATCCTGTGGTTCGAGAGTTAATCCCACGTATTAGTCGTCAAGTGATTACTTACGGTTTCTCCGAAGATGCTGACGTACGCATTGAAAACTATCGTCAAGAAGGTCAGCAAGGCAAATTTACGGTAGTACGTAAAGGGCGTGCCAACCTAGATATCACTCTGAACATTCCAGGTCGTCACAATGCACTTAATGCGTCGGCTGCGATTGCAGTGGCTACTGAAGATGACATTGAAGACGATGCAATTCTAAAAGCAATGGCCGGTACGCAAGGCACGGGACGACGTTTTGATCACCTTGGCGAGTTTGATACTGGTAATGGTCATGCCATGTTAGTGGATGATTACGGACACCACCCAACAGAAGTTGATGTGACCATTAATGCTGCGCGAAGCGGTTGGCAAGATAAACGTCTCGTTATGATTTTCCAACCACACCGTTATAGCCGTACTCGTGATCTGTACGATGACTTTGCGAATGTGCTAGAGCAAGTTGATGTATTAATCATGTTGGATGTTTATGCCGCAGGTGAAAAGCCAATTGCAGGAGCTGATGGACGTTCATTGTGTCGCACAATTCGCAGCCGAGGTAAGGTAGATCCGATTTTTGTTCCAGAAATCGAGCAATTACCTTCAGTTTTAGCTAACGTTATACAAGACGGCGACCTAATCTTAACGCAAGGTGCGGGTGATGTTGGTAAAGTGGCGAAACAACTGGCAGGTCTTGAATTAAATATAAACAAGATGCTTGGTTAACACAGATTGTTGGCGCGAAGGACAGATAAAAACTCAGATCTCGATTTTGCGTCAATATCATTGTGATTTATTGCTATCAGTGTTTGATAGTTTACAAGAGCTCAGTATAATCCCAAGGTTAAAGTCAAGACTTTTACCTCTGCGTAATTATGTGGGTAAAAAGTACACGACAAAAGTCAGGAAACGAAGACGTTGTTGAATATTGCACTGAATGACGAGCGACCAAACACGGATAATAACCGTGGTCGCCAAGAGAAAATCTTGGGTGCGTTATTTTTCGTTGTGGTTGTGACCTTAATTAGTTCTGTTTTGTACTCGGCGATCAGTTGGATGTGGGATGACCAAAGGTTACCTCTCTCCAAAATAGTACTTCAGGGAAAACTGGAGTATGTCCAAGCTGACGATGTGCAGGCTGCATTTAGTCGAATAGATCACATCGGTACATTTATGTCTCAGGATATTGATGTATTACAGCAAAGTGTCGAAGCTCTGCCATGGGTGGCGCATGCCGCAATCCGAAAGCAGTGGCCGGATACAGTAAAAGTTTTTTTGACAGAGCATCAACCTGAAGCCATTTGGAATGGCAACGAACTGTTAGATAAAAACGGGTTTGTTTTTGATGGCGATGTGGCTCTGTTACAAGAAGAAAAAGTGAAACTGTACGGACCCAAAGACAGCGGACCAGAAGTCTTACAGACTTACCGTGATTTGAGTCCTAAGTTTCAGCAATTGGGTTTAGCGATATCGTCGCTGGTATTAAACGAGCGACGAGCTTGGCAAATCATCCTTGATAACGGTATTCGATTAGAGCTCGGTAAAGAGTCTCTTCTTGAGCGTATAGAGCGATTTTTTAAGCTCTATAACAAGCTTGGCAGTGACACGCAAAGAATCAGTTATATCGATCTTAGGTACGATACAGGAGCCGCAGTTGGTTGGTTTCCTGAACAAGAGTTAGAAGAGAGTACAGATGACTAAGGCCGCTGATGACAACATTATTGTTGGTCTTGATATAGGCACTGCAACCGTATCGGCTCTAGTGGGTGAGGTTCTACCAGACGGTCAAATTAATATTATTGGCGCAGGTAGTAGCCCTTCACGTGGCATGGATAAAGGTGGCGTGAATGACTTGGAGTCGGTTGTAAAATCAGTACAACGTGCAATTGATCAAGCTGAATTGATGGCCGAGTGCCAGATCAGCCGAGTCTTCATTTCGTTGTCTGGTAAGCATATCGCAAGCCGAATTGAAAAAGGTATGGGCACGATTTCAGATGAAGAAGTGTCTCAAGAAGACATGGATCGCGCTATCCATACCGCAAAATCGATTAAAATCGGTGATGAACAGCGAATCCTTCATGTGATTCCGCAAGAGTTCACCATTGATTACCAAGAGGGAATCAAAAATCCGCTTGGTTTATCTGGGGTAAGAATGGAAGTAAGTGTCCACCTTATCTCATGCCATAATGACATGGCACGCAATATTATTAAGGCGGTAGAACGATGCGGCCTTAAAGTAGAGCAACTCGTATTTTCTGGGCTTGCTGCAAGTAATGCAGTAATCACCGAGGATGAAAGAGAGCTTGGAGTTTGTGTGGTGGATATTGGCGCCGGCACGATGGATGTGGCCATCTGGACTGGCGGTGCGTTACGTCACACAGAAGTATTTTCGTACGCAGGAAATGCTGTAACCAGCGATATTGCTTTTGCTTTTGGTACGCCAGTGAGCGATGCTGAAGAAATAAAAGTCAAATATGGCTGTGCTTTGAGTGAACTGGTCAGTAAGGATGACACGGTTAATGTACCAAGCGTAGGTGGGCGACCATCACGTAGTCTGCAACGTCAAACGTTGTCAGAAGTGATTGAGCCACGCTACTCTGAGCTTATGGGACTGGTTAAC
This sequence comes from Vibrio sp. Y10_XG_PY6, assembly GCF_024181795.1. Classification (NCBI taxonomy): domain Bacteria; kingdom Pseudomonadati; phylum Pseudomonadota; class Gammaproteobacteria; order Vibrionales; family Vibrionaceae; genus Vibrio; species Vibrio sp. Y10_XG_PY6. The sequence continues at coordinate 423,602 of NZ_JAMZAQ010000003.1, forward strand.
CAAACTATTGACTCTGTACAAGCGAAATTGCGCGAAGAGGGTATAAAGCACCATCTAGCTGCGGGAGTTGTACTCACCGGCGGTGCTGCGCAAATGGACGGAGTGATAGAATGTGCGGAACGCGTATTCCGCAATCAAGTAAGGGTCGGCAAACCGCTCGAAGTCAGCGGATTAACTGACTATGTAAAAGAGCCGTACCATTCTACGGCAGTTGGATTACTTCATTACGCAAGAGACATGCAGTCTAGCGACGATAGCGATTATAATGAACCTAAACGCTCATCTGTTACTGGCTTTTTCGATAAATTGCGTAACTGGATACAAAAAGAGTTTTAACCTGAGTTGCAGGATAAACGGAGACAACACATGTTTGAACCGATGATGGAAATGTCTGACGATGCAGTAATCAAGGTCGTTGGGGTTGGTGGCGGCGGTGGTAACGCCGTTGAACACATGGTGCGTGAATCCATCGAAGGTGTGGAATTCATCAGCGTCAACACTGATGCGCAAGCACTTCGTAAGACAAGCGTTGGCAATGTTATTCAGATCGGTGGCGATATCACCAAAGGTCTGGGTGCAGGTGCTAATCCACAGGTTGGCCGTGACGCAGCTCTCGAAGACAGAGATAGAATTAAAGATTCCCTAACTGGCGCCGATATGGTGTTTATCGCAGCTGGTATGGGTGGCGGTACAGGTACTGGTGCAGCACCTGTTATTGCTGAAGTAGCTAAAGAGCTTGGCATTCTAACTGTCGCGGTAGTGACAAAACCGTTCAGCTTTGAAGGCAAAAAGCGTTTGGCGTTCGCTGAGCAAGGTATCGATGAGCTGTCTAAGCACGTTGACTCTTTGATTACGATTCCAAACGAAAAGCTGCTTAAAGTACTTGGCCGTGGTGTCACGCTACTAGAAGCTTTTGCAAGTGCGAACGACGTTCTTAAGAACGCAGTTCAAGGCATTGCAGAGCTAATTACTCGCCCTGGCATGATCAACGTCGACTTTGCGGACGTAAGAACAGTAATGTCTGAAATGGGTCACGCGATGATGGGCAGCGGTATTGCTAAAGGCGAAGATCGTGCTGAAGAAGCGGCTGAAATGGCAATTTCTAGCCCACTTCTGGAAGACATCGATCTAGCGGGCGCTCGTGGTGTTCTTGTCAATATTACTGCAGGTCTGGATATGCGTCTTGACGAGTTTGAGACGGTTGGTAATACAGTGAAAGCATTTGCTTCTGACAATGCAACTGTTGTTATCGGTACTTCTCTAGACCCAGATATGACGGACGAAATCCGCGTAACAGTTGTAGCGACAGGTATTGGCAATGAGAAAAAACCAGATATCACGCTAGTTGCGGGTGGTAAAGCGAAAGTGGCTCCGACGCCGCAGGCTCAACCACAACAGCAAGCGGCGGCAACGCAAGCTGAAGAGAAACCGGCACAAACCTTGCAAAATAATCAAGTGCAAGAGAAGCCACAGGTAACTCCTCAGCCTACAAATACAGTTTCTTCTTCTCCAGCATCGTCGAGCCAAAGCTCTGCGGCTCCGAAGCAAGAGAAGGAAAGTGGTTATTTAGATATCCCGGCATTTTTGCGTCGTCAGGCTGATTAATCTTTAATCCATAAATTTGACATGGCTCAAAATTATGGTAGCATTCACGGTCGACGTTACAGACGGCCGTGTTTTGTAGCAAATTTTTGAGAGGCAAGCAGATGATCAGACAACGTACTCTGAAAGAAATAGTGAAAACAACTGGTGTGGGCCTCCACTCTGGTCGTAAAGTCACGCTTACTCTGCGCCCGGCTGCTGCAAATACAGGTATCATTTACCGTCGTACAGATGTAAACCCACCTGTAGATTTTCCAGCTGATCCAGCTTCTGTTCGTGACACCATGCTATGTACTGCTTTGGTAAACGACGAAGGTGTGCGTATTTCAACTGTAGAGCACTTGAATGCGGCACTTGCTGGTATGGGCATCGACAACATTGTTGTCGAAGTAGACGCACCTGAAATTCCAATTATGGATGGTAGTGCTAGCCCATTTGTATACTTGCTACAACAAGCAGGTATCGAAACGCAAAATGCGCCAAAACGTTTCATCCGTATTAAAAAGCCAGTTCGTTTTGAAGATGGCGATAAATGGGCAGAGTTTGTACCATTTAACGGCTTCCGCATGGACTTCGAAATTGAATTTAATCACCCTGCTATTGAGTCAGACGAACAGCGCTTGCTGTTTGATTTCTCTTCAAAAGGCTTCGTTCGTGAAATTTCTCGTGCACGTACGTTTGGCTTTATGCGTGATATCGAATATCTACAATCTCAAAACCTAGTTTTGGGTGGTAGCTTCGACAATGCTATCGTATTGGATGATTACCGTATTCTTAACGAAGAAGGTCTACGCTTTGAAAATGAGTTTGTGACTCACAAAGTGTTGGATGCGATTGGTGATCTTTACATGTGTGGTCACCCAATCATCGGTGAATTTCGCGCCTTTAAATCGGGTCACGGTTTGAACAACCAACTTCTGCGAGCTGTTCTTGCTGATCAGGAAGCGTGGGAGTGGACTACATTCGAAGAAGAAGTCGGCTCACCAGTAGCATTCGCTGAACCAAATATGGTGCTTGCGTAAATACTCGGCATTAAAATTAATAAAAACCAGGCTTATGCCTGGTTTTTTGCTATTTGGCTTTAATCTTGGACTTATTAATAGCATTCGAGCTTTTCAGCATCTTGAAATAACGATCATTTACGGTCTTTCTTTTCTGCCATATCAGCCAATCGCTTTAAACGCTCTTGAATTTTAGGCGGTGCCATGTCGGCAATCGTCATCAATGACTTTGCTGCAGATTCTGTTAATGGTGGACGTTTAGGTCTGTCGTCTTGTTCGAAACGATTTCTGTATAATGATGGATTGATCCTCACTTCAACGCTCATCAGTTTGGCAAAGCCTTGAGTACGAAGTTTATTTAGGATCATGAGGCGATCGTAATCGATCTTCATTTTGATCGCGGCACTAGAAACATCGATCAATAGGTGGCCGTTACGAACATTCGCCACCCGGCAATGATCGGCCGTCCCTGTGGGTAAGATCTCTTGCAAAGCTTGGTTAAGCTGTAAGATTTCTCCAGCATGTTCTTGAATCTGCTTGAACTGTGATTCAGCAATAACATCTTCAGTCGAGGTTGGACGGTGATCACGCATAGGTAAAATCTAATTTTGTTGAGATATCAGCTATTCTAGAGCAGCTTTCTATCAAGGTATAGTTTACATTAACGTCTTTCGCTTCAGTTTTACAATGTAGCAAGGTAAAAAGCAAAGTCTGCTCTGAATAAATTACACATATTGTGGTATGCAATATCGTCTAATCAGTCACCACTTTAAGTAAAAACTTCAGAGTGCTTCAAACAAATACGTCTATTTATGGTTGTATCGATGAAAAATCCTTACACTAAGCCACATTGTTTCGAAACTTAGCCTTGAAATATGGATGTTTGAACTCAATATCTTTGATAAATGATTTATCTCAGTATTCTTAGTTCCAAACTGGCAGAGACTGAAGGCATTATGAGTAGATCGGGAACGGTCTGATTAAAGAGAGATTCACGAAAAATGATAACTAAGCTACTGACAAAAGTGATTGGCAGTCGCAACGACCGAACACTGCGCCGCCTTAGAAAAATTGTAAAAGAAATTAATAACTACGAGCCAACATTCGAAGCTCTAAGTGATGAAGAGTTAAAAGCAAAGACGGTTGAGTTCCGTGAGCGCCTAGAGAAAGGTGAAACTCTTGATAAACTACTTCCTGAAGCTTTTGCTACGGTTCGTGAAGCATCTAAGCGTGTCTACGGCATGCGTCACTTCGACGTTCAGCTTATCGGTGGTATGGTTCTAAATGCGGGTCAAATTGCGGAGATGCGTACAGGTGAAGGTAAAACGCTGACTGCAACGCTTCCAGCTTACTTAAATGCTCTTGCTGGTAAAGGCGTTCACATCGTAACAGTGAACGATTATCTAGCTAAACGTGATGCTGAGACGAACCGCCCTCTATTTGAATTTTTAGGTATGACCGTTGGCGTAAACGTGCCAAACATGCCTCCTCAAGAGAAAAAAGAAGCGTACCAAGCTGACATTCTATACGGAACCAACAATGAATTTGGTTTTGACTACCTTCGTGACAATATGGCTTTCCGTAGCGAAGACCGTGTACAGCGTGATCGCTTCTTTGCTGTTGTCGATGAGGTGGACTCAATCCTAATTGATGAAGCTCGTACTCCTTTGATCATTTCTGGTCCTGCTGAAGATAGCTCTGAGCTATACACTCGAATCAACCTTTTGATCCCGCATCTGAAAAAGCAAGATAAAGAAGACTCTGAAGAATACCGTGGTGATGGTCACTACACTGTTGATGAAAAATCAAAGCAAGTATACCTAACAGAAACAGGTCAAGAATACGTTGAAGAACTGTTGGTGAAAAACGGTCTGATGGAGGAAGGGGATACACTTTACTCTCCGGCTAACATCAGCATGTTGCATCACGTGAATGCTGCTTTGCGTGCTCATGTGTTATTCGAGCGTAACGTTGATTACATCGTTACTGATGAAGGCGAAGTGGTCATCGTTGATGAACACACTGGTCGTACAATGCCAGGTCGTCGTTGGTCTGAAGGTCTTCACCAAGCAGTAGAAGCGAAAGAAGGCGTTAAGATCCAAAACGAAAACCAAACTTTGGCTTCTATTACCTTCCAGAACTACTTCCGTTTATACGAAAAACTGTCAGGTATGACAGGTACAGCGGATACTGAAGCGTTCGAATTCCAGTCTATCTATGGTTTGGAAACGGTGGTTATCCCAACCAACAAGCCGATGATTCGTAACGATATGCCAGATGTGGTTTACCGTACTGAAGCAGAGAAGTTTGCGGCAATCATTGAAGATATTAAAGAGCGTGTTGCCAAAGGGCAGCCAACGCTTGTTGGTACTGTGTCGATTGAAAAGTCAGAACTTCTTTCTAACGCATTGAAGAAGGCTAAGATCAAACACAACGTATTGAACGCGAAATTCCATGAGAAAGAAGCGGAAATTGTTGCTGAAGCGGGCATGCCTGGTGCGGTAACTATCGCGACCAACATGGCCGGTCGTGGTACGGACATTGTGCTTGGCGGTAGCTGGCAATCAAAAGTTGAAGCTTTAGAGAACCCAACTCAAGAGCAAATCGATGCGATTAAAGCAGAGTGGAAAGTGGTGCATGACCAAGTGCTAGAAGCTGGTGGTCTACATATCATCGGTACTGAGCGCCACGAATCTCGCCGTATTGATAACCAGCTACGTGGTCGTTCTGGTCGTCAAGGTGATGCGGGTTCATCGCGCTTCTACCTATCTATGGAAGACTCTTTGCTACGTATTTTCACTTCTGATCGTATGGCGAGCCTTATTCAAAGTGGTATGGAAGAAGGTGAAGCTATTGAATCGAAAATGCTTTCTCGCTCAATTGAAAAAGCACAGCGCAAAGTGGAAGGTCGGAACTTTGATATCCGTAAGCAGTTGCTTGAATACGATGATGTAGCGAACGATCAACGTAAGGTTGTCTACGAACTGCGTGACGAGTTAATGAACGTTGAAGACATCAGCGGCATGATCGAGCAAAACCGTGAAGATGTGCTAACAGCGGTTATTGATGAGTACATTCCACCACAGTCACTAGAAGATATGTGGGATGTTGAAGGTCTACAAGAGCGCTTGAAAGCGGACTTCGATCTTGATGCGCCAGTGAAGCAATGGCTTGAAGAAGACGACAAGCTTTACGAAGAAGCATTACGTGAAAAGATCATCAACCTAGCCGTTGAAGTGTACAAAGAGAAAGAGGAAGTAGTGGGCGCACAAGTGCTTCGCAACTTCGAAAAATCGGTCATGCTTCAGACTTTGGATACGCTTTGGAAAGAGCATTTGGCTGCGATGGATCACTTGCGTCAAGGTATCCATTTACGCGGTTACGCACAGAAGAACCCAAAACAAGAATACAAACGTGAGTCGTTTGAACTGTTTGAGGGTCTACTAGAAGCGCTGAAAACAGACGTTATTACTGTTCTATCTCGTGTTCGCGTTCAGCAACAAGAAGAAGTTGAACGTATGGAAGAACAGCGTCGTGCGCAAGCTGAAGAAGCCGCTCGTCGTGCGCAAGCGCAACACGCTGCAGCACAAAATCCGCTTTCTGAAGGCGAAGAATCTGAAGAAGGTTCAAATCAACCAATGGTACGTGATGAACGTAAAGTAGGTCGTAATGAACCTTGCCCTTGTGGCAGTGGCAAGAAGTACAAACAGTGCCACGGCAAAATCGACTAATCTGTTAGTCGGATTATTTATCAAAGAGTCGCTTAGGCGACTCTTTTTTTAAATAAATTCTTTGGCTATCAAATTCCATAAGTTTGATAGGTCAGAAAGTTTTTGAGATGTAGAAGCTCGTTGTCACAATAGTAAAGTACAACGGTCTTGAGAGTTAGGAATCCCCATGAAAAGAATTCACATAGTCGCGGCAATTATTTTTAACCAAGACAAGTCAAAGATCTTTATTACAAAGCGTCCTGATGATAAGCACAAAGGCGGGTTTTGGGAGTTTCCGGGTGGCAAAGTCGAGCCGGGAGAAAGTATTGAGCTTGCTATTACAAGAGAACTCGAAGAAGAAGTGGGAATTGAAGTTATTGAGCAAGCCCCTTTTGAACACTTGGAATACGACTATCCAGACAAATCACTCAAGTTTGATTTTATTACAGTATCTCAATTCAGTAATGAGCCTTACGGTCGAGAAGGTCAAGAAGGATGCTGGGTTGAGATCAGCGAATTGGGCGACTACACCTTTCCTGAAGCGAACGTACCTATCTTGGAGCGTGTTGTAAAAGAGTTTGCTTAAGCTCGATGAACTTGCTTGTGGTAACCACGGTATGTTGTTAGTTTAAACAGATTAAGCGAAACGAGAGAACGAGAGCAAACCTCGTTATCCAGAGAAGGAGAGAAAGCGCAATGGTTCGTATTGCAATCGCAGGAGCAGCTGGCCGAATGGGCCGCAATTTGGTTAAAGCTTCACACCTTAATCCTGAAGCGACAGTGAGCGCGGGATCAGAACGACCTGAGTCTTCACTCGTCGGCGTCGATATCGGTGAACTTTGTGGTGAAGGTACATTCGATGTGCTCTTAACAGATGATCTTGCTAAAGACGTCGATAATTTTGATGTAATCATCGATTTCACCGCTCCAGTAAGCACATTAGCGAATCTCGAGTTGTGTAAGAAATACGGTAAGAGCATTGTGATTGGGACGACTGGCTTCAGCGATGCAGAGCGTGATCTTATCGATGAAGCAGCCAAGCAAGTGCCTGTTGTGATGGCGCCAAATTATTCTGTAGGCGTAAACCTTGTCTTTAAGCTTCTTGAGAAAGCGACCAAAGTGATGGGGGATTACTGTGATATCGAGATTGTTGAAGCACACCATCGCCATAAAGTTGATGCCCCCTCTGGTACCGCTGTCGGAATGGGAGAAGCTATTGCTGGTGCGATGGGTAATAAGCTGAATGATGTAGCTGTCTATGCCCGAGAAGGCATTACTGGTGAAAGAACAAAAGATGAGATCGGCTTTGCTACGATTCGCGCTGGCGATATCGTCGGTGAGCATACAGCTATGTTTGCTGATATCGGGGAACGAGTGGAAATAACGCACAAAGCGACTGATCGCATGACGTTTGCTAATGGGGCCGTAAAGGCTGCCGTTTGGTTGAGTGCTAAACCTGCGGGCTTTTATACCATGACAGATGTTTTGGGATTGAATGAACTCTAAATACATAATTATTCGCCGGCGCTAGCCGGCTTTTTTATATCTATAGAATTGTTTGTAAATAAAATGATTCTGATAGAGAAGATTTTAGCACTTACTTTTGTTGTGTTTTTGTCTGTTTTGGCTTTATTTTTGGGTGTAACCGTTAAAAGTGTTTCTGTTTTTGTCTTAGTGAACGTTTGCGTTAAAAACTCATAATTTTTTGTGATCCCTAAAAAGTTCAAATTTGTAAAATTCATTAAACCTCTATCCCTCCCTATGTAATAGCATTCAAAAGTTGTCTTTTTGAGCCTTACTGATTCGAAATGACCTTACTCGCTAGAAATTGATAATTTATTTTTGATTGTAGGTTGACAGGTTTCCAGTCCAACTTTAGAATACCGCCAATTTGTCTGAAATACCTATTTATGTAGATTTTATAGGTAAAGGAAGGCATGTTTGCAGTTTGATTTATTTTTTTTGCATTTTTATTCTGGAGGTTGTCTTGGGTAAATTAGCACTGTTAGTCCTAGAAGATGGGACAGTGTTCCACGGAGTGTCCATAGGGGCAGATGGTATTTCCGTTGGTGAAGTCGTTTTTAATACCTCGATGACGGGGTATCAAGAAATCCTCACTGATCCTTCCTATTCTCAGCAAATCGTCACCCTTACTTATCCTCACATTGGCAATACCGGAACCACTTCCGAAGATGAAGAATCCTCTTCCATTCATGCACAAGGCCTTGTGATTCGCGATCTTCCTCTTATCGCTTCTAACTTCCGTAATGAACAATCCCTCTCTGATTACCTTAAGTCTCAAAATATCGTTGGCATCGCTGATATTGATACGCGAAAGCTCACTCGTATCTTGCGTGAAAAAGGTGCTCAAAACGGTTGTATTGTTGCGGGTAATAACCTAGATGAAGCTTTGGCTTTAGCGAAAGCAAAAGAATTCCCAGGCTTAAAAGGAATGGACCTTGCGAAAGAAGTTACAACGAAAGAAGCGTATCAATGGAAACAAGGTTCGTGGACGCTTGAAGGTGGACTTCCAGAGGCGAAAGATGACAGCGAGCTGCCATACCACGTCGTTGCTTACGACTTCGGCGCAAAACGCAACATCCTACGAATGTTGGTTGACCGCGGTTGCCGCTTAACGGTTGTTCCTGCTGAAACGTCAGCGGAAGAAGTGCTTGCGATGAACCCGGACGGTGTTTTCCTATCAAATGGCCCTGGTGATCCAGAACCATGTACTTACGCGATTGAAGCGACAAAAGTGTTCCTAGAAAAAGGCTTACCTATCTTCGGTATCTGTTTAGGTCACCAAATCCTTGCGTTAGCGTCAGGTGCACAAACCGTGAAAATGAAGTTTGGTCACCATGGTGCAAACCACCCAGTAAAAGATTTAGACCGTAACGTTGTTATGATCACTTCGCAAAACCACGGCTTTGCGGCAGATGAAGCAACGTTACCGGAAAACTTACGTGCTACTCACGTATCGTTATTTGATGGCTCTTTGCAAGGTATTCACCGCACAGACAAGCCAGCATTTAGCTTCCAAGGTCACCCAGAAGCGAGCCCAGGTCCACATGACGCGGCACCGCTATTTGACCACTTTATCGAACTAATCAAAAAACACAGCGCTTAATTCGGAGTAGTAGATAATGCCAAAACGTACTGACATTCAAAGTATTCTAATTCTTGGTGCTGGTCCGATTGTTATCGGTCAGGCATGTGAGTTTGACTACTCTGGCGCACAAGCCTGTAAAGCACTTCGTGAAGAAGGCTACCGAGTTATTCTGGTTAACTCGAACCCAGCAACGATCATGACTGACCCAGAGATGGCTGATGCGACTTACATCGAGCCAATCCAATGGGAAGTGGTACGCAAGATCATTGAAAAAGAGCGTCCAGATGCAGTTTTGCCAACCATGGGTGGCCAGACTGCACTTAACTGTGCGTTAGACTTAGAGAAACACGGCGTACTAGAAGAATTCGGCGTAGAGATGATCGGCGCAACTGCAGATGCAATCGACAAAGCGGAAGACCGTTCTCGTTTTGATAAAGCGATGAAGTCTATCGGCCTTGAGTGTCCTCGCGCAGATACAGCGAAGAGCATGGAAGAAGCTTACAAAGTTTTAGATATGGTTGGCTTCCCTTGTATCATCCGTCCATCGTTCACCATGGGTGGCACTGGTGGTGGTATCGCGTACAACAAAGAAGAGTTCGAAGAAATCTGTCGTCGCGGTCTGGACTTATCTCCGACCAACGAACTTCTTATCGATGAGTCACTAATCGGTTGGAAAGAGTACGAAATGGAAGTCGTTCGTGACAAAGCGGACAACTGTATCATCGTATGTTCAATCGAAAACTTTGATCCAATGGGTATCCACACGGGTGACTCAATCACAGTAGCACCAGCACAGACACTGACTGACAAAGAATACCAGCTAATGCGTAATGCATCGCTAGCCGTTCTACGTGAAATTGGTGTTGAAACAGGTGGTTCAAACGTACAGTTTGGTATCAACCCGAAAGATGGCCGTATGGTTATCATCGAGATGAACCCACGTGTATCTCGCTCTTCTGCGTTAGCGTCAAAAGCAACAGGTTTCCCAATCGCTAAGATTGCCGCGAAGCTTGCTGTTGGCTTTACTCTGGACGAACTACAAAACGACATCACGGGCGGTGCAACACCAGCATCATTCGAGCCAACTATCGACTACGTCGTAACTAAGATTCCTCGCTTTAACTTCGAGAAATTTGCTGGCGCAAACGACCGTCTGACTACTCAGATGAAATCGGTTGGTGAGGTAATGGCAATTGGTCGTAACCAACAAGAATCTCTTCACAAAGCACTTCGTGGCCTAGAAGTTGGCGCAACTGGTTTTGACGAGATGGTCGATTTAGAAGCACCAGATGCACTGACTAAGATTCGTCACGAACTTAAAGAAGCAGGCGCTGAGCGTATCTGGTACATCGCCGATGCATTCCGAGCTGGCATGTCAGTTGACGGCGTGTTCAACTTGACTCAAATTGACCGTTGGTTCCTGGTTCAAATCGAAGAAATCGTAAAACTCGAAGAGCAAGTCAAGGCGGGCGGCTACGCAGGTTTAACCAAAGAAGTGCTTCGCCAGATGAAACGTAAAGGCTTCTCTGATGCGCGCTTGTCTAAACTGCTTGGTGTCGCTGAAAGTGAAATTCGCCGTGCTCGTGAGCAGTTTGATATTCACCCGGTCTACAAACGTGTGGATACGTGTGCCGCAGAGTTTTCTTCTGACACGGCTTACATGTACTCATCTTACGATGAAGAGTGTGAAGCCAACCCAACAGACAAAGACAAGATCATGGTTCTTGGTGGTGGTCCAAACCGTATCGGCCAAGGCATTGAATTCGACTACTGTTGTGTACACGCATCACTTGCGCTGCGTGAAGACGGTTACGAAACCATTATGGTTAACTGTAACCCAGAAACGGTATCTACTGACTACGATACGTCTGATCGTCTGTACTTCGAACCAGTAACTCTGGAAGATGTACTGTCTATCGCTCGCGTTGAAAAACCAAAAGGTGTAATTGTTCAGTACGGTGGTCAAACGCCACTTAAACTGGCTCGTGCTCTAGAAGCGGCTGGTGTTCCAATCATTGGTACGAGCCCAGATGCTATAGACCGTGCGGAAGACCGTGAACGCTTCCAAGCCGCTGTTGACCGTTTAGGTCTACTTCAGCCAGAAAACGCGACAGTAACAACGATGGAGCAAGCGGTTGAGAAGTCGAAAGAAATTGGCTTCCCATTAGTTGTTCGTCCATCTTATGTACTCGGTGGTCGTGCGATGGAAATCGTATACGACGAGCAAGACCTGCGTCGCTACTTCAATGAAGCAGTAAGCGTATCGAACGAGTCTCCAGTTCTACTAGACCGTTTCTTGGATGATGCAACCGAAGTTGATATTGATGCTATCTGTGACGGTGAACGCGTCGTTATCGGCGGTATCATGGAACACATCGAACAAGCCGGTGTTCACTCTGGTGACTCTGCATGTTCACTGCCTGCATATACGCTAAGTCAGGAAATTCAAGACAAGATGCGTGAGCAAGTTGAGAAGCTGGCGTTCGAACTCGGTGTACGCGGTTTGATGAACACGCAGTTTGCTGTGAAAGACAACGATGTTTACCTAATCGAAGTGAACCCTCGTGCTGCTCGTACGGTTCCATTCGTATCGAAAGCGACAGGTGCACCTCTAGCGAAAATCGCTGCACGTGTAATGGCGGGTCAATCTCTAGAGTCACAAGGCTTTACTAAAGAGATTATCCCTCCTTACTACTCAGTGAAAGAAGTGGTTCTGCCGTTCAACAAGTTCCCTGGCGTTGATCCGCTATTGGGCCCAGAAATGCGCTCAACAGGTGAAGTAATGGGCGTTGGCGCAACATTCGCAGAAGCTTACGCGAAAGCAGAGCTAGGTTGTGGTGCGGTTTACCCTGAAGGTGGTCGTGCGCTACTGTCAGTACGTGAAGGCGATAAAGAGCGTGTTGTTGACCTGGCTTCTAAGCTAGTGAAACTGGGTTACCAGTTGGATGCGACACACGGTACTGCTGTGATTCTGGGCGAAGCGGGTATCAACCCACGCTTGGTAAACAAAGTACACGAAGGTCGTCCACACATTCTTGACCGCATCAAGAACAACGAATACACCTACATCGTAAACACGGCAGCTGGTCGTCAAGCGATTGAAGATTCGAAAGTTCTACGCCGCGGTGCACTGGCAGAAAAAGTGAACTACACAACGACACTGAACGCAGCGTTCGCTACATGTATGTCTCACACTGCAGATGCAAAAGCGTCAGTAACTTCGGTTCAAGAGCTACACGCAAAAGTGAAAGCTAGCCTAGAAGCGTAATAGATAAAAATCAGTAAGCCCGAAAAATAGGGCTTATATGACAACCTCATTGCCCGCTCATTTGAGCGGGCTTTTTTATATCTAGGTTTTTCTAAAATGAAGAGTATTAAAATGTGCTAGGAACGATTGGTATGCTTCGCTTTTGAAGATCATCAAGCTAATTATGGCAAGCAATGTTCCTAAAGATGAAGAAATAGTACTACCACTTGCTACAACAAAGTTGATACTGCAGGTAAGAATGATAAAAGAGATAGTGATTAAGTTTATTTTTGCAGCAATACTTAATCCTTTGCTTATTGTCAGGATGTTTGGAATGCATACAACAACAACCGTAATAGCTCCCAATGTAAGAAGGTAAGTATCTAGAGCAATGTGTTGAGTGAAGGAAAACCAGTCATTCCAAATGCTTAAGCTAATAGCCAGACCAATAGTCAATGCCAAGTATAAACATATACTTAGTGAGATGTTTGCTATGCTAATTGATTTAGTATTCAACTTTCAATTCCTCATAGATTCCAATTGCAAGATTTCTTAACTCTCCCGAATAACCGCTTCCTACTATGCTAATTGAGCCTCCAATTGCATCTAGAAGCTGATGAGAAATGGATGCGGATATTGTTGCTTGTGAATACCTCTTAGGAATTTCTCCTGACAACATTAGCTGTTTACGAGCTTTATTCGAAATGCTCGGAAGGTTTTTACGGATGATTTCTTTAGTTAATCTTGTTCTTTCTTGTCTGTTTAAGCCTTTTAGAATCTCGGGAACGCCTTTCTTAGTGGTTTGCTTAAGAGATTGAACCATTTTTATCGTTTGATATCCGCTAGCGCCCGCTCCAGCTAAGGAGATATAATCTAAAGCTTTAGTTGTATTTTGATACCACTCATTACTGTCTATATCCGATAATTTATCTGGTGATTTAGATACCATACGGGTTCTTGCTACTCCAATAGCACATTGAGCTGTGGCAGCAACAGTAGCGGCGTGTGAGATATAGGACATAGTTACGCCCACAGGACCACTTACTGGTATTGTTAGCCCCGAACCAACTACTCCAATCCAGCCAATCGCTGCACCAATACAGCTAATGCTCGCTGATAGAAGCTCTTGATTGAATCTTGATTTTGATTCTTCCTGTTTTATTTTTTTTGCAAATTCTTGAGATGATTGTAATTTTATCGGTTCTCGTAGAATGATAAAGGTAGGATTGATATGGCATGTGGATTTAAAGTCTCTTAAGCGTACAACGGTGAATTTGTTATCAATATAAATTACACCCGCACCGCTAGTCTCTGGTTTAGCGTCAATAACGTTGAATAGCTGATTAATATTCACTATTTGTTCGATTTTTAAGCGTAATTGCTTTTCTTTTATTGATGGTCGAGTCAGTAAGGCTTCCATTATTTTCGTTTTTATCAGATTAAATATTTCCTATTAAGACAGCATTTTCTCTTTCTATCAAAATATTAAGAGGCTCTTGAGGTGAGGCTCTATATTTTGATGTAATTGATATTTTTAATGTGTCATTTTCTAGATTCATTGATTGATGAAAATTAGGAATAGATTGGTGTCTTGACTTTCCATTGGTAGTTTTGTGAATAAGTGCTACCGTTTCTTCCTCTTTGATACCTCTTCAAAAAGGAAGTGTAGTGGAAATCACGGTTGAGATTTTGTTGGCCCTATTTTTGGTTGCGACTGCCGCAGGCTTTATTGATGCGATGGCTGGTGGGGGAGGGCTCATTACGCTCCCTGCGCTTTTGGCTGCGGGGGTGAGTCCGACTCAAGCTCTAGCAACCAATAAGTTACAAAGTTCGTTTGGCAGTTTCTCTGCTAGCTGGTATTTCGTGCGTAACGGTATTGTCAGCCTAAAGGAAATGCGTTTCGCGATACTCTGCACTTTTATAGGCGCAGCAATCGGTGCCGAGGCTGTGCAGTTTATTGATGCTAGCGTACTCACCAGTTTGATCCCTGTTCTTTTGATCGCCATTTCCCTCTATTTTTTACTCGCGCCAAGTACGCGAAAAATCGATGGAGAACCAAAGTTATCTGAAGCGATGTTTGCGCTATGCATTGGTGGGGGGATCGGTTTCTATGATGGCTTTTTTGGCCCTGGAACTGGATCTATTTTTACTGTTTGTTTTGTTGCATTAGGTCATTTCTCTTTGGTCGAAGCCACAGCTAGAACCAAAATCCTCAATTTTACGTCAAACATCGCGGCACTACTCTTTTTTATCTTAGCAGGGTTACCAGTGTGGAAGCTCGGTTTAACCATGGCTGTTGGCGGTTTTCTTGGTGCTCAGTTAGGGGCGAAGGTCGTTGTAAGTAAAGGGCAAAAATGGATTCGTCCTCTAGTTATTGTGATGTCGATGCTTATGGCAACGAAACTTCTTTGGCAACAACATCAGCAATGGATTCTGTCAGTGCTTTAACTCGCTCGCTACGATATGTGCTGTGGCGCAAGCAGATATGTATTGGTCGAATTAACTGTCCTAGTTCTTCAAAGTCATAGCAGAATTTGGGTGTGATATTAAGTGTCTTCAGGATAGATTTAGGAATTAAAGCGGGAGCCATTCCGCCCAAAGCCAGTTGTGCTGCCGCAGTGTATGAATCCATTTCCATCAAAGGCTCAATTCCGTATTTTGACAAAATAGCTTGTTGGTAAGTGTTGGCAGGATTGGTTAAGTCATTGGTCAAAATGGCTTTGGGTAGTTGCGAAAGTGGGTATCTACTGACGATTGAAAAAGGTTCATCAGCGAGGTGAAGGCTCATTAATCCATGATGAGACGGTAAATAACCGGCACAGAATCCCAGTGTCGCTTTACCTGATTTGACGTTCTCAATAATGCGTGGTGTATGATTGGTCGATATTCGTATGTACTGGTCATGAGCAAAGCGTTCTGCCATGATCACACTAAGGTATCCAGCGACTAAGGTTTCAGAGCAGTCTATCTTGATCAAAGAAGTATCTTCTATTTCTTGCTGATCATAGATCTGACCTCTTAACTCATTGAACGTTGGCTCGATCGTGTTGATGAGCGCAAGGCCATCGGAGGTCAGCTTTATATGCCGACCACTTGGCTCAATCAATTTTTTTCCTAACTTCTTCTCTAGATTCGAAATGCGCTTACTCACCGCAGATTGACTAATATAGAGTTGGCTGCCCGTGCGGCTCATGGTTTTTTCTTTACTGAGGACAAGTAACGTCTCAATACCTTCAAGCAACATAATAATTAATGAAAGTTAGGAATGGTTGAGATAATTTAGCGAATTGTCCAAGAATTGGCGAATTAAATGAGCATAAATTAGAGGAGCCGACACTTGGTCGACTCGATGATGAGTGATGCTGTTTGTGTTTAACGGTTAATTGCGAAAGTTGGCAGGGATAGATGCCAACGAATAGCACCGAGACGTATAATGAGCGTTGAGATTACACCAGCGAGTAAAGCCGTTGAGTGGTCATAACCCATGTTTACCGCCATCGTATGGAAGATGCCGCCGATAATACATGCCGTAGCGTAGACTTCACTTCTTAATACCATAGGAACTTCGCGAGCCAGTACGTCTCGTATAATGCCACCTCCACAGCCAGTAATAACCCCCATTATCACAGCGACCATTCCAGATGCATTGTAGGCGAGAGCCTTCTCTACTCCAATTCCCACAAATACAGCGAGACCGATGGCATCACAAACGGGTAATACCCACCATGAGAGTCGCTTGGGTCTTCGAATAACAAGCATGGTTAACAGACACGTAACAAATATCACCCATAAGTACGTAGTATCTGTTATCCAAAATACAGGAGTGGCACCTAGCGCCATGTCTCGGATTGTTCCGCCACCAATAGCAGTCACACTGCCGAGAACGATAACGCCGAATGGATCCATTTTTAAACGGCCCGCCAGTAACACGCCAGAGATAGCGAAAACAGCGGTACCGAACAAATCGATCATATAAAGCAGCATGGAGTCCATGTTACTTAGTACCTTTATATAGTGTGAGAAAAAATGGGCGGAAATTGTACGGTATTTGCCACGAAATCGTTAGCGTTTTTGACGAACGCTTTTAAAGTGCTCACACACTTCTGTGATCGCATTTAGTGTGCGTGGGGTTGGGCGGTTAATCCAATCTGAGTTTAGAGACCAGATGTGTTTATTTCTAAGTGCGGGAAGCTCATTGCTCCACTCTGCCCACATACCATCATTACTCATTGCGTGACGAGAAGTAAAAATAACCTCTGGTTGGCGAGTGATGACCTGTTCGATGCTGACCTGAGGATAAGGCGCGCTGGATGCGGCGAAAATGTTTTCACCACCGCAAAAAGTAAAGACTTCACTTGGCCAGTTCTTCCCGGCGACAGTGATGATAGGCTTTTCACTCAACTGATAAAAGTAACGAACTTTCTCGTGCGTGTTGTACTTCTCTTTTAGTGTATTCAGTTGCGTTCTAAAATCTTCAGCGGCCTTTTGTCCTATTTGCGGGGTTTCGCTGTATTGGCTTAGCTGCTCGATATTATTGGCGATATCTTCCAGTGAGCCTGTAGTGGAATAATAGATAGGAATGCCGAACTGTTTAATTTTCTCCAGCTCTTTTGCCGGGTTTCCTGCCGGCCAAGCAATGACTAAATCCGGTTGAAGAGCAATAATGCGCTCTAATTTAATTCCTTGGTAATTAGAGACTCTTTCCAGCTGCTTTGCCTGCTCTGGATAATCACTCATTTCGCTGACAGCAACAAGCTTGTCTCCTAGCCCTGCCGCAAAGGCAATTTCAGTGGCATGCGGAGCTAAACTTACAATGCGTTGCGCTGGTGTTTGAGCGAAGGTCGCTGTCGAAACAAACAGCGTTAATGCGAAGCATAGTTTATTCATCATAATCCTTGATAAATCATTCCTAAAAGCAGACTTTGGATAGCTATCCAAACGAAGACTCGCCAAACGAGCAGCGTATGTATTTGTGAAAGGTGAATAGCTGATGGGACGATTCGTCCACCGATTTTTGCGCGTTCCGCACGTATACCTTGATAGATAGCAGGGCCGCATAAAGAGAGTTGTAGTTTGTGTCCGATGGTACACAACACCCAGGCAGGCCCGGGTAGTGGCCAAGAGTTAGCTTGTTGCTGTACACCAGAAAGCACATTGCTTACGTTCTTTCCTACAGCTAAAAGTATGGCAAAGAGACGAAGTGGAATAATATCCAGAGCGGCAACCAGCTGAACGGCAGGTTTACCAAAGGGCAAATATTGGCGTCGGCTAGGAGACCAAACTCGAGCTAACTCTGTAGTTAGTCGATACATTAACGCACCAATACCACCTGCGAGTGCGTACCAAAATAACACACCGATTACGTTGCGGCTGTATCCCATAATCACAGCTTCTGAGCTTGCTTTACCTATGCCGATGATCGAGAGGCTGTCAGTATCGCGATTAAGATATGGTCTCAGTAATTGTCGGCACTGGGCTTTGTCTTCTCTCGACATACTTGTGACGAGTTGTTTTGTTAAGGCTTCGCTGTTGCGCCAGTCCAAAGCAATGATCAATAGCACTAATTCGTATAAAGGCACTTGCCAAACGAATGGCTCCACTGCAATCAGCAAGAGCAAGCAAGGCAATAGCATCAAGCCCAATGCAAGACTGCCGGAGGTCAGGCTCTGTGAGTAACTGTGATTATTGTTCACTTTGTTGGCGAGCTGCTCAGCTAACTTTCGCCATAAAGTGATGGGATGCGATGAACGGGGGATTGGTAAAAGAAGGTGAAAGAGCAGTGCGCCCCACATAATAAGGAGCGCACCGTTGGCATAAAATGACTGAAAAACTTCTTCCATGAATGAGTCGTTTACTTAATGAGTTCCAGCATTTTGAATACCATTTCAGAAGAGCTTTTTGCTGCTAGCGGTAGGAACTCATCAAAGCTCATTGGGGACTCTTTATCAGCGACATCAGAGATTGCACGCACAACAACAAACGGCGTGTTGAATTGGTGACAAGTTTGAGCGATAGCAGATGCTTCCATTTCTACCGCGATAACGGATGGGAAGTGCTTACGAATAAACTCTTGGCGTTCAGCGGTGCAAACAAATGCATCACCAGTACAGATCAGGCCGCGAACTGCATGAGTGTTTTCCATTTGCGCTAGTGCCTTTTCTGCTAAATCCATTAGATTTTCATCCGCTTTGAATGCAGCAGGCTGGCCAGCCATTTGGCCAATTTCATAACCAAAAGCGGTCACGTCTGCATCGTGATGACGAACTTCTGTTGAGATAACAACATCACCTAGATTTAGGCTTGAATCGAAGCCACCAGCAGAGCCTGTGTTAATCACAACATCTGGCTGGTATTCATCAAGAAGAATGGTAGTGCCTACTGCTGCTGCAACTTTACCGATACCTGATTGTAGTACGACTACTTCTACATCATTAATTTGACCAGAGAAAAACGTACAACCTGCTTTATTTACGGTTTTGCAGTTTGTGATTGCTTCTTTCAGGATGGTCACTTCTTGTTCCATCGCACCGATGATACCAACTTTCATAACACTCTCTTTCGGTAAATATTTTAGTTGGCCGAGAGTATAGCACTCCCCGTGAGCAGTTTTCTATTTGATGAGCTTAGCTTGAGTGAGCTTTTCTCGTAATTGTTCGGCGCGCTTTCTGTTTACGCCAAAGTCAGAATAGCCCACACGTGACTCTGAGCGAACAATCAGTTTGTCTCCTGCTACTTTTAATTCGAGGTCATCCACGAAGCGCATGATTTTAGATGTGCATTCTATCCGAAGGTAATCGCCCTCTTTTACCGCGGTTTTGGCGCCAGGAAGTTGAAGCGCGGCTTGCTCAATGGCATCTAACGTTGCGGACTCAGTGAGCAAAAAAGGTGCTAATTGAAACTTGTCTCTTGAGTCCTGAGTTGAAACGCAATTTGGTTTGTCACCACAAGGTGATTGAGAACGATCTGGCATACTGGTGACTCCTTGGCTGCAGGCTGTAAGGCTGAGTAAAGTGATGGAAAGGAGAGCGGCTTTTTTCATTGTATTTACTCTTATAATTTTGTTTCTAATTATATGGATACAAAAGAAAAAGGATCCAATAATAGGATCCTTTTTGTGATGTTAGCTGTGATTAGACTTCTAGGTAATCAAGAATGCCTTCTGCCGCTTTTCGCCCTTCATCAATGGCGGTTACGACGAGGTCTGAGCCACGGACCGCATCACCGCCAGCGAAGATTTTCGCATTGCTGGTTTGATACATGAACGCTTGCTCAATAGGTGCCTTGATACGTCCCCATTGGTCTAAATCGACACCATACGGTTCCAACCAATCCATTTTGTGTGGCTGGAAACCAAATGCCATGATCACGGCATCCGCAGGCAATACATGTTCACTGCCTTCCACTGGTTCTGGTCTGCGACGACCTGCATCATCGGGCTCACCTAAGGCAGTTTTTACCACTTTAACGCCCGATACGTTACCTGAGGCGTCGACCTCCACACCGAGTGGTTGCAGGTTAAACATGAACTTCACGCCTTCCTCTTTAGCGTTTTTTACTTCTCGACGTGAACCTGGCATGTTGGCTTCGTCACGACGATAAGCACAAATCACATTGGAGGCTCCTTGGCGAATAGAGGTTCGTACACAGTCCATTGCGGTATCGCCACCACCAAGCACGACCACTTTCTTTCCTGCCATGTCGATAAAAGGTTGGTTGTTCTCAAGTTCCATGACTTTGTAGGTGTTCGAAACTAAAAATGGCAGCGCGTCATACACACCCGGCGCATCTTCATTATCTAGACCTGCACGCATGTATTTATAGGTGCCAACGCCCAAGAAAACAGCATCGTATTCATCAAGCAGCTCTTGCATTTGTACATCTTTACCGACTTCCACGTTCATGCGGAACTCGACGCCCATTTCAGTGAACACACGGCGACGATTTTCCATTACCCCTTTTTCAAGCTTGAACGAAGGGATACCGAAAGTCAGTAGTCCGCCGATTTCTGGGTAGCGGTCAAACACGACTGGCTTAACGCCATTGCGCACTAGGATATCAGCGGCTGCCAAGCCTGCTGGGCCAGCTCCAATGATTGCGACCTTTTTATCGGTCCACTCCACCTTGGACATATCTGGCTTCCAGCCCATTTCAAAGGCTTTGTCGGTAATATACTTTTCTATATTACCGATGGTGACGGCACCAAAGTCATCATTAAGCGTGCATGAACCTTCACATAGACGGTCTTGAGGACAAACGCGTCCACATACTTCAGGTAAACTATTGGTTTGATGCGATAGCTCAACCGCTTCAAGAATACGACCTTCATTGGCAAGTTTTAACCATTGAGGGATGTAGTTGTGGACTGGGCATTTCCATTCACAATATGGGTTGCCACAATCTAAGCAGCGATCCGCTTGTGCAGTCGCCTGTTGTTTAGTGAACGGTTCATAGATTTCAACGAACTCGATCTTACGAACTTTGATAGGCTTTTTCGCAGGATCTACACGCTGCACATCGATAAATTGATAAACGTTCTGGCTCATGATTCAAACATCCTCCATGATTACTGTGCTTGAACACGCAGCTCTGCGGCACTGCGGCTCTGGTGACCAAGCAGCGTGCGAAGATCTGCCGCTTGTGGTTTCACCAAATAGAACTTTGGAATCCATTCATCAAAGTTCGCCAAAATATTTTCTGCGTGGCTCGACCCTGTTTCTTCAAGGTGTTCCGCAATCAGGCCGCGCAAATGCTCTTGGTGGATGTATAGATCGGACAATGAAATGGCTTCGACAGATTCTGTATTGACTCGACCTTCAAAGCTCTGGTTTTCATCCAGAACATAGGCAAAGCCTCCGGTCATACCTGCACCAAAGTTCACGCCTGTTGCACCTAGAATGGCAACAATACCGCCAGTCATGTACTCACAAGCGTTATCGCCAGCTCCTTCAATGACGGCAATCGTACCTGAGTTACGTACCCCAAAACGTTCACCCGCTTTACCGGCTGCGAACAGTTTACCGCCCGTTGCGCCGTACAAACACGTGTTACCAATAATGGTGGCCTCATGACACTTGAACGCTGTACCTAAGTGAGGCTTAATGGCGATCTTGCCGCCTGCCATGCCTTTCCCTACGTAGTCATTCGCATCACCTGTGAGGTAAAGCTCTACGCCACCCGCATTCCAAACGCCAAACGACTGACCGGCTGTGCCGTCAAGGTAGATTTTAATAGGGGAAGCTGCCAAACCTTGGTTGCCATAGCGCTTCGCTATTTCGCCAGATAAGCGTGCACCCACAGAACGATCAGTGTTGATGACATTGTAGAAGAAACTTGCCGATTGGCTGTTTTCTACCGCATGCATGGCATCATCAATGATCTTTTGATTGAGCTCAGCTTTATCAAACGGTTTATTTGGTTCCGTCCAAAACAGCGGATGACCTTCAGGCGAGACGGGAGCTTCTAGAATGTTGGATAGATCCAATTTGGTTTGCTTCGCGGTAAAGCCTTCTACTGCTTCCAGTAAATCGGTACGACCAATCAAGTCCGTCAGTTTTTCAACGCCTAGCTCAGAAAGCAGCTCGCGCACTTCTTCTGCCAGTCCGGTGAAGTAGTTCATCACCATTTCAGGTAAGCCTTTGAAGTACTCTTTACGCAGCGTTTCGTCTTGAGTCGCAACCCCTGTTGCACAGTTGTTGAGGTGACAAATTCGCAGGAACTTACAACCCATAGCAACCATTGGCGCGGTACCAAACCCGAAGCTTTCTGCACCTAAAATTGCGGCTTTAACCACGTCTAAACCAGTCTTTAGACCACCGTCTACCTGTAGGCGGATCTTATGACGCAGACCATTAGCAACCAGTGCTTGTTGTGTCTCTGCCAACCCCAACTCCCAAGGGCTACCAGCGTATTTTACTGAAGTTAATGGGCTTGCTGCGGTACCACCGTCGTAACCCGAGATGGTAATGAGATCAGCGTAAGCCTTGGCTACGCCCGTTGCGATGGTGCCAACACCTGGCTCGGAGACGAGTTTTACCGAAACCAGCGCATTCGGGTTGACTTGTTTAAGGTCGAAGATCAGCTGGGCCAAATCTTCAATAGAATAAATATCGTGATGTGGAGGAGGGGAGATTAACGTCACCCCTTGCACGGAGTAACGTAGCTTGGCGATTTCTGCGGTGACTTTGTGTCCCGGTAGCTGACCACCTTCACCCGGTTTAGCCCCTTGCGCTACCTTGATTTGTAGTACATCCGCATTAGTAAGGTAATGAGGCGTGACACCAAATCGGCCTGAAGCAATTTGCTTGATGCGCGAGTTACGTTCAGTGCCGAAACGGCGAGGATCTTCACCACCTTCACCGGAGTTTGAATAGCCACCAAGACGGTTCATCGCAGTTGCGAGTGCTTCATGCGCTTCAGGACTAAGTGCGCCAATGGACATGGCCGCGGAGTCGAAGCGTTTGAACAGTTCGGTTTTCGGTTCTATTTGCTCAAGTGGCAGCGGTGAGTCTGATTTTTTCAGCGACATTAAGTCACGCAACATAGCAACAGGGCGTTGATTCACTTGCTTGGCAAAGCTCTGATAGTCGTTACTTTCGCCAGATTTAACGGCTTGTTGCAGCGTGCCGACAACATCCGGGTTGTAAGCATGATACTCACCTCCATGGACATACTTTAACAAGCCGCCATGATCAATCGATTTACGTTTCGCCCATGCTTTGCGAGATAAGTTTGTAAGATCTTGCTGGAAGTCGTCAAAATTCGCGCCTTCAATACGAGTTGTGACGCCTTTAAAACACTGGTCGACCACATCTTGGCTCAAGCCAACTGCTTCAAACAGTTGTGAGCAGCGGTAAGAGGCGATGGTTGAGATCCCCATCTTTGACATGATTTTATACAGGCCCTTGTTGATGCCGTATTGGTAGTTCTGCATCACATCGCGATAGTCTTTCTCTAGTGCCTTATCATCAATCAGTTTACCTAACGCTTCATAAGCAAGGTATGGGTAAACTGCAGTAGCACCAAAGCCAAGCAAGACAGCAAATTGGTGTGGGTCACGTGCAGTTGCGGTTTCGACTACAATGTTGGCATCGCAACGTAAGTTCGCATCAATCAAACGAGTTTGAACGGCGCCGACTGCCATTGCCGCTGGAATTGGTAACTTGCCTTTGACCAAAGCGCGATCTGAAAGTACTACTAAAACCGTGCCTTCACGTACGACTTGCTCTGCTTGCTCACAGAGATCATTAATGGCTTGTTTAAGATCTTTCTCTTGTGGATCGTAGTTGATATCTAGAATGGTATTACGGTAGTGATCGTCACCAAGCTCGAGCAGTTGCTGCATGTCTGAATAAAGCAGTACAGGCGAATCAAATGTTACGCGATGCGCGTGGCCATCGGTTTCACAGAAAACATTCATTTCCTTACCGATACTGGTCGCCAGTGACATCACGTGTTTTTCACGCAGTGGATCGATCGGTGGATTGGTGACCTGAGCGAACTTCTGGCGGAAGTAGTCAGTTACCAAGCGCTCTTTTGAGGAGAGCACTGCCATTGGAGTATCGTCACCCATAGAACCGACGGCTTCTTGCCCCATATCACCGAGGACACGCAGCACTTGATCGACTTCTTCATTGCTCATGGCAAACTGCTTTTGATAAGTCTTAAGTAAGTCTTCATCAAAGCTGCGCTCGCCTACTTGCTCCTCAGGTAGCTGAGAAAATGGTGTGAGTTTGCGAACGTTGTTTTCCATCCATTCGCGATAAGGGTGACGAGATTTCAGATCATTATCGATCTCGCTAGACTGCCAAAGCTTACCTTTACGAGTGTCGATGACGAGCAATTCACCCGGCCCTACACGCCCTTTTTCGGCAACTTCATCTGGGGCGTAATTCCAAATCCCTACCTCAGATGCCAGAGTGATCAACTTGTCTTTGGTAATTACATAACGTGCAGGACGCAGACCATTTCGGTCTAGGTTACAAGCAGCATAACGACCATCGGACAGTACGATACCTGCAGGACCATCCCATGGTTCCATGTGTTTGGAGTTGAAGTCGTAAAACGCCCGCAGATCCGGATCCATATCTGGGTGGTTTTGCCATGCTGGTGGCACAAGCATGCGCATGGCACGGAAGATATCCATGCCACCAGCTAAGAAGAGATCCAGCATATTATCCAAGCTAGAGGAGTCTGAACCTGTCTCGTTCACAAATGGTGCTGCAGTTTGAAGATCGGGCAGCAGTGGTGACGAGAACTTGTAAGCGCGCGCGCGCGCCCATTGGCGGTTACCTTCAATGGTGTTGATCTCACCGTTATGAGCAAGATAGCGGAACGGCTGAGCCAATGGCCAACGCGGTTGAGTATTGGTAGAAAAACGCTGGTGGAACAGACAGATAGCGGATTCCATGCGTAGATCAGCAAGATCAATATAAAAGCGAGGCAAGTCCGCAGGCATGCACAGGCCTTTGTACACCAAAACTTGAGTCGACAAGCTACAGATGTAGAAATCAGGATCTTCGGTGATTTGTTTCTCGATGCGACGGCGTGCGATGTAGAGACGGCGTTCAATGTCACGCTCTCGCCAACCAGCCGGTGCAGAGATAAAGACTTGCTGAATATTTGGAAGCGAGTTAGCCGCAATTGGACCGAGCACTTCTGAATTGGTTGGAACTTCACGCCAACCGGCCACTGTTAGCGTCTCTTGCGCAAGTTCTCTGTTGACGATGTCTTTAGCGAGTTGAGCTTTGACCGGATCTTGGTTGAAGAAAATCATCCCTACGGCGTATTGCTTGCCAAGGTTGAAACCATTTTCTTCGGCAATAAGACGTAAATAGGAATCGGGCTTTTGTAATAGAAGACCACAACCATCACCGGTTTTACCATCGGCGGCAATACCACCACGGTGGGTCATTCGGTCAAGTGCAGAAATTGCTGTACGAACCAGCTTGTGGCTTTGTTCGCCTTCCATATGCGCGATCAAGCCAAATCCACAGTTGTCTTTCTCAAGACTTGGATCATAAAGAGCCATTGCAATTCTCCCTTTGCTTATCCGTCATCCCGACAGATATATCAACACTGCTTACGTTGATAGTGATGACTGAATATGCGTCATCTTTTATGGTTTTATGTATATTTATTCAATAAAAGCTGTGAAATATTTAACATTTTTTGAGTGTTTTATTTTCATCAACTTCACAAGCTATAGCTTATTGTAAAAAAGGTCAAGTTATTAGTGGATAATCACGTGAATATGCGATTTACCATTTAATAAGCTAAAATAGTTTAATAATTTCAAATAGATAGCAAATTGATTGTTACAAAAAAGTAACATTTGATTCTGTGGGAAATAAAAAAGACCAGCATAAAATGCTGGTCAAAATAGAAAGATTGGAAGGAATTGTTTTCTTTCTTTGCTAATAGCCATCGATATCGCTGATGGCTATTTATGGCATTGAAAGAGGGAAGCGTGAATACTTCCGTTAAGCAGAAAGCATCAGTGAATCTGCTTTTGCTTCTAGGTTTGTGCCATCCATTAGGTAGTCATCGATAGCACGAGCACATTCGCGACCTTCGTTGATACAACGAACCACCAAAGATTGGCCTGTTCGCATATCACCAGCAGCAAATACGCCTTCTTGGTTAGTAGCAAAACCTTGAGTTGCTACGTTACCGCGATCATCTAGCGCGATATCCAGTTGAGCAAGCACGCCTGTAGGTTCTGGGTGTAAGAAGCCCATTGCTAGGAATGCCATATCACATGGGATCACTCGCTCGCTGCCTTCTACTTCTTTGAAACTTGGGCGCTCGCCTGGTTTTGCATCTTGCCAAACGATATCAGCAAGACGAAGGCCTGTGACTTCACCTTTGTCATTTCCGATGAACTCTTTGGTCAGGATGTTCCAGTGACGATCGACACCTTCTTCATGAGAGGTCGAAGTACGTAGGATCATTGGGTATTGAGGCCAAGGCATATTGGCTGGGCGCTTCTCTGGTGGAATCGGCATGATTTCCACTTGAGTTACGCTTGCTGCGCCGTGACGGTTTGACGTACCTACACAGTCTGAACCGGTATCACCACCACCAATGACAACCACATGTTTACCTTTTGCGTGAATCTCTTCCGTTTTCAGGTCCATGTTATTTGCACGTCGGTTGTTTTGACCTAGGAATTCCATTGCGAAGTGAACGCCTTTGAGCTCACGACCCGGAACTGGCAAATCACGTGGAACCGTTGAGCCACCCGTCAGTAGAACCACATCGAACTCTTGACGCAGTTGCTGAGCATTTACATCAACACCGACGTGTTGGTTTACTTTAAACTCAACGCCAGCTTCTGCCATTAGATTGATCTTACGATCAATGACTTCCATGCTCAGTTTAAAATCTGGAATACCGAAACGCAGCAGACCACCAACCTTCTCGTCTCGCTCGAATACTGTCACGGTATGGCCTGCGCTGTTTAGCTGCTCAGCAGCCGCAAGACCAGCAGGTCCAGATCCAATGATCGCCACCGTTTTACCAGTGCGAGAACGTGGCGTTTTTGGCTTGGCGTACCCTTCACGATACGCCGTTTCTACGATGGTTTTCTCGATATTACAGATAGTGATTGGGTCTTGGTTGATGCCAAGTACACAAGCACTTTCACATGGAGCAGGGCAAACACGACCAGTGAACTCTGGGAAGTTATTGGTTGAGCTTAGAATGTTCCATGCTTCTTCCCAGCTATCACGATAAACCGCATCGTTAAACTCTGGGATGATGTTACCGATAGGGCAGCCGTTATGACAAAACGGCACACCACAATCCATACAACGAGACGCTTGAGTATTGATCTTGTCACCAAATTCCTCGTTCAGAACGAACTCTTTGTTGTTCTTGATGCGTTCAGCTGGGTCGATCTTCTGTGGTAGTTCACGACCGTGCTCTAAAAATCCAGTAGGCTTACCCATTATACTGCCTCCGCTTGAGTTTCGTTTCCTTGAGACTGCGCTTCAGCTTTACGCTTTTGAAGCACCGCTTTGTAGTCACGCGGCATCACCTTAACCATAGAGGCTAGGCTTGCTTCAAAGTTGTCTAGGAAAGACTGAGCGACTTCACTTCCTGTGAATTGAACATGCTTAGTTAGCATGTCGAGTAATAGATCTCTGTCTTCTTTCTCGATTGGATCTAGGTCTACTAACTCTGGGTTCAGTTTTGACTCAAAGTCGCCTGATTTATCCCATACGTAAGCCATACCACCACTCATACCTGCGGCAAAGTTACGACCTGTTGAACCAAGGATAATTGCTGCACCGCCCGTCATGTATTCACAACCGTGGTCACCGACGCCTTCTACTACTACTTTCGCGCCTGAGTTACGAACACAGAAACGTTCACCAGCCATACCGCGAATGAAAGACTCACCCGAAGTTGCACCGTAGAAACACACGTTACCAACCACGATGTTGTCTTCTGCGACAATGCTTGATTTCGCATCTGGGTAAAGTACTAACGTACCGCCAGATAAGCCTTTACCCCAGTAGTCGTTCGCGTCGCCTTCTACTTCGAACTTCACGCCCTTAGCTAGGAATGCGCCGAATGACTGACCCGCAGAACCTTTGAACTTCACGTTCATTGGTTGAGGTAGACCTTGGTCTTTGTACACTTTCGAGATTTCGTTCGACAACATGGTACCTGCAGAGCGGTCCGTGTTGACGATAGGGAACTCGGCATTCACCGCTTCGCCTTTCTCGAGTGCCGGAATCGCTGCTTGAATCAGCTTACGGTCTAGTACCGATTCAAGATTGTGGTTCTGTTGCGTTTGGTTATGGATACCGTCTGACTCACGTGGCTGTTCAACGTGTAGAACAGGAGACAGATCTAGGTTCTTGTATTTCCAGTGAGAAACGTCTTGGCGAATCTTCAGCTTCTGACCTTGGCCGACCATCTCATCGATAGTGCGGAAGCCAAGTTCAGCCATGATTTCACGTAGACCTTGTGCCATGTATTGGAAGAAGGTTACGACGTCTTCTACGCGGCCATCAAAGCGCTCGCGAAGCGTCTTGTTCTGAGTCGCGATACCAACAGGACAGGTGTTCTTATGACACTTACGCATCATGATACAACCTTCAACCACTAATGCTGCGGTTGCTACGCCCCATTCTTCTGCACCGAGTAGTGTTGCCACTGCAAGGTCGCGAGGTGTCTTCATCTGACCATCTGCTTGAACCACGATACGGTTACGTAGACCGTTCTTCAGTAGCGTTTGGTGAGTTTCTGCCAAACCAAGTTCCCAAGGAAGACCGGTATGACGGATTGAAGACATTGGGGAGGCTCCAGTGCCGCCGTCGAAACCTGCGATAAGTACAACGTCCGCTTTCGCTTTAGCAACACCAGAAGCGATCGTACCTACGCCAGCTTCCGATACCAGTTTCACGTTTACGCGACCCGCGCGGTTCGCGTTCTTCAAGTCGTAGATAAGCTGAGCCAAATCTTCGATTGAGTAGATATCGTGGTGTGGCGGTGGCGAGATAAGGCCTACGCCTGGAGTCGAGTGACGCGTTGCACCGATCCAGTCATCTACTTTATCGCCTGGTAGCTGACCACCTTCACCTGGTTTCGCACCTTGAGCCATTTTGATTTGCAGCTCATCAGCGTTAGTAAGGTAGTAAGAGGTTACGCCGAAACGACCAGAAGCCACCTGCTTGATTGCAGAGCGTTCCCAATCGCCGTTCTCTTTGCGCTCGAAACGCATTGGATCTTCACCACCTTCACCAGAGTTCGATTTCGCGCCAAGACGGTTCATCGCAACAGCCAGTGTGGAGTGTGCTTCGTAAGAAATAGAACCGAATGACATTGCACCGGTTGCGAAGCGTTTCACGATGCTTTCAATTGGCTCGACTTCGTCGATAGAGATAGAACCGGCTGGGTTCTTAATAAACTCAAGCTGGCTACGTAGAGTTACCGCGTTGTCACCTTGTTTATCTACGGCTGTCGCGTATTGCTTGAACTGATCGTAGTTCTTGTTGCGCGTAGACTCTTGCAGTAGCGAGATGGTTTCTGGGTTGAATAGGTGCTTCTCACCACGCTGTTTCCATTGGTAAACACCACCTACATCCAGCATTTGAATTGGGATTTCGCGTTGTGGGTAACCGATGCGGTGACGAACGAGCACTTCTTTAGCAATATCGTCAAGGGTGAGACCTTGGATACGAGAAACTGTACCTGTGAAGTACTTGTCTACCACTGACTTATGAATACCCAAGGCTTCGAAGATTTGCGCACCGTGGTACGACTGCAGGGTTGAGATACCCATCTTCGAGAAGATCTTCAGAAGACCGCCATTGATCGCTTTACGGTAGTTGTTGAACAGATCGCGAGGGTTCGCTTCTGGGTCCAGCTTCTTCGTACGCTGAAGCTCAATGATGGTTTCAATCACTAGGTATGGGTTAACGGCGTTGGCACCGTAACCAATTAGCGTTGCAAAGTGGTGCGTTTCACGCGCGTCACCAGTTTCAACCACGATGTCACACTTCGCACGTAGACCTTTGCGGATCAAGTGGTGATGTACTGCGCCAACTGCCAGCATTGCTGGGATCGCCGCGTGGTTTGAGTTCACTGCACGGTCAGTTAGCAGGATGATTGAGTAACCATCAATAACCGCATCTTCTGCGTATTGGCAGATGCGTTTTAGTGCGCGCTCAAGCTTGCCTTGGTCTTCACTGGCTTGGAATACGATATCTAGCGTTTTCGCCTGAAGATGCTCGTTATCGATCGCACGCAGTTTCTCAAGCTCAGAGTTCGCCAGAACAGGCGATTCCAATTCGACTTTCTGACAGTGAAGTGGTGTTTCAGTCAGAAGGTTTTGGTCTTTACCCAAGTAAGTGTTCAGCGACATCACCATACGCTCACGGATCGGGTCAATCGGTGGGTTAGTTACCTGTGCGAACAGCTGCTTGAAGTAGTTTGAAAGATGTTGAGACTGATGAGATAGAACTGCAAGAGGCCAGTCGGCACCCATTGCTGACAATGGTTCTTTTGCGTCATTCGCCATTGGAACGATGATTTCGTTCACTTCTTCAGTACTTACGCCAAACGCTTGTTGGCGGTGTAGAAGATGTTCTGGCTTAGGTTGGCTGAACTGGTTGCTCGCATCTGGCAGCTTCTTCAAGCTCAGTAGGTTTTCTTCTACCCACTTCTCGTAAGGCTGTGCCGTTGCGATGGTGTCTTTCACTTCTTCATCAGAGATGATGCGACCTTGCTCTAGGTCTGCAACGAAGATGCGACCCGGTTGTAGACGACCGCGGAACTCAACGTTCTCTGGCTCAATATCTACAACACCAGATTCAGATGCCATCACGAGGAAGTTATCTTTGGTCACTGTGTAGCGAGAAGGGCGCAAACCGTTACGGTCGAGAGTTGCACCAACTTGAACACCATCAGTAAAACATACTGAAGCCGGACCATCCCATGGTTCCATGATGTTCGCGTGGTATTGATAGAACGCACGACGCTTAGGATCCATGTTTTTGTTTTCTTGCCATGCTTCCGGGATCATCATCATCAATGCGTGCGGCAGGCTGCGACCAGAAAGAACTAGGAGCTCAAGAGCCATGTCAAAGTTAGATGAATCCGAACTGCCTTCCTGACAAATAGGAAGCAGCATGTCGATTTCAGCTTGGGTAAATAGATCGGATTCAATGATCGCCTCACTGGCTTTCATCCAGTTCAAGTTACCTCGAACTGTATTGATTTCACCGTTGTGGGCAATGTAACGGAAAGGTTGTGCAAGACGCCATTTCGGGAAGGTGTTGGTAGAGAAGCGAGAGTGTACCAGTGCCAGTGCGGTCACCATGGTCGGGTTTTGCAGATCAAGGAAGTACTGAGGTACTTGCTCGGTCGTTAACTGACCTTTGTACACCAATGTCTTGTAAGACATAGAGTTAATATAGAAGTCATCACCAATGTTCGAAACGCTTTCTAGGCAAACACGTACAGTGTAGTTACGAAGTACGTACAGTTTGCGCTCTAGCTCTTCAGGTGTAATACCTGGACCACCAGAGATAAACACATGCTCAAACTGAGGCTCTGTGCTTAGCGGGTCGGCACCGATCATTGAGTTATCGGTTGGCAATACGCGGTAGCCGATAACTTCAAGATCTAGACGTTGTGCGTTACGTTCTAGAATGTCACGGCATTGCTCGCGTTTGTATTCGTCTTTCGGGAAAAGTACGACACCCACACCATACTTTTCAAATGAAGGTAGTTTAATGCCGAGCTTAACGGCCTCTTCTAATAGGAATTCATGAGGTTTTTGTAGCAAGATACCCGCACCATCACCGCTGCATGGATCACAACCTTGACCACCACGGTGCTCCATGCGAGCTAGCATATCCAATGCTTGAGTCACTACTTCATGAGATTTACGGTTTTTAAGGTGAGCAACAAAACCGATACCACACGCGTCATGCTCCAATTCAGGAGTATATAGACCCTGTGGATTTTGCTCTCTATCTACCATAGATACATCCTTCCAGTTCAATGTCGACGCAAAAGCACCAGGCAGGCAAATGCCACCTAGACCATTGATTAC
The DNA here is from genome assembly GCF_024181795.1 of Vibrio sp. Y10_XG_PY6. Taxonomy (NCBI): domain Bacteria; kingdom Pseudomonadati; phylum Pseudomonadota; class Gammaproteobacteria; order Vibrionales; family Vibrionaceae; genus Vibrio; species Vibrio sp. Y10_XG_PY6. Next base: position 455,841 of record NZ_JAMZAQ010000003.1, read on the forward strand.
GTCTTGTCCTTTATATTTATTATCGCCACCGATCTAGGTTGACCGATCTTGATTCCTTTCCGTATCTCGCAGGAAAAGTTTTGCGAGAAAAACAATCCTTGGTGGTATCCCTTTATTTATTGCCACTATTTAGTGATTTATATAGGTAGGAGTGGGATAACACCGACAAATCCCGCAGTGTACTTTGTAATAAAAGTCACAAAAATAACGGGGTTGTGTAAGTATCCTACAATTTTGTCACTTCAGAATGCAATGAAAAAGTCGACGTTGTGACCCAATTTTTTCGTTTAATTATGCATTTTTAGTTTAACATTTACGCAACATGAACGTTTTTTATCTGTATTTATGCAGGTTTATTGATTTTGAGCCGTATGATGTTTGTTTGAATTGACTAGTATTGTGTGTTTTTTCTTGCAGGGATGTAATTTATTTACACAGATCGTAGTGAGATTGATTACGGTTCATTGTTGGTGAGAATTTATGCAGTTACATGAGTTGGTCAATACAATCGGCCAAGATCTTCAGCGTCGATACGGTGAAAAAGTCCATAAACTAACGTTGCACGGTGGATTTAGTTGCCCTAACCGAGATGGCACGATTGGTCGGGGAGGATGTACTTTTTGTAATGTGGCTTCGTTTGCGGATGAAGAAGTACAGATAAAGAGTATTCACGATCAGTTGAAAGATCGTGCGGGCGAAATTCATCGAGCGAAGAAGTATCTCGCTTATTTTCAGGCTTACACCAGTACTTATGCGGAAGTGCAAGTGCTGAAAAATATGTATGAAGAAGCACTAAAAGCGGCTGATATTGTGGGATTGTGTGTCGGGACTCGTCCAGATTGCGTGCCTGATGCCGTATTAGATTTGCTGTCTGACTATGTACAGCAAGGTTATGAAATTTGGCTAGAGTTAGGGCTTCAAACCGCTAATAACGACACCCTTAAGCGCATCAATCGCGGTCATGATTTCGAATGTTATGCCGAGATCACCAAGCGTGCGCGTGCGCTAGGTATTAAAGTCTGTACTCATTTAATTGTTGGATTACCGAAAGAAAGCCGCGACGATAATATTGAGACGCTACAAAAAGTGTTAGCCGTGGGCACGGATGGCATTAAGTTACATGGCTTGCATATTGTGGAAGGCAGCACCATGGCGAAAGCGTGGCGTGCAGGACGATTAGAGGCGCAAGAGCTAGAAGAATATGTCGCAATTGCCAGTGAGATGATTCGTATGACGCCACCGGACGTGATTTACCATCGCGTTTCATCAGCAGCTCGTAGACCTACCTTATTATCGCCACTGTGGTGTGAAAATCGCTGGCTGGCGATGACTGAAATTGGTCGAGCCCTCAGTGAACATGGTGCTCAAGGAAGCCTAACGGGAAACGCTTTTATCTATACTAAACCGGAATTAATAGCAGATCGCTCAATAAATAACTGATATATTTTAACCAGTTTTCTTTAAAGGTTTAAACGATGGATCAGTTACTCAATTGGCTTTGGGATGGTCAAGGCGGTTATGGCTATGTCGTCTTGTTATTAATTGCTAGCGTGTGCGCGTTAGCACTGATCTATTTGCACTTTCAAACATCACTTAAGCAACTCGTAACGGATTCACCCTATCCAGTCATAGTGCTGGATAGTGGCCATGCTCAGATCTTGTTATCTAACCAAGCTGCGATGCAGTTATTAGGTATTCGCTCTTTAGGTACGGGATATTTGTATCCCGCTTTATTCGATATTCGTGAGCTTGAGTCGTTTCTCGACAGTGTCTCTAGTCGTCATTTTAGCCAGCAGGTATTTGATTGGCGCTTATCTGAAAGCGAATCTATCAAGGTGGAGTTGTCAGGAAGAAAGAGTTTGCTGCGCAATCACCGTGTTTGGATCATCTACGCGCAGCCATATCAAGCCACTCATCAAGAGCAGCAACAAGAGCTTGCGCAATTAACGATTGCTCGTTCGGCACTAGACTCACTCTCTGAGTTAATTTGTACCCAAGATCGCCAAGGGAATTTATTAACGACGAACCGAGCATTTGATCAATTTTGGGAAGGGCGAAGGGAAGAAGCCTGCGCATCAAAGGTTTCCATGGGTGAGGCTAGCAGAAAGAGTGAGCGCAAGTGGACGACGGATCCACAAGGTCGCAGTTGCTTATTGGAAGTGAATCAAAATTCCCTTGTGTCACCGAGTGGTGAGCTGATCGGTACATTATCCATTAGTCATGATGTGACCGAGTGGCACAAAATGCAGCAAAACCTGAGAGATGAAATGGAGCGTCGTAAAGATACAGAAGTTGCATTGGCGCAAAGGGATACCATCTTACAAACTATTCTTGACGCTAGCCCTGACTCTATCGGTATATTCAATGAGAATATGGTCTATCAAGCGTGTAATAAACCGTTCGTTAATGCATTAGGTATTTCAGACGTGTCTGATTTGATCGGTAAGCGACTTCAAGATGTCATTCCTGAAGAGATGTACGCTCGCTTAGCTGCTAGTGATTTAGATGCATTGCGTCAGTCAGAGCCTGTCCGATACATAGATAAAGTCGTTAGCAGTGATGGCAAAAGTACGTGGTTTGATGTGGTGAAATCGCCCTTTAAAGATAAAGCTTCAGGAACGAATGGTGTGCTGATCATGGCGCGTGATATTTCTGAACGTTACCTTGCCGAACAAAAGTTGGAGAGAGCCAATTTAGAGTTAGAAAAGTTGAGCTTTATGGATAGCTTAACTCAGGTATCGAACCGACGCCGCTTCGATGAACAACTGCAGGTACTATGGTACCACCATACCCGCGAAAAGCTGCCGCTCACTATCATGTTGTGTGACATCGACTTTTTCAAAGATTACAACGACTGTTACGGCCATCAGCAAGGTGATGAAGCATTGGTCAGTGTTGCTACCGTATTCACAAAAGTCATCAATCGCTCTTCGGATTGTGTTGCGCGTTATGGTGGTGAGGAGTTTGGTTTTATCCTGCCGAATACCACAACGGAAGGCGCGAGCAATGTAGCGCAGCGTATTCATGAAAAAATTCGACAACTCGATATGGAGCACGACAGCTCAGAAGCATCGGAACGTCTCACGGTCAGTATCGGTCTTGTCTCTTATATTCCTCAACATGGTGATGAACCGGAAATGGGTATTGCCATGGCTGACAGTGCGCTATACCAAGCCAAAGCGGATGGACGTAATCGCACCTGTATTCACCCCAGTTCTTACTAACGCTTTGTGACCGCTTGCTCTAAGTTGATAGCTGATTGTTTAAATCGCCGTATTAAACACGTTAAACTTACCGAAGCCTGTGCGTTCGTTGGTTAACTTATCTTTTTATCTTGTTTAGCAGCCGCAGTTCGCACTACGTATTTTTCACTAATCACACAGACCTAAATTGCGTTAGGCCGAATATGTCTGCTCGTTTTTTATCATTGAAGGGCAACATCTAGCCAGCACCATGGAGTAGTTAATGAAACCCATGAAAAATCTCGCCCAGTATTATGTCGACTTGCTAGTCAAACTGGGGATTGTTCGTTTCTCGATTTTGCTGGCCCTTGCGCTGGTGGCATTAGCCGTTGTGGTGCAGGTGGGGATTACTTTAGCTCTCAAGGGGCGAGTCGACGATATCGACATTGTCCGTTCGGTGTTTTTTGGTCTCTTGATTACACCTTGGGCGGTTTATTTTCTTTCTGTTGTTGTTGATCAGCTAGAAGAGTCTCGCCAGCGTTTAACCAAGTTGGTGTCCAAACTGAAAGACATGCGCTCGCGAGACCAAGAACTGAATTATCAACTGCAACAAAACATCGAAAAGCTCAACCAAGAAATTGAAGAGCGCATTAAAGCAGAAGAAGCTCGAGAAGAGGCGATGCAAGATCTCGAAAACGAGGTGTTCCAACGAGAGCGTACTCAGTTAGAGCTTGCGGAACGCACTGCACTACTGCGTTCATTTATTGATGCCTCGCCAGACTTAATTTACTACCGCAATGCCGATGGTGTGTTCTCCGGTTGTAACCGGGCAATGGAAGAGCTAACGGGCAAGAAAGAGCACCAGTTAGTCGGATTAAGCCCTTGGGATGTGTATAGCAAAGAAATCGCTGAGCACATCGTTGATACTGACCAAAAGGTCTTCGCCGATAATCAAGCCATCACTTACGAGCAGTGGCTAGAGTATCCTGATGGACGCAAACATTACTTTGAACTGCGTAAAGTGCCGTTTTACAGCAAAGATGGTCGTCACCTTGGCTTGGTAGGTTTTGGCCGTGATATCACTGAACGTAAACGTCATGAAGAGTCGTTAGAGAAAGCAAGCCGTGATAAAACTACTTTCATCTCAACCATCAGTCATGAACTGCGAACGCCACTAAATGGCATTGTGGGCTTAAGTCGCATGCTTCTCGATAGTCCGTTGACAGAAGAGCAGCGCAAACACATGCAGACCATCAATGTGAGTGCGATTACGCTAGGTAACATCTTCAACGATATTATCGATATGGATAAGTTTGATCGCCGCAAGCTAGAACTATTACCTGCGCCACTTAACTTCGAAGACTTCGTCGCTGAGATTGAAAGCATCTCTGCTTTGATGGCGGAGCAAAAAGGGCTGCGTTTTGACTTAGAACGTTTGAGTGATTTACCAAAAGCAATTGAAGTGGATGCGACCCGTTTGCGTCAGGTAATTTGGAACTTGGTCAGCAACGCAATGAAGTTTACCAAAGAAGGTGGCGTTGTGATGACGGTGAGTGCGGATGTCGAAGACGATTTTGCCACCATTATTATGGAAGTGGAAGACACAGGTATTGGTATACCGGAAGATGAGCTTGATAAAATCTTCGCCATGTATTACCAAGTGAAATCAGGTAAAGACAACCTACATGCTGTCGGGACTGGTATAGGCTTGGCGGTGTCAAAACAGCTGATCAATATGATGGATGGTGACATTACTGTCGCTAGTGAAGAGGGTTTTGGTAGTACTTTTACCGTATCGATTCACGTTCCTATTGTGGAACTCGAAGAACCTGTCATTGATGCAAAACGCGACAATATGTATCTCAACATCTTTATGGTCGAAGACATTGAGCTTAACGTCACTGTTGCCAAATCGTTGCTTGAGAGCTTAGGGCACTCCGTTACCGTGGCGATGACGGGACAAGAAGCGCTCGTGAACTTTGTGCCAGAAAAATATGACTTGGCGTTGTTGGATATTCAGCTGCCTGATATGACGGGGTTTGATGTCGCAAATTATTATCGCGAGCATTATAACAATCTGCCTCCATTGGTCGCCCTAACAGCTAATGTGATGAAAGATCGTCGTGAATACTTAGATAACGGCATGGATGATGCCATCAGTAAACCGCTTGCTGTGAACGCCATTCAGTCTGTAATTGATAAATTCTTCGCGCATCAGGTAGAGCAGCAAGAGCAACCTGAGAGCGTTCCAGAAACAGTGGAAGAGCCGACTCCTTCTCCTGTGATTGAGACACACTTGCTCGATATGGATATGTTAGAGTCTTACGTCGACATTGTTGGTGCCAAGCCGGTCTACGACAGCATAAAAATGTTTGAGGACATGATGCCAGACTATATGGATGTCTTAGACTCAAACATGACGGCAAAAGATCAAGATGGGATTGTTTCTGAAGCGCATAAAATTAAAGGTGCTGCAGGTTCGATTGGCCTCAAACGTATCCAAAGTGTGGCGCAGAAAGCGCAATCTCCCGATATGCCAGCATGGTGGGAAAACATTTCAGACTGGGTTGAAGAGATCAAAAATGAATACCAAAACGATATTCAAGTCCTCAAAAGTTGGTTGGAACAAAGGAAATAACATGAAAAAAATCGCACCGTTGGCGTTGGTTATAGCATTGATGGCAGGCTGCAGTTCCGTTCCAAGTGTGAACTGGCAACAAAACAGTCAGATTACGATTAACCAGGTGAATGTCGAGCTCAAAAGTAACGTATGGGTGAACCTGATGCCGACCGTTGGGGAAGTGCAAGAGCAAAGCATTCAAGGATCACTTTACCTTGAAGGAGACCAATTACTCCCAGCCAACCTGACTGCCGAAGCGCTTATCATCAAGCAAGGAGAAAAAGAGTGGTGGGTGGATGAAGACTCTTTAGAAACTCGAACTCATAGTGAGAGCCAATGGGAAGTAGCCTTCACGTCTCAGGTAGACGCGGACACAGAAAAATCGGTTGATATCGCGGTACTTTTAGACGACGCAGGTAAACAGCGCTGGTTAGTGGAAAAGTACGTGAAGATTAACAAGGTTTATTAGATTCAGTGATTGTCCGCTAATTGCTAAACCCAAAATAAAAGGGCTTGCTCAATGAGCAAGCCCTTTGCGTATTAGCGATTCAATTAGTCTTCTAGATCGCCACAGAAGCGGTAACCTTCGCCGTGGATAGTCGCGATGATTTCAGGAGTACCTGAAACAGACTCAAAGTGTTTACGAATACGACGAATCGTTACGTCTACAGTACGGTCATGCGGCTTAAGTTCACGGCCAGTCATCTTCTTAAGAAGATCGGCACGAGTTTGAATCTTACCTGGGTTTTCACAGAAGTGCAGTAGAGCTCGGAACTCAGAGCGAGGGAGCTTGTAGCTATCACCAGCAGGGCTTACTAGAGAGCGGCTGTTGATGTCCAGTACCCAACCATTGAATTCATACTTTTCTACTGAGCGCTTCTCTTCTTGCACCGCGTTAGAGCTCATTGAGCGGCTAAGTAGGTTGCGAGCACGAATAGTCAGTTCACGTGGGTTGAATGGTTTAGTGATGTAGTCATCTGCACCAATCTCAAGACCTAGGATCTTGTCCACTTCATTGTCACGGCCTGTCAGGAACATTAAAGCAATGTTCGCTTGTTCGCGTAGTTCACGCGCTAACAGAAGGCCATTCTTGCCTGGAAGATTAATGTCCATAATAACCAAGTTGACTGAGTTGTCAGACAACACTTGGTGCATCTCTTCACCGTCACTGGCTTCAAAAACAGCGTATCCCTCTGCTTCAAAAATACTCTTAAGAGTGTTACGAGTTACTTGCTCATCTTCAACGATAAGAATCTGCGGGGTTTGCATTGGCGGTACCTAAATTTGTGACAAAATTGTGCTAATAGAATAAATTCTAGGCAAAAATATAACATACAGGTAATGTGATTTTGATAATAAATCAAGTTGATCAAAAAAACACTTCTTTCAGTTATCCGCCCTCCATGGAATTTTGCCAACTCACCAGTATCCAATGGCGACGTTTATTCTAAAGGGCTTGTTTACCTTTCATTTCCCGCTTTCTGTGGGGCCTGAAACGTAAACACCCTAAGATATGGAGCGGATTTTATATTGTTAACAGCATGCTAACAATGCTCAAATGTTAATTCCATTCAGTTTGTTGATTTATATCAATTGATGAAATGTAACTGTTATTAATCGTTTAAGACTTATGATAGAAAAAAGTAATACGAACATAGACGCATCGTTATGGAATGCTTATTCAGAATCTTTTTTCAGATTCGAGGCCGAGTGGTGCGTTTCAAACTACGCTGTGATAACCGCTTGGAACCCATACAGTAATTTGCGGTCCAAAGAAGAGAACTGCATAAGCAATCAAGCATTAGAAACACTGCTACAGCACGTTAATTACGCGCCTATCACAGTAGGTGACAGCTCTTTTACATGGTATGAGGAAAGCTTTGCCGTCGAGTTATCACCAGAGGCGGCGGTCGCATTGGCGAATGACTTTCAACAAAACGCGATTTACTACGTCATTGATGATCAACTTTACCTTATTGCGTGCTCACAGCCGAAAGTGTTGCATAAGTTAGGCTCCCTTAAGCCTCGACTCGTATAGGAAAGGATACTACTCACCGAAGCACTGCTTGGGTGAGAAAATTCACGGAGGAAATATGAGAGACATTACACCCGATATTTGTGACCAATTTGAAGACCAAGTTACCCTGCTTACTTTGCCACTGCAGAACTTTGGTCAACGCACCGCTTTTTACGGAGAAATTGTCACAGTGCGTTGCTATCACGACAACTCAAAAGTACGTGAAGTACTGGGCGAAGATGGAACGGGGAAAGTATTGATTGTTGACGGACATGGTTCGTGTCAGAAAGCATTGCTTGGCGATCAATTAGCAATACTCGGAATAGAAAATGGGTGGGAAGGCATTATTGTCTATGGTGCAATACGCGACGTAGCACAAATATCTCAGATGGACATTGGCGTGCAAGCACTTGGTACCAATCCGTTTAAGACAGAGAAGCGAGGTATGGGAGAGGTCAATGTGACTTTAACGATGCAAAACCAAATCGTGCAGCCGAAGCATTATGTGTACGCTGATTGGAATGGTGTGTTGATTTCAAAGCAAAAATTAGATTTCTAAAAACGAAAGCCTAAACCTACCTCAATACCTTGTTGCCAATCTTGGTAATCAAGAGTCGCGTGAAGATCCAGTTTATCGGTGATTTTTACGCGACTTGAAACTTCAGCTGCGAGGCTGCTGTCTTCTTGGCGAATACCTTCTGCAGTCTCATTCTTGTAAGAGCGAACCGTACTTTTTAGTGTGACACGATCATTGAAGTGATAGCTGATCCCACTCAAAAAACCGCTTTGGTTTTGGGTTGGAGAGTTGTTGACTCGTGCACCGACGTAAACGTCTACTGAGTCAAAGAGTTCGTACGCATAACCCGTGTCGATATTCCAAACATCGAAACTGTCAGATTGATAGCTGTCGCTGGAAATAAATAGTTTATGAGGAGAAGGGGATGTTTTGCCTGGAAGAGGCGGAAGCTCGTTTGCTAGACAAACGCCAGGCACAAAAAAAAGCAACAGAAAAAGCCCTCTTTTCATGCTCACCACTCCTTGTGTCAACTTTTTATTAGTATGTGCCCAAAGCTTCTCACTATTAAAGCATAGAATATGAAAGCTAGCTCACCTATTTTCTAAATAATTCGATCCTGTGAACATAGGTCACAGTTAAGTTGTTGTTAAGTGTCAACAACTCCCTTTCATAATTTGATCTTACGCTTTATGACGAAGATCAGACTAGTTATGGAGTAAAAAGTGAGACTGAAAAACAAACAATTTTTTGTTGACTATGAATCGGAAACTCGGTAAACGTAGAGTTAAGCAAACACAATTAACGTTGAATATTTATTTATGCCATCTAACAGCCTAGTAGTAATGACCACGACCATTATTATTACCGACACGACACATGTTGGGGCAGGCTGCTGAGCGAAAGAAATTCACAAAAAAGGCCTGTATCCAACAAGATACAGGCCTTTTTTTATGCTTTTTTATCCAGAATTTAGACAAGTTTGAGAAGATATACCGGAGGAAGGGATGCGAGTATTGAAGTTTGGCGGTTCATCACTAGCTGATGCAGATCGCTTTTTAAGAGCGGCAGACATCATTGCCAATAACGCTCAACAAGAAGAAGTGGCGGTTGTTCTTTCAGCCCCAGGTAAAACAACAAATAAGTTGGTTGCGGTCATTGAAGGCGCGTTGCGCAATGGTGAAGCAGAGCTGCAAATAAAAGAGTTGGATGAATCGTTTAAAACGCTATTCACTCAAATCCAAGCAGTACTACCCAATATTGATGGCTCAGCTTTCGATAACCAAGTGAAAACCTCGCTATCTCAATTACGTCAATTTGTTCACGGCATCAATCTATTAGGTATGTGCCCAAACAACGTAAATGCGCGCATTATTAGTAAAGGTGAGCGTGTTTCCATTCAGTTGATGAAAGCTGTCTTGGAGGCGAAGGGACAACAAGCGAGCTTGATCGATCCTGTCGAGTATCTGTATGCCCAAGGTGATCATCTTGAAGCTATGGTTGATGTGGATATTTCAACGCAAAACTTCCGTCAAAAACCCCTTCCTCAGGGCCACGTGAACATTATGCCGGGCTTTACAGCTGGCAACGAACAAGGAGAGCTTGTCACGCTTGGTCGTAATGGCTCTGACTACTCGGCAGCGGTTCTTGCAGCTTGCTTACGCGCAGACTGTTGTGAAATCTGGACCGACGTTGATGGTGTATACAACTGTGACCCACGTTTAGTCGAAGATGCTCGCCTACTTAAATCACTAAGCTACCAAGAAGCGATGGAGCTTTCTTATTTTGGTGCTTCCGTTCTGCACCCGAAAACTATCGCCCCTATTGCTCAATTCCACATTCCATGTCTGATCAAAAATAGCTTTAACCCTCAAGGTGCAGGTACTCTTATCGGCCAAGATACTGGTGAAGATAATCTTGCGATCAAAGGTATTACAACACTTAACGACCTAACCATGGTTAACGTATCAGGCCCTGGTATGAAAGGCATGGTAGGTATGGCGAGCCGTGTATTCGGTGCGATGTCGTCTGCTGGTGTATCTATTGTTCTGATCACTCAGTCTTCTTCTGAATACAGCATCAGCTTCTGTATTGAGGCTGAAGATAAAGCGAAAGCGCAGCAAGTGCTGGCAGATGCGTTCGAGCTAGAACTGAAAGATGGCTTACTAGAACCGGTCGAGTTTATTGATAATGTTTCAATCATTACGCTTGTTGGTGACGGTATGCGCACATCGCGTGGTGTGGCTTCTCGCTTCTTCTCTTCTCTTGCTGAAGTGAACGTGAATATCGTGGCGATAGCACAAGGCTCATCAGAACGTGCGATTTCTGCCGTTATTCCAGAAGACAAAATTTCTGAGGCGATCAAAGCGTGTCACGAAAACCTATTCAACTCGAAACACTTCCTCGATGTGTTCGTTGTTGGTGTTGGTGGTGTGGGTGGCGAGCTGGTGGATCAGATCGAGCGCCAACAAGTCAAACTGGCTGAGAAAGGCATTGTGATTCGAGTTTGTGGCTTAGCAAACAGCAAAGGTCTGTTGCTTGATAGCGAAGGCTTACCGCTCGAGCACTGGCGTGATCGTATGTCAGCAGCCACAGAAGAATTCAGCCTAGCGCGTCTGATTTCTTTGGTACAACGCAATCATATTATCAACCCTGTATTGGTTGATTGTACTTCCAGTGAAGACATTGCTAAACAATACGCCGACTTCCTAGCGGCAGGTTTTCATGTTGTAACACCAAACAAAAAAGCAAACACAGCAAGCATGGCGTACTACCATCAGCTTCGCGATGTGGCTCGTAGCTCCCGTCGTAAATTGATGTATGAAACAACCGTAGGTGCAGGCCTACCGGTTATTGAAAACCTGCAAAACCTAATTTCTGCAGGCGATGAACTGGAGCGTTTCAGCGGTATTCTTTCCGGTTCTCTTTCTTATATTTTCGGTAAGTTAGATGAAGGAATGAGCTTAAGTGAAGCGACGAATATCGCAAAAGAAAATGGCTTTACTGAACCAGATCCTCGTGATGATCTGTCTGGTATGGATGTCGCGCGTAAGCTGTTGATCCTAGCTCGTGAAGCGGGCATGTCACTAGAGCTTGAAGACGTTGTTGTTGACCAAGCGCTACCGCCAGGCTTTGATGATTCAGGCAGTGTTGATGAGTTTATGGCGCGTCTCCCAGAAGCAGACGCTTACTTCAAAGAGTTATCGGCTAAAGCAGCAGAAGAAGGCAAAGTACTGCGTTACGTTGGTGAAATTAACGAGGGCAAGTGCACAGTAAGCATCGCTGCGGTGGATGAAAACGATCCGATGTATAAAATCAAAGACGGTGAAAACGCACTGGCATTTTACAGCCGTTACTACCAGCCAATCCCACTTGTGTTGCGTGGCTATGGCGCAGGTACTGAGGTAACGGCTGCGGGTGTATTCTCTGACGTGATGCGTACTTTAGGTTGGAAACTAGGGGTATAACAAGAATGAGTTCAAGTGATATGGATGTAGTGGTTTATGCCCCAGCATCAATTGGTAATGTAAGTGTTGGTTTTGATGTATTGGGGGCGGCGGTGTCCCCAGTGGATGGGACCTTGCTAGGTGACAGAGTGCAAGTTAAGGCAGGGACTGAGCCGTTCAGTCTGAAAACTGCGGGTAATTTTGTCTCTAAGTTGCCTACAGAGCCAAAAGAGAACATCGTTTACGATTGTTGGTTGGTGTTTGCTCGTGAGCTAGATAAAAAAGGCGTTGAGCTAAAGCCACTTGAAATGACGCTAGAAAAGAACATGCCAATCGGCTCTGGTCTTGGCTCCAGTGCTTGTTCTATCGTTGCTGCATTAGATGCATTAAACCGATTCCATGGTCAGCCGCTTAACGAGACAGAGTTGTTAGCGCTGATGGGAGAAATGGAAGGCAAGATCTCTGGTGGTATTCACTATGATAACGTGGCGCCATGTTACCTTGGCAGTGTGCAATTGATGCTGGAAGAGCTAGGTATCATTAGCCAAGAAGTGCCTTGCTTTGACGATTGGTACTGGGTGATGGCGTATCCGGGTATCAAAGTATCAACAGCAGAAGCGCGTGAGATCCTACCATCTCAATACCGCCGACAAGATATCATTGCCCATGGTCGCCACCTTGCAGGCTTTATTCATGCGTGTCATTCTGGTCAGCCAGAGCTAGCTGCAAAAATGATCAAAGACGTGATCGCAGAACCGTATCGTGAGAAACTGCTTCCGGGTTTTGCGAATGCACGTCAATACGCAGCCTCTGCGGGTGCATTGGCTACCGGTATTTCTGGCAGTGGTCCAACACTGTTCAGTATTTGCAAAGAGAAAGATGTCGCTGAGCGAGTTGCTCGCTGGTTAGAACAGAACTACGTACAAAACGAAGAAGGATTCGTCCACGTTTGTCGTCTAGATAAACAGGGTTCGAAAGTAACAGGAAGTGAGCTATGAAGCTTTACAATATAAAAGAAAATGATGAACAAGTTTCCTTTGGCCAAGCCGTTCGCCAAGGGTTAGGCCGTAACCAAGGTCTATTTTTCCCATCGGAATTACCAAAGTTTGAAGACGTTGATGCGCTACTGGCAGAAGACTTTGTTTCTCGTAGCACTAAGATTTTATCAGCGTTTATCGGTGATGAGCTGGCGGAAGAGCAAGTCAACGCGCTTGTGGACGCAGCGTTCCAATTCCCTGCGCCAATCAATCAAGTCAAAGACGGTGTTTACGCGTTAGAGCTTTTCCATGGTCCAACGCTGGCATTTAAAGATTTTGGCGGTCGCTTTATGGCGCAATCTCTTGCGGCGGTATCGGACGGTGGCAAGATCACCATTCTGACTGCGACTTCTGGCGATACTGGCGCAGCCGTTGCGCACGCTTTCTATGGTATGGAAGACATCAACGTTGTGATTCTTTACCCGAAAGGCAAGATCAGCCCACTGCAAGAGAAGCTATTCTGTACGCTAGGCAAGAACATTCACACTGTCGCGATCGATGGCGACTTCGATGCGTGCCAGGCTCTGGTTAAGCAAGCTTTCGATGATTCCGCACTGCGTGAAGAGATCGGTCTGAATTCTGCAAACTCAATCAACATCAGCCGTTTGATGGCGCAAATCTGTTACTACTTTGAAGCAGCTGCGCAAATGAGCAAACAAGAGCGTGAAAACCTAGTCGTGTCTGTACCAAGTGGTAACTTTGGTAACCTAACTGCTGGTCTACTGGCAAAAGCGCTGGGTCTGCCGATCAAACGCTTTATCGCTGCAACTAACGCTAATGACACGGTTCCGCGCTACCTAGAAACAGGTAAGTGGGAGCCAAAACCAACGGTTGCAACGACATCGAACGCGATGGACGTGAGTCAACCGAACAACTGGCCGCGTATCGAAGAGCTCTGCCGAGTGAAAGAGTGGGGCCTAGAGACACTAGGTAAAGGCGCGGTTTCAGATGAGCAAAGCGCACAATCTGTGAAAGACCTGTACTCATTGGGCTACCTATGTGAACCGCACGGTGCGATTGCTTACCGCGTTCTTGAAGAGCAACTGCAAGATGGTGAAACCGGTCTGTTCCTATGTACTGCGCACCCAGCGAAGTTCAAAGAAGTGGTGGATGACATTTTGCAATCTGACATCGAGCTTCCTGCACCGCTAGCGAAGCACGCGGCGATGGAACTGCTATCGGAAGAGCTAGACGCAGACTTTGATGCATTGAAACAAGTACTGCGCCGCGTACAGTAATTATTAAAATGATGAACGACGAAAGGTGAATGAGCAATCATTCGCCTTTTTTATTGTCGGTAAGTCTCTACTCTCTTTATGATTGAGAAATGAACTTAAAGATGGAAATAGAAGCATGCATTTTTTGATTTTTCTAGGCTCAGTAAGGGACAGCACACCGCCACGACCAGCCCGCTTGGGCATGCGAGTGAGTAGAGCTTGTGAAACGTTGTTTAAGAATCAGTATTCGCAACATACCGTCGAAATCATTGATCCATTGAACTACGACTTTGACGACGTGTTTAAGCCTGAGTTTGCTTACCATCGCGCTAAAGTGCCAGCCCACTTGAGAGAACTGGCAGACAAAATTAAAAGTGCCGATGGGTACGTGATGGTCAGTCCGGAATACAACCATTCGATGAGTCCTGCTTTGGCTAATATGCTTAATCATTTTGGTAGTTCGCTGTTTTCTTATAAGCCAAGTGCTATCGTGACCTACTCTGCTGGACAATGGGGTGGTGTTAGAGCTGCCGTTTCTATGCGTACCTTCTTATCTGAACTTGGATGTTTACCTGTCTCGGCGATGATTCACATTCCGAAAGCGCAAGAAGTGTTTGACGAACAGGGTGTCGTTGCGGATGAATTGCAGCAGACGCAGTGGGACAGCTATATGAATCGCACCATACATCAACTCATTTGGTGGTCTGAAGGCGCTTCACAACAAAGAGAAAGGCTTGACCCAACCTCATTGGCTGAAGTGTTTAAGAAGGATCCGTCACAGAGAAATGCTCCGTAAAGGAACAGAACGGTTAGATACTAGGAAAACAAAAAAGCTTGGCCATTGAGACCAAGCTTTTTAAATGTGAGTAAGTCGATTTTATTGAGATTATAGCGTCTCAGTAAAAGTACGAGCGATGACATCACGTTGTTGCTCTGGAGTTAGCGAGTTGAAACGTACTGCGTAACCAGAAACACGGATTGTTAGCTGTGGGTATTTCTCTGGGTGTGCAACTGCATCTTCTAGTGTTTCGCGTTTAAGCACGTTCACGTTTAGGTGTTGACCGCCTTCGATGCGAGGAGCTGTTTCGATTGCTACTTCACGGCTTTCGTATTCACCTAGATCGCTGATTGCGATAACTTGGTCTGCTTCGTAGCCAGCAGTTGCAGCAACACAACGAGCTTCATTTTTTTCGCTATCTAATAGCCAGATAGAGTTTAGTAGGTCGTCGTTTGCCGCTTTTGTAATTTGGATACCTTGGATCATCACTATCTCCTAGACCACTTACGTGGTGATTATTGGTGTTAATTTTCGAATTTTCGTTGAGCTGAGTATTATATAGCTAATATCCACTATTTTAATATTGATTTAAGTCAAAAAACAACCAAAAGCATTATTTTTATTAAGGTAATTTTGTTGAGTTAAATCAATAAAACCTTTGAAAACAAACTAATTACAATTTATTTGATAATATAAAAAATATTTAATAACTCATTTTGTTGTAAATTTACTACAAGTTGAGCTTAAAGTTTAAACTGATTAACGCAACTATCTGTATTTAGGTAGCAATACTGAAAGTCTAAAGTGATTAAATGACAAACATGAAAAACAAGCTTGGGAATAAACTCATTGGTGCACATGTCTCTGCTGCTGGTGGGGTCGATCAAGCGCCGTTGAGAGCTCGCGAAATTGGCGCGAATGCGTTCGCACTATTTACAAAAAACCAACGCCAGTGGGTGGCGAAGCCTTTAGAAGCAAAAACCATCAGTGCGTTTAAAGCGAACTGTAAAATGCTGGGTTTCGGCGCAGAACATATTCTTCCCCATGACTCTTATCTAATTAACTTAGGTGCACCAGAAGCGGATAAGTTGGATAAGTCACGCGCTGCATTCATCGATGAGATGGAGCGTTGTAATCAATTGGGTTTAACGTTGCTGAACTTTCACCCTGGGAGCCACTTAAAGAAAGTCTCGGAACAGGAGTGCTTAGCGACGATCGCTGAGTCGATCAATCTTGCGCACAAAGCGGTGCCGAATGTGATCGCGGTAATCGAGAATACGGCAGGTCAGGGTACAAACCTAGGTTGGAAGTTTGAGCATCTTGCTGAAATCATCGATCAGGTGGAAGACAAAGAACGTGTTGGTGTATGTCTCGATACTTGCCACACGTTTACCGCCGGTTACGATCTGCGTACTAAAGAGGATTGTGAGCATACCTTTGCTGAATTCGACCGTATTGTTGGGATGCACTATTTAAGAGCAATGCATCTAAATGATTCAAAAGTTGAGTTTGCCAGCAAAGTGGATCGCCACCACTCATTAGGCAAAGGAGAGATCGGGTGGGATTGTTTTGAGTACATCGCGAAAGATCCTCGCTTTGATGATATCCCTCTGATTTTAGAAACAATTGATCCGGACATCTGGCAGCAAGAAATCAACGCACTGCGTCAGTTTCATCTAGCGGCGATAGATAACCAATGATGTGATCACAGAGTTGGCACTTTTCTTTCTTAGTCACTTAAGTCAATTTGAATTAAGAAAGAAGGATGCCACTATGTCTCGACCACTCTCTTTTGCTTCTTACGCATATAGCCGCCGCGTGCTTCGTTTGCCGATGCCTAATCGTCACATTACTGGACAGGGGCATTTTCGAACGCCACAGAAGCATTAGTCTTTTATTACTGTTCTCAAGTTCGTGGTAAGTTTTTGTTTGTTTGGGTTTCGCTCGTTAGAATAGAAGCAAAATTTAGGACAGGAACTTTCCATGAATCAGTCACCCACTTGGCACGATGTGATCGGCGAAGAGAAAAAACAGAGCTACTTTGTAGACACTTTGAATTTTGTAGAAGCAGAACGCGCCGCAGGCAAAGCGATTTTTCCGCCAGCGAAAGATGTCTTTAATGCGTTTCGTTTTACCGAGTTTAACGATGTTAAAGTAGTGATTCTGGGGCAGGACCCATACCATGGTCCAAATCAGGCGCATGGCTTGTGCTTTTCCGTTCTTCCTGGAATCAAAACGCCACCATCACTCGTTAATATGTATAAAGAGCTGGCTCAAGATATTGAAGGGTTCCAAATCCCTCAGCATGGATTCTTACAAAGCTGGGCAGAGCAAGGTGTATTGCTGCTCAATACGGTATTGACGGTTGAGCAAGGTAAAGCGCATTCACATTCAAAAACGGGGTGGGAAACGTTCACTGACCGAGTGATTGAAGCGATAAACCAGCATCAGGAAGGCGTGGTGTTTTTATTGTGGGGCTCTCACGCTCAGAAGAAAGGGCGCTTTATTGATCGCAATAAACATCATGTGTTAGCCGCACCACATCCATCACCACTCTCAGCACACCGAGGTTTTTTTGGTTGTAAGCATTTCTCTCAAGCAAACCAGTTACTTGCCTCGCAAGGAAAAGCACCAATCAACTGGCATTTGCCATTAACTGTATAAAAGAAGAGACAGCGATAATGCTGCCATTATCGCTGTTTTTTTGAGCACGCTCGAGGCTGATGGCAAATTTCTCATGTACACTTATTAAAAGTAGGTGTTAAGGAGAGACGCTATGATGATCGAAAGAATTCGACGCGAACACGGCTATATGGTTCGTCTGTTGGCGATACTGCGCCATAAACTTAATGAGATAAAAGAAGAACGTGCGATCAACTACGCATTAGTAAGCGAGATAGTTGATTACCTCTCTAATCATTCAGAAAAAGTTCACCATCCGAAAGAAGATATTCTCTATCACCACTTTCTGGAGCACTATGGTAAGCAACAGACCATGGAAAACTTAGAGAAAGAACACCAAGAGTTAGCAAGTAAAACCAAAGAGTTTGCTTCCTTGATAGAGATGATCCTGCAGGATGCAGTTGTGCCTCAAGACATGTTTGTGGCCCACCTAGAGGACTTCATTGAATCACAAAGACGCCACTTGGAGTTAGAGGAGCGAAAAATCCTGCCTCTCATTGAGGAGCTGTTCACTACCGAGGATTGGCAGCATGTTGAAAGCTTATGGAGCGTCAGTGAAGATGACCCAGTTTTTGGTGACACCATTGCCGACCGTTATAAACAGTTAGCTGAACGTGTGCGTCAAAGTGATGCTGAGTATGTTTAAGTGTGTGCGATAAAACCTGAGTGAGCGAAAGTATCACTCGGGTTTGTTAGCTGCATTTCTTATTTATTGAGAATTGGACGCAAATTTATCTTTTGCGCTTCTCAACCAAAAGACAGGAAAATTCCTATTGAGTAATAACGGTACTCATACTCAAATCCTGGCGCTTAAACTCAAGTCGTTTACCGTTACTGTAAACAAAAACAAAAGGCACCCTTAAGGTGCCTTTTGTTTGAATTAGAGTTTAATGTCTTCCAAGTTGTAGTCGGTACAGGCATCAAGTTCGCGTAGCTCTTTAAGCAAATTGCGCCTGTCGTTCATCTCTTCTATTTCACGCCACTTTCGCTTTACTGGTTTGGCACGAGATTTGGTTGTTGAGGTAGTATCCAGATTAAAAATGTCATCTAGTTGAAAGCCTTCCATAAGCCACCTTTACCTTTCTTAAGCTAAACTGTTGTAACCAGTCCTTGTGGAGTTTTTTAAGTACCACAATAGCCGTGAGAATAACCATGATATATTTCGCATTTGTGTCGGTAGCATGACATTTTCGTGCAAAAATATTCTCAAAATCACACTTTTCATGGCAATGTGGTGGCTAAAAAATGCACAAACGATCTCAAGAAAACGATTAAATAGAGAGATTTTCAATGTTAATTCGATTTGGCGAGTGGGGGGACAGTGCAAAGGTTAAAGTTGCATAAAACCAGTTTGATGAAATAGTGTTCAATTAGATGGTAAGGCACTAGAGCAAATTTATGTAACACCTTGTGAATACTAGCTTGGTCTTAATTATATAGGTCTCCGTTCTGTTTGGTGGGCGATAATTATTTATGTTGGCATTTGGTAATTGAAATGTTGCGGTTTATGGGTGTTAAGTCTTCCAATTATGTTATTTTTTGGTGACTTTATAGTGAAAAATAACAATGTTATTATCATGATTGCATATTGATTTTTGCGCTCCTAGGTTGCATTATCCGCCCGTCAAAAAATACGCTGGTACGTAAAATGGATGCATGAAGCGACGTTTACGATTCTAGATTGCCCATAAACATTACTTAAAAAGCTAAGCACACTTTGACACTTAGCAGGCAATTTGGTGGATGGCTTGGACGCATAGACCGGCGCAACTCACTTTGAGGTACACATGACAGACTTAATCAATTTGATGAACGATCTCCTTTGGGGTTCGATTCTGGTTTATCTTCTTGTTGGTGTTGGTATTTACTTCACCGTTCGATTAGGGTTCATTCAGTTCCGCCATTTCGGCCACATGTTCTCTGTTCTTAAGAACAGTCGTAAAGCAGACAAAGCTGGTATTTCTTCTTTCCAAGCGCTTTGTACTAGTCTTGCTGCACGTGTTGGTACAGGTAACATGGCGGGCGTTGCAGTTGCATTGACTGCAGGTGGTCCTGGCGCGATCTTCTGGATGTGGCTGATCGCAATGCTTGGTATGGCAACGTCGTTTGCAGAGAGTACTCTGGCGCAGCTATACAAAACCAAAGATGATGATGGTAACTACCGTGGTGGTCCTGCCTACTACATGGAAAAAGGCCTGGGCATGCGTTGGATGGGCGTATTGTTCTCAGTTTTCCTAATCATCGCTTTTGGTTTGGTATTCAACGCCGTACAAGCTAACTCAATTGCAAATGCAATGAGCACCGCATTTGGTTGGAGTGACCTGTACGTTGGTATCGCGGTTGTAGTACTGTCTGCGATTGTAATTTTCGGTGGTATCAAGCGTATCGCAAAAGTCGCAGAGATGATCGTTCCGATCATGGCGCTGCTTTACTTGGCTCTAGCACTGTTCATCATGTTCTCTAATCTAGAGAAGCTACCTGATGTATTAATGCTTATCTTTAAGAGCGCATTTGGTCTGCAAGAAGCGGCGGCTGGTGGTCTTGGCTACGCGATTGCACAGGCAATGATTAACGGTATTAAACGCGGTCTATTCTCGAACGAAGCGGGTATGGGTTCTGCGCCAAACGCGGCGGCTTCAGCAACGCCTTACCCACCACACCCTGCATCTCAAGGTTATGTTCAGATGCTAGGTGTATTTATGGATACGATCGTTATCTGTTCAGCGACAGTGGCTATCATCCTGATGTCAGGTGAGTATGTCGGTCAAGCAACAGAAGTGACGGGTATCGAGCTAACTCAACGTGCATTGAGCTCGCAAGTCGGTGATTGGGGTGGCATCTTTGTTGCCGTGGCAATCTTCTTCTTTGCATTTACATCAATCATCGCGAACTACTCGTACGCAGAAACGAACCTAATCTTCCTAGAGCACAACCATAAGGCGGGCCTAAGCATTTTCCGCGTTGTTGTTCTTGGTATGGTGATGTTTGGTGCACTTGCTTCGCTCCCAGTCGTATGGTCACTTGCTGATGTTTCGATGGGGCTGATGGCGATAGTCAACTTGGTGGCAATCATCTTGCTATCTGGCATCGTGATTAAGCTAGCAAAAGATTACAACCGCCAACTTGGTGAAGGTAAAGTACCAACGTTTGATGCGAATGACTTCCCTGAGCTGAAATCTCAGCTTGAAGAAGGCATTTGGTACAACGATAAAAAAGACTAAGTGAGCTATCACTCATAGTTGAAAGCTATTAGTACGATGTAAAAAGCCATGCAGACAATGCATGGCTTTTTTTGTACCCTATTAAAAAACAAAATTAGAGAAGGGAAAGTCATGCTTATCGTAGTTTCTCCAGCGAAGACTCTTGATTACGAGTCTCCGTTAGCGACAGAAAAATTTACTCAACCTGAGTTGGTCGAATACTCAAAAGAGCTTATCGATGTTTGCCGCAAACTGACTCCTGCTGATGTTGCCTCTTTAATGAAAGTGAGCGACAAGATTGCCGATTTGAATGTCGGGCGATTTCAAGAGTGGAGTGAAACGTTTACCACAGAAAACTCACGACAAGCGATCCTAGCGTTTAAAGGTGATGTTTACACAGGACTAGACGCCGAAACCTTATCTGATGCGGACTTCGAGTATGCCCAAGATCATTTGCGCATGTTGTCTGGCCTCTATGGTTTACTAAAACCACTCGATTTGATGCAGCCATACCGTCTTGAGATGGGTACCAAGCTTGCAAACGACAAGGGCACAAACTTGTACCAGTTTTGGGGCAATGTGATTACGGATAAGCTTAACGAAGCGATTTCTGCTCAAGGTGATAATGTGCTTATCAACCTTGCATCAAATGAATACTTTAAAGCGGTGAAGCCAAAGCACTTAGATGCGCAAGTGATCACGCCAGTATTCAAAGATTGTAAGAATGGCCAATACAAGGTCATCAGCTTCTACGCGAAGAAAGCGCGCGGCATGATGGCGCGTTACATCATCGAAAACCGTATTGAGAGTGTGGCAGACCTGACTAAGTTTGATAGGACGGGTTACTACTTTGTTGAAGATGAATCGACACCAACAGAGTTAGTATTTAAACGCGAAGAGCAAAACTAAAACTGATTGAGACGTAGTCTACGTTAATCTCAATAAACACAAACGAAAAAGGGTTGGCAGTGCCAACCCTTTGTTATGTTTTAGCTTAGGCTATTTCGCCCCAACAAGATTACTTCTTCTTAGCGGTTTTCTTTTTCGCTGGCTTCTTCTTGTCTTCTTTTTTCTTTTTCTTCTTAAACACAGGTTTTTTGTGTTTCGGACGCATCTCTTTCACGAAACGCTCTTTGATGTCTTCTTTCACGTAACGTGCAACGCGATCCATCATTGGTTGGTCGTGTGCTTCTACGATTGAGATAGCGTTACCTTTCTTACCCGCACGAGCCGTACGGCCAATACGGTGAAGGTAAACATCAGCCGTACGTGGCATGTCGTAGTTAATAACGTGTGACACATCTGGAAGATCGATACCACGCGCCGCTACGTCTGTCGCGAGCAGAACGTTAACTGTGCCATCACGGAAACGTGTAATCGCGTTATTACGACGATCTTGAGGCATTTCACCTTGAATCCAAGAACATGGAATCTGTGCGCTCTCAAGCTGCGCTCGTAGCTCTGCCAAACGCTCACGTGTCTTCAAGAAGACGATGGTGCGTTCTGCTTGTTGAGTAATAATGTGTTTTAGTAATTCTAGTTTGTGTTCAGCATCATCAGCACGGTGGTACCATTGAGCAATCTTCTTACGCTCACGCAGTGGCGATTTTGCATCGATCTCTGCTGGGTCATTCAACAGATCAGCGGTAAAGCCTTCTACGCCTTTACCCTCTAGCGTTGCTGAGAATAGAAGGGTTTGTTTACGCCAGCGGCACTCGTTAGATAGACGATCGACAGTAGGAGCAAAACCCATGTCTAGCATACGGTCTGCTTCATCCAGAATTAACCATTCAATCGCACGGCAATCAAAACGCTCTGCATCAATGTATTCTTTTAAACGGCCAGGCGTTGCAACCACAATGTCTTGTGTTGTCGCAAGGATATCGGCGTGCTCTTGGTATTGAACACCACCTGTGATGGTGAAAATGTTCAGTTTAGTGTTTTTTGCCAAAGCTCGTGCTTGATCAGCGATTTGCATCGCCAATTCGCGCGTCGGCGTTAGGATCAAAATACGCGCAGGTCCAGGCTTACGACGAGGGAAGTCTTGCAAGTATTGCAATGCAGGCAGGACGAAGGCTGCCGTTTTACCAGTACCTGTTGGCGCTGACGCTAGAATGTCACGACCATCCAACGCTTGTGGAATCGCTTCTGCCTGAATTTTTGTTGGGCGTTCGTAACCCATCTCTTCAATGGCTTCAAGTAGGTTTTGGTCTAGATCAAGTTCAGCAAAGGTTCTGATCACAATGAGTTCTCCACAAGCAAAGCTTGGTTAATGGTTCGCCACAACAGCATAGAATACAAAAAGGTCGCACATTATAAAGTGATTGGTGATAAGGATCACATGTTATTTCACATCTTAAGATAAAACTCGCGGGTTAATTGGACGAAATCGTCACTGTAACCGTCATGCGAATGAATTATTAAATGTGATTCTTGAGTATCGCAAGGCTGCTTCGCCCATTCAAATAACAGTCGATGTACCAGTTTCTTTTCTGATGGCTGTACACGACAGACTCGCGATAGGTGCCAACCTTGGTGTAATGCTAGTTCAATAAACCGTTCGCCTTCGGTGATTGGTAACACAAAATTAGCTTTCCCTTGTTCATCAAGCAACTGATAGCAACGTTGTAGCAATGCGTTGTGGCGTAGCGTATCAGTGTGCCTCGCGGTTGCACGTTGACTGTGTTTCGATTGCTCGCCGCTGTTGAAGTAGGGCGGATTACAAATGATGCGTTGGAATGGATGCGTCGGCGTAAAGTCTAGTATGTCGGAATGATACACACTCACACGATCTGACCAAGGCGACTGAACCACATTTTTTTGCGCAGCTTCAATGGCTGTTAATTCAATATCGACCGCGGTTATTTGAGCTTCTGTAAAGCGTTGGGCACACATCAGGGCAAGCAACCCGGTGCCAGTGCCAATATCGAGAATTTGAGCGTTGTTCGGGCTTTGAATCCAAGCACCAAGCATGACCCCATCAGTGCTGACGGGCATACCACTCTCGCCGCCCTCAATACAAAATTGCTTAAAATTGAAGCCTTTAGTTTTCAGTTTTTTGCTCTTCATGATTGTTTTATGTTTGCTCAATAATTAAGTGAATTTCTCTATTGTTTCTTAATTGTATAGATTGTTGTTTTGTTGGTTATTAAATTGTATTGTTAATTGATCGAGATAAAGAACTGGTCTGTTATTTAGATCTGGTTATATCCACTGCTTTTAAGTTTGAAAACTAAATTAATATGGTGTTTTTTTCTTAAAGGTTGCCAAATGATGAGTCTTTCGTCATTATGCGGCGAAAATTTTATAGATTGAACCACGTGTACTTATTGACTTTAGGTATACAAAAAGTGGTCTAAGCATACACAACATTCATTAATTAAAAGACAAGGGTTATCTGTGAAGCAGACGTTAAAACTAACAGATATTATCGCAGTAGGCTTTATGCTATTTGCGTTCTTTTTAGGTGCGGGCAATATCATCTTTCCACCTCTAGCGGGTCAGCTAGCCGGTGAAAACTTAATGCCAGCAATGTTTGGTTTCTTGCTAACAGCGGTAGGTCTACCTCTTATTACTATCGTTGCTATTGCTGTTGCTGGTGGTTCTTGGGATCACTTAACGCAAGACCTTCCGAAAAAAGCAGCGGTTATTATGGCTGCGTTGATCTTCATCATCATCGGTCCTGCGTTTGCTGCGCCTCGTACTGGCCTAGTGGCTTACGAGATGGCGGTGAAACCTTTCTTCCTTGAAGCGTCACAAACGCATCTCACTGCATTTTCAGTGATCTTCTTTATTGCGGCGATGATGTTCTCATGGTTCCAAGGCCGTCTTATCGACTTGATTGGTAAAGTGCTGACTCCAGCGCTGTTTGTCGGTTTGATCATTCTTGCTGTGGCGGTATTTATTGATCCTCAAGGTGACATGCTGGGCGCGCACGGTGAGTACTTAACGCAACCACTGACCAAAGGCTTCCTAGAAGGCTACAACACAATGGATACGTTCGCGTCATTGATGTTTGGCATGCTGATGGTTGATGCACTGCGCGGTAAAGGCATTACTGAGCGTTCTGCAACCACTAAGTATCTGATCTATGCAGGTTGTATTGCCGCTGCCGGTCTTGCGTTTGTTTACATCTCACTATTCTACTTGGGCGCGACGAGTGCAACTGTTGCTGCTGGTGCAGATAACGGTGGTCTGGTACTTAGCCAATACGTTCAAGCGCTGTTTGGTCCGTACGGTCAAATCGTTCTGTCTGTCATTGTATTACTAGCGTGTTTGACAACGGCTATTGGCTTGATTTCTGCGTGTTCAGACTTCTTCAGCTCGAAAACGCCACTGTCATACAAGCAATGGGTACTTATTAACGGTTCTGTTTGTGCGTTGGTTGCGAATGTCGGCCTTGCACAACTGATTTCTCTGTCAGTGCCAGTATTGTTTGCGCTGTACCCTGTGGCGATTGCGTTGGTTGCACTAACATTTGTACGCAGCAAACTGCCAAATCCACGTTTTGCTTACCGCGCGGTACTGCTTGTATCTCTGTTGTTTGCGTTGGTTGATGCAGCAAAAGTATCGGGCGTTGATGTTTCTGCGTTTAACATGTTGCCACTATTCGAAGTGGGCATGGGTTGGGTGCTTCCAACATTTGCGGCTATTGTGTGCATGTTCTTCATCGCGAAACCTCGTCCAGAGCTAGCACAAGAAACAGCGTAATAACTTCGCACTATCAAGATATTAAAAAGCCCGATGAACTACTTCATCGGGCTTTTTATTTTTATCTTTGAAGAGTTCACACTATTAAAGTGTGTCGTGGAACTCCACAAGAACTTGTTCACACCATTTTTCGATGCGCTCATCACTCAGTTCGTACTGCGAGTCTTCATCTAACGCTAGTCCAACAAACTTGCTGCCATCTTCAATCAGTGCTTTCGATGCTTCAAATTCGTAGCCTTCATTTGGCCAGTAACCGATAAAGGTTGCGCCAGTCGCTTGTAATTCATCGTGAAGTAAGCCCATCGCGTCCAAATACCACTCACCGTAGCCTTCTTGGTCACCCAGACCAAACAGAGCGACAACTTTACCTTTTAATGGTGTTGTTGCGATGTCTTGCCAAATCGCGTTCCAATCTTCTTGAATTTCACCAAAGTCCCAAGTTGAGATGCCAAGGAGTAATAAGTCGTAGTCCGCCATTAGTGATAACGGTGTCTCTTTCACATTGTGAATGTCGACAAGGTCTTCACCAATAATGGTACGAATTTTCTCTGCTGCCATTTCGGTGTAGCAGGTCGTTGAGCCGTAAAAGAGTCCGATTTTCATTATATTCATCGTTATTTTTGTTGCTGTTGTGGAAGATTCTAACCATAAATTGAGGAAGATTGCAGCGAATATCCTAAGCGGGATGATTTTTTTATGGTATTGGATCGGCAGGTGCCTTAATCTAAATACTGTA
Organism: Vibrio sp. Y10_XG_PY6; assembly: GCF_024181795.1. Taxonomy (NCBI): domain Bacteria; kingdom Pseudomonadati; phylum Pseudomonadota; class Gammaproteobacteria; order Vibrionales; family Vibrionaceae; genus Vibrio; species Vibrio sp. Y10_XG_PY6. The sequence continues at coordinate 481,980 of NZ_JAMZAQ010000003.1, forward strand.
AATATAAACAGATAAGGAAGCGTTCATGACGGCACAACAGCCTGTCAATCAACAAGATTTTTCGCTTGTTGAGCAATTCTTAGATGCGATGTGGATGGAGCGTGGGCTATCAGAGAACACGCTGGCTTCCTATAGAAATGATTTGATGAAGCTGCTCACGTGGATGGAGAAACATCGCTACCGTCTTGATTTCATTAGTTTGTCTGGCTTGCAAGAATACCAAAGCTACCTTGTAGACTTGGATTACAAGCAGACGTCCCGTGCGCGTATGTTGTCGGCAATTCGCCGTTTATTCCAATATCTGCATCGTGAGAAAGTACGTGCTGATGATCCGAGTGCGCTCTTGGTCAGTCCTAAACTGCCACAACGCTTGCCCAAAGATATTAGTGAAGAGCAAGTGGACGCCTTGCTCGAAGCGCCAGACCCGAATGATCCTGTGGAATTGCGGGATAAAGCGATGCTGGAACTACTGTATGCGACTGGTTTGCGTGTGACGGAATTGGTCAGTTTAACTATGGAAAACATTAGTTTGCGTCAAGGAGTTGTACGTGTCACAGGTAAAGGCGGTAAAGAGCGCTTAGTGCCAATGGGGGAGAACGCGGTAGATTGGATCGAGACGTTTATTCAACAAGGGCGTCCTGCGTTACTTGGTGATACATCATCTGATATTGTTTTTCCTAGCAAACGCGCAAGGCAAATGACTCGTCAGACGTTTTGGCACCGTATTAAGTACTATGCTTTGATAGCAGGGATTGACACTGAACAGTTGTCGCCGCACGTACTACGTCATGCATTTGCCACGCATTTATTGAACTATGGCGCAGATCTCAGGGTCGTACAGATGCTATTAGGACATAGTGACTTATCGACCACGCAAATTTATACTCACGTGGCGACTGAACGATTGAAGCAGATCCACAGTCAACACCACCCAAGAGCATAACAATGGTTAGATTCATCCATGTCTTCTTGGAAAAACGATTTTATATTAAGGTGAATTTCATGAGCGTATTACGCCGACTAACTCTGCTGACTTTACCATTTTTTGTTACCGCTTGTGGTGCAGAAGAAAGTCAGGCTAAAACGGACACTCCTGCACAGCAAGTGGCACCAGCTGCGCAAAGCAGTTTTGATGAAGCGGCATTAAAAACTAAGTTCTCAAAGCTTGGTTTATCTATCGTTGATATTCAGCCATCAGAAGTTGCTGGTTTATTGGAAATCCAAACTAATGGCGGGATCTTGTTTGCTTCAAATGATGGTAGCCATTTTATCGCTGGTACGCTTTATGCCATCAATGACGATGGTAGTTACAAAGATGTCATTGCAGAGCGCCAAGCGCCGCTTAATGCGGAGAAAATCGCGCAGTTCTCCGATAGCATGATTGAATACAAAGCAGACGATGAAAAATATGCTGTGACGGTATTTACTGATATCACTTGTGGTTACTGTGTGCGTCTGCACAGCCAAATGCAAGGCTATAACGATCTAGGCATTACAGTGCGCTACATGGCTTACCCTCGCCAAGGTGCTACTGGCCCAGTGGCAGAACAAATGGCGACGATTTGGTGTGCTGAAGATCCAAAGTCGGCAATGCACAATGCGAAAGTGAATCGTACGTTTGATAACCCTGCGAAAGACTTAAAACAGTGTAAAGAAACCATTCAATCACATTACAATTTAGGTCGCCAATTGGGAATTTCTGGTACGCCAGCGATCTTCTTACCGAATGGCGAAATGGTTGGCGGTTACCTACCACCTGCAGAGCTATTGAAACGTTTAAAGCAACAATAATCCTTTAGGAGCAGAGCCGGCAAAGTCGCCGGCTCTTTTCAAGCATGATAGAAATTCAACGACGTCCTGAACCTGATCTTTCCCTTCTTCCTGATTCCATTCCTCCGATTCTAAAACGTATCTACATCAACCGTGGGATTACGGATCCTGCGCAACTAGAAACGTCAGCTCGTGGTTTGCATTCTTACCAAAAGCTCGGGGGGATTGAGCAAGCTGTCGAGCTTTTGTTTCAGGCAATAAAAGAACAAAAACGCATCATCGTTGTCGGTGATTTTGACGCTGATGGTGCGACGAGCTCTGCATTGTCGGTGCTCGCGCTGCGTATGCTTGGTAGTCACAATGTGGACTACCTAGTACCGAATCGTTTTGAAGACGGTTATGGGTTAAGCCCAGAAGTCGTTGACCAAGCATTAGAGCTTGGCGCTGAGATGATCATGACGGTAGATAACGGTGTGTCATCAATCGAAGGCGTGCGTTACGCAAAAGAAAACGGTATTACCGTGCTCGTTACCGACCACCATTTACCGGGACAAGTGTTGCCTGATGTGGATGCAATGGTGAACCCAAACCTTGAGAGCTGTCATTTTCCGTCTAAAGCGCTCGCTGGTGTCGGGGTCGCGTTTTATCTCATGATGGCACTATGCGTTCATATGCGAAAACACAATTGGTTTGCAGAACAGGGGATGCAAGAGCCTAAGTTGATGGAACTGATTGACCTTGTTGCACTGGGTACCGTCGCCGACGTCGTGCCATTGGATGAAAACAACCGCATTCTTGTACACCAAGGCTTGCAACGTATTCGTGCGGGCAAAGCGCGCCCTGGCATTCAAGCATTGATTGAGGTCGCGAAGCGTGATGCGCGTCGTTTGGTGGCGTCCGATTTTGGTTTTGCTTTAGGTCCTCGTATCAATGCTGCTGGTCGCCTTGATGACATGTCATTTGGTGTTGAACTGTTGATGTGTAACAACATTCACGCCGCTCGTCGTATGGCAAGTGAACTGGATGGTTTGAACCAAACTCGTAAAGAGATTGAAGAAGGCATGAAGCAAGAAGCGATGGCTTTCTGCGAACGTCTTCAGTTTGGTGAAGGCAGTGAGCTTCCTTACGGATTAGCCTTGTTCCAACGTGATTGGCACCAAGGTGTGATTGGTATTTTGGCCTCGCGCATCAAAGAGAAGTTTCACCGTCCAGTCATCGCATTTGCTGATGGCGGAGAAGGGACAATTAAGGGCTCGTGTCGTTCTATTCCGGGGTTACACATGCGTGATGCGTTGGATTTCATCGACACGCAAAACCCAGGTTTGATCATCAAATTTGGTGGTCACGCGATGGCGGCAGGCTTAACAATTAAAGAGCAGGATTTCGAACGTTTCAGCCGTTTATTTGATGAAGTGGTAAAAAAGGAACTCGATGAAGCGGCGCTAAAAGGCGTGATCATGTCAGATGGTGAACTTAAGCCTGAAGAATTCTCTATGCATGTCGCTGAACAGCTGCGGTCTGGTGGCCCTTTTGGACAAGCCTTCCCTGAACCAATCTTTGATGGTGAGTTTAAAGTGTTGCATCAAAAGCTGGTGGGTGAGAAGCATCTTAAATTGATGTTAGAGCCGCTTTACAAAGGTCACCCTACCAATGTGATGATCGACGGCATTGCATTTAATGTCGATTTGCGTCGCTGGCCGGATGCATCAGTTAAAACGGTACGTTTAGCTTACAAATTGGATGTGAATGAATTTCGTGGTAATCAATCACTGCAATTGATGATCGATCATATCGAAGCTAAGTAATATCTAGATTAACCTTTCTTATAGAGTACGGTTGCCTCTAAGAGGGTGTAAAATTTTATGACCGTGCTGTTTAGAGGTTTATCGATATAGGGATGAAAGCATTACTTTGCTGATTAAACTTTGCCTCATGTTTAGTAGGTATAATTAATATTAAAGGCGGCTAGCCTAATCAAATTTTTCATAATTTCATATTCAAATGTGTTTTTCTCCCAAGAGATCTCATTTTTTTGTTTAAAAACAAAATCTTATGATTTTTTATGTACAGTATGGAGCACTTTGTAAACTGTTTGGAATTGAGTATGAAAAATCACATAGCTTTTTTTAGTATTATATTAAGTGTTTTAAGTCACGATGCTATAGGTGGCCTTGAAGGTCAAACTGTGACATTCCATCGAGATTATGCTGGACGCAATTTTGGTCAAACTCAGACTGTGACTGTTGTAGATGGGGATTCAGACATATTTAACGTTCAGCATCATGAAAAAATAAATATCGATAACAATAAAATTACAATTAGGTACATTGATAATAATCAGTTTGGCGATCGTCCGAAAGCTTTTAATGGTTATATTTTGCGAGGTTATGAAGGTGAAGTTGCAAGTATAACTCTACTACGAGATGATGCTGGGATTTATAAAAACTCTTGGTTTGACGATGATGGTATTCATATGGATTTAGGTGGGCCATTTAGTCGTGGTGATATTTTAGAGTTTGAAGTCTTATTAGTCGGTGATAATGATCCGAGCTTAGAACGCTGTGAAGTTGAGATAACATCACAATCGAACGAGATTGGTAAGGATGGAGGTAAACTATATTTTAATACTTCTGCCAGTTCATTAAGCTTAGTAACCACCAATGAACTATATAAATATTTAAATTTTCCAACAGGTGAAGTTCTAACAATTGATACACCGCAAGAGTTTAAGCTTTCAACCACTCCCATCAGGGAGCTAGATTGGACTCTAACAATTCCAGAGTGGTACCCAGCAGGAACTTATACGGTTAATTATGCAGGTCTTGATCTTAAGAATGGTTCGATTTGCAAAGACGCTATTAGTTTTACAAAGCTGCAATATTAACGCATTCGCATAAAGTTACAGGTAAAGTAAACCTAATAGTCACATTTTTGAATATATGTGTTTTTGTAATATTAAAATTTAAAGACCACATTCGGTTTAAACAAACTTTTATAGTATGTAAATATCATAATTATTGCCGTGATTGGATGTGCTATTTATGAGTTTGCTAACTATTGTTCAACGCTTGAATGTTACCTTGTTAAACACTTCACTGCTCATGTTTCAATAAGCTGTAACTAGTAATAGAATAAGGTTCCAGCTCAAAAGCAATCAAAGCCATTATAGAGTACGGTTGCCCCTAAGAGGGTGTAAAATTTTATGACCGTGCTCTCTCTAACCGCAATCTGATTTCTCATCCGAAATTTTCCTGTATCTCGGTCACATTTTTCAGTAGAATTTCTCGGTTAAATTCTATTCTAAAATGTTGAGTAAACATGTTTGAAATCAATCCAATTAAAAACCGTCTGCAGGACGTGTCTCAGCGCACAAATGTCCTGAGGGGGTATCTTTGACTATGACGCGAAGAAAGAGCGTCTAGAAGAAGTCAACGCAGAGCTTGAACAACCTGATGTATGGAACGAACCTGAACGTGCACAAGCACTGGGTAAAGAGCGTGCATCGCTAGAAGCGGTTGTTGAAACTATTGATCAACTAGAGCAAGGTGTAGAAGACGTAGAAGGTCTTCTTGAGCTGGCTGTAGAAGAAGAAGATCAAGAAACATTTGACGAAATTGAACCAGAACTTGCTGAGTTGGAAGAGAAGCTAGAAAAGCTTGAATTCCGTCGTATGTTCTCGGGTGACCATGATAGTTCAGATTGCTACATCGATTTGCAAGCTGGCTCTGGTGGTACGGAAGCACAAGACTGGACCAACATGCTGCTGCGTATGTACCTACGCTGGGCAGAGGCGAAGGGCTTCAAAGCTGAAGTGATTGAAGTTTCTGAAGGTGAGGTCGCGGGTCTTAAGTCGGCAACAGTTCGCATCTCTGGTGAGTATGCGTACGGTTGGTTGCGCACTGAAACGGGCGTTCATCGTCTTGTTCGTAAATCTCCGTTCGATTCAGGCGGCCGTCGCCATACGTCATTTGCGTCTGCGTTCATCTATCCAGAGATTGATGAAAACATCGACATCGACATTAATCCTTCTGACCTACGCATCGACGTTTACCGTGCGTCAGGCGCAGGTGGTCAGCACGTCAACACCACAGAATCTGCGGTACGTATTACGCACGTACCTACGAACACAGTGGTTCAGTGTCAGAATGACCGTTCTCAACATAAGAACAAAGATCAGGCAATGAAACAGCTTCGAGCGAAGCTATTTGAGCTTGAATTGCAAAAGCAAAACGCGGAAAAACAAGCTAATGAAGACGCTAAGTCTGACATTGGCTGGGGTAGCCAGATCCGTTCTTACGTATTGGATGACTCACGTATTAAGGACCTCCGTACGGGCATTGAAAACCGTAATACTCAAGCGGTTCTTGATGGCGATCTGGACAAATTTATTGAAGCTAGCCTGAAATCAGGCCTATAAAGCTTTTCACCGACAAAAACAGGATACATCGAAAATGACTGATGCTGTTCAAAACGAAACTGTACTAGAAGAAAATAAGCTGATTGCTGAACGCCGCGCTAAACTGGATGAAATCCGAAAGAGCTGCAAAGCAAACGGCCACCCAAACGACTTCCGTCGTGACGCACTAGCGGGCGACCTTCAAAAAGAGTTCGGTGAAAAGACGAAGGAAGAGCTAGAAGAGCTTAACCACGTGGTTGCAATTGCTGGCCGTATTATGGCTAAGCGTGGTCCATTCCTAGTAATTCAAGAAACATCTGGCCGTATCCAAGCTTACGCTGCTAAAGACGTACAAAAAGAGCTAAAAGAGAAATACCAAGGTCTTGATATCGGTGACATCATCGGTGTTAAAGGTGCGCTGCACAAATCTGGTAAGGGTGACCTATACGTGAACATGGAAGAATACGAGTTGCTAACTAAAGCACTTCGTCCACTTCCTGAGAAGTTCCACGGTCTTACTGACCAAGAAATGCGTTACCGTCAGCGTTACGTTGATCTGATTGTGAACGAAGATTCACGTAAAGCATTTATTGTACGTTCTAAAGTAATGTCTGCAATTCGTAACTTCATGATCTCAAAACAGTTCATGGAAGTAGAAACGCCGATGATGCACGTGATCCCTGGTGGTGCAAGTGCACGCCCATTCATCACGCATCACAACGCGCTAGACATGCCAATGTACCTACGTATTGCACCTGAGCTATACCTGAAGCGTCTAGTGGTTGGTGGCTTCGATCGCGTATTCGAAATTAACCGTAACTTCCGTAACGAAGGTCTTTCTCCACGTCATAACCCAGAATTCACTATGATGGAATTCTACATGGCGTACGCGGATTACAAAGATCTGATGGACTTTACTGAAGAACTACTAAGCTCGGTAGCGCAAGAAGTTCTAGGTTCAACATCAATGCCTTACGGTGATGAAACGGTTGAATTTGGTGGCACTTACACTCGTATGAGCATGTTTGAAGCAATCAAGCAGTACAACCCAGATCACGCGCAAATCCAAGCGCTAACCGAAGAAGATCTACAAAACCGTGAACTGATGGTTTCTATCGCGAAATCAGTACATGTTGAAGTAGAAGACTTCTGGACATGTGGTCAGCTTCTAGAAGAAATCTTCGGTGAAACAGCAGAACCTAAGCTAATGCAGCCAACGTTCATCACTGGCTACCCAGCGGACATCTCTCCATTGGCTCGCCGTAGCGATGACAACCCGTTCTTTACAGACCGCTTTGAATTCTTCATCGGCGGCCGTGAAGTGGCGAATGGCTTCTCAGAGCTTAACGATGCAGAAGATCAAGACGCGCGCTTTAAAGCACAGGTTGAAGCTAAAGAGTCTGGTGACGACGAAGCTATGTTCTACGATGCAGATTACATCACTGCACTAGAGCACGGCCTACCACCAACGGCAGGCCAAGGTATCGGTATCGACCGTCTGGTTATGCTACTGACTAACACGCACACTATCCGTGACGTGATCCTATTCCCAGCAATGCGCCCACAAGCGTAATTTGGCAGGACGATCAAAAAAACCACCTTCGGGTGGTTTTTTTATGCCTTTTAGTTAAATAAGTTCAAGTTGTTGCATTTGCTTTTTAATAGGATATGCAAATAAACATTCGCCAAATCTCAATCTATTGCATAGTCTTAATACTGAGACAGACGTGGGGGCGCGGAGTCTCGATAATGTTACCCGCTCGCAAAGATAGGTTTGTGGCGCAAAATTTCTATTAACAATGAAAAAGGGTTAGAGAATGGCTGGGCAGTTTAAGATGGATTCCATCCCGGGATCGCTTGTGGTAGTTGGCGGTACTTATGAGCCTTGGTTATCAGTACTTGAGCAAGTGGGCTGGAAGTGTCACCAAGTGGGTGACTTACGCAAAGCTAATACGTTGTTAGAGGATATTGGTCCATGTATCGGTATTGTCGATCTCAGCCATGACGAATTCAGCTTGAACGGTTTGGCGAACTTAGTCAGTTCTCACAAACACGTGCGTTGGTTAGCGTTTATTCGTGAATCTCAGCTTGGCACTGACACCATATGCCAGTTCATTGTTAACTTTTGTATCGACTTTTTCACTGCGCCAATCCCGGATGCCCAGCTTTTAAGCACGATTGGTCACCAGCTTGGTATGCTCAAGTTGGAGAAAAAAGTTTGGCCTAGTTTTGGTAGCAGCTTAGACATGGGGCTGATCGGTGAATCTATCCCGATGAAGCGTTTACGCGATCAAGTAAAGCGAATCGGTCCGACGGACGTCAGTATTCTGATTTCTGGGGAAAGTGGTACAGGTAAAGAAGCGGTTGCTCGCGCTATCCACAAAGTCTCTTCACGTTCTCATAAACCGTTTATGGCAATTAACTGTCGCGCGCTCAATGAGCAACGTTTCCAGGCGGAAGTATTTGGTATTAACGCCGATGAAGATATGGAAGCATGCATGCTCGAACAAGCGGATGGCGGTACGGTGTTGTTTAATGACATTCTTACCATCTCAAAAGAGCAACAAATGAATCTGCTGAGATTCTTGCAAGAAGGCACCATTGATACCAAAGATGGTGTAAAAGCGGTCAACGTGCGCATCCTTGCGGCTAACTCGTCAGATGTAGAAAAAGCCTTGATTGACGGAGATTTTAATGAAGAGCTTTATCACTACATTAACGTATTACGCATTAATGTCCCGAGCTTAAAAGAGCGCGCGAGCGATATTTCTTTGTTAGCGCGCTACTACTTACAAGAGTTTTCTAAAGAGTATAACTCGCAAGCAAAAAGCTTTTCTGAGGATACACTCAAGGCACTGACACGTTATTTCTGGCCAGGTAACGTACGTGAGTTGATGAACCAAGTGAAACGAGCGGTTCTGATGTCTGACAGCGTAATGATTGAAGAGCATCACCTAGATTTGCCTCAGCGTAATGACTCAAAGCGTAGTTTGAAATCGATTCGTGAGAAGAGTGAGCGTGACGCGTTACTGGTTGTTTTGGAATCTCATTCTGGTCAAGTTTCGAATGCGGCGAAAGAGCTCGGTGTTTCACGTGCGACGATGTATCGACTACTGAACAAACATAATTTGATTTCTGATCAAGCCATGTAAATTTGTTCTTTCTGAAGTTAAATTGGTGAATGAATATCAGTGAAGGAGCGGCTACAAAGCCGCTCTTTTGTTTTGTATTCAGTTTGATTTATAAAATCCGTAATTTCATATATTCCCTAGGTGAATATGTTATATAGAAAAGTATATGAAACTGAATTGCGGTGTATTGATTTGTTTTTAATCAAAAAGACAAAAAATGTTTGATATATATTCATCAAAGCTTACAATTTAACCGTAACTCAATGAGTTATACCTTTCATAAACGGATTAATTTTTAGCTAGGAGGCGCAAGATGAAACATTACGTTGTTAACACCACTGCTTGCGCTGATCGTATGCCTATCGCTCCGATGACTCTTAAGTCGGATGATACCAATACCACTGGCTCACAAGATAAAAATTAATCCGTAACCTATTTTATTACTAGGCTGCGGAAAAGTAGCGGCTTAGTATCAACAGAACACCTCTGTTCATTTTACGCACTATTTTTCCCAGTCGAATACATCGATAATCGGAGAAAATATTATGCGTCACTCTATTTACCTACAACTGGCAACTTTGCTATTGAAAGCAGACCTTAAACGCGAAGAAAAGCAATGGCAGCGAACCATACGTCGCACTGCTCATGATGTTCCATGGACGAATGTTCATTTATTGAGAGATATTGGTTTAGATAGCGATGGTCGTTCCACACGCGCCAATGTTCCGGATGCAGTAAAAGTTGAACGTCGAGTTCGTCACCTTCGTCGAGTTTTAACGTCGCGAATAATGACGTAATCGTTAGCGTGTTGGACTGACTGAGTTGCTATCGAGTCATTCAACACGCTTAACGTGCGATATGAAGTCATACTTCATTTGATAAACAGCTGACCTTGAAGGTCAGCTGTTTTCGTTTGAGGGGAGCTTTACTTTTAAGGGCAAGGATTCGAGTAGGTTGTACCAATTGCTTGAATCTCAGTAAGGAGCTCATCGCTTAGTTTTAGATCGATACTGTCGATGTTGGCTTTTAATTGGTTGAGGTTGGTTGCGCCGATAATATTAGATGCTACAAATGGGCGCTGATTGACAAATGCGAGTGCCATTTGTGCAGGATCCAAACCATGCTCTTGAGCTAAATTGACGTAAGCTTCGGTCGCTTTAACACCTTGTGGAGTGAAGTAGCGCGCAAAACGCTCCCACTTCGTGCATCGAGCGCCTTCAGGTTTTGCCCCGTTTAGGTATTTACCACTCAGGCAGCCAAATGCCAAAGGAGAGTAGGCCAGTAGCTGGACACCTTCATAGTGGCTGATTTCAGACAAGCCAACTTCGAAGCTGCGGTTCAATAAGTTATATGGGTTTTGAATGGAGACAATGCGTGGCAAATCATGCTTTTCAGCTAAACGCAGTAATGACATCACACCCCACGGCGTCTCGTTTGATACGCCGATATAGCGCACTTTACCTGCATTCACTAATTCTGTAAGCGCTTCCAACGTTTCAATTAACGTGACTTCTTCTTGTTTGTCAGGGTATGGGTAGTTGAGTTGACCAAAGCAGTTAGTTTGACGTTGAGGCCAATGTAACTGGTATAAATCGACATAATCCGTTTGTAGGCGGTTAAGGCTGTCATCAATTGCTGTATGGATGTGGCGACGATTAAGGCTCATGTTGTCTCGGATGTGAGGGACGCCGCGAGGGCCAGCCACTTTTGTTGCCAGCACAACTTTTTCACGTTTGCCGCTCTTTGCTAACCAATTACCGATGTATTGCTCGGTGAGTCCTTGCGTTTCCGCTTTGGGAGGTACAGGGTACATCTCTGCGGTATCAATGAAATTCACCCCATGATCAAGGGCAAAGTCGAGCTGTTCAAAGGCGTCCTTTTCTGTATTTTGCTCGCCAAACGTCATGGTTCCGAGGCAGATTTTACTGATCTCAAGTGATGAGTGCGGTAGTTTTGTGTATTGCATATCACGTCCTTGAAGAGTTACCGACTAAATAAGTGATTCCAATATAGGGGATTTTTAACCGCTATCGCAAATGATTTACGTATAAAGGAAGACCAAACTCGAAAGCTATACATAGCCTAACTACACTTAAATGATCGTGTGAAGGAGGTACGTTATGCAGAAGCATCAATTGGACATGTGGTTACACGGTCCCCATAAAGATACTTATAAAACTCCCAAAGTATTTGTGATTGGGTGTTCTGATGTCTCTGACTATTTGTTAGCAGTGGAGTACAAGCATCAACTTGAGCCAATTAAAGACGGTGAAGATCCGATACATTTCGGTTCGCTAGATTTGGTGAAAGAAGAGCTGCTGAGGTTAGGGGTAGATAAAGCGTACTTAAGGCTGCACAATGCGTATGACGAATGTGGCACTGAAGAGGCAGCCTCGTACTGTGATATCGAGTTATCGCTCGTGACGCACTAAATGGCGGAAACAACATTACTTAGATTGCGTGTTGATGTAGTGCTTGAGTAAGATCTGTTCAGTAAACTGTGTTCTGAGGTAAAAACCTCGGGGCAGAGTTTTTATCGGCTTGCCATTTGAGCTGTATGCTTCGGTGAGTGCTTTTGCATTCGCGGCTTTAGGGCGAAGATGCAGCGCTTCTCCGTGTCTGGCGGAAATTTGATCAAATTTCCCCAAGACGATCATCTCCATTAGCTCTTCCCAGTCGTTTCGTAAAATACGCTCTTCGTCGTCGTCTGGTGACCAAATCAGTGGGCTACCAACACGTCTTTCTGCAAGTGGAATTTCTCGTTCCCCTTCCACTGGTACCCAAAGCACACGAGATAGCTTGTTTCGAACATGACTTGTTTCCCATGTAAGACCATGAACACCTGTGAGGGGAGCCACCGAAACAAAGGTTGTTTCCAATGGTTTGCCAGAGTGACTGATCGGAATACTTTTCAACTCGATCCCTAGTTTTGCGAAATCTTGTTGAGGTTTACTGCCAGCTGGGGCGCCCAAGTGCCATTCGAGTAATTGACCCACCCAACCTTTATCACGTTTTAAGTTTTCAGGAACAATCATATTCGCCTCGGCGGCCAACTCAGCAAAACTGAGTCCTGCCATATCATGCGCTCGTTCCAATAGCTCAGCTTCTGTTTGTGGTTCTGGTTTCATAGTCACAAGGTGGTATTACAAAAAATATAGTTTATCAAACTCCGGCCAAATCTACTGTTTAAGATTTCACCGAGGCGGTGTAAGAACGATCAATTCATAACTTATCCACAGGTGGAGAAGGTATTGATAAGATCCTGACGGGGTCTGTATGAATAAACAGGGGTTAAAATGCGTTTTTGGGGTTGATTTTGTTGTAATCATCTAAACGAATAGCAGGTGAGTGTGGATAAATAGCCTGTTGGTGGATCTTTAACCGATCTGAGTTTGGTGAAAAGATCATCAAGAAACTGAAGATCGATTTATCGTTATTTTTAAAAATAAATATTTTTATATCAATGTCTTATGTTTATTTTCTTGTTTCTTTATTTGTTTTGCTTTTGATGGGATTGAACTGAATTACTCATTTGAATTGAATTCTTCACAAAGTTATTCACAGAAAAGGTGAATAAATGTGGGCAATGTCTCACTCTTGTGTTGATAAGGTATGATTTGATTAAAAGATATCCAAATATGGTGAAAAGGTAATAAATCTTGCTCATATCACATCAGTAAGTTTGCTAGTAATGGGGATATGTGGAAAAATCACGGTAATAAAAAATTTATTCATAGAGGTTAGCCAGTGATAGATGGCGATGGTTACCGACTTAATGTTGGTATTGTGATATGTAATAACCATGGTCAGGTCTTCTGGGCTAAACGATACGGGCAACACTCATGGCAATTCCCACAAGGTGGAATTGACGAAGGTGAAACTCCTGAACAAGCCATGTTCAGGGAGTTATATGAAGAAGTCGGTTTAACGAAAAAAGACGTTAAGATCATTGCAACAAGTCGTCATTGGTTAAGATATAAGCTACCAAAACGATTGGTGCGTTGGGACTCCAAGCCTGTTTGTATCGGCCAAAAACAGAAATGGTTTCTGCTGAGATTAGAATGCGATGAATCTCGTATTAATATGCAACGCGGAAAATCCCCTGAATTTGATGGTTGGCGCTGGGTGAGTTACTGGTATCCAGTTAGGCAAGTTGTTTCTTTCAAGCGAGATGTTTATCGACGAGCGATGAAAGAGTTTGCATCCTTAGCCATGCCTTTTCGAGAGAGAAAAGCGAAAGGGAAAAGAAAAAAGCAACGTAGAGGATAATCATGCTCAGTCAGCTAAGGGAAATAGTTGAGAAAGTCTCCAGGGTCGATGATGTGCATCTGGCACTCGATATATTGGTGAAAGAGACTTGTGCTGCCCTTCGCACTGAGTGCTGTACTATCTATCTTGCTAATGAAGAAATGCAGCGCCTTGAGTTAATGGCAACTCAAGGCCTTATTTTTGAAGGTGATAGTATTCATATCAACTTCAATGAAGGCTTGGTTGGGTTGGTTAAACGAAGCGCAGAGCCACTCAACCTTGCCGAAGCCTCAAAACACCCCGAGTTCAAATTCTTCCCTCAACTTGGTGAACAGATTTACCACTCCTTTTTAGCCACTCCAATCATTCATCGTAAACAAGTTTTAGGTGTGTTGGTGATCCAGCAAAAAACACCGCGCTTGTTCAGTGAGATGGAAGAGTCGTTTCTTGTCACGTTATCCGCTCAGCTAGCAGTGCTTATTGCGCATGCGCAGAATCTTGGGCATTGGCAGTTGGCATCTAAACCCACGGTATTAAAAGGTTTGCCTGCATCTACTGGTGTCGCGATTGGAGAGTTTTGGTTCGACAATACCCAGCCGAGTTTATCGGATGTTTTCCCTTCGTCCACGTTAGATAAAGAACGTGAGCACGAGACATTGCTGGTGGCGATAGAGCGAGCGTTAAATGACTTTCGCCGTATGCGGAAAAAGCTGGACAGTGAAATCAACAAAGATGCGCTGGCGATCTTCGATCTGTTTACTCACTTACTCAATGACCCGATGCTTCGTGGTGATTTGAAGAAGCAGATTGAAAAAGGAGACAGGGCCGATTGGGCGTTACGCCAAGTGGTAGAATCATACTCGAATCGATTTGCCAGAATGTCGGATGTCTACATGCGCGAGAGAGCGCAAGACATCCGAGAGTTAGGGCAAAGGCTGCTCTATTTTCTGCACAACAGTGAGCAAGAAAATTCTGCAATTGATCGTCCCATTATTTTGGTGGCGAATGAACTCACTGCCACCTTGCTCGCGTCTGTACCTAAAGAATTTTTGTTAGCCGTCGTGTCACTAGAAGGTGGCGCGAACTCTCATGCGGCTATTTTGTCTCGCGCACTTGGAGTTCCCGCTGTCATGGGCGCCAACATTAACCCGGATGTGGTCAATGGCAAACTCGGGATAGTGGATGGTTATACGGGCGAGATCTTCCTAGAGCCAAACCGTCAATTATTGCGAGAGTATCGCAGCTTAGTGAGTGAAGAGTCAGAATTGTTTGCAATGGTAAACAAGGACCTCGCACTCCCAGCGGTTACGCAAGACAATCACCACATCGAAATTATGCTCAATGCGGGGCTCAGTGCAGACAGTAATATTGCCATCAATACAGGTGTTGATGGAGTTGGGTTGTACCGAACTGAGATTGCATTTTTACTTCAGCATCACTTTCCGTCAGAAGATGAGCAGTATCATCAATACCAAGCGATACTCAACAGTTATCCGAATCAACGAGTAGTGATGCGTACTTTGGATATTGGTGGTGACAAACCTTTGCCGTATTTGCCCATCGAAGAAGATAATCCGTTTCTAGGCTGGCGTGGCATTCGTTTTACATTGGATCATCCAGACATTTTCTTGATCCAGCTGCGTGCAATGTTAAGAGCGAGTGCAGAAAGCGGAAACTTAAGTATTTTATTGCCAATGGTGTCAGGGGTAAAAGAGTTAGACGATGCCATTAGCTTGATTAATCAAGCTCACAGCGAAGCCGTGTTGCTTGATGATAGAATTCAGTTTCCACAAGTTGGGGTCATGATCGAAGTGCCATCAATGGTGTATTTATTGCCAACGATTGCTCACCGTGTTGATTTTGTTTCTGTCGGGACAAACGATTTAACCCAGTATTTATTAGCAGTTGATAGGAACAATTCGCGCGTCGCGGATGTCTATGAATCTATGCATCCTGCGGTACTGTTAGCGCTTAAGCAAATCCATGACGTGTGCGATAAGTATCAGGTGCCAGTGTGTATTTGTGGTGAGTTAGCTGGCGACCCATTTGGCGCTCTTCTCTTACTTGGGTTAGGGTATACCAGTTTGAGTATGAACACCTCCAACGTGGCTAAGGTGAAATATTTGATTCGTCATAGCCAACAAGAAGAATTAGAAAAATTAGCGGAGCAAGCAATGACAAAGTCCTACGGGGAGGACATTCATCAAATGATGCATGACTTCTTCATCCAACAGGGTTTTGCGGGCTTTATCCGTGCAGGTAAAAAGTAGGAAATCGTGACCGTCTCTTTATTTTTGTTATTGTTGGCGCTAGGCGCTTTTGTGGGTGTGATGGCGGGGTTACTCGGTATCGGTGGTGGTTTGATTGTTGTTCCTGCCTTGTTGTATTTGCTTCCTCTTGCTGGAATCTCTCCAGAAATGAGTATGCACATGGCCCTAGCCACTTCGTTAGCGAGTATTATTGTCACGTCAGGCTCATCGGCGATGAATCACCTTAAGCTCGGCAATGTCGATATGTTCGTCGTAAAATGGTTGATGCCAGGTGTGGTTATAGGTGGTTTTGTCGGTGCCAATATTGCTGAGTGGATCCCTACGCACTACTTGCCGAAAGTATTTGGTGTCATTGTTCTTTGCCTGTCAGTACAAATGTTCCGTTCCATTAAAGTTACGAGCAGTAAACCTATGCCGAGCAGCCCGGTGACCGTTGCGTATGGCACGGGGATTGGCGTCGTATCAAGCCTTGCTGGTATTGGTGGTGGTTCACTGTCGGTCCCATTTTTAAATAAACACGGGATAGAAATGCGTAAAGCGGTAGGTTCATCTTCCGTTTGTGGTTGCGTGATTGCTATTTCTGGTATGATCGGTTTCATCTTACATGGCTATAAAGTGGAAGGCTTACCTTCATACAGTATTGGCTATGTTTATCTTCCCGCATTATTAGCGATTGCCATGGCCTCGATGCTCACAACAAAAGTGGGTGCGAAGCTGGCAACTAACCTTCCAACTGCGGTATTAAAAAAGATATTCGCGGTGTTCTTAATGTTTGTAGCAGCGACCATGCTGCTCTAAGTTTGTACCCAAGTCATTCTCGCTGAACCAAGCATCTAGAGGTTACTTGGGTATATTTATTTTGTTGTGATAAGAAGAGAATGATTTATGTCTCAGGGATATATTGAATTTCCCAATATTGATCCGGTTTTAATCTCTATTGGTCCTGTTTCGGTTCGTTGGTACGGTTTGATGTACCTTGTGGGCTTTATGTTCGCCCTATGGTTGGCGAACCGACGTGCGGATAAGCCGGGAAGTGGTTGGACACGAGAACAGGTTTCTGATTTGTTGTTCGCAGGCTTCCTTGGCGTGGTGATTGGTGGCCGTGTTGGCTACGTGCTTTTCTACAATTTTGAGCTCTTCTTGGCTGACCCTTTGTATCTGTTTAAAGTGTGGACCGGTGGTATGTCTTTCCACGGTGGCTTACTGGGTGTGATTACCGCGATGTTCTGGTACGCACACAAAAACGGGCGAACGTTCTTCGGTGTTGCTGACTTTATCGCGCCGCTTGTGCCATTTGGTTTGGGTATGGGGCGTTTAGGTAACTTCATGAACAGCGAATTGTGGGGCCGAGTAACAGATGTACCTTGGGCGATCGTTTTCCCAAATGGCGGTCCACTGCCACGTCATCCATCGCAGCTTTATGAAATGGCGCTTGAAGGTATCGTACTTTTCTTCATCTTGAATTGGTTCATCAAGAAACCTCGTCCTCTAGGTTCTGTTTCAGGGCTATTTTTAGCTGGATATGGTACATTCCGCTTCCTAGTTGAGTACGTGCGCGAACCAGACGCTCATTTGGGTTTATTCGGTGGCTTTATTTCCATGGGACAGATTCTATCCCTGCCAATGGTGGTTATCGGTGTCCTAATGATGGTTTGGGCATACAAACGTGGTCATTACAAAGACGAGTTACCACAAAAGACGAAGTAAGGTATTGGTGTGAAACAGTATTTAGATTTGTGTCAACGCATCGTTGACCAAGGTGTTTGGGTTGAAAATGAGCGTACAGGCAAGCGCTGCCTGACCGTAATCAACGCGGATTTAACCTACGATGTTGCGAACAATCAATTTCCGTTGGTCACCACACGTAAAAGTTTTTGGAAAGCAGCCGTTGCAGAGCTACTAGGGTACATTCGTGGTTACGATAATGCGGAAGATTTTCGTAAGCTGGGCACGAAAACCTGGGATGCCAATGCCAACCTAAATGATGCTTGGTTAAATAATCCATACCGTAAAGGTGAAGACGACATGGGCCGTGTCTACGGCGTCCAAGGGCGCGCATGGGCGAAGCCTGATGGCGGGCATGTTGACCAATTACGCAAGATAGTGGATGACTTAACGCGTGGTGTTGATGATCGCGGTGAAATCTTGAACTTCTACAACCCGGGTGAATTCCACATGGGGTGCTTGCGTCCTTGCATGTATAGCCACCATTTTTCATTGCTGGATGATACGCTTTACCTGAACAGTACTCAGCGTTCGTGTGATGTACCGCTTGGCTTAAACTTCAATATGGTTCAAGTTTACGTGTTCTTGGCGATCATGGCGCAAATCACGGGCAAGAAACCTGGTCAGGCATTTCATAAGATTGTGAATGCGCACATTTATGAAGATCAGCTTGAACTGATGCGTGATGTTCAGTTGAAACGTGAACCATTAAAAGCGCCGACGTTCCACATCAATCCAGAGATTAAATCTCTAGAAGATCTGGAAACATGGGTCACACTGGATGACTTTTGGGTTGAAGGATACGAGCATCACGACCCTATTCGTTACCCATTCTCAGTGTAACCAGTGTTGTTCTTCAAGATATGAAAAAAGCTCCGAATGGAGCTTTTTTGCTTTTTCGTACTTTGAAGATATTACTTGAGTGCACTGACAATATAGCGGTGAATAGGGTTTGTCTGCTTCGGTGCAGACAGTGCCGGGCTAATAAACTTGGGTTGGGTGAATATTTGTTTGCTCACTAATGAGTGAATAAGCTCAAAATACTTCAGTTCTGTTTTCCCACATAGCAACAATGAAAAGTCATTGCCCAGTTTATCGTAGGCATTGAGCACCTCTCGGAACCCTCTGAGGTACAAGTAATCCTTCGTCAAACCGCCTCCTCGATACACACGAGCAGTCGTTGTAAATGCTTGAAGGTCAGACGTTTTATACTGTTCTTTTAATAGCATGAACGTATGGCGGAAATCTCGTTCCTTGATCATCGACTCTACCGCCAGGACTCGTAAGGCTAAGGTTCTTAGGCGTTTGATACTGAAATGTCCTGACAGATATTCACACAATATAGCCAGCCCTTCTTGGGTGTTGGTATTGGCTGGGCACCCTAAGCTCAGGACCTTTAGCGGTTGTTGACGACCATTAAGCGTAGTAAGAAGGTGTACACCCATTTCATGATGTGCGAGAGCCTCTAACTCATCGGTCGTGATGTATGCTGCGTGGTTAATTTTGACTCGAGACCCCGAAACGAGTGCGTTTGCTAACATCCCATCCAACACCTGTATTTCACACTCATATCCATTACGTTGAGCAAAGTTTTGCATGAAGTGTGCTATCGCACGGCTATCATGCTGCGGTTTGCTCTCTTCTTCCGTGGGAAGGTGTAAAATGAAATGGGCGTTGGCAATATCTTTGGCGCTCGGCTCTCCGTAATAGCGCAAGGAGTTATAAAGAAACTCTTGTGTACCGATAGTATTCACTTGATCCAATTTATCTGCGTAAGACTGAATCACATCCGCGTACAGCTTTTGTAATTGGGTGTCTTGAATATTTTCTAAAGGCAGTTCATACAAACGTCGCTTTGCGCTGTGAGTATCTAGATTGGTAGTTGAGTATTGGAAGTTAGGCTCTTGAGAGTATTTGTTCTTAATAAAGCGCTCTCTTTCCTGAGCATAATTGAGAGGATTCACGCTACTGAGGATATCAATATCAGCAACCAGTTGAGTTAGGTTTTCGTCTATTGCGAGTAGCTGATCAGAAATAGTGCCATTAAGCTGCGTCATGTTGTCGACTCCAAATGAGGTAGCTCAGCATAAGTATGCTGGTATGGCTCAAATTATCACCAGACAACGAATTTGAACAGCGTCATTAACGCAAAAAAGGCCCCACAATGTGGAGCCTAAACAATAAGCGATGGTATGTAAGTTATTGTTATGTCGTTAGGGCTAAGATCGCGCCTGGTAAAATAACGAATACAGACATTAGGTAGCCACCGACAACAGCTTTGTTCTTGATAGCCATTTCAGAAATCATCTCAGCGCCTTTCACTGGAATTTCACGTAGGAACGGAATACCAAAGATAAACAGCGTTGCCATGATATTAAATACTAGGTGTACCAGAGCGATTTGAAGCGCGAATACCGCAAACTCACCCGATACGGCTGTTGCTGCTAGTAGCGCCGTAATACAAGTACCAATGTTTGCACCTAGCGTGAATGGGTAAATATCACGAACTTTAAGAACGCCTGTACCCACAAGTGGAACCATCAAGCTAGTTGTTGTTGATGAAGATTGTACCAACACAGTCACGATTGAACCCGATACAATACCGTGAATAGGGCCACGACCAATCGCGTTTTTCAAAATTTCACGTGCGCGGCCAACCATTAGGCTCTTCATTAGCTTACCCATTACCGTAATTGCAACGAAGATTGTCGCAATACCCAAAACGATAAGCATGATGCCACCAACAGTATCACCGAATGTTGAAAGTGGCTCTTTAATTGCACCCACAACTGGTTTTGTTATTGGCTTAATGAAGTTGAAGCCTTTAATGCTCATATCGCCAGTAGCAAGTAGTGGAGAAACAAGCCAATGAGAAACTTTCTCTAAAATGCCGAACATCATTTCCAACGGAAGGAAAATAGCAACAGCAAGTAAGTTGAAGAAGTCGTGAATAGTTGCGCTTGCAAATGCACGTTTGAACTCTTCTTTACAACGTACGTGACCAAGAGAAACAAGCGTATTGGTCACTGTGGTACCAATATTGGCACCCATCACCATTGGAATCGCGGTTTCTACTGGTAAGCCACCTGCAACCAAACCTACAATAATAGACGTAACAGTACTTGAGGACTGAATTAAGGCTGTTGCCACCAAGCCGATCATTAGACCTGCAACAGGGTGAGCGGCAAACTCAAATAGCACCTTAGCTTGATCGCCAGTTGCCCATTTGAAGCCACTACCAACCATAGATACTGCTAGAAGAAGCAGATACAACATGAATGCCAAGTTAGCCCAGCGTAACCAACGAGCAGTGCTCGAAATTGGCGCCACTGTTGAAGTAGCTTGGTTCATCATAATTTTCTCCGTTGACCTTTCAGTTCATTTTTCGGTCTGTAGTTGAAACTGCGGGCGATGTTAGAGAACAAATATTTCAGTAATATTACAGATTTCTTGCTGTGAGTAATTTTTATTGTTCTTTTTGATAGTGGTGTGAGTAGGGAAAAATGAAGGTTTTTAAATGTTTGAATTTAATGAATAAATTTAGCTTTCGTTTTGTGTGGTTATTGCGTTTTCTTTAGAGAGAAAATGCGCCTCAGTTCAACTTTTATGACAGTATTAATTTTATATATTCGGTAAAACTTATGTTTTTGTAATGTATTGTATGGTTTTGTCGAGTTTATTGTTTGTCTCTGTCACATTTGGTATAAAAAGCATCACTTTCTTTTCGGGACTTGATCATGTCACATCTAAACTACAACCATCTATATTATTTCTGGATGGTGTGCAAACAGGGCTCTGTAACTAAAGCGGCCGATGCGCTTTTCCTGACACCGCAAACCGTGACAGGGCAGATTAAAGCGCTTGAAGAACGCATGAAAGGAAAGTTAACCAAACGAAATGGTCGTACAGTTGAGCCAACTGAGTTAGGGCAACTTGTTTTTAAGTACGCCGACCGAATGTTTGGTTTGAGTTATGAGATGTTAGATATCGTCAATTACAGTCAGCACTCGAACATTCTGTTTGAAGTTGGCGTAGCCGATGCGTTATCTAAGCGCTTGGTCAGTAAAGTACTAATGACGACTGTCCCGGAAGATAACAGTATTCATTTACGCTGTTATGAGTCAACCCACGAATTGCTACTTGAACGACTGTCTCAGCACAAGCTGGATATGATCCTCTCGGATTGTCCCGTTGACTCAACTCAAAGCCCTGGCCTTTATAGCAAAAAGCTAGGTGAGAGCAGCATGAGCTTTTTCGCCTCTTCTGAAATTGAAAATGTGCGTTTCCCTGAGATTCTGGAACAGAAAAAGCTTTTGATTCCTGCAAGCCGAACAGCAATGGGGCGTAAGGTTATTCAGTGGTTTGATCGTCAAGGTCTTCAGCCTAATGTGTTGGGAGAATTTGATGATGTCGCGTTGATGAAGGCTTTCGCACGGTATCACGATGATGTGATTTTCTTAGCGCCGACCGTATACATGTCGGAGATTGAGGACGACCGAAATCTACAGCTAATTGGTCATGTCGATGGGTTAAAAGAAGAGTACTACGTGATTTTTGCGGAACGAATGATCCAACACCCAGCGGTAAAAAATGTTTGTGATGCTGATTTCAGTCAAATGTTTGAGTAAACCCGTATCGTTGCGCAAATAAATAGATTACTATCAATAAAAATATAATTCTAAATAATACCTAAGTAACTCAAGATACTTGTTTTAGTGAGCAAAACTATTAATTATTGATGGCGCATCAATTCTCCACTTTGGTGGATAATATTGGTGTATCACTAACAACTAAATTAGAGGTTCTAATAATGAAGACTCTGGAAGTGTATCTTGATTTTCTTAGATATATAAATCAGTGCAACACAACAAGCTGGCCAGGGTTGGAATAAGTAAGTTGTAGCTAGAGGTCCAACACATGAATCTACAAGAAATGGAGCAGAACTCCGCAAAAGCCGTCGTGTTGCTCAAAGCGATGGCAAACGAGAGACGCCTACAAATCCTTTGTATGCTGCATAACCAAGAGCTGTCCGTGGGAGAGCTGTGTGCAAAGTTAGAGCTAAGCCAGTCGGCATTATCTCAGCATCTTGCTTGGCTTCGCCGTGATGAGTTAGTCACGACAAGGAAAGAAGCACAAACCGTGTACTACACATTAAAGAGTGATGAAGTGAAAGCGTTAATAAAAACACTGCATAGTCTTTATTGTGCTGAAAGCGCTTAGCGTTAATTACATATACCTAATATATCGTTCATTTTAGGCTGTGAATCTAACTCGTTGGAATATTTGAGAGTGGCGTTAAACTTTTGATGGTAGAGTTGTTGCGCATCGACCAATTTGCTTTGTTCTCAAGTGTTTTATTGGTGCTTTCCAGTTTGAGCTTTATAAGGTAAATAAGCTGATGCCTTTGAATAGGCGTGCAGAAAAAAGAAAAGCTGGCATTGCCAGCTTTTTTATTAAGAAAATTTTGTAGATATAAAAAAACCGACACAAGGTCGGTTTTTTCTTCACTGTAAAATCAGGACTCTATTAAAGAGCTTTGATTTGTGCAGCGAAACGAGACTTATGGCGAGCTGCTTTATTCTTGTGAATAAGGCCTTTAGTTGCCATGCGGTCTAGGATAGGTGTAACTACAGCGAATGCAGCAGTTGCAGCTTCTTTGTCGCCTGCTTCGATAGCAGCAACAGTTTTCTTCATGTAAGTACGCATCATTGAGCGACGGCTAGCATTGTGCTGACGACGTTTCTCAGCTTGGATAGCGCGCTTCTTAGCAGATTTACTATTTGCCAAGGGTCTAACTCCCAAAAACTTAGTTCTGTGACAATTTAAGGGCGAGGAATATCCCTCATTTGCGCTTAAATGTCAAATGATTTGTGCAAAAACCGATCTAAGCCAAAACAAATTTTGGTAAGAGAGGTTATCGCGGTTAAGATGGCGGGGATTCTAACAGCATTTTTATACCAATGCTAATAATTATCCGCGAAAGGCACACTTATTCCTTACAACCCGCGGATAGATTTTTGACGTCTATTTACAGCACCTGTCAGAGAAACAGTATAGGGTTAGCTGTCTTATGGTGATATTCCGAGGTTACAGTGAGTAAACGACTACTCAAGTCTGGCATGATCGTCAGTGCTATGACATTTATTTCCCGCGTTCTTGGCCTAGTTCGTGATGTTGTAGTGGCAAATTTAATGGGGGCAGGAGCAAGCGCAGACGTCTTTTTCTTCGCCAATAAAATCCCTAATTTTTTACGACGTTTGTTTGCTGAAGGAGCTTTTTCCCAAGCGTTTGTACCTGTTTTAACGGAAAGTCATGCTCAAGGTGACATGGACAAAACTCGGGAACTGATTGCTAGAGCGGCGGGTACGTTAGGGGTGATAGTCTCGATTGTTACCATTTTAGGTGTCCTAGGCTCCGGCGTGGTCACTGCAGTGTTTGGTTTTGGTTGGTTCCTTGACTGGATGCATGGTGGCCCGGCTGCAGCAAAGTTTGAGCTTGCTAGCGTGATGCTCAAAATCACCTTTCCCTATTTATGGTTCATTACCTTTGTCGCTCTATCGGGCGCTATCCTCAATACATTAGGTAAATTTGCGGTCTCCTCCTTTACCCCTGTTTTCCTCAATGTGATGATTATTTTGGCGGCGTGGTTTATCTCGCCGCAAATGGAAATGCCAGAAATAGGGCTTTCTATTGGTGTTTTCTTAGGTGGTTTGGTCCAGTTCTTATTCCAAATTCCCTTCCTTATTAAAGCAGGCGTCATGGTTAAGCCAAAATGGGGCTGGCGCGATCCGGGTGTAGTGAAAATCCGTACTTTGATGATCCCCGCTTTATTTGGCGTATCGGTCAGTCAGATTAACCTGTTGTTTGATACGTTCATCGCCAGTTTTTTGCAAACCGGTTCGATCAGCTGGCTGTATTACTCAGACCGTTTATTGGAATTTCCTTTAGGCTTGTTTGGTATTGCGATTGCGACTGTGATTTTACCCGCGCTTTCACGTAAGCACGTTGACGCACAAAGTGAAGGCTTCGCGCAAACCATGGATTGGGGGGTGCGCATGGTGATCTTGCTTGGCCTTCCTGCAATGCTTGGTCTGATGGTACTGGCAAAACCTATGCTGATGGTTCTGTTTATGCGAGGTGAATTTTCTCCTCAAGACGTACATCAAGCATCATTGTCGCTCTTTGCCTACGCTTCAGGTTTGTTGAACTTCATGCTGATTAAGGTGCTCGCGCCAGGTTATTACTCGCGTCAAGATACTAAAACGCCAGTAAAGTACGGCATCATTGCGATGGTGACCAACATGGTATTTAACGCAATTTTTGCGTACTTTTATGGTTACGTTGGTTTGGCTATCGCGACGGCACTTTCGGCGTTTGTGAATATGGCATTGCTGTATCGTGGTCTACATATCGCAGGGGTATACCAAATCACCAAACGAACCGTCTTCTTTATTATACGTTTGGTTATTGCAGGTGCGGCGATGGTGGCTGCGATCTTATGGCAATTGGAAGACATGTCAGTGTGGCTCGATTGGAGCTTTGCTCACCGCAGCGGTGTACTAGGAATGTTGATCGCTCTAGGAGCCGTGGTTTACCTAGTGGTTCTATTTTTAACTGGTGCACGCTTAAAAGACCTAAAAGCTGGGACAGACTAAGGGTGATTAGTATATAATCCGTCAGTTTCACACAGTGTAAAGTAAAAACAGAGGCAGAAAGCAGTATCCAATGGAACTGATTAGAGGCATTCACAATATCACCCCGCGACATCATGGTTGCGTGCTGACTATTGGCAATTTCGATGGTGTCCATAAAGGCCATCAACAAGTATTGCAGCAAGTGTCTGAGCAAGCGGACAGGCTATCATTGCCTTCTGTTGTGATGACCTTTGAACCTCAGCCGATGGAGCTGTTTGCCAAAGATAAGGCACCTGCACGGTTGACGCGATTACGCGATAAGTTCGTGCAATTGAGTAAGCTCGATATTGATCGCTTGCTCTGCGTCAATTTCAATCGTCATTTTGCAAGTTTAACCGCGGAAGAATTTATCCGTGACTTGTTGGTCGAGCGTTTGGGTGTTAAGTTTCTTGTCGTTGGTGATGATTTCTGCTTTGGCAAAGGCCGTACAGGTAACTTTGCAATGCTGCAGGAAGCAGGGGAAAAGTACGGTTTTGATGTCGTGAGTACCCAGAGCTTTTGTTTACAACAATTACGTGTCAGCAGTACGGCTATCCGTCAAGCGCTGGCGCGTGACGATTTGCATTCCGCGCAACAGATGCTGGGAAGAAACTACAGCATCAGCGGTCGTGTTTCTCACGGAAGAAAGCTGGGAAGAACGATAGGTTTTCCTACTGCGAATATTCCTTTGAAACGCTGTGTTTCTCCGGTTTCCGGAGTCTATGTTGTTCAAGCGCTTGGCTTAGGAAATAAGCCAGTTGGTGGTGTTGCTAATATTGGTCAAAGACCGACTGTCAATGGCGTTCGCCAGCAGTTAGAAGTACACTTATTCGACTTTCATGCCAATTTATATGGCAAGCAACTAGAAGTGGAACTTTTGCATAAACTTCGAGATGAGCAAAAGTTTGAGTCGTTTGAAGCACTTAAACAACAAATCGAATTGGATGCTGAAGCGGCAAGGGTGTGGCTGCGTCAGCTTAAGCGTTGAGCGGTTTATTCCACCGTTCAACATAATGTCTAATTTTCGCCCAATATAACGGAATTAAGAATCGATGAGTGAGTATAAAGATACCCTGAACTTACCTGAAACAGGGTTTCCAATGCGCGGCAACCTGGCCAATCGTGAGCCAGAAATGCTTAAGCGTTGGTACAAAGAAGATCTTTACGGTGAAATCCGTAAAGCTAAAAAAGGCAAAAAGTCATTCGTATTGCACGATGGCCCTCCTTACGCAAATGGTGACATTCATATTGGTCACGCACTAAACAAGATTCTTAAAGACATTATTATTAAATCCAAAACACTTTCAGGTTTTGACGCACCTTACATTCCTGGCTGGGACTGCCACGGTCTACCTATTGAATTAATGGTAGAGAAAAAAGTAGGCAAGCCAGGCCAAAAAGTGACGGCAGCAGAATTCCGCGAGAAATGTCGTGAATACGCAGCAGGTCAGGTTGAAGGTCAGAAAGAGAGCTTCAAACGCCTTGGTATCATGGGTGAGTGGGACAAGCCATACCGCACTATGGATTTCGCAACTGAAGCGAACATTATTCGTGCTCTTGGTAAGATCGCAAGCAATGGTCACCTGCTAAAAGGTTTCAAACCTGTTCACTGGTGTACAGACTGTGGTTCTGCTCTTGCTGAAGCGGAAGTAGAATACAAAGATAAAGTATCGCCATCTATCGACGTTCGTTTTAAAGCGGCTGACGAAGCTGCGCTTCTGTCTAAGTTTGAGCTGACTGAAGGCCATGAAGGTAAAGGCGATATCTCTATTGTCATCTGGACGACAACTCCTTGGACGCTTCCTGCGAACCGTGCTGTGTGTCTACGTGATGACCTTGAGTATGTACTTATCCAAGTTGAAGGCGAGCAACCTGAACGTATCATCGTTGCTGCTGAGCTGGCGAAAGACGTAATGGATCGCGCAGGTATCGAGCATTTCCATAACCTTGGTTTTGCGAAAGGTGCGGATCTAGAGCTTTCTCAGTTCCAACACCCATTCTACGATTTCACTGTACCGGCGATCCTTGGTGATCACGTTACGACTGATTCAGGTACTGGTGTTGTTCACACTGCACCTGGCCACGGTCAAGAAGACTTTGCGGTTGGTAACAAGTACAACCTAGAAGTAGCGAACCCAGTTGGCTCAAACGGTGTTTACCTTCCAGACACTGAGCTATTTGCTGGTCAGCACGTATTTAAAGCGAACGATGCAGTAGTAGAAGTACTGAAAGAAAAAGGTGCACTACTACACCACCACGCTTACGAGCACAGCTACCCACACTGTTGGCGTCATAAGACTCCAATCATCTTCCGTGCTACACCTCAATGGTTCGTTTCTATGGACCAAGCTGGCCTACGTGCTAAAGCATTAGAGTCAATCAAGAACGTAGAGTGGATGCCTGAGTGGGGTCAAAGCCGCATCGAAGGTATGATCGAAGGTCGCCCTGAGTGGTGTATCTCTCGTCAACGTACTTGGGGTGTGCCAATTGCTCTGTTTGTTCATAAAGAAACAGCAGAACTTCATCCAAACACGCTAGAGCTGATCGAGAAAGTCGCTAAGCTGGTTGAAGAGAAAGGCATCCAAGCATGGTGGGATGTAGATGCCGCTGAACTACTCGGTGCTGACGCTGACCAATACGAAAAAGTACTAGATACGCTAGACGTATGGTTCGATTCAGGTGTGACTCACTTCTCCGTTGTTGATGCTCGTGAAGAGTACAACGGCAACAGTGCAGACCTATACCTAGAAGGTTCTGACCAACACCGTGGTTGGTTCCAGTCTTCTCTAATTTCATCTATCGCGATGAAAGACGAAGCGCCTTACAAACAAGTACTGACACACGGTTTCGTGGTTGATGGTCAGGGTCGTAAGATGTCTAAATCTATCGGTAACGTGGTTGCGCCAAAAGACGTAACTAACAAGCTAGGTGCTGACATTCTTCGTCTATGGGTTGCTTCAACAGACTACACTGGTGAAGTTGCGGTTTCTGATGAAATCCTAAAACGTAGCGCAGATGCTTACCGTCGTATCCGTAACACAGCGCGTTTCTTCCTTGCTAACCTAAGCGGCTTCAACCCTGAAACAGACATCGTTCCTGTTGAAGAGATGGTTGCGCTAGATCGCTGGGCAGTTGGTCGTGCGCTAGCAGCACAAGAAGAGATTGTTAAAGCATACGAAGAGTACAACACACACGGTGTGACTCAGCGTCTAATGCAATTCTGTTCGATCGAAATGGGCTCTTTCTACCTAGACGTAATTAAAGACCGTCAGTACACAGCAAAACGTGGCGGCAACGCTCAACGTAGCTGCCAGACTGCACTTTACTACATCGTAGAAGCGCTAGTTCGTTGGATGGCGCCAATCATGTCGTTCACTGCAGATGAAATCTGGAACGAAATGCCAGGCGAGCGCGACAAGTTCGTATTCACTGGTGAGTGGTTCGACGGTCTATTCGGCCTTGCTGAAGGTGAAGAGCTGAACAATGAATTCTGGGCTGAGATCCAAGCGGTTCGTGGTGCAGTAAACAAACTTCTAGAAGATGCGCGTAAAGAGAAAACCATCGGTGGTGCACTACAAGCTGAAGTGACTCTATTTGCTGATGACGCTTTAGCGGCGAAGATCAACAAACTTGAAGATGAACTGCGCTTTGTTCTACTAACCTCTGCGGCGAAAGTTAAGCCTCTAGGTGAGAAGACTGATGCAGCACAAGCCACGGATATCGAAGGCTTGTTTGTTGAAGTAGCAGCAGCTGAAGGCGAGAAGTGTGATCGTTGTTGGCACCACACGCCAGACGTAGGCACAATTGAAGGTCACGAGAAAATCTGTGGTCGTTGTGTGTCTAACGTAGAAGGCGAAGGTGAAGTACGTAAATTCGCGTAATTGCCTAGAACGACTGAACTTTTTTTAAAATTAACAGCCCCAGTATTTACTGGGGCTGTTTGTAGGTAAAGTAATGAGTGAAAAAGCACTGTCTTTAAAGCAATCTGGTATTCGCTGGTTATGGTTAGCGGTGGTTATCTTTTTAGCTGATATTGGTATTAAGTATGTTGTAATGAACAACATGGGATATGGCTGGGCAAACCGCATAGAAATTTTGCCATTCTTTAATCTTTTGTACGTGCATAACTATGGCGCTGCTTTTAGCTTTTTGAGTGATCAAGCGGGCTGGCAACGTTGGTTATTTACAGGTATTGCTTTTATCGTTACAGGTCTTTTGACTTACTGGATGAGCAAACTACCAGCGAAAGAGAAATGGAATAATATTGCTTATGCCATGATTATTGGTGGCGCAGTAGGCAACGTATTCGACCGAGTAATACATGGGTTTGTCGTGGATTATTTGGACTTTTTCTGGGGTAATTATCACTGGCCAGCGTTCAACCTTGCAGACATGGCGATCTGTATTGGTGCCGCGATGATTATTCTTGACGGCTTTCGAAAGAAAGACGAGGCGAAAGCCTAAGTAGTGGCAGTGTATATTGCGAAAAGTTGAATAACCCTAAGCGTCGCCCGTTGATTCGAGCGACGCTTTTTATTATGTTGGAGCGCCAATCAGCATATCAATGTATAAAAAGACCAAGCTGACAGCGTAATAACCCAAGAACAAGGAAGCAGTAACGTGACAACAATAACCAATGAATCTGTAGTAACCCTTCACTTTACAATTAAAATGAAAGACGGATCGGTTGCGGATAGTACTCATAACATGGGTAAACCAGCGAAATTTGTTATGGGTGATGGCAGCTTGAGTGAAAACTTTGAGCAGTGCTTGATAGGCCTCGAAACAGGCGCACAAAAAGCGATTGAGCTAAAAGCAGAAGACGCGTTTGGCATGCCAAACCCAGACCATGTACACCATATGGATCGCACTAAGTTTGTAGGTGATGCAGAAGTAGAAGTGGGTACAATCATGGCGTTCAGTGGTCCTGATGGCATGGAAATCCCGGGCATTATTACAGAGATTGCTGGCGATTCAGTCACTGTGGACTTCAACCATCCTCTAGCGGGACAAGACGTGACTTTCGAAGTTGAAATTTTGTCAGTAGAATAGCGAACCCAATAAAGATAATTTCCATGAGCAATGAAATGAAAATCCTATTAGCTAACCCACGCGGCTTTTGTGCTGGTGTAGACCGTGCGATTAGCATCGTAGAGCGTGCGCTAGAGATGTATCAGCCACCGATTTATGTTCGTCATGAGGTGGTGCATAACCGTTTTGTGGTTGAAGGGCTAAAACAACGTGGCGCTGTCTTCGTTGAAGAGCTGCATGAAGTGCCAGACAACAACATTGTGATTTTTTCTGCTCATGGTGTATCGCAGGCGGTTCGTCAGGAAGCCAAGCAGCGAGATTTGACGGTATTTGACGCGACGTGCCCGTTGGTAACCAAAGTGCATATGGAAGTAGCGCGAGCAAGCCGCCGCAATATGGAAGTGGTTCTGATTGGTCACGCAGGTCACCCTGAAGTCGAAGGCACAATGGGGCAGTACGCGAGTGAAACCGGTGGTATGTACTTGGTTGAAACCCCGGCCGATGTTGAGAAACTGAAGTCGATCGTGAAAGATCCATCTGATCTTCATTACGTAAGCCAAACGACACTTTCTGTAGATGAAACTGCCGATGTTATCGAAGAACTACGCCGCGTCTTCCCAGATATCCAAGGACCTCGTAAAGACGATATCTGTTACGCGACACAAAATCGCCAAGATGCCGTACGTGAATTAGCGGGTGACGTAGATGTGATGGTTGTTGTGGGTTCAAAAAACTCATCAAACTCTACACGCCTTAAAGAGCTAGCTGAAAAGCTAGGGACACCAGGCTACTTAACTGACTGTCCGGAAGATATCAAACCTGAGTGGTTCGAAGGCAAAACAAAGGTCGGCGTGACTGCGGGGGCATCTGCTCCGGAAGAACTCGTTAATCAGATTCTAGAGCGAATCAAAGAACTCGTCGGTGCCGAAGCGGTTGATGAAGTACTTGGTCGTGAAGAGAATATGTTCTTTGAAGTACCCAAAGAACTGCAAATCAAGCAAGTGGATTAATCTCCATTTATCGAATATTCAAAAGGCGACCAGTGGGTCGCCTTTTTTACATCTCTCTCAGTTCATTTAGGTAATCACGAATTTGGTCTTTCCCTAAGCCATCGATAATCATATCGGACATCTTCGTGATTCTTCGCTCAAGCGACTGAGCAACACTTTCGCAATGTGCGTACACCTCTTCATCAGAACCTTCAGTTGGAAAGGCATCGACTTGCCAGTTTACTCGAACGCCACCCGCAAGCCACTGAGGAGCTGCCTCTTGATGTAAAGAGTCACAGAGAATAATCACGATGTCAGGAAGAAACTGAGTTCGCTCTTCCCATGAGTGGGTGTGGATATGTGGAATGGGAAGTTGGTGGTCATCTAAATATTTTTGCACCACCGGGTGAACTGTGCCTGTGGGATGAGAGCCACCGCTGGCGACAATAAACTCTGCTGGCAGGATATGGGTTGCGATCGACTCAGCGAGCACACTTCGTCCAGCATTGTGCTTACATATGAACAAAACTTTATACATCATCGCCTCGTCTTTTCGGAGCGTCTTATTTATACGCTAGCGGAAACTCAGCGGCGATGTGTGAACTTTTTGTGTTAGTGGCTAATGCCCAGCATCTCTTTGAGCACTTTAAGGTAGCGGCGGCTTACTGGTATCTCAAAGCCAGTTTTGGTGATGATTTCTGCTAATCCGTTTTCGAGTAATTTGATTTCGCTGATGGCCTTAATACTGACTAAGTATTGGCGATGACAGCGTACCAGTGGGGTTTTCTCTTCTAGCGTTTTTAATGTCAGTTGAGTGCTCGCGGCTTGGCTGGTGGAGCGTACATGCACGCCGCTGATGTCACTGTATGCACATTCTACCGTGTCGGTGGCCATGATAACGATACGGTTGTGCCCGATGCACGGAATCTGATCTAAAGTATCGGGCGTAATAGCAGACAGCTGTTGAGTTAGGGCGGATTGACTAATGACTTTATTTAGCCGTTTGACCGTTTTGGTTAAACGGCATGGGTCGACAGGTTTGAGCAAGTAATCAAAGGCGTTGTCTTCAAACGCTTGAATTGCATACTGGTCGTAAGCCGTGACAAAAACCACATAAGGCATGGTTTCTGGATCAAGCATTCCAAGTAGTTCAATCCCAGTGACTTGAGGCATTTGGATATCGAGAAACACCACATCAGGTTTGAGCTCATTGATTTTTTTTAGACCAAGGATCGCGTTTGAGGCATTGCCCACCACTTCAACTTGGCCTGTTTCATCCAATAACTCTGTCAGCTCTTCACGAGCAAACTGTTCATCATCAATGACGAGTGCGGTTAACATCCAACATTACCTTTATTGCTTCAGCGTGCTTTTATGATTTTGGGGGAATGATAAAGCTCATTTTAG
This sequence comes from Vibrio sp. Y10_XG_PY6, assembly GCF_024181795.1. Classification (NCBI taxonomy): domain Bacteria; kingdom Pseudomonadati; phylum Pseudomonadota; class Gammaproteobacteria; order Vibrionales; family Vibrionaceae; genus Vibrio; species Vibrio sp. Y10_XG_PY6. The sequence continues at coordinate 514,620 of NZ_JAMZAQ010000003.1, forward strand.
TAAATTGATGTGGCTCGCACGTAATTTTTAGCGATGCATCACGCCCAAATTGATTAGTGAGACGTTTGTCGACAATTTCCAAACCTAGCCCGGAGTGGTTTTCTTTTGGCGGTTCAAAACTGCCTGCATTGTCTTCGACAGTAATCAAATGACCTTGTGGGTGTGCTTCGCTGTATATATGAACTTTACCACCTTCAAGCATGTTTGAAATGCCGTGCTTAATGGCATTCTCAACCAAAGGCTGGAGTGTAAAGCTTGGCAATTTGATGTCCAGCAATTCAGGCTGAATATCGATTTCAACCTCTAAGCGGTCCGTAAAGCGGGCTTTCTCGATGCTCAAGTACGAGTTCACATGCGCTAGCTCTTCTTTTAGCGTCACGGTATTAATGTTTTGCTTTAAATTGCTACGGAAAAAGTGCGATAAATTTTGGATCAGCTCACGTGCTTTATCAGGATCACGACGAGTAATCGCACTAATGGTATTGAGTGCATTAAACAAAAAATGTGGATTCACCTGAGCGTGAAGCAGTTTGATTTCTGCTTGAGCGAGTAAGGCTTGTTGTTGTTGGTAGTCGCCATACAAGATTTGGCTAGAGAGAAGCTGAGCTATCCCTTCCGCCATTGACATGTTGGCCGTAGAGAACAATTTACGCTTCGGTTCATACAGCTTAATGGTGCCAATGACCTCTTTTCCCGCACGTAGTGGGATGATCAGCGCGGAGCCAAGTTTGCAGTCTTTTGCGATGGAACATTGGTATGGACGTTCTGCGCCATCAAGATAAATGATGTCGTTTTTCTCCATGGAATCCAATGTGCTTTGCGATGAAATCGGCGTGTTCGGTTTATGGTGATCATCGCCAATGCCCACAAACGCTAAGATTTTTTCTTGGTCGGTAATCGCGACAGCGCCCACTTTGGTCTCTTCGTAAATAATACGTGCGATTTTCTCTGCGTTTTCGGTGTTGAAGCCGTTGCTTAGAATTCCCACTGAGCGATCAGCAATGGTGAGTGCTCGACGCGAAAACGTCGCAGAAAACTTTTCAAAGATCGCTTTTCTGTCTTGCAGGATACTCATGAACAATGCCGCACCAAATGAGTTCGCGATGATCATCGGTGCTGCAATGGCAGACACCAGCTCATAGGCTTGATCAAAGGGTTTAGCGACGGCGAGCAGCAAAATCATTTGCACCACTTCTGCAACAAACGTGACGCTGAATACGACGCTTGGGTTAAACAGCAATGCGCCTTTATTTCGCTTGATAAGATAAACGTGGAGCAAGCCACCAATTAAGCCCTCGGCGGTGGTTGAAATTGCGCAGGCTAGGTCAGTAAAGCCACCAAGAGAGTATCGATGGATGCCACCAGTAAATCCGACGGCGAAACCTACAACAGGTCCACCAAACAGCCCGCCCATGACCGCGCCGATCGCACGAGTATTAGCAATAGCATCGTTGATGTGCAGACCGAAATAGGTGCCGAGAATACAAAAGCCAGAAAAAAGTACGTAACAAATTAGGCGGTGGCTTAAGCGCGAAGAAATACTCAGCAAAGGTAAGATGATTGGCGTTTTACTTAGCATGTAAGCCAAAACTAAGTAAACACACATCTGTTGTAAAAGGGAAATGACCAGTTCCATAGTGAACCTAACCTAGAATCAATGTTGTTATTGTATACCTAAGTCACCTCAAGATACTTGGCTCAGATAAATAAAGACAGCTTAATACGTGGTGCTGCGCTCCGAGTTCTGAATCTTAAAGTGACTTGGGTATAAAACAAAAAGAGCCTGCAATTGGCAGGCTCTTATCTTAGTCACTCGGATGTGACGAGTATTACGCTGTTTCTGATACGGCTTGTGGTTTCTCTTCGTCAGCCAGTTCAGTTTCACCTTTACCCTTAGAGGTTTTGATAACGTAACCAGTCACTGCTAGGGCAAACACAATACCGACGATAGTTGATAGTTGCATTGGCAGGCCAAAACCTAGCGAGCTGTTGTTTAAGATGAACGTGACACATACCGTGGTCATGAAGATAGCAGGGATAGTGGTAATCCAGTGCAGCTTGTTGTGACGTAGTAGGTAAGCGGACGCAGTCCAAAGCATCATTACCGCTGTTGTTTGGTTTGCAAAACCGAAGTAGCGCCAGATAATGCCGAAGTCTACTTGAGTTAAGATACCGCCGATAACGAACAGTGGAAGTGCCATCAGTAGGCGGTTACGTAGCGTCTTTTGTTCCATGTTGAAGTATTCAGCAAGGATCAGACGGCTTGAACGGAATGCTGTATCGCCAGACGTAATTGGTAGGATAACCACACCTAGGAACGCAAGGATACCACCGAACACACCAAGCAGACCAAATGATGCGCTGTATACCACGTTACCAGGGCCACCGTTTTTCACAGCTTCTGATAGTGCGTCTAGAGAGCCGAAGAAAGACAGAGCGATAGCACACCAGATTAGCGCGATAACACCTTCACCAATCATTGCTCCGTAGAAGACGAAACGACCATTTTTCTCGTTTTCCATACAACGCGCCATCAGTGGAGACTGAGTCGCGTGGAAGCCAGAGATCGCGCCACATGCGATAGTGATGAACAGTGCTGGCCATAGTGGCATATCATTTGGGTTAAGGTTCGAGAACATGTCTGAAACTTGGAAGTCACCCATTACTGTGTGTTCGCTAGAAAACGCAACGGCTGTCATTAGACCAACAGACATAAAGATAAGTAGAGCGCCAAACAGTGGGTAGAAGCGGCCAATGATTTTATCGACAGGAACAATCGTCGCAATGATGTAGTAAGCGAAGATAGCGATAACCATAGTCGTCATGCTTACGCTCAAGCTTGTTTGATCATTGATGAGGTTAGTAATCATGCCTGCAGGAGCAGAAACGAACACTACGCCAACAAGAAGCAGTAGGACAATGGCAAAAATATTCATAAAGTGTTTTGCGCCATTACCTAGGTAGCGACCCGTGATAGTAGGTACAGATGCGCCGCCGTTACGTACTGAAAGCATGCCAGAGAAGTAATCGTGTACTGCGCCAGCAAAAATACAACCGACAACAATCCAAAGCATTGCCGCTGGACCGTATAGTGCACCCATGATTGGGCCGAAAATTGGACCAACACCAGCGATGTTAAGTAGCTGAACTAGATAAACTTTCTTTGTTGACATTGGAACGAAGTCAACACCGTCCGATTTGGTGTGAGCAGGCGTTTGGCGTTTTTCATTGATGCCGAAAATCTTCTCGACGAAAGCGCCGTAGATGAAGTATCCGCCGATTAGGGCTGCGACACAGGTTAGAAACCACATCATAGCAATTGTCCTTGGTCTTAGTTGGGTAGGGTAATTTTTTAATCTCAGGATGCATGTTATGCGTCACTTGTGTTAAATGCATTCGGTTAGTAGATGAGTGGTCGAATAGAGCACTGAGTGGTCGATATACTGCTTGAGCGGTTTTTAAAATTGGCGAACGGTTGATTGCAGTAGTGAGCGGTTGATTCGAGGCGTCAGTGGTTTAATCTGCAAGCTAAGCGGCAAACGCCAATAATTAGTGGTAAGCTTATTTTTGAAAACAATTACTTAAGGAAGAACCATGAAAAAGGCAACGTTAGGTTTGGCGCTGGCTTTACTTGCAGGATGCGCTGCAACGACGGAAGATCTTGCCAAGTCAGGAGATTGGCATCAGATCGGATATCAAGATGGTGTAGCCGGACATACATCACGCACGATGAGCGAGCTGCGTGAGTTGGGTAGCGTTAAGCAAAGTGATTACGACCAAGGTTATTTAGAGGGGCTACGTGAATACTGCAACCCTGCTTTTGCGTATCAAATGGGGCTATCTGGTCAGTATTATGAAGGGGTTTGTGAGGGTACTGAGCAAGCACAAAAATTCCGTATGGAATGGCAGCGTGGCTGGAATGAGTACTCAAATTAATAGTCAATAAAGCCGTTGTGATACCGTCCAAAACATAATTGTGGCAAAATTCCCATTATTAAACCATGTTCATATTGCTTGATAGTGAGCACAGAAAAAAGGAATCACATTATGTCAACGCAAATGGCTGGTGGCTGGAGTCCATTTAATGAACTCAAAGCAGAGGATAAAGAAGTATTTGCTAAAGGTATCGAGGGGTTTGTCGGCGTCAAATATTCCCCTTTGGTTGTGGCTACTCAAGTCGTAGCCGGACAAAACTATGCGTTTTTCTGTAATGCAGAAGTTGTCTACCCTGGAGCACAACCATACCCAGCAATGGTTCATATGTTCAGCGACCTTGAAGGTAAAGTCGGTATTACTCACATTGAACGATTGAACTACTAAATTAAGCCATAAAAGGCGCCTGACTTTTAAATAAGTGAGGCGCTTTATTGATTAAGATTGATTCGCTTGATCGATCACGACTTTTCTTAAATATCCTTGTTTGGCTTTCAGTTGCTCAGTCGCGCTTTCTTTATCCAGCCCGGTTAAAATCATCAAAATAGCTAACTTGGCGTCGTAGTCCGTTTCTTTGAGAGCCGTTTTAGCCTCTTGGTTAGTACAATCTGTTGCTTGCATAACAATACGAGCCGCTCTTGCAACTAGCTTTGCATTCGTCGCTTTCACATCTACCATTAAGTTCTGATAACTTTTGCCTAGGCGAATCATGCTTGCAGTAGTGAGCATGTTCAGTACGAGCTTTTGCGCCGTCCCTGATTTTAAGCGAGTGGATCCCGTTAACGCTTCAGGTCCAACAACGGGGCTGATCGCAATATCGGCAATATCTGCAATCGGAGAGTCTGGGTTACAAGATAGTGCTACAGTGGTGGCACCAAGCTCGTTCGCATACTCTAAGCCACCAATCACGTACGGTGTCCGTCCACTTGCCGCAATACCAACGACGACATCGCGTTGTGTTAGTGCATTCTCTTTGAGATCTTGCTCGCCTAGTGCAGGATCGTCCTCTGCCCCTTCTTTCGCGCGGAACATTGCCTCTTTTCCACCCGCAATAATACCAACGACCATCTCTGGATCCGTGCCAAAAGTTGGTGGGCATTCTGAAGCGTCCAAGACACCGAGCCGACCACTGGTGCCTGCACCGATGTAAAACAACCGACCTCCGACCTTAAATGCTTCCGTGATCTTATCAACGGCTTGAGCGATCTCTGGTAGCACTTTCTCGACCGCAATTGGGACGAGTTTATCTTGTTGGTTTAAACGCTGCACAATATCTAATGAAGGAAGAAGATCGATATCCATTGTTTCAGGATTTCGACCTTCAGAGACAAGGTGAGAAAGAGCCGCAATAAGCGCGTCATTTGTCATAGTAATTTAAGCCTTCGTGATTAATTTTTTGAGTAGAGTACGCCAAGTGAAGCGAGACGACTTGCCCCTGTGACTTCCGGTAAATTGCTAGGGAGGCTATGAATATAGCGCTGCGCAAGCCAAGCAAATGCCATGGCTTCCATGTAGTCACCATCAACGCCTTTTTCTGCCGTTGTCGCAACGTGCCATTGTGGCAATAACTTAGTCAATCGCTGCATTAAAAGTGGGTTTCTTGCTCCACCGCCACAGACCAATAGTTGAGGCGTGCTGCCATGAGAAAACTTGTCGACTTCGTTGGCAATGGTAATCGCAGAGTATTCGCAGAGTGTACGCTGTACGTCTTCGGTTGGTAAATTGTAATGAGCCAGTTGCTGATGCAGCCAGTCAATATTGAACAGTTCTCGCCCGGTACTTTTAGGTGCTGGCATGGCGAGGTAAGCTTCTTTAAGTAATTGAGTCAACAAAGTAGCGTTTACCGTTCCTTTCAGTGCAAATTGTGCATCTTTGTCGAAGCTTTGCCCAGTGTGCAGCGCACACCACGCGTCCATCAACATGTTGCCCGGACCTGTGTCATAGCCAATGACTGGTTGCTCGGGATGCAGTACAGATATGTTGGCAATGCCACCGATGTTCAGCACGACGGTGGTGGAATCTTGCATGGCAAAGATACTTTTATGAAAAGCGGGAACCAGCGGTGCACCTTGACCACCTAGCGCCATATCTTTACGTCGAAAATCTGCAACCGTATCAATCCCTGTTTTCACTGCGATGATGTTGGCATCACCCAACTGAGTGGTAAAGGGTAACTCTCCAGTAGGTTGGTGGAATACCGTTTGGCCGTGATTACCAATCGCACGAATTTGTTCCGCGACGTAGCCAGACTTATTGAGCAGTTGTAAAACGGCGTCAGCGAAGAGGTGGCCAAGTTGGTGATCCAATTCACCTATGGCTTTTAAATTTGTGGCTTGACCGGTACAAACAGATAACAGCATTTCTTTCAGTGCTGTGGGCATTGGGTAATCGTCGTGCGCAACCAGACGAACGTGCTCATCACTTATTTCAACCAGAGCGGTATCAACGCCGTCCATACTCGTTCCAGACATCACACCAATGTACAGTTCGTTAAATTTCATAGCCGATCTCGTCAATTCTTCATTCACTTATTGTAAAGCAAATCTGAAGCGAATAACCTCATCGAATACGAGATATTCAGCCGATTTTGAGGAGAAAACATGGGACCGTTATGGGTTGACGTCGCGGGTTATGAACTGACCGCTGAAGACAAAGAAATTCTGGAACATCCTACGGTTGGTGGCTTAATTCTATTTGCTCGCAACTATCATGATAGTGAACAGCTTCAAGCACTTACTCAATCAATCCGCAAGGCTGCCAAGCGCCCGATTTTGATCGGTGTGGATCAAGAAGGGGGGCGAGTACAACGCTTCCGTGAAGGTTTCTCGTTGATCCCTGCAGCCGAAGAATACGCCAAACATCAAAATGGCGAAGAGCTAGCACGTATGGGCGGTTGGCTAATGGCAGCGGAGTTGATAGCACACGACATTGATTTAAGCTTTGCACCCGTGCTCGATAAAGGTCATCAATGTAAAGCGATCGGTAACCGAGCATTTGGCGAAGATGCCGATACCATTCTTCGATTAAGCACCGCTTACATGCAGGGCATGAAGAGCGTTGGAATGGCAACAACAGGCAAACACTTCCCGGGTCACGGTGGTGTGATTGCTGACTCACACTTAGAAACGCCATACGACGAGCGCAGCGACATTTTTGAACAAGACATGGCTATCTTTAAAGCGCAAATTGATGCCGGTATTTTAGATGCCATGATGCCTGCTCACGTGATTTTTCCGAACTACGACTCTCAGCCTGCGAGTGGTTCAGAATACTGGTTGAAACAAGTTTTGCGACAGCAACTCGGTTTTAAAGGCTTGGTTTTCTCCGATGATCTGACGATGGAAGGCGCTGCAATCATGGGTAGTCCTGCCGAGCGTGGGGTTCAAGTCTTGAAAGCCGGTTGCGATATGCTATTGATGTGTAATAAGCGTGAAGCACACATTGAGGTGTTGGATAACTTGCCAGTATCAACAGTGCCACTGGCGGATGCGTTACTGAAAAAACAGTCGTTTTCTCTAAGCGATCTCAAGTTATCTCAAGAGTGGAAAGCGGCGAGTGAAGCGATGAAACGCTTGACCAGCTAAACCTCTTGTAAACGATTCAAAACACCGATTAGAAGCCAAAGTTAATTATACTTTGGCTTTTTATTTGTGTGTAAATAAAAATTTACACCAAATGTTTTTTATTGTGTACGCTTGTTTTTCTTTTTTAGCCTGTTATCTTGTCGTTAAAGCTTAGTTGTCTCACCAAGGATTTGGTTGGATGTAAAAATAAATATACAGGTTAGAGTTATGCAGAAAAGTGAGTTGAGCAATATTAATATTAGTGAGGAACAGGTTCTTATTACCCCAGAGGAGCTAAAAACCAAGCTTCCTTTGAGTGAAAAAGCGCGCCGCTTTATTCAAGAGTCTCGCCAAACTATCGCTAATATTATTCATAAAAAGGATCATCGCCTGCTGGTTGTATGTGGTCCATGTTCTATCCACGACGTGGAAGCGGCGAAGGATTACGCAAAACGTCTTAAAGCGCTCTCTGAACAACTAAGTGACCAACTGTATATTGTTATGCGTGTTTACTTTGAAAAACCACGCACCACGGTCGGCTGGAAAGGGCTGATTAACGATCCGCACCTCGATGGCAGCTTCGATATTGAACATGGTCTGCATGTTGGACGCGAACTGCTAGTGGAATTGGCAGAGATGGAAATCCCGCTCGCGACTGAAGCTCTGGACCCAATTAGCCCACAATACTTGGCGGATACTTTTAGTTGGGCTGCGATCGGCGCACGTACTACGGAGTCACAAACTCACCGTGAAATGGCAAGTGGCCTGTCTATGCCAATCGGTTTTAAAAATGGCACGGATGGCAGTTTGGCAACCGCAATCAATGCGATGCAAGCTGCGTCTTCTAGCCACCGTTTTATGGGAATTAACCGTGAGGGACAAGTAGCGCTATTGACCACTCAGGGTAATGCTAATGGACACGTGATCTTACGTGGTGGCAAGCAAACTAACTACGACTCAGTGTCAGTTACTGAGTGTGAGCAAGAAATGGCGAAATCTGGCCTTGATGCATCATTAATGGTGGATTGTAGTCACGCCAACTCACGTAAAGATTACCGTCGCCAGCCATTAGTCGCAGAAGATGTTATTCACCAAATCCGTGAAGGTAATAAGTCCATTATCGGCCTTATGATTGAAAGCCATATCAATGAAGGAAATCAATCTTCTGACTTAGCTCTTGAAGAGATGAAATACGGTGTATCTATCACTGACGCATGTATCAATTGGGATTCAACTGAGGCACTATTACGTCATGCACATGAAGAGCTAGTGCCTTTCTTAGAAAATCGTTTAAAGGCTAATTAATACAGGATTTAAGGAACATCAATGGCAGTTGAACTTAACGCATTACGCGATCAGATTGATGCAGTCGACAAGCAAATGTTGGAGCTATTAGCTCAGCGTTTGGCGCTGGTAGAGAAAGTTGGCGAAGTAAAAAGCGAACATGGTTTGCCTATTTATGCCCCTGATCGTGAAGCGGCGATGCTGGCTTCTCGCCGAGCAGAAGCTGAGAAAATGGGAATTCCTCCACAGCTTATTGAAGATATTCTGCGTCGTACCATGCGTGAGTCTTATGCCAGTGAAAAAGACTCCGGTTTTAAGTGTTTGAACCCTGAATTACGCTCAGTGGTCATTATTGGTGGTAATGGCCAGTTAGGCGGCCTGTTTGGACGTATGTTCAAGCTATCTGGTTATCAAGTCAAAGTGCTTGGTAGCAAAGACTGGGATCGTGCGGATGACATCCTAAAAGATGCGGGCCTGGTGGTGGTTACTGTGCCGATTCACCTAACAGAAGGTGTGATTGAAAAGCTAGGTAATCTGCCACAAGACTGCATTTTGTGTGACCTGACTTCTATCAAATCTAAGCCACTGCAAGCAATGTTGAATGTGCACCAAGGACCGGTAGTTGGTTTACACCCAATGTTTGGTCCAGATGTGCCGAGCCTTGCCAAGCAGGTGATTGTGTACTGTGATGGGCGTGGAAATGATCAATACCAATGGTTGCTGCAACAGTTTGGTATTTGGGGCGCGAGCTTGTGTCAGATTGATGCGCAAGAGCACGATCATGGCATGACGTTAATCCAAGCGCTGCGTCACTTCACCTCATTTGCTTACGGCATGCATCTAAGCAAAGAGAACCCGAACATTGAGCAACTGTTAAAGTTGAGCTCACCAATCTACCGCTTGGAGTTGGCGATGGTAGGGCGTCTGTTTGGGCAAGATCCAAACCTTTACGGTGACATCATTCTCTCATCGCAAGAAAACATCGACATGATTAAGCGATTTCACCAACGCTTCGGCGAAGCACTTGCGATTTTGGATAGCAAAGATAAAGCCAAATTTGTCGAAAGCTTTGAGCAGGTGAGTGAGTGGTTTGGTGATTATTCACAACAATTTATGAATGAGAGCCAAAACTTACTCAAACAGGCGAATGATAATATTCATCGCGGTTAATCGCGGGTTATCTATCCGTGCGGAGCCCGAAACGAAAAGAGCAGCTTACGCTGCTCTTTTTTGTGTCGAGAGATAAATCAATTAGTCGCGGTATTGCTGGTATCTTCACTTGATACTGTATTGATACTGGTGTCGCGATAGGGGGAGTTGGTTAAATTGACTTGCAGACGCACGACATTATCAATCAATTGAACTAAAGGGCCCCATTTCACTTTTTTCTCTTTTTCAAATACATAATTGAAGTTTTCAGGTGTCCACTCCATCAAGTATTGAGGGTTGAGTGCTCGCCCAAGAAAGCGCACCTCATAATGCAGGTGCGGGCCAGTGGAATTACCTGAACTACCACATTGAGCAATCACATCGCCTTTACTGACAAATTGGCCGCTTTTCACTTTAAAGCGTTGTAAGTGAGCAAAGGAGCTCATAAAGCCAAATGAGTGACGAATAGTGACATAGTTGCCATAGCCACGATTACTCGGGCGAACGGTTTCCACCACTCCGTCTGCAGGTGCGAGGATTTCTTCTCCTCGTTTACAGGTAAGATCGATACCAGTATGAACGTGTCGTTTACCTGAAATAGGATTAATGCGACTGCCGTAGGAAGAAGAAATACGTTGGTATGTCACTGGGCTATCATTTGGAATCAAACGAAACATGGTTGCTCGAACCGCGGAATCGATAGCTGCTGCATCAATTCGCTCTTCTAACGCCATGTTGTTTTCATCGATCATCAGCTCTTCGTCAGCGAGACCTAGAACCGATTCGACGTCGAATACCCGTTTTCCTAATAGCTGAATTTGATTGTTTTTATCGGTCAATGACTGAGAAAGCGAGTGGTTGGTATCAAGCTGCTCTTCATAAAGCGCGGTGATTTCGGCCTTTTCACTTTCTAGTTTGGCGATGGTTTGTGTTAGTTCGTCTTTATTGTGTATCTGCTGTTGATTGAGATACCACGCGCCACCAACGACGGCGGGTAATGCCAATACCGAAGCAAATACTGCTAGGACCGAACTGCGGCCCAAATAGAACTGCTGATCGCCGTCTTTCGTCGGGATCTGCATGATGATTTTTTTAGACATAGTTATTGTTACTTAAATAGGCGTTCATTTATTTTTCTCCTAAATCAGAGAGATGTTCTAACTCTCGGTTCAGAAGGTCGTTATTGCCTACATTCAATTCTATAAATCGTTTTAGTTGGCTAATGCTCTCGATGTCTATCTTGATGATCTTTAACCTAATCTCACACTTAGAAACATCCACAATTTGCGCTTTTAACGTAATCACTTGTTCGGATTGATCAAATGAAAAAGTAACATGGGTTGGAAGGGCTGGATCCAAAGCCTCAGTCTCTTCCACTTTCATGAGTAAACCATGTAAGGAAAGATCTTGAATCCTAGCTTCAATTGCCAAGTCACGTTGCTCTACCTTCGCTGGCGCTTGATGGAGAATGCGTGAAAAGCGTCGTCTCTCTGCCATGTGCATTTTCTCGTCATGTCTTCAAACAGAATTGAATAGTATATCAATGCGAACAAAAAATGTTCGATTGCTGTTTGAAAAGTGTCGAGGTCGCTACAGAGTGACGCAAGTGCAATGTCATGTTCTTAACGAACGAGACGGGCTAATGAGCTCTTTTTTATAACAAAGAAAACAAAGGCCGCTATGATAGCGGCCTTTGTACAAATTACAATCAAACTTTGCGGGTTGCGATTACTTCGCAATACGCTTGTATTTGATGCGGTGTGGTTCTGCGGCTTCAGGGCCCAACGTTTTCTTCAACCAGTCCATGTACTCGGTGTAGTTACCTTCGTAGAAGTTAACTTGGCCTTCGTCACGGTAGTCAATGATGTGGGTCGCGATACGGTCAAGGAACCAACGGTCGTGCGAGATAACCATTGCACAACCAGGGAACTCTAGTAGTGCTTCTTCTAGAGCACGCAGTGTTTCCACGTCAAGGTCGTTGGTCGGTTCGTCGAGTAGTAACACGTTACCGCCCGCTTTAAGCAGTTTCGCAAGGTGGACACGGTTACGCTCACCACCTGATAGCTCACCAATGATTTTTTGTTGGTCGCTGCCTTTAAAGTTAAAGCGTGAACAGTACGCGCGAGCTGGGATTTCGAAGTTGTTGATCTTAATGATATCAGCACCTTCAGAAATCTCTTGGAATACGGTTTTAGAATCGTCCATGCTGTCACGGAACTGATCGACCGATGCTAGTTTTACTGTATCACCCATTTCAATTGTGCCTGAATCTGGTTGTTCAGTACCACTTAACATCTTGAATAGGGTCGATTTACCTGCGCCGTTCGCACCGATGATACCAACAATCGCACCTTTAGGGATGCTGAATGATAGGTCATCAATTAGAACACGGCCGTCAAATGACTTCGTTAGGTTCTTCACTTCAATAACTTTATCACCTAGGCGCTCACCTGGCGGGATAAACAGTTCATTGGTTTCGTTACGTTTTTGGTGATCAGAGCTTTGCAGTTCTTCAAAGCGTGCCATACGTGCTTTTGATTTCGCTTGACGACCTTTAGGGTTTTTACGTACCCACTCAAGTTCTTTCTCGATGGTTTTTTGACGAGCACTTTCTTGAGACGCTTCTTGTTGTAGACGAGCGTCTTTTTGCTCCAACCATGAGGTGTAGTTACCTTCCCATGGGATACCTTCACCACGGTCAAGCTCTAAGATCCAACCCGCGGCGTTATCTAGGAAGTAACGATCGTGGGTGATAGCGACTACAGTACCTGTGTAATCCACTAAGAAGCGCTCTAGCCAAGCGACAGATTCTGCATCTAGGTGGTTGGTAGGCTCATCAAGCAGCAGCATGTCTGGCTTAGAAAGTAGCAGGCGACAAATAGCGACACGGCGGCGTTCACCACCTGATAGGTGCGCAATTTTTTGGTCCCATTCAGGTAAACGAAGTGCGTTTGCAGCTCGCTCAAGTGCGTTTTCTAGGTTGTGACCATCTTTCGCTTGGATCAGAGCTTCAAGTTCGCCTTGCTCTTTTGCAAGTGCGTCGAAGTCTGCATCTGGTTCTGCGTAAGCCGCATAGACCGCATCCAAACGTTTCAATGCGTCAGCAACGTCAGCAACCGCTTCTTCAACAACTTCACGAACGGTTTTTGATTCGTCTAATACTGGCTCCTGGGGTAGGTAGCCTACGTTTAGACCAGGTTGTGGACGCGCTTCACCGTCGATATCCGTGTCGATACCTGCCATGATACGTAGCAGTGTGGATTTACCTGCACCGTTCAGACCTAAAACACCGATTTTCGCACCAGGGAAGAAGCTCAGAGAGATGTCTTTAAGAATTTGACGCTTAGGTGGCACAATCTTGCTCACCCGCGACATGGTATATACGTATTCAGCCATTGCCGATCGTTCCTAAATTAACTGTCATTCAAACCCATCATTTTATACCAAGTGCTTTGTTTTTGTTACCGCATTGCAAGAATTTCCCTTTCGAATGGATTTCTTATTTTGAGCTGACCGGAAACTTACACGGTTAGGGTATACACTTTTGTTATTCGTTATAAATGACGAAGTGCTTTCTGCACAAGTTAGGAACTCCTTGTCTCCATCGTCTTAAAAGTTTCACGAGTACAATTTTTAATACACTAAGTTGCTTTACATGGACATCTGCATTCTGTGTAAATAGATGCATGTGTGAAAATTGCCTTAACATCACATGAACGCTAACAAAACGAGGCTTTGGGGCAGTATATGTCTGGGGAAAATGACACAAATGAGATTCAACGTATCTGAATTGGCTAAAAACGTATGCTGCGCCGCCGCGCTGTGTGCGATGAGTTTGAGTGCTAATGCTGCGCTGAGCTTGGAAAAGCAGCGTGAAGTTTATGAGCAAGCTCAAGATTTATTAGATAAAAATGACATCGACGGATACCTTTCGATCCGTCCTAAAATTTCTGACTATCCACTGACGCCTTATGTGGACTACCGAACGTTTATTAGACAGTTACCGGAAAAATCGCCACAGCAGGTGAACGAATTTATTTCGGAGCACGAGTCGTTTCCTTTTTCTCGTCGTGTGCGCGCTCCATACCTCAACCATCTTTATAAGCAAAAAGATTGGAAAACCATTACTGAGTTTCAAAAAGTCATTCCAAGTGGCGAGCGTTACCAATGTATTTTCTACGTGGCTCAGTTAGAGCAAGGTAAGAAAGTCGCCGCGTTTAAAGGGGCTGAGCATATGTGGTTGCGTGGCAGAAGTATTGCCGATGAGTGCGATCCATTATTCGCAGCATGGGACAAGGCCGGTGAACGTACTGATGAATTAATTCTCCAGCGTATGCTACTGGCGTTTGATGCACGTAATGGCAGTTTGATGAGTTACTTACTTAAATTGCCTAAATCCTCGCAGGCAAGGCAACAAGCGAAAGAAATGAAGGCGTTGTTTGATAACCCTTCAAGCGTTGCGGAGTTCGCGAAGAAAAAACCGGCTAATGATTTTAATCGAGCGCAAAGCGAATATGCGTTGGAAAAGCTAGCTCGCATGAATACCAGTCAAGCGCAGAGTGCGTATGATGCCGTCATTAAAGGGCAGAAGTTTTCTCCAGAAAAGGCGCAAGCCCTGGCTGACTATATCGCATTTCGATTGACCCGTACTGAGTCTGAGTCACTAGCTAAGTGGCGCGATGATAAAACGAAAACCAGCCAGTACTTACCGCTCATTGAAACTCGCATTCGCTTAGCGATTCAGAACGCGGATTGGAAGGGCGTACAAGAGTGGATTGCCGTTCTCAATAAAGAAGAGCAAGCGTCGCTTCGCTGGCAATACTGGCTTGGACGAAGTGAAATTGCGTTAGGTGATGACATCGCAGGGAAACAGCGTTTAGCGACTTTGGTCGGGCAGCGAAACTTTTATAGTGTGGCAGCCGCTAATGCGATTGGACAATCAATCAAATACCCTACGCATACGGTTAAGTTTGATAAGCGAGTGGTTCAACCCTATCAAGACTCGTTAGTTCGTATTGAAGAGTTGATCGCGACGGACAAAATTGCAGCAGCGAAAAGTGAATGGGCACATTTATTGCGCCGCGTAGGGAAAGATGAAAAGGCGATGTTGGCGGCTTATGCGTCTTCTAAGCGTTGGCATAACCTAACGGTGACCGCGAGTATTCAAGCGCAGATGTGGGATAATATCGAACTGAGGTTCCCGATTGCGCATCGCTGGTGGTTTAACTTTTATGCAAAAAAACACAACATAGATCCCGTGACGATGATGTCCCTAGCTCGACAGGAAAGTGCGTTGGATGTCGAAGCCCGTTCTCCAGTTGGTGCTCGTGGTCTTATGCAGATCATGCCCGCTACAGCGAAGTACACGGCACGTAAATATAAGTTGAGTTATCAAGGTACGCAGGATCTCTACAATGTGGGCAAAAATATCGAAATTGGTAGCCATTATTTGCAAGGCTTATTAGAGGATTACGATAATAATCGTATTTTTGCTCTTGCTGCTTATAATGCAGGTCCTAACAGAGTAAAAACGTGGCGAGAGCGTACCCAAGGAAAAGTGGATGCTTATGCCTTTATTGAGGCAATTCCATTTAGAGAGACACGCGGTTATGTACAAAACATCCTGATGTTTGAAACATATTACCGTGATCTTTTGGGTATCGATGGCGCGTTCTTGAATCAACATGAGATCAATACCAAGTATTGAGTGAGGTAACTTGATGTCGCACGAACCCGAGTACAAAGACTGGCAACAGATTATTGAGCTAATTCGAACTAGCATGGACAGTGAGCAAGATGACATGCTGTTAACCATGCTGATGTCACGTGATGAGAGAGAATCATTAATATCACGCGTTAATATTATTAACGAGCTTCTTAAAGGAGAATTATCTCAACGTCAGATCAGCCAGATGCTTGGCGTGGGTATTGCCACTATTACTCGTGGCTCTAACGAGTTAAAGTCTAAATCTGATGAAGAGAAAGACAAACTCAAGGTTTTGTTAGAGCAAGTTGCGGTATCTAAGTAGTCAGTGATTCCAATTCGCTTTTAGGTATTGGTATCACAAGTGGTTAAGATAACGTGTTAAAAAGGGCGGAAATATCCGCCCTTTTTCGTACCTAGCGAATAGGATGAGCGTTATAAATTTGAAGGGAAGTGCTCAGAGTTTGTGAATGGAATTAGAGCCAGAATCAAGGCTTGATGGTAAACCGAACTTCGAGTCAGCTGGTTTTGGGTGAGCAGGCTGATGGCACCACCTTTCTGCTTGATGTTCTCGGTACCAAACACCTCATCCATGACATCTCCCAGCTCATTCGCATGCTTGAGTTTGTCCAATACTTTAGGCGGCAGCATTAAGCTCGCAGAGCGAGATTCACCACGGTGAGTATTCGACTCAATCACCATCCACGCAAACGTCACGTTTGTTTCAATTCCCGCTTCAAGTCCGACATAGTAATCCGCGTTTGGCATCTCTACTTTTGCGTTTTTAACGCGGTTTAGTGCACCGCGATGAGTTTCTTCATCAGTCATAGGTTGATCTGCGACCTCACTCGGTACACTGACGCCAACGAAGTTGAACTCTTGGTGCGGAAATGCACTGTTAAATGCACTTTGAACGGCATTAATTTTAGCTGGGTTTAGCGATGCGATTACGACTTTTTGGGTTGCCATGATCTTTTTACTCACTGGTGTCTATTAACTCAATTTTACTTGGGTAGGCTTTACGTTCTCACTAGGGTAACAGCCTAATACTTTCAAGTGTTTAGTTATTTTTGTTAGCTCTTCTAGTGCCTGTTGCATTTCTGTCGAAGCAAGATGAGATTCTAAGTCTACGTAGAACATTTCTTCCCATGGGTTCCCCATAATTGGACGTGATTCTAGCTTGGTCATATTGATGCCGTAACGTTGCAGCACTAATAGTGTTTCAACCAATGAGCCAGCCTCTTGGGAGGTCGACATGATCAAGGTGGTTTTTGCTGGAATCTGAGTTGAAACCTCAACTGGTTTGCGAGCAACCACGATAAAACGAGTATGGTTCTCAGTTTGGTTTGCGATGTTGCCTTGAATTGCTTGCAAGCCGTATAGCTTACCGCTTGATGCATTACCAATTGCAGCAACATCATCACGATCCATCTCTTGGACTTTTTGCATTGCATCTGCTGTGCTGGCGCAAGACTCCAGTTTTACACCTTTCATACGGCTTAAAAACTCACTGCACTGTTGGTGTGGCTGAGGATGTGAATACAGCGTTTTAATGTTTTCCAGACGAATGTCTTTTTTCGCAACTAAGCAGTGCTCGATTGGTTGAGTTAGCTCTCCAACGATGTACAGAGTCGTGTGTTGTAGTAGGTCGTACACTTCATTAATAGAGCCTGAACTGGTGTTTTCGATTGGCAGAACACCATAATCAGCATGGCCCGATTCTACTGTTTGAGTCACTTCTTTGAAGTGTTCGCAGTTGAGCTCGATAAGTTCTGTATTTTTACGGCTGAAGTATTCGCGGCTTGCCAAGTGCGAGTAAGAGCCTTTGGCTCCTAAGAAAGCGACGCGAGCAAGTGGCTTACGACTTTGTTGCGGGTTAACGAGGTTTTGCAGGTAACTTTGCTGAAGAAGCACTGAGTCTTCAATGATGGTATGGAATAGTTTAGTGATGTACTGCGCGTCGAGTTCGTATTTATCTCGGCCATTAGAAATCAGCTTAACTAATAGTTGTTGTTCTCGAACGGCATCACGAACGGGTTTTGAGGTTTGTACTTTACTTTTGGCTACTTCAATGCTGAGTTTACGGCGCTCAGACAATAAGCTGAGAAGTTGGTCATCCAGCTCATTCAAGCGCAAACGAATTTCTTCGAGGGAAATAGGTTGGTCAGTCATCAATTCTTTCCTTATAAAAAAGCCTCCCGATTTGGGAGGCTTTCTGTTTGTTTTTGACTTTTCTTTCACAAACGAGTTCGCCCCTCCGACTATGGGAGGAAAAAGAAGTCAAAAATAAACAGTGAGGTTAAATGCATAAATAGTGCTTAATTTATGAGTGTTTAAACACAATAAGCAAGGCAGGGGAGAGCGTCAAGCAAAAAAATAGCGCCTTTCGGCGCTATTTCCTCAATCTGGTCAGTTTACTCTTCTTCTTCCACTAGCTCAGGCTTATTTGCACGTCGAGCTTCAGGTTTGTGGGTCAGCTTGTTCAATTGTCGTTCTAGTTTTTGCTCCACTTCGTTGATAGCTGCGTAAAGATCTTCGTGAGTTGCTGAGGCAATGAGCTGGCCTTTAGGAACTTTAATAACCGCTTCGAATTTCTTCTGTTTGTTTGGTTCCTCACTGAAAGTTGCTTGGCAACCAATTAGGTCTACTTGCCATTTCTCCAGTTTTTTAAACTTGCTCTCAATATGAGCTCGGATTGCAGAGGTGATTTCGATGTTTTTGCCAGTGATATTCATTGTCATAAGTGTTTTTCCTCTGTTGCATCCCTCATGGGTTGAGTTCAGATTACCGCTTTAAGTATAAAAAAATGTGACTCAGATCATTATTTTGTTCGGGGTTTTTATGATGAAAAATGAATGTGATCTCACTCAAGATCTGCTGAGATTTATCGTGAAATTGCTTGTTATCGGTTAGTAAATCCGTAGATTGGATAGAGTACTCAGCTGAAAACGTCTTCGTTTTTAGGGAAGTTTTACGGCCTAATATTAGAGGTGGTTAAAATTTAACTATACGTAAAGTGTGATGACAGTCACTGAGTCTCTCAGACGAGTTTATTTACAAAGCCGCTTATTGTACGAGCGGCTTTTTTGTGTCTGGCGTTTGACTGACTTTTCGTAGCGGTATCATGAAGACAGGGTCCTTTGGAGCCAGTGATACCCGCTCTAGACTTTTGACTTGGTCCAAGCTTTCTAGCTGTTTGTATATAACGTAATAGCGATTAATACTGGTAACGTATCCAACCGTTGAGCTTAAACTTTTCCGCATAACGACTTCCACGTTATTGAACCAAACATTAGGATCGTAGCCTTGCTGGGCTGCACGTTTACGAATTCGTTCTACATTCCCGGGGCCTGCATTGTAAGCCGCTAAGGTAAAGTAGAGTTTATTTTCCTCCGTAATAGCAGGATCACTGAAGTACTGCTTACGCAAAAATGCTAAATACTTCACGCCAGCATGAATATTGTTTTCTAGCTGCCGAACGTTTTTGATATTGATATTAGGGTCTCGAGCCGTGCTGGGTAGAACTTGCATTATGCCGACTGCACCTCGACTTCCAACGAGGTCGTTATTAAAGCCGGACTCTTTATAAGCGACGGCTGCGATCAGTAGATAGTCGATATCGTACTTCTCACCATAGCGTGAAAACAACGTAGCAAGCTTTTCTAGTTGAGCAATTTTGTTGGGGTTAAGGGCTTTGTTTAGCCAACCTGTGTTATCGATGTATTTTCCGTAAATGACGTTACCGAGCAGTGTCCCAGAACGAGATTTCTGAATAAACTTGTTCACGACGGCTTTCAAACTTGGGCTGTTTTCCCGCATTGCCCAAGCGATTTTACCATTTTCACGAATAGGGATTTCTGGGTGAGCTCGAATATCATCCATCACTTTCAGCCAAAGTTTGGCTTTATGACTATCGAGAACAATGGCTTTGACGTAGCCGTTATTGAGCATCCCAACCAGTTCGTAGTCTTGCAGTGTTTCTTCAATAAAATGTACGACAACGGGTGGCAAGCCTTTTTTATTTAGCTTCTTATTTAGTGCTTGAATACTCTCAAAGTAGCTAGAACTGGCACGTACCCAAACCTCTTTGCCGCTCAGTTGCTCAATGTTAGTCATGGCTGGTGTGCTTTTGTTCGTGACTATCCACTCGTCAATACCAGTAAGAATGGGTGAACTAAAATCGACTTTCTGTTTACGTGTGTTGGTAATGGTCAGATTGGCGACGACTAGATCACCGGAGCCATTTTCTAAGGCTGGCAGAAGTTGGTCACGGGCTAGAGGAATAATTTGTACGTTAAGTTTCGGTTTGAGCTTACGAAGGTCTTTTTCGAAATGCGCCAGGAGTTCTGCACCTATTCCTTTTGGTGTACCGCCTTCAATGTAATAGAAGCCTAGATCAGCAGAAACGAGGACACGTAAAACATTCTTCTCTTTAATAACATCGAGATCCCCAGTGTAAGGAGGTTGCTTGAGTGGTGATATTTGCAGTGCGCAAACGGAAGCAGACAATAAGAGTAGCATAACTGCGCATAGCTTAGGTATCGTCACGTTCACATCCTTTTATAAAGGGGAGGGGAACTTTAAGCATATGTAGAGCCCCGTAGATCATCAAGCAAGGGCAGAAGACGCTATTGCGGATTATAAAAAACCGCCACGGTAAAAACGGTGGCGGTTTAGTTTGAAGCAGCTCAGTTACTTCACAGGGTTGAGCTCGATGAGCTTTTCAGTTCTTGCTACTGCGTCTTCCAAACCGAGTTGCTTGTAGGCCTCTAGCTGGATAGTCAGTGACTTACGTGCCGCTTCTGTGTCTGGGAATGCTTTTTGTAGCTCTTGGCTGCGATTAATTGCAGCTACCCAGGCTTCACGGCGGAGGTAGAAGTCAGCCGTCGCTAAGTCATAGTTCGCTAGGCGGTTTTTCAGCGCAACCATGCGTTTTTGTGAATCTTCTGCGTATGGGCTGTTCGGGTAGCGTTGAAGCAGTTTTTTGAAGTCATCAAACGCTTTTTTTACTGGCTCAGGATCGCGATCGCTTCGATCTACGCTGAACAGATCATGCATAAAGTTACGATCTTGCGCCATATGGCTTAGGCCGCGCATGTACAGTACCCAGTCCATTTTTTCATGGGTTGGGTTTAAACGCATAAAGCGGGAAATGGTTGCCAAGCCCAAAGCAAGGTCGTCGTTTTTGTAGTACGCATAGATTAGGTCAAGCTGCACCTGTTCTGAGTAGGCACCGAATGGGTAACGTGAGTCTAATGCTTCCAGTTTCTCAATTGCAGAAAGCCAATTACCACTTTGAAGAGAAATCTGTGCGTCTGCATACAGTTCCGAAGGCGGCACATCAGGAACGATTTCTTCTTTGCTTGCACATCCAAACAGAAGGGATACCGCTAAAAGGCCTGTTAAAGTCTGACGTTTCATATCAGGAGTCTGTTCCTTGAATCTAAATATTTCTTAAGCTGCCGTTACTTTCTTTCCAGTAACAGATACAATGACGTAATAGTCTATTTTTTCACAGTCGTGAGCATTAGTCTCACAGTTTTTAAAAAAGTTCGATATGGCTCAGCAGATTGTATTAACAAATACCGTAAAAGATAGCCAGTTAGGTCAACGTTTAGACCAAGCTATCGCCGAATTATTCGCGGACTTCTCTCGCTCGCGCCTGAAAGAGTGGCTGCTTGATGGGAAAGTTCAAGTTAATGGTGAAGTTGTCACCAAACCTCGCACCAAAGTAATGGGTGGCGAGGAAATTACATTGCAAGCCGAGTTAGAAGATGAAGAACGCTGGGAAGCGCAAGATATCCCGCTAGATATCGTTTTTGAAGATGACGATATTATCGTTATCAATAAGCCTCGTGACTTTGTGGTTCACCCAGGTGCCGGTACGCCAGATGGTACGGTGCTTAATGCGTTGTTGCATCATTACCCTGATATCGCAGAAGTGCCTCGTGCGGGCATTGTGCACCGTCTGGATAAAGACACAACGGGTCTGATGGTGGTGGCGAAAACCGTTCCTGCACAAACTCGTCTGGTTCGCGCACTGCAAAAACGTAATATTACTCGAGAGTACGAAGCGATCGCTATTGGTCGTATGACAGCGGGCGGTAAAGTGGACCAACCTATTGGTCGTCATTCTACCAAGCGCACGCTTATGGCGGTAGCACCAATGGGTAAACCAGCGGTAACGCACTACCGTGTCGCTGAGCGTTTCCGCGAACACACACGTATCCGTCTGCGTCTTGAAACGGGTCGTACGCACCAGATCCGTGTGCACATGTCTTACCTTCAGCATCCGCTGCTTGGTGATATTGCATATGGTGGACGTGCTCGCATCCCGACAGGTGCTTCTGAAGAGCTAACGGCAATGATCCGTGGCTTTGACCGCCAAGCATTGCACGCCGTAATGCTACGCTTTGAACATCCAATTACGGGAGAAGTACTTGAGTTCCATGCCCCTGTGCCTGATGACATGGTGGCGATGACTGAAGCGCTTCGTCAAGATACGGAAGAGCACGGTTTACCGGAAGAGTTCTAAGATGAAGACAATCATTCCGAATTGGCGTGCGCCTAAAAATGTCAAAGCTTTTGCCTCAACACGCATAGGCGGTTTTTCGAAAGGCCCTTATCAAGGGCTAAATTTAGGTACTCACGTTGGGGATGATTTGTCTTTAGTAGAGAAGAACCGAGCTTGGTTGGCGCAGCAGGCGAACATGCCAAATGCGCCAATCTGGTTAAACCAAACACATTCGACCGTTGTGGCTCAAGCAAATGAACCAACAACACAAGTGCTTGATGCGGACGGTGTATTTGCTTCTTCAAGCCATGTTGTTTGTTCAGCGATGACCGCCGATTGTCTACCTGTATTATTGACTAATACACAAGGCACTCAGGTAGCCGCCGTTCATGCAGGTTGGCGCGGCTTAGCAAATGGTATTGTCGAAAATGCATTAGCGTTATTTTCAGGTGAAGTGATAGCGTGGCTTGGCCCTGCCATTGGATCTCAAGCCTTTGAAGTGGGTGAAGATGTTCTGCAAGCTTTTGTTGATTTTGACTCACAGGCGCATCAAGCATTCATCCCACGCGATATCGATGGCAAATGGTTTGCTGACATGTCGGTGCTGGCAACGCAACGTCTCAATCGAGCTGGAGTGACACAAGTGTTTGACTCTGGACTTTGTACTTACCAAGATAAAGCCTCTTTTTATTCGTATCGCCGTGATGGTAAAACTGGTCGGCAAGCCACCTTTATTTGGATTGAAGATTAGTTATAAGCACTAAAGTGCCAAGATGCATAGTGCTATTTTTGCAAAGCTATCTTTATTCATTCACTCCCTTGAAATTCCTCCTCTGAGTATCCATCTTTCTAACTGTCAAAAGAATTTCCTTTAGTTGAGGTTAGGAAGGTAGATATGCGTCTTGATCGATTCACAAGTAAGTTTCAAATCGCTATCTCTGATGCTCAATCACTAGCGTTAGGGCGCGATCATCAATATATCGAGCCAGTTCACCTAATGGTGGCTTTGCTTGACCAAAATGGCAGTCCAATTCGTCCATTGCTTACTATGCTGGATGTGGACGTAACGCATTTACGCTCTAAATTGAGTGAAATGCTTGATCGATTACCAAAAGTCAGTGGCATCGGTGGAGATGTACAGCTCTCTAGTTCGATGGGCACGTTGTTTAACCTGTGTGACAAAGTGGCGCAAAAGCGTCAAGACTCCTATATCTCGTCTGAAATCTTCCTGCTTGCTGCTTTAGAAGATCGCGGACCATTGGGGCAATTACTCAAAGAGATAGGTTTAACAGAGCAAAAAGTTAGCCAAGCAATCGAAAAGATCAGAGGTGGTCAAAAGGTTAATGATCCGAATGCAGAAGAGCTTCGCCAAGCATTGGAAAAGTTCACCATTGACCTTACCGAGCGAGCAGAACAGGGCAAACTGGATCCGGTTATCGGCCGTGATGATGAAATTCGCCGTACCATCCAAGTATTGCAGCGCCGTACTAAAAACAACCCTGTGATCATCGGTGAACCTGGCGTAGGTAAGACCGCAATTGTTGAAGGCTTAGCTCAGCGCATTGTCAACAATGAAGTGCCAGAAGGTTTGCGTGGTCGCCGTGTGCTGTCATTAGATATGGGCGCACTGGTTGCTGGTGCTAAGTACCGTGGTGAATTTGAAGAGCGCTTGAAGTCGGTATTGAATGAACTCGCTAAAGAAGAAGGTAATGTCATTCTGTTTATCGACGAGCTTCATACTATGGTTGGTGCGGGTAAAGGTGAAGGCTCAATGGATGCGGGGAACATGCTCAAACCTGCATTAGCCCGTGGTGAACTGCACTGTGTTGGCGCAACAACACTGGATGAATATCGTCAGTACATCGAAAAAGATGCGGCGTTAGAACGTCGTTTCCAAAAAGTGCTGGTGGATGAGCCGACCGTTGAGGATACCGTGGCGATTTTACGTGGCTTGAAGGAGCGTTATGAGCTTCATCATCACGTTGAAATTACTGACCCAGCGATTGTTGCAGCGGCGAGTTTGTCACATCGTTATGTTTCTGACCGTCAGCTGCCAGATAAAGCGATCGACTTAATTGATGAAGCGGCTTCAAGCATTCGTTTACAAATTGACTCTAAGCCAGAGTCATTAGATAAGCTTGAACGTAAAATCATCCAACTTAAGATTGAGCAACAGGCGCTTAGTAACGAGCACGACGAAGCGAGTGAAAAGCGTTTGAAAGCGCTTAATGAAGAACTCAATGAAAAAGAACGTGAGTACGCTGAACTAGAAGAGGTTTGGAATACAGAAAAAGCCGCACTTTCTGGCACTCAACATATTAAGTCTGAGCTTGAACAAGCTCGTATGGATATGGAGTTTGCTCGCCGAGCTGGTGATCTAAACCGCATGTCGGAACTTCAATATGGTCGTATTCCTGAACTTGAGAAGCAGTTAGATCTTGCAACCCAAGCGGAAATGCAGGAAATGACACTATTGCGTAATAAAGTAACCGACAACGAGATTGCAGAAGTACTTTCTAAGCAAACTGGCATCCCAGTATCCAAGATGCTAGAAGCGGAAAAAGAGAAACTACTTCGTATGGAAGACGTACTGCATAATCGTGTGGTAGGGCAAAGCGAAGCGGTCTCTGTTGTATCGAATGCTATTCGTCGTAGTCGAGCTGGGCTTTCTGATCCAAACCGACCAATTGGCTCCTTCTTATTCTTAGGTCCAACTGGTGTAGGTAAAACAGAGCTTTGTAAGACACTTGCGAGCTTTATGTTCGACAGCGAAGATGCGATGGTCCGTATCGACATGTCTGAGTTCATGGAGAAACACTCAGTGGCAAGATTGGTTGGTGCGCCTCCAGGCTATGTCGGATATGAAGAGGGTGGTTACTTAACGGAAGCGGTTCGTCGCAAGCCGTATTCGGTAATTTTGTTAGATGAAGTAGAGAAAGCGCATCCGGATGTATTTAACATTCTGCTGCAAGTTCTCGATGATGGGCGTTTAACGGATGGTCAAGGTCGTACTGTTGACTTCCGTAATACGGTTGTGATCATGACATCGAACTTGGGTTCATCTCGTATCCAAGAGAATTTCGCAACATTAGACTATCAAGGTATCAAGAGTGAAGTAATGGATGTGGTTAGCAAACACTTCCGTCCTGAGTTCTTGAACCGTGTTGACGAAATCGTGGTGTTCCATCCACTTGGTCAAGAACACATCAAGTCCATCGCTTCAATTCAATTAGAACGTTTGGCGAAACGACTAGAAGAAAAAGGATATCAACTAGAGGTTTCTGACAAAGCACTCGATTTGATCGCTCAAGTTGGTTTCGACCCTGTATATGGTGCGCGTCCTTTAAAACGCGCAATTCAACAGAATGTTGAGAACCCATTAGCCAAATCGATTCTTTCTGGTGAAATTGTTCCAGACAAGAAAGTGCAGCTAATCGTTACTAATGACCAAATTCGTGCCCATCAGTAATTGCACGGATACAATAAGAAATGAGATAAAAATCACATTCAAGGGGCCATTTGGCCCCTTTTCTATAATGTTTTAGAGCCTCTTGCCTGTTTTCTGTACGAATGAACTAAAAAGGTGAGTTTTTTTTAAAAATGCACTTGTGTTCCTTAATGAACGCCCTATAATGCGCCTCCGTTGTCAAGGGAAAGCAAGTTAAGCGACGTCTAGACAACAAGGCCAGTGAGTTAAGAATTAACTCGCAGATAAATAACTTAAAAAAGTGTTTGACACGATAAGTTATCTAGCTAAAATGGCTGTCCACTTTGAAAAGAAGTTCAAAGTGTGCTCTTTAAAAATATAGACCTATCAATCTGTGTGGGCACTCGTTGATGATAATCCAAATAGTTTCTTCGGAAACAATTTAGGTTTCAATGAAACGAAGTGACCATTGAATCTTCGGATTCAGCACAGTCAATTCAAACATTACGTTATGTAATGTTCAGTATTCATTGAGCCGAACAAAATCTTAAATTGAAGAGTTTGATCATGGCTCAGATTGAACGCTGGCGGCAGGCCTAACACATGCAAGTCGAGCGGAAACGAGTTATCTGAACCTTCGGGGAACGATAACGGCGTCGAGCGGCGGACGGGTGAGTAATGCCTAGGAAATTGCCCTGATGTGGGGGATAACCATTGGAAACGATGGCTAATACCGCATGATGCCTACGGGCCAAAGAGGGGGAC
>NZ_JAMZAQ010000004.1:0-421207 GCF_024181795.1 Vibrio sp. Y10_XG_PY6
TGGGAAACTATCTTTTAAGTATAAAACACCCTGGAGGGGTTCCCGAGTGGCCAAAGGGAGCAGACTGTAAATCTGCCGGCACTGCCTTCGATGGTTCGAATCCGTCCCCCTCCACCATATTCTTTCTTGTGTTTTTCCTTTAAACATAAGAACAACTTGGAAGCTAGGTTGGGAAACTATCTTTTAAGTATAAAACACCCTGGAGGGGTTCCCGAGTGGCCAAAGGGAGCAGACTGTAAATCTGCCGGCACTGCCTTCGATGGTTCGAATCCGTCCCCCTCCACCATATTGAAAAAGCCAGCTCATTGAGCTGGCTTTTTTCGTTTCGGATTCTTGATAAAGTAACAAGCCCTTCCTTATTTAACCCAGCTTCTTCGCTATTCTCCCTCTGTTTGGATCCTACTTTAACAACTGGGCCGAAGCGAATCTCCGATGGCCAAAGTTCGGATTTGGTCGTTATAATACAAACAACACTTTGTCCTTGTTTTATCGCAATGATCATAATGTGAATGCTAAAAACATTCAGTAAAGCACTTGAGGACTAGCTAGCAAAAAAGATATTCGGCAGAGTTAAGCGCGAGCTATGATGAAGGCTCCACCTGGAAGGTTTTATAAAAATATCTTTCGTAGATACAAACGACAGATACAAAAAATCCCGCAGGGGGCGCGGGATTTTTATTAGTGACTAAATTGGTTTAAAGGTGACTAGCCTTGAATACCGACAATTAACCATGGTGCATTAGGCACAGTCAGGTCACGCTCTAGGTGCCAGATATCTTCGATTTCTTCTTCAACACCTTCTACTGTGTCACGGTAACGACCGCTAAACTGTAGGCTAAGCTGTGCTTTATTTGCATCGTAATCGGCACGGACGATCTCTGCATCAACGTACATTACATCAGTATGCTGCTCACCGTCGAGCTTCGCGCGCTCTGCTTTCAGATCTTCAAACAAGCTTGGAGAAACATATTCTTCAATGGTTTCCAGTTGATTGTGATTCCACGCACCTTGCAGGATTCGGTAGTGTTCACGAGAGCCGTTAATAAACGCTGCTTGGTCAAAGCCCGGTGGGTAGTTATGTGGTACGTCCGTTTGAGCGCCGAAACCACCAAAGCCACCATTATTTGTGTTTGGCTGTTGCTCAAAGTTTTGCATGTTTGGTTGCTCAAACTTAGATGCGTTACCACCAAATGCAGGTTGCTGACGATGCTGGTTCATACTGCCCTGCTTCGCACCTAGCATACCGCGCATTAATTTATAGATGACAAAGGCAATCAAACCAATAATTAGGATATCCATAAATTGGATACCTTCAAAAGCACCGCCAAAGAATGCAGCAAGTAGACCACCAGCAAGAAGTCCGCCTAGCAGACCACCCATTAAGCCTTTTTTACTTGAAGACTTCGCCGTCTGATCTTTGCCGACCGTATTGGTGTTTTGTTGCTGTTGTTTTGGTGCCGGCGCTGTTTTGTAGCTCTTACCGAAAGACTTACTGCCACCAAACTTCTTCGCTTCCGCGATAGGCGTTACAGCAACGGTAAACATCAACAGAGCAACAATAGAAAATAAACGTTTCATCGTTATCCTTAAAGTTAGCTATCTAAGATTGTGCTCTATCAGACGAAACAACGATTGTTTCAAACAGTAGCACGCCAAAGATGATTGTTACGTCATCATACTCTGTATGCCTGTTGATGAAAACAGCTTACAGAAGCTGACATGTATCAGAATATTGCCAAAGATACAGACTGCTCTCGGTTAACTTCGAGATACTTGGTTCGTTTAGAAATGCTGGGAATGAACTCGCTACTACTCGGGGATGTTTTACTTGAATTAGAATCAGTGACACAGCTCAGAATCCTGGACCTTGACGTCACTTGAGTATATTGCCTTGTTGACGGTTAATAGGTAGCTGACTATCATATTGAACGATGTTCAATAAAGCAGTTTGAGAGTATGGCGCGCAGAAACGATCACACCAGAGAAGAGTTAGTGAATTTGACTTTAACAACAGTCAAAAACTTTTTAGATGAGAATTCTTACCACGAACTCAGTCTTCGTAAAATCGCTAACATGATTGGTTACGTGCCAAGCACATTAGTCAACATTTTTGGCAACTATAACCTGTTACTTTTACACGTAGTCGCGCAAACTTTAGACGAACTCTCCCAAGAAGCACTGAAGGCGACCAATAGCAGTAAAGACGCTCATCAAGCTCTATTTGAACTGGCTTATTGCTACCACGATTTCGCTCAAAAGCACCCTTACCGTTGGCAGTTAGTGTTCGAGCACAACATGAATGGTGCAGAACTTCCAGAATGGCATGCCAAACGTATCGACGGGATGACAGGAATGCTGGAGTCACTATTGGCTCAAATCGCACCACATCGTACCGAGTCCGAAGTGATTCAAGCGAGTCGAGTGCTTTGGTCTGGCGTACACGGTATTACTTTACTCAGTGTTGATGATAAATTTTTCTCTAGTGAACCAATTGATGGTAAAGAATTAATCAGTAACCTGCTTTCTAACTACCTCACAAACTGGTAACAAAGGATTATCCATGTCGTCCGACAGACAGCCGTCCTTACTTACGCAAAGAAAGTTCCTACCCTATTTCATTACTCAGTTTTTTGGCGCTTTCAACGACAATATTTTTAAAAACGTTTTGCTGCTGTTTGTCGCCTTCGCGGGATCCAGCGCACTACCTATTTCGAGCAACTTGTTCATCAATTTAGCGGCTGGCTTGTTCATTCTACCGTTCTTTCTATTCTCCGCTTCAGCTGGCGTATTAGCCGATAAATATGAAAAATCATGGTTTATTCGCAAGGTAAAGCTGTTTGAAATCGCCATCATGCTTTTGGGTGCCATTGGTTTTATAACCGAAAGTTATGGTGTACTTTTGCTGCTACTGTTCTTAATGGGCACACAGTCAGCATTCTTTGGACCGGTTAAATATGCCCTTTTGCCCCAAAAATTAAACGCGAAAGAGTTAGTGCCAGGCAACGCACTTGTTGAAGCTGGTACCTTTATCGCCATCCTTATTGGTACCCTAGGTGCTGGAATTATCGCCTCAGCAGACAACGCAAAATACCTTGCCGCATTTTGTGTCGTACTCTTTGCATTGTTGGGATACTTGTCGAGCCGATCAATACCCTTTGCAGCCGCCAGCGCACCTAATCTTTCTTTTCGTTGGCAACCGTACAAACAAACTAAACACACGCTATCCATCGCAAAATCAGATCGTGTTGTTTTTCAATGTATTATGGCGATAAGCTGGTTTTGGTTTTTAGGCGCCGCCTATCTAACCCAGTTCCCGAATTTCACCAAGATTTACCTAAATGGCACCGAGAGTGCGGTGTCTTTCTTACTTGCTCTGTTTTCTATTGGTATCGCGCTAGGGTCGCTACTTTGCAATTGGATCTCGAATCATCGTATCGAAGTCGGTATTGTGCCTATTGGCGCACTTGGCATTACGGTATTTGGGTACTTGATGGCAACCTCCATTCCAAGTGACCTACCTATCTTCCATAACTTTGTAGACTTCTTTAGATATGAGCCTTTTTGGCCATTATTTTTCTATCTATTGATGATTGGCGCCTCTGGCGGGCTGTTTATTGTACCGCTTTACGCATTAATGCAGCATAGAGCAAAGGAAACCGAGCGCGCACAAGTCATCGCAGGGCTCAACATCTTTAACTCTCTGTTTATGGTCGGCAGTGCTATCTTAGGTATTGTGTGCCTGAGTGTAATCAAGATGACAATTCCTCAGCTGTTTGCATTGTTAGCCATTTTGAATTTCTTGGTCGCCGCTTACATTTTTTTGCAAATACCGATATTCGTTGTCCGTTTTGTGGTTTGGATGCTAACTCATACTATTTATCGAGTGAAACATAAAAACCTACATAACTTGCCAGAACAAGGCGGTGCGTTGATCGTATGTAATCACGTGAGCTATATGGACGCCTTGCTACTTAGCGCAGTATGCCCAAGGTTGATTCGTTTTGTGATGGAGGAAGATTACGCCAACCTACCGCCACTAAGACGCTTTTTACGCAGAACTGGGGTAATTCCGATTTCAGCGAGTAACAGAAACTCCATCAGGCGTGCATTTAATGATGTAGAAAGCGCATTAAGCGAAGGGCATATCGTCTGTATTTTCCCAGAGGGGAAATTAACCTCAGACGGTGAAATGAATGAATTCATGCGTGGCATTGATATTATTCTGCGTCGCAGCCCGGTACCTGTCATACCCGTGGCACTCAAAGGCTTATGGGGAAGCTATTTCAGCCGCGCGAAAGGCCGCGCATGTTGTGGCTTACCGACTCGATTTTGGTCAAAGCTAGAAATTGAAGCCGGACAGCCAGTTCCACCAAATGAAGCAACGGCAAAAACGATGTTCGATAGAGTGCATCAACTCAGAGGCGACTGGCGATAAAAATACATTTGAACACATGTTTAGAATAACTGAACATGTGTTCAAATCATTAAGACAAACTGACCACACTTAGTGCGATATACTCGCGCTTTCATTCACAACAGCGAATAAAAACCTTGAATAGAAACTACCTCTTGTTTGGATTGGCGTTACTCTTTTGCTTAACCCCTTTTGTCTCCTCTCCTATTGCCCTAGTTATTGGTTTTCTACTCGCAAGTTTTGGTTTTGTGCCTTCAGAACTGCCCATTGCTTCTTTTACTAAAAAGCTGCTGTCCTACTCGATTATTGGTTTAGGCTTTGGCATCAACTTTGAGCAAGCACTCTCTGTTACATCGGATGGTATCGGTCTGATTATCGCCACGATTGCGGGCACACTGATCATAGGCACTATCATTGCCAGAATAATTAAGTTGGAGCGAGTAACCGCATACTTAATCTCGTCAGGTACAGCAATTTGTGGTGGTAGTGCAATTGCCGCGGTGGCACCAGCGATTAAAGCAAAAGACGAACAGATTGGATTAGCACTGGCAACGGTATTTGTCCTAAACTCCATCGCACTATTCGTGTTTCCTGTGGTTGGGCATGCTTTAGGGCTAGATCAACACACATTTGGTACATGGGCCGCGATTGCTATTCATGACACTTCTTCTGTTGTTGGGGCTGCCTCAGCCTACGGTGAAGAAGCACTAACTACAGCAACAACGTTAAAACTCGCACGAGCTTTGTGGATCATCCCTGTCGCACTGATCAGTGCCGTGATCTTTTCGAGAGACCAGAAAGAGAATGGGACGAAAAAGTTAGTTATTCCTTATTTCATTTTTTGGTACTGCGCAGCCATCGCGTTTAGCGACTTCTTCCCTCAATTTGAAATGGTCTATCACGGTATTTTCGTTGGAGCGAAACAAGCTTTGGTGGTGTGCCTGTTCCTGATTGGTTGCAGCATTTCAATTTCGAAGCTGAGGTCTGCTGGAGCTAAGCCACTGTTGTTTGGTGTAACTCTGTGGGTGTTAATTTCAACCACTTCTCTAAGTTGGTTATTGTTTAGATATTAGTGGTCTTCTCATCGTGTTGAGATGACGACGGCTCAAGTTTGCTGTTTTTGTATGTAACAACCAATGCGATAGCGATCAAAAAGGCCGTCAGCTCTGCAAGAGAGCGGGCGAGCCCTTCACTGCTTATTGCAATACCAATTTGTAGTGCTACCGCCGCAATTAATACTAGCTTTACCATCCTGAACCTTATGCCTTTTCTCTCTTCGAAGAAGCATAATTATGATTCAGAGTTATAAGGATACGAAATTCCCTTTCTGACTAATACATAGCAAAATTGACTAATGCTGAATTGATGGCAATAGCCACTCCTTCACTGCCTTCCGAGAAACTTTGATCCCACTTTCTAGTAGCACTTGTGGCATTAAATGGTATTCCACTGGCCATTTAAACTTCTCTAATCTGGGTTGCAAATGCAGGTCATATTCCGCTTTGCTGCGCAAATCATTGGTCTGAATCACAGCAACAGGGCGATGACCAAATTCCGCATCTTCGACTGGAACCACTATGCTCTGCACCACGCCATCAATTTGGTTCAATGCTGCCTCAATCTCTTCACAATGAATGTTCTCACCACCAGAGATAAATTGATTGTCGGCACGGCCGATGATCTTTAACTCGTCACCTTGCCACTCACCAAGATCCTTGCTGTCAAACCAGCCTTTCTCATCCAGAAACGGAGTAACATGACCTTGATGAAAATACCCTGCCGCTAATGTTTTACCACCGACAAAAATGCGTTGGTCAACCAACTTTATCTTACGATGATTCAATACGTGTCCAGCATTACTGGTACTGTCAATTCTCTTTGCGGTAACGGTAGAGGCTGCTTCCGTCATCCCATAACCTAACCACGCCTCAATCCCTCGTCCTGTTGCTCGCAACGCCAACTCGTGAGCAACGTGGCTGCCGCCCAATAGCACATGCGTCAATGACAAGTGAGCATCATCATCCAATAGCCGTTTGAGCTGCGTTGCAACCAAAGAGGCGTGTGACACGCCCTGAATATCTTCGACAAGTTTTCCTGTACCGATTTTCAATGTCGCTCCGACATATAGCCAACGATATACAATCGCCAATCCAGAGACGTGATAAAGCGGAAGCGACAATAACCAAGAATCTTGCTGAGTGAAAATGAACTCTTGCAGCAAGCCTTCTGCGGATGCAAGGTGTTGTCGATGTGTATGAACCACAGCTTTAGGCTCTCCTGTCGAGCCAGAGGTAAATACCACTGAAGCGAGCCTGTCATGGTGATAGGCATCTTCAATCACCGCATCACGCTCTTGTTGTGAAACTAAGGGCGGTGAAAGCAATGTTGCCTTGAGTTTTTGTGTATCATGTTCAGAAAAGGTCGAAGCGCACTCCTGAGCAAACCAGATAAACCGAGTTTGTTCAGGTTTATAAAGGGTCGCAAGTTTACTCTGTAGCGTATCGAGTGGTTGTACCATGGTCAGCGCGGCAAGTGCGCCTAACTGCTTGGAAGCAAGATAAAACAGCAGAGTTTCGACTTGGTTTTTACCTACCAAAGTCAGCACATCTCCCCGCGTTACGCCCAAGTCATTCAAATAGTGAGCGTATTGGTCAATACGTACTGAGAGTTGTTGCCAGTTTAATGTTTCTGTTGGTGTCTTGAGTGCAATAGAAAAAGGGCTCGTTTGAGCCCAATATTTCCACGGTGCCTTCGCAACATTATCTATGCAGAATGCCACACAATCTCCTGATCTTTCAGAGGAAGAACGGGAAGTTCACACTTAGGCCAGCCTTGC
The DNA here is from genome assembly GCF_024181795.1 of Vibrio sp. Y10_XG_PY6. Taxonomy (NCBI): domain Bacteria; kingdom Pseudomonadati; phylum Pseudomonadota; class Gammaproteobacteria; order Vibrionales; family Vibrionaceae; genus Vibrio; species Vibrio sp. Y10_XG_PY6. Next base: position 7,251 of record NZ_JAMZAQ010000004.1, read on the forward strand.
TCTAACTGAGCTTTGAATAGGCCAATCGTATCCAAACCTGGAACTTCATCAGGCAGCTGCCATTGGGCAAAGCGCGCTAATTGCGTTAAACCGAGACTGGATTCAATGCTCGAGCTAATAACCGCTTTCATCCCCAGTGACTTCGCCTTCTCTATCAGTGTAATACAAAAATCCACCGAACCAATGAGTGTGGGTTTGATGATGATCGTTTTCACACCAGTTAGATCTTCAAGACGGAAATCCTCTCGACGAACCGCATCTTGCAACGTTTCATCCCAAGCAATCGCAATACCAGTATTGATAGCAAAAGAGAGACTATCGCCAGGAGAGCGGCACGGCTCTTCCAAAAAGGTAATGCGCTGACGCAGAGACGGAGTAATGTATTTAGCAAACTGCTGCGCTTTTTCTGGTGTCCAAGCGCGGTTTGCATCAAGTCGAAGCGTTAATTGAGGGATAGATTCAAGGAAAAGGTTCACAAGCATGCCATCGCGAATTGGCTCATAAAGCCCGACTTTTACTTTCGCGACTTTCTCGCCTTCCATTTCGTTCAGCTTTGGAATGAGCTCGTCTGGGTCACCAGTACACAGCGGCGCTGTTTGATACTTACCTTGTTGGGGTAAGCCACCAGCTAACTCTAACTGTGCCATCGATAAACCAAACGCGACCGATGGATACATGTTGGTGTAATCCACATCCAATCCTGCTACCCAACGCTCCGCTTGTTCCTGTAGCTGAATACCAGCATCTTCAGTGCTCTCTAAACTAAAACCAGGAAGAGGAGCGACTTCTCCAAGCCCTATTTGGTCACCTTCAGAAAGCGCAACAACATAACCAACACGTTCAGTTAGCTTATTGTCTCGCAGGATGACACCACTATCCATGGGCAAGATATAACGATAAATTTTCGCTTCACGCATAATTCGAGTCCTATGTAATGCCGTATATTTGAGCGTTCTGGCGAGCAATCCCACCAGCCTCCCAGAGGGCGAGGCGCTCAGGAAAAATGGAACAGAGGAGCTGAAACACTCCTCTTTTTATACGGATTATGGGTTACGAGGGAATTTGTCGAAGTCTGGGCGACGTTTCTCGTTGAATGCGTTACGACCTTCTTGGCCTTCATCGGTCATGTAGAACATCATCGTTGCGTTACCCGCAAGCTCTTGAAGACCTGCTTGACCATCACAGTCCGCATTCAATGCAGCTTTCAGGCAGCGTAGCGCCATTGGACTATGCTGAAGCACTTCACGACACCAACGAACAGTTTCTTTCTCTAGCTCTTCTAGCGGCACAACCGTGTTGACCAAGCCCATGTCTAACGCTTCTTGCGCGTTATAGAAACGACATAGGAACCAGATTTCGCGAGCTTTCTTCTGGCCTACGATACGAGCCATGTAAGACGCGCCCCAACCACCATCAAATGAACCCACTTTAGGGCCCGTTTGACCAAACTGTGCGTTGTCCGCTGCAATTGTTAGGTCACACATCATGTGCAGTACATGACCGCCGCCAACAGCCCAGCCGGCAACTGATGCGATCACAGGTTTTGGACAAGTTCGAATATCGCGTTGGAAGTCCAATACGTTTAGGTGGTGTGTACCTTGCTCATCTTTATAGCCGCCGTAGTCGCCACGGATCTTCTGGTCGCCGCCAGAACAGAATGCGTCTTCACCTAGACCTGTCAGAATGATCACGCCAACACCAGAGTCATAACGCGCATCTGCCAACGCATCAATCATCTCTTTTACTGTTTGAGGGCGGAATGCATTACGCACTTGTGGGCGTGCAATGGTAATTTTCGCGATACCATCTTCAGATTTATGGTAGTGAATATCCTCGTATTTCTCGCTGCAATCTTTCCATTGAACCGGAGCGTAAAGTTCTTCTTCAGAAATGCCTACTGTTTTAGCCATGGTGATTCCCATTGTTCTCGTTACTCTCACCAAAGTGAGATTGAATTATTTGCTTAATATGCATCGCAAATTGTTGGGGCTGCTCTTGATGAACGTTATGTCCTGCGCCTTCAACTTGTCGATACGCCAACCCGCTACGTTGTGCCAGTTGGCTAAATTTTTGGTCTTTCGCGCCACACAAGTAATACATCGGTATATTCTGCTTTTTCAGTGTGGGCAACAAATACGCCTGCTTGGCTAACGATGTTGCCATCAGCATGCTCGCGACCGCCGAGCCAAGATTATCACTTCGCTTCGCAATTAATGTTTGTCTTTGCTCATGGTTTAGTGAAGAAAACACCGCTTGCTGATACCAATCGTTCAAAACACGTTCAAGTGGTTCTGTTTTGAAACGCTTTGCCCAGCGAGCATCATTCTCCAATCTCACCTGTTTCTCTGACTCAGTTTGAAGCCCGAAGTTTCCCCCTTCAACAATTGCGCCCACAATATTGAGATCTGAGAAGCATTGATTGGCAATACCATGCATCGCAATACGGCCGCCCATCGAGTAACCAATCAAAATAAGTGGTTGTTGCGGAGGAAATAATAAAGATAGTGTGGAATTAAGAAGTTTGCAGCAATCATCGAGATCGTTGCACTTTGTAAACTGACTGCGACCATGACCAGGAAGGTCTATAACGACTCGTTCAAACTGAGTCAGCTCATCCAAACAAGCTTGCCAATCAGCACCATTTCCTAAAAGGCCATGCAAAAACACCAGAGTGGGAAGATCACCACTTTGGTGTTTTTCAGTTGGAGAGAAACGCTCAGAGTGAAGCATGCAGGCTCTTATTAAATGCCTTTATCAACTCTGCGGCTTGGCTTGGTGGGGTTTTAACTTCCACCAGCAGTGTGCCTTGGCCGCTCGACAGGTGCTCGGCAACCATTGCTTGATACATTTCTAACGTAGTTGGCTTCTCATACTTTAAACCAAACTGTTTGGCTGCATGTTCAAACTGATAACCGTGGGGCATTTGGTAGTACGCAGTGCGATGCTCATGAGGCACCGGTAACATATCGAAAATTGCGCCACCATCATTGTTTGTGACCACAAGCACCGTCGGCAGTTTATTGTGAGAAAACAGCGCTAGTGAATTGAGATCATACAGTGCTGATGTGTCACCAATATACATCAGTAACGGATTACCTCTTGCTCGCTGCACACCTGATGCGGTAGCAAACAAACCGTCAATTCCTGACGCGCCTCGGTTAGTGAACACTTCTACATCATCAAGTTTGCCGTACATATCGACAAGTCGAACAAACAAACTGTTACCCAAAAAGACATCAGCGTTTTTAGTGCGCTCGTTGATGTCTGCTGCCAACGCAATTTCGTCAATGGCAGACGCTGAATCAGATAGGAAAGCTTCTTCGATACGTTGATGAACTCGCTTAACTCCATTCGCTAACCTATCAGCCCACCCAGCAAATATTGGCTTCTCAAAGCTAATGCGAGAAATCCAAGTTTGAGGAAGCTCAACCCAGTGCATTTGCGCCAGATGATTTTGGTTATTACGGTCCATACGCGGCGAGATATACCAGTATTGAACGTCTTTATCTTGTTGACTCTGCGAAACTTGTTTATCAATCCACTGGTTCAAACGTTTGGAGATGATTCGGCTACCAAATTGGATAATAAGTTCACAAGATTCAAGCTCGTTTGCGAACTCGGGAAGTTGAAGCCATACATCGTAATGCGCCCAATCCGAACTGAGACCACTTTGCGGGTCTGCAAGTACTGGCCATCCCATCTTTTGTGCAAATGCCTGCGCCGACTTCGCTTGTTCAAGCGGTAAGCTGCCAATCACAACCAAGCCTTTTTTATCCGCACAAGACGGGATTTTCGCCTGTGACAAGTGGCTAAAACGCTGGGTATAACTACCACTTCCTTTTCGCCATCCGGCTACCGAGTCTAAGTAGGTTTGATAATCCGCTTTTGCACCATTGGAATACAAAGGTTCTGGAAATGCACAGTTAATATGAACAGCACTGCCTTTCAGCTGCTGAGTAAACATCACTTCGTCAACAGAGGTCAGCAACCAATTAAGCGATGTTGTTAAAGTTGGGCTTGGTAAATTCAAGCTGGCCGAGACATGATGTGAAAAAATACCCAACTGGTTAATCGCTTGGTTTGCGCCACAGCCAACGAGCTCCATCGGACGATCCGCAGTGAGCAGCACCAGCTTTTCACCAGTAAGCCTAGCCTCCGCAACGGCTGGTAATAAATTCGCCACTGCCGTACCAGAAGTAACGATGATTGCCACTGGCTCCTGGGTAGCTTTCGCTAAACCAAGAGCCATAAAGCCGAGACCACGCTCATCAAAGTGAGTATGAATAGAAAAATTGGACTGTTCTGCCGCCTCTAAAGTTAAAGGAGTAGAACGAGAGCCAGGAGCGATACAAACATGCTTAACGCCAAATCGCTGAAGCTCAATCAATATGGTTTCTGACCAAATTCGATTGAGCACCGCTTGGTCATGATTCATGATGCGACTCCCAACGGAGGGTGATCAGAAATAAGCGTAAGTAACGTCGACATTTTCTTATCAAGTTCCGCCCACTCATGCTCTGCCACAGAGCCTGGCACAATACCTGCGCCCGCAAACAGTTGTACTTGGTCACCGAGCACAAGCGCGCTTCTGATCGCGACACAAAACTCTGCTCGTTCATGGCTTATGTAACCCATTGACCCCGCGTACCAGCCGCGTGCAAAGGGCTCATTGTCCAGAATAAACTGCATGGATTCTTGTCGAGGTAAGCCAGCAACCGCGGCCGTTGGCTGAAGCGCCGATAACAACTGAACACCGTTTATTCCCGTCTTTAGGCTCGCGTGAATATTTCGCTTGAGGTGTTGCACTTTTCGTAGCCTAACCAAACTTGCCTCGGCCTCCACTTCAACCGCTTCGGAATGCGGTGATAGGCGATCAATAATGTCATCAACTACGTATTGGTTTTCGTTGAGGTTCTTTTGGTCTTGGGATAACCAATTCGCCAACTCCATATCGTGAGTGGCATTGTCCCCTCGACCAATCGTGCCTGCTAACGCTTCGGTATGAAGTTCATGCCCTACGCGAGAATACAAACGTTCTGGCGTAGAACCCATAAAGCTGTGTTTGCTGTCTAAGCTCAGCATGAAATGGAAACTATGATGGTTATTTAAGTAACTCGCTTTCAGCAATTGTGCAGCACTTAATGTGTTATCAAGCTGCACGGTAGAGCGACGCGCCAATACCACTTTCTTAAAATCATCATTCTCTATACCAGTCAAAACCCTATGAACTAACTCATTCCATTGAGGCTGACTTGGCGTATGAACAATAGAGCGGATGTGAGAAGAAATCGGAGCTAAGGTCGCGACCTCACAAACCAGTTTATTCAGTCCTGCTAGGGTTCGTGCTTTATCTTCTGAAATATTAACTGCGAGAGACCATTGTTGGTCAAAACGAATTAACTCAATTTGAGGCAAAAAGAAGAAAGAAGGCATACAGCGACGATTCTTCTCATGCTGGCCGTCAAAAGAGCGTCCGCCCCAGACTCGTTGCCCTTCACCTAGAATGGTATAAGCAGGGCCTGGCTCAACAAAAGCGTGTAATTGCCCTAGTGCAACGACCTCTTCACGAGTATCGCGGGACTGCCAGTAGAATTTAGGGAAAAGTGGTTGTGCATCAAGCCAATCAATAAATGAGAAATTAGGTTTCTCGCTCAGGGGCTCGACCAGACGTGTTTGATTGCCTTCCGCTTGCTGAACTCGCTCGATAATTCTCTTTACGGCTTGATGGAACTGTGACAAATCAACCTCGTAGTATGTGAGGATAAATGGTAACTGACGGCTACTCTAAGTTTAGACCCAAAGCAAATCAAGGTCGTATGCGATCTTTTGCAAAATCCTGTGATAGCAAACGAGCAAAACTTAACCAGCAAACAGATAATTTACAGATATATATTCTAATAAAAAACAAATTATTGTATTTTAATAAAGAAATTAACGAATTTTTAGGAATTATACAATGCAAAATATCGGGATGTCGTCAAAACTCGATAATGTCTGCTACGACATTAGGGGTCCTGTACTCAAACATGCTAAGCGCATGGAGGAAGAAGGGCATAAAATCCTAAAGCTAAACATTGGTAACCCTGCCCCATTTGGTTTTGACGCCCCTGATGAGATTTTAGTCGACGTGATTCGTAATCTGCCGACTTCTCAAGGCTATTGTGATTCCAAAGGCATTTACTCTGCTCGTAAAGCCGTGGTTCAACACTATCAACGTAAAGGTATCCGCTCTCTAGATGTCGAAGATGTGTATGTGGGTAACGGCGTGTCTGAGCTGATCGTGATGGCCATGCAAGCGCTGTTAAATAATGGCGACGAAATGCTAATCCCAGCTCCCGATTACCCGTTGTGGACAGCTTCAGTTGCACTATCAGGCGGTAAGCCGGTTCATTACCTATGTGATGAAGGTGCAGACTGGTACCCAGACCTTGAAGACATCAAAAAGAAAATCACACCAAAGACACGTGGCATTGTTCTGATCAACCCGAACAACCCGACAGGTGCGGTATACAGCCGTGACTTCCTACTCGAAGTGATTGAGATCGCGCGCCAGCACAAACTGATCATTTTCGCAGATGAGATCTACGACAAAGTGTTGTACGACGGTGCAACACATACCTCAGTCGCCACACTCACTGAAGATGTGCTAGTCATGACATTCAATGGCCTTTCAAAAGCCTACCGTGTTTGTGGTTTCCGTGGTGGCTGGATGTTCCTAACGGGACCTAAACACCTAGCTCAAGGGTACGTGAATGGCTTGGAGCTGCTTTCATCGATGCGTTTATGTGCAAACGTACCAATGCAACATGCGATTCAAACCGCGTTAGGTGGATACCAGAGTATCAATGAACTGATTTTACCTGGCGGACGCTTATTAGAGCAGCGCAATAGAGCGTATGAACTGATCAATCAGATTCCTGGTGTTTCTTGTGTCAAACCTAAGGGTGCGATGTACCTCTTCCCGAAAATCGACACAAAAATGTACAACATCAAGAACGATCAGCAGATGGTTTTAGATTTCTTAAAACAAGAGAAGGTCTTACTGGTGCAAGGTTCCGGCTTCAACTGGCCGAAACCAGACCATTTCCGCATCGTGACACTGCCGCACGTTGAAGATCTAGAAATCGCCATTGGACGTTTTGAGCGATTCCTATCAACCTACAGCCAGTAATGAATCACTGGTAGTAATTAGTGCTGATCTCTCATATGCTTAGAGGAACTCCTAGTGAGTTCCTTTTTTACACCAGAAACGGAGAAAGCCATGAAAGAAAGCCATTTTTTCGCTCACCTGGCTCGAATGAAGCTGATCCAACGCTGGCCTTTAATGCGGTCCGTCTCACCAGAAAACGTTTCAGAGCATAGCTTACAAGTTGCTTTTGTCGCTCATGCCCTTGCCCTAATTAAAAACAAAAAGTTCGGCGGCAACCTTAATCCAGAACGCATCGCGATTCTTGCTATGTACCATGACTCCAGCGAAGTATTAACGGGTGATCTTCCAACCCCAGTGAAGTATTACAACCCTGAAATTGCCAAAGAATATAAGAAGATAGAATCGGCAGCGGAACAAAAATTGCTTTCAATGTTACCGGAAGAGTTCCAAGATGACTTTGCCCCCTACCTTCTTTCCCACTCTGCACACGGAGAGGACGCAAAAATCGTCAAGCAAGCCGACTCCATCTGTGCCTATTTAAAATGTCTCGAAGAACTAAGCGCCGGTAACCATGAGTTCGCTCTGGCAAAAAAACGCTTAGACATCACTTTGCAAGAACGTAGAACGCCTGAAATGGATTACTTCCTCAATACCTTTGCCCCAAGTTTCGAATTATCGTTAGATGAAATCAGTTAGCTTACGGAGATAATCGTGTCGTTTGAATTACACCCGCAATGGCAAGAGCGCCATGATGATGAGCATAAAATACGTCGTGACGACCATCGAAGCCCGTACCAAAGAGACCGAGCGCGCATTCTTCACTCGGCTGCATTTCGACGCTTACAAGCAAAAACCCAAGTACACGGCAATAGCTTGGAAGACTTTCACCGCAGCCGGTTAACACACTCCTTAGAAGCGTCGCAACTCGGGACCGGTATCGTCGCCCAGTTGAAGAAAAAACAACCAGAGTTTCGTGATCTATTGCCATCAGACAGCTTAATTGATTCATTATGTTTGGCGCACGACATCGGGCATCCTCCATACGGTCATGGGGGAGAAGTCGCTCTAAACTACGTAATGCGCGAACATGGCGGTTTCGAGGGAAACGCCCAAACCTTTCGTATCGTCACTAAGTTAGAGCCTTATACTGAGCATTTCGGAATGAATTTATCACGCCGCACACTGCTTGGTTTGATCAAGTACCCTGCCCTTATTAGTCAAACACGCTCCGTCAAGTTGCCTCAACCAGCCGAGCATCAACGCAAACTAAAAGCCAAAGATTGGAGCCCAGCGAAGGGCATTTATGATTGTGACAAAGACTTATTTGATTGGGTAATTGCACCGCTTTCTGACAACGACAAGGCATTGCTTAGCTTAATGCGCTCAAAACCAGAATCGGAGTTTGAGCACAGTAAAACGCGTTTTAAATCACTCGATTGCTCAATCATGGAGCTAGCGGACGATATCGCCTACGGCGTTCATGATTTAGAAGATGCAATCGTGCTTGGTATGGTGACACGTCAGCAATGGCAAGAAGGCGCAGCAAGTCAATTAGCGGACTGTGGCGACCCGTGGTTTGAAGCACATATCGATTCCATCGGACAGATGCTATTTAGTGGTAAGCATCATGAACGGAAAGATGCCATCGGTGGTATGGTTAACGCCCTCCTGACCAGCATTTCAATCAAGGCGGTGGATGAGCCTTTCAATAATCCATTACTGTCTTGGAATGCGTGTTTAGAGCCACAAATGGCACGAGCACTTGACGTACTCAAACACTTTGTCAGTACTTTTGTTATCCAAGTCCCGCAGGTCCAGATCGTTGAATATAAAGGTCAGCAAATTATTATGGACATTTTTGAAGCGTTAACAGCGGACCCAGAGCGCTTGCTGCCTGTTCATACAAAAGAACTGTGGTGCCAAGCGAAAAGCGAGAGCAATAAGATGAGAGTCATCGCCGATTACATTTCTGCTATGACCGATGGACACGCGCAAAAGCTTCACCGTCAGCTATTCTCTTCCATCGTTCTTTAGTCACACTCAACCTTTCAAGTAATTCTTTTCAAATACGCCCGGCGGCATCTGGGCGATTTGGAATTCGATCATCTTTTCAAAGGCATGCATAAGCGGTGTAAAGTCTCTCTCGGGTTCAAGCAAACGAAGCGAATGATAACCCGCCTCGACTGTCGATAAGCTATTCTCAGAGGGCGCCTTACGAATGGTGTAATGCCCTTGCAATTGCTTCGGTAATTGCACGGTTGGGAGTGGATGTAAATTGCTAGAAAGCTGCCACATTTTGTACGCTTTTTTCCACGTCCCATCGAGCAAAATCAAACGTATTTTCTTAGATACACTACGACTCGCTTGATTGATTTCAGAAATGCATCGTGACTGTTCCGATGGGTAAAGAACAAAATGTTGATATGATTCATCCGCCAACAAGTGATTTAAGACATTATCACCAGAAAAGTCCTCTCCTATCAGACAAATACAGTTATCTAAACTCAAATTGAGAATCCGTGCCGTACCAAGCGGACGATGTTCTTCACTCGTGTGCTGAAGAATGATAAGTTCTACCTCGCTTGCCAACGGTACAATCCATTGGCAAATACACGCTTTTTGCGATTTTCCACAACGAGAACAATAACGAGACATAGAGTGAACCTTTATACCTTGCTGAGTATTATCAGCGTGATCTGTTTGATACTTCAATTCGAACCAATGGCAAGCCTAACCGAGTGGCACAGCTACAATATACGCCATGGCGAATGGTGGCGAATCGTAACAGGAAATCTCACACATACCAACTTTGCGCACTTAGGGATGAACCTGGCAGGATTGTGGATCATTACTTTTATTTTTCGTCCAAGCACTCGCAACTTCCTTATCGTTTTCTCACTCTTGTGCGCATTTGTTGGCGCAATGAATTTGTTTACCAACATGTCGGTGTACGTAGGATTATCTGGCGTACTACACGGACTATTTGGATTCTGGGCACTCAGAGAAGTCTTTGAAAGCAGAAGAAGCAGCTTGTTGTTGGTCGGCGGGCTTATTGCCAAAGTAGCATGGGAGCAGATCTATGGTCCATCAAGCAGCACTGCTGCGCTTATCGGCGCAAACGTTGCTATTGATGCTCATTTATTTGGCGCACTCGGTGGGTTAACAATGGCTCTAATGGAAAAAGGCTTTCGCCGTCGTTTATTCGGTTAAAAAATCCCGAACCACGAAAGAGGGGTTGGTTCGGGAAAGCAGTAATAGGGAAACAGATATTGTTCTGAATTCAGACTCAATATCTGAAATACATCAAGCTACAGTAAAATGCGGTCTTCGTTTTTCTTAACTGTCGCTTCACCAATGCCTTTTACGCTCTTCAAATCTGCTGCCGTTTTAAAAGGGCCATGCTCCTCGCGGTAGTCCACGATACTCTGCGCTTTCTTCTCACCAATACCTTTCAACATGGTCGCTATTTCTTCAGCAGAGGCCGTGTTGATATTTACGGTAATTTCAATTCCTTCATATTTGTCAGTGGCTGAATCCGCAGCCATGCTAAAAGGCGCAAAAACAAATAAGCACAATGTCAAAATCCATTTCATATTGAACATACAATCTCCAAAATAGTAGGCTAAAACTAGTCATCGGGAGCAAGTCACTATCAGTTAACAAACCTAGATGACCCGATATTCGCAATGACTGGTATCACTTAAACGCGCACTAATTTAAGTAATGCTTATTGATGATTGAAGTTAATAAAGACAAAAATAAAACGGACCGCTTATGCGGTCCGTTTTAGTTAACATGCAAATTACACTAATTGTGCTTAGTTGCTCACAATAAAGTACTCAATGTCAGTGTTTGCGCGCAGTACTGCTAGCACAGATGATAGGTCTTGCTGAGAAGATGCACGCTGCATTTGCATCGCAACTTGCTCTTCTAACTCACTATCTAGCTCAGCATTTACAGCATCAAGCTCGATGATAACAATGTTACCTTCAAGATCTTTAGACTGACCATATACTGGCTTACCATCGACTGGTTTTGCCATCGCGAATACCGTTGTTGCCAACGGAGAACGGCGATCTACTGCCTCTTGTTCACCAAATGCAAGGTTGTTTTCAGTAAGCACATCTGTCTTACCTTCTTTCAATGCAGCAACAACCTGTGTACCAAGTTCCATCGCATCTTGCTCACCCTTAACGCGAGAAAGCTCTGCAATAACCTGATCTTTCACTTCTTCTAGTGGAAGAACCGTCTCATCACGTGCATCTTCAACACGAACCACAATAATATGTTCAGGTGCAACTTCGATAGCTTCAGAGTTTAAGCCATCTTCTTTTACTTCTGGGCTAAGGATAGCTTGCATTACCGCAGGGTTACGAAGCACTTCAGGTGCGTCAACTTGAGAAATAAAGTCCGTTGTCTTCACTTCTTGGTTAACCGCTTGAGAAGCGTCATACAATGAGTCTGGGTATTCAAACGCTACGCGCTCAAGCTCACTTTGTAGCTCGTAGAATTGATCAACCGCTTGTTGGTCAACCATTTCTTGTTTGATTTCAGCGGCTACTTCTTCAAATGGCTTCGCCACAGAGTCTTTTAGCTCTTCAAGCTTGATAATATGGTAACCAAAGTCCGACTTTACTAGACCTGACGTGTCGCCTGGATTCTTCAACGCGAATGCCGCTTCTTCAAAAGCAGGGTCCATCACATCACGCTCTATCCAACCTAAGTCACCACCGTTTTCAGCGCTGCCAAAATCGTCAGATTTCTCTTGAGCAAGCGTCGCAAAATCTGCACCCGCATTTAGCTCATCTAGGATAGCCTGCGCTTTTGCTTCATCGTCCCCTTCTACAAGAATATGAGCGACACGACGCTGCTCTTCTGAAGAGTATTTGTTTAAGTGCTCTTCGTAGTACTTTTTCACCTCAGCATCAGAAACATTAACTTGTTCCTTTAGCGCTTCAGCAGACAGTTCGATATAAGCGACTTTAACCTGCTCTGGGCGAGTAAAGTTGTCAGGGTTTGCTTTGTAGTACTGTTGAATTTCTTCGTCAGTCAATTCAATGTTTTTCGCAAACTCTGCTAAGTCGATTTTAATCGTGCGAATATCACGAGTTTGAGTGAACAGCTTACCTTCTGCCTGTACTTCACCTGGCAGAATAAATTCACTGTTTTGTAGTGCATTCAGCAGTTGTTCACGAACCAATTCACGACGCATGTACTCAGCAAAAGAGTCTGGCGAAAAGCCTGCACGACGCAGAGAAGCTTGATAGATCTCTTGATCGAACTGACCATTAGATTGGAATTGAGGCATGTCTAGAATCATGCTACGAACTTGGGTGTCGCTGATTCGCAGACCTAAAGCTTCTGCTTGTTGGTCAAGCAACACGTCATTGATCATTCGATCTAAAACGGATTTGCGGAAAGATTCAACATATGCAGGGTCAGCCAGCATTTGAGAGAAGTAGTCACCCAACTGAGCTTGCATACGGTTACGCTCATTTTGGTATGCCATCTCGAACTCACCACGAGGAATCTCAGTGTTACCGACTTTCGCTGCAGAGTTGTTGTTACCACTAACGATGTAGCTACCTACACCTGCAAATACGAAAGACAGGATGATAAGCCCAAGGATAATTTTGACCGCGATGCTATTCACGCCTTCGCGTAGTCGATCCATCATAATTTAACTGCTCTCCACAATTGAAGCCTACTGCTTCTATCTAATAGAAATAATGGCGCAATAATATCAGAAAAAGAAATGCGCATCAGTATGATGCGCATAATTTAAGAAAGTTCGGCTCGAAGTTTGTAAATTTTTGTTCGAAACTTATTGTTTGAGCAAAAGTTAAGCAAATGGCCGGTTACAGAATTAACGCTGTGATTAGTTACAAGCGTCTTTCAGTGCTTTACCAGCTTTAAAAGCTGGTACTTTTGCTTCTGCGATTTGGATTTCTTCACCAGTTTTTGGGTTACGACCAGTACGTGCAGCACGAGTACGAACGCTGAATGTACCAAAGCCAACTAGAGCAACTTGATCACCAGACTGAAGAGTGCCGCTTACTGCTTCGATGAATGCATCTAGAGCACGACCCGCTGACGCTTTAGAAATGTCTGCATTTTCTGCGATTTGTTCTACTAACTGAGTTTTATTCACTGTAATTTCCCCTTTGTGTCATCTGTGATTATTTTTGTGATGACTTTCGTTCCATTGTTAAGAAAATATGCTCCATCCCTTATTCGTCAAGGGCTGGCAGCTATCGAAACTAACTTAGCGCCCAAAAAAAACGCTGACAAGCCTTTTTAGACTTATCAGCGTAAACTTTTACTTATTTTTGCTGCACATCACTATTTTTGAGACTCAAACTCAACGCCCGTCGGGTCTCGCTCTAGTGCGACTTTCAGTACTTCATCAATCCACTGTACAGGGATGACTTCCAGATCAGCGATAACATTATCAGGAATCTCTTCCAAATCACGCTCGTTGTCTTTTGGAATTAGCACAGTCTTAATGCCGCCACGGTGTGCCGCAAGTAACTTCTCTTTTAGGCCACCGATAGGTAGGACTTCACCACGCAGTGTGATCTCACCCGTCATCGCTACCTCTGCTTTCACAGGGTTACCTGTCAGAGCAGAAACCAAGGCAGTACACATTGCAGTACCCGCACTTGGGCCATCTTTTGGCGTCGCGCCTTCCGGTACGTGCACGTGAATATCTTTCTTCTCGTAGAAGTCAGTATTGATACCCAGTTTTTCTGCACGAGAGCGAACTACTGTCATTGCGGCTTGGATAGACTCTTGCATCACGTCACCAAGAGAGCCCGTTTGCGTCAGCTTACCTTTACCTGGCATAGATTGAGTTTCAATCGTTAGCAGATCACCACCCACTTCTGTCCAAGCTAGACCTGTCACTTGACCAATTCGGTTACTTTCATCCGCTTTACCGTAATCGAAACGTTGAACACCCAAGTACTCTTTTAGGTTGTCCATCGTTACCGTTACTGACTTGATGTCTTTATCCAGCAAGATGTTCTTCACGGCTTTACGGCAGATCTTAGAGATCTCACGTTCTAAGTTACGGACACCCGCTTCACGAGTGTAATAACGGATGATGCCAATAATCGCAGAGTCTTCAATGATGATTTCATCCGGTTTTAGACCATTGCGCTTCACTTGCTTATCAACAAGGTGACGTTTTGCAATGTTCAGCTTCTCATCTTCGGTGTAACCAGATAAACGAATAACTTCCATACGGTCTAACAATGGGCCTGGAATGTTCATTGAGTTCGAGGTTGCAACGAACATAACGTCAGAAAGGTCGTAATCCACTTCTAAGTAGTGATCGTTGAACGAGTTATTCTGTTCAGGATCAAGTACTTCTAGTAGCGCTGATGCCGGATCGCCGCGCATATCTGAAGACATTTTGTCGATTTCGTCCAATAAGAACAATGGGTTCTTCACGCCAACTTTCGACATCTTCTGGATTAATTTACCTGGCAATGAGCCAATGTAAGTACGACGGTGACCGCGGATTTCTGCTTCATCACGTACACCACCCAGCGCCATACGAACGTACTTACGACCTGTAGCAGAAGCAATTGAACGACCAAGAGACGTTTTACCCACACCTGGAGGACCAACAAGACAAAGGATTGGACCTTTTAACTTATTGATTCGGTTTTGAACCGCCAAGTATTCAAGAATACGCTCTTTTACGCGCTCTAGACCGTAGTGGTCTTCATTAAGAATCTCTTCTGCTTTCGCTAAATTTTTCTTAACTTTTGAGCGTTTAGCCCAAGGCACGCTGACCATCCAATCGATGTAGCTACGAACCACTGTTGCTTCGGCAGACATTGGAGACATCATCTTAAGCTTTTGCAGCTCTTGCTCAGTCTTTTCACGTGCCTCTTGAGGCATTTTTGATTCGTCAATCTTCTTCTGCAGCGTTTCGAACTCGTCTGGTGCGTCTTCCATCTCACCAAGTTCTTTCTGAATCGCTTTCATTTGCTCATTCAGATAGTACTCACGCTGAGATTTTTCCATTTGCTTTTTAACGCGACCACGAATGCGTTTTTCAACTTGCAGCAAATCGATCTCTGATTCCATCTGGCCCATTAGGAATTCCAGACGCTCAGTGACATCAACAATTTCAAGTACTTGCTGCTTATCCACCAGCTTCAACGGCATATGAGCTGCAATAGTATCCGCTAAGCGAGCCGCTTCGTCGATACCGTTGAGTGAGGTTAAAACTTCTGGTGGAATCTTCTTGTTTAGCTTAATGAAGCCTTCAAACTGATTAATCGCACTGCGAACAATCACTTCTTGCTCACGCTCATCCAATTCTGGCGTAATCACAAATTCCGCTTCCGCTAGGAAGAAGTCACTCTCTTTAAAGTGATTAATTTTCGCACGTTGCTGGCCTTCAACCAGTACTTTTACTGTGCCATCCGGAAGCTTCAGTAGCTGGAGAATGGTGGCTACCGTACCTACTTCAAATAGGTCGTCAACCGTAGGCTCATCAGTATCAGCTTGCTTTTGTGCCACAAGAAGAACTTGTTTGTTGGTTTCCATCGCCGTTTCTAAACAGCTAATCGATTTCTCACGACCAACAAACAATGGAATAACCATGTGCGGGTAGACCACTACGTCACGTAGAGGTAGTACCGGGATCTCGATACGCTCGGAACGTTCCAAGTTCATATAATTCTCTCTTCCGCTTTCACGTTTACGTATTACTTATCGATTTATATGGGGGCTAATTGTTTGGATTCAATAAGAGAAATAAAAAAAGGAGGTAATTACTTACCTCCTTTTTCATTACGGCTGAATTTATTCTGCTCCAGCGGCCTGATTGTCTGAGTTGCTATAAATAAGCAATGGCTCTGACTCACCATTGATGACGGACTCATCAATCACGACCTTACTTACGTCTGTCGCAGATGGCAGTTCGTACATGGTTTCCAGTAATACGCCTTCAAGGATCGAGCGTAAACCACGAGCACCTGTTTTACGCTCCATTGCTTTCTTAGCGATAGCGCGCAGCGCATCTTCTCGGAACTCAAGTTCAGCGTTTTCAAGCTCAAACAATGCTGCGTATTGCTTGGTTAATGCGTTCTTCGGTTCACATAGGATCTGAATCAACGCTTCTTCATCAAGCTCAGTCAGTGTTGTTGTCACAGGAAGACGACCAATGAATTCTGGAATGAGTCCGTACTTCACTAAATCCTCAGGCTCAACCTGAGTAAATAGCTCACCCACGGTCTTCGATTCGTTTTTAGAACGAACTTCAGCACCGAAGCCAATACCTGTACCTGTTGCAACACGCTGCTCAATCACCTTATCTAGGCCAGCAAATGCACCACCACAGATGAACAGGATCTTCGACGTGTCCACTTGTAGGAATTCTTGCTGAGGGTGCTTACGACCACCTTGAGGTGGAACCGATGCAACCGTACCTTCGATAAGTTTTAGTAGAGCCTGCTGAACACCTTCACCAGATACGTCACGCGTAATAGATGGGTTTTCAGCTTTGCGTGAAATTTTATCAATTTCATCAATGTAAACGATGCCGCGTTCAGCTTTAGCTACATCGTAATCACATTTTTGCAGAAGCTTTTGGATGATGTTTTCAACGTCTTCACCCACATAACCAGCCTCGGTTAGTGTGGTTGCGTCTGCCATTGTAAATGGCACATCCAAGAATCGAGCTAATGTCTCAGCAAGTAGTGTTTTACCGCTACCTGTTGGGCCAATTAGAAGGATGTTACTTTTACCAAGCTCCACACCTTCACTCGTTGTATCACCATTGCGTAAACGCTTGTAGTGGTTATATACCGCAACTGCGAGCACTTTTTTCGCGTAATCTTGCCCGATCACATAGTCATCAAGGTGTTCACGGATCTGTTTTGGCGTTGGTAACGCTTCAGATTCTTTCTTAGGGAGAACATCCTTGATTTCTTCGCGAATAATATCGTTACATAAGTCGACACACTCGTCGCAAATGTACACTGACGGACCTGCGATTAGCTTGCGAACTTCGTGCTGACTTTTGCCGCAGAAAGAACAGTACAGCAATTTACCGCTGCCACTTTCTTTGCTTTTATCTGTCATTCGCTAACCTCTTAGCCTTTACTCTTCATGAATGAGTGTATATCAATTTTTGCCAAAATGCGCTGGCTAATTACTCGCCGCGGTGGCTTAACACTGCATCCACGATACCGTATTCCACAGCCTGCTCTGATGACATGAAGTTATCACGATCAGTATCGCGCTCAATGACTTCAAGAGGTTGGCCAGTATGTTCTGCTAACAACTTGTTTAGCTTCTGCTTAATGGTCAGAATTTCCTGAGCATGGATTTGGATATCAGAAGCTTGACCCTGGAAACCACCCAATGGTTGGTGGATCATTACACGAGAGTTAGGCAGTACGTAACGCTTACCTGGCGCACCACCCGCTAACAGGAAGGCACCCATTGAACATGCTTGACCCATACATACAGTGCTAACATTTGGCTTAATAAACTGCATAGTATCGTAGATAGACATACCAGCTGTTACGCTGCCACCTGGCGAGTTGATGTATAGGAAAATATCTTTATCTGGATTTTCAGATTCTAGGAAAAGTAGCTGAGCCACGACAAGGTTTGCCATGTGGTCTTCCACTTGACCCGTTAAAAAAATCACGCGCTCTTTCAGCAGACGTGAGTAGATGTCGTAAGAGCGTTCGCCGCGGGAAGTTTGTTCAACCACCATTGGTACTAGCGCGTCCATAATTGGCGACATTGCATTTTTTTCTTGGTAGCTCATATTCTTATGTCCCTAAAATAAATGGCCCGGATGATGACTATCATACGGACCATTGTTAGCAGAATAGTTAACGTTAAGTCAACCTTCTACGCAAGATATTGCTTATTAAGCAGCAGGTTGTTGTTGGTTAAGTAGCTCGTTGAAGCCTACTTCTTTCTCAGAAACCTGTGCTTTAGCGATGATCGCGTCGATTGCTTGCTCTTCTAGAGCTACATTGCGCATGTTGTTCATCATTTCTTCGTTTTGCTCGTAGTAAGCAATAACTTCTGATGGATCTTCGTATGCAGTAGCCATTTCTTCAATTAGAGCTTTAACTTTCTCGTCGTCCGCTTTTAGCTCTTCAGACTTGATTACTTCACCTAGTAGAAGACCAACTACTACGCGACGTTTAGCTTGCTCTTCGAACAACTCACGTGGAAGCTGAGCAGCAGCTTCTGGGTTACCACCGAAGCGTTGTGCAGCTTGTTGACGTAGAACTTGGATTTCTTGCTCGATAAGTGCTGATGGTATGTTGATGTCGTTTTGCTCAACTAGACCGTCAATCGCTTGCTCTTTGATGCGGTTCTTAACAGCTTGCTTAAGCTCGCGTTCCATGTTTTTACGAACTTCAGCTTTAAGTGCTTCAACACCACCTTCAACAACACCGAACTTAGCAACGAACTCGTCGTTTAGTTCTGGTAGTTCACGAGCTTCAACTTTGTTCACTTTGATTGCGAACTTAGCTGCTTTACCTTTTAGATTTTCAGCGTGGTAATCTTCTGGGAAAGTCACGTCGATGTCGAATTCCATACCAGCAGTTTTACCTGCGATACCGTCTTCGAAACCAGGGATCATGCGACCAGCGCCCATTTCTAGTGGGAAGTTCTCAGCTTTACCGCCTTCGAACTCTTCACCGTCGATAGAACCAACGAAGTCAATGCTTACGCGTTTGCCATCTTCTGCTGCTTCTTCAACTTCAACCCAAGTAGCTTGTTGCTTACGTAGAGTATCGATCATCTCTTCTACGTCTGCGTCTTTAACTTCAGTTAGCGGTTTTTCAACAGTGATGTTTTCTAGGCCTTTAAGTTCAACTTCTGGGTAAACTTCAAAAGTTGCAGTGAAAACTAGGTCTGAACCTTCTTTGTTTTCTACAGGAGCGAAAGTTGGAGCGCCAGCTGGGTTGATTTTCTCTTTAACGATAGCTTCGATGAAGTGGCGTTGCATAACTTCACCAAGAACGTCTTGACGTACTGCTTTGCCGTACATCTTAGCAACCATTTTTAGAGGCACTTTACCCTTACGGAAACCATCGAAACGACGGTTTTTAGCGATGTTGCGTAGTTCAGCTGTTACAGCGTCTTCGATGTTTGCAGCTGGAACAGTAATGTTTAGACGGCGCTCTAGGCCCTCTAGCGTTTCAACAGTAACTTGCATTATATATAAACCTCTAAAGTGGCTCGGTTTTCCGAGCGTATGAGCGAAACTCAGCGGAGCTTACGCTTCATCCTTGTGTAGTGTTCTGTCCGAACACCTAATTTAAATCGAGTATCGATACTGTTTGTCAGTACCGGACTAATCAGTGATATCTTCGATAAAATTACCAAAGGTATCTCCTATTAGCCTCAGGACAGAATTTTTAGACGCGACATTCTAGCGATCTGTCGCAACCCTGTCGAGCCAATAGCCACTATGTGGACATTGTCTGCGCTAAATTCTCGAATGCTGACCCATTTTTTCTTCAAAAATGCGATTCAAACACCGTCTAAGTATCGTCAGCATATCTAGAATGGGGACAATAGCGACTTTTTCAAGAGAATCGACCGGTTTTTTTATCGAAAAGCCTAAAAAGAGATCTTGCTCTTGTTTTACTCCACAGAGTTGAAAACTAAATCCCTAATCCTCCCTACAAACTATTAACATTTTCTTACGTGACCAAAGGAAAGGTTTAAGGAGTGTAAGGATGTCGCAAAAAAACCGGATTCTGCTGACTTTTTTTGCCTTCTATTTCCTTTGCGCAATCATAGGTGGTCATTGGGTTTGGCAGACTAGTTATCAATCATTGCTTGATAAACACCAGTCCCAACTTGAGCAATTTTCTAGTCATATTAAAAACAAACTCGATAAATACGCCCATATCCCTAATCTTCTGGCTAAAGATGACCCTCTCCATCAAGCGTTACTGCATCCAAATAACAGTGCCCAACTGGAACTCACCAATCGGTATTTAGAATCCGTTAATGACGTGATTGAAGCGGCAGATACCTATTTAATCGATCAATGGGGTACAACGATCGCGGCCAGCAACTGGCGTAAAGAGCGATCTTTTATTGGACGAAATTTTGCGTTCCGCCCTTATTTCAAACAAGCAATCGTTGGGGAACGAAGCCAATACTACGCGCTGGGTTCGACTTCGGGTAAGCGTGGCTACTACTATTCTTATCCGATCATATACGCGGGCGGCGTCCTTGGTGTGGTCGTGGTTAAGATGGACTTGAGTAAAATAGAAGACAACTGGCAGCAGCCAAATAGTGTGTTTGTCGCGAGCGATCCGCACGGGATTGTTTTCATGAGTAGCCGAAGTGATTGGCTACTCAAAAGCTTACAACCGCTGACTGAGAATGAAAAAAAGCAAGTTTGGGCAAGCCGACAATATCTTGATGAGCCAATTGAAACCCTAGGACTGGTGGGCAATGTGGAGGAAACGCATTCTGAGCTAAAACAAGGTTACCCATATAACAAAGGGACCTTGGTGGTCTCTTCGTTGCCCCTACCAGAGCTCAAGCTGACCATCCGTGTACTATCTCCTAAGCAGTCTATCGTCTGGCTCACAATGGGTTACATTTTTGTACTTACTCTTGCATTCACCGTGTTGTTTTTAATTGGCCAGCTCATCTATCACCGTCAACAACGCCACTTACAACTTGAGAGAATTCAGCAAGAGGCAAATCAAAAACTTGAATATCAAGTCATGGCTCGCACCGCAGAATTGCAAGCAGAAATCGCCCAGAGAATTGAAACCGAACAAACACTTCGCCTAACGCAAGACGAACTCGTTCAAGCTGCGAAACTAGCAGTATTGGGGCAAATGTCAGCCAGTATCAGTCATGAACTGAATAATCCACTTGCGGCCATTCGTAGCTTTGCTGAAAACGGCAAGCTGTTCCTCCAAAAAGAAAAATATGAGCGAGTGGAAGATAATCTAACTCGCATCTCAGCCCTCACTGATCGTATGGCAAACATCAGTCAGCAGCTTCGTTCTTTCGCTAAAAAAACCAGTGGAAACGAGCTGGCTCAATCTCGTTTGTTTCCAGTAATTGCCTCAGTCAAAGAGCTGATGAAACCCGCACTTAAATCTGCACGTGTCACGCTAGAAACGCAGGTACCAGAGCACGATGTTGAAGTTCAGATCAATATCATTCAACTTGAACAAGTGTTGGTTAATTTACTGACCAATGCGATAGAGGCTCTCAAAGAGCAACAAGACAAACAAGTACAGTTATCCATAGAGCAAGACGAACATGCCGGTTTGGTTTGGATTCATGTAGATGACAATGGTCCAGGGCTTGGAGATTTCTCACTTTCGGACTTATGTGAGCCTTTCCTAACTACCAAACAAAATGGGTTAGGTTTAGGACTCTCTATCTCGCAACAAATCTTAGCAAGTATGAACGGAAGATTATGTGCCCAAAATCGAGAACAAGGCGGAGCTCGATTTTCATTGTGTTTACCTATCGCTCCTAACAACACAGAACAATCAAAAGGATGAGATCATGTGTCAGGTGTTTTTTATTGATGATGAAGCCGATCTTAGACTGGCAATAGAACAAACGTTTGAATTGGCAGATATCGATGCCACATTCTTTCCAGACGCTGAATCTGCCTTACTCGCCATTAAGCAGGGAGCCGAGCCAGGTGTGGTGATTACCGATATTTGCTTACCCGGTATTTCAGGGATGGATTTACTGAATACCCTTGTGCGAAAAGACACCCATCTTCCCGTGATTATGATTACTGGTCATGGCGATATCTCAATGGCGGTTAATGCGTTACACCAAGGAGCGTATGATTTTATCGAAAAGCCATTCCCACCTGAGCACTTAGTTGAAACCGTCAAGCGCGCCATTGAGAAGCGCCAATTAACGGTTGAAAACGAGAAGTTACGCTTGTCTCTCAAGGCAAGTAAAACGCTCGGACCTCGTGTTATCGGAGAAACGTCTAGCATTCAAATGTTACGCGAAACCATTGCTCACATCGCCGATACTGATGCAGATATCTTATTGTTTGGCGAGACTGGTACAGGTAAAGAGTTAATCGCCCGCTCTTTGCATGAGCAAAGTTCTCGACGGAACCAAAACTTTGTCGCAGTAAATTGTGGTGCAGTACCAGAAAATTTGATTGAGAGCGAACTCTACGGGCATGAAAAAGGCGCATTTACTGGCGCAGAAAGCCGCCGTATCGGTAAGTTTGAATTTGCTCAAGGCGGTACACTTTTCTTGGATGAAATCGAGTCAATGCCAATCCAAGCCCAAATCCGTTTACTGAGAGTACTGCAAGAGCGTGTGATTGAGCGTGTCGGCTCGAATGAACTCTTGCCCTTAGATATTCGAGTAATTGCCGCAACCAAAGTCGATTTGAAACGCGCTGCTGAAGAGGGAACCTTTCGCCAAGATCTTTACTATCGACTGAATGTGGTTACCTTAGATCTCCCGCCACTGCGTGAACGGAAAGAAGACATCCCTGCCCTCTTCCATCATTTCCTATTGGTAGCGGCTTCACGTTACGGTAAAAGCTCTCCCAGTTTGTCATCCCACGACCTCGCCCAACTGATGAACCATGACTGGCCAGGCAATGTTCGCGAGCTGAGAAATGCAGCAGAGCGTTTCGTGCTATTGGGTAAATTAATTCAGTTAGGAGAATCGACTCCGGTTGCCAAGCCTTCTTCAAGTCTTGCAGAACAAGTTGCAGAGTTCGAGAGAGCAGCCATTGAAGGCGCATTACTGGAAAATAACGGCAGCATTAAACAGACAATGGCGCAATTGAATGTGCCTCGAAAAACTCTGTATGACAAAATGCAACGCTATCAAATAGATAAAGAGCTCTATAAATAAAACGATTCTCAAGGATTGGTATTATATCCAACTTGAATCATAATTTTTAATAACTGATTCATCATGATTGTTACGGATATGAACGAGAAAGTGAGAATACCGATCATTACAGATACCGTGATGGTAGACGGGCAATATCAAGAAGAGAGACGTTCAGGCGAGGAGCGGCGCAAGAATAAAAAGAAGTGGCGAAGCTACGAGCGGCGAGTCCACCCAGACCCTCGTAGGCCTAGCTACAAACCCATAGACGAAGAGGTGTGAATCATCACACCTCTTTTGTTTTTCTTCAAATATCTGGTGCCATTACTTAGTAATGATTTCTGGCCCCATCAAGGTCGTTGGTAACCAAGTCGACACCCATGGCACGTACGTTACAATAATGAGGAATAGGAACATCACCGCCACCCATGGCAGTGCGGCTTTTACTACATTCATCATCGACATTTTGGCGACACCTGCAGTAACAAACAAGTTAAGCCCAACAGGTGGTGTTATCATACCTATCTCCATATTCACCACCATCATAATACCTAAGTGAATTGGGTCGATCCCCAGTGCTATCGCAATTGGGAACACCAGTGGTGCAACAATGATCAATAAGCCTGATGGCTCCATAAATTGACCACCAATCAACAGCAATACGTTCACCACAATCAAGAAGGTGATTGGTCCTAAACCAGCTGACATCATTGACTCTGTGATCATTTGCGGGATGCGCTCTTCCGTGAGAACGTGCTTCAAAATTAACGCATTGGCAATAATGAAAAGCAGCATGATGGTGAGTTTACCCGCTTCATACAGCGTGTGTTTGGTGTCTTTATGAACAAAGGTTTGGAAGATTTTAACGAGCGCAGGTTTAGTGTTTTTCTTGTCTGCAAATGGCCCCATGTCTTTGTATACAAAGTTGGCAATAAAGAACGAGTACACAGCAGCAACTGCAGCGGCTTCTGTTGGGGTGAAAATACCGCCATAAATACCACCGAGAATGATCACCACCAGCAACAAGCCCCAGCTTGCATCCTTAGCTGCATCAAACGTCTCTTTCCAACCGACAAATGGTTGTTTTGGCAGGTTCTTAATACGGGCAGCAATATAGATCGCTATCATCAACATGACACCCGCTAGCAAACCGGGAATCACACCACCGAGAAACATGCGTCCAACTGACACATCGGTCGCGGCAGCGTAAACTACCATAACGATAGACGGCGGAATCAAAATCCCTAGCGTACCTGCGTTACAAATTACGCCGGCCGCAAACTCTTTTGAGTAACCGTTTTTGATCATACCTGCGATAACGATGCTACCTATGGCAACAACCGTTGCTGGAGATGAACCTGATAGCGCGGCAAACATCATACACGCGACAACCGAAGCCATCGCTAAACCACCACGGAACCAGCCTACAATCGCAATCGCGAAACGAATGATCCGTTTTGCTACACCACCTGTCGACATAAAGCTTGAAGCTAAAATGAAGAATGGAATTGCTAATAGAGTGTAGTGTCCAGCAAATGCATTAAACAACGTTTGAGCAACAGACGCCAAAGACGCATCCGAATGAATCAAAAGGAAAAGAATACTGGAAAGACCCAGAGAAACTGCGATTGGCACGCCGACAAGCATGAAACCAATCACCATCAAAAATAGAAATAAGATATCCATGGCTTATTGCTCCTTGCTCTTAGAATTGTCTGAGGCCTTTGGAGCCATAAGATCACCGGCATCACTCATCTCTTCTTGAAGCGCCTCTAGCTCTTCTTCCGCTTCATGCCCTGCAATCAGTCGGTCGAGCTTTCCGGTAGCAATTTGCCATGTTGCCTGAGCAAATCTCAGCGTTAGCAACGCCATACCAAGCGGTAAAGCGAAATAAGGAATAAAACGTGGCAGCTTTTCGTAACGCTCTCCCTCGTTTAACCAATCCGCCATAAACTGAAGCATTTCCGGCATTGGAATATCATCCGTTTCATACCACGCTCGGTCTGTGGCGAACGGATACCAGTAGTTCCAAGAGCCAATTAAAAGCAAAATAGAGAAGGCTAAACAGCATATTGCAGCGAATAACGCCAAGGCTTTTCGTTTGCCCTCTGGCACTATGTTGATAATCACATCAACACCAATATGAAAGTGTTTTTTCACACCGTAAGAAGCGCCGACCAACACCATCCATGCGAACATAAAGACGGTGAGCTCAAGCGCCCAAAGAATATTGTCGTTAAAGACATAACGAAAGATGACATTGGCAAAGGTTAACAAGGTCATGGCACCTAAGAAGAAAGCAATCAAAGTCTCTTCAATGGCATCGGTGATTCGTCCAGCCTTGGCAAAAAAAGTCTGTTCCATAATTACATCACGTCGTCTGTAGGGGAAAAGAGCCCCCTCTAATCGAGAGGGCTAAGCGTGCTAGGCGTTATTATTTTTGGTTAGAAGCCAAAGCGGCTTCAATTAGGTCAGAACCAATGTCTTTTTCAAACTTCTTCCATACTGGCTGAAGTGCAGTGACCCATTCTTGGCGCTGTTCTGGCGTTAACGTGCGAACCACACCACCAGCTTCGATGATGTTGTTTTTGTTCGCAAGGTTCACTTTGGTCGACTCAGCATTACGCTGCGCTGTCACCTCTTGGATGATTGTGTTTAGCTGCTCGCGCTGATCGTCTGGTAAGTTTTTCCAGAAGTCATTTGACGTCACCACTAGGTAATCCAGAATCCCGTGGTTCGTTTCCGTAATGCCATCTTGAACTTCGAAGAACTTTTTGCCGTAGATGTTTGACCAAGTATTTTCTTGACCATCAATAACCTTAGTTTGCAGGCCACCGTACACTTCTTTGAATGACATTTTTTGCGGGTTTGCGCCTAGCTGTTCAAACTGAGCAACGAGAACGTCAGAAGCTTGAACACGGAACTTAAGCCCTTCAGCATCGGCTGGAGAAATGAGCGGCTTGTTGGCTGACATTTGCTTCATGCCATTATGCCAAAACGCAATACCTTGTAGGCCACGTCGTTTCATTGAGTTTTTCAGCTTTTCACCGGCTTCAGAGTTTTGGAAGCGGTCAACAGCGTCGACATCGTCGAATAAGAAAGGCAGATCGAAAAGGCGGTACTTTTTGGTGAATTTCTCAAACTTAGAAAGAGAAGGTGCAGCGAGTTGAACATCACCATTTAGTAGTGCTTCCAACACCTTATCATCATCGTAAAGCGTTGAGTTCGGAAACACCTGCATACAGACTTTACCGTTCATCTCTTCGTTAACGCGTTTTTCAAGTAACGAAGCCGCAATACCTTTTGGGTGTTTGTCCGCATTCGTTACATGGCTGAACTTGATGACCGTTTCACCTGGGTCACAATTCGCGGCAGCGTTAAAGCTCGTTACAGCAAGCGCAGAGACAGATAGTAGAGTTAGAGGCTTAAACATTATTATTCTCCTTGTTGAATCACATCCCATCCCGTCCATGAATAACTAGGTATTAGGCGATGGGTACGGATGTTCAACAAAGAGCAATTAATGGACCATGTTAAAATTCATATGCATTTCAATAAATTAACAAAGACCATTAACGTGAACACAGAGTATAACGAGTGAATTCCACCCAAGAAAAAGATTCAAATGGGTGGGAAATGACCCATTTATGAAGAACAGCTTATCTCCATTTTCTTCCCCCATTCCGGTGGCAATTTCGCGTAATCATCAAACTCGGGTTGCTCATCAAATGGGCGCTTTAACAGTTCGGCCAATCGGTGTAATTCACTAAAGTCCCCTTCTTCCGCTTTATCAATCGCCAACTGAGCCAAGTAGTTACGCAAGATGTATTTGGGATTGGCTTGACGCATCTGTTCGCACCGCTGTTCGGCTGAAATCAGCTCCCCTAGTTCATCAACCTCTAGCTCACATCGAGCTAAGTACAGATCAAGCCAAGCTCGCGCAGCTTCTCGGTCGAGAAACAAGTCGATTACGGCTTGAGAAGAATCAGTATCAAGATTTGAAAGCGTTCTAAAGAAGCGAGTGTAATCCGTGTTATTTTGGTGAAGGAGCTCAAACATTGCTTCAAATAAACGTCCATCTTCCGCGATCTTGGTTTTTAAACCCAACTTCTCACGCATTAGGCGGCTGAACTGCTGACTCAACCGGACTTCAAATTGGCTCAACGACGCTTCTAAATCTTCTCGCTCAACGAGTGGCGATAGCGCATGCGCGAGTGCTGAGAGGTTCCAAAGCGCAATTCTTGGCTGTTGGTCAAATGCATAACGGCCTTGGTAGTCGGAATGATTACAAATATATCCCGGCTCATAATCATCAAGAAAACCAAACGGGCCGTAATCAAACGTTTGACCAAGGATCGACATATTGTCGGTGTTCATTACCCCATGAGCAAACCCATACGCTTGCCAATAAGCAATCATGTCCGCTGTTTTCTGAACAATTTCACCAAACATTGCAGCGTATGGCTTCTCTGCCGATGCACAATCAGCAAAGTGCCACTCGATCACTTTGTCCGCCAGCAACTTCTGCTCTGCCAATTGATTGGTATAGAAAAAATGCTCGAAATGGCCAAAACGCACGTGGGTCTCCGCCATACGAATCAACATTGCGCCGAATTCTGTTTTCTCGCGATAAACCGGCGTGTCACTGACCATCATGCCAAGAGCACGAGTCGTCGGGATCCCAAGCCCCACCATGGCTTCACTACATAAATACTCACGAATGGTTGAGCGCAACACCGCCCTGCCGTCCCCCATTCGCGAGTAGGGGGTTAGCCCCGCGCCTTTAAGGTGAATATCAAACCAAGTGCCATCTTGATGCTCAATTTCCGCCAACAGCAATCCACGTCCATCGCCCAAGTCTGGGTTGTAAACGCCAAACTGATGTCCTGCGTATTTCATCGCCAAAGGACGAAACGGTTCGAATTCGCTTTGCCCAGAAAAAACCGCCAATAGCTCATCGCTTTGCTCTGCTGGTAAACCAAACTGCTGCGCAAACTCACTATTCCAAGCGACCCAACGAGTATTATCCAAGGGTTGCGGCTCGACCAAAGTATAGAAAGCTGACGGTAATTGACTAAAGCGATGGGTGAAACTGACCCGTTGCCAAATGGACATGTGGGGTTCCTTAATAAAAAGAAGTACTGCTGTCAGTATACGTGTGAACGTCACTGTCATTCAGCCATGAAATGGGCATGGGTATTTTGCGTGAATAACGCGAAGGCGATAGGAAGGTATTAACCCGCTGCATACCACCTCACAAACGGAAGTGGCATGTAAAAGCGATCAAATGATTAAGCGGAAAACTCTTCACCCGTTTTTGGTGGCTCTGATGGTGTATCAAAACGAGCGCGTTCAATATCCACGACCGTTTTATAGCTCAACGATAACAAAGCCAACTGGTACGCACCGAAAATACCATAGGCAACACCCACAAGACTCAGCATGAAGAGGTTAGTAAAGTGACTAAAGATAAGCTGACTGAGCAATCCCGCGCCCAATGGAATTAAGCCCATCAAAATGAATACTTGTTTGTTGTATGGTCTGCTTTGGTTCCACGAACGACGCAAGCTGCGCGGCTGATGATCCATTGCGGTCGCTGGCAACACGAACGACCAGCGCGCCATCACCCAATAGCCCGGAATACTTGCAACCGTTGTGATAAACGCCATGGCAACAAAATCGGGTTCACCACTTTCTGCAATATAGAGAAACGACAACACAAAGGTTGGGATACCAATGACGAGCATCATCATCAACCCAAATAATATCCACCAGCCAATGAAACGGAATTCTCTGGCTGACAAGCGAAATACATCCAACGCTGAGTGCATGTAATCGCCAACCAAATAAATTCGGTGTACACGCACAGCCGCCATCGCGGCAACAAGTGGGTATAAAATGATTGTGACGAAATAAAATCCCGCGATGTTTCCTTCTTGAGCGTTCGCTTGATCTTGCCCCGTCATTTCAGGATACATAAACACAAAAATTGAGTGCACGATGATCAATGGAATACAAGCAATGACAATTGCGAGTAGGTTCCTTCTGACCATAACTGCTGCTTCTCGGCATATTGCCGAAACAGAAAAGTCCTCGGTTGACATACAACATCCTTAATTTATAAAAATCTGCCCATAGGGTACCCGCTGAATAGAAAAATCGCTTTAAAAATAATGAGAAACACATCTCATAAGATAATGAGAGGTACTAGGAAGCAAAACGGGTACAAAAATAAGCCACTCAATGTGAGTGGCTTATACGGTAATTCGATATCGTTTTAGACGCGGCGTCGCCAGCCCAATGCAACAAGTAACATCAGAGCCCAATAAGAAACACTGCCACTACCTTCAGAGTTCTTGAATGTCGTTGTTTTCAAAGAAGCGACAACCGTCACGGTCACTTCACCTATTGCGGTAGCACCGTTGCCATCTGAAACCGTATATTGCAGCTTGATGTTATCAACCGCACTATCCGGAGCTTGAAAACGAATTTTGCCATTTTCTACACTCGCACTTCCCACGCCCGTTAGGTTCTGTACGCTTTCTACAACCAGTTTATCGCCATTCACATCCGAATCATTGCCAGCAGCATCAATCACAATGCTTTCACCAACGGCAACGGTCGCCGTATCTGCTAACGTGACTGGCGCTGCGTTTTGCATGGTTAAATTGACGGTAGCACTGGAGGTTTCATTACTTGGATCAGTAACGGTTAGACGGAATGTCAGAACCTCACCCGCTTTTATACCTTGAGGCACTGTAAAGCTTGCCGTAGCACTGGTCGAATTTCCGATAGAAACTGAAGTACCAGCCAATTGCTCCCATCGGTAGTTCAACACATCGCCATCCGCATCTGTGCTGTTTGCCGCCGACAATGTTACTTTCTGTCCAGCAGTAATCTTTTGGCTATCCACATCGATGAGCGCTTTTGGTGCTTCATTACTACCAAGTACTTCGACCTGCACGCTCACAACCGAAGACGAATACACGCCGTCCGTAGACAGCAAACGATATTGGAAGCTGTCCAAACCAACGAAGTTAGCTTCAGGTTGGTATTGGTTGCCAGAAATGGTGCCGTGCTCAGGCTTCTGCACAATGTCCACATTGAACTGATATCCTATGGCCATGAAATCATTGTCCATCAAGTTCAGATCGATTGGCGTATTCTTATCGGTTTGCAGTGAGTCAGCTTTCGCTTCAACAATGTTATTCGCCTCCACATTCAAGAGTGCTGCAAACGGAACATAAGAGAACCCGGCTTGCTCTAAACCAAACGTACCTATCTCATTGTAATTACCAGTCCACATTACAGGCAGGGATGATTTTTCAGTTTTTAGTAAGCGGCCAAAGTCAAAGTTCGATTCAAATTCACCGCCTTCTAATTCCACTACTAACAGGTGCTGACCCGCACTTAATTGGCTCGGTTGAGGGAATAAAATTCGGGATGGCTTTTGGAAGCTACCTTGCTGTAAAAGTTCAGCATTGTTCTGATCCAATATTAATCGGTAGCCCACGTTACCTGAGAATGGGAATCGCCATACTCGATAAGTCATGTCACTTTGAGCGCTATTGCTTTGCGCGTAAAGTTGAAGACCATCAAGCTTTGTCTCAGCATTCAAATCCAATGATACCGCCAGGGTGTTACTGCCACTTGCGTACACATAACCTTGGTGAAGAGAGTTCAACCATGCCGATTTATTTGGCTCGTTTATATGCTCAAGAGAAAAACTGCCGCCGTTGGTATTGCTGGCAATGTTGGAAATACGAACCCCAGTATCAAACCCGGCGATCGCTCTCAGACCCGGGGTCGATGTATCTGAAATGACATTGCCACCATTAGGATACAAATCGCCGGCATCACTGCTTCCATCACGTTCTAACTCATTCAGACCATCGGCCTGCATGATTTGAACCTGCATCGCGCCAACATCGTTAAAGCGATTTTGGACATTAACCGACGTCGCTAGTATGCCTTCTGCCGCCAATGATCGGTCGTAACCGCTAAAGGTACGGTTTTCCAAATAAACGCGTGGGCCAAACTCTTTCAAGTATGGGTCGAGATACACCAGTTTGACATCGTCGTTATTCACGGAAATAGGCATCGGGCTTTCATGAGTGATCGTTGGTACAACGAAACCAGCGGCGTGTTTACTCCACGCGCTCATGTTCACTGGCGTGTCTCCTGCGTATGAGTCTCCCGGTTTCTGTGCCCATGAACCACCACCCATCACGCCCCAAGAACCGATCGAGGCATCACTGTTCCTTGCGTACAAATCCGGCAAGCCAAGCATTAAGTGGCCAAGCTCATGTACGATCACGCCTAACGTCGCTTGATGATCAACTTGGTAGTCAGCAAACACACAATAATCGGCAATTTTTTTGCCATCTAGTGTCACATCGTCGTGAGAGAATTTATGAGGCCAAATAGAAGGACGATCAAGGAATCCGGTTGAACGGTCGCCACCCGCAAAAATAAACATAACTGAGAGTTCTGACGGTTCTACGGTACCATTTTGATTGCTGTCGTAAGCCGAAAGATTAAAGTACGGATCCAGTTTTTGATACGCTTCGGTGAAGACCGCATTCAACTTGGCAGTACAAGTCTTGTCAGTTGAGCTAGAGTGGCAATTTGGGTGGCTTTGCGCCACGGTCACATTGATCACACCATCATTCGCGGTACCATAACTCTCAATCGCAGGGACAACTTTGAATTTCCCTTGAGAGTTTTTATCAAAATAATCGACAACGCTTTGGCCATCGGTATTAAACACACGTTGTTCGAAGTCATGCACCATCGCTTGATCATCAAAGGAGACTTGCACAACCAACAGTGGTTGCTGCTTCACCGATGAGCTACTCATCGCCTGATAACCTTGCGCCGAACGCAATAGATTTTGGCGCGCCATCGGTTCAATGGTTTTTAGAGAAGATAACTGCGGCTTAACTTGTAGATCCGGGCGAAACTTCGCCGATTCAGGCGCATCACTCGATTGAGTTTTAGCAACACCCGTCGAGCGTAACGTTGGGATGTCTGACTCGCGCTGAATCTGTGCAAAAAACCAAATGCCATCTTCATGAACCAAGGCATTACCTTGTTTATCTTCAAACCAGTGGAAATCGGCAGTGCCGCGTAAAATTGCCTCACTAGAGGTACCATCGCTCAACGCAATAGTATGCCAAACTGGTGATGGCGGAGTAGTTGCCATGCTCTTACCTGCAAGAAGCGCAGTTAGCATAGTCAAGGCGAGTGTGTTGAATTTCAAAGTACGGCTCCATCTTTTCGATTCGTTTAATACCAAGCACAGCCAGTACACAGTAACCCATAAACATAGAATGAGGTTGAGTGGCTAACGACTAAGGCTGGTATCAATTCGCTCAGATAACACAATATTATTTAGCATCACGTTACAAAAGCGTCGGATGCCCAAATACTTTTGTAAGTGTGGCTTCCGAGGGTATAAATTGAGTGAATGAATAGTATCGAAACAAAAGGAAGAAGAAATAAACTTCTGCGACTTTGTAGATAAAATTGGGCAACGTCCCACATATTTTATAAATGTACGAGCACTGCTATTAATCAGTGCTCGTTATGGTCGGTGGGGTGCAGATAAACGCTACTTTAACCTGTAAGAACGGCGTCTTCTGGGTATTTGATTAAGGTAGGCTCAGGGCGGGCCAACATGTAGGCAAGCGTGAGAGGCCCGATACGACCAATGATCATCACCACGATCATAATGTACTTGCCAGGTTCAGAAAGCTCTGCCGTTAAACCAGCGGTAAGTCCTACCGTCGCAAATGCGGAGATGGTTTCAAACATGACCTTATCAAAGCTTGCCTTCTCTGTGAGCATCAATAAAAACATCGCGCTTGTCAGAATGGCGCCACTCACAACGATAATGGCGAGTGACTTAGTCACGGTTTGCCAGTTTACGGTTCGTTTAAACATAACCACGTGTTTCTTTTGGCGCAAAAAGGTCCACGTAGCCATGAACGCAACGGCAAATGTGGAAACCTTAATACCGCCCCCCGTTGAGGTGGACCCAGCACCAATCAACATCAGAACAATCATGATCAATAACGCTGGCTGGGTAAACTGCGCCAAGTCGACACTGTTGAACCCGGCCGTTCGAGCACTGGCGGATTGGAAGAATGCCGCCAACCATTGACCCGCCAAAGGTAACGATTCAATTGTATTTGGATTACTCCGCTCGAGTAACCAAAACATCACCGTCCCAACGAGGAGCAATATCGGTGTCGCGATAAGCATGATTTTGGTATGAAGATGCAAAAAGTGGAAACCTTTACGCCAGTTCAGCCAGATGTCTCCGACAACAGTAAAACCAAGCCCACCAAAAATGAATAACCCGGCCAGGGTAAAGATGACCAGCGGGTCATTCACAAAGCTCATCATACTGTCTGAAAACAGAGCAAACCCTGCGTTGTTAAACGCAGAAATCGCATGAAATAACGCGTAAAACATGCCGGTTTGCCAGCCCATTTCAGGAACCCAACGAACGGAAAGGAAAATAAACCCAATAGATTCCGCGACAAGCGCAAAAATCACAATCCGCTTCACCAGTCGGTTTAAGTTGACCTGTCGATCTTGCCCTAGCGCTTCTTTCGCTAACGCTTGCTGGCGTAAGCTTAAACGCACACCAAACATATAGAGTAAAACCGCCGACAACGTCATCTGCCCCAATCCACCGATTTGCATTAAAAACATCAGCAAGATCTTCCCGGCTAACGTAAAGTGCTGCCCGGTATCGACAACACCAAGCCCTGTCACACTGATGGCGGATGTTGCGGTAAACAAAGCGTCCGTTATCGAAAGGCCTGTAACAGAAAAAACTGGCAAGGTTAACAGCACGGCAGAAGGCAGCAACACACCGAGAAAACTCAGCAATATAATCCGCGGCTCGTTACCCTTGGCTTTTTCTCGTTTACCATCTGGCGCGTAAAAAACGCCTTTTTGATGAAACTGCGTCATAGTGATTTTAATTTATTTGCCAGCGCATCTTGCGGGCCAACCACAATAATGAGATCGCCAATTTCCAGCTTGGTATTAAGGTCTGGCGCCTTGGTAATTTCTGGGCCTCGTTTAAACCCGAGTACTTGCACACCGTCGACTTTGCACAGTGCTAGGTCACTTAATGTCTTACTCATCCAACGAGATCCAATCACAAACTCCGTCATGGCTAAGCCACTACCTAAAGGGTGGAACTCAAGAACCCGTTTATCGAGCATTTTACGCGCGACACGTATCCCCATGTCACGTTCAGGCATGATAATGTGGTCCGCACCAATCTTTTGCAGGACACGCGCTTGAAATCGATCGTTGGCTTTAACCCATACTGACTTCACTCCCGCTTCTTTGGCGATCAGTGTGGCGAGAATACTAGCGTTAACGTCCGCTCCGATAGCAATCATCACCATGTCGTAATCATCAAGCTTAAGCTCAGCAACCGTCTCTTCGTGAGTACAATTAGCCACAATTGCCTGACTAACAAAACTGGCAGCTTCTTTAACTCTGTCTTCGTTGATATCAACCGCTAAAACTTGAGCTCCTGAATCTTGTAGCTCTTTACACACTGCCAAACCAAATCGGCCAAGACCAATAACGGCGAATTGCTTATCACCTGTTTTCATTTATGCCTCATCTTATGCATTCACTAGCAAGCAAAAAAGTCTGCGCCCATTCCTAACCTTGTGCAAACCTGAGGACAGAGAATTGACAAAAGCTTTACGAAAGCTGACTCACTTTGAGTGTTAAGCGTATGACATAAATTAACTTTTTTCCTCATTACGGCATAAAAGCCAACACTGTCAACCCATGAGTGAATCTCCCTAAAACGCAAAAAGCCGCAACAATGCGGCTTTTGGATCGTAGAGATAAAACAGGCTATTTTGATTCGCGCTTATCGTGCGGTTTACGCTTGTTCTTAGGTACGTAATTTAAAATAGAAATCGGCACTGGCTTTCTTGGTGCAAAGCCGTCAATTTCCACTCGCTCTAGCAAGTGCCCTAAACGGCTCTCGATCATACAAAGGTTTTTAAAGTCATCTTTTGAGACTAATGAGATCGCTTCACCTTGTGCGCCAGCACGACCAGTACGACCAATACGGTGTACATATTCATCTGCTGGATACGGTAAGTCGTAGTTAATAACAACGGGCAAGTTATCGATATCAATACCGCGCGCTGCAACACCAGTTGCGACTAGGTACTGGATTTCACCGGCTTTGAACTTTTCTATTAATTCCTGGCGAACACGCTGATTACGGCCACTGTGAAACGCTTCAGCCACAATGCCACGCTTTTCAAGTTGGCTAACAAGCTTGGCAGCACCGTGTTTGGTTTCAATAAATACCAGTACTTGCGACCAGTCGTTTTCTTTGAGCATGTGACTTAACAGCGACGACTTCATGTCCTTATCGACGGTGGTGATCCACTGCTTGATGTTCGACTTAGATGCACTGTGTTTTGCAATCGTGATCTCTTCAGGATCAATAATCGCGTTTTTCGCCAAATCACGAACAGGATTAGATAGCGTTGCCGAGAACAGCAGACTTTGAACATGTTCTGGCATGCAATCAACGATCTTATCGATCGCATCGATGAATCCCATGTCCAACATTTTGTCCGCTTCATCAAGCACTAGCATTTCCACTTCATCAAAGTGAATAGCGCGTTGACCGTACAGGTCAATCAAACGTCCCGGCGTACTTACCACAATATCGACACCCTCGATCAAGGCTTGTTTTTGTGGCGCATAATCCACACCACCAAACATCGCCATTGAGCGCAGCGGTAAGTTTTTACCATAAGCTTCAATGCTTTGATGAACCTGAAGCGCAAGTTCGCGTGTGGGCGTAAGAATAATAGCGCGAGCGCGTTTTTTACGTTGCGTTTCGCCTTGACTAAGCTTTTCTAAGATTGGTAGAACAAAACTGGCCGTTTTACCTGTCCCCGTTTGTGCTGCAGCAATTAAGTTGCTACCACGCAGTACGATTGGAATGGCTTTTTGTTGGATAGAGGTCGGTTTTTCATAACCTAGCGCTTTTACTGCATCAGTAATCGATGCGCTTAAACCAAGCTTAGAAAATGGCATAGAAACGTCTCAACAGAGGAAATGGGCGCGTAGTGTATCAGAATCCCAGTGAAGTAACAGAAGGATTCATGCACGTAGAGCCCGATATTAGAGCGCTGCATGATTTACTCGCAACATCACATTTCTTGCGCGTGAATCTAGTTATGCTGCTAACGTGTACATTACTGGGAAACGTTATGGACGTATTACTGCTGGTTGGATTAATCGCACTCAATGGCGCGTTTGCGATGTCAGAGATCGCTCTAGTCGCAGCCAAAAGCGGAAGGCTAAAATTAATTGCAGAACACAACGCCTCTGCCGCTTTAGCGCTCGAACTTAAAAACAATCCGACTCAGTTTCTTTCCACGATCCAAATAGGCATTACCGTCATCGGGCTATTAAGTGGTATTTTTGGTGAAGCAACGCTTTCAGTACCATTCGAAAATTGGTTAGTAACCCAAGGGCTAGAAAGAGAGATAGCCACGGTACTTTCAACGATGAGCGTCGTGCTCATGATCACCTACTTCGCGATTGTGGTGGGAGAACTCGTTCCCAAGCGCTTTGCACAAAACAACGCAGAAACCATCGCTATTATCGTAGCTTATCCGATCCACTGGCTCGCCAAGCTCACCACTCCTTTTGTCTTCTTATTGACGTTTTCAACCGATACTTTTCTCCGATTATTGCGCCAAAACGACAGCAACGGTGAGATTGTTACCGAGGAGGATATTTTTGCTATTGTTAGCGAAGGCTCTGAGTCCGGTGCGATTGAGCCACAAGAGCAATTGATGATTCGCAACTTACTCCACCTTAACGATCGTTTAGCATTATCGTTAATGACACCACGGTGCGATATCCATTACCTGGATGCCAACCAACCTATTGATGTCATCCTTACTGACCTTCGCCAAACCCAACACTCCGTATGGCCAGTCTGTAAAGGTAGCTTGGACAATATTATTGGCACCATTTCATCCAAAGTCCTGCTCGATGAATATGACGAATTGTCTATCAGTAAACTGGCTAAACAGCTCAAGCGTCCGCGTTTTGTACCCGAGTCCATGAAAGGGTTACCTCTCCTTAACTACATGCAACAAACCAGTGCGGAAATGGTCTTTATTGTCGATGAGTATGGTGATGTACAAGGCCTAGTAACCCTATACGACTTGTTAAAGTCGATTGCTGGAGAACTGGGCATGGCGCCACAGCAAGTGTGGGCTAAGCAACAAAAAGATGGCAGCTGGTTGATGGACGCGTTGATCCCGCTCAATGAGCTCAAGAATAAACTCGAACTGAGCAGCATAGAAGGCGAAGAGCGAGAAGGCTTTCAAACATTAAATGGGCTTTTGACATGGCTTTATGGTCGAGTCCCAAATGTTGGGGAGCACATTCACTACCAAGGTTGGCGATTTGACATACTCCTCGTTAAAAAACATCGCATTATGCAAGTCAGAGTCACCAAAGACACCGATACACCAACCAACAATAGCGAAGTGGAATAAAGCGCGGCCCTATCCCATCAAATTGGGCTGTAAACCTTTCTCTAGTTTTTTCCTCACTTTATAGGAAACATCATTAAGCGTGATTTTTCCTGTATTGTGACGATCGATACCCGCATTTTGTCGGTATGCAATCGAGCCTTGCTTGAACAAAACGAAAGAAGACGGTTTGCCAATCGCAGCAGGATAGAGAATTGCCATATACGCATCTTCCAGACTATTGATTTTATGGCGATATGGCCAGTAATAGGCTTTTACATAGTCAAGTTGCTCGACCGCGCTCATCCTCGCAAGAGTTTTCGTACTCACTCCTAATGACTCAGCGGTAGAG
The DNA here is from genome assembly GCF_024181795.1 of Vibrio sp. Y10_XG_PY6. NCBI lineage: Bacteria > Pseudomonadati > Pseudomonadota > Gammaproteobacteria > Vibrionales > Vibrionaceae > Vibrio > Vibrio sp. Y10_XG_PY6. The sequence continues at coordinate 45,184 of NZ_JAMZAQ010000004.1, forward strand.
GGCATAAATTGAATTAACCCTGTCGCCCCACTTCCTGAACCATTTTTGATGCTTGGACTGAAGGTTTCAGCGGTTTCAAATGCCATGCAGGCCATCAGATGATTAGGGTTGATCTCCAGCTCTTCACTAATACGAATGACTTTGCATTTGAACTCTGGAGAAACTTTGCCTCCCCACGCCACCGCGTTCTCGGGATCAACAACCGAAGAGACTGTTGACGCGTCGTGTTCTTTGACAATTCGAGAAAGTAAAGGAAGTGTTTGGCGCAGTCGATGGTTCGAACTCACCAAGCGAATTGATTTGGCAAGAAACTTATCTTTTTTTTGGTGCAGTTTTTGGAACTTTACTAATTTATACAGTTGCTTATAAACCGTTTTCACAACGAAGCCGGATTTAGGGAACACTCCCAAAATGTAATCCATTTCCTACACGTTTAATATAAATATCAGCAACAATGAGTATGTATGTGATCATAATCACTATAAATTTTCTCAAATTCGATACACCTCGAAACAAGTGGTCAAGATGTCTCCAGTAAGCTCGAAGTACAAATAAAAAGGTATTGTCGAGAATAAAAAAGGTCTTACCTATTTCTCGGTAAGACCTAGGTTTACGCATCCTCAGCTAAGAGAATTTATACTCTTACAGTTCCGCTTCTCGAACCAGCTCAGCGAGCGTCGACAAACGTTGTTCGCTTTGTTTTACGTAAGGGTTGTTTGTATCCCAAGCGTATCCAGCCAAAATCGCGCTAATCATCTGCTTAATACGTGGATTCGGGTTTTGATAGAAGATCACATCTTGCAATGTTCCGCTGTACCACCCCTCTACATAAGTGCGAAATGTATTCACACCCACCATCAAGCGTTCCGAATACTCTTCTTGCCAGTCAACCACTTCACCATTTAATTGACGAGCTACGCAATCGGCCGCAAATTCCGCCGATTTCATGGCGATAGTGACACCCGATGAAAATACAGGATCAAGAAACTCACCGGCATTACCAAGCAACGCGTAGTGCTCTGTCGCTAAGCGTTTGACGTTCGCTGAATAGCCACCCAACTCGCCTGCTGGATTTGGGTAATTCGCATTGCGCAACAAAGAAGCCAACCCCGGCTCTTCATTCGCCAACTGCTGCAAAGCTGCAAGCTTATCCTCTGGGTATCGCTCAAAAAACTCAGGCTCACCCACCACACCAAACGAACATGTACCATTCGAGAATGGAATTAGCCAGTACCACACATCGTGATTTTCAGGATGCACGGAAATCAGAATTTTATTACGATCGTACTCTGGCTCTTGTGGAGAGATACGATCTTCAATGTGAGTAAATATCGCTTTTCTTGGAGGAAGACAAGAAGGCTCTTCAAGATCCAACAAGCGTGGCAAAACACGGCCAAAACCACTCGCATCCAAAACAAAGTCTGCTTCGATTTGATAGGCCTGTTTATCCGGACCAACAACTTCTAAGCGCGATTTTTTGCCTTCAAACGCCAAGCTAACTAGCTCATGTTGATAACGAATATCGACGCCCTGCTCTGCGGCACTGTCGGCGAGCACTTTATCAAAACTGGCACGTTGCACCTGAAACGTCGTACCCGGCCCTGGGGTATATTTGTCCGTAAAATCGAACTGGGTGTAAACACCATTGCGACGAAATGCAGCGCCATCTTTATATTGGAAGCCAAACTGCTTTACCGCATTGGTCATTCCGGCTTGCTCGACAACTTCCATACATGCAGGAAGCAGGCTTTCTCCGATAGAGAAACGTGGAAAGGTGGCTTTTTCTATGACAACGACATCTATGCCACGCGATTTTAATAACGCAGAAACGGTGGAGCCAGATGGGCCCGCTCCTACGACGACAACTTGCTTGAGCTCTGTTTTCATTCTGAATTTAGTTTGCTTGTAGTTTTAATAAGGTGTGACCAAGGCCAATGTTGTCGGTTCTTTCGACGACAGATAAACCTGCCGCTTCGACAATTTCTAAGAAATCATCACTGCGATAAAAACGACTATTGCCGTTGGCTAAACAGGTAAAGTAGAGAGAGGTTGCATTAAGGCTATAAGAAGCACCCGCGTATTTTTGGGCATCCCAAAATAGCTCCAATACGTAAATAGTATCTCCCTTCGTTAACTGGGCTTTGACTTTTTTAAGGATATTTAGGATCTCAATTGGTGAAAAGCAATCCAAGAACTGGCTCATCCACCATACGTCAGCATGCTCAGGCAATGTTTGTGCTTTATCAAGCATGTTGGCAGGGTATGGACGTACACGCTCGGCGAACTGGTTTTCAGAGACATTTGACATCGCCACTTCTAATTGCTGCGGCAAATCGACAATAGTAACTTCAACATCAGGATCATGCTTACAACACTGAATAGCCCATTTCCCGGTATTTCCACCAATATCCACTAGGTGCTTTGGCTTGCTTGCAAACACTTCTTTAAGCAGTAATGGAAACGAGCGATCCGAATAGAAGTGATCGAACTTAAACCAACTCTGTTTGGCTTGGTCTGGCAGCGTCGACAGACCTTGATAAATCGTCTCCCAATTGCCCAACTCTTTCAAACCTGAAGGCTTACCTTCTTGAATCGCTTCCGTCAAATGCATCATCGCGGCGTAACAGACATCAGCCGTAAAATCCATGTTTGCGTTCGTCATACCATCGTGAAGAAGGTAAAAACCAAGGTTCGCAAGCGAATAGTTAGGTCTTTCCCATAAAACAATATGTGCGCTAATCGCCATATCCAACAATACTTTGACACCATATTCTGACACGCCCGTTTTCTCGGCAATGTCCGTGGCACTCATGCCTTGTGGACCGGCGCTGTCTAGCGCGGCTAAAATACCTAAATCTCGGAGCGTTCTGGCGGTCTGGAACACGATTGGTGCAAAAGATAACTTCTGAGCTTCTGTTTTTGCTTCAAAAGCATTAAAAGGGTCATTATTTTGATTTAACACGGAAAAACCTAACTGCAATTAATATTTTTATTGTTTAGACTGAGAGCCTAACAATGCAATAGCTCGTTGAATATCAACATTCAAGTTGTTTATCCAACGATTGTAATTGCGATGGATTTTGCCATCACTGGCTTTTAGATTTACTGAGTTGAGATAAATAATTGAGTAATATTTGTTGTTATATGGAATTTTTACTTCTGCAAAGTGTTTACGAACGTGAATTTTTGCAATAAGAACGCCTGGGCTTACTTCTTCAATCGTCCAACCTCGGTTGGTTGCCGATTGCACAATGGCCATTTTTACTTGTTTATTTTGAAGATCATAAGCAACTGGAGTATCCTCCACATTCATTACAGGTTGTACTCGTCCACAACCGACAAGAAGCAAAGTTAATAATAACGAGACATACAGCTTAAAACGCGACATGATAATTTCCTTTTTTATTATGACTTTGGGTAAAGCCCAATTTGTATCGAGCTGTAAAATAAACAATTTAACCCAATATGCCAAACTCGAAGATCAACATTTCGTTCAATATTGATGCGTGGACAGCGAATTCATTCGGTTTATCCGAATCCAATGAATGGAAACAATGGGCAACAGAGATAACATGGCCAGAAGATGGCAAAATCAATGTTGCAGATATTCCTGCGATGATGCGCAGAAGAATGAGTCCACTTAGCAAACTGGCAGTGCAAACGGCAATCGAATTGCTTAATCAACATCAGGTTGATTACCTCGTATTTTCGAGTCGTCATGGCGAATTGCATCGCAGTGTTGCGTTAGTTAAAGATATTATTAACGGAGAAGAAGCGTCTCCGATGGCTTTTTCTCAGTCCGTGCATAATACCGCCGCAGGGCTTGCCACTATTGCAACCAAACAGCCCATCCCCCTAACTTCGATCGCTGCGGCAGAAAACACATTCCAAAGTGCAATATTAGAAGCATGGCTGTTTTTATCTGATAATCCTGATAAAAAAGTGCTGCTTGTTGACTTTGATGAACCCATGCCTGACTCTTATTTAGAGTATGAAAACCAACAATACCAAGGGTTTGGACTCGGTTTGATACTTTCTCATGGAGATGGCTTCACGGTGCAAAACGGCATCAGTGCAAAATGCTCAAACCACCCGTTGCCACAAGGCTTAGCGTTTTTGCAACACTACTTGTCAGATGAAAATCAGTGGACTATTCACGCTCCGAAACAAATTTGGGAATGGCACAAGCAATGAGTCGCTTAAATCAGTATTGGCGTGTGCTAGCAACCGGCTTTTGTTTTTCAGTATTTGGGTTAGGTGGTTTAGCACTGAGCTTCATTGTTATTCCGACCATTCGTATTTTCGTTTCGGATCAAACCGAACGTGAATATAAAGTTCAAGGTGCGATTCGATATTCATTCAACACCTTTTGTAAATTGATGAAGTTAAGTGGAGCAATCGATTACGAAATTATTGGTGCCGATATTCTTCAACAAGATCGTAATTGTTTAATTGTTGCCAACCATCCGAGTTTAATCGATTACGTTCTCATTGCTTCACAATTAAATCGCTGCGACTGTTTAGTAAAATCGGCAATATGGTCGAACCCTTTTATGAAGCACATCGTAAAAGCAGCCGGATATATTCCCAATGAAGCGCCGGATGATTTATTAGCACTTTGTGATGAACGATTTAACAAAGGCAACGTGTTGCTTATATTTCCTGAAGGGACAAGAACAACACCAGGTGTAGAACCAAAATTACAACGCGGCGCTGCGCAAATTGCGGTAAGAACAGAACGAGATTTAAGGGTTGTCCATATTACGGTAACGCCAAGTTTCCTCACAAAAGAGAAAAAATGGTATCAAGTACCGGCAACAAAGCCTTTTTTCAGGGTTGAAGTTAAGGATAAAGTTGAGATTGACCCTTTTATAAAGCAAACTACGTCGCCGACAATAGCGGCGCGACGCTTACAGCAGCACCTAGCTGAAAACATTTTTCCAGAAAACTTTTATTAATAAGCAGGTCCCAGTGGAACAGTTACACAACGACATTAAGCAACTTATTATTGATGCTTTAAACCTTGAAGATTTAACCGTAGATGATATTGAAACGGATGCACCACTTTTTGGTGATGGACTTGGCTTAGATTCTATCGATGCACTTGAGCTTGGACTCGCAATTAAAAAACAATACAACATCGTTATTGATGCCGACGACTCAAACACGCGCGAACACTTTGCTTCTGTAGCAAACCTAGCGAAATACGTTTCTTCTCAAACTAATGAATAAGTTGTAGGTATATTCATGACTGATGTAAATAAAGATCAAGTATTTGAACAAGTTAAAGATGCGCTTGTTGAGCTGTTCGAAATTGACGCAGCCGACATTCAGTCAGATGCGCACTTATACCAAGATCTCGACCTTGATAGCATTGACGCCGTTGATTTGGTCGTACACCTACAGAATGTCACTGGCAAAAAAATCAAGCCAGCAGAGTTTAGTGCTGTAAGAACCGTTGACGATGTGGTTAACGCCGTCACTGAGTTATTGAAGGAAAGTTAATGCGCCAATTGCTGACTGGTCTGTCTGCAATTGTACTGTTTGCCTACCCCTTCGCTGTCTATTTCGGTATAGATAAATTTGGCTTGAACTTAGTCGGGGGCTTGTTAATTGCTGCGTTACTTTTGCGTGTTTTCGTCGCAAATAAGACCCCACTAAAAGAGTTTAAATTCTTGGCGCTCGCTACGGGCGCTGTTGGCATTGTTCTAATTACACTTGGCATGGTGTTTAAACAACACGGGTGGCTTCACTTTTACCCTGTGGTTGTCAATGTATGTATGCTGTGTGTCTTTGGACTGAGCTTAAAACAGCCGCAATCGATCATAGAGAGGCTTGCTCGCTTGCAAGAGCCCGACCTTCCAGCTAGTGGCGTGGCTTACACACGCAAAGTGACGATGGTTTGGTGCGTTTTTTTTACGCTCAATGCTGCCGTTGCGCTCTATACCTGTTTCCTACCAGTAAAAATATGGACGCTTTATAACGGCCTCATCAGCTACTTACTTGCTGGTGGCTTGTTCGCTGGAGAATGGATCGTGCGTCAATTTGTTCGAAAGGAACACTAATCGTATGAATACAACGTATTCGAGCTTTACCTCCCTAGCGACCTTGTTCGTCGCAGAGAGGCTTGAGCAATCCCCTGTCTCTTACGATCGCGACACAGTTATCACTTGGGGTGATTTCCAGCAGCACGTCGCAACGCTTGCTCAGCAGTTAGAAACCCAACCAACGCAAAACATTGCGTTGTGTTTTGGCAACAGCTACCTGTTTGCCGTTGGCTTTTTCGCTTGTTGTTATGCAGGAAAATCCATTGTATTACCTGGTAATTACCAACCAGAAGCACTCAAAGAGCTCAGTGATCACTACGATTTGTTGCTGCATGATGCCGATGTCTCGGTTCCAGAACTGGTGAGCTCGCTTTTGATCGAAGCTCAATCATTGCTAGAAATCACTGTGATTAACGAGCCAAAAGCCAAACAACCTTATGTTTGGCGTGAATTGAATCTGGCACAAATACCAGTGACGCTATTCACTTCGGGTTCAAGCGGCAAACCAAAAGCCATTGCAAAAACGCTGAAACAGCTCGATATCGAAGTGTCTATTCTAGACAACCTATGGGGCGACACGGTTGCCAACACACGCGTTGAAAGCACCGTCTCTCATCAACACATTTACGGCTTGCTGTTCCGCGTATTGTGGCCTTTGTGCTCTGCACGTCCATTTTCAGCACACAACCTTGAGTTCCCAGAGCAAATTGTCCATCACGCCGATGCTGACACCACGCTAGTAAGCAGCCCTGCGTTACTAAAACGACTTAGTGAAGAGCATAATCCGGTTGCGATTCGGTGCGTATTTTCTTCTGGTGGCCCCTTGCCAAACCAAGCGGCGCAGCACAGCCAGCAGTTGTTTGGGTCACTTCCTATTGAAGTTTTTGGCAGCACAGAAACCGGCGGCATCGCTTACCGTCAGCAGCACGTAGCCAGCACTCCTTGGACGTTATTCCAAGGTGTTGAAGCAAAGCTTAACCATGAAAATTGTTTAAAGCTCCGCTCGCCACACATTGATGAAAACACTTGGTACCAAACTGCGGATGAATGCTATTTCCATGATAGTATTTCTTTTGAATTGCGTGGACGCACTGACCGAATCGTCAAAGTCGAAGAAAAGCGTATTTCCCTTGTCGAAGTGGAAAAACGTTTAGAGCAATTGCCGTGGGTTCAAGAAAGCGTGGTGATCCCAATGGAAGAATCTGGTCGCCTCACGTTAGTCTCGATCATCGTACTTAACGATAAAGGCAGCGATGTGCTTAATGAACTTGGTAAAGGCAAATTTTGGCTTGAGCTTCGCAAGGCACTGCGCAATTGGCTAGAACCGATCGCTATCCCGAGAAAATTCCGAGTGGTCGACGAAATTCCATTGAACAGCCAAGGCAAACGCCAAGTTGCTGAAATTGAAAAATTATTCCAATAAAGCTAGTAACATGGAAAAAAGAAAACCAACTATTCAGAATATTGAAGTGAGTGACCACACCGCGGAGCTGTCGCTGCGTGTGGATGCTGACATCTTAGATTTCCAAGGTCATTTCAGTCACTTCCCTCTTTTACCCGGCGTCACTCAAATTGACTGGGCGTTGTTCTACGCCGTTCAATATTTGAATACTCCCAAGGTATTTAAAGGAATGGAAGTCATCAAATTTCAAGAGCCGATTCTGCCAAACACCGACGTTTGTCTCTCACTCTCTTGGGACAATGAGCGTGAGAAATTGACCTTTAAGTACACATCGAAAAGCGGTGAAACCTTGGTGACTCACTCGTCAGGAAAAATGAAACTGGGTGAGTCACGTGAGTGATTACCGTCCCTGCTTTTTAATTCCTTGCTACAACCACGGCAGCACAATTGCAGACGTGGTTGCGTCGTTATCCTCTTTCGCTTTGCCAATGCTGGCCGTTGACGACGGCAGCAATGAAGACACCAAACAAGCGCTTTCTGCTTTGAGTGAACAAGGGCTAATAAAACTGATTAGTTTGAGCGAAAACCAAGGCAAAGGTGGCGCGGTAATGGCAGGCCTACATCAAGCTCACCAACTTGGTTTTACGCACGCCATTCAAATCGACGCAGATGGTCAGCACGACCTAGAAGCATTGCCGAAATTGCTCAGCGCCAGCGAAACAAAACCAGATAACCTGATTTCGGGCCAACCGATATACGACGAGAGCGTACCTAAATCCCGTTTGTATGGTCGCTACGCTACGCACGTTTGGGTGTGGATAGAAACCTTGTCACTGTCTATCAAAGACAGCATGTGCGGTTTTCGCGCCTACCCAGTGGCGAAAACGGTCGCCGTGTTGAACAAGTACAACATCGGCAAACGCATGGATTTTGATATCGAAATTCTGGTGCGAATGTATTGGGAAGGCGTCGATATTGATTTTGTTCCAACGCGCGTGCTCTACCCTGAAGGTGGCATTTCCCACTTCGACGCATTGTGGGATAACGTCAAGATAAGCTGGATGCACACTCGCCTATTTTTTGGCATGTTGCCGCGCATCCCTTCACTACTCGCCAGAAAGCGCCGTCATACAGACGACAGTAATGCCCACTGGTCGAAACGAAAAGAACAAGGCACGATTTTAGGCATCAAAACCTTACTCGCGGTTTACCGCTTGTTCGGCAGAAAAGCGTTCGACCTGATTTTGAAGTTAGTCATGCGCTACTACCACTTCACGGGTAAATCTGCCCGCGAAGCGTCTGAGATTTACCTGCAAAACTTACAGCACTACGCAACGCAGCAGAACATCGCACTGCCAAAACAGTTGGACAGCTATCATCATCTGCTTTCTTTTGGGCGTACCATGCTCGATAAACTGGCAGCATGGCAAGGTGACTTTAACGTCGATAACCTAACCATTCACGGCCAGCATCATTTCGAAGAGATGGCGCAGAAAAAACAAGGCGTGCTCATTTTAGGCTCGCACCTTGGCAATATCGAACTCTGCCGCGCGCTTGGTCGTCGACACTCTCATGTCAAAATCAATGCCTTGGTATTTACCCAACACGCTGAACAATTTAATGCGGTAATGAAGGCGGTAAACCCAAATTCGGAACTGAATTTGATTCAAGTCAGCTCAATGGGACCAGACACCGCGATTCTACTTCAACAAAAAATCGAGCAAGGCGAATGGGTAGTGATCGTTGGCGATCGCACTTCCACCAGCAAAGAAAATCGTGTCGTTTGGGCAGATTTTCTTGGTAAACCCGCACCATTCCCGCAAGGCCCATTCATGCTAGCCTCGGTATTAAAAGCGCCGGTTTACCTACTCTTCGGCCTACGCGACGACGAAGCAAACACTCCGCATTTTAATGTGTACTTTGAACACTTTAGTGACCAAATCACGCTACCACGCAAGGAGCGTCAGCAGGCACTAGAACGCGTTGTTCAACAGTACGCACAAAGATTAGAACACCACACACTGCACGCGCCGTTACAGTGGTATAACTTTTTTAACTTCTGGACTTTAAGTAATCAGCCACATGACAAACAACAATAATCACAACATCACTTTTGGTGCCCAATCTTTAACCATCGAAGATGTCGTTGCCATTGCTCAAGGTGCAAAGGCAAACATGAACACCTCGCCAGAATTTACCGCGAAAATCGATCGTGGCGTGGCGTTTCTGGAACGATTACTGAAAGAAGAAGGCGTTATTTACGGCGTGACCACGGGTTACGGCGATTCATGCACTGTGGCGATTCCACCCGCGCTTGTAGATGAACTTCCGTTGCACCTTACGCGCTTCCATGGCTGTGGCTTAGGTCAAATCCTTTCTCATGAGCAAGCTCGTGCGGTGTTGGCAACCCGTTTATGTTCATTGTCGCAAGGCGTATCTGGCGTGTCTCACGATCTGTTGAACCAAATCGTTACGCTTATCAACCACGACATTGCGCCGCGTATTCCACAGGAAGGCTCGGTGGGCGCAAGTGGCGATTTGACGCCTCTGTCGTACCTAGCGGCGACCTTAATTGGCGAGCGTGAAGTGCTTTACAAAGGCGATGTGCGACCAACACAAGAAGTGTTTGCAGAGCTGGGCATTGAGCCAATTCGCCTAAAACCAAAAGAAGGTTTGGCGTTAATGAACGGTACATCCGTGATGACTGCCCTCGCCTGTCTTGCCTACAAACGCGCAGAATACCTAGCGCAGCTTTGCACCAAGATTACCGCGATGGTCTCTGTGGGTATGCAAGGTAATGACTTCCACTTTGATGAAGCATTGTTTGCGGTAAAACCTCACCCTGGTCAACAGCAAGTTGCGGCTTGGCTGCGTGATGATCTTAATGCTGAACGTCCGCCACGCAATAGCGACCGACTGCAAGATCGTTACTCGCTGCGTTGTGCGCCACACGTAATTGGCATGGTGCAAGACTCACTGCCTTGGCTACGTCAATTGATTGAGAATGAACTAAATAGTGCCAACGACAATCCAATTATCGATGGCGACAACGAGCGCGTTCTGCACGGCGGTCACTTCTACGGTGGTCATATCGCAATGGCGATGGATACGTTGAAAGTGAACATTGCCAACTTAGCTGATTTGCTGGACCGTCAGATGGCGCAACTGATGGATTACAAGTTCAATAACGGCCTGCCGTTTAACTTAACCGGTGCAGAAGGCGAGCGTAAACCGATCAACCACGGCTTTAAAGCGGTTCAGATTGGTATCTCAGCTTGGACGGCAGAAGCGTTGAAAAACACCATGCCAGCGAGCGTTTTTTCTCGCTCAACCGAATGTCACAACCAAGACAAAGTGAGCATGGGCACCATTGCGGCTCGTGATTGCTTACGCGTACTTGAGTTAACAGAGCAAGTTGCTGCGGCTTCACTCCTAGCAAGCGTTCAAGCGGTTGAGATTCGTCGCCGTCATAACGAATTGGACGAACACCACATGAGTCAGAGTTTACGAGTAATTCGTGACGCCGTGCTGAGCGAGTTTGAGTTTGTGATTGAAGATCGCCCATTGGAACAAGATTTGCGTCATTTCATTGAACGCATTCAGCAACGTCATTGGCCACTCTACGCGGAGGTATAATGCAAGAGCAGGTTCTCTACCCATTAGAAGCGGAGGTGACTATGGTCACCTCATTCCAAGATGCTGACCCGATGGGCGTGATTTATCACGGCAACTTCTTTCGGTATTTTGAAGAAGCGCGTCGTGTGCTGATGGAGAAGATCCAATACAGCTATCGCGATATGCAAGACTCTGGGTACATGTGGCCGATCATCGACACGCGCGTTAAATACGTGAAGGCGATTCCGTTTAATCACACCATTCGTATTACCGCGCAACTCACTGAGTGGGAAAACCGCTTGCGTGTGGATTACGTGATTTACGACGCCGAAACGAATCAACGTATGTGCAAAGCGCATACAACGCAAGTCGCCGTATCCATTGAAAAGCAAGAGATGTGCTTTGTTTCTCCAGCTGTTTTTTTAGATAAAGTAGAGCAATGGCACAACCATGGGAGCCTGAACTAATGCAAAAGTGGTTACTCTCTTTTTTGCTGATATTTTCTGTTCCAGCACTGGCCACACCGACTGCAAACGTAACGGATTTGGCATCGCTTCAGCAGCAGTTGTCTCAGCATGAAATCGTACGCGGAGATTTTACGCAGCAGCGTCATCTGGAAATGTTTAGTCAACCTTTAACCTCTAAAGGTCAGTTCACACTGAGCAAAACACATGGCCTGTTGTGGCAACAAACAGAACCTTTCGCAGTCAATTTGGTATTGACGGAAAACAAACTTCGTCAGACTTTTGCCGACCAAGCACCGAAAACGATCTCTGCACAAGAAAACCCAATGGCGTTCTACTTTAGCCACGTGTTTTTATCCGTGTTCCACGGGGATACTTCTGCACTGCAAGAACAATTCACACTCGATTTTTCAGTTGAGAACAATCAGTGGCAGCTCGTTTTAGTGCCAAAACAGTCGCCATTAAATGCGGTGTTTAAAGCCATCACCCTTTCCGGTAAAACGCATATTGATCGCCTAACCCTGCAAGAGCTGCGCGGCGATAAGACCGAAATCACGTTTACGAACCAGACCTCTCTACCTCAGGAACTCACGGATGCCGAAGACGCTCAATTCCGTTTCTAAACTCAGTCTTGGCACTCATACCTTTGCTCTGGTTTGGCTCAATCTCGTTGTTTTAGCGGGCGCGTTGCTACTCAAACAATGGGTTTGGAGTGCAGAATCTCCGATTGAGACCAACATTTTAAAACTGCTGCCTAAGAACCAACAAAACCCGGTGGCTGAGCAAGCCTTTGAGTCGGTCTCGGCAAGTATGAGCGACAAAGTCATTTTCGTGATCACAGCGCCGGACAAAAACGCCCTTTTTGCAGCGGCTGCAGAGTTTGATAAGGAGTTACGCCAAAGTAATCATTTTCGCGATGTGGTGGGAAAAATCTCACCTCAAGAGCAGCAAGCTTGGGCGAGTTACTACTTTAAGCACCGCTTCCAATTGCTGACGCCTGAACAACGAGAGCGTTTAAGCCAAAATCCAGAACAGCAAGTTCAGCATGTGATTCAGTCTCTGTACAACCCGTTTTCCGGAGTGACCGGGCAAGAGTTACAAAATGACCCTTTCTTGCTATTTCGTGATTATTTAAGCCAAGTTACCCAGCAATCTTCCTCTTTCCGATTGGATAACGGCTATCTATCCGTCGAAAAAGACGGTGCTCAATACTTGCTTATTACTGCCGAACTAAAAGACTCACCTTATAGCCTAACTGGACAGCTTGCAGTCCCTGATATTCAAGCACTAGAACAAAGCGTCGCGCAGAAATATGGCGCTGAAGTCGCACATACTGGCGTTCTATTTTACGCCGACTTTGGTACGCAAAGTGCAAAGTCGGAGATCAGTACCATCGGTGTGTTCTCTCTGCTCGGTATCATTGCATTGTTCGTATTGGTCTTTCGTAGTGTGATGCCACTGTCTCTGGCACTGCTTTCCATCACCATTGGTTTGCTCGTTGCGTTGTCCGTTACGACGTGGATTTTTGGAAAAGTCCATCTGTTCAGCTTAGTGTTTGGCGCAAGTTTAATCGGTGTGTCTATCGACTACGCATTCCACTACCTAACGGAACGTCTTGCGGCGGGAAATGAATGGGATAGCGAGCAAGGGTTAAAGCATATTTTCATAGCGATCACACTGGGCTTAATCACCAGTTTGATCGGCTATTTGGGCATGTTGGTGGCACCGTTTCCTGGTTTGCAGCAGCTTGCGCTGTTTTCATCCATTGGTCTGATTGCCGCTTACATCACCGTGGTGGCTTGGTATCCGATACTGGCTCGTAACCCATCGCGATCCATTTCGAACTTACCAGGACAATCATTGTTGGTGAAATGGCTAACGCTTTGGAATCAACCTCGAATTAAAGTCGGATTGCCGATGTTATGTGTGGTTGTGAGTGGCTTTTTCTTGCTGCAATTGAACTACGATGACGACATTCGTCTGCTGCAAACGATGCCGAACGATCTCAAGCAGCAAGAAACCTTGATTACGACGCTCAGTGGCATGCAATCTTCTCAGCAAATGTTGGTCGTTACCGCCGACGATGACGAAAACCTAATGAAAAAGCTGGAGTCTTTGACACCAACTTTAGAAGCGTGGAAAGCGGACAGCACCATCGAAAGCTACCAGAGCCTGAGCCGCTACTTGAGCTCAGTGGAACGTCAGCAACAAGACTATCAGTTGATTCGCGATCTTTACGCGACACAATCCAGCCCACTTGCTTCCGGGCTGGGCTTAAGTAAAAAGCCCAAAATGGACGCCGACTTTATCCCTGTTGCGGTTGAACAGTACTTGCAAAACCCGGTATCAGCGCCTGTACGTTTTCTTCATTTGGGTAAAATTAAAGAAAAATCGGCAACGGTAGTGGTATTAAACCAATTGCAAGACTCCGCCGTTGTTAAGGCATTTGCCAAATCGCAGCCTGACGTTGTCTACCTAAACAAAGCAGAAGAAATTTCCTCCCTATTTGGTGAATACCGAATCAAAATCATGGAGCTATTGGTAGCCGCCAGTGCTGTGATCTTTCTGGTGTTAATCAAGCGGTACGGTCTGCAACACAGTTGGCGAGTTTTACTGCCATCATTGATTGCTTGCGCGTGCGGTCTGGCAACGGCTGTCGCGATGGGAACAACATTAAACCTGTTCAACTTGCTTGGCTTGGTGCTCATTCTTGGTATCGGCATCGATTACACTCTGTTCTTTGCCGAGAAAGCCCGCAGTGTGAGCACACTATTGGCGATCACCCTTTCGGCAATAACCACTGTGCTGTCATTTGGGTTGCTGTCACTAAGCCAAACTCACGCGATTCACAGTTTCGGCATTACGGTGTTAAGTGGTATTTTTGTCGCTTGGCTACTCTCTCCGATTGCGATTAAAACAGAGGAAACGACGTCATGATTTTTAACCATGCTTTTCGCTGCGCGATGTTAATCGCACTGAGTCTGTTTTTAGGTGCATGCAGCTTAGTACCTCACCAATCGACGCCTCAGGTCGACATTGCCGAGCACACCCAAGTTAGCTTGCCCACTCCCGCCAGCTTGGGCTATCAGTTGTCTGCCAGTCAGTTGATTACGGCTTCTTGGGCAATAGATGGTAAAACCACATCTGAGCAACTTCCGGTACAACTGCAAGTGACCAACAACGAAGTGGTGCTGGCAGGCTTCTCATCCTGGGGGACAAGAGTACTCTCACTGTCTTACGATGGAGAACAAATTCAAACCGAAGTGCTCAACGGTTTACAAGGTTCGCTACCGCAGCCAGAACAGGTATTATTTAACCTGATGATCACGCTCTGGCCGAGTTCCGCTTGGGAAGGGTCGTTAAATGAGGTAAGGTGGCGAATTATTGATAAAAATAATTCTCGCGCCATCTTTGATAGCGACGGTGAAAAGATCATTGAGATTCAATACAGCTCTTCGAACAAGTTAGAGGGTAAGATTGATTTTCATCACCTCAAACATCAGTTTTCAATTTCTATTCAAACACTGCAACATCAGATTAATTAAGAACAATTTAGAATAACAATATGCCTATTCGCTCTTCTCAACCTTTGTATATTCAGGCCTGTGGCTTTCACTCTGCCATGGGACAAGATGACGCGCTCATCCACCAGTGTTTATCGGGAGCGAAGCCATCCAACATGTTGGTTGACCAAGATATTTTAAATTCAGGCCGCCAAACAGTAATCGGTCGAATTGCACAGACGTTACCGCAATTACCGACCGCACTCAGCCAGTTTGATACGAGAAACAACCGCCTCGCACTTTCGGCTTTACAGCAAATCGAAGGCGACGTGCGTGACGCCATTGCTAAATATGGCCGTGACCGTATCGCAGTCGTGATCGGCACCAGCACATCTGGCATTTCAGATGGCGAAATCGCATTTGGCGAAAAGCTGGCAAACGGTAATTTTCCTGCCGACTACCATTACACCAAACAAGAGCTTGGTAACTGCAGCGATTTTATTGCCGCCTACTTTGATTTGAGCGGCCCACATTACTCAGTTTCAACCGCCTGTTCTTCTAGTGGCCGTGTCTTTTTAACCGCGCAGCGCCTGATTCGCTCTGGCATTGTTGATGCGGTTATTGTGGGTGGTGTAGATACCATTTGTCGCCTCACACTAAACGGCTTTAACGGTTTAGAAGCTCTATCCGATACTCTTTGCAAACCATTTGACCAACATCGTAACGGCATCAATATCGGCGAAGCCGCAGCATTAATGTTGCTAAGCAAAACACCTGCACCCGTTGCTCTTCTTGGAGCTGGCGATAGCTCAGACGCGCACCACATTTCCGCACCACACCCAGAAGGGTTAGGCGCAGAAGAAGCGATGAAAAAAGCGTTGGCCAATGCAGGACTTACAGCGCAAGACATTGGTTACATCAACGCGCATGGCACAGCAACGCCGTTAAACGATGCGATGGAAAGCAAAGCCATTCATCGCTGCTTTGGAGACTCCGTTCCCGTAAGCTCGACAAAGCCACTCACCGGACACACATTAGGCGCAGCGAGTGCAACGGAAGCCGCGATCGCTTGGCATATTCTCAAGTACAACCTTGATTTGCCAATACAACACTGCGAAACCAAGGCAGACGATATCCATATATCGTTAGTTGAGACGCCAACCAAACTGGGTAACAAAGCGATTCTCAGCAACTCTTTTGCTTTTGGTGGCAATAATATTAGTCTTATTTTTGGTTACGCTCATGACTAAACTTCCTCCCATCGAACAACTTTTGCCACACGACAAACCAATGATCTTGGTCGATCGTGCTTTAGATGTTCAACAAGATACGATTCACTGCCAGGTTGATATCGCAGAACACAACCCGTTCTTCGACTCGGCCTCTCAAACTGTGCCAGCTTACGTTGGCATTGAGTTTATGGCGCAATCTGTCGCGGCGTGGTCTGGTTACCACGCATTAATGAAAGAACAAGCGCCACCGATTGGCTTTTTACTTGGTAGCCGTCGATACACGTCTGAATGCGATACGTTTTCTCGCGGACAGGTGCTCGATGTGTATGCTGAAAAAGTTATGGAAGATAACGGTATGGCGGTTTTTTCAGCCCGTATTGAGCTACAAGGAACTGTTGTAGCGACTTGCCAATTGAACGTTTACGTTCCATCAGAAGAAAAATTACAAGAAATGAAAATCAGGAGTCAACAATGACCCGACAAGTCCTCGTTACAGGTGCCAGCAAAGGCATCGGTAAAGCCATTGCCGTTCAATTAGCCAAAGATGGTTTCCAAGTCATTGTCCATTACATGGGCGATCAACAAGGCGCGCAAGACACCCTAAACACTATCGAACAGCATGGTGGTAGCGGTCGTCTTATCCAATTCGACATCAGTGACCGTGCAGATTGTCGTGAGAAGCTAGAAGCCGATATCGCCGAACACGGCGCTTACTATGGCGTCGTAAACAACGCTGGCATCACAAAAGATACCGCTTTCCCTGCGATGACCGAAGAAGAATGGGATGGCGTGATTCATACCAACCTAGATAGCTTCTACAACGTTCTTCACCCTTGTGTTATGCCTATGGTGCAAAAGCGTAAAGGCGGCCGAATTGTTACGCTTGCATCAGTCTCTGGCCTAATGGGGAATCGTGGTCAAACTAACTACAGCGCAGCGAAAGCGGGCGTAATTGGTGCAACAAAATCACTCGCGCTTGAACTGGCAAAACGCAAAATCACCGTCAACTGCGTTGCTCCAGGGCTTATCAACACAGGCATGGTAGATGAACACGTAAAAGAACACGCGATGCCGCAAATTCCTTTGCGCCGCATGGGAGAGCCACAAGAAGTTGCTGGTTTAGTCAGTTACCTTATGTCTGACATCGCAGGCTATGTAACTCGCCAAGTCATTTCGGTAAACGGAGGCCTAGTATGAGCCGTCGAGTTGTTGTAACCGGAATGTCGGGTGTGACTGCGTTTGGTAACGATTGGCAGTCTGTCGAACCAAAACTGCGTGACTGCCAGAACGCGACGCAATACATGCCTTCTTACGAACAGTATGATGGCTTGAACACCAAGCTCGCGGCACCCATTTTAAATTTTGAACTCCCAAAGCACTACAAGCGCAAACAAGTACGCGGCATGGGGCGTGTTTCCAAATTAGCGACCGTCGCAACAGAAAACGCACTAAGCCAAGCAGGTTTGATTGGTAACGACGTGCTAACCAACGGTCAAACGGGTATCGCATACGGCTCATCAACAGGCAGTACCGACGCAATCGGCGCATTTGGTGTCATGCTGAATGAGAAAACCACTAAAGCGATCACCGCAACGACTTACGTGCAGATGATGCCGCATACTACGGCAGTGAACGTTGGTCTATTTTTCGGTTTGAAAGGCCGAGTGATCCCAACCAGCAGTGCATGTACCTCTGGCAGCCAAGCAATCGGCTATGCCTACGAAGCGATCAAACACGGCTACCAAACGGTAATGGTTGCTGGTGGCGCTGAAGAATTGTGCCCAACGGAATCCGCTGTCTTCGATACCCTTTTTGCCACCAGTCTGAAGAATGAAGACCCGAAAAGCACACCAAGACCTTATGACTCCGATCGCGATGGTTTGGTGATTGGTGAAGGTGCGGGAACGCTGGTTCTGGAAGAGTACGAACACGCCATCGCTCGTGGCGCGAAAATCTATGCAGAAATCATCGGTTTTGCCAGCAACTGTGATGCCGCACACGTCACTCAACCACAGATGGAAACCATGCAAATCTGTATGGAAATGGCTTTGCAAAACGCGGGCATTCCTGCGGAGAAGATCGACTATGTATCTGCTCACGGCACTGCCACCGACCGCGGTGATATTGCAGAAAGCAACGCAACAGCGAATGCTCTGGGCAAAGTGCCAATCAGTTCACTCAAGAGCTACTTTGGCCACACACTAGGCGCGTGTGGCGCAATTGAAGCGTGGCTAGGTTTAGAAATGATGCACACGGGTTGGTTCAACCCAACGCTCAACCTAGAAAACCTCGACGAGCAATGTGGCGATTTAGACTACATCGCCGGACAAGGCCGAGAGCTGGACGTGAAATATTTGATGAGTAACAACTTCGCCTTTGGAGGCATCAACACCTCCATCATCTTTAAAAAGATGTAATGCCCTTAGTAAATGCAAAAGCGCTGGTTAGCCAGCGCTTTTTGTTAGTTGAAGGCAACTGAACGGTGCTTGCAACGATAGATATCAGCAGAAACAGATGTTGGAGTTTGTCCTTCAGACTCAATAATATTAGTCACATGATATCGATTACCACCCGCCATGTAGACTTGGTTAGACAACTCATCAAAAAGAGAGCCTTTCTGGCTTTCTGATACAACTTTGTTTCCAATCACTTTGCACTCATTGTTTTCGACTTCTGCAAACGAGATGGGTTGAACTTCATTTGCACCAGGTAGTAATTTAACTTTCTCAGCTTCTAAACTGATTTTGGCAACCTGGCAGTCATAAAGCTCCGCAACAACACTAGATGGGCGTCCACGGCTAGTATCTAGAACAGTTGCAATATGGTATCGGTTTCCACCAGATGCGTAAGTTTGATTCTTAAGTATACGATCTACATTGTTTGGATGAACATCCTCGATCGTGTAAGAGTCAACCATTCTGCAATTAAGGTTTTTAATTGCAATATCAGTAATTGGGGTAATATTTATAGCTTGGGGTAAAACACGAACTTTGCGTGTGACACACCCACTTAAAAGACTAACAATCAATGCAGTCAAAATTATTTTTTTCATGAGTTTAAGCATCAAAATAAAGCTCATGTAACAGAGCTAAGTTAATACATTTGAGACAAGATCGACAAAGCCCCGACAACTCAAAGAGTTATCGGGGCTTTTGAATAAATGGCACGCCCTATTGGATTCGAACCAATGACCATATCCTTAGAAGTGATGTAGTCACAGGATTACACACAATTACCTAAAGTTACATTGCCATTTAAAATCAACGATTTAATGACAATAAATAAGATAACAGTATCACTTATAGTTACATTTGGCTACACTAGACTAAACAGTAACCCGACTACATAGCCGACTACGAAGTTTAGCTAATAGCAGTTCATTCAAGGTAACTAATATGTTAACTGTAAAGGAGATAGAAGCATTTCCTGCAAAAAAAACTGCTTACTATAAACCAGATAGTACAGGCGAAAGAGGAACTGGGCGCTTAACTGTTCAAGTAACTCCCGCAGGTTCTAAGATCTTCAAGTTCAAATACCATAAAGAGAAGAAAGAAGTTTTCATCGCTTTGGGTAAGTTCCCTGCTCTAACTTTATCTAAAGCACGTGATCTAGCTAACGAGTACAGTGAAATGCTCTCTAAAGGATTAGATCCAAAAAATGAGCTAGAAAGGCAGTCTGAAGAGAAGAAAACAGCAGAACGTGAAAAAGATCAATTAGGCACCTTTGAGCAACTTATTGAGTTCCATAAGCAGAACAAACAAGATAATGGAAATCGTAGTCACGAAGACGAATATCAGCTCATAGTGAAAAATGTGTTCCCTCATCTCGACATACATCGAAAAGCGAAAGATTTTGAAACTGAAGATTTTTTGGACATATTAGCAATCCCAATTGAAGAAGGATTTGTGGACAAGAGTAATAAAATTCGCTCCATTCTGCATGCGGCATTCAACTTCGCTTTAGGGTACGAAAATAACCCTAAATTCAGAAAAAGAGAAACCAAATTCGCTCTTGACCACAATCCGATATCGAAAATACCAAAACAACCTGAAAAAATTGGTTCACACTTCCTATCTTGGAATGAAGTAACCCAATTACTTTATGACATGGAACATAGATTTGATGATTTAAACCTTGCATACCAAACCAGACAAGTGCTAAGGCTTTGTTTTTACTTGGGAGGGCAACGACCTCACGAAGTGGTAACGATCAAATGGTCGCACATAAATTTTGATCAAAAAACTGTTCTTGTCAGCGAAGCTTTCCAAAAAACAAAGAAAAATCACATGCTTCCTCTGACTAACTCTGCAATCCAAATACTAGAAGAAATCAGAGAACAAACGGCTACTATTGGTAGCCCATTTGTTTTCTTTAAGAAAACAAATTCAAATGAACATATGCCTACCAACACTATTGCTCAAGCACTGCTAACTTACAAAAAAGTTACAAAAATTAGGCCTTTTGTCGCTAGGGACTTTCGGAGAACAGTAAAAACATTGGGAGGGGAAATCAAGATTCCCAAAGAGTACCGTGATCGTATACAGGGGCATGCTATCAATGATGTATCTGGTAGGCACTATGATATGTATGAGTACATTGATGAAAAACGATTGGGACTTGAACTATGGGAAAAGGCGCTCAATTCACGCCTTGAAGATTATAAGCTAGTATTTTTTGAGAGAGAGCTTCCTTGGAAGAAAAAGAGCCTTACCTCCTAATACAACTAATTTTATCTACGATAAGTGCCAAGAAAGACTCGATAGCTCAATCACAACCAAGCCATTGCCCTTTCGAGTTACAGGCGTGGCTGACAACTAACAAAGCGAGCGGTAGCTTGACCATCCCCAAAAATATCAAAACAGTCGTGTAATAACTTGCACGACTGTGAGGCTTTTCTTTAAATACTGATTTATTTTTTTGTCAATTGAATCTTCTTAACTGTCTTTAAGACACCGTTAAATATCTTATCTCTTACGCTTTCATTGATATCAGGTGGTAGCGAGTTTCCGACAGAATCAATCACCGCCCTTGCCGTCGATTCAAACTCATCAAGCAATAAGCGAACCTTTTCTCGCCTTATGTTCGGGACGTTCATAGTGTGAAAGGTATCTTCGAAATGGCGCGGTTGAAGTTGGTGCCACTTCCATTTTCGCCCACTAGTGCCACGTAAGCTCATTGCCATCTTGATCTTACGCTCACTCAAACCACGCCCACCTGTCAGTGGATGTGCCGAGATAATGTCATACAGTGGTGCAAGCTGATATCGACCAGATGCGGCTATACTTACAGAGAAATTCTTTCCATGCCCGTCAATGGCAGCTAGTAGCCAAAACAATATCTGAGAACGTGCAAAAGTAACGGTATCGTTGATTTCGTATGAGTATCGCAAAATATCAATAGATTCTTCTATGCCGATACCACCGTCAATTTCATATTTTCTAGCTGAGGGAATCCCTTTTGCCTGGCAAAAATCCTCATGGGGCAAGCGCAAGTAATAGCTGTTATCAGAAGATAATTTTCGGTCAAATCGCTCAACAGACAAGGCACGAACATCACCAGCACGAATAATGTCACAGTTTGCCGTTTGAATGCCGAACGCCTTTGCTAGCCTCATACAAATCAACTCATTATCTACACTAGCAGACAAATCAATAACATTGTTCTGAGAAACAATTTCACCTATTGGCAGCTTGATAATATGCGTAGTTGGAGTCATTCCCTGTGGTAGCATCCATCTTCCATCGTGAAACAGTAAGGCTGTCTTTTCCTGCGCTCCCGCTATCGAGATCCTAAAATCATCTTCCTCTTTCAGCATCCCCAAAGGAGCGCCCTCCATATATCCCTTTAGGATTCTAACCAATTCCTTTTCGGATAACGCCTTTGCGGTTATGGTTCGATGATCATCTACATCAAAGCCCTCTGGAACTAGCGTGATAGCACCTACAGCATCTCGACCAACCTTAGCTAATAGGTCGAATGGCTGTTTAGTATCTGCTTTATAGCGAGCAGCTATTCTATCTCGTATCTGTTGATTATCTGGCAGTAAGTTATCAAAGAAGTTAATAACCTCACTGCCAGTATACGCATCCTTCCTGAGAGGCATAGAAAGCGAGATAGGACGACCATTTGGTGCTAAAACCCAACCCGAATCGTAAGTGAAAACATGTGCGCCGTTTGTGCGCTTTTCAAGTACCCCAACCTTTACGCCATTCATGTAAGCATGAAGTCGATTCACCATTCGTCAACAGCCCCTTTAGTTTCAATAATGTGCTTGCCTTTCGGCACAATATGCATTTCTAGTCCATTGATAGACAGGAGCTTGAACAATGTTTCTATCGTGGATTTTTCAGGGTTGCTTTCAAAATTAGATACTGTTGCTTGTCGCAGACCAAGATCTGTTTGCTTTAGGCCGCTTTCCTTTCGGGCTTCGCGTAACGCATTGCCGAGAGCTGTCGGTGTGTTGACTAGCATTATGATACCCTTAGTTAGATATGAAGATAGTATGCATCATATACCCCATAAAGTATATGGCGCAAATATACTTTATGGGGTATATTAAAACAATATACTTCACAGAGTATATTTGATTTTTATACTCCAAACAGTATATGAGCAGAAGTTAGTCAGAAATCTTTCCAAAGCACATATCCTCCAAGAGTTTCAAGTAAAATGACTTAGTGAAATAGACCTGTCGTAAAAAGGTCAACTAAATTGTTTGCGATATCTGGTGTAATGCTAAAGCTCAAGAGCGCACTATGGTTCGCAACTCGGAAGAAATCCTTCTCGGTTGCCTAAATCACCTTTGCCCCAAAGCTTCTTAGCCTAAGACTCTAGGCACTGTTTTCCTGCTTCGCATTGACCTACATTTGCTAATGTTAGATTATGCACTTAGATCGATATACTTTATTATCAAAACGTTGATAGAAATTGAATAATTAAAATATGATGAGAAATGGATTTTTTGAAGGGGACTATTAATGGTTGAAACAAATAAATTAAAAATAAGCCATGTGCAACACTTTTCAACAAGAATCCCATGGAAAGACAATGATTATACTGGTCGAATAGATGATAACCCTCGGTATAATGTTGCTGCTCAAGTAATTCCAAATATTGCAACATCACGTGACTTGGATTTTGAGCAAAAAAATAATGGAGAACGTTACGAGCAAGTAGGGTCAGTAAAAATGCAAAGCTGGATCACCGAAAATGCAGCATTTATGAGTGATACCAAACTTTATCTTAAAATGAATCATCCATATAAAAGTGGAAATGATAAGTTCAAGCACTTTGAAGAAACAACTTTTGAGGTCGAGCCTTATTCATTCTTATTACGTCCTTTTTCATGGACTTTAAAAGACAATGCAAATCAAAAACAAAAGTATCACAACTTTTATTTTGACTTAGAAAAAACAGAAAGAATGTTAAACTGGTCAAGTTCATGGGTATCACATGGCAAATCACAAAAAGGTATTTTCGAATATTTTTTCTCAGGAGTTAGCCCTAATAATTCATTGATTTTTCCATATTACAAACAAGTTCCATTTATCGATGATAATAGACGTGTAATAGCTGGAATAGGAAATATAATAGCGAATGTTGAAATTCATGAGTATGCGTCTGATGAGAGTAGTAGTGAAAAAAATTATATTTGGGAAAATAATACTCCTCATTCAATAAGAGTTAATGGCAAAGATGGTTTTTTAATGCCATATCATGAAATTTCTGATTATGTTAAAGAACACCCTGACTTTGATGTGTCAACAGTCACACTGTTTGAAGCGGCGGGTTTTAGATCTGAATTTTCTTATGCAGCTGAATGGGTTAGTTACGATGCAGCTATTGATGTGCTAAATCAAGCGAAAACTGCATTAAATAATATAGCTAAAATCAAGCTAAAAAAAGCCAATCATGAATGGGCTAATGTTCAACTTGAATATATTGACAATCAATTACAAAGTGTTTGGAATCAACGTGGTATATTCCCAGGGTTAGGTTCCATTTTATCAGCTTTCGGTGTTAGATATGGTTTTGATGTTGCTAAATTTATTGACACTTCTGAAAATGATTTGATTTCTGAATTGAATTTATACTTTTCAGGTGAGAAAGAAACTGGAAACGAACAATTGGATAACAGCTTGGCTGATAAAGAGGATGAGTTCTATGGTTTACTAATGGATGAAAACAAAACTCAATTCTTTGAGCTTTTATCCCGATTGAACCTTTCTATTGAACAAGCGATTTTTGTTTGGACTAATCTGAAGAGCTGTGCGGAAGAAATTGTTGGAAACCCATATCTTTTATTCGAACTTACGCGAAAAGAGAAAGACATTCATCAAATTACAATTTCTCAAATCGACAATGCAATGTTTGTTAATTCTTTGGTGAATAATAAGTATCCACTCAATAAACCAACAAAAATGAGAACTAATAGTGATAAACGCCGATTTAGAGCTATGGTGATATTTGTTTTAGTCCAAGCTGCAAATCAAGGGCATACTTTACTTAGTTATGATCAACTTGTCGAAAAAATAAATAATTTGCCATTAGATAATAAAACAGATTTTCAAACAGAAAAGATTGAAGGTGTTCTAAGGTTCTTGCAGGAAGGTGAGTTGTACATTGATGTAGAAAACGAATACATAAAACTAAAAGAATATCAAGATTATAAACAAGTGGTAGTCGATATAGTGAGTAGCCGTTTAGGTACTAGCTTACCAACTAATCAAAACTGGAAAGAAGTCATTGATGGATTATTTGGACAACTCGAAGAAAATAATAAAGAAAAAGATGAACAGGCTCGTAATGAAAAGGCGACAGCGTTAAGGACTCTCGAATCATCTAAGGTATCTGTCTTATTGGGAAGAGCAGGAACGGGTAAAACGTCAGCATTGGGAATTTTTGCTTCCTCTAAAGAAGTTAATGCAGGTGGAGTATTAGCATTGACTCCTACTGGGAAAGCAAGAGTTCAACTCGAGAATTCGTTTAAGAAGAATAATGTTATAGCTGAGTTTATGACAGTGGCACAGTTTTTAATTCGTTCAAATGGTTTCAGCTGGAACACAATGGCTTATGAAATGCCGAGCCGACCTAGTTCGAGTGTTGCCAAAACAGTAATTATCGATGAAAGTTCAATGCTTACTGAAGATATGTTTGCTGGCATATTAAAGCTTGTTGATCCTCATGCTCAAAGAATTATTTTTATAGGAGATCCAAGTCAATTACCTCCAATAGGAGCAGGACGTCCATTTGTTGATTTTATTAATTATTTAGATACTTCATATCCCGAAAATGTTGCAACATTGAAAACAGAGATGAGGCAAGGCTCAGGTGGAGATGATTTATCATTTGCTCAAATATTCTCTAGTTCGGACTCAGTGGATAAAGATGTAATTTACCGTATTCAAAACAAAGAAACAGATAGTCGCCTTAAATATATTCAATATTACAATTTAGATGAGTTGGATAAATTGTTATTAAAAGAGTTAGTTGAAATTGCAGACATGACAGATGAATGTGATATTGATGGATTTAACAAAAGCTTGGGAGCTACTGTAGATAAGTATACAAATTATCCAACCAGTAAATGTATAGAAAACTGGCAAATTTTATCTCCAACAAAATTCATTGGTACGGGAAGCTATTATTTAAACAATCAAATTCATCAGAAATATCGTCAAGATATTGTTGATAAATGGAATTCATACGCTTGGTCAAAAAACAACCCTCAATCCGTTCAAAATATTGTTTATGGAGATAAAGTTATATCTAATGTAAATGGTGAGGTAGATTTTTGGGATGGATCATCGGGAAAAGAATATATTGCAAATGGTGAAATTGGTATTATGGCAAGTTACCCAAGTCACTATGGCAAAACAGATAGAAATACTAAATGGTATAAGTTCCGTTTTGGTTCATTTGAGGGGAAATTGTTTTCTTATACAAAAAGTGATTTTGGTGGTGATAATAACGACTCTAAGTTAGAACTTGCTTATGCTCTTACTGTTCACAAATCTCAAGGTTCTAGTTTTGGCAAAACTATGGTAGTCGTTAATGGTAAAAGTTCATTTGTTACAAAGGAACTTTTGTATACTGCGTTGTCTCGGCAAAGAGAAAAATTGACTGTATTAAGTGATTTGTCAATCCAGGAATTAGTCCAGTATACAAATGATTGGTATTCGGATACCAAACAACGATATACAGACTTATTTGAAACTCCAAATATTATTGAGATAGAGTTTAATAAGCAAAAACGATACTTTGAAGAAAAATTGATCCATAAGACGATTCGTGGTGAGATGGTTAGATCAAAGTCTGAAGTAATCGTGGCTAATATTCTTGCTATGATGAATATAGAGTATTTTTATGAAAAGCCATTAAATGTTCGTGGAAAAACCTATATTCCTGACTTTACTCTTCGACACCAAGGAAGAATCGCTTATTTAGAGCACCTTGGAATGCTAAACGATAAAGCATATGAATATAATTGGAGTAAGAAAAAGGAGAATTATGAAAGTGCAGGAATATCAGAGGTTCTTGGGAATCTTATAATTACTGAGGATGGACTAAATGGAAGTTTGGATGCAAAGTCAATAGAGAGTAAAATCCATGCATGGATGAATAATGGCTAATATATAGTTATTCCACTTACGGAGATGTTTTATTTTGGTATAGAAATCTTGCTCATGGAGTAAGGGTTTTTCCATATCTACTGTATTTTGCTACATTAATTAAAAATTCTAAGATGGCTCTGCCCAAAAGCTTCCATCTCAGGTACTGCGAACAGCGGTGCCTGATTGCGTTTTGGGATACGAAAAGTTATTCATGGGTAGCTAAATTAGAAGAATCACTGACACATTTCTGTCCAAAAAAGAGTTTGAATCTAGGCTAGGATTAACTGACTAACGAAGTAGAGCAATGTTCACTCTTAATAGAAAAGCTACAGAGCTAAGCTCTGTAGCCTAGCTAACTCTGCGCCAATAGATAGGTAACTCTGAACAGGTGGGGAAATAGGCACTACAGTGCTTCTAGTGAGATCAATACAAAATTAAATCGTTATCGGTATTATCAAGAACACTGTTCTCGTAAATTTATAACTACATTAACTTTTTTGTTTTTTGTTTTTTTGCTTTTTAATATGAAAAAACAAGTTATGTTTGAACACTGTTCTGAACATTTTCAGTCCTGAACTTACCTATTTATATCCCTAAAGTAATACTAGTCACCCTTATGGATAAAGGCTTTCTGGAAAAAATAAACTACTTTAGTTATCCCTAAAAATCCGATGAAGAGCAAAGCGGATTTTTTCGATGCACGAAAATTACATTGCAGACGAAGCAGACAAACGTCTCTGCACGAAAGCTTGCGCTACGTGCGAACAAATAAAAAAGTGTCACACGAAGCACTAAAACTGTCTTTTGCGACACAGCAATTGCGCTCTGCGACAACAAAAAAAAATCAACAAGAGTAAACTTTGCTCATTTATTTTTAATTTTTCGGTCTTGCTCCTTATATTAAAGCTATAACCGTTATAATAGTTATAACAGTCATAATAGTTATAACATATTTTTTTGAGGGAATGTAGCCTTATTTAGGTCCAAGGATTAATAACCAATGAATAAAAACGACAATATAAAAACAATTATTATTCAAACAAGAAAACTCAAGGCATTTAATAGAGACACTATTCCACGAAAAATCATGCTGCTTGCCAGCATGAATACATTTAGTTATTTACCTATTTGACAATCAAATTATTATAGTTGACCTTCTAGTGCTAAATAATTTTATTCTTCAATTTGTATACAGCAGTTCGTGACACACCTAATATTCTCGCAATCTCATTCATCGTAAGAGATGGGTCATCATCTCTTTCTTTTAATAGCTGTTTCAACTGTTCACGCTTCGCTATGTTAGGATTGGTGCCTTGTTTCGCTCCGCTTAAAACGGGGAAATTATTAACTATCATAAACGCTTCATATCTGCGTATACAGTTTAGGAGTGTCAACGATTTTTGAATGTTATTCGCACTCTTTAACCAGATCAGAGCATCCTTAATTTTCCACAAGTTTGCCTCAACGTCCCCTCCTAGCACCCTTGCAACGTTTACAATCCAATCGTCGTAGCAAGAAGTAATGTTGTCGATATCATTAATTTGCTCGTAAGCATGTGGGTAATGCTCCCGTGCAAATGCCAGTATAGCTTTCGCATAGCTTTGCCAGCCTGCGTTGTCTCGATCCAGTTTGAGTAGCTCAGACATCACCAATCGCGGCTCTACTGAGAATAAGTTAAGCCAAGAATAAAGAGTTCTTGCATCCAAGCGTTCTTTACCTTGTTTATAGTCTTCTAGCTTACTTTGCGCATCTTCATCATCACTATGGCGATAGACGGCAGAAATCAATCTTCTTGTGGCTTTCTTATATGCTAAAGCACTCCTAGAAGAGTGATGATCTCGACAATAGTATGGAGACTGATTCACTCGTTTGTAGCAAAGCGCACAGAAAGGTAAAGCCAAAGTAGTGTGTTTTGTTTGAGTATTGTCAGATGATGGCCTTTGAGGTGTCAATCCCTTCGCTTTAACGAGCATTTGCTCAATCACATCAATGTATTCGATAACTTCATCGTTTTGATCTTGAAGTAATCCTTTTGGTGAGAGATTCGATGTTGGGGTTCTGAAGCTAATAAGCTTATCAATTGATGCAGACAACCCTCCTGCAAAACGAACGAACTCCTTAATGGTATTCGGCTTTCGATCCGCAAAAGTCTTAAGAAAACGAAGATTTAACATTAACACTTCAGACACTTCTAACTCTAAATCAACATCAAATGCTTCAATAACAGATATACCATTTGGACTCTTCTTTTGAGTTAGCTTTTTGTTTTCACTTCTAGATCGTGCTTCAAGTTTCTTAAGGTTGTCCTCCAGTTTCTTTTCAAGTACTACCGCAGCTACCTTATCCATCAGTGTAAACCCCATTATGTCTTTTCTTTAATCTACAACACTTGCGTTTGTTTTCATACGATTACATCAAACAGAAACATAAAAACAAAAATGAGAAGAATAAAAATGATAGATAGTAATTTTATAAGAGTTAGTGAGTTGGCTACGTACTTGAGCATAAGCAAAGTAACAGTCTGGCGTTGGAGAAAAGAAGGTCGTCTCCCTGCGGCTTGTGCAATCAGTCCAAGAGTTGTCGGATGGAAGCGTGAAACTATTGAGTCATGGCTCGATGAACAAGCAAATAACCAATCGTACTAGGGGTATGTAAGTAAATGAATATTGATACTAACTTACAAACTAACGCAACTGACTTACTTCCAAAAGCAAAGCTAAAGTTCGAGCATGATCTAATTAACATCGGGCAAAACCCTGAAAAAGGGAAACCTTTTGAACTGTTCTATGAAAAATACAGTCAAGCAATAGCGGAAGGAAAGCCCTTCCAGAACCCCGCACAATTGCAAACGGCCGTCGGCGGTAGATACTTAAAAGCACAGATCGCTTTTAATGTGTTGGAGTCTCAACAATCTAACCTCGATCATAAATTGCGAGAAGTTCCTGAATGGTTTACTGCGCCCCTTGAAGCGGCTCTAAAGCTTGATATTACTGCTCTATGGCAATCAGTCGAACAAGACATTGCGACTGTAGTCGAAAATCGAGTGAAGATAGCAGAACACCTTTCTGAGCAAAGGAAACAACAAGCAATCCAATCAGGTGAGCTAGTAGAAGAACTACAAGACAAGCTAGCAGAGCTACAAGAACTTCCGCGACAATTAACTGATCTCACAAGTGATAATGATCGCTTAACTGTCGAAGTAAAAAAGTTGAAAAACAAAGTCTCTGAGTTACAGGATAGTGCCGATGCATCTTTCAGTTACCAGCGCGACAATGCTGTATTGGAAGACAACAATGCGAAGCTTAAATCTGAAAATCAGAATATGAGAAAAGAACTTGAGAAAACTGCTGCCCTTCTACAAGAAACGCTTATCAAGAAAGCCCATTTGGAAGGTCGATTAGAAGAACGCGGCGAGTTTTCTAATACTACCAGCGAAAACGCGCCCTCAAGCTAATTCTGAATCACGATGAGCCATTCCCAATCGTGGGAATGGCTATACAATATTACCTAAAATCGAAATTTAATGCACAGAATGCTGTTCAGTGCGATCGCAAAGGTCAATTTTATGTGGACATTGTAATGAACAATGTTCGCGCTATCATTAACAGCGAGAAGACTCATATCTGGTTTATCTGTCGCTATTCCCACTACATCGACATCTTAGACTCAATTCTCGAAGCGTTTGCAGCCGAACAAAGCTTAGTCATTGAAAGCAGAGAAAATTCCCCCACAAATTAAAGCAAGATCCCATAGCACCTCACAAATCACTATCGAACCGCTGACTCATTCCCACGCATGGGAATGACGACAAAGAGAGTCCAACTACGAACTGGTTCCTAAAGTGCAGACCGCGAGTTAAGAACCACCCTTTTTACAAGCTTAGCGCCTATCTTGACTAATAATCTTCTCCAAAATTTCTTTTTTATATTCAGTAAGTAATGCTTCACTCTCTAGCTTTTCTATTTCGTTGTTCAAATGTTCACCATGAACTGGAAACAGATCCAACAGTTCTTTATGTGCGACTATTTGAACATTAATTTCAACGATTTTGGTGTTTAACTGATCTTGGTATTGTCGCTCTTCGCTAACAGGCTCTGGCTCTAAATACCCTTGGCCGACTCTATGCTTTTCTTGTGTGACTTTTTTGCCCCCGACGGCAACAAATTGAGCGTTATTTATTCGAGGAGGGCTTAATCGCACAACCTTTCCTTCTTGTTCGAGTATTTTCAAAATTCGATAAGACTGATTATTAAATCTCTCAATTTGTTCATCAGTACAGTAATACTCATCAAGCATCGGTTTAAGCAGTGCTTGGTAGCTATACAGGTCAAAATATTCGTCAGTCTCAAAAGACTTAAGGCTTTTGAGGCCGATTTTGTATAACTGCATTGTCCCAACTCTCATACATAAACACCTGCTGTCACTTAAATATTGGTATAATATATTATACTAGGATTATTTGGTCAATCAGTTGTTAGATAGCGTATAAATATGGAGTTATGTACACTTGATAAAGTAGTAATGAAAAAGAATAAGAAATGAACAATCTGGCAAAAGAAATATCAAAAAACATTGCAGCTCAGAGACAGAGATGTGGTTTATCAAGCACTGAAGCAAGCTTAAAAGCGGGATTTAGCAGAAGCTACCTAAGTAAAGTTGAGAAAGATGGTGTCAGAATCACAATTGAAAAGCTTTATCAGCTAGCTCGAATTCTCGATTGTGAGGTAACTGATCTTTTACCAGTAGACCGTCCAGACTTGTTAGAATAGATGAAGCTTAAAGCCTTAAGCTTTCACGAACAACTACACTGCTCTCGCAGTGTAGATTTCTACCTGTGTAGTTCCTTTGCCTATTTTAGAAAAACACCATCCACTTCACTGATAAGTCAGTATCTTTTCTGCTTTTATGCATCCTTTGGTATAGTCATGAAATGCATTTGTACTGAGCTGGCTAGTAGCATGGGATCGACAATCAATAAATCAAAGCTATCTGAAACCGACATCATCACGAAATTCATTCTTCCTGCTATCAAAGATGCAGGATGGGATGATATGTCTCAAATCCGTCAAGAAGTTAAACTGCGTGACGGTAAGGTCATTGTTCGTGGTCAGGCAGCGGCGAGGAAAAAGGTTAAGTCTGCGGACATCGTCCTTTACCATAAACCGAGCATGCCTCTAGCCGTTGTCGAAGCAAAAGCGAATAAGCATGAAATCGGCAAAGGTATGCAACAAGGTCTAGATTACGCCAGCTTACTTGAAGTCCCTTTTGTCTTTGCCTCAAATGGCGACGGTTTTATCTTCCACGACAAAACCAACCCAGCTCAACTCGAAACTGAAATTCGACTTGAAGACTTCCCGACACCTCAGCAACTATGGGACAAGTACTGCGTTTGGAAAGGCTACAAAACCGAGCACCTTCCAGTTATTACTCAAGATTACAATGATGATGGTAGCGGTAAGTCTCCGCGCTACTATCAGCTACAGGCGATAAACAAAACTGTGGAGGCGGTCGCAGCAGGACAAAACCGTGTACTCTTGGTTATGGCAACAGGTACGGGCAAAACTTACACTGCATTCCAGATTATTTGGCGACTGTGGAAGTCCCGAGCCAAAAAACGCATCCTATTTCTAGCAGACAGAAACGTTCTGGTCGATCAAACTAAGAGGAACGATTTCCAGCCGTTTGGCCCCGCTATGACTAAAGTCACTGGTCGAACAGTCGATCCCGCTTACGAAATCCACCTAGCTCTGTATCAAGCTCTGACTGGCCCAGAAGATCACCAAAAAGCATACAAACAGGTCGATCCTGATTTCTTTGATCTTATTGTCGTTGACGAGTGCCATCGTGGCAGTGCCGCTGAGGACAGCGCATGGCGCGAGATTCTTGAGTATTTCGGTTCAGCGACTCAAATAGGGTTAACCGCGACACCGAAAGAAACCGATATCGTGTCTAACACCGAGTACTTTGGCGATGCCACTTATACCTACTCTCTAAAGCAAGGTATTGAAGACGGTTTCTTAGCCCCTTACAAAGTTGTGCGTGTAGATATCGATGTAGATTTACAAGGTTGGCGACCAACCAAAGGACAAGTCGATAAACATGGTGAAGTCATCGAAGACAGGATCTATAACCAGAAAGACTTCGACAGAACTATGGTCATTGATGAGCGAACAGAACTGGTTGCACAGACCATCACCAGCTACCTCAAGCGCACCGACCCGATGGCGAAGACCATTGTGTTCTGCAATGACATTGACCATGCAGAACGTATGCGACGAGCGCTGATCAACTGCAACCCTGAGCAAGTTGCTAAAAATGAAAAATACGTAATGAAAATCACTGGTGATGATGAAATCGGCAAAGCTCAGCTTGATAACTTCATCAGCCCCAAAAAGGCTTACCCTGTTATCGCAACCACCTCAGAACTTATGACTACAGGTGTCGATGCAAAAACTTGCAAACTGGTTGTTCTTGACCAGGGCATTCAGTCGATGACCAAGTTTAAGCAGATTATCGGTCGCGGTACTCGTATCGATGATCGTTACGGAAAGCTATGGTTTACCATTCTCGACTTCAAAAAGGCGACTGAACTGTTCGCTGATGAGCGCTTTGATGGTGTCCCTGAGCGAGTTAAAGAGACAAAACCAGAAGACTTCGATACCGATGATGGACTCGATGAGATCATCGATGGTGAGGATGAACTTGAACAAGATGATCCATTTGAAGGGGAAGATATCGACCCTGAAAGCATCCATGAACCAGAGGCTTTATACGACTCAGGTTCATCTCCTTCTGACGGTAGCAATTCCGATGATGATTGGCAGGATGAAAACCGAGTTAGAAAGTTCCATGTCAACGGTGTAACGGTGAAAGCCATTGCCGAACGTGTTCAATACTACGATGCCGACGGTAAACTCGTAACCGAGTCGTTCAAAGACTATACCCGCAAGACGATGGCAAAACAGTTCACCTCAATGGATGACTTTGTTAAGCGCTGGCAAGATGCCGATAAAAAGCAAGCAATCATTGATGAACTGGCAGAGGAAGGCATCATCTGGGAAGCATTAGAGCTGGAAGTCGGCAAAGATCTCGACCCATTCGACATGATTTGTCATGTCGTGTATGACCAACCAGCACTCACCAGAAAAGAACGTGCAGACAACGTCAAAAAGCGCAACTACTTCACTAAGTACGGTGAAACGGCTCAGCAGGTGTTGAACAACCTACTGGACAAGTACGCAGACGAAGGCGTTCAAGAGATTGAGAATATTCATGTACTCAAAGTTAAGCCTTTTGACGAGATGGGACGCCCTGCTGAAATCGTCAAAAAGTGCTTTGGTGGTAAAGAGCAGTACTTAGAAGCTATCAGTGAACTAGAGTCGGAAATCTATCAATCGGCATAGCTCGTGAACCACAGCTAAATACAAAAATACACAAGAGATGTTTTAGATGTTACCTGGTTCCATATGGTTGGAGTTGTCTGTCTTCAACATACTACTGTAGAGAGCTACACAATATGTTTAAAGACGTGATTCCTATAGTTCACAAGCCTCCTAACACCTCTACATTGGACTGGATAGATCAACATTCCCGCCACAATAAGACCACCAGTCCTAACGACTTTACAGACAATGCAGTGATATTGGTATCCCAACTTTTGGGGTTAGTCAGTTAGCCTATCAATACCAGATAACATTTCCGTGGCATAAACCATAATATTAACAGGCGATTGTTATAGAGCAGCAATTTATAATCAGTGCAAATTTTAAAGCTTATCTACACCTTGCAAGTTACGTCAATTCCATTAAATTACAGCACATTAGACAAAAAGCGTGCATGTGAAGAAAAAATCTCCAAGACCCGAGATGAGATACAGTTTGAGGCATTTTTCTATATCCAGTGTTTATCCAATCCAAGACGAAATACTTGTGCAACTATCGGTCTGATCCAAATGAGTACGAAAGGCCATTTTGATAACGTTGATGGAGTATCGACATGCTGTACGCACACTAACTACATTGCTTGGCGAAAAGTGCCTGGAAGGAACAACATCTATGATAAACATATCTGACAGCATACAATTTGGTTTTGATGTTGCAACTAGTATAACAATCATCGCTACTGCCCTAACTTGGGTTTACACAAAGCGGCAGGAAGATAAAGATAATATAAAGCGCGATGTTGATGAGAAAGTACGCTCTAGCGCATTGATGACTATTAATGAAAGTATAAAGGAGTTGGAGCCATTTTATGTAGATTGCGCAACAGCAAGCACTTCTCTAAGAAAAAGTGTCGATAACATCATTGACAAGCCTATCTTCGAAATGAACTCAATTGAAATAGAATTGTTAATTAACACATTGAGTGAAATGGTAGATAAAGAGCAAAAATTACAATCTGCATACCAAGAGTTTCGAAAGAAAATGATATATCGATTGTACTTTATTCGGCCTGTTTTACTTTCAATGAGTGATTCACGTGAGATACTGATTTCCCTTGAGCAATCAGTAGACTCAAAAAACCTTGATGACTACACTAGCTGCATCCAGCCTCTAATTAAAATTGCAGAAATCGTAAAAGCTCACATCGATGAGAGCAAACATGTAAAGTTTGATACGAATAACGACATCAAGCTTAATGCCAAGCTAAGTTTTATGTTATCTGACGAGCAGAAGAGAATAGCATCAACTCAATACAAACATGATTTAGTTGAACACTTAAATGTTCTTTTTAATTACTGTAAAGAATCACTTTTATGTTTAAGCGCTGTTAGCGGGAAAATGTTAAGCAAAGACAGCCGAAATCTTGGTGAATGGAAGCAGCAAATTGATAGTCCTGATGGAGGACAATGGGCTGTTGAAGACTTTTCTGAGATGTTCCATAGTTTTTGGCAGACAAGTGAGAACTTACGACTTAACACTGTCCTCAAGACTTTCGCTTCAATGTTAACTTTGCGAAACGTCACACTAGTGTCTGTACCTGTAATTACTTACACATTATACGCCAGAGCTACTAAACAAAATGTGACCATTGAAGAGTATATAAGTGGTCTAAGCCCCTCAAATTTTACAAACCCTAGCGATTTATTCATCCACATAATTTTCCTACCTTTGCTGTATGCGATCATTTCTTTACTCCTCGTACGCACACTTGTATTACGCCGTAAAAAATTGAAAATTATAAAATGGTTATCTAAAAGAAGTGACTCTGAAGTTATAGCTATCAATAAGAGTTTCAGTAGTAGCCATCTGTGCAATCAGCCTTCTTTCAAAAAAATATACAAAGATATATTCAAGAAGATTGGTAAAAGAAACTTTTATGACACTTATTAACACAGATAGAGCACACCAAAATACAACCTTTCAATGGCTTAGCTTAGCGATCTCTTATGAAACTTCATACGCTGACGAATATGTTCATGGGCAGACGAGGAAATATCGTTTCCTTTGCACTGACGATTCAAGTTCTTAGCTGCAACCAAGGTCGAGCCAGAGCCAAAAAACGGATCAACAACTAGCTCGCCTTCTCTGCTACTTTGAGCGACCAGAACTTCCAAGAGACTTACTGGCTTTTCAGTTGGATACCCTCTATAGACCCGTTTATGAGTCAGTATGTCAGGTATGCTCAAATCATTAAGCTTTCTCTTGCCCTTTTCAAAAAACAGTATGTATTCGTGTCGAG
The DNA here is from genome assembly GCF_024181795.1 of Vibrio sp. Y10_XG_PY6. Lineage (NCBI taxonomy): Bacteria > Pseudomonadati > Pseudomonadota > Gammaproteobacteria > Vibrionales > Vibrionaceae > Vibrio > Vibrio sp. Y10_XG_PY6. The sequence continues at coordinate 81,741 of NZ_JAMZAQ010000004.1, forward strand.
CACGGTAATGGTAACCCATACCAATACTAACCTTATCCCAAATAATTGGTTTCCAGAATCTAAAACCGACTTTTTCCGCAATCGGTTTAATGACGAACATCGTTTCTTGATCGCAGAAAAGATAGAAATGCGCATTCTTCTTGAGCACACGATAAACTTCGCGCAGTAGCTCTTCAAATCTTGCATTTGGGAATATCTCAAACCATTGATTGCTTGAGGACTTACTGACTTTAAGTCTTGTTGTCGTACCGATCTTTCGGTGTTTCTCTAGAGATTCATAAGGAGGATCTGTTATTAGCAAATCAACGCTCGCAGAATCGAGCATTGATAGCCAGTTTACTGCATCATCTTGGGATAAATTCATTCGATTCCTAAACAAGACTACTGCACGTTTTTCCATTCATATATGTATGAGATAGCTCACCTTTATTTAGGCGGCGACAATCGATACAGTAGCTCTGGTAGCCTTCGGGGTTCCTAGCCGTCACTCTAGCAGGAGTTTTGCCAAAGGACGATGGATAGGGATGAAAAACATGCTCTCCTCCATTTGCATCAGAACAATGGGGGCAGGACTTAAATTTTTGGCCCGTGTGGGGATCTCTCTTGTGTATCATTCCTACGTTCAAACGTTTGTTACAACAACTGCAAGTCATGCAAAGCACCTCTTTAAGTATCATAGACGCTTTATGATACGGGATGCTTATAAATCAAACAGTGAGGAAAGCAACAAAGTTCGTTTTAGCTGCATAGCAAGGTAACTTTCTAGTCCTTACAAATTAGCATCCGCTTGGTTTCCTCGATAGAGATAAGACCCCAGCCTAAATTCTCATTAATTACGATCAATTTTGTATCAGGCAAAACGCTCATTGCTTCATCTATAGCCAACTTTAATGAGTCGAAATCAAGGCTCATAGCTCTAAGATCCGTTCTCTCTTTTCCCACAACATCGTACCAATGCCCCTTGTACACAGCGTCTCCCTAATATTCCCCACCTAAAACAATTTCATAACTTGAACATTATTTAACATATTAAACATCTATGCATTCATTTTCATTATCTAGTGTGTTGGAGATCTCGGAAAGCCCATCTATAAGGCATTGATTTAAACATGTGTGTCCTACGTATTTAGGCACAACAACTCCCAATCCCAAAGCAATAAACTCTGGGTGTTCTGATACGATTTTTACGTACTGTTGTAGCCTATCTTCTGGTGTAGAAGGACGTTGAAGTTGCTTTTTTAACGTCTGTTGAAATTTGCTCACAGCCTCGGGATCTACATCATGAAGCTCCTCATAATCAGAGCAATAAAGCTCTTCATATAATACATCGGCCAGTTGCTTATGGCTCCAGCCTAACGCATCCAACATAGTTCGAATTTGCTTTTGTTTTTGGGTTGTCCCCATTTGTCCCTACCCTACTAGTTACTATGCAATGGTCTCAGCGGAGACAATCATTCATAAACGAAAAGGAAAATATTATGTCTAAAAACAAAGCACCAATGACCCCTGAAGCCGCTGCTCGTATTCAAGCGAATCAAGCAAAACAAAATGGCGGACAAGTCTCTAAAGATTCATTCGCGGCTCGCGCTCAACGCGCTGCTGCCAACAACCAAAAACAAGGTAAATAGGAGTAACCATCATGGCAAAACCAAGTTCTGCACCAAAAACTGCGCCGAAAGGTAATCCAAACTACCCAAGCACAACTGGCAAGCCTTCAGGCAAAGGTCGTGGCAACACACCTAAACGCTAAGCACATTAGATATAAATGAGGCAGTCTAGCTGCCTCATTTTTCTATTATGAACAACTTCTAGCATTCAGCTTGAAGTTACTCAAAAACAAGTTTTGATCAGATTTGTAATCGGAATACGGCACAGACTTTTCCGTTTGTGAAAGAGCGCATAAACACGTTTCTCGCTTACTCTCATACCAACTCACCGACACCATATTTTTTGACGAGTTTATGCAGGTATCAACGATGGCATACTCTACTTCTAATGGGTAACGCTCTTCATCAAAAGCACCATTCACCTTATAACCACCAACCACGCCCACGACCAATGCCGTACTGGCAGACACCAGTTTCCGTTTACTAAATTTAAAGCCTTTGAAGCTTTTTTCGCACTTCTCACACGAGATATGCTCTGCATATTCAATAACATTGTCAGTGTGACAATGGGGACACTCAACCTTCATTTTCTAGACAACCTGGTTATATTTTTTATTGTTTCATTTATATCACTGATTCATTATTAAACCACAATCACAAACATAGTTTCATAGCGATAAGTTCATTTTCTTCGATCCAATTCTGCTATAATCCACCCCAATATTTTCAGTCAGTTAGTAGTAGAACTCCATGTCAATCAGTTCAGTTATCAAGTCTATTCAAGACATCATGCGTAAAGATGCGGGTGTTGATGGTGACGCGCAGCGTCTAGGCCAAATGTCGTGGCTTTTATTCCTTAAAGTGTTTGATGCTCAAGAGGAAGAGCTAGAGTTCGAGTTAGATGATTACCGCGAACCCATCCCAGCGAAATACCTATGGCGTAACTGGGCGGCAGATAACCAAGGCATTACGGGTGATGAGCTGCTGGAATTCATCAATGATGACCTATTCCCTACGCTAAAAAACCTAACCGCACCGAAAGACACAAACCCACGCGGTTTCGTGGTGAAAGAAGCCTTTAGTGATGCTTTCAACTACATGAAAAATGGCACACTACTGCGCCAGGTGATTAACAAGCTCAACGAAATCGACTTTACTGACTCTAAAGAACGTCACCTGTTTGGTGATATCTATGAACAAATCCTACGCGACCTACAAAGCGCAGGTAATGCAGGTGAGTTCTATACCCCTCGTGCAGTGACTCGTTTTATCGTCAACAGACTGGATCCAAAGCTAGGTGAACAAATTATGGATCCCGCTTGCGGCACGGGCGGTTTCTTGGCTTGCTCATTCGATCACGTCAAAGAGAACTACGTGACCAGCGCAGCCGACCACCAAACACTGCAAAAGCAAATCCATGGTGTAGAGAAGAAACAACTGCCACATTTGCTGTGTATCACCAATATGATGCTCCACGGCATCGAAGTCCCTGTGCAGATTAAGCATGGAAACACGCTTAACAAACCGCTTTCAAGTTGGGATAGCAATATCAATGTGATTGCGACTAACCCACCGTTTGGTGGCACAGAAGAAGACGGGATTGAAAAGAACTTCCCTGCCGAAATGCAAACCCGCGAAACCGCCGATTTGTTCTTACAGCTTATTGTCGAAGTATTGGATAAAGATGGTCGCGCTGGTGTGGTATTGCCTGATGGCACCTTGTTCGGTGAAGGCGTAAAAACCAAAATCAAAAAGATGCTGACGGAAGAGTGTAACCTGCACACGATTGTTCGCTTACCTAATGGCGTGTTCAACCCATACACAGGTATTAAGACCAACATTCTGTTCTTTACCAAAGGCCAACCGACCAAAGAAGTGTGGTTCTATGAGCACCCTTACCCAGAAGGCGTGAAGAACTACAGCAAAACCAAACCAATGAAGTTTGAAGAGTTCCAGCAGGAGATCGATTGGTGGGGTAACGAGGCCGATGGATTCGCTAGCCGTATCGAGACCAAGCAAGCTTGGAAAGAATCGATTGAAGATATTATCGAGCGCAACTTTAACCTTGATATTAAAAACCCGTATCAGGACGAAGTCGTCAGCCATGATCCTGAAGAGTTACTGGCGAACTATCAGCAGCAACAACAAGACATTAAAGCACTGCGTGACCAACTGAAAGGCATTCTCGGTGATGCGCTTAGCTCTACCATTCAAGGTAAAAAGCAAGGTGGAGAGCAATAATGGCAGTCGAAAACCTAATCACCGAGCATATTGATATTTGGACTTCGGCAGTAAAGACCAAATCGACCTCTGGTCGAGGTAGCAGCAAAAAGCTAGAACTTTATGGTGTTAAAAAGCTGCGTGAGCTAATTCTGGAGTTGGCTGTTCGAGGCAAGCTTGTGCCTCAAGATCCTAATGATGAGCCTGCTACAGTGTTGCTTGAGCGTATTGCGCAAGAAAAGGCTCAATTGATAAAAGACAAGAAGATCAAAAAAACAAAGCCTCTATCAAGCGTTAAAGAGCAGGAAAAGACATTTGATATACCAAGAGGTTGGTCGTGGACTCAAATCGGCTTAATAACAACATTTGTTAATGGCTTTGCTTTCAAGAGTTCGAGCTTCCAAGACTCTGGAGTAGGTATAGTAAAAATTGGTGATATTTCATTTGCTGGTGAGCTTACACCCAACACAATGTCTCGAGTTGATACTAGTGTAATCAAGGATCTTGACCCATCACTTCGAGTTAATCGAGGCGACATGGTTATTGCAATGTCAGGGGCAACTACTGGTAAAGTAGGTTTCAACACAACAAATGAAGTATTCTACTTAAATCAGAGGGTTGGAAAGTTCATCCCGCATCAAATTGATTTGGATTATCTGTTTTTTCCATTAACTACAAAAATTGCAGAAAATCTAGAAAAATCACTGGGTAGTGCAATTCCAAATTTAAGTACAGGACAGATCAATGACATCGTAATTGCTCTGCCTCCACTTCAAGAGCAACACCGCATCGTTGCCAAAGTCGATGAGCTAATGACACTCTGCGACCAGCTTGAGCAACAAACCGAAGCCAGTATCGAAGCGCATCAAGTGCTGGTAACGACTCTGTTGAACACACTCACCAACTCCGCCGATGCTGACGAGTTAATGCAAAACTGGGCGCGAATCAGTGAGCATTTCGATACCTTATTCACCACCGAAGAGAGTATCGACCAGCTCAAGCAGGCTATCCTACAACTGGCGGTGATGGGTAAACTCGTATCCTTTGGCAACTCTCGAAAGACAATGCTTAAGGAGCTTCTTAGTTTTGGGCCAAGAAATGGTTTATCTCCAAAAGAAGCACCAAGTAGGACTGAACTCAAGGTTCTTAAACTTGGTGCGACATCGTATGGTTCTCTCGATCTAGAACAATCTAAGTATATTGATGTCGATATTAAGGACAAGCCTTACCTATGCCTCACTCGTGGAGATATACTAATTCAACGAGGAAACTCTGCGAACTTTGTAGGCTCTAATGTCTTAATACAAGAAGACTATCATAACTATATTTATCCCGATCTAATGATGAAGCTACGCGTTAATCAGCTAATTTCCCCAGAATTTCTTTCTCTAGTTCTATCAGCTAATGCATCCAGAGAGCACATGTGGAAACAAATGACGGGGACTTCTGGAACCATGCCTAAAATAAGCAAGAAGGTTGTAGAGGGTTTACCTGTTACCTTTCCAACAAACAAAAACATTCAAGTTGAGGTCGTCAGTCAAACGAATAAGCTTATTGCACTCTGTGATAAGCTGAGAACTCGTTTGACTGGCTGCTCCGAAACCAAGGCAACTCTATGTGACGTCATGACACAACAGGCTTACTAACGATGCGTTTAAAATCTATTTTTATCAGTGAATATAAAAACATTAAGAACCTAAACTTGGACTTTGAAAATCCTAGTTTTCTGGAATTATTTGTGGGGAAAAATGGCTCTGGAAAATCTAACTTTTTCGAAGCATTACTTGAGATATTTAGGCATGTTTATGAAAGTAAGATTAAGAACTCACGTGAACCATTTGCTCCAGGTTTTTCGTATCAGATCACATACTCTATTAACTCAGCAGAGGTAGTTTGGAGCTACGATGGCGCTGTCCTTTCCAGCAACTTAGATGAGGTGAATAGTACTTTCTTTCCAGACAATGTCCTCATCTATTACTCTGGTCAAAATTTCAACATCTCTGCTTTGTTAGACAAATATGAAAAGAATCATCGTAGAAACATTGATCAAGCAGAAATAGATGACAGCCGCGTTTTCATTGGTATGGGCTCGGAGTACAAACAACTGTTACTTTCTATCATCACCTTCCTACCCGAAGATAACCAAGCAAGGCAGCTTGTTTACGAAAAACTTGGTTTAAAAAACGAACAAGCATCTATCAAAATAAAATTAAAAAGGCCAAGAAAGACATATGCAAGAGACGTCTCAATTGAAGAGTTTGATCAACGAACGCATTTTTGGGGCCTTAAAGCACTACCAAGAGAGTTTGTTGATCGCCTCTTGAATTGCATTCGCGGTGAGTTTCAGCACAGAGACATCTACAATAATGCAGAGCAATGCTATGAACTTAACATTGATATCGAATTGTTTAGACAAGAATTCAAAGAATTAGATCCTGCAAGTTTGTTTGGCCTCTTTGACAATCTTAAAACCTTAGAAATGCTTTATGATATTCATGCGGAGTTAACACTTTTGGATTCAACTAAGGTAGGGCTGGACTTCTTCAGTGATGGACAATTTCAATCAGTATACATTTACTCTCTAACCGAACTCTTCAAATCAAGAAACTGTTTAACACTTCTAGATGAGCCAGATTCTTTTTTACATCCAGATTGGCAATTTAACTTTCTTACACAAATAGACAGTATTTCCAATTCAGCAGAAGCTACCAATCAAGTACTAATGGCTACCCATAGTGCTGCGACTTTGATGACCACAGCTACGCAAACTCTTAACAGCATCCAACGCTCTGAAAATGGAGACTCTCAGATTGTCAGTATACATAAGAGTGACGCCATCAAGTCTCTATCAGGCAATAAAATAACCCTTGCCGAAAATGAGACAGTAATGAGCATTTCTACTTATCTAAGAAACTCTGATCAACCCGTGCTCTTTACTGAAGGTATCTCTGACGAATACATATTGGATATAGCATGGAAAAAGCTATTTAATGAAGAGCCTCGCCCATTCTGTATCCACAACGCATTTGACCGTAATTTCCTAAGAAACTTAATGTCTAGAGATGAACTAAGACAAAATCATCCTGAACGTAAGTTTTTTGCCTTATTCGACTTTGATGAGGCATTCGATGATTGGAATGGTCTATCAAGCAGGAATAAGGGACTAGACATCGAAACAAACGCCTTCAAAGGTTTAGCTAGGCAGCTAAAAAGAAGCAACTCACCTGTTAACCAATATGTGATGCTCTTACCCGTTCCCGACATTGCTGCTATCAAGAAACAGGCTTTAAAAGCTGACAATACTCCATGGGGAAGAGGGTCAGATTCACATATAGCCATAGAGATCTTGTTCTATAAAGAAGAACTGTTGGGGACTTACTTTCAAAAAGAACCTACCTCTTGTGGGGGAGAACGAATCGTGTTCTCTGGTGACAAAGTTCATTTTGCTAAAGACTATGTGCCATCATTATCCCAAGAGGAGTTCGAAATATTCAGACCAATGTTTAATTTGGTTTCTCGCTTGATCAATGACGAAGAGGCTTCTACGAATGCAGCATAGAGAGTGGATAAGGGATTCTTTTGAGTTTATATAACATCGCTGATAAAAACCTCACTGCACTGACACCGACCACCTTTGCAGCCGAAGGGCTGCAAGAGCGGCACGATTTACAAGAAGCGCTGAAAGGCTGTATTGATGCCATCGCACCAGATTGTCTGGTGATATCAGAAGAGTTTTCAGACTGGGAAGACAGCCGTCGCCGTATCGACCTGTTAGCCATCGACAAGAATGCCAACTTAGTCGTTATCGAGCTTAAACGTGATGAAGTCGGTGCGCATATGGAGCTGCAAGCGCTACGCTATGCCGCAATGATCTCTACCATGACGTTCGACAAAGCGTGTGACTACTATGCCCAATACTTGAAGAAAGAAGGTCAAGAAATTGATGCCCGCGAAGCCATTCTAGAGTTTGTCGATCTTGATGAAAACAGCTTAGATGACTTTGGTAACGATGTTCGAATCGTTTTAGCCTCAGCAGACTTCGGTAAAGAACTCACAACTTCTGTCTTATGGCTGCGTGATAAAGGCATCGATATCAGTTGTGTGCGCCTCACGCCCTATCGCTACAAAGAAGATGTACTGATCAATGCCGAACAGATCATCCCTGTACCCGAGGTAGAAGAGTACCAGGTGAAGTTCCGCGAGAAGCGTGCTGAACAGCGCACAAGCGTTCAAAAAGGCGAAAAAGATTACTCGGAGTACCGCTATAACGGTCATACCTATAAAAAGCGTCACCTCGCACTAGCGTTAGTCACGGACTGGATCGAGAAGCATCAGCCACAAAGTTTAAATGAGGTACTCAACGCATTTAACGAGCCAGTAAGACGACGTATAGCCATCCTAGCGGATGATATCCCTCAAGGTAGAATTCGCCGCTTCCACAGCGATGAAGACATGTTGATTACGTTACCTAACGATGAAGTGATAGCCATCACCAACCAGTGGAGCCTAAGCAATATCACTCGATTGATTCACTTTGCAGAGCAAAGTGGCATGGTTATAGAAAAAGTTAGTAATATCTGATGGAGAGACCAATGGGCTTTACCAGACTCAAGGAAATCATTAGCAAAAACAAAATAGTAATCTCTATCGCTGCGCTATTAACTGCCACCTCTTATGTTTATGAAGCAAAAGATACGGGGATGCGGTTTGTGCAAGATATAAAACAGATTATTGGGTATGAGCAGCCGACCCTCGTAACGGTACAAGGTGACGGTGCTGTGGAAAAGCGCTTAAAATTAGCCAAGTTGGAAGCATCTAACTACAGTATTCCAAGTAGTTCCGCCGCTGTGATTAAGTTTCTTTCATTGCCATGGCTGAACAGTCCCCAGTCGCACATTGCTAAAACTGAGCACGACTATACATTTGCGATCGTGACAACCGTTTCTCCAATATCTTCGACATCAAGTGAACACGTTTTTGATGGGGGAGATTGCCGCCTAGGTGTCAGAGCATCGAATATCGAGAAAGATAAAATGATAGCCACTTTTGATATAGTAAGCCTATCTTGCACTGATAACGCTGGGTATGCTTATAGTATTGAGCCAGACTACCCTATAGGCTATATATCAGCTCTAAGTACCCCAGGTATCAACAAAGTTAAAATCGTGGACAATGATAGTTATTTAACAATAGATCCTGAGAAAAACTATTATGCGCAACTTTATCACCCTCTAGAAAAAATTGATAAACTGGGAGTTTCTTTCGTCGGCAGATTTTAAACTTCCACTAGTAGTGTCCGCGTCGATGTAAAAATATCCCACCTGATGCAAACTATCCGTTCATTACATGAAGGAAACAGACGGTAAGTAATTGGCTTTATAGCAGGCCACTCAATCTTCCTTTGACCTGAATAGCTCATACTGGTCTAAGTTGTGAATGTGTGCATGTACTATTTCGCGGTACGGTAGCGAGACCAAGTATGGGACAAATTCATCCAAGTCATCTACTTCTGATGAATCTAAGCTGAGGCTTGGATATTGTTGAAAGAGTTCGTCTATCTCAGCTTCAGTATACTTCCCCTCGTGAAGAAGCATATTTTTAAATTCAATGTTCTCCTTTACTCTTAACTCTTGTACAACATCTATGTATCGAGTCACTACTTCAAGTTTATTTTTATCTTTGCTCCTATAGCCGCTTACTAAAGGAATGACCAATAAATCGTTAATTGTTGCTCCTCCCGTTATCTCATACGGATAGCCGATGTAAACTTTACTATCGGACATGGTAAAAAGTATAGGAAGTGATAATTCACTAGCTTTATCTATTAGCCTTGAAAACTCTGGGCTTTCTACATCGGACAGGAACTCTTTTCTCAGCTCATCATCTTTTTGAATCTTAATTTTGCTCTTGAGTTCTGATAAGCGGTGATTTAATGAACTTGCCCACTTGAAAGCGATTAGTTTATTTTTAAAACTATTGTAACATCCGAAACTTGCGAGGAGGATATGTACCTTCGGTAAAGAGAAACCAAGGATTAAGGTGATCAAACTAATATTGAACAGCGCTACGTCTGCACTCTTAGGGGTAATAAGCAAAGCCTTTGATAAGGCCCAATAGCCTAAATCATGCTCAACTCCCATAATACGACCGCAATACTGGATGATAATATGGATAACAGAAGCGAATACAAATAAGAGCAAACCAAAGGCTGTTGACTCGAAAAAAGTATGATAACCAATAGTTCGTTTTAATTTGAAATGGTACTTAGATAGGCCATTAAGAAAGAAATATCCTGATATTCCGAGTATCAATAAAAACAATACAGTTGGCTTAATCATCCCTACTCTCTAATTAGAAATGCCACACCTAATGGTATGGCATTTAACTCAAGCCTCTAAAGGTACATTTTTGGATGCAGCGATCTGTGCCTTAACAACTTGATTGCGCTTGACAGAAGCTGTATCTAGACGAAGAACATCACCATCAACCAGCTCATACTTAATACCTTTAGTTGTCCTTTTACGCGCTTGAAACTCTTCATAACGTTCTTTAAGAACATCTTGTTTAGTCTTGGCCATAATTTCTCCAGTGCATCAAAATCAAAAGGCTAGCATGATACAAGTAAGTTAATAATTGTACATTTATCCGACAATGTCGACATTTTCTTGCAAACAGTGTTTCTCATTGTGTCAATTCGAGACATTGCTTCTTCTGTAGTAACCAGATCGAGGGAACCCAAGACTCTATACCCAAACACAAGTCCTATTAGGCTTCTTTATGAAGTGTATGTTTGAAAAGGGGCTGATTTGCATGTTGAGTTTCAAATACCTAGCAGCGAGAAGCAAGCGAACTTATGCATTTATTACAGATGATTACATTAAGCTACAAGCTTAACCGACTACTTAGCCGACTATAAACGCCCAAAACGACAAAGGCCTGACAACTTAATAAGCTGTCAGGCCTTATAGAATATGGCACGCCCTATTGGATTCGAACCAATGACCACATCCTTAGAAGATAAAAGGTCTGTATGTGGGCTAGTGTCAAACTAGGTACTACGAGCACAGTCGCTTGTGCAAGATCATATTACTCTGTGCCAATCCAGTCAAACCAAACCTATAAATGTGCATCAACCGTTTTGAACCAGAGAGACTAGTGTTACTAAAATTGCTAGTTCTATAACTACGTGGAAGCTTAAGCATAATTTGCGTTATACCACTTTTTTAAGTAGCAAGCGGATTACTAGCTTGAAATTATGTAATACATTGACTAATGGTTATCTTTAGGTCACTCAAGGTGCAACCAATCTCATACCTTGTAAGTTGAAAGTGTAGCACTCCATATTTGAACTTAAGGAAATAATCTGATGCAAATTGACATTGCTAATTGCAACAACATTGATAGAGCTCGCTTAAACATAGAGAAAGGTAAATTAAATATAAAGTTTGCCCCTAATGGGACAGGCAAGAGCACAATAGCTAAAGCACTAATCTATCATACTGACGATGAAAAATTGGCAGACTTAGTGCCATTCAAACTAAGAAGTGAAAACCCAGAAAATTTAAAACCTGAAGTCCACATCACCCCTGAGCTTAATTCTGTGTTGTGTTTTAATGAAGCTTATGTAAGTCAATTTACATTTCAATCCGACGAGCTTCTAAGTAATAGTTTTGATATCTTTATTCGAACTGACGCATATATAGAAACGGAAAAAGAAATTGAAGCAATAGTTCAAGATATCAAGAACATGTTTGCCGATAATATTGAATTAGAGACTTTAATTACCAACTTAAAAGAGTTAGGGGCAACTTTCAAGCTTACGAAGACAGGCATATCAAAATCTTCAACAGGGATGAAAGGATTATCAGCAGGAAATAAAATTGAACACATTCCCAACGGGCTAGAGGTTTACCAACCGTTTATCCGAAGTCCAAACAATGTTAGTTGGATAGATTGGCAGACAAAGGGACAGAAGGAATTTTCTGAACTTTCAGACAGTTGCCCGTTTTGTTCATCTGATACGCAAGACAAAAAAGAGCAAATTCAAAAAGTTGGCCAAGAGTATGACAAAACAGTAATAAAAAACCTAGTCGGTATCATATCTATCATAGATAAACTGGGAGATTACCTGTCTGAAGATACTAAACAGAAGTTAACAACAATCACCTCTTTACCAGAAGGACTAGAAAAAGAACACGAACAGTTTCTAAGTGAAATAAAGACACAGATCGATACACTTATTGAAAAACTTGAACTGCTTAAGACACTCAATGGCTTTGACTTTAAACAAGGTGAAAAAGTTAATGAAAAGCTAGATAAATTCAAACTAGACCTGCAATTTTTCTCTATCATCGATTCAGAGAAAACCCAAGCAGCAATTATGTCTATCAACAAGTCCATTGATGAAGTAAGCAAGCAAGCCGGAATACTGCAAGGTAAAATAAATATTCAACGCTCAGGTATGCAAAAACTGATCGCCAAGCACCAAACAGACATCAATAATTTTTTATCATATGCTGGCTATAAGTATGCTGTTGAAATTTCGGGCGAAGATGATAAATCACGATTAAAATTAAGGCATGTTGACCATGATGAGTTCGTAAGTGGGGGAAATCAGCACCTAAGTTTTGGCGAGAGAAACGCTTTCGCAATAGTGTTGTTTATGTACGAGTGCTTAGCCAAAAAACCAGATTTGATTGTTCTAGACGATCCCATATCATCATTCGACAAGAACAAAAAATATGCAATTTTAGAAATGTTGTTCCATAGAAAAACGCAAGATTGTTTGCAAGGTGATACTGTTTTAATGCTAACACACGATGTTGAACCAATAATCGATACAGTTAAAGCGGTATCAGAACAGTTTAACAATAAAGTAAGAGCTTACTACCTTAAGTATTCTAATGGTGAGTTACTTGAACAGGAAATATCCAAGAACGATATCAAAACATTTTCTCAAATTTGTAATAATACTATTAAAAAAGACCGAGACATCATTTTAAAACTTATATACCTAAGAAGGAATTATGAGATTTTGGATGACAAAGAGGATGCATATCAAGTTCTATCGAACTTATTTCACTTAAGAGATACCCCTATAGACAAACGAGAACCAGAAGGTGAAGATGGATATCCTGATATGAACCCAATAAAATTTGATCGCGGATGTTCTCATATTACAGATAAAATAACTGATTTTGATTACGACTTAATTTTAAATCGCCTAAAAAATCAAACTGCTCTAAAAGAGCTTTACGAAAGCTGCCAGAATGGATATGAAAAGCTTCAGGTTTTTAGATTATTTGGTATAGACGTCAAAAACTCCGTAATACAGAAATTCATCAACGAAACATATCATATTGAAAATGAATACATATGCCAACTTGACCCATCAGAGTTTGATCTTATACCTGAATATGTAACACTAGAATGTGACGACTTCTTAAATAATGTTATATCGTCATAACTACTAATTAAAGAGTTAACATAATAATTATTGTTCGCTTTTAAAATACACAATGCCCAATAACGATTTAATGGGCATTGTTAAATGCTCTTACGATTCGTTGTACCATACTACTAATAAGACCAAATAATTTATAAGTGGGTAAAGCTCAACTAAATATCCTGAGCCTCCAAGCAAAGTCGTTGTAAGGTCTCATAATTCATCATGTTTTCTAAATGGGTTAGCTGAGCAAGCTTACCATAGGCGCACTGTTGTTTTAGCAATTTCTTGTATGTCAAAAGCAACCTTTCTAATTCCTTGCATCTTAGATGTAGACGATAGCAATAGGCGTCTTCTGGAGTTGAGAAGTAAATGATGGTTTGCTTGCTACGCCCAATAGTTTTAATGCGGTATGGTTTTTGTTTAGCTGTGTGATCAATACATACCCCTTGTGGCAACCCAAACTCTTTTGCTTTGTCCCTACTTTTCTTGGGCTGACAGTTGCTTAAAAAGGTGTTGATAGCTGGAGGTAAAAACACGCATGTTTGAGGTGAGTAAACCAAGCCATCAATGGCAAGTAAATCCTTATCCATGACTAGTTGCTCGATGTCATAACCTACCGATGCTAATTGCTTCTCCTTAAAATTATACCATTGGTTGAATCGACTGAAAGCTAACCATTCATTGCAAACTAAAGCACCATTATTCTTCTTATAGCAACGCTCAAGCATTTTTGTCCATCTGCGATAAGAGGGCAGCTTGTAGCCGCCCTTCACATCATTTAGACCCACGCCATAAACTAACTTACTCATAGCTCAACCTCACTAACAGGAACGTTGATAGCACGGTTATTGAAGCCTTCAAGTACGCTCTGAAGAGGGCTTGAAAAATCACCCGAGTAGGTATTAACGTCAAAGCCCGTTGTCATACCCTCACGGCGAACATCATCCCCACGAACCATTTCAAAATGAGTTAGTTTCGGTTTCTTTTTGTCTTGAACACGGCGCAATGCTTCCTCTTGAAGCTCAGCCTTAACCGATTCATCCCGTTCGTTCATAAGTTGCACCATAAGCTCCAACTCATCTAATTTATGGTATTGCGCTTTTCGTTCTTTACGTGCAATAAGGATTTTCTGAACTAATTGGATGTTTTTGTCACGACAGAAATATTGAGCCTTATCTTTATACTCTTTGATATCTGATAAAAACGACTCTAAGTGTGATTTACTGGCCTCGATTACTTCTAAAATATACGATAAATAACTGTCTGAGTTATCATTTACCTCAACACCGAAAGCCACCTCTCCCTCTAAATTCGACCACCAACTAGATACATAGGCGAGATTCTGAGTATCTGTTTCAAAAGTAGAGTATTCAGGGTGCATTGTTAAACGACCAGCAGGGTTATAGTAAAAGTCTTCAAACGTGTATGCAGGTACTAAATCAATACGCTCTAATTCCATTGCTTGTGCCTCTGTTACATCAGGCAGTTCCTTTGTATTAACGAGCTCCTTTGCATCGTCATAACGACCTTGCTTTATTGCTTCAATAAGAAATGTTAGCTCTTTAGCTGTCATCTTTTTAATAACTTCATTGTTTGCTTTTTTCATTGTTGTAACTCCTCATATTCGGGTACACCTTAGTCCACCCTATTAGCCGACAACTGAACGGAATTACGCGACCAATAGCTAAGGTGTACTCAGATATACAGTTGATTTGAAAAATAAATTGCCTGTGGATGGCGACATTAGATTGATAGTTGCTGTAGTAGAAACAAATGGCAGAACAAACGAGCGAGCAAGCGCCTTTCAGTTACCTGAATATAACTTAAGACCTTTACGCTTCAATATATCCATAGTTGCCACATGGTAGCTTAACTCTCTTGAAACGCTTTTTACGCTCCATAGCGGGCTCTTGAACCTTTATTGCGTCTCTAGAAACATCCCTTATTTGAGTCTGTCTACGCCACTCGGTCTCAGAGATGCCTGCATTAGTTCCTGCGAATCTAGACATATAAAACCTCCTTTATATTAAAATCATGATTAGTTATTTGAGTGAAGTTGAGTTAATTAATTAAATCAATGAGCAATAGATAGATGCTCAGAATTAAAATGATTAGAAGTTGCTAATCAGTCTTTCCGAAGGATTTAAGGCCTTATTGATATAAAATGGCCTAAAGAAAAAGAGGTCAGTTAGCTAATCGATAGCTCAGGGAAGGATGGTTAATTGTAGTTTTTAATAGAACTTAAAGGTACAAGAGAAACTGGCTAGCCATATTTTCACTTATGCCTTTCATGGCCTTTACTTTCTATCTTTTTATTATCTTAAATACTAGAGACCTTATTGTGGTCTCTATAGACCACTTATTTATTTCTTTTCTAAAGAAAAGGAAAATAGATAACTAGTGCAACTAGAAGACCTTATAGTGGCCTCCTTAAAAATGGTTCCACGTGCTGTCAGGGTAGCCCAAGCCCAGACAGATGGATCTCTCCAACATCATCAGTAACCTTTCTCTTGCATCTTGATATGTAGGGCTATCAACCAAGTTTTATAGCAAGTTAGTGAGTTAAAGTGGATTGTCATTCAAGACAGTTGGCGAGGTCAGCTCGTCGATGGTGAGCCAATCCATGTTAATCAATTGTGAGATGCTTTTATTCTCTCTTCTATAGTGCAACCTAAATACGAAAATTAACAAATGAAACACTTCCAACACAGAACAAACTCACCAGCTAGGCACTCACTTAGGCTGAGAGATCTTCTTCTATAGTGCAACCTAAATGCTCACCATTTAAAGTAGTATCCTAGATAAATGCACAACCCAAAAATGAATAAAACATCCACTCACAAAAATACAAGTCTGGTTTACTAGACACTCATAATTCGATTAACAACCTCACCAGCCCCTCTATAGTGTTAACTAACAGAAGGTATAAATAGCAAATCAGCTAATCTGTTTATCAAGCAGTTTTATTATCTCGAATCCAACGATAAAGAGTAGCAACACCAATCCCTGCGGCTTTTGCTGCTGCTTCTTTGCTTAGACCTTTACCTAGATATTCCATTGCCTTCTGACATGCATCTATGGTTTTCTGGGTTTGCTGTTTACCTTTGAATTTACCTTGAGCTTTAGCACGGTCTACGCCTAATTGTGTTTTTTCATTTTGTATTTCTCGTTGCATCTGTCCTACTGCGGCTAATACTGTAAACATCAGCTTACCCGTAGCCGTCCTTGTATCTACAGGTGAACCTCCTAAGTTTTGAACAACTAAGCCAATACCACGCTTTGACCAATCATCCACCAGCTCTAATAACTCTTGAGTATTACGACCAAGGCGCGATAAATCATAAATGATAACAGTATCGCCCTCTTGAAGCTCTGAGTTGAGGTGCTCAAAGCCCTTACGTTCAAGTGTCTTACCTGACGCCTTATCGGTGATTACTTTTGCTCTAGGATAAGCACCTTTCAACACGTCAAGTTGAGAGTCTAAGCTTTGCTTTGCTGTAGAGACACGTGCATAGATAAACTCACGTGAACTCATAGGGCTTGTAGTTGAGCATTCAGTATCTAATAACTCAAGCTTGTTACGCATTGTAGACGCATCATGTATCCATTCCTCACCGTTAACAACAGCCTTAAATGAACCACTTGGTAACCTAGTTAGATTTACACGCATACCATTACCTAGAACAGCCGTTATCACATCTCCAACCTTGACACCTTTCGCATTAAAATATTTAGCCATGATTACAATCTCCGTTACGGCAACAGACTATCATTTAGATAGGTATAAGATAATCCTATCATATAACCATGTCAACAAGATAAGTGATAGAAAACTATCAAGAAATCAATTAACCATGGTTAAAAGATAGAACAGATAGAAGGAACAGAGACCGTAAACGAGATCAAAGACTAGAGCGAACACTATCCAGCACTACCCCTGCTATGCTGGACGGACGTCTAGATTTCTATTGTTGTTTATCTTAACTAAAGTGGGGGGTATACGGGGGAAATATAAGAAACGGAAACGCAATATAGCCCTCGCACAAAACCAGAATATTTTTAGGTACTTGATAACAAAAAAAAAGGTAGACCTTTCGGCCTACCCTTTCTATTTAATCAAATAACAAACTAGCTAAATTCGTTGCATCTAGCTTTACATACCTATTTAACATACGATGGTCTTTATGACCTGACACTTTCGAAACAAGGATACTGTCATGCCCTGCTCCTATTAGTTTAGATAGTCGATAGTGCCTTAAGGAATGCAATACAAAGTCAGACAAACCTTCTTTATCAGCCGCCTTCCTGAATTGCTTACTTACAAATTCAGGCATAACAGAAAATAACGGATAAGTCTCAGCTTTACCTTCAATCAGGTCGAGCCGTTTAGATAACACCGCCATCGCAGGATTGGACAGAGGAACCCTTCTATCTTCGCCGTTCTTCGTATCGTATAACTGAATATACCGCTTATCTAAATGTACGTCTTGAATCCTAAGCTTGAGTATCTCATTGCGCCTACATGCGGTTTCACTTAGCAATAGACAAATATCTTTTAGCTCATCCGTTGGCAAGTTACCAATAACCTTGTAAACCTGCTCATCCGTGGGAACGAATTGCCTCACTCCATAATCTTTGGGAATTCGGATTTGCTTAAAGATGTCAGGAATTTGCAGCCCTATATCTCGCCTTAGCCAATTGATCATAGCCTGCAAAGTAGATACATCTTTGCGAACGGTTCCCGATTTAACCACCTTTAAACGCGACTCAATAAAGCTATTGATATGCTCTCTAGCGTTAGGGCTGGTGGTAAGGTCTCGAACTTGGAAAGATGCAAAGTGTTTGCTTATACGATCTAGGCGATAACGTATCGTGCCTAGATAGCTTTTGTGGTATTGGGCTTTAACCTCTACATAGAATGAGACACAAATAGGAATCGGTGTGTTTAAAGTAGGGTTAGGAATAGTGACGGGAGTCAAGGTTTGCAAAGCACAGTCCTCTCATTAATCAACAAGAAAGACTGTGCTCGCAGGAAGAATGGCACGCCCTATTGGATTCGAACCAATGACCACATCCTTAGAAGGGACGTGCTCTATCCAGCTGAGCTAAGGGCGCGCTACAGGGACAGGATTATACGAGTTCAAACGGGTAAATCAACGGGTTTTCATAACATTCTGATCTGAATGCCTAAAAAAAGTCCATCAAAACGCTTAATGTTCAAAAACACCACAAAGCAAACGTTTGCGTATGGATGTTAATAAAAAATTCTGCGACAATGCGCCGCAGATAATTTGCCTTCTTAATTTATAAGGAAAGTCATGACTGCTCAAAATATAGACGGAACTCTCATTTCCCAAACTGTTCGATCCGAAGTGGCAGCACGTGTTAAAGCTCGTGTTGAAGCTGGGCTACGTGCCCCTGGTTTAGCAGTGGTTCTAGTTGGTGAAGATCCTGCTTCTCAGGTTTATGTCGGTAGCAAACGCCGCGCATGTGAAGAAGTTGGGTTTGTTTCTAAGTCTTTTGACCTTCCTGCGTCTAGCTCAGAAGAAGAGTTACTAGCGCTGATTGATGAATTAAACAACGATGATGAAATTGACGGCATTCTAGTGCAATTACCCCTTCCTGCGGGCATCGACACAACACATGTTTTAGAGCGCATTCACCCAGAGAAAGACGTGGATGGCTTCCACCCTTACAACGTTGGTCGTCTTGCGCAACGTATTCCAAAGCTTCGCTCTTGCACGCCAAAGGGCATCATTACCCTACTAGACCGTTACAACATAGAGCTTCGTGGCAAACATGCTGTTGTGGTTGGTGCATCAAACATTGTTGGTCGTCCAATGACACTTGAGCTGCTGCTTGCGGGCTGTACAACGACAACATGTCACCGTTTTACCAAAGACCTAGAGAGTCATGTGCGTCAAGCTGACGTTGTCGTAGTTGCGGTTGGTAAGCCAAACTTCATCCCTGGAGAGTGGATTAAGAAAGGTGCAGTGGTTATCGATGTCGGCATTAACCGTCTTGATTCAGGCAAGCTAGTTGGCGACGTGGAATACGATAAAGCACGTGAAAGTGCGAGCTTTATTACTCCTGTCCCTGGTGGTGTTGGCCCAATGACCGTCGCAAGTTTAATTGAGAACACTATGCTCGCTTGCGAACAGTTCCACACGGACAAATAACGTAAGACTTCCGATACGAAAAAGGCTCCGCAAGGAGCCTTTTTGCTAATTGTTGATATCTATTTCAATTACAGACTTAAAATCACGCCCGCAATAGAAGCGCTCATTAAATTCGCCATGACACCAGCGATAATCGCACGGAAACCATGCTTAGAAACAAATGCACGCTTTTCTGGTACCAATGAGCCCAACCCACCAATCAGCATCGCCATGCTTGAGATATTTGCAAAGCCACATAAAGCAAACGTTACGATAGCTTGAGAGTGCTCACTGAGTTGAGACTTCACTTCTGCAAGCTGGATGAAAGCGACGAACTCATTCACCACAATCTTGTTACCAATCAGCGAGCCTGCTGTGGTTGCTTCTTGCCATGGTATACCCAACAACCAAGCGACTGGCGCAAACACAAAACCTAGGATGAGCTCAAAACTTAATGGTGTCCCAACAAGGTCACCAATCCAACCTAGCATGCCATTTAACATTGCAATGACACTGATGAACGCCAATAGCGTACCACCTACCGATACAGCAATGCGTACACCCGCCATGGCACCATCGGCTAATGCTTCTACTACGTTGGTTGCACGTGGAATTTCAACTTGGCTAATGTCGATATCTGCTGCTTTATCCGTATCTTCTGGCATTAAAATTTTTGCCATCAGCAAGCCCGCAGGTGCCGACATAAATGCAGCAGCAATAAGATAGTTAAGGTCGACGCCCAGTGACGCGTAACCGACCAACGTTCCACCAGCAACAGAAGCCAAACCACCTGTCATCACCGCAAAGAACTGCGAGTCGGTCATGTGCTTTAGGTATGGCTTTACCATCAATGGCGCTTCAATGGTGCCAACAAAGATATTCGCCGTAGCAGACAAAGACTCTGCACGACCGATACCCAGCAGCTTTTGAATACCACCGCCGATAAAGTTAATGATTTTTGGCATCACACCAATGTGATAAAGACCTGAGATAAGAGAGGAGAAGAAAACGATGATACCCAGAACATTGATCGCAAAGGTGAAGCCCCCTGTCGCCAAATTACCGAATAAAAACGCAATGCCCTCTTGACCATAGTTGATCAAATTCGACACTACGCTGCTCACTGAATTCAGCGCATCTCGTCCTGCTGGTACATATAAAACCAACAACGCAAACAGTACCTGCAAAGCAAACGCAAACGACACTGTTCTCAGCTTTATATTTTTTCTATTTGTAGAAAGTAGCCATGCTACGAATAGTATGGCTACGATACCAATAATTGAGTTCATAAAATGAATCCGACAGAAGGGGGATATGGAAGGCACCGGATTGTATAGCGGACTCAAAATGCTGCAAGTTGAGGATGTTAACAGTGTGAAAAGTTTAAGCGCCCAATAATTGACCTTAATCATAAGACATTGAATTATATAAATATAAACGTTTGCTTATTTTTATTATTTCCATATGGAAAAGATGTTTCTAGTTCTGGAAAAACTTTTGTGAAGTGAATCACCTTATGTGCCGTTCAATAACGTCATTGATCCTGTTACTTAGGAATAGATATGTAAGGCGCTAGACGTTGATCCCAATGACACGGGTTACCGATCTTCTGTTTGATGAAGTTAATCACTGCGGATATTTTTTTGGGCATATGTTGGCGGCTTGGATACACCGCATAAAACGGCATCGACTGGCTTGCTTTCCAGTCCGGTAACAACTGTATTAACTTACCCGTTCTAAACTCATCACCCAGTAAGTAAGTGGCAAGGTAGGCAATGCCCCAACCTGCAATAGCGGCATCCCGAACGGCTTCTGCCAGATCCACTGAATAGTTGCCCGAAACTTTTACGTTCAACTCCTGCTGATCTTTAGTAAATGCCCACCCCGTATAGTCACGCTCCCAGCTTCTGTATATAAGACAGTTGTGAGAAGACAAGTCATCCGGCTCTGTTGGCGTATCATGTTTCAATAAGTAATCTGGTGATGCCGCTACAACAAACTGGCAATCCGTCAAACGCTGCGCAATGTAGCCTTCAGGTAAATGCTCGTTGTTGGTTACCCATAAATCGAGCCCTTCGGCTAACATATCGACCTTATAGTCAAACAGATGTACTTCCACTTGAAGTTGAGGATACAGTTCGCGTAACTCTTGAATCGCTGGGATAATGTGTAAGGTACCAAATGATTGCGACAATCCAAGACGTACCAAACCTGCCACTTCATCCCGCTGGGTCTCCATCTCTAATGTGGCGCTGCTCACCGCTTGTACCACTTGCTCACAGTGATGAAAAAAGGTTTTCCCTGCCTCAGTCGGCGTAAAGCTTCGCGTAGTGCGTTGAACAAGCTTGATACCAAGAGACGCTTCTAGCTGACTCAACTGCTTACTCACATGAGACACCGACACGCCTAAGCTCTTTGCAGCAGCAGTGAAACTTTTATGTTTAAGAAGAGCGGAGAAGATCACCATTTGTGCAGCACGTTCAGATAACACGCTTTACCTCGATTTGATTATAGGAAAAACAAAGGACTCCGAAGAGCCCTCATATTGAATACTGGATGCCAAGTGATTATTTTATAACAGCTCAGTATTTAATTCGGTCAGCCAAGTGACTCACGGCGAGTGCGAAGTAGTAAGAGCGGTTCCACTTCATCAGTACGTTGTAGTTATTGTAAACCAGATACGTACGACCATTTTCGTCGTCCGGCATGATCAACCAGGCTTTGATGTCTTCATCCAGTTTTGGCAACGGACTACCGTCATATTTTGTGATGCCAAGTTTGCTCCACTCCTGAAGGTATTTACCTTTTTCAGCCGTGCGCCCTTCTAAGCTACGATCAATGCCTTTAGGGACTTTCACTTGGCGACCCCAAGTGTATTTGTCATCCCAGCCGGACTTGCTCAAATAGTTAGCAGTTGATGCAAATACGTCGGCTTCAGATTGCCAAATGTCTTTTTTACCATCCCCGTTGCCGTCAGCGGCAAAACGAAGAAAAGAGCTTGGCATAAACTGACATTGCCCCATCGCACCAGCCCATGACCCCTTAAAGTTTTCTAGTTCAATATGGCCTTGATCGAGGATCTGCAATGCCGACATGGTCTCTTTACGGAAAAACTCTTCACGACGACCTTCAAATGCCATTGTCGACAACGCGTCAATCACTTTGAAGTTACCCGTAAATTTACCAAAGTTACTTTCTACACCCCACAGCGCCACGATAAAGCGAGGCTGCACACCGTACTCATCGCCTATACGCTTTAGCTCGGTGTAATGCTCTTTATAGAGTTGTCTTGCTTGCTTCACCTTCCATTCGGGCACCGCGCGAGGAATGTATTCATCCAACGTCAGTTTCTTCTCTGGTTGGTTTCGGTCCGCTTTTACTGCTCGAGGCTTGTACTCAACATTCGCAAAAGCAGCACTAATGACCTGCTCTGAGATACCTTTATCACGCGCTTCAGCACGCAGCTTATTCAAGTATTCATCGAAACCCTCGCTACTTGCAAAAGCCGAGGTACACACACCAACGCTAAGCATGGTAGCCAGTATTTTTTTCATATTGCCCTCCTTGAGCAAGGCAGAAATCCCAGATGAAAAACGATGACGTTATTCGCCTTTCTGCTGGGCTTTTTGTTCTTTGTACTTTTCTAGTAGGTTCTCCGGCGGAGGCGGAACCTGCAAAAAGAAGCCATCATTTTGCAATGAAGCCTTCACTTTTTCGATATCAACTTGTGCCAATTTACGGCCATCAAGTTTAATCGTCATAACAGCGATAGGCTTACCGAACATCTGCATTAAGGTGTCAGGAACCTGTGAAAAATCATCCTTTTTCGGAATATAGAGATAAGTACCTTCTTTTTTCGAGCTTTTATAAATAGAACAAAGCATGACACGCCTTTTATGCTGATTTAGCCGCGTTGAGTGCGGATTAGGTTGAAAACGTCAAATTCTCGCAAACTTAATAGCAAATTTGAGATTAATTCACCTATTTGCCCACGAGAGAACTTGCTGCGTCAAAGGATGAAATATAACATGACAGACCTAGTTTAAGGCAACGCTCTTTCAATAAAGGCAAGAAGTCCACGATGACCCATTCACCAGACCTTAAAGGTAGCAGTTTTACATTGTCAGTTTTACACCTTTCTGACAATGAGATCGCAAAGACTGTCGAATTTTTGCAAGAAAAAGTTTCTCAAGCACCTTCTTTTTTTGCATCCGCGCCTTTGGTAATCAATATAGCAAAAGTACAAGGCGACATTGATTTCCCTAAGCTTAAACAAGGCATCTCAGATGCTGGTTTTATTCCGGTCGGTGTAACGGGCTGTAAAGACAAGCGTGTACAAAATCTTGCTTCCGAAGCTGGCTTCGCCATTATGTCGGCAAGCAAATCACCAAGCCAGGCGCCAGCCAAAATGGCACCAACGAAAGTAGTTCGCACGCCTGTTCGATCAGGACAACAGATCTACGCGAAAGATGGTGATTTGGTGGTGTTAGCGCACGTAAGTGCTGGTGCTGAAGTCATCGCTGACGGCTCTATTCATATCCATGGCACACTTCGAGGCCGTGCGATTGCAGGCGCAAGTGGTCAGCAGGAAGCGCGTATTATTTGCCACGATTTACAAGCAGAACTGGTATCCATTGCGGGTGACTACTGGTTAAGCGATCAAATTGAAAGCGAGTACTGGCAAAAGAAAGTAATGATCAGTAAAGCCGATGAATCATTACATTTAGAAGTTCTCGCGATTTAATCTAAAAAGGAAAAAAAATGGCACGCATTATTGTAGTAACGTCTGGTAAAGGTGGCGTTGGTAAAACCACTTCAAGCGCAGCCATCGCCTCTGGTCTAGCTCTGAAGGGAAAAAAGACCGCGGTGATCGATTTTGATATCGGTTTGCGTAACCTCGACCTAATCATGGGCTGTGAGCGCCGTGTCGTGTATGACTTTGTAAACGTCATTAACGGCGAAGCGACATTAAACCAAGCGCTGATCAAAGATAAGCGCACGGACAACCTATTCATTCTTCCTGCTTCTCAAACTCGTGATAAAGACGCACTGACAAAAGATGGTGTTCAGCGCGTATTCGGCGAACTTGATGAAATGGGCTTTGATTTCATTATTTGTGATTCACCAGCAGGTATCGAACAAGGCGCATTGATGGCCTTGTACTACGCCGATGAAGCCATTGTCACAACGAATCCAGAAGTCTCTTCTGTGCGTGACTCTGACCGCATTCTCGGTATTTTAGATTCTAAGTCCCTGCGTGCAGAACAAGGGCTAGAGCCAGTAAAACAGCACCTGCTACTGACTCGCTACAACCCATCTCGCGTCACTCAAGGCGAAATGCTAAGCGTTGAAGACGTAGAGGAGATCTTACATATTCCACTACTGGGCGTGATTCCAGAAAGCCAAGCCGTGCTTAACGCGTCAAACAAAGGTGTGCCAGTCACTTTTGACGATAACACCGATGCGGGCATGGCTTATTCTGACACCGTTGATCGCTTATTAGGCAATCAGGTTGAATTTCGTTTCCTTACTGAGGAGAAGAAAGGACTCTTTAAACGACTCTTTGGAGGCTAGACATGTCATTATTAGAATTTTTCCGCCCACAGAAGAAAACTTCTGCGAATCTAGCTAAAGAGCGTTTGCAAATCATTGTTGCTGAGCGCCGCAGCCAAAATGATCCTGCGCCTTCTTACTTGCCTCAATTGAAAGAGGACATCTTGAAGGTGATCAGTAAGTACGTGGCAATTGATCCAAATATGGTTGACTTAACATTTGAGCACAAAGACGACGATATCTCAGTTCTTGAGCTCAATGTGAAGCTACCAGACGACGAGAAATAAACCACTTTTCCTCACGAGATTGAATGCTCAGATTAGAATGAAAAAGGTTGGCACCGAGGCCAACCTTTTAATCTTTTATTACTTTAATGCTTTGTTCATCTTGTCGCCGAGCAGATCCAAACGCCATCCCTGCATCAAGTCAGGCAACACTTCTGGATCGCGATCTTTTTTCCACACCCAACTGATCAGCTGATTAATCTGCTTTTTAGAAGCAAGGAACTCCGTCGCTAAGCCAGACTTCTGCGACGCCGATTTCACTATGTCTTTCATATTTTTGAAGACTTGTTTGTAACCTGGATAATCCATTAAGCGTTCAATTTTTGCTGGATACTCTTCAGAAGGTGTTTGCTTCGCTTGTTTAACAATAGCGGCAATCTTCGCGCCATGGCGGTTAATCGCTCGGATATCAATATCTTCCGCCTCCATCTTCTTAAAGTTAGTTAAGCCAAGACGAGCGACTGTTAACAGGTCACCTTCTTTGAAGATAAAGTTCAGCGCTAAATCTCGTTTGATTGCTTCACGGTAACGCCACATCGCTAGAGGCTTTAAAATGGCCAGCTCAGAAGGTTTTAACTGCCAAGCACCTTTAATATCAAGGTAGGCATTCTCTTCATTAGTGACGCGAATGCGTTTTGAAACCAACAAATCACTTTCTTGTTGTACGGCTTCCCACCAACCTGCTTGCGTCACCTTATCGAACAGCTTCTCGTATAACGGTAGCAAGTAATGCACGTCTGCAGCAGCATAGTCTAATTGCTTTTGCGTCAACGGTCGGGCCATCCAGTCAGTACGTGACTCACTTTTGTCTAGCTCAACACCTAAATATTCTTCCACCAGCGTTGCAAAGCCTGTTGATAGACCGTGGCCAAGAAAGGCCGCCATCAACTGTGTATCTACCATAGGGAATGGAGTGCAACCAAATGCGTTTTGGAAAACTTCTAAATCTTCACCACATGCGTGCAGCACTTTTAGCACAGAAGTATCTTTTAATAGCGCTACGAACGGCGTCATATCCGTTAATTCGGTCGGATCAATCAGCGAGAGGCGATTACCATCGAAAAGCTGAATCAGACCTAACTGCGGGTAGAAAGTGCGAATACGGACGAATTCGGTATCCATCATCACTACATCTGCCTCTCGGGCGTGAATGCAAACTTCTTCTAGGTCTTTGTTTTTGGTAATAATTTGATAATTCACATACTTCTCGCTATAAAAAATGCCAGCAAAACGCTGGCATTCTATCATTTTTTAAATCTCTCGACTCGACGAAATCGGCTTATGCGCTTTTCTTCGCGAGTTCAGCGTCGTTCTCTTCACGCAGAACACGACGCAAGATCTTACCGACATTGGTTTTAGGGAGGTCTTCACGGAACTCAACCAACTTAGGTACTTTGTAGCCAGTTAAGTGCTGACGACAATGCGTAATCACTTCATCTTTGGTCAAGCTCGGGTCGCGCTTCACGACGTAGATCTTCACTAATTCACCAGAGACTTCGTGCGGTTGACCAATAGCAGCCACTTCAAGGACTTTGCCGTGTAGCGCTACAACGTCTTCGATTTCGTTCGGGTAAACATTAAAGCCTGATACCAAGATCATGTCTTTCTTACGGTCAACGATGTGCAGGAAGCCTTCGTCATCGAACTTAACAATGTCGCCGGTTGATAGCCAGCCGTCTTCGTTGATCGTATCTTTCGTTGCTTCAGGTCGTTGCCAGTAGCCTTGCATAACCTGAGGGCCACGGACTTGAAGCTCACCAGTTTCAGTATTCGGAAGCGCATTGCCTTCTTCGTCCACAATGCGAACTTCCGTTGATGGCACAGGCAGACCAATCGATCCATTGTATTCAACAAGGTCATGCGGGTATGCCGCAACCAATGGAGAACACTCGGTTAGGCCGTAACCTTCTAGTAGGTAACAACCCGTGGTCTTTTGCCATCTTTCTGCTACTGAGCGCTGCACTGCCATGCCGCCGCCAACGGCTAAACGTAGGTTACTGAAATCCAACTCGTGGAAGTCTTCGTTGTTGATCAAAGCATTAAATAAGGTGTTCACGCCCGTAATCGCAGTAAACGGATGCTTTTGTAGCTCTTTCACGAACCCAGGAATATCTCTAGGATTGGTAATAAGTAGGTTACGGCCACCCATTTCGACAAACAGTAAACAGTTTACGGTAAGAGCAAATACGTGATACAGCGGTAGCGCTGTCACGACCAATTCACGGCCTGGAGATAAAACCGGCCCGTACGCGCCTTTCGCCTGTAAAACGTTCGCAATCATATTACGGTGTGTAAGAATCGCGCCTTTCGCGACGCCTGTCGTACCGCCCGTGTATTGCAGGAATGCGATGTCATCCCCAGACATAAACGGTTTAACGTATTGTAGACGACGACCTTTACGTAGAGCCTGACGCATTGAGATTGCACCAGGTAAATCGTACTTAGGCACCATGCCCTTAACGTACTTCACGACAAAATCGACAATCGTACCTTTCGCTCGTGGCAGCATTTGACCAAGGCTGGTTAACACCACGTGTTTAACTGGTGTTTTATCGACGATTTGTTCTAGCGTGTTCGCAAAGTTAGACACAATCACAATCGTCGTCGCACCTGAGTCATTCAATTGGTGTTCAAGTTCACGAGGAGTGTAAAGTGGGTTAACGTTTACGGCGATACAACCTGCACGCAAAATACCAAACAACGCCACTGGGTATTGCAGTAGGTTTGGCATCATCAGAGCAACACGGTCACCCTTTTGCAGTTTTAACTCGTTTTGCAGATACGCTGCGAATGCGCGACTACGCTCTTCCAATTTACGGAAGGTCATAACCGAGCCCATGTTCATGAATGCTGGTTGGTCTGCATATTTTTGTACAGACTGCTCAAACATTTCTACCAAAGACTCATATTGCTCTGGATTAATGGTTTCAGGTACGTCACTTGGATAACGTGAAAGCCATGGTTTATCCACGATGTTACTCCTCGTTTATAACTGGCTAAAAAATAGCGTCCTTTTTATTTTGAAAGCTATTACAGCACAGCGAACGTGCTTGAGCACGCAACTCTCAAACACTTGTTTAAATTTTGTTAACTACACCAAGAATTCGCGTTGCGACCTCGAGTATTTGCTCTAAATGACAGTGATGACCACCCTTGACAGAAACCACTTGCGGCGGGTTCTCTCCCCAATCAGCTTGGTTAGATGGTAAATTCTGAAATCCTTGATCGCCTAATACGATCAAATGAGGACAACGTATTTGGCTGGTAATCGAGTTAGCATGCGCTTGCGCCATTCGGTAAAGCGACGCACATTTTAACTTGGCATCATGCCGCCAATACCATTTATCTCCTCGCTGCTCCGTTCCTCGCTCGACTATCGGCAGAAGCTGCTCAGCGGTTAATTGGTTGGCTTGCACGCGTAATTTTAACGCCAGATCGAAGGAGGCAATGGCTCGCTCTGGCTTGTTTTGCTGTCTTATTCGACTTAAAACGCCATCGCGAAGACGAGGCAAACTGTTAGTAGGATCTTCAGTAAGAGGTCCTGCTCCCTCAATTTGCACAAGAGCTTCGACCTGCTCTGGAAACGCAGCACTATAGCAACTTGCGATTAAAGCACCAAGTGAATGCCCTACTAATATCAGTCTGTTTGGCGATAATTCGTCCAACAACTGATATAAATCGGCAATATAGTCGTGAAAGGGGTAATAGTTATCGTGAGATTTATGACTCGATAAACCGTGACCAAAATGATCGATGGCGAGGAGGTGTAAGTGAGGATTAAGTTGGTTCAACTGCTCCATGAGCGCTTTAAAGCTGCCCGCATTATCTAACCACCCATGAAGAAAAACGACTGACAAGTCAGCCGTTTTCTCGTTCCCTATCTCAAGGGCTGCCATTTTGCCGGCAGGAAGCTCGAATTGACGCTCATGCATCGCAGATTATTTGACCTGTTTTATCACTTTACCGTCTTGTGGGAAATCATTACGCCACATGCGGCAGTTAATCGAGTAACATGGGTAAAAGTAGGTTGGCGAGTCATACATGCGTACACGTTCTTCAATTTTCCACAAACGGTAGCCTTGCCCCTTAATGATCGGGAATACGTATTCGTGCTCACCAATCTTTCCTTCTTCTTCTCCGGCGCCTTTACCTACAACCGTCAACAAGCGGCCTTCACTAAAGGCGACGGGCTCTAAATAGCCATCAAAATAGGCGACAAAACGTCCCGTTGGCTCTTCATCAATATCCGGTTTACCAGATTTACTGATTGGTAGGTTTACGATTTCTAGACGGGTTTTATCTTTGAAGTTATCCACTTTAGCGATGATTCCACCAAGACGAACATCTTCACTCACTTGCCCCTGAGACTCAGCGAAAGCTTTATAATCAGTAACGACTTGTTCTGTGCTGGCATTTAACTCCTCTGGCAACGAGCTACACGCAGACAAACCAACCGTAGCAAATAATGCGAGAAAAAACCGTCCAAAAACCTTCATAAACCACCTTTCAATATTAGTAACCCCAAGCTGGGGAGATCTCACACGTAAATATCGACACCAAGTAATTGAGCCAGTTCCTCTTTTTTAGTTCGATTCATGACATCCATGTACTGCTCCATTGCTTTACGTGCGCTCCCTTCAGGAAGGTCATATTGCACTTGAGCTCGGTGAATTTGGGACTCATCCACGTGTTTTATGGAGTGCGCCACAGCGTTAGCAACCTTTGAAGGCTGACCTACAGGCTGCTTTGTTTGTGATTTATCTACCTGCTTCTTTTTGCTAACTTTATTAGTGCGATTTGCACCGGGAATCAAAGAAGGAGGCAAGCCATTTATCGACGCCATAGCACTCCATAAAAATACAGGGCAAACGCCCTGCTTTTTGTCAGGTTAATGAAAAACGGACTATTCGCGACCAGGAAGTTTTTTCCATGTCACATTATCGCGTAGATAAACTGGGCTAGAATCTTCTACCGGCACAGTATTACCCTTTTTAAATTCTTGTTCAGCAAGAATCACGATGTCTTGTGAATCAGGGTACAGAACGTCACCATGCGTCAAATTAAACGGTAGGTCTGCTAATACTTCTTGGTAGACATCCCAACCAGTACCTGCTGTCGTCCACGTTTTGTCGTCTGCTTGTGCTTCTTCAATTAGACGTGCTGGTGGAATTACGCACTCTGCATCCCTCCCTGCCCACTCACCGTTTGCTTGGCGAGTGTAACGTGCCCAGTAAACTTCCCCCATACGTGCGTCAATAGCCACAGCGACATCGGTCACACCATGTAAGCGATAGCTACCTTGAGCCATTGCAGACAGGGTTGAAACGCCGATCATAGGCAAGTCAGCGCCGAACGCCAAACCTTGTGCGATACCAATACCGATACGAACGCCAGTAAAGCTACCTGGACCACGTCCAAACGCTAACGCATCTAGCTCTTGTAGAGTCAGGCCAGCTTCTTTTAGTACTTCATCAACCATTGGCAGTACTTTTTTGGTGTGATCGCGTGGTGCAACCGCGCTACGTGAAATCACTTGATCATTAGCCAACAACGCAACTGAACAGTTTTCAGTCGCTGTATCGATAGCAAGAATTTTTGCGCTCATTTAACTCTCTACAACTCTCATTTATTGGGTTATGCCTCAGCACTTGCGTCTGTGACAGATTGTTCTGCTTTCAGGAATGCTTTGATTCCATCTAAGTCTCGCGTTCTTGGGATAGGTGGTAGGCTTCCGAGGAAAATACCACCGTAGTCTCGCGTGACAAGGCGATTATCACAAATGATCAACGCACCGTGATCCTTCTGATCTCGAATTAATCGTCCCACTCCCTGCTTTAACGTAATCACTGCATCCGGGATTTGTACTTCAGCAAATGGTTCACCGCCACGCAATCGACAATCCTCGATACGGGCTTTGAGTAATGGATCGTCAGGGGCGGTAAACGGTAATTTGTCGATAATAACACAGCTCAGCGCATCACCTCTAACATCAATCCCTTCCCAGAATGCACCTGTCGCCACGAGTAAAGCGTTACCCAGTTCCATAAACTCCGCCAAGGTTTTCTGCTTACTCATCTCCCCTTGCATTAACACAGGCAGCTCAAGTACTTCTCGGAACTTCTCACCGAGCTCACGCATCATGCTGTGCGAGGTACATAAAAAGAAGCAGCGACCATCATTTTCTTCAATCACCGGAGCAAGCATTCGGACTAACTTATCCGCTAAGCCGTTACTGTTTGGCTCTGGCAGATACCTTGGCACACAAAGGCGCGCTTGTTTTTGATAATCAAAGGGGGACGGCAGAGAAAATTGCTTTGTAGGCTTGAGGCCAAGGCGCTCAGTAAAGTGCTTGAAGTCGCCCGATACCGCTAGAGTTGCTGACGTGAAAATCCACGCGCCTTGTTTAATCTCTATTTGCTCATGGAACTTGTCCGCGACAGAAAGAGGCGTAATGTGCAGAGCGAAATGACGAGGCGAGGTATCATACCAGTATGAGTAACCAGTAATATCGACATCACATACCCGGTCGATGCGGCCTTTGATCAAATTGGCTCGTTCAAAGGCGGTATCCAGTAATTGACTGCGCCCTAAGGCTATTTTGAGAACATCAATCGCCAGTTCGAGGCTATCAGTTAAGCGCAACAATTCTCGCTTAATAGAGCCTGATTGCAACGCCTCACGCCAGTTGCCACGAAAGCCTGGCTCACCCAGTACAATCCGCATGTCCATTGCGCTTTGCATGAGTTTGTCACCCACTTTTTGCAATTGGCGCATGTCTTTTGCTTCGGTGCGATAGGCTATTTCAATGTCTTTGGCAAGATCGTGAATTTGGCGGCTTGAAACTGACTGGCCGAAATATTCGCTCGCAATATCTGGCAACTGATGAGCTTCATCAAAAATAAACACATCGGCTTCTGGAATCAGTTCGCCAAATCCTGTTTCTTTGATCGCTAAATCAGCAAGAAACAAGTGATGGTTCACCACAACAATGTCGGAATCCATGGCTCGCTTACGCGCTTTCAATACAAAGCAATCGGTGTAGCTCGGACACTCTTTACCTAAACAGTTATCATTGGTTGAAGTGATGGTCGGAATGATCATGCTGTCTTCTGGCAGATCATCACAATCACCAAGGTCACCTGTTTTGGTTTCTGATGACCAAGCACGCACTTTAACCAGTTGAGTTAATAACGTCGGGTCAGATTCATTAGTGTGGCTTTCGACCATTTGGCGGCTCAAACGATCCAAACACAGATAGTTAGAACGCCCTTTTAATAACGCCACTTGACCATAAAAACCAAGCGCATTGACCATGAGCGGTAAGTCACGATGGTACAACTGCTCTTGCAAGTTTTTCGAGCCTGTACTGATGATCACTTTTTTACCGCTCAACAGCGCTGGGACTAGGTAGGCGAAGGTCTTACCGGTTCCGGTTCCAGCCTCTACCACCAACTGGGTTTGATCTTTGATCGCACTGCTGACGGCTTCCGCCATATCGATTTGTGGCTGACGAGCTTGAAAGCCCGGAATGGCCTTACCTAACGCGCCATCAGAGGAAAAAGTTTTTGCGATCATGCTTGGTATTGAGTTTGAAAAATTATCGAGAGTATATCAGAGGAATAGGAGTGACATCAGCCCACAATCTGGCCAGCTTGCGGCGACGCACGGATATTTTGTTGAAACCAACGTAAGAATAGATTATTTATGGTGAAACATGGCAGTACAGTTACACCCGCCTGGGAATAATAACAAATTCGTACGCTAAAATATTAATGCATGGAAGTACCTGATTTATGGAAAAGAAAACACTGTTGACCCACTGTTCTGACGCCCCGGGTCTCATCTCGAAAATCACTAATATCTGTTACAAGCACCAACTCAACATCGTTCACAATAACGAATTTGTTGATAATACCAGTGGCCACTTTTTCATGAGAACGGAGCTGGAGGGATACTTCAACGATCAAACGTTTCTTGCCGATTTGGACCAAGCACTCCCGCAAGGCGCTAAGCGTAAATTGGTTGGCTCTCGCCGTAAGCGCATCGTCATTCTCGTCACAAAAGAAGCGCATTGTTTAGGCGATATTCTGATGAAAACCTACGATGGAAGCCTAGACGTTGAGATCGCTGCTGTGGTGGGGAATTACGACAAACTGCAAACTCTCACTGAGCGCTTCGACATTCCTTACCACCACGTGACCCATGAAAACCTTAGCCGTGAAGAACACGAGCAGAAGATACTAGAAGTGATCGACCAATACGATGCTGACTTTTTGGTGTTAGCTAAATACATGCGCGTATTGACGCCGACGTTTGTTGAGAAATACCACCACAAAATCATTAATATTCATCACAGCTTCTTACCTGCTTTTATTGGCGCGAAGCCATATCAACAAGCTTACGATCGCGGTGTGAAAATCATCGGTGCAACGGCACACTTCGTGACCAATGATTTAGATGAAGGGCCAATCATCAAGCAAGACGTAATTCCTGTCGACCATACATTCAATGCCCAAGATATGGCACAAGCGGGACGCGATGTAGAAAAGAATGTGTTGAGCAAAGCGTTGAATAAAGTCATTAACGACCACGTCTTTGTTTATGGAAATAAAACAGTGATCCTGTAATCCCTCCGCACTAGTTACAACGAGAATGAAACCCGTCCAACTTGGCGGGTTTCATCTTTTCAGGGATATCCCCCCGACTCTAACCATCAAAATTAAACCGATATATTATAATTTTTCATTTCACTACAACTATTTACTGAGAGAATGATTCCGTTTATCATTTGGTCCCCTTATAATAAACCACGTTAATATTACGGAATTAAAATGAAAAAAACGTTAGTGGCTTTTCTGATTGGGCTGACTTTGCCAGCAACCACAATCGCAGATACTCTTAAGCCTGTTCAGAATGATGTATCCACTCGCATTATTGGCGGCGAGCCAGCTAATACTTCCGACTGGAAGTTTATTGCTTCACTGGTCCGTAAAGGACAGCCAACATCTATTGGTCACTTCTGTGGCGGTAGTTTCCTTGGTGGAAAATACGTATTAACTGCTGCGCACTGTGTGGAAGGTCTTAATGCGGACGATATTGATATCGCTCTTGGTCTTTATGATCAAAACAACGAGTCTCACGCGCAGCGCATCGCGGTTAACAATATCTACTCGCATACTGCATATAACAGTAATACAACGAACAATGACATCGCTCTTATCGAATTAGAACGTAATGTCGATAGCGCGACTATCGATTTGGCAACGCCAGAGCTTTTGGATAGTGTACGCGTAGGAGATAAGTTGCACGTAGCTGGATGGGGAAATACGTCCACGACAGACCGAGTATACCCAACCGTTTTACAACAAGTTGATTTGGAGTACGTAGATCGAGCTACCTGCCAAAACCTACCAGGAAACTACTCTAATGTATCAGATGACGGCATTTGCGCCGGATACTATTGGGGAGGTAAAGATAGCTGCCAAGGAGATAGCGGCGGTCCGCTCATCGTTGATGATAACGGCATCAACAAATTACTAGGCGTAGTCAGTTGGGGGGATGGATGTGCTCAACCAAATGCTTATGGTGTTTATGCAAACGTCGCTCATTTTCAGCATAACGGCTGGATAGATAGTCATCGTAATACTATCAGCTACACTCAGTATCGAGATCTTCATTTCGTTGAGCGAAAAGCGCAGCAAGAGACCTTTACTATTCGTAATGACGAGGTGAATACGCCAATCAACATCACGGGCGTTACCCTAACAAGCGGAATCAGCCTCGCCAAAAATACCTGTACTGCGACACTGGCACCATCTCAGAGCTGTCAAATTACGGTAGGCTACTACCCAAGCTACTCGCACTCAGTTGAAACGATTGAAGTCTCTACTGATCATCCGAAACTATCTAAACTTTCGACTACCTTAATATATAGTGGTATTGATAAAGCAAGCAGCTCATTGAGCAGTGCCGTTACGCTAGCTGGCGCAAACGTGTACACCAATGAACACGCTTGGACCGCTGAAAATGGTGAACTTCAGTCAGCAGAAATGGGAATGTCTACTGGTGCATCCATCTTGCATTTAACCGATCTTCCAAAAGGCAAACTATCAATGGACTTTAAAGTCTTGTCAGATGGTTTCGATGTTTTTGTCGTTTACGTCAATGGCCAAGAGTATGACTACACTCGCCAGCTTCTTGAGTACAATGAACTTTCTATCGATCTTTACCGGAAGTCAAACACGGTTACTTTTGCTTATCTGAAAAACTACGAGTTTAGCGGTGGTTACAACGCGCAAGCGTATATTCGCAATATCAAGATGTCAGTTAGTTCAGATAACACTAGCGAGAGCAGCGTAACAAAAACATCGAGTTCAGGCGGCAGCTTCTCGATTAGCCTATTGATGTTGCTAGCTGCAGGTCCTTTCCTGCGTCGCAAAAAAGGATAACAAGATGCAATATATACTCAAAACAATGCTGCTTGGTTTGAGCTCAATCAGCTTAGTCGCTTGCTCGGCAAATACAGAAATGCAGCAAGGTCAAGAGTCTGAACACCAAGTCGTCATGGTTGAAGCGTACCGAACTAGCGATAGTCAAATTTCATTTATCGCCGAGTCTAATGGCTGCAGTAAGAACGATGACTTTAGCTTAAAAATAGAGCAAAACTCTTCAACGGAAGCCCTGCTCACAATCGTCAGGAACAAAGTGGATCATTGTAAACGAATGCCGTTTCCAAAGACTTTCACACTAACTCTAGACGAAGAGTTGAAAGGCAAAAAGCTTTCCATTACCAACCCAAAAAGCAAGTCACCGGCTAAATAGTGATTCGCTTACGAAAGGGAGCCTCGGCTCCCTTTTTGCCTCTCGCAACTCAGAAATTTCACTCTAGCGTTTTACGCCTGCTCAGACTCCACAATACGCTTAAGTGAATGCGGGTGCAGCTTGATACAAATGCCTTGGTACTTAAACGCCACGGTTGGGTTGTTCAAGCGTTCGCCTTCCCCTTTCGGGCTCGACAATTTGATCTTCACACCCAGCTCTTTTAACTCATCAAAACGCGCGCCAAACGCTGGGTAAGTGTGTTTCAAATCAGCAAGAAACTCATCTGCGGTTTCGACATGAGACGGAATCACAAACTCCACATGTTCCCAGCTTTCATTTGGGTAGATTTTGCCTTCCGCAGGGTATGGCAGCTCCAGACACTCAATCTTCCAGCCACGGCTTTCCAACGCTTTGTCGAATTCGATAACGATGATTGGGCGACCGTTTATTTTCGCTTGTGAAATCACCTTACCGTATTGACTCCATGCTTCATGCGCGGCTTTCGCTGTTTCAGTATCATTAATACGCAGCGCAATATGGTCAGCCTGAGCAAAGCTCAGATCCAGTTTTAACAGGGTTGCAAGCTCTTCAATCTTCGCCATAAATGCGTCCAGATCTTGGATCATCAATTCAGGCGTTAGGCGCTTTTCAACTAGTTGAGTCGTCATTATGGCTCTCTTATGGGGCGATTTATCTCATTACTTTGAGCGCAATAGTAAACGCAAACTAAGCCACATTTCCATTCAATCGAAAAAGTAAAAATTTCGCCTATTCATCTCTGTATGAAAAGCAATAAAGTTGTTATGATTAGCCCCATTTTTGTGAACTCTAACAGAGCTCGGCGTACATTCTGCCGAGTTCTTTGTCCTTGAATTGAAGGAAACGCGTGTGAATATCCAAGCACTTATTAATGACAAAGTATCTCAGGCTCTAGAAGCCGCTGGCGCACCTGCAGGTAGTCCTGCAGCCGTTCGCCAATCAGCAAAGCCACAATTTGGTGATTACCAAGCAAACGGCGTAATGGGCGTTGCTAAAAAACTGGGTACTAACCCTCGAGAATTTGCACAGAAAGTACTGGATGTTCTAGACCTAGATGGTATTGCGAGCAAAACAGAAATCGCTGGCCCTGGTTTCATCAACATTTTCCTAAGCGAAGAGTTCCTTGCGAAACAAGCCGACGCGGCGCTAGCAGACGAACGTCTTGGCGTAGCTAAAGAAGAAGCGCAAACCATCGTTGCCGACTACTCTGCACCAAACGTAGCAAAAGAAATGCACGTGGGTCACCTGCGTTCAACCATCATCGGTGATGCAGTGGTACGTACGCTTGAGTTCTTAGGTCACAAAGTGATCCGCGCGAACCACATCGGTGACTGGGGTACTCAGTTCGGTATGCTTATCGCAAACCTTGAGCGTGTACAACAAGAGTCTGGCGAAGTTTCTATGGAACTTGCGGACCTTGAAGGCTTCTACCGCGAATCGAAAAAGCTGTACGATGAAGATGAAGAGTTCGCAGTAAAGGCGCGAAACTACGTGGTAAAACTGCAAAGCGGTGACGAGTACTGTGCAGAAATGTGGAAAAAACTCGTTGATGTAACCATGATCCAAAACCAGCGCAACTACGACCGTCTAAACGTGTCACTGACTCGTGACGACGTAATGGGCGAAAGCATGTACAACGACATGCTTCCTAAGATCGTTGCAGACCTAAAAGAACAAGGTCTTGCCGTTGAAGATGATGGCGCGCAAGTTGTATTCCTAGATGAATACAAGAACAAAGATGGCGAACCAATGGGCGTTATCGTTCAAAAACGCGATGGCGGTTTCCTATACACAACAACAGACATCGCATGTGCA
Organism: Vibrio sp. Y10_XG_PY6; assembly: GCF_024181795.1. NCBI lineage: Bacteria > Pseudomonadati > Pseudomonadota > Gammaproteobacteria > Vibrionales > Vibrionaceae > Vibrio > Vibrio sp. Y10_XG_PY6. The sequence goes on from NZ_JAMZAQ010000004.1 coordinate 119,686, forward strand.
AAATATCGTTATGAAGAGCTAAGCGCAGACCGTGTGCTTTACTTCATCGACTCACGTCAGCACCAACACCTAATGCAAGCTTGGACGATTGTTCGTAAAGCGGGCTACGTGCCTGAGTCTGTATCTCTTGAGCACCACGCGTTCGGCATGATGCTGGGTAAAGACGGAAAGCCATTCAAGACTCGTGCGGGTGGTACCGTTCGTTTGGCAGATCTTCTGGATGAAGCAGAAGTTCGCGCAGCACAGCTGATCGAATCTAAAAACCCTGAACTAGATGCAGACGAAAAAGAGAAGATCTCTAAAACAGTTGCAATGGCAGCGGTTAAATACTCTGACTTATCTAAACACCGTACGACTGACTACGTGTTCGATTGGGACAACATGTTAGCGTTTGAAGGCAACACAGCACCATACATGCAATATGCATACACTCGTGTAGCTTCAATTTTCGCTAAAGCTGGTGTTGCTATGGATGCTCTCCAAGGTGACATCAAAATCACTGATGAGAAAGAGAAAGCACTTATTGCTAAACTTATGCAGTTCGAAGAAGCGGTGCAATCTGTTGCTCGCGAAGGCCAACCACACATCATGTGTAGCTACCTATTCGAACTAGCAGGTCAGTTCTCTAGCTTCTACGAAGCGTGCCCTATCCTAGTTGCTGAAGACGAAGCAGTGAAACAAAGCCGTCTGAAACTAGCTGCGCTAACAGCGAAGACCATCAAGCAAGGTCTGTCTCTACTGGGTATCGATACTCTAGAGCGTATGTAATCCGCTTTTACGTAGTTAGCTTAAGTAGCACAAGCTAAATGATGACAAAGGTTGACGTGAAAGCGCCAACCTTTTGTTTTATCTATCGTATACTAATTCAAACTAAAAATTAATCGGACAGCAATAATGAGTTTTGAACTTCATCCTCAATTGGCAAAAGACACTTCGGTGATTGGTCACTTCCCACTTTGCGTCGCGCTTCTTCATAAAGATAATGCTGTGCCATGGGTTATCTTGGTGCCTAAACGCGAAAATTTGAAAGAGCTACACCACTTGCCAATGCAAGAGCAACAACAGTTTTTGCTCGAATCTCAAGCGGTAAGCCAAGCACTCGAAGCGACATTCCGCCCAGACAAGTTAAACCTTGGCGCCCTAGGTAACATGGTGCCACAGCTGCACATTCACCATATTGCGCGCTTTAAAGACGATATGGCATGGCCAGGACCAGTTTGGGGGAATACAAAAGGAGAGTTTCGTACTGACGAAGAACAAGAAGAGATTCTTAACCGAATTCGTAATGTGTTGTCGTTAAGCTCTATCTTCCGTAAAGCGTAACCGTTATATAACTTTTAATTCAGGTAGAAAGTAAAAAGCCGCATCATTGCTGATGCGGCTATGTTGTTTGTGCGCGATGGTTCATTGCTCCTACTACATGGTTACGGTAAGTGACAAACCATCGTGCTTTGTGACTGCATAGCGTATTCGCGTTATATGATGAGCTTTATTTGTATCTACCAAGCGAGAAATGCGACCTTTGTTAATCCATACACTTAACATGGCGTCTGCACCGTCTTCACTCATTCCGAACTGTTTTGCTAGCTCAGATTGGGAAACCGTTCCTTTTTCGGCAATATATTGATAAAGCTCTTTTAAAATCATACGACTTGCGCCTCAAACTCGCCTTGATGTTTCTTGCCTACGCGCTTGAAAACGCGGTACGTGCCAAAGAAAATCGCAATAATTATGGCAATCCAAACGCCGCTGGTGATAGGGCTATCAGCGAAATGCATAAGCTGATGATAGAAAGTCGCACTCAAGTACGCGAGCCCCATTGTCCATACCGCTATAAAGCGCGCAAAGTTATTGCCGAATTCTCGAACATAGGCACCCATCGCAGCCACACAAGGAGTGTAAAGTAAGATAAAAACTAGGTACGCAAAAGCAGCATGACCAGAAACAAATTTCTCTTTTATGTTACCAAAGATCGATTCATCAATTTCTTGCTCCTCTGCGACTGCATGAGAATCTGCTAAATCACCGACGTCAATCCCCAGAGGATCAGAATAGCTCAGCCCTGCTAGGTTTTCAGGAATGCTCATCACCGCTTCTTCTAGGCTACCCATAAGATCAAATTCTGCATCCTCTCCATCGGTTGGCGTAGTATATAAGCTGTTCAATGTGCCCACGACTGCCTCTTTCGCGAAGATACCAGTAATAATACCAACCGTTGCTGGCCAGTTATCCTCTTGAATACCAATTGGTGCAAACACTGGCGTCACAACCTGAGCGGCTTTTGATAGAACCGATTTATCACTGTCTTCATTACCGAATGTACCGTCAGTTCCTAGCGAGTTGAGGAAGCTCAAGATAGCAACAACCACTACGATGGTTTTACCTGCACCCAATACAAACCGCTTAAGTTTTTGCCAAGTTTTGATCACGACGTTCTGCAATGTCGGAAGCTCATAGTCAGGCATTTCCATCACCAAGCTATCACTGCTGCCAGGATACAGCGTGTGCTTGAGGAACAAACCGGTAAACACCGCGGCGACAATACCAAGTAGGTAAAGTGCAAACACAATGTTTTGACCAGAGCCTGGGAAGAAAGCGGCAGCAAATAAAGCGTACACAGGTAAGCGAGCACCACATGACATAAACGGTGCCATCGACGCAGCCAACTTGCGCTCACGCTCTTGGTCTAGCGTGCGCGTTGCCATGATTGACGGAACGTTACAGCCAAAACCAAGAACCAAAGGGACAAACGCTTTACCCGGCAAGCCGATTTTCTGCATCACTTTATCAAGCACAAACGCGGCGCGTGCCATGTAACCCGAGCTCTCAAGCACAGCAAGGAATAAGTACAAACACGCTATGACCGGGATAAAGGTCGCAACTGTTTGAATACCGCCGCCTAAACCATCAGCAATCACCGTAACTAGCCATACGGGGAGGTGACCATCTAATAAGTGGTGTCCACCATCAACCAGCAATGCGCCTACACCAATGTCAAAAAAGTCGATAAATGCACTACCGATGTTAATCGAGAACATAAACATCAAGTACATAACAACAAAGAAGAATGGGATGCCAATCCACTTGTTCAAAATAAACTGGTCGAGTTTTTCAGTCACACTACGGCTTAATTTACCTTCGCTTCGGCGAACTTTTTTACACTGTTCATGCAGGTATGTGTACTTGGTATCCGCGACATGCAAATCGATATCCAAGTCTAAAGTCGCAGTGACTTCCAATACTTTGCTTCTATCAATATCGGAAAGGCTATTGAGAACCATCGTGTCTTTTTCAAGCGCACGAATCGCTAATGCACGATGGGCGACGGTTTGATCGTTAAAAAGTGTGGAAACAGTTTGAATCGCCGACTCCATCTTTTCACCGTAATGCAAAGATAGCTCTTTAAGCGCGACCCCTTGAACGATGGACTTATGAAGTTTTTCTTTAAACTCTGCAACTTGAGTTTTATTGGTTGCAGATAAACTTACTACAGGACAACCTAATGTTTTCTCAAGCTCTGAAACGTTAATCATTTGACGTTCACGTTTTAGTGCATCCATTTTGTTGAGAACAACAATCATAGGACGGCCAAGTTCGCGAAGTTGTAACGTCATATATAAGCTGCGCTCTAAACTCGTGGCATCAACCACGTTGATAATGAGATCGGCAGGATGAGTTAGAACCGCACGCGATGCAATGGATTCGTCAATACTATTGCTATCATTACCACTGTCTAACGAGTAAATACCAGGAAGGTCAGTGAGCAAAAACTCGTCACCCGCATGTTTGAATTGTCCCGTTTTCTTTTCAACGGTGACGCCTGCCCAGTTACCAACTTGCTGTTTTGCGCCAGTCAAACCATTAAATAGCGTCGTTTTACCACTATTAGGATTACCTACGGTAAGCACTTGATATTGCATTACACTCGCTCCACTTCAATTTTCTGAGCAATGGTTTCTCGCAATGCGACAGACACACCACGGACTTCGACTTGTAAAGGATCGCCCATTGGAGCACGTCGAATCACTTTGACTTCTGTATTGGGAAGCAGCCCCATTACCATGAGTTTCTTTCTGATATCTGATGAAAGACCATCTAACAACCGAATCGTCACCGTATCGCCAGGATTAATCTCTGATAACTTCATAGTGGCCCTTAAGAGTATTGCTAATGAGAAATATTATTATTTAATAAGTTTAGGCTGCCAATATTACTCTCCTATAACCCTTCAATCCTTGTGTGAAATCAAAGATTTCATAAATGTTTTCATGCTTTCAAACGTCAACTCCGTAAATTTCCTCTCGTTATTTACGTCAAAATTAACAATTAAAAATCACGACCAATGAAATAAAAATGTCACAAACAAATGGTAAAAAATAAAAATTTCTACACAAAACAACAGGTTAGATGACATTTAAAACTTTGTCGTTTTTCTCATATCAACATGGCGTTATTTTTATAAGAAAAATAAGTAACCTCTCGTATAGTTACTCCATCGAGAGGGCAACCTCTCAAATGAATTCCAGAGGTGGCATGGCAACATGTCACTCCGGCAGCAAGCGAAGGTGTCATTGACACCCGTGGTATAGTCCCCCCGGCTATACCACGATATTTTTTTTCATCTCTCTAAACTCTTTAGCTTATCCACCTTTTCAGCACAGTTCTGTTTTCACGAATTTCGCATTCCCTCACTACTCAAATGAACCAACGCACTCTAGATACAAAAATACAACCATTCATCTATTTGTCGCCGTAGGTAAATCCGTCCTCTTAAGCCATGTATGGTTATAGCTAAGAACAGCGCTACTAACAGATAGAGCGTGACCGTGCTTACGTATTGAGAATGGATTTGTAGGCTAGATGTTATGAAGAAGCAATGAGAATCACTGCATTGGTAGCTCTAGCAATAGTAGAGCACTATAAGCAGCTCCCCAGTCTTTTGAATATTCACTAGGGAGTGTGTAATGAGTTTTTTTAGTTGGTTTCTTGGCTTTCTTGAGTCAAAGCAAACTTGGAAGGAGGCAAACCAAAATGCAATTTAAACTTTTGGCTAAAGTAAGAAGGATCATTAAAGCCGCAGTTAAACGCTACTTCGCTGATTTTCTCGCCCGCTAATAACTGCTCACACGCCGTTTCTAAACGAACTTCGGTTACATAATCTTTTAACGTTCTTGACGAGGCTGATTTAAAGCGCCTCTGTAAAGAGCGTTCTGACATGAACAGCATTTTAGCCGCTAAAGCAGTACCAAACTCAGGGTCATGGTAATGCTCAGCCACCAGCTGATAGACTTTTTGCAACCATTCTTTCTCTGGGGTCACTTTATCTTCGACGATAGGTTCAGACTCAAATTCTTGCAAAGATTCATCCACATAACTCATTTCCTTCGCAGTTGGCCATGTAATTTCGATTTTATTTTGAGCGTCGGAAGTAAACACCGCCAAGTATCCTCCACTCGTTGTCACTAACTGGGCAAGATGATCAATACTCAATTCAGAGTGGTTCATATTAGATGGACGCCCGGTCGTGACTTTATTAGGCAGTTGCGTCCCATAATCAAGAAAACTCAATGAAACAATATCATTGCCCTCTTCTAGCATGATTCTCACCGTTTGGCCTCGGAAAGAACGCTTGATGATATTGGCAAAAATGCTGTTGAAGATAACATCAAGGTTAAAGCTTTCCAGAGCAATTCGACTTGTTTTTCTCTCATCTTCAAGCTCCACCATAATCCCAGCCTTCGCAAAATCATCTTGCCATACATCAACCACCGATTGAGTTATCTGACTCAAATTGTAATTGTGACTACCGCCGCTAGCTTCGCCAGGGACACTTTTTAACTCATTTAATTGCCATGTCGTTTTCGCCAGATGATCTTCCGTAGCTGCATCCAAAGGTATGGGTAATTTTGCCGCTATAAAATCGACACTGGACTTAATAGATTGCGCCACGTGATCAACCAGCAGGTTTCTGACTTGAATCTGTTTACGTAGCTGTTGGTTACTCGTCAACAACACTCGGCTTTGATGCCTCAACTGGTTAGTTTTGAGTGTCACTTGCGCAGCTAAATCACGGTTAGCCTGTACAACATAGCGAGAACGCCAGTACATAAGTAGTGCAACCATGGCAATACTCGCGACCACAAAACCTAAAATTGCGAGTTGCGATAAATACCAAGGATTAAGCACAATAAAATATGACTCGAGCCCAACCAATCCAGCAGCGACTTGAGACTCATTACTTACCTGTAGATGGTATTCACCGGAATTGAGGTGCTCTAGAGTCAGTTGGCCTCCCTCTAGCGCTTGCCAAGGATCATCGCTATTCAATCGATAATACAAATTTTGGCTGTCTGGTTTTGGCATCACGCCAAATAAGAAACTTAGAGAAGAGCCATACGGTAATTTTATGCCATTCAAATCGGCGCTACCAACTTGTAGAATCTCGTTTTCAAGCACAACTTGGCTCACGATAAACTTCGACTCTGGAGGGTTGGACACAAGCAGCTTGGATGCTTCAGCTTTTACCAACCCGTATTTCGACCCTAGGACGAGCTCTCGCTCACCACCTTCTTTTTGCTGTATAACACTGCAGATTCCTGGTAGAAACTCGTTGTTCATTAAGCCAGACGCCGATGAATAATGTTTCACTAATTCACCCGAAAGGTGGTAATAGCTTAATCCGACAGAAGAGGCTAACCACACACCTTGCCTGTCTCTGATCAAGCAAGCAGGTCGCGCGTTGGGCACACTCATTTCAACAACATGTTTCTCGTTACTTCCTTTAATCGTTTTAAAAACGCCGTAAGATGACGCAAACCACTGACTGCCATCAACCGCCGTGACCATGTCTAATGATTCACCAAATTTTTCGGAATAGCGGATGAACTGGATGTTTTCATTGCTGTATTGATAAATCCCATGATCGGTCCCTATCAATAGAGAATCTTCAGTGTCGTATAAACGCGTAACCTTAGCTGGTAAGTACTGACTTACTAGCCACTCACTTCCAAAATTTCTTACGCTTTGCTTGGTTATATCAACATTGTAAAGATGGTATCCGCTTGATACCCAGAGACGCTCATTACCATCTACAGTCACATGCTCCACTCCGTGTCCAGCCATAACCTGTAAATAAGGAAATGTCACTTTGTTAAGACCATTCAGCTCGAATATTTCGAGCCCTTTAGAGGTCGCAAGCCAAAGCATCCCACCTTGAAATGCAAATTCATTGATCTGCGAATCAAGCTCCAAGACTTTGATGTTGCCACTCTCACCTGTCCGATAAAGCTTTCGGTCATCCGCGAACCAAAGCGCATCATCAGGTCCTGTGGAGGTTTGTCGAATTCGCCCTGATAAGGTTTGCGAGTCGTAACTACTGAAGGTTACTCGTTCAAACTTTTTACTAAACAAGGAGTAATAGCGAATGCCTTGGTTAGTCGCGATCCACATCCCTCCCATGTTGTCACTCAGTAGCGAATAGATCTTTGTATTATCCAGCTCCAGTTCAAGAAAGCTTGCAGGCTCGACTTCTGTCACTTCGCCTGACAAGAATGAGTATAAATACAGACCATGCTCAGTCCCCACCCAGTACTCTTGATTTGTCTCAGCGAAAGTCAATACATGAGAACCGCCAATCTTAATCACCTCTTTATCAGGTTGATAAATATTGAAAATTAATGCCCCACGCAACGTTCCTACCAGAATTTCTCTGCGCGTGTGTGAGTAGTAGATCTTTTCAATGTAGTTCTGACCTGAAGCGACTACATGGTCAAACTTATCTCCTTCTGAAAGATAAAAGCCAGAAGTTGTAGCAAGTGCCCACTTCTCTTCGAGCAGAACCGCATCGTTAATATAAACATAGCTATTGTTGCTATGTTGATAGAGCTGCAACAACGAAAAGGACTCTAACTCGCTAGTATCGATGTTGTAAGTATAGAAATGTGCGCCATCACTAACCCAAATATAATCTTCAGAAGAACCGATTTTTCTTATTTGCGACCCGGGGTTTAAGCTAAAGACTAAACGTCTTTCTTGATTTGGATAAGTTTGATACACCTCATTCTCAACAAAGGTCCAGAACGAGCCTTCATAATAAGCCAGTTGCTTGGCAGACGTTTGTAAAAAACTGCCTGATTTAGGTAGGATATTTTGGCCATCATAAAACAACACCCGCCCATGCACGTCGTGAATCCACAAGCCCCCTTGCTCACCCAAGAACAATTTTTTAGCCGCAATAAAAGTACCCTTAACCTGAGTCGGCAAAGGGTAAAAGATGGCATTCGCATTATGAAGAGCAAATGCTTGGAAAGATAGGAAAAAGCCCAACAAGACAAGGGCTAATTGGCGTAGCAAGACGAAAACCTTTTATATCAATTTGTGCAAGGCGCTCACCGTCCATATCTTCTACAACATGGACTTACACGGTTATTTTGAGCTGCTAATTATTGATAATGATATCTCAATTACTGTTTGAGAAAAGGCTCGCCTTGCCAAAGGTTGTAATTCTTACTGCTGGATCACGTTAAAAGGACTATTCCTACACAACAACACTACTTAATCCGTCTTTTGGCTCAAGCACTGCTCAAAATTATTCGCCATATTGTTGAGAAAAGTAAAATAACTGCCCGGTTTTGCTTCAATTGTGCTCCCTAATGGGTCAAGTTCACCTTTGGCAACTTTGCTACCTCGCATCACGCTCTGAACGACAGCTGGAGTAAACTGAGGTTCAGAAAACACGCAGGCTACATCTCCTGAACTTAACTTTTGACGAATTTGGATTAAGGTTTTTGCGCCCGGCTTACGATCCGGGCTCACGGTGAAGTGCCCCATTTGATTTAACTCATAACGCTCTTCGAAATAACCATAAGCATCGTGAAACACAAAGTAACCTTTGTCTTTCACTGGCGATAATTTCTTCTTGATCTCTAGGTCCGTCTGGCTGAGCTCAGTTTCAAATTTTTTAAGGTTTTCTTGGTACTGTGCTGCATTTTCCGGATCAAGTGATCCCAGTTGATTCACGACAGCCTTGGCAACTTGTTGTACTTGACTTACACCTAACCAAAAGTGCGGATCATGTGAACCATGATCGTGGCCATCATGGTCATGGTTGTGCTCACTATCAAACTCACGCAAATCTAGATCTGGAATTTGACTAATAGTCAGAGTATTCGATCTGTCTGACACGACTTTTTCCAGAAACGGTTCGAGATCATGTCCGTACCAAATAACTAAATCAGCAGAAGCGATTTTCTTAACATCCGATGGGCGTAAAGCGTAATCATGGGGCGAAGTGTTAGACTGCAGTAATACATCTGGCGAAGTCACCCCTTGAGTAAGCTCTGTCACTAATAACTGAATAGGTTTGATACTCGTTAGTACCGTTACTGCGTGTGCTGGCAACGTTAGCATCGCTGACGCAGCAAGAATTAATGCTCTTTTCATAGTTTTACTTGGGATATGGTGTAGAAAGTGTGATAATGTTACATTATAACATTATTGATTTGCAAATGAGTTTCATTCATGTCTTCCTTAGTCCATCTTGAGCACTTATGCGTCGAGTTCGATGGCCGCAGAGTTCTCGATAACATTAGTATGGAATTACAAAAGGGCAAAATAACAACCCTAATTGGTCCCAATGGAGCGGGAAAATCAACGTTAGTCAAAGTCATTTTAGGCCTTCAAAAACCGACTAGCGGCAAATTAAACCGACAAAGAAAACTAAAAATTGGTTATGTTCCTCAAAAATTGAAACTCAATGACTCTCTTCCATTGAATGTCACCCGTTTTCTAAATTTAGCAGGAAAATACAGTAAACAAGAATGTATTGATGCATTAAGGCTTGTTGGCGCTGAGCATTTAATTAGTAGTAACATGCATCGCTTATCAGGTGGTGAAAACCAACGCGTATTACTTGCGCGTGCTTTGCTTCAACGCCCAGAGCTGTTAGTGCTAGATGAACCTGCGCAGGGTGTGGATATTCAAGGTCAAATCGATCTCTACGATCTAATTGAAAGCATTCGTCACCGATTCGATTGCGGTGTATTTATGGTGTCACACGACTTACATTTAGTAATGGCCAAAACAGATGATGTCATTTGTCTGCATCACCATGTTTGCTGTTCTGGTTCACCTGCCACGATTACTCAGCACCCTTCTTACATCGCGCTATTTGGCAATGCAGCGAGAGAATCGCTCGCGTTTTATCATCACGACCACGAGCATCATCATCACGATTTATCCGGAACGCCAGTAACTGGCGATGCGACATCATGCTCCAACCATAAACACGGACATCATCACCATGATTGAGTTTCTTCTACCTTCTATTCTTGCTGGTATTGGCATCGCGATCATTGCAGGTCCTCTTGGGTCATTTGTCGTTTGGCGCAAAATGGCTTACTTCGGTGATACCTTGGCACATGCTTCATTGATGGGTTTGGCATTAGGCTTTCTGCTCAACGTGAACCTTTATCTTGCCCTACTCGTTTGCTGTTTAGCACTCGCGGTATTGCTCGTGACACTACAGAAACAACAACTGGTCGCAACCGATACGCTTCTGGGTATACTCGCCCATAGTGCATTATCTGTTGGTCTAGTTTCTGTTAGTTTCTTGGATAATGTCCGTGTTGATCTGATGAGTTACTTGTTCGGTGACTTACTCGCAGTATCTCCGCAAGATCTGATGTTCATTTACGCAGGTGTCGTTGCTGTTAGTGTGTGTCTTTACGTTTTTTGGCGACCTTTATTGTCGAGCACAGTTAGTGAAGAGCTTGCTGCCGTCGAGGGCGTCAATACAGACTTAGTTAGATTGGTGTTAATGCTTATGGTAGGTGTTGTGATTGCCGTAGGAATGAAGTTTGTTGGGGCACTTATCATGACTTCTTTGCTGATCATCCCAGCAGCAACAGCACGTAAGGTCTCTTCATCACCAGAGCAAATGGCACTGTTCGCATCTATTATTGGCTCTGTGGCAGTACTAATGGGGCTTAGCCTATCATGGCACTTCGATACGCCGGCTGGCCCATCAGTAGTAATCAGCGCAACATCTCTGTTTATGCTTAGCCAATTTATTCGCCAAAAATCGTAAAAAGTACCTTGATACAAAAAAGCCTAGCAATAATTGCTAGGCTTTTTTAGCTTTAAGCTTCGAGTTGGAAATTACCAGCCCGTTACTTCACGTAGACCTTGGCCGATCTCTGCTAGAGATTTCACAGTCTTAACGCCCGCCGCTTCTAGTGCAGCAAATTTGTCTTCAGCAGTACCTTTACCGCCAGAGATAATCGCACCAGCGTGGCCCATACGTTTACCAGGAGGAGCAGTTACACCAGCAATGTAGGAAACCACTGGCTTCGTTACGTTTTCTTTAATGTATGCTGCTGCTTCTTCTTCGGCAGTACCACCGATTTCACCGATCATAACAATCGCTTCTGTTTCAGGGTCTTCTTGGAACAGTTTTAGAATATCAATGAAGTTTGAACCTGGGATTGGGTCACCACCGATACCAACACAAGTAGACTGGCCGAAACCTTCGTCTGTTGTTTGCTTAACTGCTTCGTAAGTTAGAGTACCGCTGCGAGATACGATACCTACTTTTCCTTTCTTGTGGATGTGACCAGGCATGATACCGATCTTACACTCGTCAGGAGTGATAACACCCGGACAGTTAGGACCGATCATGCGAACGCCAGTTTCTTCTAGCTTCACTTTCACGTCGATCATATCTGTTGTAGGGATGCCTTCCGTGATTGTTACGATTAGCTCGATGCCCGCATCAATCGCTTCTAGAATTGCATCTTTACAGAAAGGTGCTGGAACGTAGATTACTGTCGCTGTTGCGCCAGTTGCTTCTACTGCTTCGCGAACTGTGTTGAATACAGGTAGACCTAGGTGAGTTTGGCCACCTTTACCTGGAGACACACCACCAACCATCTGAGTGCCGTATGCGATAGCTTGCTCTGAGTGGAAAGTACCTTGACCACCAGTGAAACCCTGACAGATTACTTTAGTGTCTTTGTTAATTAATACAGACATTATTTAGCCTCCGCAGCAGCAACAACTTTCTGAGCAGCATCCGTTAGCGACTCAGCAGCAATGATATCAACATCAGAATTAGCAAGAACTTCGCGACCTAGGTCAGCGTTAGTACCTTCTAGACGAACAACAACAGGTACGCTTACACCTACTTCTTTAACCGCACCGATAATACCTTCTGCGATCATGTCACAACGTACGATACCACCGAAGATGTTAACAAGTACCGCTTTCACGTTGTCATCAGATAGGATGATCTTGAATGCTTCAGCAACACGCTCTTTGGTCGCGCCGCCACCTACATCTAAGAAGTTAGCTGGCTTGCCGCCGTGTAGGTTTACGATATCCATCGTACCCATTGCTAGGCCAGCACCGTTAACCATACAGCCAACGTTACCGTCTAGTGCTACATAGTTCAGTTCCCACTGAGCTGCGTGCGCTTCGCGCTCATCTTCTTGTGAAGGATCGTGCATTTCACGAAGCTTAGGCTGACGGTAAAGAGCGTTTGAGTCGATGTTGATCTTACCATCAAGACATAGCAGGTTGCCTTCACCAGTAACCACAAGCGGGTTGATCTCAAGTAGAGCAAGATCGTACTGGGCGAACATCGTGCCAAGACCCATGAAGATCTTAACGAATTGTTTGATTTGGTCGCCTTCAAGACCAAGTTTGAACGCAAGCTCGCGACCTTGGTAAGCTTGTGGGCCTACTAGTGGATCGATTGCAGCTTTGTGGATAAGCTCCGGCGTTTCTTCCGCAACTTTTTCGATTTCAACACCACCTTCTGTTGAAGCCATGAAAACGATCTTACGGCTTGCACGGTCAACAACCGCACCTAGGTATAATTCGTTTGCAATGTTTGAAGCTTCTTCAACAAGGATTTTTGTAACTGGCTGACCGTTAGCGTCAGTTTGGTAAGTCACTAGGTTTTTACCTAACCACTTTTGTGCAAACTCTTTAACGCCTTCTTTTGTATCGTGCAGCTCTACACCGCCCGCTTTACCACGGCCACCAGCGTGAACCTGACATTTAACTACTTTCTTTTCTGTACTGATACGGCCTGCGGCTTCAAAAGCTTCTTGTGGTGTATCACACGCGTAGCCTTCTGGCACAGGCAAACCGAATTCTGCAAACAGCTGTTTGGCTTGGTATTCATGCAAATTCATTTCGATATTCCGTTTGTTTTTCCCTTAAGGGATTTATTATTTCCATAACGCTGCAGTCTTGGCTGCTTGTACGTCTGTAGGGTCTTCTCAAATCAATCCCTCATCACGAGTCCTCATGGTGTGGGATTCAAATGAAGGCCAGACGTTGAGCCAGTCTAGCCATTGAAATTTTTAACGTCTAGCTACCTACGATAACTAGACGTTTTAGCGATATTAAACGTCTAATAGGAGACGTGCTGGATCTTCTAGCAACTCTTTAATCGTCACTAGGAAGCCAACAGACTCGCGACCATCAATTAGGCGGTGATCGTAAGACAGCGCTAGGTACATCATCGGCAAGATTTCAACTTTGCCATCCACTGCCATCGGACGCTCTTGGATCTTATGCATACCAAGAATCGCTGATTGAGGTGGGTTGATGATTGGTGTAGACATTAGTGAACCGAACACACCACCGTTTGTGATAGTGAAGTTACCGCCCATTAGCTCGTCTACCGTTAGCTTGCCATCACGACCTTTGATAGCCAGTTCTTTGATGCCTTTTTCAACATCAGCGAAACCAAGCTTGTCACAGTCTTTTAGGACAGGTGTAACTAGACCACGTGGCGTTGATACCGCCATGCTAATGTCGAAGTAGTTGTGGTAAACAATGTCATCGCCATCAATCGAAGCATTTACTTCTGGGTAACGCTTAAGCGCTTCTGTTACAGCTTTCACGTAGAAAGACATGAAGCCTAAACGAATACCGTGACGCTCTTCGAACTGATCTTTGTACTGCTTACGAAGGTCCATGATTGGTTTCATGTTCACTTCGTTAAACGTCGTTAGCATTGCAGTGTTGTTCTTCGCCTCTAGCAGACGGTTAGCGACTGTCTTACGCAGGCGAGTCATTGGAACACGTTTTTGGCTACGAGCCGCTGCCGGTACGTCAACCACTGCTGGTGCTTCTTCTTTTGGCGCAGCTTTAGCGTTCGCAAGATGCGCTTCAATATCTTCGCGCGTAATACGACCGCCAACGCCAGTGCCTTTCACTTGGCTCGCTTCTAGGCCATGCTCAGCCAATAAACGGCGTACTGCTGGGCTTAGCGCATCATTGCTTTCTTCGCTAAGCGCAGCTTTATGACGTTTATCAGGAGATGCTTCCGTACCTTCTGTTTTGTCTGCGGTAGGCTCACCTGCAACTGCACCTGGCTTCAATTTAGCAATGATTTGTTTAGAAAGTACTGTCGCACCTTCTTCTTCAACGATAGCTTCCAAAACGCCTGCTTCCGGAGCTGGCACTTCTAGCACGACTTTGTCTGTCTCGATGTCAACCAAAACCTCGTCACGCTCTACTGCGTCGCCTGGTTGTTTGTGCCATGTCGCTACGGTTGCATCAGCAACTGATTCAGGTAAATCTGGAACCAGAATTTCAATTGTCATATCTGTTTCTTCCTTTAACTTCTAGTTCTTAATTCGAAGTTTTTGAGTTCACGTTCAGAGCGTCTTCAACCAACGCTTTTTGTTGTTTCAAGTGCACCGACATGTAGCCAACTGCTGGCGAAGCAGAAGCTGGGCGACCTGCGTATTTAAGATCTGCACCTGCAGGAATAGCGGCACGGAAGTTGTGTTGGCTACAGTACCAAGCACCTTGGTTCTGAGGCTCTTCCTGACACCACACGAAGTCTTCAACGTTAGTGTATTGAGCAATCGCTGCTTGTACTTCTTCCATCGGGAATGGATAAAGCTGCTCGATACGCACGATAGCGACATCGTCTTGCTCGTTGTTACGGCGCTGCTCCAGTAGGTCAAAATAAACCTTACCTGAACAGAACACGACGCGTTTTACTTTGCTTGGGTCTAAATCATCTACTTCTGGAATTGCAGATTGGAATGTACCGTCCGCTAAGTCTTCAATTGTCGAAGTACATAGAGGATGGCGCAGCAAAGATTTTGGCGACATAACAATCAGAGGTCGACGCATTGGGCGTACAACTTGACGACGAATCATGTGGTATACCTGAGCCGGTGTTGAAGGAACTACAACCTGCATATTTTGCTCAGCACACAACTGAAGGTAACGCTCTAGACGTGCAGAGGAGTGCTCAGGGCCTTGACCTTCGTAACCGTGAGGTAGAAGCATTGTGAGACCACACAAGCGTGCCCATTTCTGCTCACCTGACGAGATGAATTGGTCAATCACAACCTGCGCACCGTTGGCAAAGTCACCAAACTGCGCTTCCCAAATAGTCAAACCACCTGGCTCTGCTGTTGCGTAACCGTATTCAAATGCCAATACCGCTTCTTCTGACAGTACTGAGTCAAACACTTGGAATGGACCCTGATTGTCATGAATATTCGCTAATGGAATGTACGTACTTGCATCTGTTTGGTTATGAAGAACCGAGTGACGGTGGAAGAACGTACCACGACCCGAATCCTGACCAGAAAGGCGAATACGCTTACCATCATCAACTAATGTTGCATACGCCAATGTTTCGGCCATACCCCAGTCGATTGCTTTTTCACCGGTCATCATTGCTAGGCGATCGTTGTAAAGCTTATTAACACGGCTTTGCAGTTTATGGCTTTCTGGATACTGACAAAGACGATTACCCAACTCGATAAGACGCGTCTTGTCATATTTTGAATCCCACTCCATATCCCATTCATGCCCTAAGTAAGGGGACCAGTCTACAGAGTGCAACGCCATTGGACGCCATTCTTTAACCACCACTTCACCGCGGTCTAATGCGTCGCGGTACTCATTGACTAACTGAGTCGCTGTCTCGATATCTGATTCGTTTTTATCGATCAGAATATCCGCATACAATTTGCGTGGTGTAGGGTGTTTTTTGATTTTTTGGTACATCAAAGGCTGAGTCGCGTTTGGCTCATCGGCCTCGTTGTGACCATGGCGACGGTAACACACCAAATCAATCACGACATCGCGCTTGAACTCGTTGCGGTAATCCAAAGCAATACGAGTAACAAAAGCAACCGCTTCTGGGTCATCGGCATTCACGTGGAAGATTGGCGCCTGAACCATCTTCGCGATATCTGTACAGTACATCGTTGAACGCGTGTCACGAGGGTTAGACGTCGTAAAGCCAACTTGGTTGTTAATAACGATACGCACCGTACCACCGACTTGGAAACCACGAGCCAGTGACATGTTGAACGTTTCGGCAACCACACCCTGACCAGCGATTGCAGAGTCACCGTGGATAGTGATAGGAAGCACTTTGCTACCTTGATTATCACCCAAGCGATCTTGGCGTGCTCGCACCGACCCCATGACTACTGGGTTGACGATTTCTAGATGCGATGGGTTAAATGCAAGAGCTAAGTGAACATCACCACCTGGGGTAGCAAAGTCGGCAGAGAAACCTTGGTGATATTTCACATCACCCGTGCCCCAAGTTTCGTCGTGTTTACCGGCAAACTCATCGAACAGATCTTGAGGCTTCTTACCAAGCACGTTCACCAGCATGTTCAAACGACCACGGTGAGCCATACCGATAACCACTTCACGCATCCCACTTGTTCCCGCATGACGGATCAACTCTTTCGTCATCGGAATCAGTGCGTCACCACCTTCTAGAGAGAAACGTTTTGCACCTGGGAATTTCGCCCCGAGGTAACGCTCCAAACCTTCAGCGGCTGTTAGCTCTTCTAGGAATGTGCGCTTCTCATCTTTGTTGAATGATGGCTGGCCTACGACAGACTCAAGACGTTGTTGGATCCAACGTTTTTGCTCTGTGTCAGTCATGTGCATGTATTCAGCACCGATGGAACCGCAGTAAGTTTTGTTGAGGGCTTCATAGATGTCTTTCAACTTCATGGTTTCTTGCCCAACAGCAAAAGAACCTACGTTGAAAGTTTCTTCGAAGTCATCTTCGGTAAGATTATGAAAAGCAGGGTCTAACTCCGCCACGGTTGGGCGTTGCCATAGACCTAGTGGGTCTAATTCTGCAGCTTCATGTCCGCGGAAACGGTATGCGTTGATTAGCTGTAGAACTTTTACTTGTTTTGCATCGACATCTGGGTCACTAACTTGGACATTGTAATGCTTTGTTTCTCTAGCGAGTCGACGGAAGTAGTCACGGACACGTGAATGTGGTTGTTCTGCCACTTCTTCTGACGGCTTAGGTAAGCCTTCAAAAACACGTTTCCACTCCTCACTTACCAGATCGGGATCACTTAGATACAGTTCGTAGAGGTCCTCTACATACGTTGCATTGGCGCCAGCCAAGTGTGAAGACTCGAGCCATGCCTTCATCACGCCGTTGTGCATATTTTCCCTTAACCAGTAGTTTTCACGTTTGCTTCGGTCTTTGCCGAGCTATAAGAGCCGACCAGAACTAGTCGGCAATTTTTGTATTCTTTACTCGAAATATTCTTGAAGCAGTGAAGCGGTCATATCGGGTGATCCGCAACACTGCGACATTCCTAAGAGCGAGTAAATTAAACCGAGCGATTAACCAGCATCGACTTAATATGGCCGATGGCTTTCGTCGGATTTAATCCCTTAGGACAAACACTTACACAATTCATGATGCCATGGCAACGAAAAACGCTAAATGCATCATCAAGATCAGACAAACGTTCATCTGTTGCCGTATCGCGGCTATCAATTAGCCAACGGTACGCCGCAAGAAGACCAGCTGGACCGATGAATTTGTCAGGGTTCCACCAGAATGATGGGCAAGACGTTGTACAACATGCACACATGATACATTCGTACAATCCATCTAAATGCGCACGATCATCAGGCGATTGTAGGTTCTCGCGTGATGGTGGTAATGCACCATCATCAATCAAGAATGGTTTAACTTTCGCATAGTTATCATAGAACTGCGTCATGTCAACGATAAGATCGCGCACGACAGGTAACCCTGGCAGTGGACGAATAACTATCTTATTGCCTTGTAGAGCAGATAACGGTGTGATACACGCTAGACCATTTTTACCATTCATGTTCAAACCATCAGAACCACATACCCCTTCACGGCATGAGCGACGGAACGCGATGCTTGGATCTTGCTCTTTTAGCAGAATCAATGCATCAAGCACCATCATGTCTGAGCCTTCGTCTACCTCAAGGGTATACTCTTTCATGTAAGGCTTGGTATCCACATCCGGATTGTAACGGTATAAAGAGAAGTTCAATTTCATAGTCGTATCCTCCCTTTAGTATGTACGTACTTTCGGCGGGAAAGCTTCACGATGCGTTGGCGTCATGTTCACATCACGCTTAGTCATCGCTTCTGTTTCCGGGTTGTAGATAGAGTGGCATAGCCAGTTCTCATCATCACGCTCAGGGAAATCGAAACGAGCATGTGCGCCACGGCTTTCAGTACGGTAGTTCGCCGCTACGGCTGTAGAGAATGCTGTTTCCATCAAGTTGTCTAGCTCTAGACACTCAATACGTTGCGTGTTGAATTCAGAAGACTTGTCCGCTAGATGCGCATCTTTCAGACGTTCGCGAATTACTTTCAACTCTTCTAGACCCGTTGCCATTGCATCGCCTTCACGGAATACTGAGAAGCTGTTTTGCATGCAAGCTTGTAGGTCTTTACGGATTTGAACTGGATCTTCACCGCCAGTACTATTTTCCCAACGCATGGTACGCGCTAGAGATGCTTCAATATCAGATTCAGTTGCAGGGCGTGCCTCAGCTTGCGCTGCGAGCGTTTCGCCAAGGTGCAAGCCTGTCGCGCGACCAAATACGACTAAGTCTAGTAATGAGTTGCCGCCTAGACGGTTTGCTCCGTGTACTGATACAGAAGCAATCTCACCACATGCATATAGACCTTGTACTTCCATCTCGCTGCCGTCAGCCTTTTGCTTGATTGCTTGGCCAGACACTTGAGTCGGTACACCACCCATCATGTAGTGACAGGTTGGAATCACTGGAATTGGCTCTTTCACTGGATCAACGTGCGCGAAAGTACGAGACAGCTCACAGATACCAGGCAGACGTGACTCAAGCACTTCTTTACCAAGGTGATCCAACTTCAGCTTAATGTGTGGACCCCAAGGACCATCACAACCACGGCCTTCACGAATTTCGATCATCATTGAACGTGCAACTACGTCACGACCTGCAAGGTCTTTCGCGTTAGGAGCATAGCGCTCCATGAAGCGTTCGCCATCTTTATTTAGAAGGTAACCACCTTCACCACGACAACCTTCTGTTACAAGAACACCTGCACCAGCGATACCCGTTGGGTGGAACTGCCACATTTCCATGTCTTGCATAGGTACACCCGCACGCAATGCCATACCTACACCGTCACCAGTGTTGATGTGTGCGTTAGTGGTCGACGCGTAAATACGACCTGCACCACCTGTTGCTAGAATCGTTGCTTTTGATTTGAAGTAACAGATCTCGCCTGTTTCCATACAAATCGCAGTACAGCCCATTACGGCGCCGTCTTGGTTTTTCACCAAGTCTAGTGCATACCATTCCGAGAAAATGGTGGTTTTGTGTTTCACATTTTGTTGGTAAAGCGTATGAAGAAGCGCGTGACCTGTACGGTCCGCAGCTGCTGCTGTACGTGCAGCTTGCTCACCACCAAATTCTTTTGACTGACCACCGAATGGACGTTGGTAGATAGTACCGTTATCAAAACGAGAGAATGGAAGGCCCATTTTTTCTAGTTCGATAACGGACTCAGGGCCATTCTTACACATGTATTCAATCGCATTTTGGTCACCGATGTAATCGGAACCTTTAACGGTATCGTACATGTGCCATTGCCAATCGTCTTTGTGCGAGTTACCCAGAGCAACGGTAATACCGCCCTGTGCAGACACAGTATGAGAACGTGTTGGAAATACTTTTGACAACAAAGCACATGATAGGCCTTGTTCTGAAATTTGTAGTGCAGCGCGCATACCTGCACCACCAGCGCCGATTACTACGGCGTCAAACTCACGAACTGGAATAGACACTTACGCACCCCACAGAATAAATAGACCAGAGAAGACATAGCCGAATAGCACGGCAATAACACCAAGTTGCAGTGCGCCACGCAGTTTCGCGCACTTAATGTAATCCGTTAATACCTGCCACAAACCGACCCATGCGTGGATCAGGATCGAAACAAGTGCCAACATGGTGAATACTTTAGTGAAGGTACCACCAAAGAATTGGGTCCAAGATGCGTAAGAGATATCTGAAAATGCACAGAAGCTAATCAGATAAATCGTGTATAGCGTCATAATGATTGCAGTTGCACGAATCAGTAGGAAATCGTGTACACCATTACGACCAAATGAAGATACGTGTTTTACCATACCAAGATCCCCGCCAATAATGATAATACTGCTGTTGCACCAAACGCGACTTTAGCGCTCATCGTGCCAGAATCTAGCTCTTCAAAGTGACCTAGATCCATCAACAAGTGACGGATACCACCTGCAATGTGGTAGGCAAGTGCAGTAAGAATTCCCCACAGGATGAATTTTACGAAGAAGCTATCGACGATGTCAGCGGCTTCCATAAAACCCATTGGGGATGACAGAGAAATGGACAGTAACCACAGTAGTATACCCACCGCAACAAACGTAATTACCCCAGACACACGGTGTAGGATGGATGCGATTGCTGTGATAGGAAAGTGGATGGTCTGTAAATCTAAATTAACAGGTCTTGACTTTCTTTCTTTCACGGGCTTGCTCACTCAGCTCCATTGAGCATTTATTGTTATAACCAATTTCAGCTTCCAAACGTACAAAAGTTAACACCTATTTAACAAATATCGCGAGTAACCACCCAGATAATTGTAAACAACTTGTTAACAATCGGGGTCCAGCAACAAACCTCACTCTTTGTTTCTAGCCCCGAATTTATAAGGATTTAACTAAAATTTTCTTAGCCAATATACGGCGAGCAACATTCTAATACAATTGGTGTAACAAATTATGCTACATAGAACAGATTTTTAACGATTTTCATGAGAAAAATCATAACAAGTGCACACAAAGATGGAGAAAAATTGACTTTAAGCTTTAACAACAGTACAAAAATGGCACATAAACATCCTGGACGGATTAAATAATAAACAAAGGAGATTGTTATGGCGGATAAGAAAGCGACCCTTCATGTTGAAGGTCAAGCGCCAATCGAACTGCCAATTATGGACGGTACGCTAGGTACACCTGTAATTGACGTTCGTAAGCTGGGAGCCAATGGTTACTTTACTTTTGACCCAGGTTTTCTTGCCACTGCATCTTGTGAATCATCAATCACGTACATCGATGGCGGCAAAGGTATTCTTTTGCACCGCGGTTTCCCGATTGATCAATTAGCCAATAACGCAGATTACTTAGAAGTATGTTACATCCTTCTTTATGGTGAAGCCCCTACCCGAGAACAATACGAGCAATTCAAGACAACCGTAACGCGTCATACTATGGTCCACGAGCAAATCGCAAGCTTTTTCCATGGCTTCCGACGTGATGCTCACCCGATGGCAGTAATGTGTGGTGTAGTCGGTGCACTTGCAGCCTTCTACCACGACTCTCTTGACATCAACAACGACGAGCACCGTGAGATCGCGGCGTACCGTCTGCTATCGAAGATGCCGACACTGGCTGCAATGTGTTACAAATACTCTATCGGTCAGCCATTTATCTACCCACGCAACGATTTGAGCTACGCAGAAAACTTCCTACACATGATGTTCGCAAACCCTTGCGAAGAGTATGAAGTAAACCCTGTCGTTGCGCGTGCAATGGATAAAATCTTCACGCTACACGCGGATCACGAACAGAATGCGTCGACGTCAACTGTACGTCTAGCTGGCTCTTCTGGTGCTAACCCATTTGCATGTATTGCCGCTGGTATTGCATCACTTTGGGGACCTGCTCACGGTGGTGCAAACGAAGCGTGCTTGAGAATGCTAGAAGAGATTGGCAGCGTCGATAACATCCCTGAGTATGTAGACCGCGCGAAAGACAAAGATGACCCATTCCGCTTAATGGGCTTTGGTCACCGCGTTTATAAAAACTACGATCCACGTGCGACAGTAATGCGCGAAACGTGTCATGAAGTTCTCAAAGAGCTAAACATTCAAGACCCTCTACTAGATGTAGCAATGGAACTCGAGCGCATTGCGCTTTCTGATGAGTACTTCGTTTCTAAGAAGCTGTACCCGAACGTAGACTTCTACTCAGGTATCATTCTTAAAGCGATTGGTATTCCAGTTTCTATGTTTACGGTTATCTTCGCGATTTCTCGTACCATCGGCTGGATTGCTCACTGGAACGAAATGCACAGCGATCCACTGAACCGCATCGGTCGTCCTCGTCAGCTATACACTGGTGAGACACAGCGTGAGTTTTCTCCACTTCACGAACGTGAATGATCTTTTTAGTTAGAAGATAAACAAACAAAAGGGTTGAGATTTTGTCTCAACCCTTTTTTCTTTTCAGCGTTTCACGTTATGAATAGCGAACACTAAACCGGATTATCAATATCGATAAACTCCACATGTAGGCCATACTCATCCGCTAGCCATTTTCCTAAAGCCTGAACACCATAACGCTCAGTAGCATGATGACCTGCAGCAAAGTAATGAATGTCCATTTCACGAGCGGTATAAGTGGTACGCTCTGAAATTTCTCCAGAGATAAATGCATCCAGCCCGTGTTGTACAGCAAGTTCAATAAAATCCTGCCCTCCACCAGTGCACCAACCGACCGTCTCAATCATCTTATCGGTATTCTCTGGAGCAATATGCAGTGGTTGTCTGTCAAGAACTTGATTGATCTTGCTCGCAAACTCAGCACCAGACATCGGTTTTTTCAAGCGTCCAAACATGGCTACTGATTGAGGATGTCCTTCAAGTCCACCTTCTACTTCGATTTCAAGTAAGCGAGCTAATTCGGCGTTGTTGCCTAGCTCTGGGTGAATATCCAGAGGAAGGTGATAACCATATAAGTTGATATCGTTTTTGATCAGACTACGAATTCGTTTACCTTTCATACCACGAATTGGCTCAGGTTCACCTTTCCAAAAATAACCGTGATGAACGAGTAATGCGTCTGCATTAAGCTCAATCGCTTTATCGATTAAGGCTTGGGAGGCAGTTACGCCAGTGATAATACGCTTTACGGCTGGCGTCCCTTCTACCTGTAACCCGTTTGGTGCGTAATCTTTAATTAACTGCGGTGACAGTTTGTCATTAAGAATCTGTTCTAGCTTTAAGTTATTCATTATTACTTCCAATTTCTAGCGCATGTAAGCCTAAATAACCTCTCGATGAAATCAGACCGAGAGTGTGCAACCTAGTTGATACAACAACGTTTTGACATCTGGCACCTTGATATCATTTAGGTACTTAAAGTGTATCTCGAACCTTAATATCGATGCTAGCCACCCTACCCTCAAAAGCAAATTTAGTTACAATAACAAAGCTTGTCGCCTCACCATACATATAGGGATACGGATGAACCAACTGCAAAGCTTTTACCAATGGATCGCCACTTCACCTCCTCTTTTCAAGTTACGCCCTCCGTTTACAACCTTAGAGGATCTTTCGGTAACGCCTTTAAATAACGCTGAGCAATACAATGGTAATCCAAGATTGGGCTTTTTATATCAGCACTTATGCACTGCAGTTCTCTCTAGTTCAGAACGATATCAGGTTATCGCGGAAGAGGTTCAGTTAAACGACATCGAAGGTAAGACCATTGGTGCTATCGACTTGGTGTTGCGGAATACAGAATCAAATCAAATAGAACACTGGGAAGTGGCGATTAAGTTTTATCTTCTTTATAACGGCGTTTGGTATGGTCCGAATGCTCACGACCAGCTGCATACAAAACTGAATAGAATGCTTACTCATCAGTTGAAAATGAGCGATCGCCCGGAATTTCAAAAAATAATTCCGTTAAACGACGCCCCACAAGAGCATCTATTGATGCAAGGACGACTCTATATTAATCCGTTTACTCCAGAGCCAACTCCTAGCGAGTGCTTGGGTTATGAACTAAATCCAAGTCAGATTAGTGGTTACTGGTGCTACCAGCGCCAATGGGATTTAATCGGTAAGCCACTTTATCATTTACACAAACCATGCTGGGCGATTGGTACGGACGATTTCTCTCAACCCATTGAAAAGCCTTCAGACCGATTTGTACATGCACAAACGGAGGACGGTCAATTCTGGTTTGTGGTACCGGATTCCTGGCCCGGAAACAACTCAGTTCAGGAATCTTAAAACGCAAATGGTTGATGCTTGCACATCAACCCTTTGTTTTCTAAATCGACTATTGAATGGTTTACAGGCCGGCAGCTGCAAACACTTGATTAACGATCTCTTGTGCTTCTGCTTCGATTTGTTTTAGGTGCTCTTCACCTTTGAAGCTTTCACAGTAAATCTTGTAGATGTCCTCTGTGCCTGATGGACGAGCAGCAAACCAGCCGTTTGCCGTCGTTACTTTTAGACCACCGATTGCAGCACCATTACCAGGCGCATGCGTTAGACGAGCAGTGATAGCATCACCCGCTAGAGTTTCAGCCGCGACCATTTCTGGTGACAACTTCTTCAGTACGTCTTTTTGAGGGCCATTCGCTACAGCTTGAATACGGTTGTATTTCGACTCACCGTGTTTCGCCGCTAGCTCTTCATAGTAGTCTTGTGGGTTCTTACCCGTTACCGCAGTGATCTCTGCCGCTAGAAGACATAACAAGATGCCGTCTTTGTCTGTTGACCAAGGCGTACCATCTTTACGAAGAAAAGATGCCCCGGCACTTTCTTCGCCACCGAAGCCGAATTTACCAGTGTACAGACCATCAACAAACCATTTAAAGCCTACTGGTACTTCACATAGCTCACGACCTAGATCCGCAACAACACGGTCAATCAGAGCACTTGATACTAGTGTTTTACCAACAGCTACATCTTTACCCCATGCGTCACGATGGCGGTATAGGTAGTCGATACAAACGGCTAAGAAGTGGTTCGGGTTCATCAAACCTTTTGGCGTAACGATACCGTGACGGTCGTAGTCAGGATCGTTACCAAATGCTAAATCGTATTCGTCTTTCAGTGCCAATAGACCCGCCATTGCGTATGGAGAAGAACAGTCCATACGTACAACGCCGTCTTTATCGAGAGACATGAATTGGAAAGAAGGATCAATCGCTTCACTTACTAGCGTTAGGTCTAGGTTGTATGCCTGACCAATTTGACGCCAGTAATCGATGCCGCTGCCACCCAATGGATCTACACCAATCTTCAGATTTGCTTTTTGGATTGCTTCCATATCGATAACGTTCACCAGATCATCGATATAGGGTTTAACCAAGTCCATCTCCACAAACAGATCCGATGCTTTTGCTTCTGCTAGTGGTAAGCGTTTAACACCTTGTAAACCTTCGGCAATCAGTGCGTTCGCACGATCTTCGATAGCTTGAGTCAACTCAGCTTCTGCTGGACCACCGTGAGTCGGATTGTATTTGATACCGCCGTCTTGTGGTGGGTTATGAGATGGTGTAATCACAATACCGTCTGCTTTTTCATCGTGCTTGATGTTGTAAGTCAGAATTGCGTGCGAGATACCTGGTGTTGGCGTGTAGCCGTTATCCTGCTGTACGATGACTTTTACGCCATTCGCAATCAAAACTTCAATCACGCTAGAAAATGCAGGTTCAGACAAAGCATGCGTGTCTTTACCGACAAACAAAGGACCTGTGGTCCCTTGCTGGGCACGAACTTCTGCAACCGCTTGAGCAATAGCCAAAATGTGGTTTTCGTTAAATGTATGCTTATCAGCGGTACCACGGTGACCTGATGTGCCGAATTGAACCTTGTGATCGGGGTTCTTAGCATCAGGTTGAAGCAAGAAGTAATTGGCAACAAGTGCCGGAATATTATGAAGATCTTCCTGCTGCGCTTTTTGCCCAGCACGAGGGTGCATAGCCATGTTTGACATCCTTTCTTTAAATACAAATAAAATTAAAAAAGCCTCATAATATCCGCTAACTGCGACACATTATGAGGCTTCTATCAGGTTTCTTAGATTGAACCTGTTACTTTTTCTATTAAGTCAGGTTGGTACCCCATGTGTGTCATCACTTGTTCAACCATCTGTCTTTTACGACTGGTATTGTTGTTCGTGATAACCCAAAACGGTGTGCCAGGAATGGCTTTTGGCTTGGTCGTGTTGCCATTTGCCAACAAGGTTTCTTCATTATCTGCAAAGTACACGCGTTTGCGTCCCTTTACATTCGTAGCCTGCGCGAAACCTTCTGGATTTAATTTATGTAAGGTCGATAGTACTAACATAAAGCGATCAATCGCTTTTTTTAGACCGGCAAACTCATCAGAAATAAGCAGCGAACGCATTTCTTTCACTACATCAACAGATTCCGTTTTACCCGCATCTTTACTTACTACAATCCCTTGTGGCTTCTCTACTACAGGCGCGGCTTCAGCTTCCTGCAACTGACCATCAAGGTTTAAAAGGCGTCGCAAAATATCCGAGGCGCTTTCACCGATATGCTTAGTTTGGCTAGCAATGTAACGGTATAGATCCTCATCAACCTCAATTGTTTTCATTCGCTTTTCACATTCTCAATGTTTAAACTCTGGGGGATTATAACGAGATCCTCTCGGATACTCCACGTTAAACCCATCACGAATAAGATAAAATGTCAGCATTACTCAACTATAAGCAGGAAGGCCAAGGCCAAACAGTTGTTTTGATTCACGGATTGTTTGGTAGTTTAAGTAATCTGGGTCTACTAGCCCGCGATCTTATTAAAGATCACACGGTGATCAGTATTGATCTGAGAAATCACGGCCTCTCTTTTCACTCAAACATTCATAATTACGCCGACATGGCAAAAGATGTGGCACAACTCCTACAACACTTAAATGTTGAACCATCTATTATTATTGGGCATTCAATGGGTGGAAAGGTCGCGATGACACTGGTGGACATTGCTCCAGAGCTCGTCAAACAGTTGGTTGTGCTCGACATGGCACCTGTCGCATACACAGCAAACCGTCACGACAATGTGTTTAATGGTTTACACGCCGTAATTAACGAAAAGCCAGCAAGCCGTCAACAAGCGATGGATATCCTAGCTCAACATGTTGAGATCGACGGTGTAAGACAATTTCTCTCTAAGTCACTATACAAAAATGGCGATAAAATGGACTGGCGGTTTAACGTACCGAGCCTTTTTGAGAATTACGCACAAATTATCGGCTGGCAGGAAATTGCCCCAACAGACATACCCACTCTGTTTATTAAAGGTGGTGATTCCGATTACTTAATGCCAGAGCACCAACCTGCGGTGCAAAAACAGTTCAAACAAGCAAAAGCACATATTATCGCTAATACTGGCCACTGGCTTCACGCCGAAAAACCGGCTGAAGTAATGAGAGTCATTCGGAAATACATTTCGAGTTAACAAATTCGAAAAGCAACAATAGATTATTGAAATAACCCTTCTTGTAGTGCATTAACTTTACCGTTTAACAGTGGTATAGTGCGCCCAAGATTTTTCGGCATGAAGGACTAAAATGCTTTACGACTATATGGATATGCTCGAGTCTATTGGGCTCGATCTTCTTTTTGCTGCTATCTTCTTTTTCATCGGGATGGCGATAAAAGATGTGCTAAAGCAAGGCAATGTACCTGTTTTTGGTCGTCGTATTGTGTGGTTAGTCCTTTTCCTAGGCTGTGCTGGCTTTATTGCAAAAGGTGTAATTCAGCTAACTTGGGAAGGCTCAGGGTTAGGTTAAACCCTTAGTACCATCGCCAATAACAAACAATGTAAAGGTATAGACTCTATGGCAAGTGTAGGTATCTTCTTCGGTAGCGACACAGGTAATACTGAAGCCGTTGCAAAGATGATTCAAAAGCAACTAGGTAAGCATCTAGTTCACGTTCAAGACATCGCGAAAAGCAGCAAAGAAGACATTGATAACTTCGATCTTCTTCTTCTAGGTATCCCAACTTGGTACTACGGTGAAGCCCAATGTGATTGG
This sequence comes from Vibrio sp. Y10_XG_PY6, assembly GCF_024181795.1. Taxonomy (NCBI): domain Bacteria; kingdom Pseudomonadati; phylum Pseudomonadota; class Gammaproteobacteria; order Vibrionales; family Vibrionaceae; genus Vibrio; species Vibrio sp. Y10_XG_PY6. The sequence goes on from NZ_JAMZAQ010000004.1 coordinate 147,878, forward strand.
GATGATTTCTTCCCTGAACTTGAGCAAATCGACTTCTCTACTAAGCTAGTGGCTATCTTTGGCTGTGGCGACCAAGAGGACTACGCAGAATACTTCTGTGACGCGATGGGCACAGTACGTGATATCGTTGAGTCTAAAGGCGGCACAATTCTTGGCCATACTTCAACAGAAGGCTACGAATTTGAAGCGTCTAAAGCACTTGTTGAAGGCGACGACAGCCAATTCGTAGGTCTATGTATCGATGAAGACCGTCAACCGGAACTGACTGACGAACGTGTTGAGAACTGGGTTAAACAGATTTACGAAGAAATGTGTTTAGCTGAGCTTGAAGGCTAAATAAATCGAATTATACAAAGACCTCCGATTGGAGGTCTTTTTGTATATTTTCACAAAGCATCGGTGAGCACTTCCTCTTCACGATACTGAGGTTTCTTTCTTACATAAAGCTTGCGTTGAACCTCTGAAACCACGTTCCCCTGTTTATCTTTTACATGGGTAATAAATTCAGGAAAACACTTTTCTCCATTCCGTGTCATTTGATAAATGTTTTCTAGCATCCCTTCAGTGACCTCGAATTCTGCAAATAAATCACTTTGCCCTGGCTTAATAAAGTTAATACTCGCCTCTTTATCCCACACGTAATACTCCTCGCGTAGAATCCCCATCAGCATCAACGAGTAAATGGGATCAGTTAAAGAGAAAATACTGCCACCATACTGAGTACGATTGGCGTTTTTATTCCACCAGCGAAGTTTCAAACGCACCTTCACGGTACGAAAGTCTTCAGAAATATGTAAGATTTTAATACCAGCGCCCCAAAAAGGTGGCCAAATATTGAGTGCGAATTTTACAATTCCTGGTTTGTATATCTTCGCAAGTCGCTTATTCATCGCAGTCCGTGCCCTCTCTAAGCTCAATGTTACAAAACTGTAACTGGTCAGATCTGTAATATAATCGACCTGTTTCTAATTTACAAAAAGATTCTATTAACCCTTTGAAGTTCGTGGTTTAATGTTCTGAGCGCTTATCCTATAATGGTAGGAAGATTGAATTCTGTTAAATCGCTGCAGATGATCCAACGGGAAAGTATATGTCAGATAATAATCAGGCGCTGAAGGATGCGGGTTTAAAAGTAACCCTTCCAAGGCTAAAAATTCTAGAAGTACTTCAGCAGCCAGACTGCCAGCACATCAGTGCTGAAGATTTGTACAAAAAGTTGATTGATCTAGGTGAAGAGATTGGCCTAGCAACTGTTTACCGAGTTCTAAACCAATTCGATGATGCTGGTATTGTAACTCGTCACCACTTTGAAGGTGGTAAGTCAGTCTTCGAATTATCGACTCAACATCACCACGACCATCTAGTGTGCCTAGACTGTGGTGAGGTAATTGAATTTTCTGACGATCTTATTGAAGAACGTCAAAAAGAGATTGCAGCTAAGTACAATGTCACGCTAACAAACCACAGCTTATACTTGTACGGCAAGTGCAGTGATGGTGGTTGTAAAGACAATCCAGATGCACACAAACCAAAAAAATAACGGTTTGTTGATTTAAAATAAACGTCAGCTCATGCTGGCGTTTTTTGTTTCTGAGGGCGATATCTTTCAATAGCTGAATTGCCGTACCAACTTTTGTAAAGCGTCGATTAGACTTACCAATTCAAACCTTAATAAACATCATTGTTTTGCTTCCAAACCGAACATTTATCAAACGTCCCTCGTTCTTAAGCAACTCCCTACACTACCTATAACCGCCGCATTACGATAATGAGAATAAAAAAATGCCAGCATTTGCTGGCATTTTTATCGATTTTTGCATTAATCGAGATTATTGGTTCTCAATTTTTGCCCAAGTATCACGTAGGCCAACCGTGCGGTTGAATACTAGTTTATCTGCTGAAGAATCTTTCGAGTCTGCGCAAAAGTAACCCATACGCTCAAACTGGTAGCCTTTTTCTGCTTCTGCTGACGCTAAGCTAGGCTCTACAAAACCATTGATCACAACTAATGATTCAGGGTTGATTGTAGAAGCAAAGTCTTCTGCTGCACCCGGGTTTGGAACCGTAAATAGACGATCGTACAGACGGATTTCCGCTGGTAATGCTTTATCAGCTGATACCCAATGAATCACACCTTTTACTTTACGGCCATCAGCCGGGTTCTTACCTAGTGTGTCTGCATCGTAAGAACAGAAGATAGTCGTGATGTTGCCTTCGGCATCTTTTTCAACGCGCTCTGCTTTGATCACGTAAGCACCACGTAAGCGAACTTCTTTACCTAGCACTAAACGCTTGTACTTTTTGTTCGCCTCTTCACGGAAGTCTTCACGCTCAATCCACAACTCACGAGTGAATGGTACTTCACGCACACCCATCTCTGGTTTGTTTGGGTGATTAGCGACCGTCAAGTTTTCTACTGCACCTTCTTCAAAGTTTTCGATAACAACTTTAACAGGATCCAACACAGCCATTGCACGCGGAGCGTTCTCGTTTAGGTCATCACGAATACAAGATTCTAGTGAGCTAAACTCGATCATATTTTCTTGCTTCGTTACACCAATACGCTTACAGAACTCACGGATAGATGCTGGCGTGAAGCCTCGACGACGCAGACCTGAGACTGTTGGCATACGTGGGTCATCCCAACCGTTAACCAGTTTTTCAGTGACGAGTTGATTAAGCTTACGCTTAGACATCACTGTGTATTCAAGGTTTAAGCGACTAAACTCGTACTGATGTGGACGGCTTTCGATCGTGATGTTGTCCAGAACCCAGTCGTACAGACGACGGTTATCCATAAACTCAAGCGTACAGATAGAATGCGTAATGCCTTCTAATGCATCAGAGATACAGTGCGTGAAGTCGTACATTGGGTAAATGCACCACTTATCACCAGTTTGGTGGTGCGTAGCAAAACGCACACGGTATAAAACTGGATCGCGCATAACCATGAATGAAGAACCCATGTCAATCTTGGCACGAAGACACGCTTTACCTTCTTCAAATTCACCAGCGCGCATTTTTTCAAATAACGCTAAGTTCTCTTCAACAGAACGGTCACGGTATGGGCTTGGTTTACCTGGCGCCTTTAGCGTGCCACGGTATTCACGAATCTGCTCTGGACTTAGCTCATCTACGTACGCTAAGCCTTTGTTAATCAATTCAATTGCATATTCGTAAAGCTTATCGAAGTAGTTTGATGAGTAACATACTTCACCACTCCACTCAAAGCCCAACCAGTTTACATCTTTCTTGATAGACTCAACGTATTCGATGTCTTCTTTTTCAGGGTTCGTATCGTCGAAACGTAGATTACATTGACCCTGGTAGTCCTGAGCAATACCGAAGTTCAAACAGATAGACTTAGCATGACCGATATGCAGGTAGCCATTTGGCTCCGGCGGGAATCGAGTATGCACGCTAGTGTGTTTACCATCCGCTAGATCTTTATCAATGATCTGGCGAATAAAGTTTGATGGACGAGCATCAGCTTCACTCATCTATAGCACCTCAAAAATATTAGTATTGTCAGAGAAAACGGAACTCTGCATCCAAGTATGGTTTTGCAGAGTACATTGTTTCTAATGATCCACAATTCTAAGCAATTAGACAACAAGAACTCGCGCTAAAACGACAATATTTATCGAGTTAGTGCGAAAGCACAGCAGATTCAAAGTGCCAAAACAAAAAAAGACCTCCCAAGGGAGGTCTTTAGTCAGATATCAGTTCGATGTAATTAAGGCAATTTTACATTCGATAGGTCTTCATTAGCACCGATTGCTTTCATTTCGCCAGCAACGATTTCAGCTAGAGGGCCAAGGATAACTTGAAGGTTGTTTTCACCAAGTTTAACCACACCTTTCGCACCCAGTTTCTTCAGTACTTCCTCATCAGCGACTGAACGATCTTTTAGCGTCAAGCGTAGTCGAGTGATACATGCGTCGATTGAAGTTAGGTTGTCATGACCGCCAAGTGCTTTTAAGTATTGGCGAGCTAGGTCACCACTTTTCTTCTCACCAGCAGGCGCTGCAGCTTCGCTGTCGTCATCTTCACGGCCAGGCGATTTCAAGTTGAATGCGCGGATTGCGAAGCTGAATGTGAAGAAGTATAGAGCACCAAAGCCAAGACCAACTGCACCAAGTAGTAGCGGCTTAGTTGCTAGACCGTAGTTCAACAAGTAGTCAATTAGACCAGCTGAGAATGTGAAGCCGTGTAGCGTACCAAGCATGTTAGCAACAACTAGCGACAGACCAGTGAACACTGCGTGAATCGCGTATAGTGCAGGCGCTAGGAATACGAACATGAACTCTAGAGGCTCTGTGATACCAGTTAGGAATGAACAGAATGCAACAGAGAACAATGCACCACCAACTTGGCTGCGTTTCTCAGCAGGAGCCGCTAGGTACATAGCAAGCGCCGCACCAGGTAGACCGAACATCATTACTGGGAAGAAACCGTTCATGAACACACCAGCGCTCTTATCGCCGCCGAAGAAACGGTGTAGGTCACCAGATTTAACTGTTTCAGTTACTTCCTTCACTGTTGCAGTGATTTCAGGAGTGACAGAGTTAGCGAATTCAAATGTATGAGTTTGACCAGCCACAAGCGTTTTCGCTAGCGCAGGATCCACACACAGTTGTTGTAGAGCAGGAAGCGCTTGACCCGCAGCATTTGCACCAGTTACTAGCACTTCTTGACAAGACCCCATACCAAACCAGAAGAATGAGTTAAGTACGTGGTGTAGACCTACAGGAATAAGGGCTCGGTTCAGTGTACCGTAGATAAACTGACCAATAGCGCCAGAAGTTGAGATGCCATGAGCAAGCGCATCTAGACCACCTTGAATTGTTGGCCATACAATGCCACCAACTGCACCAGCAACTAAAGCGAATAGACCTGCCATAATCGGCACTAAACGTTTACCAGAGAAGAAAGCAAGCCACTCAGGAAGACGTGTAGCATGGAAAGCGTTGTAAGAGTGGCCAGCAATAATACCTGCGATGATACCACCAAAGAACGACATGTTTACTGATGCATCAATTGTTGACGCTGTCGCTGTCAGTACAAAGTACGCAACTGCACCAGCAAGGCCAGCTGCACCTTGACCGTCTTTAGATAGACCGATCGCAATACCAAGGCCAAATAACAATGGAAGGTTAGAAAAGATTGAGTTACCTGCTTGTGCCATAAATGCGATGTCAAAAACATCCGGCTGGCCCAAGCGCAGTAACAAGCCTGCGATTGGCAAAGTCGCAATAGGAAGCATAAGAGCTTTACCTAACTTCTGCGCGTATCCGAGAATATTCACCTTAAGTTCCCCCTATAGGATTAGATGTTATCTTGAATGACTTATTTCAGTCGTCCAATTTAGTCATCCTCAGTTTATGACATTAATTTTGCTCCGCAAATTAAAAGCTCACTGTTTGTGATCATAATCACCACAATTTGCCCTTTCGGAAGGTTTTTGCTAGCGAGATCATAAAACTTATTTTATTATGCGAAAAAATGGCGTTTTAAAGATAATATTCTCGCACTTTATGCAAGGCAGAATCAGTGTTATTTTGGTATCTAGGCGGGTAAATCACTGTAACTTTGCTCTGAAAAAGAATCATAAAAAACCATACAATTATTACTTTTCAGTTAGTTACTATGACAATAACATCGATAAAACGCGACTTGCTGTATGTGACTCGTTATCTAATTCAGTGATACAAACTAAGTACCCATATGACTAAAGCAGTCTCCACTTAGGTAACGATATAGAAATTGAATTCTCATCTATAAGGACTAGCTGACTATGTACGCGCTAAGTAACTGTAAAATTTATACCGGTAGTGATGTTCTTACCGATCATGCGGTCATCATCGAAAACGACCTTATTCAATCTATTGTGCCAGTTGCAGAGCTACCTCAGGGCATCGAAGTGAAAGACCTCGCAGGCTCAAACCTAAGTCCGGGCTTTATCGACCTGCAACTGAATGGCTGTGGCGGTGTAATGCTAAACGATGCAATCACACCGGAAACCATGCAAATCATGCACGAAGCAAACCTCAAGTCCGGCTGTACTAGCTTCTTACCAACGCTCATTACTTCATCAGACGAAGATATGCGAACTGCAATTTCTGCCGCTCGTGAATACCACAACCAATATCAAAACCAATCACTTGGTCTACACCTAGAAGGTCCTTATCTTAACGTCGCGAAAAAAGGTATCCACAACGTCGATTTTATTCGCCCGTCAGATGAAAGCATGATTGATCTTATCTGCGCAAACGCCGATATCATAGCTAAAGTAACGCTTGCACCAGAGCAAAACGATCCAGAGCATATTGCACGATTAAAAGCAGCCGGCATCGTAGTTTCTATTGGTCATACAAATGCGACCTACGCCGAAGCGCGTAAAGGCTTTGAAGCAGGTATTACTTTTGCCACACACCTATTTAACGCGATGACACCAATGGTTGGTCGTGAACCTGGAGTTGTTGGTGCAATTTACGATACGCCTGACGTTTATGCTGGCATTATTGCTGATGGTTTCCACGTAGACTACGCAAACATCCGAATTGCTCATAAAATCAAAGGTGAAAAGCTTGTTTTGGTGACGGATGCCACAGCTCCAGCAGGTGCTAACATTGATCACTTTATTTTTGTCGGTAAGAAAGTATATTACCGAGATGGTAAGTGTGTTGATGAAAACGGCACACTAGGCGGCTCAGCTTTGACAATGATAGAAGCAGTTCAGAATTCAGTTGAGCACGCGGGGATCGCTTTAGACGAAGCTCTACGAATGGCCACGTTATACCCAGCAACTGCAATTGGTGTTGAGGATCGCCTTGGCCGAGTTCGAAAAGGGATGGTTGCAAACCTAACCATTTTCGATCGTGACTTCAAAGTAAAAGCGACGGTTGTTAACGGACAATACGAGCAAAATTAAGCATGAATGGCGGACAGATTGGTAATGTAGATTTAGTAAAACAGCTTAACAGCGCTGCGGTATATAGGCTGATTGATCAGCAAGGTCCTATCTCCCGTATTCAAGTCGCAGATGTGAGCCAGCTCGCACCTGCTAGTGTTACCAAAATAACCCGCCAACTTTTAGAGCGCGGCCTTATTAAAGAGGTCGCCCAGCAAGCTTCAACTGGTGGTCGTCGTGCAATCTCTCTGACCACCGAAGTCAAACCCTTTCACTCTATTGCGGTTCGTTTAGGTCGAGATTACGTACAATTTTGTTTGTACGATTTAGGTGGCACTGCACTTGCGGAAGATCAACACGAACTGCATTACACCAACCAAGCTGACTTGATCGCTGGGCTTATCGATTTACTTAAAGAATTCGTAAACCGTTGCGAAGACAAAATTGATCAGCTCATTGCAATTGGTATTACGCTACCGGGCCTTGTAAACCCAACAACTGGCGTAGTTGAATACATGCCGAATACCGATATCGATAATCTGGCGCTGGGTGAAATTGTTGGAGAGAAGTTTAATACCGCATGCTTTGTTGGGAATGACGTACGTGGCATGGCGTTAGCGGAGCACTACTTTGGGGCAAGCCAAGACTGTCAGGACTCCATTTTAGTTAGCGTTCACCGCGGTACTGGCGCAGGTATTATCGTTAACGGCCAGGTTTTTCTTGGTTTTAACCGCAACGTCGGTGAAATTGGTCATATCCAAATCGATCCGCTTGGTGAACAGTGCCAATGTGGGAACTTTGGTTGCTTAGAAACCGTAGCAGCGAACCCAGCTATTATCCAACGAGTAAAACAACTGATTGCTCAAGGCTATGAGTCAAGCTTGACTGACCTTGAAAACATCACGATTGAAGCAGTGTGTCAGCATGCAATGGATGGTGACGAACTTGCAAAGCAGAGTTTAGTGCGAGTGGGTAACCAGTTAGGTAAAGCGATTGCAATTACCGTTAACTTGTTTAATCCTCAGAAAATTGTCATTGCGGGCGACATTACTGCCGCACAAGACATAGTCTTCCCTGCAATTCAACGTAATGTCGAAAATCAATCTCTCAAAACTTTCCATAACGACCTTCCTATCGTGGCTTCACACATTGATAAGCAGCCAACGATGGGCGCATTTGCGATGATTAAACGCGCAATGCTAAACGGAGTTTTGTTACAAAAGTTACTTGAAGACTAAGTTTATACAACTAATTGAGTTACAATCTCGGGCTGTGTTTTCACAGCCCGTTTTTGTATATCAGGAATACAGCTCAACAGTATGGAAATTATTCTAATTACAACAGCTTTTTTAGCTGGCTTTATTGCGCTTAAATGTAGCCTCCCTCCCCTCGTTGGTTTTCTACTGGCAGGATTTGGTTTGCATGCATTTGGCTATCAAAGCAATGACGTTATCGTCACTCTTGCAGATCTTGGTGTCACTCTTCTTCTATTCACGATCGGACTCAAGCTTGATGTCAAAACGCTACTGTCCAAAGAAATATGGGGAGGAGCGACCGCCCACAACATACTGTCTACCGCTTTTTTTGCACTAGCGCTATCAGGTTTAAAACTACTGGGCTTAACTTCGCTCGCCAGTATGGATAGCGGTCAAATCCTACTTTTAGCGTTTGCACTATCGTTCTCCAGTACCGTTTTTGCCGTAAAAGCATTGCAAGAAAAAGGTGAAATGAACGCCACCTACGGCACACTCGCGATCGGTATCTTGGTTATGCAAGATATTTTTGCCGTGGTATTCCTGACTGCTTCAACCGGAAAAATCCCAGAATGGTATGCCATTGGTTTGTTCGCATTGCCTTTCCTTCGTCCACTATTCTATAAACTGTTAGATAAAGTTGGCCACGGCGAAATGCTGGTGCTGTTCGGTATTTTCTTCGCGCTTGTTGTTGGGGCAGGGCTATTCGAACTGGTCGGAATGAAACCAGACTTGGGCGCGCTGATTTTAGGCATGCTACTCGCTGGCCACCCTAAAGCTTCAGAGCTATCCAAATCGCTATTCAATATGAAGGAGCTGTTCTTAGTCTGCTTCTTTTTAAACATTGGCTTGTCCGCTTCATTGAGCGTCAATGGCGTCGTACTCGCCCTACTATTTATCTTACTGCTGCCAATAAAAGGGCTCTTGTACTTCGTCACGATTAATCACTTTAAGTTTCGAGTACGTACCTCTTTGCTCGCCTCTTTATCGCTGTTCAACTACAGTGAGTTTGGCCTTATAGTAGCAGGGTTGGCCTATAAAATGGGCTGGATGCCAAGCGATATGCTCGCTGCGATTGCGGTTGCGGTGTCCGTGTCCTTTATTATTTCTGCGCCACTTAACCGCCTTAGCCACAAAATTTATCAACACTCCGGCAAGTGGCTGCAAGAGACAGCCGCAGAAAAGCTTAACCAGCGTGACCAACTCATTAACCCTGGGCATGCCCAGGTATTAATCTTAGGCATGGGGCGCATCGGGACTGGGGCCTATGATGAATTACGTGCGCGCTATGGCAAAATTTCACTAGGCATAGAAATTCGTGAAGATGCAGCACATCAGCACCGTTCAGAGGGAAGAAACGTGATCGCTGGCGATGCCACAGACCCAGATTTTTGGGAACGAATTTTAGATACAGGTCATGTCAAACTGGTGCTGCTTGCCATGCCTCATCATCAAGGTAACCAAACCGCACTTGAGCAGCTTAAACGCAGAAAATATAAAGGGCAAATAGCTGCTATCGCCGAGTACCCAGATCAGTTGGAAGGTTTGCTGGAAAGCGGAGTTGACGCCGCATTCAATATATACAGTGAAGCAGGTAGCGGTTTTGCTCGACATGTGTGTAAACAACTCGAACCTCAGTTCACACCAATAAAATAAGCAACCATACTAATATTTTTTAAAAGCCTTTCTATCAATAGAAAGGCTTTTTTGTATGGTTTTTATACCAAACCTTGATTTCATTCACCAAACGAGCCATTAAATTAAATAATATTCACACAACAAGGCTTTTTATCATTTTTATAATCACAAAACGTTGCTTTTTTTACTAGTAATGGCAAATTTAAGCCATACCGATTAGAAATTATTTAGTTTAGTAAGGATGTAGTATGTGTTCAGTATTTGGCATTTTAGACATTAAAAGCGATGCAGCCGCATTGCGCCCTATCGCATTAGAAATGTCGAAAAAACTTCGTCATCGTGGCCCTGACTGGTCTGGGATTTACTCTTCAGAGCGCGCTATTTTAGCGCATGAGCGCTTGGCGATTGTTGGTCTAAATAGTGGTGCACAACCGCTATACAGCCCAGATAAAAAGCTCATCCTTGCAGTCAATGGTGAAATCTACAACCATAAAGAAATTCGTGCTCGTTACGAAGGAAAATACGAGTTTCAAACCGATTCAGACTGTGAAGTCATTCTTGCACTGTACCAAGATATGGGTGCAGATCTCCTTGAAGAACTAAACGGTATTTTCGCTTTTGTTCTGTACGATGAAGAAAAAGACGAATATTTAGTCGGTCGCGACCACATTGGCATTATCCCTCTTTATCAAGGTCATGATGAGCATGGCAACTACTATGTTGCATCAGAGATGAAGGCACTTGTTCCAGTATGTAAAACAGTGAGCGAGTTCCCTCCTGGTAGCTACTACAGCTCAAAAGATGCCGAGCCAACGCGTTACTATGTTCGTGACTGGAACGAATACGCTGCCGTTCAAGGTAACACCACCAGCAAAGAAGAACTGACTGAAGCGCTAGAAGCGGCTGTTAAACGCCAACTAATGACTGACGTGCCTTACGGTGTACTTCTTTCAGGTGGTCTAGATTCTTCTATTACATCTGCGGTAGCAAAACGCTTTGCAGCGATGCGTATTGAAGATGATGAAAAGTCTGAAGCTTGGTGGCCACAACTGCACTCTTTTGCTGTGGGTCTAGAAGGCGCGCCTGACCTGAAAGCCGCTCGCGAAGTTGCCGACCAAATCGGTACCGTTCACCATGAAATGACTTATACAATTCAAGAAGGTCTCGACGCGATTCGCGACGTGATTTACCACATCGAAACGTACGATGTGACCACCATCCGCGCATCCACACCTATGTTCTTAATGGGTCGTAAGATCAAAGCGATGGGTATCAAGATGGTATTGTCTGGTGAGGGCGCTGACGAAATCTTTGGCGGCTACCTGTACTTCCACAAAGCGCCAAACGCGAAAGAGTTCCACGAAGAAACGGTACGTAAACTGCTTGCTCTGAACATGTTTGACTGCGCGCGCGCAAACAAATCGCTAGCGGCATGGGGGGTTGAAGGCCGAGTACCGTTCCTTGATAAAGAGTTTATCGACGTTGCAATGCGCCTAAACCCAGCAGATAAGATGTGTGGCAACGGCAAAATGGAAAAACACATTCTACGCGAGTGTTTTGAGCATTACTTGCCAGAGTCGATCGCATGGCGTCAAAAAGAACAGTTCTCTGATGGCGTAGGTTACAGCTGGATTGATACGTTGAAAGAAGTCGCAGAGCAAAAAGTGACGGATCAGCAGATGGAAACGGCTCAATACCGCTTCCCATACAACACGCCAACCACAAAAGAAGGTTACGTGTACCGAGAAATCTTTGAAGAGCTGTTCCCACTACCTTCAGCGGCTGAGTGTGTGCCAGGTGGTCCTTCAGTAGCTTGTTCATCAGCGAAAGCGATTGAATGGGATGAGTCATTCCAAAACTGTGTAGACCCGTCAGGTCGTGCGGTGCAAACCGTCCATAACGACGCTTACTAAGCGACTAAGTAGGGTGTCATGCCCTACTCCTAATCGGTAACCATCGTTGTTTTGCTAAGCTCGCTAAACAGCGTCCCACTGCTGGTGATTACCAGCAAGATTAAAAAAGAGGTGCCAAAGCACCTCTTTTTTTGTTTTTACACATTAGCTATTTCAAGTCTAAATCGCTGTTATCAATACTGACAGGCACTCGTTTAGTGATCATCTGCACTAACATGATTGAGCGTTTCTCACCATCTTGCTCTTGGAAGATAGCATCTATACCAGCAAACTGACCGCTCTTAACTCGGATTTGATCACCTGGTTTTGGCATACACTCAGAAGCGGTATTTTCATTACAGCATTTTTCTAGCTGCATCAATTCAAAGACTAAGTCACCTTGGACTTCTTTCGGTTGAGCACCAAAACGCACAAAATCAACAACCCCTCGAGTGGAGCGGACTGAGGTGAAGTTAGGTCCCTGTTCATAATCAAAGTAAGCAAACACATAACAAGGAAACAGCGGCTCTTCGACTTTTTGTCTTTTCCCGCGCAAAATCTTCTCAACTTCTACAGTTGGATAAAAGCACTCTACACCTTGGTTTTCAAGGTGCTGTTTCGCCCTAACCTGCTCCCCACGTTTACAATAAAGTAGATACCAACGTTTCATCTTTTTTACTAGCCAATTCTATTTTGTTTTTATCCTAGCATTAAGCCAAAGTTGAGTCATTGACATTCAGTTTATCTATAAAAGTATGATTATACATCGCTCGCATTAACGGTATTTTTTCAAGAACTTACGAGAAGAAGTCCATAGACAAAAATGGAAATTAAGTTTGTAACACAGCCAACACACCATCATATCATCTGCAAATACACTCAAAAACAGTCACTTAACAAACAACTTTAGTCGTAATGCAAAATTTTATTGTTTGTCACTCATTAAATTGCAATGTATACGTAGAAGTCGTTAAAAAATGTAATAACTATTATTAGAAGAGCTTATGTCAAACCAACATCAATATTTCGGCCATCCTCGTGGCTTGTTCTTATTGTTCGGTACTGAACTGTGGGAACGCTTTTCTTACTACGCAATGCGCGCCATTCTAGTACTTTACCTTACAGATACAACGATGAATGGCGGCCTTGGCTGGTCAACCAAAGACGCACTAGACCTATACGGTATTTATACTGGTCTTGTGTATATCACACCTCTTATCGGTGGTTACTTAGCGGATAACTATTTAGGTCAACGCCGTTCAATTTTGCTTGGTGGCGCGTTAATGGCTATCGGCCAGTTTACACTCGCACTTCCTGCTGACGCTCTGGGTATTGGTTCGCTACACAGTTTCTATTTAGGTCTTGGTCTGCTTATCACTGGTAACGGCCTCTTTAAGCCGAATATCTCAACCATGGTTGGCGATTTATATAAAGAAGGTGACAACCGTCGTGACGGCGCATTCACTATCTTTTATATGGGTATCAACTTAGGTGCGTTACTTGCCGGCGTCGTTTCTGGCTCTGTGACAACCTCTTACGGTTGGAAAGCCGGTTTTGTGGCCGCAGGTGTAGGTATGATTATTAGCTTAGTGATGCAAATGGTGCTAGCTCAGTCTTGGCTTGGTGACATCGGTCGCGAGCCCGCAGCAAAACGAGATCTAAGCAACAAAAACTCCACCACGAAGCAACCCCTAACGAAAGAAGAAGTAAACCGACTAAAAGTAATTTTGGTCATGAGCTTATTCACTATCGTCTTCTGGGCTGGCTTTGAGCAGGCCGGTGGCCTAATGAACATCTACACTCAACAATATACTGATCGTATGATTGGTGATTTTGAAGTACCTGCTGCGTGGTTCCAATCGCTAAACCCATTTTTCATTATTACCCTAGCACCAGTTCTGGCGGTCCTTTGGGTAAAACTGGGGAAACGCGAACCTACGTCGCCAGTGAAATTTGCGATGGCACTATTTTTCTTGGCAATTGGCTTCCTATGTATGGTTGGCGCTGTGCTAGAACAAGGTGGAGACACAACGGTAAAAACATCAATGTTGTGGCTGGTGGGTGCTTTCTTCTTCCACACCTTGGGCGAACTGTGTTTATCTCCAATTGGTCTTTCACTGGTAACCAAGTTAGCACCGCTTCGCTTAGCTTCACTCATGATGGGTGCATGGTTTGGCTGTAATGCGATTGCAAACTACGTTGCGGGCTATGTGGGGTCTCACGTAGGAGAATTGGGCGCAATGGCTATCTTTAGTGGCATTGCCGTCAGCGCTACCGTGAGTGGTGTCATCCTACTTCTATTCTCGAATACGCTCGTTCGCTGGATGCATGGTGCAGAGAATACTCACAGCACAGCAGAACAAGTCGAAGAGCAGCAAGTACAAGTCGCTTAATCGCTCTACAAAAAAGGGTCGCTTTTGCGACCCTTTTTTGTACCTAAAGCTTAGAGTGAACTAACTCAGCCATCATTTCTATATGAAGCTCACTATCGTTCAAACAAGGAATGTAGGTAAAGTTTTCACCACCTGCTTCAAGGAAAATCTCTTCACACTCTTCCGAGATTTCTTCCAACGTTTCTAAACAATCCGAAGAGAATGCTGGTGTCACTACATTGATATTTTTTACCCCTTTTGCAGGAAGTGCCTCTAGGGTTTTATCGGTATAGGGCTGTAACCACTCTTCTCGGCCAAATCGAGACTGATACGTCATACCTATCTGTTGCTCGTTTAACCCTAACGCTTCAGCGAGTAAGCGAGTCGTTTCTTCACAGTGCTGAGGGTAAACATCTCCATTATCAGCGTAACGTTTTGGAATACCGTGATAAGAACATAGCAAGTAGTCTCCCTTACCATACTCTTGCCAATGTTCACGAACTGAATGCGCTAACGCTTCAATGTATTTCGGGTGATTGTAGTAATCCCGAATAAAGCTAAAGCCCGGTATCACGGGCAGGTTTTTAAACGCTTTAGTGATTCCGTCAGAAACCGCTGCCGTTGTTGTGCCCGAGTATTGCGGATACAAAGGTAAAACGATGACTTCCCCTACCCCTTGAGCCAACAGCGCTTCAAAACCTGATTGCAAACTTGGATTTCCATAAGTCATGCCAAGTTCGACTGGCATATCAAGCTTTTGAGCCAACTTTTCTGTTTGACGCTTAGAGTACACCATCAGTGGCGAGCCCTCTTCCATCCAAACTGATTGATAGAGTTTAGCAACCTTGGGAGCTCGGATTGGAAGGATAACGCCGTGCAATAGCGGACACCAAAGCCATCGAGTCATGTCTACCACTCGGTGATCATGAAGAAACTGACTTAAAAAGCGCTTTACGGCAGGAGCGGTTGGTGCGTCAGGAGTACCCAGGTTCACAAGGAGTACACCCTGTTTATTATTCTCTTTCATAACATCCTATTCATGGTAAACGGCTTGGTTCATATACTTAAATAGCCTCACAGCGCTGCATCGCTGCAGCTTGAAGTTATTTAGATATATGTTTACGAGTAAACTAAAAAAAGCGACCACTTGGGTCGCTTTCAATATATCAAAATATTAAATTTTTGACTTCAGCAAATTAAGAAAGTGCTTTCTCGATATCTGCACTAACTTCAGCTACTTGCTTAGTACCATCAAACTTAAGGTACTTAGTGTTGCCTGCTTCAGCTTCTTTACCGTAGTAGTTGATTAGTGGTGCAGTTTGCTCGTGGTAAACACCTAGACGTGCACGTACTGTTTCTTCTTTGTCGTCATCACGAACAACAAGATCTTCACCAGTTACATCATCTTTACCTTCCACTTTAGGCGGGTTGTAAACCACGTGGTAAGTGCGACCAGAAGGAAGGTGAGCACGACGACCTGCCATGCGCTCAACAATCACATCATCTGCAACGTCAAATTCGATAACGTAGTCTACATCAACGCCCATTTCTTTTAGGCCGTCAGCTTGAGGAATAGTACGTGGGAAACCATCCAGTAGGAAACCGTTTGCACAGTCTTCTTGAGCGATACGCTCTTTGATAAGGCCAAGGATGATTTCATCAGAAACTAGCTGACCAGCGTCGATAACAGCTTTAGCTTGTTTACCAAGCTCTGTACCTGCTTTGATAGCAGCACGAAGCATATCACCAGTAGAGATTTGTGGAATACCGTATTTTTCCATGATGAAGTTTGCTTGTGTGCCTTTACCTGCACCTGGAGCACCTAGAAGAATGATGCGCATGATTTATCCTCTTTAATATTTAAGATTTATACCGAAGCTCACAATAGCTGGGCTTCTTAGACATCAAACCCGAGAAGCACTCGCAACGATAAGTTTCGGTATAACGTATATAGGCGAGCAAAAATACACGCCTTATTACTCACATTCAAGTCGCAGATTCTATCACAGGTTCGCCGCGCAAAGAGTGTATTAAGACTAAAGAATGTTAACGATACCCTCTTTCACGCCCTATTGATTATTAACTCAACACCTGAGATGCAAAATTTTGCGACAACAAACAAAAAGCTCGCGAAATGCGAGCTTTTTGATGTACTGAGGTTATTACACCTTAGTCAAAAGTTTATTAACAGCTCCTAAGAACTCCGTCGGGTCCTCAATTGAGCCTCGCTCTGCAAGCATTGCTTGACCAAGCAGGACTTCTACCCAACGACCAAATGCCTCTTCATCCGCTTCGTCAGCCATGCGCTTAACCAGCTCGTGCTCAGGGTTTAGCTCAAAGATGTACTTCACTTCTGGCACTGCCTGACCCGCCGCTGCAAGAAGCTTCGCCATTTGAGTGCCCATTTCATAATCGTCCGTTACCACAACAGCAGGTGTAGACGCGAGTTTAAAGGTCGTACGAACTTCTTTCACACGATCGCCTAGGTAAGACTTCGTGCGTTCTACAACCGACTTAAACTCTTCTTCAGTTTCTTTCTGCTTCTCTTTTTCTGCTTCATCTTCAAACTGACTTAGATCGAGCCCAGCTTTTGTGATTGATTGGAACTGCTTGCCGTCAAACTCAGTTAAGTAGTTCATCAGCCACTCATCAATGCGGTCGTACATCAAGATAACTTCAATGCCTTTCGCTTTGAACTGCTCTAAGTGAGGGCTGTTTTTCGCAGCTGCATAGCTGTCTGCCGTCAAGTAGTAGATCTTATCTTGACCTTCTTTCATGCGCTCAACGTAAGCAGCTAGACCCACGGTTTGCTCCGCAGAATCCACTTCAGTTGAAGCAAAGCGCAATAGGCCTGCAACTTTCTCTTTGTTTGCGAAGTCTTCTGCCGGACCCTCTTTCATCACAAGACCAAACTCTTTCCAGAATGATTGGTATTTCTCTTCATCATTCTTAGCCATGCGCTCTAGCATCGTTAGCACACGCTTAGTACAAGCATTACGTAGAGACTGAGTCACTTTGTTGTCTTGTAAGATCTCACGCGATACGTTGAGTGGCAGATCATTGGAGTCTATTAAACCTCGTACAAAACGTAGGTAAGACGGCATGAACTGCTCTGCATCGTCCATAATGAACACGCGTTGTACGTACAGTTTCAAGCCTGATTTGTGGTCGCGGTTCATCATATCCCATGGCGCTTTAGATGGGATGTAAAGCAAGCTCGTATAATCGTTTTTACCTTCTACACGGTTATGGCTCCAAACCAATGGATCGGCAAAGTCATGTGATACGTGCTTGTAGAACTCTTGATACTCTTCATCTGAGATATCCGATTTATTACGCGTCCACAGTGCTTGAGCTTTGTTGATTTGCTCCCACTTCTTCTCATCCGTTTCTTTGCCTTCGTCATCGCAAACAACAGTTTGGATGGAAACTGGGATGCCAATGTGATCCGAGTACTTGCTGATCACATCACGTAGACGCCATTCATTTAGGAACTCTTTACCTTCTTCACGCATATGAAGAATGATATCAGTACCACGCGATTCTTTAGTGATGTTTTCGATGGTGTACTCACCTTCACCGGCTGAGTGCCATTGCACTGCTTCATCAGCGGCTAGGCCCGCAGCACGAGTGCGTACGGTGACGGCATCAGCAACGATAAACGCAGAGTAGAAGCCAACACCAAACTGACCGATAAGCTGAGAGTCTTTGCTCTGCTCTTCAGACAGCTTTGAGAAAAACTCCGCGGTCCCGGATTTTGCAATCGTACCTAAGTGCTCGATCACATCATCGCGGCTCATACCGATACCGTTATCAGAAATGGTTAAGGTATTTGCGCTTTCATCAAACGACAGTTTCACGCAAAGGTCTGCATTACCTTCATATAAGTCTGGGTTAGAGAGCGCTTGGAAGCGCAGCTTGTCCGATGCATCTGATGCGTTAGAAATCAGCTCGCGCAAAAAGATCTCTTTATTTGAATAAAGAGAATGGATCATTAAATGCAGTAGTTGTTTTACTTCTGATTGAAAACCACGAGTTTCTTTGTTTTGAGATACGGTTTCGCTCATGTGTGCTCCATAACATCTAAACTAATTGGCTTTTTCATGGAGATAAGTTTGTGACTTTCCCCTTGAAATTACCTTACTGAGATGTCATTTAACATGTGGCTGACAAATGTAAATTCAAGGTCAATATTGCTAAAAACGGTGTTTTTTTAGAAAAATTTAATTATCCTACCAGCCTAAAAGCATCTAAAATGTCGTGCGCACTCCATGCGCTTCGGTAATTTTGTGACATAAATCACTATAATTACAACATCATCCATCTAAGAAGAACTAAATGACTAACATCGGCACCAAATTTCTACTTGCTCAAAGGTTCACCTTTGATCCAAATAGTAATTCGCTCGCTGACCAACAAAACGGCAACGACGTTGTACGATTAGGAAGCAACGAAAGCCGTATACTTCTGATGTTGGCAGAGAGACCAAACGAAGTTTTAACCCGTAACGAGCTTCACGAGTTTGTTTGGCGTGAGCAAGGTTTTGAGGTGGATGACTCAAGCCTGACTCAAGCGATCTCTACTCTGCGTAAGATGTTGAAGGACTCAACAAAATCTCCAGAGTTTGTTAAAACGGTTCCTAAACGCGGTTATCAACTCATTTGTTCAGTGGAACGCTTAAGCCCATTATCTGCTGACTCTAATACTGACGTTGAAGAAGCCACTTCTGAAAATGAAGCGCACGCTGCGGAAATAGAAACAAGTGACGCGCCGTCAACAGAAGCGGCTGCAGACACTACGACTGAAGTAGAGCCTCAAGTAGAACTACCTAAGGCACAGCCAAAACCAGCAGCCAACACGAATAACTGGCTGCCGCGTATGATCGTTCTTTTGTCTCTGCTGCTTCCTATTTGTGTATTGCTCTTCACCAATCCTGCAGAATCCCAATTCCGTCAGATTGGTGAGTATCAAAATGTACCTGTGATGACGCCAGTGAACCACCCGCAAATCAATAGTTGGTTGCCGTCCATTGAGCAGTGCATTGAACGCTACGTAAAATACCATGCAGAAGATTCAATGCCGGTAGAAGTGATTGCTACAGGTGGCCAGAACAATCAGCTGATTCTGAACTACATTCATGACAGTCAACATTCATATGAGAACGTGACATTGCGTATTTTCGCTGGTCAAAATGACCCAACCGATATCTGTAAATAAGGAGGCCAGAATGAAGATAAAATTAGCATCTGCGGTTTTGGCCGTATCCGTCCTTTTCAGTGGTTGGTTATATTGGGGTAGCGACCTAAAAGTGGAGCAGGTCCTCACTGCCAATGAGTGGCAGTCAACCATGGTGACGGTCATTACAGACAGCTTGCCTGACGATCCTGTCGGCCCACTGCGTCGTGTTAATGTTGAATCAAATGTGAAATATCTCCCTAACGGAGACTATATTCGCGTAGCAAATATCAAATTATTCGCTCAAGGTTCAACGGCAGAATCCACGATTAATATCTCGGAAAAAGGGCGATGGGAAGTAAGTGACAACTATTTGCTGGTTTCGCCTTCTGAGTTTAAAGATATTTCATCTTCTCAATCAAAAGACTTCTCCGAAGCACAGCTACGTTTGATCACTCAAATCTTTAAGCTTGATGCTGAGCAAAGTCGCCGTATTGATGTCGTGAACGAAAAAACGCTATTGCTCACTAGCTTGAACCACGGTTCTTCGGTGCTGTTTAAAAACTAACTTTGATTTGATGATAAGGGGGCAAGACGCCCCCCTTTATTTTGCTTATGGATTGGCTAGATACCCTCACCCTCTTTTTCGGCTCACTTATCGCCAATACTCTGGCTTCGCTTTCTGGCGGCGGTGCAGGCTTACTTCAATTCCCTTTGCTCATCTTTCTCGGCTTGCCATTCTCGGTTGCGCTGGGGACACATAAAGTGGCTTCCGTCGCTTTAGGCTTAGGGGCAGCAAGCACACACTTAAAAGCAGGCACAATTAAATGGAAGGTCGCGCTCTACCTTATAGTCTCTGGCAGCATTGGCGTAGTCTTAGGGGCGAACTTAATTGTCCAAATACCTGATGGTGTGGCGGAAAAAATGCTAGGGAGCATGATTCTCGCGCTCGGCATCTATTCACGATTTAAGAAATCGTTAGGCCAAGAAGAAATAATACGTAACCGTCACCCAATCGGTTGGGTCATCGGCGGTGTCGGACTAATGCTCATCGGTATCATCAACGGGTCGCTGACCGCAGGTTCTGGTTTACTCGTGACACTATTTTTAGTTCGCTGGTTTGGGTATAACTATAAACAAGCCGTTGCTTACACCATGATTTGCGTCGGGTTGTTTTGGAATGGCATTGGAGGCATTGCCGTCGTCCAAGCTGGCGCTCCGATACATTGGGCTTGGTTGCCTGTTTTATTGTTAAGCTCATTTCTAGGCGGCAGTTTAGGCGCATGGGCCGCGACTCGATACAGCAACCGAGTGATTAAAATTGCATTCGAAATTCTCACGTTTGCCGTGGGTATCAAGTTGCTAGTTTAAACCGATTAAAAGGAAAGTTTCATGGATAAAGCAATCATTGATATTTATTACTGCCGCCAGTGCAACTGGATGTTGCGTTCAACTTGGCTATCGCAAGAACTACTGCATACTTTTAGCGAAGAAATAGAAACGATCAGCTTACACCCAGATACAGGTGGTCGCTTCGAAATTTTCTGCAATGGCCAGCAAATTTGGGAACGGAAAAAAGACAGCGGCTTTCCTGAAGCAAAGGTGCTAAAACAGCGCGTAAGAGACATTATCGACCCAGAACGCGATTTAGGACATTCAGACACAAAATAGGGAGCAATTCGCTCCCTATATTTTTACTTAGTAAAACCGTTAAATCATGGTTTGTGCTAATACTTCGCCTTCTGGCGTTTTTACCGTTAGCGTATTGTCTTCTAAAGTACCAAAGCTTCTTGGTAAACCATTACGTGGAAATGTCATCGAGCCTGGGTTAAAAATAATGCCCCCATCTTGCATCTCTGCGACAGGAACATGCGTATGACCGTGGGCGATGATATCACCTTCACGCAGTGGCGGCCGTTTTTCAGAGTTGTACAAGTGACCATGAGTCAAAAAGATTCTCTTACCAGATTCAAGTAGCACCCACGAGTAATCCATCATCATTGGAAACTTCAATAGCATTTGGTCCACTTCACTATCGCAGTTACCACGCACAGAAATAATTTGATCACTGTATTGGTTCAGTAGCTCCGCCACCTGCGGTGGGTTGTAACCTTCTGGAATCGGGTTTCTTGGCCCGTGGTTTAGCGTATCCCCCAACAAAATCAGGTGCTCCGCACCAGAGGCTAAAAATAGCTCAATAGTTTCTTTAGTTGCTGGCAAAGAGCCATGCAGATCTGAGGCAAAAAATAGTTTCACGACATCGTCTCCTCACAAAGTACGAGGTCATTCTACGGCATTTTTATGACAGCTCAACCAACGACTACTGATAACGCAATGATTCAATGACCATAGGCAAAATATAGAACCATGCGGCATACGCAGTTCCAACCAACACCAGTATCCAAAACACCATCGACATAAATTTTGACTTAGCTAGGTGGTGCAGCGGGTCTGGCTCTCCGCATCCTGGACATGCGTGAGCGCGCTTTGAGATTTGTTTCTCACACACAGGGCAAGAGACTAAAGGCATGATACAAATTCCTCGACAATAGACTTAGGGCGCAAAGAATAATGGTGAATTAACACATATGCAACCTAACATATATTAAATGTTTTAGTTCTTTGTAACAGTCGCTGACTTGAGAAAAAATGCGTTGATTTTTCATTTATATCAACCTATTACACTTCTTCTCGCACCATGCCATTGATGACAATATTGTTATAACTCACCATGCCAATGACCTCCCCATCTTCAATGACAGGAGCTCGGCTAATGCCAAATCGTTCAAATAGGCGCGCACAATATTTCACATTCATATCAGGATCGACACACAAAGCGGGCTTGGTCATGATCTCATAAATATTCGTGCGCTGTGGAGAGCGATTATTCGCCAGCACCTTTTTGGCGATATCATTCATCAAGACGATGCCATATTCATCGTTGTCATCTCGCTTTTTCACCACCAGCGCTTTGACTTGGTATTTTTTAGCCAACGTTATGCCTTCATAAACTGTCATTAGCCCATCAACCATGACATAAGTAGCCGCCATTACATCTCGAACTCTAATTATCGTTTGACTGCTCATAACTCATCCTCGACCACTTTGGTCAACGTCTCTACTTGATGCGCGACACCGACTGCATCCTCAATATCGATCTGAATAGCAATGCCCTGCCCCGACTCTCGGTCGAACTCACCAACTTCATTGATGGTTTCTAATATGTGTCGAGAAAGGTGCTCCTCAACGACAAACAGCAGCACATCTTTTTGTACTTCCAGCGTTAAGCCAAAAAACGTTCGCTTTTGATTTAAGCCTTGTCCACGAGCGTTATTAATCACCGTCGCACCAGTCGCGCCAGCTTCGCGAGCAGCGTCCAGTACCTTGTCTGTTTTGCTGTCTTCAACAAACGCAAGTATCAATTTAAAGCGCATTTTCTTCGTCCTCCGAGACATCTTTATTCAGCCATTGGGTTATTTGCGCATAGCCCATCACAGAGATCATAGGAAACAGACTGGCAAAAGCGATCAAGCCAAAGCCATCAATCATTGGGTTTCTTCCTGGGACGGTAGAAGCAAGCCCCAGCCCTAGTGCGGTTACAAGCGGAACAGTGACAGTAGAAGTCGTGACGCCTCCAGAATCGTAGGCGAGTGGAACAATAAGCTTTGGCGCATAAAACGTTTGAATCACAACCACGATGTAACCCGCAATGATGTAATAGTGAATAGGGTCACCGACAACAATCCGATAGCTCCCTAGCGCGATGCCAATGGCCACCCCAAATGCAACGGCCACGCGTAAACCGTTAATACTGATACTGCCACCAGAAACTTGGTTTGCTTTTATCGCTACAGCGATTAGAGAAGGCTCAGCAATCGTGGTACTAAAACCGATAAAAAAGGCGAAGGTATACACCCAATAGTAGTCGACCCACACTAAGGCTTTTCCCACAGAGACTTTAAACTCTTGTAAAAATTCCGGTGCCGTCAGTTGCACGGCCATGGTCTCTCCGAGCGGAAACAGAGCCATTTCTAATCCGAGCAAAAAAAGAGCGAGCCCAAGAATCACATAAACAAACCCAAGCAAAACCTTCTTAAGGTTGTTAACTGGACGCCTTAACACCGCTAACTGAAAACCAAAAATAATGCTGGCGATGGGAATGACATCTCGAACGGTCGATAATAAAGTGTCTAGGAAATGTTCAATTGAAATCATGTTACAACCATTCCGTAAACCATCACAAACATCATCGGTAGCAGCGAGGCAAAAGCGATTAAACCAAAACCATCCACCATGGGGTTGCGCCCTTTAATCGCCGATGCTAAACCAACCCCTAGTGCAGTGACCAAAGGCACGGTGATAGTCGACGTCGTCACACCTCCAGAATCATAAGCAACGCCAATAATGGCTTCCGGTGCAAACCACGTCAGGACTACAACGCCGACGTAGCCGCCGATGATCATGTAATGAATTGGCCACCCTTTTAAGATGCGCAGAACGCCAATAACGATGGCGATCCCCACAGAAAGTGCCACCGTTACTCGTAGCCCTTGTCCATAGTCCTGCATGGATTGCTCTGAGTTTGTGATCATCCCTCCTTCTGCCGCAACTTCTGATGCTTCTTCTGCTACGGCCGTTAATGCTGGCTCTGCGATCGTGGTGCCAAACCCCAAACAAAACGCAAAAACTAACAACCAGAACACGCTACCTTTTTTTGCAAAGGCTTGAGCCATACTCTCTCCGATAGGAAAAAGACCAAGCTCTAGACCAAAAATAAAAAACGTTAACCCTAAAACCACAAGCAACAAGCCAAAAAGAATGGAGATGAGATTAGGAAGTGGCTCTTGCAAAACAACTAATTGAAAAAAAGTGATAACAACAACGATGGGTAGCAGATCGCGAGCACTATTAAGGAGCGCTCGAAAAAGAGCAACAAATGCTTCCATACCTATCCTCCTTGATGGTGCAAACTGATTACGCTTGTTCCGTTAGCGATGTTTTTAGTCTGGCATAGATTTAGTTCTCCTACCGTGAACGAATTAGCGCCATGCATAACATTTAGTTACATTTTTTCAATATGTGAAGTCAGTAGCCTCGCTACAGGCTTGCCACTATCCTAGAAATAATAGTCGTGAGATGATCAAGCTCAGCACAAAACGACTATAATGTTCTAATACGTGTACATTCAAAGAGATAACATGAAGATATTACTCACAGGTGGCACTGGGTTTATTGGTTCGGAGTTGCTCAAGCTGCTATCCACTCACCAAGTTATGCTACTTACACGCTCTCCAGAGAATGCAAAACAACGCCTACAGCATGCTGATCTGGGTAATATCGAATACCTTGACTCGCTCGAGTCGTTCGCCGATCTCAATCACGTTGATGCCGTCATTAATCTTGCAGGTGAGCCTATTGCAGATAAAAGGTGGACTAGCGAGCAAAAAGAAAAAATCTGCAAAAGTCGTTGGAGAATTACCGAGCAAATTGTTGAGCTGATCCACGCAAGCACCGAACCTCCCTCTGTTTTTATTAGTGGCTCGGCAGTTGGCTATTATGGAGATCAACAAGACCATCCGTTTGATGAGTGCTTACATGTTAATAGCGACGTCTTTACTCACGAAGTTTGTGCAAAGTGGGAGCAAATAGCTAAGCGCGCAGAGTCGGAACAAACACGGGTTTGTCTACTGAGAACTGGCGTGGTACTCGGCCTTAATGGCGGGGCTTTGGCGAAAATGCTCTTACCTTACAAACTTGGCGTAGGCGGCCCGCTCGGGAACGGTAATCAGTACATGCCTTGGATTCACATTCTGGATATGGTCCGCGCCATCATGTACTTGCTTGAAACACCACATGCCCATGGTGCGTTCAATATGTGTGCACCTCACCCTGTGACTAACCGTATCTTTAGCGGCACGTTGGCAAAAACGCTGAAACGACCACATACCTTGTTCACGCCTAAATGGGCGATGGAACTCCTAATGGGTGAATCTTCCTGCTTATTATTCGATAGCATGAGAGCCAAACCCAAAAAGCTCACCGAACTTGGCTTCAAATTTAGCTACTCCAGAATAGAGCCAGCACTCAAGCACTTGCTTCATGACCGGAGCTGATGAATGATGACCTCATTCAATGTTGCTTGAGGCTTAATTTATGAAAAAGTCGATTCTTATTACGGGTTGCTCAACCGGTATCGGTTACGTGTGCGCTCACGCCCTGCAAAACGAGGGATTTCATGTCATAGCATCTTGTAGGAAAGAGCAAGATGTCCAACGTCTAATTAATGAAGGGCTAACCTGCATCAAGCTAGACCTAAACAGCCCTGAAAGTATTTCTTCGGGCGTAAAGCAAGCATTAGAGCTAGCAGAAGGTAAGCTTTATGCCGTGTTCAATAATGGTGCCTATGGCCAGCCCGGTGCATTGGAAGACTTGCCCACCGAGGCTCTTCAAGCTCAATTTCAGACCAACTTTTTTGGTTGGCACCAGTTAGTCAGAGAAGTGCTTCCTCACATGCGCATACAAAGCGAAGGACGGATAATACAAAACAGTTCTGTTCTTGGCTTTGCTGCAATGAAGTACCGCGGCGCCTACAATGCGTCAAAGTTTGCCCTAGAAGGCTGGACTGACACACTACGGCTAGAGCTTGCGGATACGAATATCAAAGTGGCATTGATAGAACCTGGGCCTATCGAAACTCAATTTAGAAATAATGCATTAAAAGCCTTCGAGAAGTGGATTGATATTGAATCCAGCCCTCACCGCCTCGCCTATGAAGGACAAAGAGAGCGACTCAACAAAGACAAATCTAATAATCGATTTGTTTTACCTGCAGAGTCCTGCGTCGCACCTGTTCTTCATGCATTAACTAGCGCTTCACCTAAAATTCGCTATCGAATTACTACGCCGACTAAATTATTCGCAATCTTGAAAAGGTTATTACCAACCCGTGTGCTTGATAAAATTTTGCGACAGGCTGCATAAAAAAGTTTTGTCGAAATGTAATTTCACCGTAACAATGTGATGTCATTATGAACATGTAGGTTAAAAAAACCTCAACCAAACGAATCAATTTCTACGCAATTCAGCGGGGATTCTTTCGCCTAAAGTGATTGAGTTGCTTAGATTTGGTATCGCCACCCATTACGTTTTGTAGCAATGTTTTTACTACTGCGAGGCAACAATGACATTGAATCAGCTTAACTGGCTTAGTGTGGGTGTAGTGTTGACCATGTTCATCCTATTTTGATACCGCACTAACAAATAGCATTAGAACTGCGCTGCTTCGGCAGCGTTTTCTTTTTGCCTTACACCTATTCAGCAGTAACACTATTCTCTTACCGCATCCTTTCACAAAATAGAATGATTCATTATTGATGACGATTAGCAACCATCGCTTGAATTTCCCTTAAATCAACTCCATATCTATTATCAACGACAAGACACAAAGCAAGGATACTCTGATGCAATCCCCATTTATCGTTGAGATAACAGAACAGAACTTTCGCGAAACTCTTGAAGGATCAATGAACACGCCCGTTCTGATCCACTTTTGGGCCAATGCTCAACCAGAAAGCGCACAGATACTCCCTGAGTTGCAATCTCTTGCTCAACAGTACAACGGTGCATTTACGCTTGCTTTATTAAATTGTGAAGATCAGCCGGCTCTAGCGTCTCAATTTGGTGTGCAAGTATTGCCAACTATCGCGCTGTTTATAAATGGTCAAGCCGTCGATGGATTGGGTGGCCCTCAGCCAATTGATGCCATTGCAACCATGCTACAAAAGCATTTGCCAAGCCCAGATGAACAGCTATTAAAGCAAGTCAGTGAACTTCTTCAGCAAGGTGAGCATGCTCAGGCTTTAAGCATCATCCACACTTTGCCGCCAGAACTGCAAGAGCGTGGTGATGTGAAACTCGCGATGGCTGATTGTTTATTAGAAACCAAACAATTTGATGTCGCCCAAGAGCTACTGAACGCTATCCCTCTTGAGTATCAAGATAACTACTACAAGAGTCTAATAGCCAAGCTCGAGCTGCATTTGCAGGCTGCAGATAGCCCTGAGTTACAACGACTAGAACAAGAATACGCAGCAGACATGGCAAACTTCGAACTTGCTTGTGAATTGGCGGTACAGTACAACCAAGTGGGTCGTGATGAAGAAGCGCTGGAACTGCTGTGGAATATTCTTAAAAAAGACTTGGGCGCCCAAGACGGTGAAGTGAAGAAGACTTTTATGGATATTCTCAGCGCGCTAGGTCAAGGCAACGCATTAGCAAGCAAATATCGCCGTCAGCTGTATTCGATTCTGTACTAACTCGCTGAAAAGCGAAACTTCAACTAAAGGCCGGATATTCCGGCCTTTGTTATATAAAAAACCAATAACCTCTTAAGGTTCTCAGAACTTCAATTGTCTATTGTCTATAAATAGGTAAAAATGAATCGGACATTATGCACTTAAGGGAATAACTCATGCCAATTGATTCACTGATTACCATCGGTATTTTCGTCGTTCTTGCTGTAGTTATCTTATCTTCAGCCATTAAGACGGTGCCACAAGGAAATAACTGGACAGTCGAACGCTTCGGACGCTACACCCATACGCTAAAACCCGGCTTAAACTTGATCATCCCATTTGTTGATAAGATAGGGCAAAAAGTCAACATGATGGAGCGCGTTCTTGATATTCCAGCGCAAGAAGTTATTTCAAAAGACAACGCTAACGTAGTTATTGATGCCGTCGGATTTGTTCAAGTCATCGATGCTGCCAAAGCCGCTTATGAAGTCAACGATTTGGAACATGCCATTAGAAATTTAACTCTCACCAATATCCGCACCGTTTTAGGCTCAATGGAGTTGGACGAAATGCTGAGTCAGCGTGACATGATCAACTCCAAGCTGCTGGCAATTGTTGACCAAGCCACCAACCCATGGGGTGTAAAAGTCACACGAATTGAAATAAAAGATGTACAGCCACCATCCGATCTAACGGCGGCGATGAATGCTCAAATGAAAGCCGAGCGAAATAAACGTGCGGAGATTCTCGAAGCAGAAGGGGTACGCCAAGCTGAAATTTTAAAGGCTGAAGGTCATAAGCAATCGGAGATATTAAAAGCTGAGGGCGAAAAGCAGTCTGCTATTCTCCATGCTGAAGCTCGTGAACGCGCCGCACAAGCAGAAGCAAAAGCGACTTATATGGTTTCTGAAGCGATTGCCAAAGGCGATATGCAAGCCGTCAATTACTTCATTGCTCAGGGCTATACCGAAGCGATCAAAAGCATTGGTCAAGCTGAAAACGGCAAAATCATTATGCTTCCATTAGAAGCGACCGGACTAATGGGCTCGGTTGCAGGGATAGCAGAGATGTTTAAACAACAAGATAAAGAATAACTTATGGACTTTTTCAGTTTGCTGGAAGGCGTCTCTTTCTGGCATTGGCTAGCCTTCGGTTTTGCACTTCTAGCGGTAGAACTACTTGGGACTGCGGGATATTTTCTCTGGCTCGGAGTTTCTGCACTTATCGTTGGGGCACTAATGACTGTTTTACCAATGAGCTGGCAATTACAATGGCTTTGCTTTGCAAGTTTCAGCTTAATCACCACTTGGTTATGGTGGCGACGACAATGGTCTAAAGACAAGAAAGAAGACCAAGAAAGAGATCTGAACCAAAAGTATAAGCAGTTAATCGGACGCACACTTACCATTGAAGAGGACTTTTCTGTTGGGCTCAATCGTATCAAGGTTGCCGATACCACGTGGTCGGCACAGTCGGATCAAGCACTTCCAGCAGGAACGCGCGTTAAAATAAAAGATATCGATGGTATTATTTTAATCATTGAGCCTGATTCTAAGTAATTTATGCCAAAGTAATGGGGCAAACTATGCTCCATTACTTTAATCTAAACAACCGCTTTCATTTCATTGATTTAATTAAAATCGAACAAAAAATAAGTAGCAGCAATATTATTAATATCCTACCCTATCCTTCCAATAATTTAATTATTCATCATACGATAATCAATAAGATAGAAATATATCGATATAAATTATCTTTATAAATTTATTTTAAAAAATAAAACTTTATTGAATTATTTTTTGATCTTTTTGCCCCCCCATACATACTTAACGCATAAGCATTTAAGTTGAATGCTTTTTATTTGGTAAGTAAGAGGATGTACTATGAAGAAACTTCTCTTTTTAATGTTATGCGGTATCTTTTCTTTTTCTTCCTTTGCCTACACCAACGGAAATGGTGGTACAACTAATTTAGGACCGATAGTCGAATGTAAATTGCCAAGTGGTGATGTCACTAATATTCCAAGTGAAATGTGTCGATTTAGAGGCGGAGAATGGAACTAATATAGAAGTCAGTAGTTAGTTCAATATTAAGAAACTATTGATACCTTACTTTTCAGTAAAGTCATTATTTATCCAAGCAAGTAGATATTCAATGTCTACATTAAGGTGATGATTATGAAATTTTTAGCTGGTCTATTGTTAGCATGTTTTGCCCTAGCTCCATTAACTACTCATGCTAATGGTGCTTCAGGTGGTCGTACGCTAGCCCCAGAGATAAAGTGTGAGTTACCAAACGGTAACGTGCATATGCTACCGCCGTTATATTGCAAAATATATGATGGTCGAGAAGTAAAATAAAAAAAGGAGCCTAGCGGCTCCTTTTTATCATCTCACTAAGTATTAGTGGAAGCTGTAAGGGATAAGAACTTGTAGACGTAGGTCTGTTTCATCCGCATCACCAGCACCAGCGTACTCATCACGCTCTAGGATTGTACCGTGTAGACGGATCGTAGAACCTTTCAGTGCACCACTCTGTAGAGAGTAAGATACTGTCGCGTTAACTGCGTATTCACTTTCGTAATCCCAGTCACCTGATGCACCGCTTGCTGCAGAATCAGCACCAGTACCATAACCAAAGCCTAGGTAGTAGTTCCAGCCGTTACCTTGGTTGTAAGATAGACGGTTGTACCACGCTAGCTCACCCGATTTGTTCCAGTCAGACAGTGCATCCCACCACTGAGACCAAGTACCGTTGTTCATACCGTAAGTATGAATTGTACGAGGAACGAAGTCAGCACGGTTGTCTGTGTCTGTGTAGCGTAGCTCAGACATCCAAGCTAGCTTGCCGAAAGATTGATTCAAAGATAGACCAGTGTGGAAACCTAGACCATCGTATTTCACATCATCGTCAACACCGTAGAAATCAAATGCTAGAGTTGTACGGTCACTCACAGTGTACTTCAAGTAAGCCTTGTAAGAAGTGTTGTCAGTTTCGTTGTGGTAGCTAGTTACTTGACCTGCACCCCAGTCGATACCATTTGCATATTGAACGCCAGTAGCTTGACCCAAACCAAGTTGCATAAACAAGCTGTCAGTTAGGTTACCGTTTAGGCCTAGAGAGTGTAGGTAGCTCCATGAAGTATCAGACCAAAGCGCTGGCGCGTAGTCATCTTCGTGAAGTAGCCAAGGTGCTGTAAATTGGTCTGCACCAAAGTAGCTTAGGTTGAAATCACCTAGTTTAGCGTTCAGTTCGAAACCACGGTAAGTACCAGGTACGAAACTCCAAACGTTACCAATAGTACCGTTACCACCCGCTTGTAGCATACCAAAGCGCGCGTTGAAGCTTTCGTTTGCTTTGAACTTCAGTGCTGCTTTGTAAACTTTAAGCTGTTGACCATCACCTGCACCCCAGTCTAGGTTGTTACAAGTTGAAATTTCATTACATAGGTAGCCTTCGTTTGAATTGTAAAGGCTATCGTTGTAAAGGTCGCCAGAATAGTAAGCCGCAACATCTGCACCAACCCAACCATCGTGGTAGCCAGAAGTAAAGTCTAAAATTGCGTTGTAAGAAGAGTAGTTTAGACGACTCCAACGGTCACCGTTTTCACCGCCAGGCTTACCTGTTGTACGAGTACGAGAACGAGTATCAACTAGAAATAATGCATTAAGACTAGAGTCTTGCATAAATTCGTTCACTTTCTCTACGTACTCGCCACCTGCTGCACTTTCAGTAGACGCTGTAGCTGGAGCAACAGCAACAACACCAAACATTGCTGCGGTTAACGCTGAAACCTTAAAAAATTTGTCCATGGAAAAACTCCTAAAAATGGATATAGCTGTATTTTTCTATCTCACCTTTAGTTGGCCGCCGAAGGAGAGAAGTAAATTCCTGATCAAACCTCATTATTTCTAATTTGGCTTTTTTTAGTTCCTGCATACACACCGTGTATCCACGTGATTAAGACTAACTTCGCAGCTAAAAACATCCAAACGGAACTTATTTTTTTTCTAAAAAAATATGAGCCAGTCCAAAGTTCCATATAAGTTGTTGATCCAGATCTTACTTTTAACAACACCAACACAAAAAGACAGTTAAACATTAAATATCAATAACTTAAATCACAACCTAGAATTCCAACTTGAAGTCACTCGCAGACTAAAGAAGTAAAAAACCTTAATAATTCAATGGGAGATCTTGATCACTGAAAAGATAAAAAGCACAAATAACTCAATCAAAAAGCACTTAATTATGAGCAAGAAAAAGCCCCACATGCTTACCATGTGGGGCTTTTAGTTATTTTTTAGCTTTTTTGATAAGACTTAATTCATCAACTCGAGTAAGTCTTGTTCTGTTTTGATCTCGATACCCAGTTCTTGTGCCTTTGCCAACTTCGAGCCTGCATTTTCACCAGCAAACAAAATATCTGTTTTCTTAGAAACACTACCTGTCACTTTTGCACCTAGGGATTGGAGGGCTTCTTTAGCCTCTGTGCGACCTAATTGAGAAAGTGTTCCTGTCAATACGACTGTCTTACCTTCTAACGGTAGCTCCCCTACCTGCTCAGTAGTATTAATCTCTGGCCAGTGGATCCCTTGTTCAAGCAAATCTTTAACCACCGCTTGGTTCTGCTCTTCACTGAAGAAAGTCGTAATATGTTGAGCAACCACAGCACCGATGTCTTGCACTTCAATTAACTGCTCTTCGTTAGCATTTTGGATGGCTTCCAACGTTTTAAAGTGCATTGCTAGGTTTGCGGCGGTTGCCTCGCCAACTTCACGAATCCCCAGCGAATACAAAAAGCGAGGTAACGTTGTTTCTTTGGATTTTTCTAACGCATTCACAATGTTCTGCGCAGACTTTGGCCCCATGCGATCTAATACCGTTAAAATCCCCGCAGATAACTTAAATAAGTCAGCAGGAGTTTTCACCATCTCACGGTCAACAAGTTGCTCGATCACTTTATCGCCTAGACCGTCAACGTCTAACGCTTTACGAGACACAAAGTGTTTTAGCGCTTGTTTACGTTGGGCTTGGCAAACTAAGCCACCCGTACAACGTGTTACCGCCTCTCCTTCGATCCGCTCAACATGCGAACCACAAACCGGACACTGAGTTGGGAAAATAATATCTCGCGCCGTTTCTGGTCGACGCTCTTTGATGACAGAAACGACTTGAGGAATAACGTCACCCGCTCGACGAATCACAACGTGATCACCGATCTTAACTTGCAGACGTTCTATCTCATCTGCGTTATGAAGCGTCGCATTACTTACAGTTACCCCGCCAACAAATACAGGCTCTAGTTTAGCAACAGGTGTAATCGCACCAGTACGACCGACTTGGAATTCCACCTCATTCAACGTCGTCATTTCTTCCTGAGCCGGGAATTTGTAGGCAATCGCCCAACGTGGAGCGCGAGCAACAAATCCAAGACGCTCTTGCACGGCAATATCGTCAATTTTAATGACGACACCATCGATCTCATAAGGAAGGGCATCACGACGCTGCAAGATATCTTGGTAGTAAGCTTTTACATCCGCCAAACTTTCAACTCGCTTGGTCTCCGGGCACATTGGTAATCCCCAAGATTTAATTTGCAAGAAGCGTTCGTAGTGACTTACCGCCAATTCAGCGCCTTGCACCACGCCTACACTGTATGCATAGAAGCTAAGCGGACGAGAAGCCGTAATGCGTGAATCCAATTGTCGTAAGCTACCTGCCGCAGCATTACGTGGATTAACAAAGATTTTCTCGCCTTTCTTCCTTGCTAATTCATTGAGCTTTTCAAACCCAGCTTTCGGCATAAAGACTTCACCACGAACTTCAAGACGATTTGGCCAGTCATTACCCCTGAGTTTTAAAGGAATGGCTTTAATCGTGCGAACATTCTCTGTGATGTTCTCGCCAGTAGTGCCATCGCCTCGTGTTGCCGCCTGAACTAACACACCGTTCTCATACAGTAAACTAACTGCGAGTCCATCCAGTTTCGGCTCACAACAGTATTCTTTCACACTCTGACTGCCCACCCGCTCTTGTGCTCGCTTATGGAAACTATCAAGTTCGCTGTCATCAAACGCATTATCAAGCGAAAGCATCGGTACTTCATGTGTCACTTGGCTAAACGCAGAGAGAGGTTGTCCACCGACACGTTGACTTGGTGAATCTACGGTAATTAAATCAGGGTTCTCAGCTTCAATATCCAGGAGCTCTCGCATTAAACGGTCGTACTCGGCATCAGGGATCTCTGGGTTATCTTCCACGTAGTAACGCACAGCGTGGTAATGCAACGACTCTTTTAGTTCTTCTAATCGCTGAAGTACTGATTCAGACATAGTAAAGCCCCGTGTATTTTCAATCGGTGAGGTTGGGAAATCCAAGAAAAAGGGCTCCATCCGGAGCCCTATTATTATTTGCTGTTAAGATTATGCGTTAGCGGCATTAAACTCAACTATTTGACGTCGATAAGACGCTAAACGGTCTGGTGTCATTAAGTTACGCTGGTCATCAAGAACGTTGCCACCTAAATCATCAGCAATTTGCTGCGCAGTTCGGAGCATTAAGTTGAAGTTCTGTTCAGCCTCGCCATAACAAGGCAATGTCATGAAGAATGAAATCCCCTTCGTTGTAAACTCAGCAGGATCAGCATGCTCAAACGTACCAGGGTGCATCATATTAGCGACGCTAAACAGCACTTTGCCGTTACCGGACAAGTCGACATGACGGTGGAAAATATCCATCTCGCCATAAATTAAGCCGTTTTGTTGCATACTCTCAAATAAAGCAGTACCAACAAATGGCTCTTCACCCGCGCAGTGCACATTCAATACAATCACTTGCATTTCAGGTTCAGGCTTTGGCTCTTCCTTAGGCTCTGCAACTACAGGCTCACTAACCGTTTCGACTTGCTGTTCTTTCTCAGCGATATCAAACGCGGCGGGAATAGCTTCTTCTTCCACAGCAGGCTGGAGTCGCTCTTCAGCTACTGGTGCTTGAACAACAGGTTCAGCGTCCTCTTCTTTATCTTTTTCTGCAACAAATGAAGGGATGTCATCTGGCTCCTGCTGTGTCTGTGTTACTTCAGATGGGCCACCGAATAGCGGGTCAGATTCAAATTTGTTGTCGAAAGAACTCGCCATTCCAAAATCTGGTTCTTTGCGATCTTTACGAATGATCTCAAAGTCATCTTCAGGAGCGGGAGCGAAGTCTCGTTCTTTCTCGACAAGATCATTTTTGTCCCCTTGGTCAACATCCAGCTTACCAAGCGGTTTGTTACCAAACTTTGCTTTGCCTTCTTTTTTACTGCTCCACAAACCATGAAACAGCAATGCCGCGATGGCTAATGCGCCAACAACAATGAGTACGAATCGCAATTCCTGCATTATTTACTCTCAATATACTTGTTTTTACTACTCGCAGTTCCTTGAGCAGCAACCCAAGTGCAATAAATCTGAATGATACGTTTACTTTACCAAAACTATATGTAGATTTAGAACAACTTAATGCAAGAAGTTCCGTTTTTTGTTGTGATTCTTGCCACGATTCCACTTAACAAGACGTCATTTGTCAGGGCATTGAAAGAAAAGCCCTCACAGGTACAATGAGTTTTCATTTACACGAAGCCAAAATAGACATGAAGCAAAACAATCAGCAGAGAACCGGATTCGGTTATTTTCTATACGGGATACAATTGGCACTTGCCCCTAAAATCAGGCGCTTTGTCATTTTACCTCTACTTGCAAATATCGTGCTTGTAGGTGGTGCCATCTTCTATCTATTTTCAAACCTTAATATATGGATCGAAGACTGGATTGGGCAGCTACCTGAGTTTTTATCCTGGTTAACTTACATTCTTTGGCCTTTACTCGCTCTGACAATACTCGCAACTTTTTCTTACTTCTTCAGCACGCTCGCGAACTTTATCGCCGCGCCATTCAATGGCCTCTTAGCTGAAAAAGTGGAAGAGTACTTAACGGGACAAAAAGTAAATGATGATGGATTCACTGCCGTTCTGAAAGATGTTCCTCGCGTTTTAGCTCGTGAGTGGAGAAAGCTGCTTTACATCTTACCTAAAGCAATAGGCCTATTCCTGTTATTGCTCATCCCTGCCCTTGGACAAACAGTAGGCCCATTTTTATGGTTTATCTTTACCGCCTGGATGCTCGCGATTCAATATTGTGACTACCCGTTTGATAACCATAAAATCCCATTTAACGACATGCGTTACAAATTGAAACAAAAGCAAGGTAAGGCCTATGGCTTTGGGGTATTGGTGTCTGTGTTTACGACGATCCCAATTTTGAACCTCATTGTCATGCCTGTAGCAATATGTGGTGCAACCGCTATGTGGGTCGCGGAGTTTAAGCACCAACGATAGTCGACTAGAGATTAAGGAAAGGGATCAGCGCCAGCTTTTCCCTTTTCTTTTATCAAGTTCTGGGCCAACCTAATAAGATATAACTTTTTAATCCTTTTCCCTTTTTTTCATACCGCATATTCTTCTATCCATATTCACACAACGTGTAATGAAGGAACATCACTATG
The DNA here is from genome assembly GCF_024181795.1 of Vibrio sp. Y10_XG_PY6. Classification (NCBI taxonomy): domain Bacteria; kingdom Pseudomonadati; phylum Pseudomonadota; class Gammaproteobacteria; order Vibrionales; family Vibrionaceae; genus Vibrio; species Vibrio sp. Y10_XG_PY6. Next base: position 183,959 of record NZ_JAMZAQ010000004.1, read on the forward strand.
AGCAAAATCTACGAAGATAACTCTCTTACTATTGGTAATACACCTCTCGTTCGTCTAAACAAAGTAAGCAACGGCAAAGTTCTTGCGAAAATTGAAGCGCGTAACCCTAGCTTCAGTGTTAAGTGCCGTATCGGTGCAAACATGATTTGGGAAGCAGAGAAAGCGGGGCTTCTTAAGCCAGGTGTAGAGCTTGTAGAACCTACCAGTGGTAACACAGGTGTTGCTCTAGCATTCGTAGCGGCCGCTCGCGGTTACAAGCTAACATTGACCATGCCTGAATCAATGAGCCTAGAACGCCGTAAGCTACTTAAAGCACTGGGCGCTAACCTTGAGCTGACTGAAGCGGCGAAAGGCATGAAAGGGGCGATTGCTAAAGCAGAAGAAATCGTAGCAAGCAACCCTGAGAAATACCTACTTCTTCAACAATTTGACAACCCTGCGAACCCAGAGATCCACGAAAAGACTACGGGCCCTGAGATTTGGGAAGCGACAGACGGTGAAATCGACGTATTCGTTGCTGGTGTCGGTACGGGCGGTACTATCACAGGTACAAGCCGTTACATCAAAGGTGAAAAAGGCAAAGCCATCACTTCTGTTGCAGTTGAGCCAGCAGAGTCTCCAGTTATTGCACAAGCACTTGCTGGCGAAGAAATCCAACCTGCTCCGCACAAAATCCAAGGTATCGGCGCTGGTTTCATCCCAGGTAACCTCGATTTAGACATTATTGACCGCGTTGAACAAGTCACCTCAGAAGAAGCGATTGAGATGGCTCGTCGCCTAATGGAAGAGGAAGGTATCCTAGCTGGTATCTCATCTGGTGCGGCTGTTGTTGCAGCCAACCGACTTGCAGAACTCCCTGAATTTGAAGGAAAAACAATTGTAACCGTTCTACCAAGTTCAGGTGAGCGTTACCTAAGCACAGCACTCTTTGCAGGTATCTTTACCGAAAAAGAGAACCAACAATAATATGTGTTCAAATCAATTTTTAGTTTAAAAAAGCCCCGTTTAGGGGCTTTTTTGTTGATCCCTGCCCTACCTTTGGTAATATCAGGGTGTTTTATTTCTAGCTTCAAAATAAAGAAGCAGAACACAAAAAGGTTTCAAAGTGATTACGCACGCAAACAGTTGCGTAGTTACCAAACTTTTGACTAGTATCAGAACTGACGCGCTTTGAACTCTTCCCGTGCTAGCGCACAAGATGTAAAGCAGTTAAGCTAAAATCTAGTCACAAACTAACAAAAAAATACATTTATTGGGGTATATCACATGTACGAGAAGCAAGTAGAAATCACAGCAGAAAACGGCCTTCACACTCGTCCAGCTGCACAGTTTGTTAAAGAAGCAAAAGCATTCGACGCAGACATCACTGTGACTTCTAACGGTAAAAGCGCTAGCGCTAAGAGCCTATTCAAACTACAAACACTAGGCCTAGTAAAAGGTACTCAAGTAACTATTTCTGCTGAAGGCCCACAAGCTCAGCAAGCAGTTGACCACCTAGTTGCTCTAATGGACCAACTACACTAATCCGGTCTCCTACTCCAGAAGCCATTTTGTGAAAGCAAAATGGCTTCGTTGGAAATAGGCTCAAAACTAAGCTAAAACTATTCGTTAGCGCACCCATTATTCTCCCGTTTTATAAAGTTGACCAAACTTAAGGTAAGGCTATGATTTCAGGCATCCTAGCATCTCCTGGTATTGCAATCGGTAAAGCACTACTACTTCAAGAAGATGAAATTGTCCTAAACACAAACACTATTTCTGACGATCAAGTAGAAGCTGAAGTTCAGCGTTTCTTCGACGCTCGTAACAAATCTGCAGCTCAGCTAGAAACAATCAAGCAAAAAGCGCTTGAAACGTTTGGTGAAGAAAAAGAAGCGATCTTTGAAGGTCACATCATGCTTCTTGAAGACGAAGAGCTAGAAGAAGAGATCCTAGCACTTATCAAAAACGACAAGATGACTGCGGATCACGCTATCCACTCAGTTATCGAAGAGCAAGCATGTGCTCTTGAGTCACTAGATGACGAATACCTAAAAGAACGTGCAACTGACATCCGCGATATCGGTTCTCGTTTTGTGAAAAACGCACTGGGTATCAACATTGTTTCGCTTAGCGACATCAATGAAGAAGTTATCCTAGTTGCTTACGACCTAACGCCATCTGAAACGGCACAAATTAACCTAGACTACGTACTTGGTTTTGCTTGTGATATCGGCGGTCGTACATCTCACACTTCAATCATGGCTCGCTCTCTTGAGCTTCCAGCTATCGTTGGTACTAACGACATCACGAAAAAAGTTAAGAATGGCGATATGCTGATTCTTGACGCGATGAACAACAAGATTGTTGTTAACCCATCAGAAGCTGAACTAGAAGAAGCGAAAGCGGTTAAAGCGGCATTCCTAGCTGAAAAAGAAGAGCTAGCGAAACTGAAAGACCTGCACGCAGAAACGACTGACGGTCACCGTGTAGAAGTTTGCGGTAACATCGGTACAGTGAAAGACTGTGACGGTATCCTCCGTAACGGCGGTGAAGGTGTTGGTCTGTACCGTACTGAATTCCTATTTATGGACCGTACTGCACTTCCAACTGAAGAAGAACAGTACCAAGCGTACAAAGAAGTTGCGGAAGCAATGAACGGTCAAGCTGTGATCATCCGTACTATGGATATCGGCGGCGATAAAGATCTCCCATACATGGATCTTCCAAAAGAGATGAACCCATTCCTGGGCTGGCGTGCTGTACGTATCAGTCTGGATCGTCGTGAAATCCTTCGTGATCAGCTACGTGGCATCCTACGTGCGTCTGCACACGGTAAACTGCGTATCATGTTCCCAATGATCATCTCTGTTGAAGAAATCCGTGAGCTTAAGAAAGCGATCGAAGAGTACAAAGAAGAGCTACGCGCTGAAGGCCACGCATTCGACGAAAACATCGAAATCGGTGTTATGGTTGAAACTCCTGCTGCTGCTGCGATCGCACACCACTTAGCGAAGGAAGTGTCTTTCTTCTCTATCGGTACAAACGACCTAACTCAGTACACGCTAGCGGTAGACCGTGGTAACGAGATGATCTCTCATCTTTACAACCCACTATCACCAGCAGTACTAACCGTGATCAAGCAAGTTATTGACGCTTCTCACGCAGAAGGTAAATGGACTGGTATGTGTGGTGAGCTTGCAGGTGACGAGCGTGCAACGCTTCTACTTCTAGGTATGGGTCTGGACGAGTTCTCAATGAGCGGCATTTCAATCCCTAAAGTGAAGAAAGTAGTTCGTAACTCTAACTTCGCAGAAGTGAAAGCAATGGCTGAAGAAGCCCTTTCTTTACCAACAGCTGCAGAAATCGAAGCAGTGGTAGAAAAGTTTATTGCTGAGAAAGCTCAGTAATCGGTAGTACCAAGTAATTCAATACTTAATGGTCATTAGACGGCGAAAAAAGTCGTCTAATGCGCTATATTGGTATACTATAATTCGACAGAATAAAACCAAACCTTAGGAGCATGACACAATGGGTCTGTTTGACAAACTTAAGAAGCTTGTATCTGATGACAGCGCTGACGCTGGTGCTATCGAAATCATCGCGCCACTTTCTGGTGAGATTGTAAACATCGAAGACGTGCCAGATGTTGTTTTCGCTGAGAAAATCGTTGGTGACGGTATTGCTATCAAGCCAGCAGGCAACAAAATGGTAGCTCCTGTAAACGGTACTATCGGTAAGATCTTCGAAACTAACCACGCATTCTCTATCGAGTCTGACGACGGTGTTGAGCTTTTCGTTCACTTCGGTATCGACACAGTTGAACTAAAAGGCGAAGGCTTCACTCGTATCGCTGAAGAAGGTCAAACTGTTAAAGCTGGCGACACTGTAATTGAATTCGATCTAGCTCTTCTAGAAGAGAAAGCGAAGTCAACGCTAACTCCAGTTGTTATCTCTAACATGGACGAAATCAAAGAGCTGAACAAGCTTTCTGGTTCTGTGACTGTTGGTGAAACTCCAGTTCTACGTGTAACTAAGTAATTTTTACTTAGCCGAACACGAAAAAAACGCTGCCATTGGCAGCGTTTTTTATTACCTGAAGTTTATGCTTTCTTACCGGATTCAACTGAGTAGACCAAGTGCCGAACTCGGCCTTTGTTTTGCTTGAGCCAATAACGCAGTTGTCGCATCTTGGAGCACTTGAGAACGCACCATTTCCGTAGACTCTCTTGCAAAATCCGTGTCTCTTATTCGACTCTTGGATTCTGTAACACTCCGATTCACAGTATTTAAGTTATCCACCGAGCCATTTACACGGTTCTGAAAGCTGCCAATTTCACTTCGGTGCGAATCAACGTACTTAATTGCTGCATCAATCACCCCAATTGAAAGCTGCGCCTTACCTGCCGTCGACATATCGATGTCATCCATTGTGACTAATTGACCAGTGCTTAGATCAAGCTCATCCGCTAAACTGCCTTCTAACTCCACTCCTTCTGGCGTATTCATCGTAGAGGCAAAGAATTGCAGTTCATTGTTTTCCGTTACTGAGGCACTCACTACCGATTGTTGAGCATTGATGTAAGTGGCGACCTGTTCTATGCGATCACCCAATTTGAGCCCAATGGATTCCGTTTGGGTTTGCCCTTTACTGTCTTGGTATTCGACTTTTAGAGTTTGGTTATCTTTAGTGACTCGCCAATCTTTATCGACCGCATCACCAACATAATGCTGCCCTCCCATCTCTGGGATATGGCTACGCATATTACGTAACGTCAAAGAGATTGAATTAGCGTTCGCGCCAATATGAAAGCTTTGCGAGCCATAAGAACCATCAAATAAATTTTTATCCGCAAATGTTGTCGTGATCGCGACACGATCAAGCTCATCCTGCAGCGCTACGACCTCGTATTGGATGCTTTGTCGGTCACTGGTATCGTAACTACCATTTGCCGCTTGAAGCCCTAGAGAGCGTAACCGTTGCAAAATATCACTGCTCTCATGTAACGCGCCTTCCGCGGTTTGCGCGACCGAATAAGCATCGTGCGCATTTCTTAAGGCGACATCAAGCCCTCTCGTTTGCACATGGAGAGTATTGGATATCTGTAAACCTGCCGCATCATCACTCGCCGAGTTAATTCGAAAACCAGAAGTGAGGTTCCGTTGTGACTCGACGTTTTGCGCTGCCGCTTGACTCAGGTGTCTCTGCGCCACCATCGCGGCAACATTGGTATTTAAAGAGACCATCTAATCGATATGAGTGCCTTGTCGAACATCCTGTTGGGACGCATCTAAATCGTTATAGCCGATAAGCAAAAAAGCCAGGGATGAGCCTGGCTTTTGTATCTTGTCTTATTAAGGTGATTAACCTAGCAGACTTAGCGCTGAGTTTGGCGCTTGTTTCGCTTGCGCAAGGATTGAGCTTGACGCTTGCGATAGAATTTGTGACTTGGTCATTTGAGTCGTTTCTTTCGCGAAGTCAGTATCTTTGATACGGCTCTTCGACGCATTCACGTTCTCGTTGATGTTATCCAAGTTGCTGATTGCATGGTTGAAACGGTTCTGGAATGCACCCAGCTCTGCGCGGTGGCTGTCTACGTATTTCAGTGCCGCATCGATGATAGCCACAGATTCTTGTGCGCCACCAACTGAGGTTACGTCGATAGTATCTACTGTTACTTTTTTACCTTCGCCCAAACCTAGCTCGCCAGATAGGCCGCCTGAAAACTCGACTTCGCCTTCGACTTTGTTGTTGCCAGCAAAGATTTGCAGTTTACCGTCTTGGTCTACTGAGGCTTTCACTAGGTCAGTTTGACCGTTAATGTAAGTCGCAAGCTCTTCGATATCGTCACCTGCTTTTGCACTGATGTTGATTTCTTGCTCTTGACCGTAGCTGTCCGTTAGGTTGATTTTTAGGTCGTTCTTACCTTCAGCAACGTTCCAGTCTTTACCTTTACCACTTTCAGCTTGGTAGCTCACACCGCCCATCATTTTGTTGTCTGAACGCATGTCTTTTAGCTCAAGCATCACTGCTTCACCGTTATCCGCACCGATTTGGAACGATTTCGCACCGTGTGTGCCGTTTAGTAGCTTGTTACCACCGAAAGACGTGGTTTCTGCGATACGGTTTAGTTCGTCATTTAGCGCGGTCACTTCTTCTTGAATCGCCACACGCTCTGATTTCGAGTTTGAGCCGTTTGCTGATTGTAGAGACAAGTCACGCATACGTTGAAGAATGTTGGTGGTCTCGTTCATTGCACCTTCAGCGGTTTGTGCAATTGAGATACCGTCGTTCGCGTTGCGAACCGCCACATCCAAACCACGGCTTTGTACGTTCAAACGGTTCGAAATTTGAAGACCCGCAGCGTCATCTTTTGCGCTGTTGATTTTGAACCCCGAAGACAAACGCTCCATAGAAGTTTGTTGAGCTGAGTTTGCGTTGTTTAGGTAACGCTGAGCCGTCATCGCTGATACGTTAGTGTTTACATTCACTGCCATGGTGATTTCTCCAATTGATTTTCCGGTATAGCGGTTTCCGACGTCTCGGAAAACCAAGTAGTTCTCTCAAAGTTACCCCTATTAACGACACCAAATTCAGAAGCTTTAGAAAAAAATTTAAAAAAATAACATTGCGAGATTTAGCTAATAAAATTGAAGAAAAGTAAGAAAAAGTGCTCAAGTTTCCACAAATCGAGCCGAGAGGGCTAAATTGTATAGAAAACCAGCAAAAGGAAACAATTAAAGGTAAGTTCGCAGACGATAGACGTGAGAATTAGAAAAGAAAAAGCCCCTTTTCCTTTGAGAGAACTGGGGCTAGGTTGGTCGCCAGAGCCTATGTGGAGATCAAGAGAAATGAACACATTTCCGGCATACCGAGTGCAACTTTACATTGAAAATAATTGGCAGGTGAGAGATGAGAGAGCCGCTCATTCTATTATAAAGTTGCTTGCCAAAAGCCTGCATTTCCATCCACGTCTGAATGTATTGAGTACAGGCTAAGTAAACTACTGCAATAGTGACATTGCAGAGTTTGGCAACTGTTTCGCTTGAGCAAGAATTGATGTACCTGCTTGTTGCAAAATTTGTGCTTTGGTCATTTGCGTGGTTTCTTTCGCAAAGTCCGTGTCTTTAATTCGGCTGTTCGACGCGTCAACGTTTTCTTGGATGTTTGCCAAGTTGTTGATGCTGTGACTCAGACGGTTTTGCTTCGCACCCAAGTCCGCACGTTGTGAATCCACGTATTTCAGTGCCGAATCCAGCACAGAGATAGCGTTTTGAGAACCTTGTACGGTTGTCATATCAATATCTTGTACTGATGTTCTAAGAGGTTCATCGCTCAAACCAAGCTCAGACGCCAATCCACCCGAAATTGAAATTTCACCCTGAACGTTTGGATGTGCAACAAAAACTTGTAACTTGCCATCTTCACTTACAGACGCGTTGATCATATCAGACTGACCATTAATGTACGTAGCAAGCTCTTCGATGTCGTCACCTGCTTTTGCATTAATGTTGATTTCTAGATCATCGACATTGCCGTCTTCGTCTTCACCCATGCCTGGCAAAGTGATTTTTAGATCCGATTTAGCTGGGTCAACGCCCCAATCTTTATCTTTACCGTTTTCCGATAAGAAGGTCACACCGCCCATGCGAGTATCGTCCGCACGAATGCTGGTTAGCCCCATGATCATTGCTTCACCTGAGCTCGCACCAATCTGGAATGCCGCTTCACCGAATGAGCCGTTCAATAGACGACGGCCACCGAATGACGTGGTTTCTGCGATACGGTTTAGCTCGTCAATCAATGCCATTGACTCTTCGTTGATCGCCTGACGCTCAGCCGGAGAGTTAGTACCGTTCGATGATTGAATAGCAAGGTCACGCATACGTTGCATGACAGATGTTGCCTCATTCATCGCACCTTCAGCGGTTTGGGCAATCGAGATACCATCGTTCGCGTTACGCATTGCGACATCTAGGCCACGAGACTGTGCAGTTAAGCGGTTAGAGATCTGTAGACCTGCCGCATCATCTTTTGCACTGTTAATCTTATGTCCTGAAGATAAGCGCTCCATCGACGTGTTTAATTCGTCAGTCGCTTTGTTTAGGTAACGCTGCGCGGTCATCGCGGAGACGTTAGTACTAACTGTTACAGCCATTTTGCTCTCCTTTTGAGTTCGCAAGCTTTTGCGAAGCGGCCAGCTTTACTCTCATTTGGATAAGCACTGACCGTAAAAATTACTTGCTAAATCTGCCTTAAACGCAGGGTTTAGAATCTCTAAATCTGTTCTGATATTTTCAATACAATTTGTGTGCCAACTTATAAAATTTATTTCACCGCTTTTAAAAGAAGCACATAAACAATAAGTTAGCGTTATCACTAAACCATTTCCGGATAATGAGGCTCATCTTGCTTCATGGATATTGACCGCTACTTTGTTGCCGCCCGACTTGCCTCTCGCGTCATTGCCGCTTTGGGTAAAATCGTGCCGCATAGCCTGACTCTTAATTTACGTCGATTTATCGCACTTAAGGCTTTGCACATAAGGCATCAAAAATCAGACAGTGTGTCTTAAGTCAGACTAAATATAGTTAAACAACGTTAGATCTTTGGTCTTACCGAATGCTTGTTGCGATGCCTGTAACGCTCGTGAGTTTTCACTGAACTCGATAACGGCTTTAGAGTAATCCAAATCCTCAAAGTTGCTCTTCGCTTTCGCCAGAGACAAATTAAAGTCTTCGTGGTTTTGCTCTTGGATATCTAGCGTGCTCAATCGAGCTCCGGCATCAGTACGCGCTTTATTCAAATGGATAAAAGCAGCGTGAAATTCTTCTGTCATTTGGTGCAATTTGGCGGTAGCCGACGTATCCGACACCGATTTATCTGACCACGCCATTGCATCCTTGAAGGTATCGAAAATGCTGAACTCTGCCCGCTTTTCGATCTCGATGCTATCGCCAGGCGTAATTTGACCTTTTACGTGCACTTTCAGGCCTTTGTACTCAATGCCTTTTTCTGGAGAAAACTCATCGGCATCCACGACTTTACCGTTACGCTCTAGTTGGTAACCAAATTTGCCGTTGTTCATATCGACAAATGTCACGCGATACGCCGCATCATCCTTCGTATCAACGTTAGTGGCTCTGTTTAATAGCAACTCAGAACCGTTTTGTAGATCGTAATTCGGCTGATAATCGCCAAATGGGTTTGGTATCTCCATAAACAGCTTGCTGCCAGGATCGTTCATTGGCATCTCAAGCATGCTGGAGACTTTCATTTTGCGCTGGTAATCGTCTCCAGCGTACTGAACACTACCGTCTTTATCGCGATAGAATGGTTGGCTTTTTGGCTTAGTGCCAGCAAACACGTAGTTACCAGATTCATCTTGCGAGTTCACTAAGTTAAGGAAGTTGTTCGCAATCTCTTCTAGCTCACGCTTCTTTGCTTGTCGGTCTTCCGCAGAAAACGCACCGTTAATCATCTCCATCGTTAAGCGCTTCGACTCGTCGGCAAAATTCTCTGCATTGGCGATATTAACTTCGTGGTTTTCTAGACGATTACGCACCAACACTATTGAGCTAAGGTATTGTTGTAGCTGTTCTTGTTGCTGACTAATATTTTGAATGTAATGCGACGCAAGGGGATCGTCGCTAGGTTTCAGTAACTTTTTCCCTGAAGCAAGTTGCTCTTGGTTATGGTGAACCTTATTTTCTTGACGACGCAAATCATTTTGTACGGACTGATAGTTATGGAAACTAGAAATTCGGGTTAGCACTTATCTCTTCTCCTTACCTCAGTTGTAAAATGGTATTGAAGGTATCATTCGCCGCTTGCATCACACGTGATGAAGCCATGTACGCTTGTTGAAACTTCATCATGTTGGCGGCTTCTTCATCGAGGTTAACGCCAGAGATAGAAGCAACGCGCTCTTGTGCCGCTTCATGCTCTAAGCGAGCGACAGAAGCTAATCGGTTTGCTGTAGAAGATTTCAATCCGACTTCGGTATTGAGGTTGTGATAAACATCAATCAAAGTACTGGATTTTCCGTCCATCATCTTATCTGTTTGGATCTTCTGCATTTTTCTCAAGTTGCCGTTACCACCTTCAGAAGGCACCAAGTTTGCGGTGAATTTATCATTCATCAGCGCGCCTTCGCTCAGCTCAAATACAGTCGCATCGCCATTTTTATACAGCGGATGACTTTTCGGCACTGAGATTTCAATCATCGGGTTATCTTTGTCTAGCGGGTATGCGTATTTGTCCGATAGCAAATTGCCCTTGTTGTCCGTGATCTTTAACCATGGCTTATCATGTTTCTCGTCGGCTGGTTGTACGGTGACCTCAAACTCTTTGACATCCCCCGCCTCACGAATTTTGAACTTGGCGTTACCTTGAGCAAAAGTGGTTGAAGCTTCATAACTTTGCGCGGCAATGGCTTTTGCATCATTGGTTTCCATCTTGATGATGGCTGCGCCACTTCGTGTTGGGCGCAACAATACGCGCTCACCAGCGGCAAGACCTTCACCAATTTGCACTTTCATACCATCTAGAACAAACGAAGAATCTGATTGATCAATGTTCAACGACATTTGCTCACCTTTCGGTGTTGTCACGCTATACTGGTCGCCATCATAACGTAGCGAATATTCACCACCTTTGATCGCTGAGATATCATCAATGTAAACCGCAACATCAGCTTGAGAGTCAGGCGCAGCAAAAACTCGAGATTTTGCCACCAGCTCAGAGTTCACGTCGGTAAATACGTCTTTACCTATCTTACCGTTAAGATCCAGACCTTGAGATTGCAGCTGATTAATTTTGTAGGAAAAGCCCGTCGCTAAACGGCCCATTTCATCCTGAAGTTGCGGAATGTGTTTGTCGCGCATTTCAAGCAAGGCACCGATTTTGCCATCCATGTCGTCAGACTTGATCGCTTTAATGCCATCCCCTTCCACCATTGCTAATCGTCTTTGGTGAACATCAGGATAGCCGTCAATCATTTTGAGCTGGCTTGCTTCCGTGCCAGAAACTAGCGTGTGACCATTGCCGATGTGAACATTAAATCCTTCCGCATTTTTGCGTGGGGTTACGGTTACTTTGGTGTACTCAGATAGCTCAGTAACCAGCTTTTCATGCTGGTCCATCAAATCATTGTGTGGACCGGGTGTGCGCATCATTAACCGATGCACATCGCGGATTTCCAAGGCAAGTTGGTTCACGCGTTCAATGCCCATATCCAATTTTTTATTGGTGACGTCAGATTGCAACCGTACGGTTTCATGGAAGTCATTTAATGTATCAGAGAAGATTTTCGCCTTTTCCAATACCACTTTTCGTGCCCCCAAATCGTTCGGGGTATCTGCCATGGTTTTGACCGCATCGAACCACTCGTTCAAGTTCTCTGGGATTTTCTTCGATGCAACTGAGCTCAACATGCTAGAGAGCATATCAAGATTGTCTTGGGTATCCGTTTTGTTGGCATTGTTGGTTGACGACAAGTTCAGTTCATTCACGGCAAACTGATCCCACGAGCGGCGAACATTTTCCACATGCACACCCATGCCGTAGGTAGAACCACCAAACATGCGCGGATCATTCGTACCTTGGATAACAGACTGGCGGCTATAACCCTCTGTATTAACATTAGAAATGTTATGACCAGTGGTGTTTAATTGTCTCTGAGCAGTAAGCACACTTTGAGTACCTACATTCAGAAGATCTGACGCCATACATGCCCCCAAAAACGAAATAAAATCGGCAAAACCGATCACCTAGACACATCAAAGCAAAAGGTGTGCCAAATAAAAGAGAGGTGTGAATGTTCAGAAAAAGTAAAGGCTTGCACTGTGGCAAGCCTTCGAAAACAACATGAACTGGCGAAGAGTAAATTACATACTTTCGATTTTCTGCTTCACCTGCAGGACTTTGTCTGCGTAATTCGGATCGGTCGCGTAACCCGCGCTGTGGATGCCGCGAATAAATGACTCTGAATTCCCTCGCTGTTGCAATGCTGTCTCGTAACGTGGGTTGTCATTTAAAAAGCGCACAAAGTCATTAAAGCTGTCTTCGTAATTTGAGTAGGCGCGAAACGCTGCCGTCTCTTTCACTGGCGTATTATCGTGGAACTCTAGCGTTTGAGTCGTCACTTTGTCACCCAGCCAGCTTCGATCTGCTTTGATGTTAAATAAGTTGTTGCTGCTGCCACGCGCGTTCTTCACTACCTTTTGTCCCCACCCGGTTTCCAAAGCCGCTTGCGCAAGTAGCAGAGATGGCTCGACACCTAGGGCTTTCGCGGCTTTCTCCGCGTATGGCTTCATCGAGTTAACAAAAGATTCTGGCGAATCGAATCGAGTTGGTTCATTGCTTGGTCGAGATAGCTGACCAGATTCAATCAAGCGCTGTTCAATCTCACGCGCTTTTTTCGGGTCAACACGACGATATTCCACGGCATTATTTGCCGCATCACGCATTGCAGTTTCACTCTTGTCGTTACCTTGCCCAGCCGTTAATTGCTTAACAATCATATCGGCCAAGCCCATTGAACCAGACGAACTGAGCTCGCTCGCCATCTGCTCATCCAGCATTTGTCGATAGAACTTCTCGTTCTGGCTGTTCATCATGTTGGACTCAAAGCCCTCATTGGCTTCTCGCATGGATTTCAACATCATGGAGGTGAAAATAGATTCGAACTGACGAGCCGCTGCACGCAGTGCTTCTTGCTCGCCATCTTTACCTTCCTTCACTGCTTTTTGACGCAGGGTATCCAGCGAACTGATGTCATGAATAAAACCAATGTCGTTAGGATTGTTCATTATACCTACCTCCTAACCATTAAATGATGATCAACTGGCCTTCAATGGCACCAGCTTGTTTCAATGCTTGCAAGATAGCCATCAAATCCGACGGCGCTGCGCCGACTTGATTCACTGCACGGACCAAATCATCCAACGTTAAGCCTGGCTCGAACTTAAACATCTTGCCCTGCTCTTCGCTAACTTCGATATCCGAGTCTGGCACGACAACGGTTTGCCCACCAGAAAAGCCGTTAGGTTGGCTAACATTCAGGTTTTCTTTGATTGCGACCGTCATTCCGCCATGGGTTACCGCCGCAGGTTTAAGGCGAACATGTTTACCAACTACGATGGTACCCGTACGAGAGTTAACGATGATTTTGGCTGCGCCATCTGCTGGGTCAAACTCTAGGTTTTCAATTGCCGATAAGAACGCCACACGCTGGCTGACATCACGAGGGGCACGTACACGTACCGACGTCGCGTCTACCGCGCTCGCCATTTGTGGGCCAAGGAAGTTGTTTACCGCATCCGCCATACGTTGAGCCGTTGTGAAGTCTGACTCAAGCAAGTTGAACGTTATGTAATCGCCACGACCAAATGGGTTTGGAATTTCGCGCTCTACTGTCGCACCACTAGAGATAAGACCAACGGTTGGATTGTTACCTACGATTTTTGAACCGTCAGCACCTTCAGCACTGAAGCCGCTCACCACTAAGTTACCTTGAGCAACCGCGTAAACTTGACCATCGAGACCTTTGAGGAACGTTTGCAGTAGCGTACCACCACGCAAACTTTTGGCACTACCGATAGAAGAGACTGTCACGTCTACTTGCTGACCTGGTTTAGAGAATGGCGGCAACTCTGCCGTTACCATGACTGCGGCAACGTTTTTTATTTTCGGCTTTGTGCCCGGCGGCATCTGAATGCCGAAGTTTTGCAACATGGCGGCGAAACTTTGCTCCGTAAACGGGTTCGCTTCGCCTGTGCCAGGTAAGCCTGAAACCAAACCATAACCCACGAGTTGGTTGCTTCGTACACCAGCCACTTGCGCGACGTCTTTGATACGTGCAGCTTGGGCAGCGGTAGAAAACAGAGCAACGCTCATCAGTATTAAAAGGAGTTTTTTCATGCTTACTTATCTCTTGCAGTCAAATTGCCGTCAGCACGGCGTGTTATAGCGCTACATTAAAGAATCGTGCCAAGAAACCCGGCTCTTGCATATCTTGTTGTACACCGGTGCCAGAATACTGAATTCTTGCGTTAGAAACGCGGTTTGATGCAATAGTATTGTCGAAACTAATGTCATCCGGACGAATAGTGCCGCTTAAACGTATGTACTCATCACCCGTATTAAGCGTCATCCATTTTTCTCCACGGATAACGAGGTTGCCATTTGCCAAAACTTCAATCACCTCAACAGTAATGTAACCACTGATGCTGTTACTCTGCTTAGCAGAAGAGTCACCCGCAAATGAGTTTGAGTTATTTAAGTCATAAGAGAAATTGTATTTGCCACCAATTTGCAGCTCTTCGCCACCCACTTGAAGCGGGTCCATTTGCGCTTCATTGGTTTTCGATAAATCGGCATTGGCGCTTTTCGTGGCGCTGGTAGTCTCATCCAGTGTCACAGTAATAATGTCGCCAATACCACGTGGCTTGGAATCGTCGTAAAGATCGGTAATGTGCTCAGCGCTAAACAGTGAGCCTGTTGCAGCAGCATAATGCTCAGGTTTCTTTTTCGGATGAATCGGAGCCCATGCAGGATCACCCGCAACCGGATCGCTTCTGCCACGCAGTGTATCCACGATACCGCTGCTCTCTTCTTTCGATTTATCGCCTTCTACCGCGTCAACCACCGTCGTTGCTTGTGTCACTTCATCCGTTTCAATCGGCTCTAACATGGCACAACCCGACATCGTGGCAATCAAAGCAAGTAGACAAATACGTTTCATCGTGAGCTCCTCAATTCTTGCTCTTAACCGTTATAACTGCTGGTTAACGAAGCTCATCATCTTATCGACTGACGAGATCACTTTTGAGTTCATTTCGTAAACGCGCTGAGCTTCGATCATGTTGACCAACTCCTCCGTTACATTCACGTTAGACGCTTCCAGCATGGATTGACGGATTTCACCCAAACCGTCTAAACCAGGAACACCTTCTTGTGGATCGCCACTGGCACCCGTTGGTAAGTAAAGGTTCTGGCCAATTGGCTCTAGGCCACCTGGGTTAACAAAGTCTGTAATGGTTAGCTGACCAACGACTTGGTTGTCTTGCTGACCACGGACGCGAACCGATACTTCACCATCCGTACCGACAGTGATAGAAATCGCATCTTCTGGAATCACAATTTCAGGTTCTACAGGATAGCCAGAACCCGACGTGACTAACGTGCCTTCACCATTTAACGTGAACTGACCGTTACGGGTGTAACCGATGTTGCCATCCGGCAACGTCACTTGGAAGAAGCCATCGCCTTCAACCATCATGTCCAGTGCGTTGGTCGTTGTCTGCGCATTACCATGCGTGTGCACTTTTTGCGTCGCAACCACTTTAGAACCCGCACCTAGCATCAAGCCACTCGGAAGCTCAGTGTTCTGAGATGATTGGCCGCCAGGCTGGTTGATGTTCTGATAGAACAAATCTTCGAATACCGCACGGCTCTTTTTGTAGCCCACAGTAGAGGCGTTCGCCAAGTTGTTCGAAATCGTGGCAATGTTGGTTTGTTGGGCGTCTAGACCTGTTTTACTTACCCATAGTGCTGGATGCATAGTGAACCTCTAACTCTGTTAACTCATACGAAGCAGTGAATCTGAAGATTTATCCATCTCTTCAGCAGTGCTCATCATCTTGACTTGCATTTCAAACTGACGCTGTAAGTCAATCAATGCGGTCATTTCACCTACGGCATTCACGTTACTGCCTTCAATCGCTCCTGTCTGGAGGCTAACAGTAGCGTCTGCTTCGTAAGGTTGGTTTGGAGTTTTATGGCGAAATAAGCCATTGGTGTCTTTAAATAAGCTTTGATCATTAGGCTTAACAAGCTTGATGCGATCAACCGCTTGGAATTCTTCTGCCGGGGCACCTTGAGGAAGCACAGAGATGGTGCCATCTCGACCGATTTCAATTTTGGAGAGAGGAATAGGCAAAGTAATCGGCGCATCATTTTCACCTAGCACCAAATGGCCACTTGCGTTAGTAAGCATGCCATTTTGATCAACTTTTAGGTTACCGTTACGGGTCAACCCTTCTTTACCCGTGTGATCGAGTACTGATATCCAGCCGCTGCCTTCAATCGTCACATCCAGATCACGCCCTGTTGTAATCACGCTACCTTGAGCAAAGTTATGCCCTGGACGCTCTGTCATGCTGAACACACGTGAAGGATGGCCTTCACCATAAGCCTGCATTGAGCGAGCCTGTGCTAAATCCGCACGAAACCCTGTCGTGCTTACGTTAGCCAAGTTATTAGCACGCAATTGTAGTGCCTGCATATTTTGCTTGGCCCCACTCATTGCGAGAAACAGTGCGCGATCCATAAATTACTCCAAAAACTTCTCTGTACACGGAGTAAAAGCAATAGTTATGCCAACATAAAATGAGCTTATTTATCAAACACTTAAATAGGAAACAAAAGATTAAGAGGGGTTTCAGTGGCAGAAAACTGCAACAAGGGGCAAGGTTTTGATCCACATGGCGGCAACGGCGGCAAATCAGAGATCAAAGCATGCTTAACCTGAACTGAGGTATTTTCAGGCTAAGCATCAGATGAATGTCATGATATTATCAAGCCAAGCGGCGAAAGCTCGCCTAACTTGATGATGCAGATTATCGGATCTGCAGGATATTTTGTTGTAGCTGGTTGTGCACTTCTAGCGAACGTGAGTTTGCTTGGAAGTTACGCTGAGCAGAAATCAGGTCCACCAGCTCCTGCGTCATATCAATGTTTGACTGTTCCAGCATACCGTTGTTGATGGTGCCGAAAGAGCCTTTGTTAGATTCACCCCAAATCTTGTCACCAGAGAACTGAGTTGAATCCCATTGCGTACCGCCCTTCTTATCCAGACCTTGCTCGTTTGGAACACGTACTAGCGCGACACGACCCAATGTGACGTTTTCACCGTTTGAGTAAGTCCCCATTACGCTGCCGTTTTCATCGAAGTCAACCTTGGTTAGGAAGCCCGTTGTTGCACCGTCTTCATCGAACTTGGTCAGTTCGAACGGAGCAGCAAACTGTGTTGCCGAGCCTAAACCGAAGTTAAGCGTCTGCGCAGGATCGGCACCATTCATATCGACTGGTGTCGTGTTCGTCGCCGGATCGCCCAGTGCCACAGACGTAATTGGCTGACCATTGTTCAAGCTCGCCAACGTACCATCGTTGTTGAACTTCATGGTATGACCCACATGGCCTGTTGGCGTTTGTGCATCACCTGCCGCAACATTTAAAGGCTTTTCACCTTCTTTATCTGTCACGGTGTAGTAAGTGTTCCACGTGTTTGGCTGAGTCTGATCTTTCAAGTAGTACGTCGTTAGCTTGTAAGACTGACCCATCGAGTCATAAATAGTCGAAGAGGTTGAACGGTTGTATGTATCTGGGTCTGAAAAATCAAACTGAGTTGGATCTTTCAAATCGCCGTTAGCTGGCAAGTTCACGCCCACTTCAATGTTTGCTGTTTGCTTTGGCTTACCAAATTCAGCAGGAATATTGATAGGTTGTGGCTCGTATGAAGAAACCTCACCAGAGCTTGGATCCACTTGGTAACCTAATAAGAACTCATCGTTCGCGGTCACCATGTAGTTTTCTTTATTTAAATGGAATGCACCATTACGTGTCAGTTCATTCTGTTGTGGAGTCAGACGCTCCTTCGCCACGGCGAAGAAACCTGTACCCGAAACACGCAAATCCATTGGGTTGTTGGTGTAAATGCTTGAGCCTTCATGGAACTGCTGCGCCACTTGGCTTGCTTGCGCACCACCACCCGGTGTGGTTTTTGCGTTAGTAAATAAAGAGTTAGAGTAAACATCAGCAAACTCAGCACGGGACTCTTTAAAGCCGTACGTGTTGGCGTTCGCAATGTTGTTACTGGTGGTGTTCAAATCCAGTTGGGCGGCGGACAAACCGCTTAAAGATACATATGACATTCCAAAATCTCCTAATCTAGCGAGCTATGACTACGCTTTGCCGACTTCCAAAACTTCTGCAAGTCGAACTGGCGATTCAAAACCAGCCAGATTGAGTAATACGTTTCCGTCACCTTTGCCGAGCAATACGCTGTTTACGTTGGCGTATGTCGATACTGGGAACTCTTGCGACTCCCCTTCAACTAAGCCAGACGCTTTCACTTTGTATTTGCCAGCAGGCAGTGGATTTCCGCTTTCATCTTTACCATCCCAAAGCACACGCGTGTCGCCGGCTGGTTTCGCCCCTACCTCAAAAGTACGAACCAGTTGGCCAGCTTCATCCTCTACACGAACAAACAGATTATCGATAGATTGTGAAAGCTTAACCATTGCCGCCATTGGCGCGTCGTCCTGCTTCACACCTGCCGCTCCTGGGACCAATACGTCACGCCCTACCAAAGAGGAAGCTTGTAACGCTTGGTTTGATGTCATTGACGAGTTCAAACTCTCAAACTGAGTGTTCATCTTGCCAATGCCATCAACGGTCGCAAATGAAGCCATTTGCGCAATCATCTGGTCATTACTTACCGGCTTAAAAGGGTCCTGTTGAGACAATTGCTTCGTGAGCAATGATAAGAAGTCTTCCTGTTTTAGGTCCTGCTTACCCGTGCTCTCTTCCGTCTTCTTGTTACTCTCTTGTAGACTTTTAAGCTGGTCGATATAGGACAAGCCGCTTTGACCAACGTTGTTAATTCCGGCCATACGCTACCTCCTTATCCTTATTGACCCATCTGCAGCGTACGCAGCAGCATTTGTTTACTAGAATCCGCTACTTGCACATTGGTTTGGTATGCGCGAGAAGCTGAAATCATGTTCGCCATTTCTTCCATTACATTCACGTTCGGCTTGTAGATGTAGCCTTCTTCGTTTGCAAGGGGATGGTCTGGGTTGTACTCCGCACTCAGCGGTTTATCGCTTTCTACAATACCCATCACTTTCACTGGCACCGTATCACCGCCACGCATGGCGTTACTTAACTCAGCACCAAACACAGCATGGCGCGCTTTATAAGTGTCTTTCGCAGAGCTGCTGACACTGTCGGCGTTCGCCAAGTTGCTTGAGGTAGTGTTCAGACGAACGGATTCAGCGCTCATTGCGGAACCTGTCACATTGAAAACGTTAAATAAGCTCATCTAAATTATTCCCCTTTGATTGCTTTGGTTAAGTTCTTGAATTTGCTGCCTAGAAAGTCGAGTGATGCTTGGTGTCTGATTTGGTTTTGCATAAACAAGTTACGCTCTAAATCCAAATCTACCGTGTTGCCATCACCCGTATCAGGTTGCGTAGGAAGACGATATAGCTTGTCCCCGACCAACGTTGTAGTGGCAGGAATATGCCGACCATCCGTACGACTAAGACCAATGCTTGCCCCAGATGTTGCCGCTTGCAATTCCTTCGCAAAGTCTAAACCTCTTGCTTTGTAACCAGGCGTGTTGGCTTGTGCAATGTTGGTGGAAATCACCTCAGCATTGCGCTCACGTACGCCCACCGTGTGCTGGTGGATGCCTAGTGCATTGTCAAAAGATATAGCCATGTTTGCCTCTACAATTAAGAACTGACCGTGATTGATAACCAAAAAGCAATTAGCATGCCAAAAACATAAAGCGCTCTATCTACTTAATAGCTATCACCCATTGGAATAGCAATAAGTGAGCCAAAGTGACTGGAATGTCATGTCGTTTCACCTTGTTCACTTAATAAAGATACACCGTGATGAGGGAACAAAGCAAAATCGCGCTTCAATTTAGCAAGTGAAAACGTGGAAACACTCGAAGGCAGGAAACCAGCAAACAAAAAAAGCCTGACCTAGTGTCAGGCTTTTTATCAATGAAGAGATACCGCTATTTAAGCTTGTAAATGATACCCGGATTACAGCGCACCATTTCAAATTTATCAGTCAGACCAGTTAGCGACTCTGATGCCCCTAACAGCAGATAACCACCAGGGTTTAAGCTGCTCGCCATTTGGTTAAGCACTTTTGATTTCATTTCCGGTGAGAAGTAAATCAGCACGTTGCGACAAAAAATAATGTCGAACTTACCCATCAGTGCATAACTGTCCATCAAGTTTTGTGGACGAAAGTTCACCAAACGTTTGACGTTGTCTTTGACTTTCATACGGCCACCGTCCGCATTCTCAAAGAAGGTGCGGCGACGTTCTGGTGAAAGTCCGCGCCCTAGAGCCAAATTGTCATACACACCTGCACGACACATTTCAAGCATACTTGCTGAAATGTCTGTTGCTGTAATAGACACGTTTGGTAACAAACCCGGCTTGCGCTGTTGCGTTTCCAGAATCGTCATTGCAATAGAATACGGCTCTTGGCCCGATGAACTGGCTGCAGACCAGATCTTGATTGGGCGCTTGCTTGCCGCTACTTCTGGCAATAATTTGTCAGCTAAAACTGTGAACGGATAAGTATCTCGAAACCACAAGGTTTCGTTAGTCGTCATCGCGTCCACAGCGGCCACTCGTAATTCACGATTGCGCCCTGTAACAACATCACGTAGCAAATCTGATAACGATGCGAGCTTAAACTTCGTCACTAAAGGACTCAGTCGGCTACGCACAAGGTATTGCTTGCTATCACCTAACACGATGCCACATTGCGATTCTAGAAAACGGCTAAAGTCACGATACTCTTGATCACTGATTGTAATAGCAGTCATTAATGTCTCTTTTATTGTGTTAATGCAGATTTAACCGCGTTACCCAATTCATCTGGGTTAAATTTCGCAATGAAGGTATTGGCACCTACACGCTCAACCATAGCCTGGTTGAATACACCACTTAATGAAGAATGGAGGATAACATAAAGGTCTTTCAAATCGGCATGTCTGCGAATTTCAGCCGTTAAGGTATAGCCGTCCATTTCTGGCATTTCAATATCGGAAATAACCAACGAAATTTGATCGTAGATATTGCCTTCTTGAGCCATTTCAATCAACTTATTGTACGCTTCTTTGCCATCTTTGACAGATACGACCTCGAAACCGATTGATGTAATCGCACGCTCTACCTGTTTACGCGCGACAGTCGAGTCATCAGCAATCAATATACGGCGTACAATAGGCTTTTCTTGTTCTGCTTGCGCGATTTCTTCACCGATAGCGGAATCCATCGTTTCATCAACCGGCGCAATCTCTGCCAGGATTTTTTCAACGTCAAGGATTTCAACCAGCTCGTTGTCGATGTTCGTCACTGCGGTCAAGTAGTGCGCTTTACCCGCACCGTCTGGCGGTGGCAAAATCGCTTCCCAATGCATATTGATAATACGCTCAACCGATGATACCAAAAATGCTTGGATCGTACGGTTAAATTCTGCGATAACAACAAAACATTTATCCAGATCAGTGGTTGGGCGGCCACCAATTGCCAGGCTCAAATCAATAACGGACACGGTATGGCCGCGGATATGAGCGATACCTTTTACCAGCGGGTGTAGATTTGGCATTGAAGTCAGCTTAGGGCACTGCAGTACTTCTTTCACTTTGAATACGTTAATGCCGTAGCGCTGTCGGCCCATCAGTCGAAAGGTCAATAATTCCAATCGGTTCTGACCGACGAGTTGCGTACGCTGATTCACCGAGTCAAGAATCCCCGTCATATGCTCATCTCCATCTCAAACTTTTTGTTTTTAAATGATACTCTACCACTGGCAAGCACGATACCAGGGAGACAGTATGGCGTATTTCACTTTCACTTCGACACCATTGACTATGACAATATGTAGAGCGCTAATTACAAAGTACGCTAAGTCTATCGGCATTTTGCTCAGTATGTTTAGCTTTTTTGTTCATTCAGCTTCAGATAATCAGATCGAGCAAATAAAAACGGCAGCAGAACAACATATTCTTGCTACAGTTGATCAGCCTGATGGTGGCGAGCTATCTGTTAATGCGGCAGATATCGACTCGAGAATAAAAGCAACGGATTGCCCAGTGCCCCTGGATACGTCAGCTTCTTCCACCAGCAGTACTCGAAGCAACATCAATGTTCTAGTGGAATGTCCACCTGATGACTGGAAAGTCTATGTCCCTGTGAGGATCTCGGTATCAGTGCCAATGATCGTCGCAACACGAACACTAGGGAGAGGAGAAATCGTCAGCGCGTCGGATGTCACCACTTCCATGATCGAGCTGCAGCGCTTTCGCAAAGATGGCTTTTCTAACTACGATCAAGTGGTTGGCGCAAAGCTAAAACGCAACGTTCGCCTAGGTGATGTTGTTGAGCGTAATGATGTCTGTGTCGTTTGCCGGAATGAAAAGGTCACAATTAAAGCGGTGAATTCTGGCATGACAATCACCACGCAAGGCACAGCATTGCAAGATGGTGCGGCTGGCGATCAAGTAAGAGTGAAAAATGATAAGTCACAGCGTATAATAGAAGGCATAGTGACTGGCATTGCGGAAATCACTGTTAATTTTTAATAGCCACTGGTAGCGTGTTTAAACTGATCAATAAAAATGCAAAAAATGACTAAAGTTATTTTTGCACTGGTCGATAGTCTGGATACCAGTATTACGATACAAGGCAAAGGTTAAACATGGCAGGTATAGATAATATACGTTCAGGGCAAATGATGACGACGACAAGTCGTGCACCTGCGCGTAACGATTCCAATGCTACCAGCACGACTGAATCGAAAAAAGCACCCGCACAACAAGACGCTGTATCACTCAGCCAGCAAAGCAAAGCCGTTAGCAAACTCCAAAAAGATATGGCAGCTTCTCCGGCCTATGACAGCGCCAAAGTGGCGGCAATCAAAGAAGCAATCACAAACGGTTCATACAAAGTCGATCCTGAAAAATTGGCCGACAACATGATTAAGTTTGAAAACGAATTGCAAGGCAAAAGCTAACTGACTTAGGCCGAAGGTAAGTATTTTATGGCAGCATTAGTCGATCTCGTCAATTTCCAACTAGAAAATGCTAAGGCACTTTCTGCTGTTTTGCGTCAAGAAACACAAGCGATAACTGCGCGTGTCTCTACCGAGATTGAGAATATTGCCAAACAGAAGATGACACTCATTGCTCAGCTTAGAACGACTGATCAGCGAATCGCCTCTCACCCGCACGTCAATCAACTTACTGAAGATGAGCACCTAAGTCAGGTTGTTGCTCAAATCCAATCGATCGTCCTCGACTGTCAACAAGTCAACAAAGTAAATGGTGAATCGCTTAGTCGCGCACAGCTGAGTTTCAATAAACTCAATAACATGCTTCAGCGAACTCATGGCAAAGTGGGCATGACCTACAATGCTGGTGGCAAAACCCACACTATTTCGACACTTGGCACCAATATAAAAGCCTAAACGTCACTCCTACCCCACACCATCTCTAGAATGTAGATATAAAAAAGCGACTCATTGTTGCCAATCAGCCGCGGGAAAGATTATCTGGTCTTCTGAAGTAATGCGCTTAGTGCATTAGAACAAGGTTTGTTGACGCTTCTCAGGCACCTGTTGAACTTCTCCGTAATCACGCAACTTATCCATTTTACGAATATCCAGACGCAGCTCTGTCACGTAACTGTCTTCAACAAGATAACTACGTACGACTTCTGCACCGCGAATCACACCATCAACCGCGCCTGTAGTGCTCTCAATACCTAAACGCTGGTCTTGCAGTTCGGCACGTCCACTAACACGCATGCCATAAACTTGTTCTGCTAGCTCACGATAAGCATCAATTTTTGATGCGCGCATCGCTCGTACACGCTTCTCTTCAACAGTACGACCTGTTTGCTCACTGACACTCGCATAACCCACTGCCACTAAGATTTCATCTTGACGCATCTGTTGTAGTGGCTGACACCCCACCAATACCAGTGTGGCAATAATAAATAATAACTTCTTCATGCTTCTATCCTATGGACGCAGAATCACAGTGTACGGCTGACGAATGGTTGGGTCTGAGCGAATCAACACGCCATCTTGCGTACGGATACTGTTTAACGTATCTAAGTCACGACCAATACGGTCAGCCGGAAGAAAACCCTGCGCCGTTGCTACAACCACACGGCTCTGCATACCGACCACACGTGCATTGACCAGCACCCCGCCCTCTTGGCGCAGCATCGTACCGGTCAGTACATACTGAATTTGTTGCTCTTGCGCCAGATCTTGCCAATCACGGCTTAAAGCAAAATCGCCCTGCTGCGTCACTTGGATAGAGCCCGTAGTTTTGAAATCAACCACTTTAAACCCTCGGCGCTGGAACTGATGGATAAAACCTTCCGAGACCGAGTTGCCTAACCAGTTTGTTGCATCCATATTTTGTAGATCAACAAACGAGGTAATCGCAATCGGTGTCCGCGCAGATACCGCCACATTAGAAACCATCAGGTCTTCGGTCATGCTTTCAATGAAAAAGTCCATCGTATGACGTGGACTATCCATAAGCATGAACTGGCTTCCCGAGTACGGTTCTTTACCATTGTAAATCGGTGAGTACGCGCACGATGTCAGAAGCGTCATCATCGATGCGGCGACAAGCCACTTTTTCATGGTTTGATTCTCCAGATAATCTGAGGTGATACCGTTCTTGATTAATTCCTTTCTAAGAAAGTGAATATTGGAACAGTCTTTGCTTTTCTTTGTTTGCCTAACGAAGAAAAATCCACCAAACTTCACTGAAATTGTTAAAGCAATATTTATACCCGAACGGTTGTAATCAATGAAAAAAATATTAAACAGTCTGTTTTCAATCACTTTAGTGATGCTTGTGCCTTTTAAAGTAATGGCATCTTGGTATGAAGTAACAGGCGTTGCCACTATCGTTTCTTCAGAAGAAACGGCAAGGCTCCATGCGTTGGAAGACGCGCTGTTCAAAGCCGTCAATTTTTCGGGCGCAGATATTGGCAGTATTAGCAATTTGATGCCGCTATTAGAAGAAAGCCGTAACGAGTACCAGTTTACCAACCATGAAGTCCGTTACATTTTGGTCGAGTCTGAACGTAAACGTCGAGGTAAAGTCGAGGTAAAAATTCGCGTCGATATTTATCCATCGGCAACGGGTTGCCACACCGACCAATACAAAAAGACGATCCTTGTCGGCAATATTGAGGTTGCCTCACCACAACAAGCGGTGATGGGACAGATTTACCAAGTGGGTGACGATTTTAGCCGCGTGGTGAATCGCCAGCTGGATCAAACCTCTCGCAGCTTTGTATCTGTGGGTACAACGGACTATTCAATTAGCAGTAACTATCCCGCTCGTACTCAAATGATCGCGCAAGATAACGGCGCACAATACATCATTGGGGGAGTCATTACCGATCTCACTGCGACGGTCGAATCTCAACTACTGCAAGATGACATCATCAATCGTCAGTTTGCGTTAGAGATGAAAGTATTTGATGGTAAAACTGGCCATGAAGTCTTCAACAAAGCCTACCGTGAAGTGGCGCGTTGGCCATTTGCCAAAACGAGCCAAGTGGATACTCGCAGTGCGCGCTTTTGGGCGTCGACCTATGGCGAGATGATGCTACGCGTTAGTCGCAATATAATGCTGGATCTAGA
This sequence comes from Vibrio sp. Y10_XG_PY6, assembly GCF_024181795.1. NCBI lineage: Bacteria > Pseudomonadati > Pseudomonadota > Gammaproteobacteria > Vibrionales > Vibrionaceae > Vibrio > Vibrio sp. Y10_XG_PY6. The sequence goes on from NZ_JAMZAQ010000004.1 coordinate 209,436, forward strand.
GTCAGAGCTGTCTTGCAAAATTACGCTGCCAGAGGTCGTTGCTGTCTTCGGCAATACCGTAACGATGGATCTCGGCCGTATGCATGGCGTAAAAGAGGGAGACAAATTGCAGCTTTGGCACACCGCATCATTTATCGACCAAAACGGACTACCAAGAAATAAAGTATCGCAAAGTGAAATTACATTGACGGTATCACGTATATACGAACACGAAGCCGAGCTTACGATTGATCAGCCAAATTTAGCCTCTAGTGTTCAAATTGGCGACGTAATGAACAAGATCCTATAAAAGCAAACATTAAGTCTTGAGATATGCTCACTTTTTAATATCATAGGCAGCGCATCTTATTTGATTATACCAATGACCGTAGTAAGTCGTTCAAAGTGATACTGATAAAGACCTAAACAAAGTTGCTAGGTTTGCATTCAGTAAAACGGTTCAATGAACTGCAACTATTGGTATTACGCCCCCATGGCACAGCTGGATAGCGCAGTCCCCTCCTAAGGGACAGGTCGTAGGTTCGAATCCTACTGGGGGCGCCATATCATAGCCTTAGCTCCCACTTGAGCTAAGGCTTTTTTGTATCCACTATTTCGAGCTTCACAGAGCGTTTCCAAGTAACGTGTGAAACAATTTCCTCAGTAATCAATATGATCGCCTCGCTCCTTTACTCGACGAGATAAAACCTTTTACTGATCCGATCTCTTCCCCTTGAAATCATTTCAACAAGCCCTATTTACAGTTTTGTATTTTATTACTTTAATTATCTATGAGTTTTGCTTACCCTTTTAGCTATTAATAAAATTATTAGTTAGCACTATGTCTAAGAGCAATTTAATAACTAACACTGGACACCGCTTTATTTCTAGAGGCAAGACTGCCTTTAAGATTCATATCCATACCCCCGAGGACACGGTACTGCACCGCTCGGTTGGGTTTGTTCGTATTGGAGAAAAGAAAGGCTTACAAAAAGCCATTAAGCTGAGAAACGAATTAGGCCGGCAAATGTGGGGCAAATTTTGGCGACGTCTTTTGAAGGATCCTTACCTCATGACCAGACTCCCACACAGCGTTGAGCCAAAAATTGTTCACAAGCCTAACCCCACTCTTGAAAACCCAGATAACCGAGATACGTGTTACATCGCTAAGTGGCGAGAGTTCAATGATGACGGTGACTACAAATACAAAACAGTGGTTCGCTCTATTAGTAAATACGGCAAGCTTGCCGCCTACATGCAAACCAAAAAAGCGTTGTTAGAAGCACATAAAGACAACTTGGAAATCCTAACATTCATGGGGCGCTTAAACAGCATTGACCTCAAGTAATGTTTACCGTTTTTAGCTTTTCAGTCCGTTTCAAATAGAAATGAAAAAGCCCCAAAGAGCGAACTCTTTGGGGCTTTCAGCTTTAGTCTTCTATACTACGGTCGGATAGAAGCTTATTGCTGAACTTGGTATTCAAATTCTGGAACAACGATTTCTACGCGACGGTTTTGCTGACGACCTTCACGAGTGTCGTTTGAAGCGATTGGGTTGTTTTCACCTTCGCCACGTGCTTGAATACGTGATGAATCAATGCCTTTTTCAACGAGTGCGTTAGCTACAGATTCCGCGCGTTTCTCAGAAACTTTTAGGTTGTAAGCTGCTGGGCCAGAAGTATCTGTGTAACCTACAACTTCAACGTTCGCTTGTGGGTGCTCGTTTAGGAAAGCAACTAGGTTATCAAGTTTTGCAGCGCTCTCTGGTTTTAGAGTTGTGCTGTTTAGATCGAAGCTACCAGTGCCGATTGTTTGAGTTTCGAATGTTTTCGTTACAACTACGGGCTCTTCTACCACTTCTTCTACAACCACTTCTTCAACAACAACTGGCTCTTCTACGATTACTGGCTCATCGTTGCCGCCGAATTTGAAAGAAACACCCAGTGTTGCAGTGTTACCTGTCGCACGAGTTACATCGTTGCTGATATCAGTCAGAGTTTGGTATTCCGCGCGAGCAGTTACGTTTTGGCTTAGGTTGAACTCAAGGCCAGCTGCGCCTAGGTAAGAGTAATCATCTTTACCATCAAACATTACGTAAGCGCCACCCACTTTACCGTAAAGTGCGATGTCTTCAGTGATTGGTAGGCTGAATTTAGGTGCAAGAGTGATTGCTTCTACATGGCCACCGAAAGAAGTTTGGTTAAAATCACCGATGTTGTCGAAACCTGCTTCTACTGCGAAGTATTTATTCATTTCGTAACCAACAAAAGCGCCAAGAGTAGAGTCGTCTTTGTCACAAGCCTGGCCCGCTACACACGCGTCTTCCATCCATGACTTACCCATCTTACCACCAACGTATACTTCTGCTTGTGCTGCTGAAGCCATAAGTAGAGACGCTGAAATTACCGCTGCTAATTTTTTCATTATTGATTCCTCTAAAGAAGTTCTTTTGTTAGATGCCGAAATGCGCCGTCTGACTGACGTTGTATTTCAATTCTTTTTATTCATTCCTTGAGTGAGATACTTAGTCTGCTTCTTTTTATGCACATGCATTTTTTTTATGGAAGCTACTTACGTACATTTCCTGTTCAGTGATACATATCGCCATCTCGGTATCACTGACGGGGTGAACTATAACGCTAAGAAATCGCGAGAAAAATCCCAATTCTGTCAATTTATTGTCATCAAAAATCTCAACAACATGTGATCTTAAGCAAAAAAATCCCCACACAATCACGACGCAAACGTTTGCTTTATTTTCTGGAACACTACAACTTAAGCAAAGTTTTTTCTTAAAAATGAGACAACAAAAATGGAACTTTAAGGAAGGTGGATAAAAATCAATCAGATATTTGATATATAATCGCTCGTTTTTTATTCATGCCAACGATATTTGGATTAAAAAATCTTATCCATACCTAGGTGAATTACGGTCCTAAATACCACATCCTTCACCGACATATGAGAAGGTTTCTCATTATCTAGGATTCAGATACAAAAAAGCCGCGGGTGTTTACCGCGGCTTTGTGACTATTTATTCAAAAGAACCTTTAGTTCAAAGCAATTATGCGTTTGCTTCACGCTCAGCAATGAACTCAAGCGCCATCTTAATACGAGCAACACAACGCTCTTTGCCAACCAGTTCCATTACTGCATCGACAGAAGGAGATTGACCGCCGCCTGTTACAGCAACACGTAATGGCATACCGATTTTGCCCATGCCAATTTCTAGCTCTTCACAGACTGCTGCGATAACGCCATCTTTGATGTTTGCTGTTGTCCACTCGGTCAGTGCTTCAGCTTTCGCTAGAGCAAGCTCTAGAGGCTCTTTAGCCACACCGCGTAAGTGTTTCTTCGCTGCGCCCGCTTCAAACTCAGAGAAATCTTCGTAGAAGTAACGGATTTGCTCAGCTAGCTCAACCAGCGTGTTGCAACGCTCACCCACTAGCTTGATCACGTCAGTGATAGCAGGACCATTCGTTACGTCTAGTTTTTGTTGATCTAGGTGCCATTGTAGGTGCTCTGCAACGTACGCAGGATCTGAGTTCTTGATGTAATGGTTGTTCAACCATTGCAGTTTGTCCGTGTTGAATGCAGACGCTGACTTAGATACTGCATTTAGGCTGAATAGGTTGATCATCTCTTCTTGAGAGAAGATTTCTTGGTCGCCATGAGACCAACCTAGGCGCACTAGGTAGTTGTTTAGTGCTGCAGGCAGGTAACCCATATCGCGATATTGCATGACTGATACTGCACCATGACGCTTAGACAGTTTCGCACCGTCATCACCCAAGATCATTGCACAGTGCGCAAACGTTGGTACTGGCGCACCTAGTGCTTCGTAGATGTTGATTTGACGAGGCGTATTGTTGATGTGGTCTTCGCCACGAACAACGTGAGTGATACCCATGTCCCAGTCGTCCACAACTACACAGAAGTTGTAAGTAGGTGAACCGTCAGTACGACGGATGATTAAGTCATCCATTTGGTCGTTGCGGATTTCGATGCGACCACGAATTTGGTCATCAAATACTACGCTGCCCTCTTTTGGGTTACGGAAACGGATAACACATGGATCGCCATCTTTTGCCGCTTCGTTTGCCGCTTTGATTTTTGGATGGTTCGCATCGTAACGAGGCATTTCTTTGTTTGCTTCTTGCTCTGCACGGATTTCATCTAGCAGCTCTTTAGACGCGTAACATTTGTAAGCTTTGCCTTCTGCCAACAGCTTATCAACCATTTCGTTGTAACGGTCAAAACGTTGAGTTTGGTAGTAAGGACCTTCATCCCACTCCAAGCCTAGCCATTCCATGCCTTCAAGAATTGCATCAACCGCTTCCTGAGAGTTACGCTCAAGGTCTGTATCTTCGATACGTAGAACGAATTCACCACCTTGGTTTTTAGCGTATAGCCAAGAGTAAAGTGCAGTACGCGCACCACCAACGTGTAGATAGCCAGTTGGGCTAGGAGCAAAACGAGTTTTAACCGTCATTTGAGTTCCTTAGGGGTAATGAGCAACGAGAGATCTCTCGTTGTAATGTCAAGGATAAAAGTGGCGACATTTTACCACCGTAAGTCAATTCTACAATCGGTTTGACACCAGAAATACAAACAGGGCAGCACCAATAAAGGTACTGCCCTCCTATTTACTGTTAAAGTGCAGAACGAAATTACTTCAGGTTACGCATCGCCCATTGCATAAATTCTTGCTGCTCTTCACGGCTTAACTCATTAAACGATGCTTTGATTGTTTTGGTTTCCGCCGGAGAAGACGCAATGCTTGCCTTGGTCGATTCTTTGTTCATTGCATTGTTATAGTCAGCCACTTCTCGCTCGTAATCACGAAAACCTTGCAAGCCACCTTTACGAAGTTGAACCATAGAGAATGCCACTTCTTTTCCGTGTTTGTCTTTCAATACCACTTTTGGATCGAGTTCAAAAGCTTTCGCTTCTTCGATGGTACGGAACGCTTTGTAAGTCAGCGATAGTTCGGCGTCTTTTTCTGCTTCAAACTCTAATACCAGTGGCTGCGAATCGAACTTACGGCGCTTGCCATCTTCAAAGACAATTTGTCCAACCGTCACCGCCAACTGATTTTCCCCGTCCTTCAGCTCGATGCTGTTATTTTTGGAAATCCACTCAGGGTACACGAACTCACCGTTGAGAACGCGAGGAACCAGTTCAGCTTGCAGAGTCAGTTGAGCAGCAAAAGCAGGCGCAGAAAGCATTGCGCAAAGTCCGAGAAGTGTCGTTGTTTTTTTCATCGTGGTTTCTCACTTTATACCAATTTAGATAAGCCTCTAAAACTTACAGGCCAGTCATTCCAAAGGCTTATTTGAATCAGTATCAAGACAAAAAGGGCGTTTCCGCCCTTTTAGCTGCTTCTTTATTAGAAGTAGTATTCAACACCCACAGAGAACTCATCGTAGTCCGCAGATTTCCAACGCGCTTCTGTTGGTTTATCCAGTTGATATGCACCGTCGCCAAAGTCTAGAGTACGAGCACGTACGTAAAGCACTGCCGATGGGTCTACGAAATACATAACTTGTGCAGATAGTACATCGTCTGCTGTATCGTTAATGGTCTTACCGTCACGCTCTAGATCGAAGTTAGCTGCGTAAGCCAGTTTGTATTGCCAATCACCAGTGGTGTACATGATAGCGGCAGACATTGCGTCTTGCTTCTCACTCACGCCGTTGCTTGCGTCAGCTTCCATGTATTTGTATTGCGCGAAGAAAGAAATACCGTTATCAAACCAGCCTTGAGCACCCACCAAGTATGTGTTGTTTTCCCACGTTTGGCCTTCCATCTTAATGTTACGGTTACCCTCGTATGCGGCATCTAACTGAATTGGACCAATTTTGTAGTGCGCTGCGATACCACCCCAGTAATCATCACCTTCACCCAGACCCGCTTTGTCACCTGCACCTGCCGCGATATCTAGAGAGAATTTGTCCGCATACATTGGCGAGTCCCAACGAATGGTGTTTGATTGGCGGTCTTGATACTTAGCACCACCGATTGCACCACCCCAGTCGTAAACGTCACCGAGACCTGGGTTAGATGCAGGCCAGTCAACTAATTCGTACATCGGTGTTAATACACGACCTAAACGAACTTGACCCCAAGATGCACTTTCAAAACCGACGAATGTGTCACGTTCACCAAGACCTGCACCCTCGCCGCCAAAGCTAGGGTCAACGTAACCACCTTCGATTTGCCAAATAAAAGTAGGGCCGAAGTTAGCAAATTGTTTTTTACCACGGAAACCGATGCGAGATTCGTTGTTTAGCTGCATGCCACCTAGATCATCGTCCGTTGCTTTGTTGCCAGAATCGTAATCGCGGTACGCGGCCTGCATCGCGATGATCCCGTAAACTTCATAAGAGAATGAATCTTTGGTTAGGAACTCTTTTGCTGCGTCACTGTTTGCACCATCAGCAAATGCAGCACCACTGAACATCATGCCTGTGATTGCCGTAGCAAGTAGGCTTTTCTTTAGGTAAGACATTTTTAACCCCTATATTTTTTAGTTTTTTCCATTTTCAAATTCGCTAACTAGGACATGGCAGGAACTTGAAACAATGTTTGGACGGGGCAAATATGACAAACTTTTTTCGCACTAAAAAACTTTCCCTACAGCAATCTGAGCGACTTCAAAATGAGAAGATCAAAAATAATATAAATACTTAATAATCAAATAATTAAGTTCAAATATAAAAAGTTAAAAACGTTAAAAGCACTTCTTGACACTGAACTGACATTGAGAGCATCTTAAAAGCGTGAGCGACTTCATTCATCTTTTAGGTGTTTTAACGGAACTTTATATTCAGAGAGAAAAAACCTTGAGATCACTCGCAAGTAAAATGGCAGTGAACTTTTGTGATTCAAGCGATTTTGACGAAATTGTTGAGAACAAAAAATGGGTATTGACCTTACCCTTGCAGGAAGGTTTAAGCTCAATGTATCACTATTATTGAGGTGCAGATTATGTATCAGTTTGTTATACCTTTATCAGGGCTCAACTGCATGGGCTGTGCGAGAAAAGTTGAGAAGGCTTTACATGCGAATCACGATGTAGAGATCCTCACTTTGTCCCCAACGCAAGTAGAGGTCAAAACCGAGTCCTCGCTTAAAGAGCTTGTTTCATCAATTGAATCTCTTGGTTACCAAGCAGGAAATCAGTACGAGTTAAACCTTTCAGGCTTAAGCTGTGGCGGCTGCGTGAAAAAACTCTCGTCTTTATTAGACTCTCATCAAGACGTTATTTCTTTCGAGGCTTCAACAACGCACTTAGAGATTCGTACCCTACTCTCCGAGCAACAAGTCATTGAGCTAGTTGCCAGCTTGGGCTATACGGCCAACAATAGCGCTGTTACTGATAACTCAGTTGCTGAAGAGCACAAGGCAATCACTCCCGATCAACGCCAAAGCCAGACATATCAAAGCGAAAAAGGCGACCAAGCAGCGCCTGACGAGCAACCAGCAGGCACGGCTCAACTACAGATGTTGATTCAAGGTATGACCTGTGCAAGCTGTGTCGCATCAGTAGAAAAAGCCCTTACTAATGTACAAGGGGTTGAAAAAGCTCAGGTAAACCTCGCAGAACAAAGCGCACTGGTGTTTGTGACTGAAGACTCAGATTCGTTACATCAATCTATTTTGCAATCTGTCAAACAAGCGGGTTACCAAGGCGAGGTTTTACAAGACGCCGCGACACAGCAAGAAAAGCAAGCGCAGCAACAGCGTCAACAGCAAAAACGTTTTAAGTTGGATGCAATTGCCGGCCTTGTTGTAGGTGCCCCTTTGATGATTTGGGGTGTTGCTGGTGGCAACATGATGATTCGCAACACCAATGACCAATTGGTTTGGGGCGCGATCGGTATTGTGTGTTTGCTGCTGCTTGCCACTGCCGGAAAACAGTTCTTTAGTAACGCTTGGTTAGCGGCCACTCACAAGCGCGCCACGATGGATACCTTAGTTGCGCTCGGTACTGGCGCAGCGTGGTTCTATTCTATGCTTGTGGTGATTTTCCCAGATTGGTTCCCAATGGCATCTCGTCATGTTTACTTCGAAGCCAGCGCGATGATCATTGGTTTGATTTCACTTGGTCACTATATAGAAGCCAAAGCGAAAGCAAATACAACTCGCTCGCTTCAGGCTTTGGTGAACTTACAGCCTCAACAAGCGACCGTCATCACTGAGAAAGGTGATAAACAAATCGCGGTAGAAGAAATCACTCTAGGAATGAAGTTACGTATCAAGCCGGGAGAGAAAGTGCCCGTCGACGGTACGGTAATCAATGGTGAATCGTATATCGATGAGTCCATGCTAACTGGTGAACCCGTTCCTGTATTAAAAGCACAAGAGGCTCATGTATCCGCAGGGACATTGAATACCGACGGCTCTCTCACTATAGAGGCTACCGGAATCGGCGCAAATACGATGCTCGCACGTATTATTCGTATGGTGCGCAGCGCTCAGAGCAGTAAGCCCGCCATCGCTAAATTGGCAGACCAGATTTCATCGGTGTTTGTCCCTGTCGTTGTAGGCATAGCAATACTGGCCGCGCTTGTTTGGTTTGCCGTTGGCCCAGAGCCAAAAGCGAGCTATATGCTGGTGGTCACCACAACCGTACTTATCATCGCCTGCCCTTGTGCTCTAGGCTTAGCAACCCCACTTTCTGTTACGGTGGGAGTGGGTAAAGCCGCAGAACTCGGCATTTTGATCAAAGATGCTGATGCCCTGCAGCTAGCGAGTAAAATAGATACGGTTGTGTTCGATAAAACAGGCACGCTTACCCAAGGTAAACCAAGTGTGCAGCAAGTGTTTACTCACACCACCAGCCAAGAAGAGCTGTTGGGGTTAGCGTACGCCGCCGAGCGTCAGTCAGAGCACCCACTAGCAAAAGCGGTATGCGACTTTGCTAATCAGCACGACACACAAGAAGTGACTCTCGATAAATTTGAAAACGTTCGCGGACGCGGCATTTTGGCAACGTATCAAGGTAAACCGCTGCTTATTGGCTCGCTTCAATTTATGCAAGCGGAAAACGTTGCAACAGAGGCTCTTCAGGATGCAATTGACGAATGCGCTCAGAATGCATGGACTCCGGTTGCCGTTGCGCTCGATGGTGAGTTAGTCGGCCTGATCGCCATTGCTGACCCAATCAAATCGGATGCAAAACACGCGCTCTCTGCATTAAAATCGCAAGGCATCAGAACGGTAATGCTGACGGGTGACAACCAACACGTAGCCAACGCTATCGGTCAAGAACTTGGTATTGATGAAGTAATCGCTCAAGTAATGCCAGATGAGAAAGCTCAGCACATTGAGCAACTTCAATCCCAAGGCCATGTTGTGGCAATGGTGGGGGATGGCATTAACGACGCCCCTGCTCTCGCGTTAGCCAACCTTGGTATTGCAATGGGTAGCGGCAGTGATGTCGCCATTGAAAGTTCGCAAATGACCATCCTTAACACGTCACCAATGGCGGTGGTACATGCGATTGAACTGTCGCGCGCTACACTTAAAAACATGAAGCAAAACCTATTTGGAGCCTTCGTTTATAACTCACTGGGGATCCCTGTTGCCGCAGGCGTACTTTATCCTGCATTTGGATTTTTGCTCAGCCCAGTTGTCGCAGGTGCGGCAATGGCGCTGTCATCTATTACTGTCGTTAGTAATGCAAATCGACTACGACTTTTTTCAGTAAAATAACCACTTATATTTGAGGCTATTATGAAGTTGAAATTATTGACCTTTGCAATGCTTGCGACCGCATCCGCCAACGTATTGGCAGCTGATGTCATTAACCACAAATCGCCATACTGCGGCTGCTGTGGTGAATGGACAAAACACATGGAAGAGAACGGATTTACGGTCGAAGAGAAATTGCACGATGACATGAACGCCATAAAACGCGATCTAGGCATCAAGAACGAACAGCTTTACTCTTGCCACACAGCAGAAATCAACGGCTATGTGTTCGAAGGTCACATTCCAGCCGAAGACATTAAAGCATTCTTAGAAAATCCACCACGTAACGCAAAAGGGCTCTCGGTACCGGGCATGCCAATGGGTTCCCCTGGTATGGAGTATGGCGATAAAAAAGACAGCTACACTGTTTACGCCTTTAACGAAAAAGGCCAAGTGTTCGAATATAGCCACCACGAAGGCAACGACAAATAACAAGAAAGCCCAGCAAATCAATTGCTGGGCTTTTTCTTAATGGACAAATATAAGATTAGAAGCCGTAAGAGGCACCAAATACAAACGCATTGTTAACTAGGCTATCACCACTTGCGTTTTCTGCACCGTGTGCTTGGCTACGGAACTCAAAGTAAGGCTGAACACCTTTACGTGTCCACGTTGCGCGAAGCTCGTGGTCCATCGTTTCAGCTTCAATCATGTAGACGTTGTTGTAGCTTAGCGTCACATCTTCATTCATCACGTAACCAATACGGTTATCCATGCGGTAATCTGTATCCGCATCTGCGTCTGTCGCATCAATATGCGCACGAGTACGGTTACTTAGCGAGATACCGTTATCGAAGTTGTAACCAATCTTAACCAATGGACGGTACTGTACGTTCTCGCCAGCAGAGAACAAGTGTTGGTAACCCGCTGCAACCCATAAATGATCGGTAATGTTAAATGACTGCTCACCACCCACAGTGATTGCTGGTGTTGTGTTACCCGCGCCACCGTTTTCTGTTTCCAGTTTACCCAGCTGAATACCATCAAACTCGGTGTAAACCGTAAAGCCACCGAATTGGTTATCAAAAGTATGACCAGCTTCCAGTGTAGACGTAACGTCCGAACCATGGATTCGACCATCATCGTGGAATTGAACGTTACCTGTTACGTAAGAAGAACCAGCAAAAGCGCTAGAAGCGAAAGCGAGAGAAAGAGCACTTAGTGCAAAAATGTTTTTCATAATTACTGCCTTTATTTATTCACGTTATGCGACGGTTTTAAAGGGCTTCTCTTCCCTTTTATCGCAAACTTTGGAATGTGCCTCCTTGGCGATCGCAATATTGTTCCAATTAATTCGCGATGGAAAATAAAACATTTTAAAAAGTGATCTTGTTCAAACCGACGCTCAACAACCCTGATAAAAGTATGGTAAATACAGGCACTTACCGTATTTTTCTATAATGATTCAAAAAATAGAAGTGTGATCATAAACAGGTAATTTATTGATATTTAGCAGATTAAGTCGATCCAGTTCACAATAACCCTGACCATTACAAGCTAAAACTTATTTATCAATGAAAAATAATTAGACATTGGTCACGCTTAATTTCCTCTAAAAATAAAGAAACCCTCAACATGACATTGAGGGTTTGCTTAAATTTAGCTGAGAAGATTAAGGTTATTTCACGCTAGTTACGCGGCTTGCTCTTTCCCCTGTCGCCGATACAGAGCGGATAAACACTTCTCCTTTCACACTTGGACGAGCATTGTCTGCGTAAGTCAGCCAGTTTTGACCGTCTAATGAGTATTGCAGTTCAACGCCAGGGAACTGAACGTTCATAGCTAGCTTGCCGTTTTCTACTTTCGCACCAGGAATTGGAAGGCGGTAGTCGATACCAGATTTTTCTAGCTTAGCCAGTTCACGTTGGCCAAGCACGTTCGCAAAGCGGTTGTAGTCTTGGTTTAGCGATGCTTTATCAACTAGGTTAGAGTTTTGCGAGTACTCAACACCGACTTTGTAGTCGTTCTCCCAAACTGCGCGGTGCCATGCACGCTCAGCGGCTGCGAGTACGCGAGGGAATACCATGTACTCGTATTGCTCATCGTTACGTACTGTCTCAGACCAAAGCTGTGCTGATAGACCGTAGAAAGGTTTCGCTTCGATTTCACCTTTACCAGTAAAGCCGTTGCCATCGCGGTCTACAGAGGTTTCTGCGTTCTGAGGCATGTTCTCTGGTGCAAAGCCAAACATCTTACGCGTATCGGTTGCACGTGTTGCCCAGTAGTAACCACGCTCTTTCGGGTCAACTTCGTATGGCATGTCCATGTACACGTAGTCTGGGTTAGAAACGATCACGTCGTAACCTTTCTCAGACCACTCGTACACTGATGATGTACCCCCCCAGTAAAGAACGTCCCAGAAGTTAACACGCGTATTTTCTGTTGCGAATGCTTTCTCACCTTCGCTGTATTTCAAACCATCTTGCCATGCTTGGAAGTTTGGAATGCCTTTCTCAGCAACTAATTTTGATACTTCTTGCGCAAAATGACTCGGTAGGTGAGCAAAATCACTCACTGTGCCTTCTGCGATTAACGCCTGACACTGTGGAGATTGCGCGAATGGCTTGTCTTGTTTCGACAGGTCAATCGTGCCTTTCCAGCTTACTTTGTCTTCTGCGTTAACGTCTTGGAAACCAGCACCTAGCTTGATGTTCTTCGCCTCGTCACCACCAAAGTGCCATGTCGTTAGCGGTGCCCCAGCTTCAGCGTGCATTGCTGCCACTTCTGAAATCACTTTATCTACAAAGCGAGTGGAAGATTCCATACACGGGTTGATAAAGCTTTGCTTATCGTAGAACTGAACCGTAGTGACATTAGAAGCATCTTGAGGATCCATCAGGCGGTATTCGTTCGCTTCAGCTTCCTTACCTTCTTCCATCAGGCGGTCGTAACGTGCTTCCATTGATACTACCGCTGCACGCGCGTGTGCTGGCATATCGATTTCGGGAATGACTTCAATGTTACGCGCTTTCGCGTATTTCAAGATTTCCACGTAGTCTGTTTTACTGAAGTAGCCAGAGCCAAAGTTGTCTGTCGTTGGACCGGAACCAAGCTGAGGCAGTACGCAGCTTTTCTCTTGTGTATCGAAACAACGATTAGCGCCAACCTCTGTCAACTCAGGTAGGCCTGGGATTTCCAAACGCCAGCCTTCATCATCGGTTAGGTGAAGGTGAAGTTTGTTCATCTTGTACGCTGCCATTTGGTCTAGCGTTGCAAGAATGGCGTCTTTAGAGTGGAAGTTACGAGCTACATCTACCATCACACCACGGTAATCAAAGCGAGGTGCATCTTGAATAGACAGTTGTGGTAGAGAATCAGCATTTTGGCTATCTACCAGGCCAAAGATAGATTGTACTGCGTAGAAAGCACCTGCTTGGTCAAACGCTTTAATCGCAATACCATCGCCTTTGATGCTCATCTCGTAAGCACCAGATTTAGCCAATTCACCAGTGAAGTCTGCAGGAACAACAGTGATGCTTACAGGAAGATCACCACGAACGTCCACACCTACCACTTCTGCACGATCTTGAATTGCTGCGAATTGAGTCGCATCGAATGCGTCTTTAGGCAGCGCAATACCCGCCGCGATATCTACTGTACCTTTGCCTGCTTCAACAGACATTGGCGTTGGTAGTAACGTGGTTGATACATCTTGTTTTGCTAGGTCTTCGTTCTTCTCGAAGCGAGACAGAGCGTTTGCAAATACGTTGTTGTCATCTGGCGTACGTTTTAGGTTGTTACCCTCAAGGCCAGTCACGAAAGACGCAACGTCTTCTGTGTTAAGAGAAGCGATCATCTTAGGTTCTGCGTTTGGTGCAGCCACGAAAGCGCCCGGCATAAAGTCGGTTTCAAATAACTGCCAATATTCGCCAATTAGTGGAAGTACCACTTCTTCGCCCGCCGCAAAGCCATCAAACTTATCTGTTGGTTCCAGTTTGTGTAGGTCACCCGTTACACGAGAAATTTTGAACTGATCATTATCTACATCCAAAATCAGACGAATGCTGTGGAAGTAGATAGCCCAATCTTTAGAGTTAACCGCTTCACCTTGGTTAACTAGCGTCATGTTCACCTTGTTACAAGACGCCCACTCAGCTCCTAAATCCTGACAAGCAAGACCTTCGTTTGCACCGTGGTTAGTCAACACTTGGTATTGAATATCAAGGTTATTAGCCAGTGAATTTACAGCTTGTTGCTCAGAGCTTTGCAGAGCAGAGCAACCTGCTAATGTGGTGATAACAGAAACAGCAATCAGACTAGGTTTAAACATCTTACTTCCCCAAAAAAGTCAGTGGTTCAAAACGACAATGATAAAAATCGCGGCTCCTCAAATGCGAGGGGCCTAACAGTTGCATTCAACATACAACCAGTTATTTCTAAGCGTAAAATAAATAGAAATAGGAAGTGATCTAGTTCAAAAAATGATACTCAGCAAAAACCATAAAAACTTAACTTTCATGAAGTTACAAGCTACGTCAAAATCGAACAACTTGTTTTGACGAGTTTGCTGCGATCTAGGTCACTAATATTCATGAGTTACGACTGCTTTTGTAAGATTTGGATCACGCCTAATTATTTTGTGAACCATTAGTAAGCGAATTACCTATTTATCTTTCGTGAAGTGACTCTCATTTATTCGTTGTCAAAACTCGTCAATATTTTTAGAAATGACGATTTTGTCGAATATCCCCACTAGAGAAATTGCACTTAACCTCAAGCATTTTTGCGTATAAAGTTTAAAGGTATCTTACTTGAGGACCATTCTATGTTTCGTCTCTTGACACTCATATCATCCCTACTTGTTGCCTTTGCTCCCTTTTCTTCTTATGCAGAGCCGCAACATTGGTTAGCAAAAAAAGGGGGAACCGAGCTGATGATCATTGGCTCTGTGCATGTGGGCGATAAAACGATGTACCCACTCCCTAAAACTATTACTCAGCACTTAAGCCAAAGCGCTGGATTGATTATCGAAGCTGATGTCAGAAACTCTGAAGGCTTGGTTTACCCACAAACAACCATCCTTTCTAAAGATGTTTTAGACAAGGCTCAACGTCGCCACTTAGTCGAGATAGCACAAGATTTAGGGTTGCCAGAAACTCAACTTTTAAATTCTCCACCATGGACGACTGCATTAACCATCCAACTCGCTTTAGTCAACAAACTGGGGTATGTCTCTGATAAAGGGGTCGACATGCACTTAATAGGACTCGCTGATAAAAAACAAATCCCGGTCATTCCACTGGAGTCCGTGCAATTCCAAATCGATTTAATAGCAGGTCAATCAGAAGGCGGTAAAGAGATGCTCCTCTCGTCAATTGAAGAATATGACGGTGGGGAAGAATTGGTTCAGTGTTTGATAGAAAGCTGGAAGAGCGGTGATGGTAGTATGTTGGTCGAGGCATCATTAACCGATCAAGCAACAGAAGATTTTAATCAGGCTTTCTTATATGAGCGCAATCGAGATTGGGCAAAAAAACTTGATACTGGCAGTGTCCTACCTCAACGTTCGGGTCGCTATACCGTTGTTGTCGGCAGTTTGCATTTAGTTGGTAAAGATAATCTGATTGAGCTGCTTAAAAAAAGGGGCTTTGACATAAAACCACTCGGTAAAACCCGCCAAGCTAGGTGCCATATTTAGAAATTTATTTGAAGGCAGCCGGCCTCATCAATGATGAATAGCAAGGCATCACGCTAACACGATCACTGACAATGGTTTACTCCTCTGCTAAAACGACTCTAACCTATGTGGATACATAATAACTCATATGAAATTTAAAGCTTTGTTCCTATGCGTGAGCAGCATGATGCTCACTTCATCGCTTGCTTATGCTAAACCGTCATGTAACGTAGAAAATTTTCAAGCTATTGATATAACCCCGGAAGCAAAAGGCGGGGTATTAGATAAAGAGAGTGGCCAGTTTCTTATTACCGAAAAACCAATGATGCGTTGTGCGAACATCACTTTTTCCACTAACCACACCCGAAATCGCGTCGCACATATGATGAATCAAGGCTTTGAAGCTGTTTATTTTGATGGAAGTACGAGCAAATCTCACTCTGTCACGTTTGATGAAGACGAACTAAAAGCAGGTTACATCAAAGTTGGTCCAAACCATCCAAAGACCGCTTATGTTTGCTTCACAACTTCTGAAACTCCTATCAGCACCATCTCGTGTGACATCAAGTAATATATTTACTCGCTCTAAAAAATGAAAAGGCCCTACATTTCTGTAGAGCCTTCCTCTCAATACGTGTCGGTGAAGCGCCATATTCCAACGTCAGTCGAACCTCATTTGGTTCGATACTATCAAAGTCAAATTTGCTATCGCTGAAACGACAAAAGCCAGCTCATTGAGCAGGCTTTCTGAAAGTGGTCGGTGAAGTAGGGATTCGATTGGACTGGCATTCCATCGGACTGGCGCACCAGTCCCCACCCCACAGGTCCCAAACAAATACCACCGAATGCAAAAAAGCCGTAGCATTTCTGCTACGGCTTTTTCTAATACGGTTGGTGAAGAGCCATATTCTAACTTCAGGCGAACCCCATTTGGTTCGATACTATCAAAGCTAAATCTGCGACCGCTAAAACGACGAAAGCCTGCTCATTGAGCAGGCTTTCTAAAAGTGGTCGGTGAAGAGGGATTCGAACCCCCGACCCTCTGGTCCCAAACCAGATGCGCTACCAAACTGCGCTATTCACCGATATGTTTAACTGAGGACTTGTCCCCGTCAACGAATGCGTATATTACGGATTCTGAACTGTGACGCAAGTGCTTTTTACAAAAAAACCTTAGGTCTTAATTCGTTTGATGAATAACTGAACACTAGCACGTAAAATGTGACTGATAACTCACAACAAAATACAGTTTATTAACCTTAGCAACATAATTGATCCAGATCAGTGTGCAACAAGGCACTGCCATTTAGTTTTATGCCTGTCGGGAACATCTTGGAGGAAACGTATGGACTTTTGGCTTGATCTCCTATTTGGTAATGCAGTGGGTCTATCGTCAATGATAGTAATCTTTGGGGCAATTGGTCTGATGTTATTTTACGGCGGTTTCTTCATATACAAGATCATGAACGACAAATCTCCTCACTAGATCTCGCTTAGCTCTAGAAACGCTTTGCACCGGAGTCGGTTACTTGCCTACTCCGGTTTTTTATTTGATCTCAATGCACCACTCATTGATATAATCCTATTATTCCTCCCTGTTCTTAATGAGATTACTACTATGTCTCACGATGACGATTTTGATCTGTTCCAACAGATGATGGGCGATGTAAAGCCGATCACTCAAGACACCGCCGAACACAAAAAAGTACACCAAGTAACCGAAGCACAGCTCGCCAAGAGAGAAGCAGCAATCTGGCTAACAGAAGATGACCCAGAATACCTGTCACTTGATCACGCAGAAATGCTGAAACCAGAGGACTTTGTTGAGTTTAAACGTGATGGCGTACAAGACGGGGTTTACCGGAAGCTTCGTCTTGGCAAATATCCAATCCAAGCACGCCTAGATCTGCATCGTAAAACATTGAAAGAAGCTCGTGATGAAGTCGTAAAGTTTTTAAAACAGTGCCTATCAATGGACATACGAACGGTCGTTATTGTCCACGGCCGAGGAGAACGCTCAAATCCACCAGCACTAATGAAAAGCTTTGTTAGCAGCTGGCTACAACAAATCAGAGAAGTTCAGTGCGTGCATAGTGCGCAACGCTTTCACGGTGGAACCGGAGCCGTTTACGTTCTACTGAGAAAAAGTGCGGAAAAGAAATTAGAAACTCGCGAACGTCACCAAAAACGGTTGGGCTAAATTTCACCCTAATGCTAGAATGCCCGCCCTTATTCTTCCTTCCCTTTCACGGGAAGGAAACTTCATTCGCCGTTGTGAAACGTTAGGAGACAAAAATGTCACAAGACAACGCTAAACGATTAAATAAATTCATCAGTGAAACTGGCTTTTGTTCACGCCGTGAGGCAGACAGACTGATTGAACAAGGTCGTGTCACCATTAATGGAAACAAGCCTGAAATGGGAACAAAAGTACTACCTGGTGATGATGTTTGTGTGGATGGTAAGCCAGTTGCAGCAAAAGAGAAGCCGATTTATATCGCTCTCAATAAACCAACAGGCATCACCTGTACAACAGAACGAGATGTACCCGGGAACATCGTTGATTTTATCGGTCACAAAAAACGTATCTTTCCGATCGGCCGCTTGGATAAACCCTCTGATGGTCTGATTTTTTTGACCAACGATGGCGATATCGTCAACAAAATCCTCCGTGCTGGCAACAGCCACGAAAAAGAGTACGTTGTGCGCGTGGACAAACCGATTACAGGTGAGTTTCTCAAACAGATGTCGAGCGGCGTTAAGATTCTCGATACCGTCACTCTACCTTGTAAGGTAACGAAAGAGACTAAGTTCTCTTTCCGTATTGTGCTCACTCAAGGACTTAACCGCCAAATCCGTCGTATGTGTGAAGCACTAGGTTACGAAGTCTTTAAGCTTCGTCGTGTTCGAATCATGAATATCTCTCTTGACGGTATTCCGAACGGAAAATGGCGTTACTTAACTGACGATGAAGTCGCTGAGATTCTTGCTATGTGCGATGGTTCGGTGGGTACAGAAGAGGCATCAAAAACAGACTCTAGAGGTCGTAATATTCATAAAGCGACCGACGCAAAGCTGTTTGATAGCCGTGAAGAAAACCAAGATTCTACTGCTCGTCGTAACCAGAAGACACGAACTTTCCGTGGTAACAATGCTGATGAATTCCGTCACGCACCAAATTCGAAAAAAGGTCAACAAAAGCGCCGTCAGCGTGAAGACGAAGGCGGACGTCCAGCAAAAGAACATTACAAAACGAAACCACAAGGTGAACGCAGCAGACCGCAAAGCGAGCATGGTAAATCACACCGTAAACCAGATGCATCGAGCAATACGCACTCAGCAAACAAGCCTCAATCACCGAGTAAGCCTAAGCAGCATTACATGAACCCAAATGCCGCGAAGCCAAGCAAACCAGCTAAACGCACCGGTGGTACATTGAGTCTGAAGAAGTAACGCTTCACTGACAGGCAAGATCAAAAAAGGACGCTCATGAGCGTCCTTTTTATTTGTCATGAGTTTACAAACAAAGAGGTGCAAACTGACCACGAGTTAATCCAAGCAAATCTCTCGGGGCGAGTTCAATCTCTAATCCTCTCTTCCCTGCGCTTACACAGATTGTGTCTTGCTCTGCTGCGCTTTCGTGCAAAAAAGTAGGTAAGACTTTCTTCTGCCCCAGTGGGCTAATCCCACCAACAACATAACCTGTGGTCTTTTGCGCGATTTCCGGATCAGCCATATCGGCCTTTTTGCCCTTCGCAGCTTTCGCTGCCAGTTTTAGGTTCAGCTTTTGATCAACAGGGATAATCGCAACCGCAAGGTTCTTTGGCTCGCCGTTCAAGCAGAACAGCAAGGTTTTAAATACTGTTTTCGGATCCTGCCCCAATACTTCAGCAGCCTCCAAGCCATAACTATCGGCTCTAGGGTCGTGCTCATACTGATGAATCGTGTGTGGAATTTTTTTCTTTTTCGCAAGATTAATGGCCGGAGTCATCAAGATTCTCCTCATAAAAACAAAAAGCGCAGATTGAATTGGATCTGCGCTTTTAGTTAATGATATCAGCGAGTTTGAGTCAATCGCTTTTTCTCTGTTGGGTTACTGTTCAATCGCCGTATCAACTAAATACGTGATTTCACCTGAAGGGGCATACTCATTAACATCAATAGGGCTGTGTGTTTCTAAATAATCCTTCAAAACCTCAGCATCGGTAAAACCTGTATTTACATACCCTGGATGATCGTCGATTTTAGGGTAACCATCACCACCAGCGGCATTATAGCTTGGTACGGTAAAGCGGTAATTACCATCTAAGCGAAGTTGCTTATTCCCAATGAACACATTGGTTACCTCACCATTATTGATACTCATCGCAATACCCGCAAACTGCGCGTAAGCTCCAGAGTCGACAGGCTTAGTTGCAACGACATTTAGGTAATCCAATACTTCTTTGCCCGTCATATCAACGTAAGAGACCATATTGCCAAATGGCTGAACAGTCAGCACATCTTTGTAGGTAATGTCACCTGCTGCAATCGAATCACGAACGCCGCCAGAATTCATTACGGCGAAATCTGCTTTTGCACGTTCCATATGAGCCGTTGCAATCAATCGACCTAAGTTAGTTTGCTGGTAACGCACCACATTGCGGTCACCCTCAAGCTTACCGTTAGATTCTGCAATCTTCACGTTTAGCTTGCCCTGACCTTTTTCTTGATAAGGACGAAGAAACTCAAGCATCGTTTCGTCTTGTTCAATCTCTTCTTGGATCAAAACTCGTTGGGACTGGCCATCAACTTTAATTTTCTTTTTCAAGTTTACTGGGATCAGATCGTAGCTCACCATCGAGAGTTCACCATTACGAAACTCGTAATCGGCGCGTCCCACATATTTCCCCCACTCATGTGCCTGAACAATATAAGCACCATTTTGTTGATCAGGCTGACATTCATCACCCGGTTTAAAACTCTTTTTGATGACGTTTGGACCTTCCATACAAACCGGCTCTTGTGAGTGACCGCCGACAATCATATCCAGATCACCTTCATTCAAATAACGAGCTAACGCCACATCGCCAGGGGCATTGATACCTCTATTGCCATTCTCATAGTGTCCCATATGTGTGACAGCAAAAATAAGGTCTGGGTACTCTGTTTCTTTCAGCTCAGCAATTAGATTCTTGGCTTCTTCTTTTGGGTCACGGAAGTCAATTTGTTCAATGAATTCAGGGTTGCCAAGTTTCGCTGTATCTTCGGTTGTAAGACCAATTACTGCAATCTTAATACCCAGT
Source organism: Vibrio sp. Y10_XG_PY6 (assembly GCF_024181795.1). Taxonomy (NCBI): domain Bacteria; kingdom Pseudomonadati; phylum Pseudomonadota; class Gammaproteobacteria; order Vibrionales; family Vibrionaceae; genus Vibrio; species Vibrio sp. Y10_XG_PY6. The sequence continues at coordinate 230,076 of NZ_JAMZAQ010000004.1, forward strand.
TTGTTAAACATCGCGTACGGTTGGAATAGGCGCTTGCCAGTATTTTTATCGTAAATATTGGCAGACAACATCGGAAAACTTGCCCACTCTTGCTGCTTGAAAAGCACATCCAATGGATTATCAAACTCATGATTACCTAGCGCCATCGCATCGTAACCAATTTTGCTCATGCCTTTAAAATCTGGCTCGGCATCTTGTAAATCAGACTCAGGTACTCCAGTGTTGATGTCACCACCAGAAAGCAGTAACACACTGCCCCCCTCTGCTTGTATTTCTTCACGCAAATCATCGATTAACGTTTTACGTGCCGCCATACCGTACTCGCCGTATCGATTTTGCCAAAAACGACCGTGATGATCGTTAGTGTGTAGCACGGTCAATTTATAGGTTGTATCGGCATTCCATTCTGGTGCAGGTTGCGTAGCACACCCAGCTAACGAGGCCAAAATAGCGGCACTCAACGCAGTTTTAATAATCAGACGCTGCTTCATTTATTTACCTTTTTTCTTATTGGGAGTCACTGATGCACATTCCCAGCGGCCTAGAGCCTTTACAGCAAGAAGCTGAGAATGATGCGCCATCTGATAAAAAAATAGCCAACACGAGGTTGGCTATTGCATTTGATCACCAGTCATCTGGCGTTTACTTGATATCGATATCTGCAAAGCTCTTGATCAGATCATCAAGAGATTTCATTTGCGCTAGGAACGGTTCTAACTTATCTAGCGGCAGTGCAGATGGGCCATCACAGCGTGCTTGGTCTGGGTTTGGATGCGCCTCGATAAATAGACCTGCGATGCCTGTTGCTAGACCCGCTTTCGCAAGTTCAACTGTCTGCTCACGACGACCGCCAGACGCCGCACCTGACGGGTCACGCATCTGTAGTGAGTGCGTCACGTCAAAGATGATTGGGCTGCCTTTCGACGCATTTTTCATCACACCAAAGCCAAGCATGTCTACGACTAGGTTATCGTAACCGTGGCAAGAGCCGCGCTCACATAGGATGATCTTGTCGTTACCGCATTCCGCGAACTTCTCAACGATGTTACCCACTTGACCTGGGCTCATAAATTGAGGTTTCTTCACGTTGATAATCGCACCTGTTTTGGCCATAGCTTCAACAAGGTCAGTTTGACGAGCTAGGAATGCAGGAAGCTGAATAACGTCTACCACGTCAGCGACAGGTTGAGCTTGCGCTTCAGTGTGAACGTCAGTGATGATCTTCACACCAAATGTGTCTTTTAGCTCTTGGAAGATTTTCATACCTTCTTCAAGGCCTGGGCCACGGTATGAATGAACAGAACTGCGGTTTGCTTTGTCAAACGACGCCTTAAATACGTAAGGAATGCCAAGTTTTTCCGTTACTTTTACGTAGTGCTCACAGATCTGCATCGCAAGATCACGAGACTCAAGAACGTTCATACCTGCAAATAAGGTGAATGGCTTGTCGTTAGCAACCTGAATGTCGCCGATATTAACTATTTTCTGTTCCATTTTGATTCTCTTTTTCTGTCCACGACACGCCACAGTTCGGCACATCGATAAAATTAGTGAAGTGTGACGTGCGTTTCACTCATCACATTAACTTGTGATTTTAGTAGCTCAGAAGCCGGATCGTCAGGGCATTGGTCAATAAAGTACTGAAAATCTGACACCGCCACTTGAGGGCACTCTAGCTGTTGGAAGATAAAACCACGATCACGAATCTCGTATGGGTCATCTGGCACAAAGGTTAACGCAAGGTTCGTACAACGCAACGCCAGCGTGTAGTGCTCTTCACGTAACATCGCGCTTTTGATCAACGCTAACCAGCGACCAATAATGGTTGGATTGTCAGCTTCTTCAAAGTGTTCTGGCTTTAACTGAGCCAACGGTCCTTCTTGCCCAATAAGCCAAGCTTGGAGAATTCTTTCCCCCACATACTCACCATTAAATGGGTTAATGTAGTCTGGCTTTTTATGCATCCAATCGACTTTTAGCAGAAACTGAGTAGGGAAAGTAACTCCCTTCAACGGGAAACCCAGCTTTTTGCCTAGATATAATAAAATCGAACCTAAACTAACCGGAATACCTTTTCGGCGCTCCAACACTTTATCGATAAAGCTGTTGTCCGAAATAAAGTATTCCTGCTCGTCGCCTTTGAATCCCCACTCATGGAAAAACAGTCGTAGGAATGCATCAAATCGCTGCTCTTCATCGGTTTCATGAACAAGCGTGGCTTCTGCATCTTTGTAAAGACGCTCTAACTCTTGTTTCGCCCAATGTACTTTGGTTTCTGGGTTAATCGCTTTGTTTAGCTCAAGCGCACCTTCCACCAACGGTATATTGTCAAAATCTTCGTCAAAAAACTCTAACATGACGTCTTATCCAAATAACGTAGGGCTCTTAGACACAGCAATGTTTGCAGCCATGACTAACCAACCTAATGCGCCGAAAAAGCCAAATATCTTCAGTAGGTTGTTTTTCGCAAGCTTCAACGAGAAGAAACCGAGTGCAATGTACGCCAGTACGCAGGTGATTTTGTTTGTTAACCACGGTGCGGCATCAGTAAACGGGATGAAACCAGTAATGAAAATAAGCGCGATACCTGACACTAGCAATGCAGTATCAACGATGTGGGGAAACACTTTCAAAAAGCGATTATTTCGCTTCGGTGAGTTCATCATCATTAACACAAATCGGATCGATAATAGTGTCGCGCTGAGCGCAATCGTCACTAAGTGTATGTGTTTTAGAGCTACGTACATTCTTCTTCTCTTTTTAGTTAGTGTTTGCTGACTTCCATGATTAACTGGCCAGGCAACCAAGTGTTACTCGATCGTTACCGCCATAATCTTTTTCCGTAGCGACCTGTTGGTAACCAAAACCTAGCATTATCTCACGCACCGCCTCACCTTGATCATAACCATGTTCGAATGCCAGCCAACCGCCTACTTCAAGATACTGACGAGCAAAATCCGAGATATGACGAATATCAGCTAAGCCATTCTCTTTAGCAACTAATGCAGATTTTGGCTCAAAGCGCACATCACCTTGGGATAAATGTGGATCTTTTTCATCAATATACGGCGGATTGGAGACAATTAAAGCAAACTTCGTACCCTCTGCAATAGGCTCGAACCAACTGCCTTGAGCAAAGGTCACATTTTTGATGTTTAGCTGCTCAGCATTGTACTCTGCAAGTGCTTTCGCTTCTTGCTTGAGATCTACGCCCATCACTTGACGTTTTGGCATTTCAGATGCGAGTGCGATAGCAATTGCCCCCGTCCCCGTTCCAAGATCTAAAATAGGCCCTGTTTGCTCATAGGTCTTATCGAGTGCAACTTCGACCAAACGTTCTGTATCCGGTCTTGGGATCAAGGTAGAGGGAGAAACTTTGAACGGTAGAGACCAAAACTCTCGCTCACCAATAATATAAGCGACGGGTTCACCAGTTAAACGTCGTTCAAGTAGAGCGTCGAATTTTGCTTGTTGCTCTGCTTCTAATGCTTTTTCTGGCCAGGTCAGTAGATAAGTTCGTGGTTTGCCAAGGACATGGCAGAGGAGTACAGCTGCATCGAGAGAAGGCGACTCTTTGCCGCCTTCTGCCAGTTTCGCCGTCGCACTTTTCAGTGCTTGCTCAATCGATTGAACTTGGCTCATCGATTAGCCGTTCTCTGCGAGCGCCGCAAGTTGGTCTGCTTGGTGCTCTTGAATCACAGGATCAATCAAGCTCTGCAGGTCACCTTCCATCACTTCGTTCAAACGGTAGATGGTCAGGTTGATGCGGTGATCAGACACACGACCTTGTGGGTAGTTGTATGTACGAATACGGTCACTACGGTCACCAGAACCTAGAAGGTTACGACGTGTATCAGACACTTCTGCGGCACGACGCTCTTCTTCCGCTTGAACGATACGAGCAGCAAGAACCGCCATCGCTTTCGCTTTGTTCTTGTGCTGTGAACGCTCGTCCTGACACTCTACCACCGTACCCGTTGGTAAGTGGGTAATACGGATTGCAGAATCCGTGGTGTTAACGTGCTGACCACCCGCGCCAGATGCACGGAACGTATCGATTTTCAGGTCTGCTGCTTTGATTTCTGGCAGATCCGCCTCTGGGATTTCCGCCATCACCGCTACGGTACATGCAGAAGTATGCACACGGCCTTGGGATTCAGTTGCAGGAACACGTTGCACACGGTGACCGCCAGACTCAAACTTCAGTACGCCGTACGCACCATCGCCGCTCACTTTTGCGATCATCTCTTTGTAACCACCGTGTTCAGCTTCGTTTGAAGACATCACTTCGATGCGCCAGCCACGCTTTTCTGCGTACTTGCTGTACATACGGAATAAGTCACCCGCGAAAATACCCGCTTCGTCGCCACCCGCACCTGCGCGAATTTCTAGGAAACAGTTACGATCATCGTTCGGATCTTTTGGCAGAAGAAGAATCTGTAGCTCATCAGTAAGACGCTCAATCGTCGCTTTCGCTTCTTTGATTTCTTCTTGCGCCATTTCACGCATTTCTTCGTCGTCTTCGTTTGCCATCTCTTCAGCGGCGACAAGATCTTCTTGCGCTTGTTGATAAGCTTGGAAGCACTTGGTTACTTCTTCTAGCTGAGAGTACTCTCTTGATAGAGCACGGAATTTGTCCTGATCTCCAATAACATCAGGATCACCAAGAAGATGTTGAACTTCTTCGTAACGTTCTACTAGCGTTTCTAGCTTAGTCAGAATAGAGGCTTTCATAGTGTCGTTTTCTTAATAAAAAGCGTGAGTTATAGATCATCCAAGCCAAGTGTTTGGCGGATAATCGTTAATTTTGCTGGTTCGCCTTGCTCTGCTGCACTTTGCAATGCGCGAGTTGGGGCGTGAATCAGTTTGTTGGTGAGTTTATTACTCAGCTCGCGCAGCACTTTCTCCGGATCTGCGCCTGCCGCTAAAGATTGCAAACTTTTGCTCAGTAACTCTTCACGAATTTCGTTGGCTGATTTGCGATAGTCGCGAATACTATCGACGGCTTGCAGTGAACGCAACCATGTCATAAACGCAGCGCTTTCTTCACTAACAATCGCTTCAGCTTGAATCGCTTCGACTTTACGCTGCTCAATGTTGCTGTCGATGATAGATTGCAAGTCATCAACTGAATACAAATATGCGTCGTTCAGCTCACCAACTTCCGACTCGACATCTCGTGGCACCGCAATATCGACTAATAAGATAGGCTGATGTCGGCGCTGCTTCAGAGCCGTTTCGACCATACCTTTGCCAATAATAGGCAATGGGCTCGCCGTTGAGCTAATCACGATATCCGCTTTCGCCAAATGTTCAGGAATTTCGTTTAAACTGATGACTTCTGCGCCAAATTGATCCGCTAAGCCTTGCGCGCGCTCTTTGGTACGGTTCGCGACAATCATTTTTGTGCAGCCGTTGGATGCTAAATGCTTCGCGACCAGTTCAATCGTCTCACCGGCACCAACCAAAAGCACGGTTGAATCAGATAACGACTCAAAAATATGTTTTGCCAATGTACATGCGGCATAAGCCACGGACACAGCATTACCGCCGATATCTGTTTCTGTTCTCACACGCTTGGCGACTGAGAACGTCTTTTGAAACAGTTTATCAATTGAAGCATCGACCGCTTGATGATCTCGCGAGTCAGAAAATGCTTGCTTTACCTGCCCCAAAATTTGAGGCTCACCCAACACCAGAGAATCTAGCCCACATGATACGCGCATCAAATGCTTAATTGCGGCTTGTTCTTCATGAACATACAAACTCGGCATTAAATCTTCGCGGCTCACTTGATGAAACTGAGCAAGCCAATCGATTAACTTATTTCGCGCTCCTTGCTTAACATCGCAGTACAACTCAGTTCGGTTACAGGTTGAAACAATCACACTGCCGTTAACCGCTTCGTGCTCTCTAAGTTGCTCGAGTGCAGGGCCGAGTTTATCCGGACCAAACGCCACCTTCTCTCGCAAGTCGACAGACGCTGTATTGTGATTGATTCCAATAGCAAGCAAGGACATCTAACGTGGTATCTCTGGGATAGGTTATAAAATAGGTCCAGAATTTTACTGTAAGCACGCATTTATTGAAAGGGTAAGCCGGATTTGTTTTCCTAACTGCGACTTTTCAATGCTATAGTTGTGAGCGATTCCCGACGAAACTGATTAATAAGCCATCAAACATGACGTTACGCTCCTTTATTCTTTTTTTCTTGTCGAGCTTACTGCTCGCTGGTTGTTCCTCCGTTCCTGAAAGTGTTACCAGCGTTGAATGGCAAGCTCATGAGCAACGACTCGAGACCATCCAAGATTTTCAAGCAACGGGAAAACTTGGTTATATTGGCCCAGACCAAAGACAAAATTTAAATTTCTACTGGAAACATTCTTCAGCACTCAGTCAACTACGTTTAACTACGATTCTCGGACAAACGGCATTAAAGCTCACCATCACCCCACAAGGTGCCACAGTAGAAACTTACGACGATCAGGTCCTTTCCTCTCGCAGTGCAAACCAGCTAATTTACCGTCTTACGGGGTTAATGATGCCCGTTGAACACATGCCTGACTGGCTATTAGGCCTACCGACCGATGCCGACAAATTCCAATTGTCCTCAACCAATACACTGCAAGCGTTAAACAAACAAATTGGTTTAAATGATTGGCGTATTGCTTATCAACGGTATGGCGACGTTCAATGGCATGAGCAGTCTCTACCACTGCCAAATAAGCTGAAACTCACCACTGCTGACGTAAAAATAAATCTAGTGATCACAAAATGGAACATCACCCAATGATTGAACTTTCAACACGCTGGCCATCACCAGCGAAATTGAATCTCTTTCTATATATCAACGGCCGTACAGAGAATGGCTACCACGAGTTACAAACCTTATTCCAATTCGTCGATCACGGCGATGAGCTCACCATTCAAGCAAACCATTCTGGTGATATTACGATTTCTCCAGATATAGAAGGTGTGCCTCTTCAAGACAATTTAATTTGGAAAGCAGCAACCGCACTTCAAGCATACTCAGAGTGCCCTTTTGGCGCACATATTGAGCTACAGAAAGTGCTGCCTATGGGTGGGGGCATTGGTGGGGGCTCATCGAACGCGGCTACAGCATTAGTGGCACTGAACTACTTATGGCAGCTGAATCTAACTGACGACGAACTGGCTGAAATTGGTTTAAAACTGGGCGCAGACGTGCCCGTGTTTGTGCGCGGATTTGCAGCTTTTGCTGAAGGTGTTGGCGAGAAACTCTCCCCCGCTTATCCCGAAGAAAAGTGGTATTTAGTCGTCAGACCGAATGTTTCTATCGCAACCGTCGACGTTTTTTGTCATCCAGATCTGACTCGAAACACCCCAAAACGAGATCTAGAAACACTTTTAAATACGCCAAGCGTAAACGATTGCGAAAAAATTGTACGAATGCTCTACCCAGAGGTTGATAAGCAACTTTCTTGGCTGCTACAATACGCGCCGTCAAGATTGACGGGGACAGGATCTTGCGTTTTTGCTGAATTTTCGAGCAAATCTGAAGCAGAAACTATCCTTGCACAACTCTCTGATAAAGTCTCGGCATTTGTCGCTCAAGGGCGCAATATTTCGCCATTAAAAGAGACTTTGGCTGAATACCAATCAGCCTCACACCGACCTATTTAAACTGGACGCAAACCCGAGGTTTCCACCGTGCCTGATATGAAGCTATTTGCTGGTAACGCAACACCTGAACTAGCCCAACGTATTGCTGATCGTCTTTACATCTCTCTTGGTGATGCATCTGTTTCTCGCTTTTCTGATGGCGAAGTTGCAGTTCAAATCAATGAGAATGTTCGTGGTAGCGATGTTTTCATCATTCAATCCACTTGTGCACCGACTAACGACAACCTAATGGAATTGGTTGTTATGATTGATGCAATGCGCCGTGCTTCAGCAGGCCGTATCACTGCAGTTATCCCTTACTTCGGCTACGCTCGCCAAGACCGTCGTGTACGTTCTGCGCGTGTGCCAATTACTGCAAAAGTTGTTGCTGATTTCCTATCTAACGTTGGTGTTGACCGCGTTCTAACTATCGACCTACACGCAGAGCAAATTCAAGGCTTCTTCGATGTACCTGTAGACAACATCTTCGGCACGCCAGTGCTACTTGAAGATATGCAGGCTCGCGGTCTAGATAACCCTGTTGTGGTATCTCCTGACCTAGGTGGCGTTGTTCGTGCTCGCGCAACAGCAAAAGCACTAGGCGACATCGACATCGCAATCGTAGATAAGCGTCGTCCACGTGCAAACGTTTCTGAAGTAATGAACCTAATCGGTGATGTTGAAGGTCGTGACTGTGTGATCGTTGATGACATGATCGACACAGGTGGCACACTATGTAAAGCAGCTGAAGCACTAAAAGAGCGCGGTGCTAAGCGTGTATTCGCTTACGCTACTCACGCTGTATTCTCAGGCAACGCTGCGGACAACATCAAGAACTCAGTTCTTGACCAAGTTATCGTAACTGACTCTATCTCTCTATCTAAAGAGATGGCTGCAACAGGCAAAGTGACAACACTAAGCCTATCTCGCATGCTAGCTGAAGCGATTCGTCGTATCAGCAACGAAGAGTCAATCTCTGCAATGTTCAACTAATACGGACATTTCAGTTACACTGATTTCAAAAGCACCCCTCTTTGGGGTGTTTTTTTATTTGTACTGATAACCAGAAAATCCCTTGGTCGCCCACTGCGAGAATTCTGTGCTATCATACTGCGCTTTTTGAGATTCCAGAGAGATCCTAACCTTGAGTCAACAAATCAAACTTCTTGTTGGTCTTGCTAATCCAGGACCAGAATACGCCAGAACTCGTCACAATGCGGGCGCTTGGGTTGTAGAAGAATTAGCACGCGTTCACAACGTTACACTGAAGAACGAACCAAAGTTTTTTGGTCTAACAGGACGCATTATGGTCAATGGCCAGGATCTCCGTTTGCTTATCCCAACCACCTTCATGAATCTATCAGGTAAATCGATCGCAGCGCTTGCGAAATTTTATCAAATTAAACCTGAAGAGATCATGGTCGCTCATGACGAGCTAGACTTACCGCCAGGTGTCGCTAAGTTTAAAAAAGGTGGGGGTCACGGTGGACACAACGGTCTGCGTGACACCATTAGCAAACTGGGCAATAACAAAGATTTTTATCGTCTTCGCATTGGCATTGGTCATCCGGGACACAAAGATAAAGTGGCGGGTTTTGTATTAGGTAAAGCGCCAGCTAAAGAGCAAGAGCTTTTAGATGCAGCAGCTGATGAGGCTGTTCGTTGTCTAGATATCCTGATTAAGGATGGCCTATCTAAAGCACAAAATCGCCTCCACACGTTCAAAGCTGAATAAGGTTACTATCATGGGTTTTAAATGTGGCATCGTTGGTCTACCTAACGTAGGTAAATCAACTCTGTTCAACGCACTAACTAAAGCGGGTATCGAAGCAGCAAACTTCCCGTTCTGTACCATTGAACCAAACACTGGTGTGGTTCCTGTGCCAGATCTACGTCTAGACGCACTAGCTAAGATCGTTAACCCACAGAGAGTTCTTCCAACGACGATGGAGTTCGTGGACATCGCTGGTCTTGTTGCTGGTGCATCACGTGGTGAAGGTTTAGGTAACAAATTCCTAGCTAACATCCGTGAAACAGACGCGATTGGCCACGTTGTACGTTGTTTTGAAAACGAAAACATTGTTCATGTTTCAGGTAAAGTTTCACCTATCGAAGATATCGAAGTGATCAACCTTGAACTTGCAATGGCTGACCTTGATTCTTGTGAGCGAGCGATTCAACGTAACGCGAAGAAGGCAAAAGGCGGCGATAAAGACGCAAAATTTGAACTAACAGTACTAGAAAAACTGTTACCAGTACTAACTGAAGGCGGCATGGCGCGCACAGTTGAGCTATCTAAAGAAGAGTTAGCAGCAATCGGCTACCTAAACTTCCTTACACTGAAGCCAACTATGTACATTGCAAACGTAAACGAAGATGGTTTCGAAAATAACCCATATCTAGATGCGGTTCGCGAGTTCGCAGAAAAAGAAAACAACGTCGTTGTACCTGTATGTGCAGCTATCGAATCTGAACTATCTGAACTAGAAGATGAAGATCGCGAAGAATTCCTAGCGGATATGGGGATCGAAGAACCGGGGCTGAACCGTGTAATTCGCTCTGGTTACGAGCTACTGACTCTACACACCTACTTCACGGCGGGTGTTAAAGAAGTACGTGCGTGGACAATCCCTGTTGGTGCAACTGCGCCTCAGGCTGCAGGTAAGATCCACACTGACTTCGAGAAAGGCTTTATTCGTGCAGAAGTAGTCGGTTACGACGATTTCATCCAATTCAATGGTGAAAATGGCGCAAAAGACGCAGGTAAATGGCGTCTAGAAGGTAAAGACTACATCGTAAAAGATGGTGATGTTGTACACTTCCGCTTCAATGTTTAATTAAATGAATGAGTTTTAAACACTTCATTTACACTAAAAGCCAGCTGCTAAGCTGGCTTTTTTAATACCTTAAGTAAATGAGCAAAAATAAATTACCTAACTGCAAGCTAATTTATTTCCAGTTTTAGATCATAAACACGCCTCTTTGTTTAAAAAGGAAGCGAACGAGGTTTTTTCCGAAATTTATTAAAAAAAACTGTTGACGGATCTCACTCAACTTCGCATAATGCGCGCCGTTCCCAACGACAAGGCAACAAAGCGTTGAGAGCAAAAAATATGGTTTTGGCTACGTAGCTCAGCTGGTTAGAGCACATCACTCATAATGATGGGGTCACAGGTTCGAATCCCGTCGTAGCCACCATTCCTAAGTGTTCTTTTTATCAGAGCAATTAGGAATAGATGCGGAAGTGGCGGAATTGGTAGACGCACCAGATTTAGGTTCTGGCGCCGCAAGGTGTGAGAGTTCAAGTCTCTCCTTCCGCACCATATTTTAAATAGTCATTGTGACTATTGCCTGCAGGTCTATCGCCAAGCGGTAAGGCAGCGGCTTTTGATGCCGCCATTCCCTGGTTCGAATCCAGGTAGACCTGCCATTATTCAAGTGAGATTCCTTTATAAAAGGGGTTGTCACTGAGAGCGTGAAGGTTTATATTGTCTCGCTCCAAAAGATGGCTACGTAGCTCAGCTGGTTAGAGCACATCACTCATAATGATGGGGTCACAGGTTCGAATCCCGTCGTAGCCACCATGAACAACGTTATTTAGGTTTTTACCAATTACCTTGATAACTACAGAATAAGTTGCGGAAGTGGCGGAATTGGTAGACGCACCAGATTTAGGTTCTGGCGCCGCAAGGTGTGAGAGTTCAAGTCTCTCCTTCCGCACCATTATTGAAGTCTCTTTTATTAGAGCAATGTAGGGCTATCGCCAAGCGGTAAGGCAGCGGCTTTTGATGCCGCCATTCCCTGGTTCGAATCCAGGTAGCCCTGCCACATACAATGATATTAAGATTTTACCAATTATCTTGATATCTACAGATCAAGTTGCGGAAGTGGCGGAATTGGTAGACGCACCAGATTTAGGTTCTGGCGCCGCAAGGTGTGAGAGTTCAAGTCTCTCCTTCCGCACCATTATTGAAGTCTCTTGTATTAGAGCAATGTAGGGCTATCGCCAAGCGGTAAGGCAGCGGCTTTTGATGCCGCCATTCCCTGGTTCGAATCCAGGTAGCCCTGCCATTATTTTCCTTGAAATAGAGGAACGATATTGAGATTTTACCAATTATCTTGATATCTACAGAATAAGTTGCGGAAGTGGCGGAATTGGTAGACGCACCAGATTTAGGTTCTGGCGCCGCAAGGTGTGAGAGTTCAAGTCTCTCCTTCCGCACCATTATTAAAGTCTCTTTTATTAGAGCAATGTAGGGCTATCGCCAAGCGGTAAGGCAGCGGCTTTTGATGCCGCCATTCCCTGGTTCGAATCCAGGTAGCCCTGCCATATACAATGATATTGAGATTTTACTAATTATCTTGATATCTACAGATCAAGTTGCGGAAGTGGCGGAATTGGTAGACGCACCAGATTTAGGTTCTGGCGCCGCAAGGTGTGAGAGTTCAAGTCTCTCCTTCCGCACCATTATTGGTCAAAAGTTTAAAATGGCTACGTAGCTCAGCTGGTTAGAGCACATCACTCATAATGATGGGGTCACAGGTTCGAATCCCGTCGTAGCCACCATAAACAACGTTATTTAGGTTTTTACCAATTACCTTGATAACTACAGAATAAGTTGCGGAAGTGGCGGAATTGGTAGACGCACCAGATTTAGGTTCTGGCGCCGCAAGGTGTGAGAGTTCAAGTCTCTCCTTCCGCACCATTATTAAAGCCTCTTTTATTAGAGCAATGTAGGGCTATCGCCAAGCGGTAAGGCAGCGGCTTTTGATGCCGCCATTCCCTGGTTCGAATCCAGGTAGCCCTGCCATACACAACGATATTGAGATTTTACCAATTATCTTGATATCTACAGATCAAGTTGCGGAAGTGGCGGAATTGGTAGACGCACCAGATTTAGGTTCTGGCGCCGCAAGGTGTGAGAGTTCAAGTCTCTCCTTCCGCACCATTATTGATCAAAAGTTTAAAATGGCTACGTAGCTCAGCTGGTTAGAGCACATCACTCATAATGATGGGGTCACAGGTTCGAATCCCGTCGTAGCCACCATTGATTGGATTGCTAGCATAAGCTATCAGTCACGTAGATTTAAGATGCGGAAGTGGCGGAATTGGTAGACGCACCAGATTTAGGTTCTGGCGCCGCAAGGTGTGAGAGTTCAAGTCTCTCCTTCCGCACCATCTTAAATTAATCTACACTATCAGAATACGCGGAAGTGGCGGAATTGGTAGACGCACCAGATTTAGGTTCTGGCGCCGCAAGGTGTGAGAGTTCAAGTCTCTCCTTCCGCACCATTATTTAAGTCTCTTTTATTAGAGCAATGTAGGGCTATCGCCAAGCGGTAAGGCAGCGGCTTTTGATGCCGCCATTCCCTGGTTCGAATCCAGGTAGCCCTGCCATACACAACGATATTGAGATTTTACCAATTATCTTGATATCTACAGATCAAGTTGCGGAAGTGGCGGAATTGGTAGACGCACCAGATTTAGGTTCTGGCGCCGCAAGGTGTGAGAGTTCAAGTCTCTCCTTCCGCACCATTATCGGAAAACCCAGCATGATTTTGCTGGGTTTTTTCTTTTTTTGGTTCTGGACTCGGGAAATCATTAGATTTGCCGAATTAAAAAAGCGAGCTCATGGCTCGCTTTTTTTCTATCTGTGATTTTAGTAGCTTACTACATACCTAACGCGTATTTCAGTACTTGAGCCTTAATTGGCCCTGAGTTTTCAGCAAGCTTCAATGCAGCATTACGTACGAACTTCAATGGCCCAAGATCGTTGCTAAAACCTTTATAGAAAAAGTCCATGCCCGTCTGCATGAGTAAGTTGTCAGGTCGACGTGCGCGTTCGTATTTCGCGAGTAAGGTATCTTCCAGCTTTTCTTGGTGTTCTGTTACCGAAAGGAGAACGTCTACATCTTTGAAGCCTAAGTTTACCCCTTGCCCTGCAAGCGGGTTAATCGTATGGGCAGAGTCACCCACTAACACGCAATTTTTGCTTGAGTAGCTTTGCGCATGACGACGAGTGAGTGGGAATGAGCCAAACTGTAAAACTTCAATATCGCCCAATTCAGCAGGGAAATGACGTAAGATTTCTTCCCTCAGTTGAGGTTTACCCATCGCACACAGTTGTTTAATGCGTTTTGGCGAGTCATACCAAACCAACGAACCTTGGCCTACTTCTTGACCGTCTTCATTAGTCAAAGAGCACAAAGGTAAAAATGAACGCGGGCCTGAAGGAGTAAATTGTTGCCAAGTGATATCTTGCTGTGGCAATTCTGTTTTCACGTTAATCAACATGCAGTGTTGTCGGTAATCCCACGCAGTCACACCAATTCCAGCCAATTGACGAACTTTAGAGTTTGCACCATCAGCACCAATTACCCAGTTAGCTTCAAACTGCACCCCACTTTCTAGTGTCACAAGGTTTACATCTGCAAACTCAATGTATTTTAATCGCTCGGGACACATCACGGTTACATTGTCATACTGAGAGAAGACTTGCCAAAGACCTAATTGGATTAGGCGGTTTTCAACGATATAACCTAGCTGCTCCAATGACAGTTCATCAGAGTGAAAACGAGTACGGCACTCCGGGTGCTCCCAAGTTTCTAAACGCCGATAAGGGCAAACTCGCATACTTTTAATTTCTGACCATGCGCCGAGTGAATCAAGTAACTCCACCGACTGGTGCGAAATCGCAGATACGCGAATATCCATCGCCTGAGCGGCATCAAAAGCTTTGGGTTTTGCACCTTCAACCAAGACAACGCTTCTGCCCTGCTTGGCAAATCCAACAGCGACGGCTGCCCCAACCATACCGCCACCGATCACGGCGATGTCATACTTGTTCATTTTTTACTCTTCATCGTGCTGATTAATTGGCGTTTTTTATTGTACTTTCCATGGCTATTTTTACAAAATTGTTTAACAAAAAACCTTGTTCTGCATAGGGCGAAAAACTAGATTTCATCAGGCTTTGCAGAGAATTAGCCAGATCACTAGTCAGGTGCTTTTTAAAGCAGTACAATACGCCGCTTACCGCCGTGATGGCGGCTATAATTTGAGCAATAGCTCTCCAATTTAAGTACAACTGAACGAGCGAAAGTGAGATGAGTAAGAAACTGCTAATTAAAACCTGGGGCTGCCAGATGAACGAATACGATTCATCAAAAATGGCCGACCTGCTTAATGCTGCAAACGGCTACGAGCTGACGGAAGAGCCAGAGGAAGCAGACGTACTTCTACTTAACACCTGTTCGATCCGTGAAAAAGCGCAAGAGAAAGTTTTCCACCAGCTTGGCCGCTGGAAAACACTAAAAGATAAAAAACCTGGCGTAGTTATCGGTGTAGGTGGTTGTGTAGCAACGCAAGAAGGTGACCATATTCGTGAACGTGCACCATACGTCGACGTTATTTTTGGCCCACAAACTCTGCACCGCCTACCTGAGATGATCAAACAATCTCAGTCGGATGACGCACCAGTTATGGACATTTCGTTCCCAGAGATCGAAAAATTCGACCGCCTACCAGAACCTCGCGCTGAAGGTGCGACAGCATTCGTTTCTATTATGGAAGGCTGCTCGAAGTACTGTACTTACTGTGTCGTACCGTACACTCGTGGTGAAGAAGTAAGCCGTCCAATGGACGATGTACTGTTCGAAATCGCACAGCTTGCTGAACAAGGCGTACGTGAAGTAAACCTACTGGGTCAAAACGTAAACGCGTACCGCGGTCCAACACACGACGGTGAAATCTGTTCATTTGCAGAACTGCTTCGTTTGGTTGCGTCTATCGATGGTATCGACCGTATTCGTTTCACAACGAGCCACCCGCTAGAATTCACTGACGACATCATCGCGGTTTACGAAGATACGCCTGAGCTTGTGAGCTTCCTGCACTTACCTGTGCAAAGTGGTAGTGACCGTATCCTAACTATGATGAAACGCCCTCACACCGCTATCGAGTACAAGTCGATCATCCGTAAACTGCGTAAAGCTCGTCCTGATATTCAAATCAGTTCAGACTTTATTGTTGGTTTCCCTGGTGAGACAGACAAAGACTTCCAAGACACAATGAAGCTAATCAAAGATGTAGACTTTGACATGAGCTTCAGCTTCATCTTCTCTCCACGTCCAGGTACGCCAGCAGCGGATTACCCTTGTGATGTATCAGAACAAGTGAAGAAAGAGCGCCTTTACGAACTACAGCAAACTATCAATGCTCAAGCGATGCGTTACTCTCGCTTAATGCTTGGCACAGAACAACGTGTTCTAGTTGAAGGTCCTTCGAAGAAAAACCTAATGGAACTGCGCGCTCGTACAGAAAACAACCGTGTAGTAAACTTTGAAGGTAGTGCAGACCTAATTGGTCAGTTCGTTGATGTGAAGATCGTAGACGTATTTGCGAACTCACTGCGTGGTGAGCTAGTACGTACTGAAAAAGACATGGATCTTCGTAGTGTGATTTCCCCAACGCAGATGATGGCGAAAACACGTCGCGAAGATGAGCTGGGTGTAGCTACTTTTACGCCATAAGCTCGTATAAATAGCCATGGAGAGCCTGGTCGTTATCAGGCTCTCACTAAGTGGCAAAAAATGAGAGGCAACATTGAGTAATAAAATCGTAACTCTAGAAATTAACCTAGAACCTTCCGACAACCGCCGACTTGCTATCCTGTGCGGTCCATTCGATGACAACATCAAGCATTTAGAACGTCGTCTAGGCGTTGAAATTAACCACCGTAGTGACCATTTTACAATTGTCGGTAAACCTCATACCGCATCAGCTGCGCTGGATATCCTGAAAACTCTGTATGTTGATACCGCGCCTGTACGAGGTGAGATCCCAGACATTGAGCCTGAACAGATCCATCTAGCAATTAAAGAGTCTGGTGTTCTTGAGCAGAATACTGAGTCTAATATCGAGCATGGTAAAGAAGTCTTCGTCAAAACCAAGAAAGGCGTGATCAAACCACGTACGCCAAACCAAGCTCAGTACTTGGTTAATATGGTCACGCATGATATTTCTTTTGGTATTGGCCCAGCTGGTACAGGTAAAACTTATCTTGCTGTTGCAGCAGCAGTTGACGCACTAGAGCGCCAAGAGATCCGTCGTATTCTATTGACGCGCCCTGCGGTTGAAGCCGGTGAGAAACTGGGCTTCCTACCTGGTGACTTAAGCCAGAAAGTCGACCCATACCTACGTCCGCTATACGATGCCCTATTTGAAATGTTGGGCTTTGAGCGCGTAGAGAAGCTGATTGAACGTAACGTGATTGAGGTAGCCCCTCTTGCTTACATGCGTGGTCGTACTCTAAACGACGCTTTCATCATTCTTGATGAGAGTCAGAACACCACGGTTGAGCAGATGAAGATGTTCCTAACACGTATTGGTTTTAACTCTCGCGCAGTTATCACTGGTGACGTCACGCAAATCGACTTACCTCGTGGTGCAAAATCAGGTCTTCGTCATGCTATTGAAGTACTAAGCGAAGTCGACGACATCAGCTTTAACTTCTTCTTAGCAGACGACGTTGTACGTCATCCTGTGGTTGCTCGTATCGTTAACGCGTATGAGAAGTGGGAAGCACAAGACCAGAAAGAGCGTAAAGAGTTCGAGAAGCGTCGTCGTGAAGAACGCGATGCGAAGTTACTAGAAGCAGCAAAAGCCGAACTGAATGCACAAGTTGCTTCCACTAAGGAATAATCATGGCGATTGAACTTGATCTGCAACTGGCAGTCGAAAATGAAGAAGGGCTGCCTTCGCAGCAAGATTTCCAATTGTGGCTAGATAAGACGATTCCTCTCTTCCAGCCACAAGCCGAAGTCACCATTCGCATTGTGGATGAACAAGAAAGTCACACGCTTAACCATGAGTATCGTGGTAAAGATAAACCGACCAATGTGTTGTCTTTTCCATTTGAAGCCCCTCCAGGTATGGAAGTAGATTTACTTGGCGACTTAATTATTTGCCGCCAAGTCGTTGAAAAAGAGGCAATTGAACAGAACAAGCCTCTGTTAGCACATTGGGCGCATATGGTTGTACATGGCAGCTTGCATCTGCTAGGTTATGATCATATTGAGGATGACGAAGCCGAAGAGATGGAGTCCCTCGAAACCGAAATCATGCAAGGTATGGGCTATGAAGACCCTTACATTGCTGAAAAAGAGTAGCCATTGGCTATTCAGCAGGGAAAGGCGAACCACCTAAATGATTCTCGTGTTCGCCTCTCTATGTGTGCTATCACACTTCTGATAGCGTTACTTAATTGAGAAACAATGAACGAAGATAATTCTCCCTCTTCTAACGAAGATAAGAAAGAAAAGGCAGAAGGTCCGAGTAGAAAGTCCTTCTTTGAACGTCTAGGTCAATTATTTCAGGGCGAACCAAAAGATCGCCAAGAGCTTGTGGATGTTATCCGTGACTCTGAAGTCAATGACCTGATTGACCATGACACCCGCGATATGCTTGAAGGTGTTATGGAAATCTCCGAAATGCGCGTGCGTGACATTATGATCCCGCGTTCGCAAATGGTTACGGTTGAGCGTACTCACGACCTTGATACCTTGGTTGCCTTGATTACCGATGCTCAACACTCTCGCTACCCTGTGATCAGCGAAGATAAAGACCATGTGGAAGGCATTCTTCTTGCGAAGGACTTACTTAAATACTTAGGCTCAGGCAGTAATCCATTTGATATCGAAGAAGTTATTCGACCAGCCGTTGTGGTACCGGAAAGTAAACGCGTTGATCGACTGCTGAAAGAGTTCCGTGAAGAACGTTATCATATGGCCATTGTTGTCGATGAATTCGGTGGTGTTTCTGGTCTTGTGACCATTGAAGATATCCTTGAAGAAATCGTCGGGGATATCGAAGATGAATTCGATGAAAGCGAAGAGACAGACATTCGTAAGCTTAGCAAGCATACGTTTGCTGTCAGAGCGCTGACAACCATCGAAGAGTTTAATGAGACATTTGGAACTAACTTCAGCGATGAGGAAGTAGATACCGTTGGTGGCATGGTCATGACTGCCTTTGGTCACTTACCTTCTCGTGGTGAACTGGTTGAAATTGAAGGTTACAACTTCAAAGTCACCGCTGCCGATAACCGTCGTGTCATTCAACTCCAAGTGACGATCCCAGACGAAGAAACCCTGGTTGAAGCCACTCAAGAGTAACGCGATACCCATTGGGAATCTCAGAAAATTATAATGATGAATGAACTCTTTCATCGCCTCAAGCGGCCCTTAGTGGCCGCTTTTGTTGGCGCCTCTACTACGCTCGCTTTTGCACCTTACCAGTTGTGGCCTATTGCCATTCTTAGCCCAGCTATTCTACTGATTCTTCTTGCTAACCAAACACCGAAACGCGCACTGTGGATTGGCTATGCTTGGGGGTTAGGTCAATTTGCAACTGGCGTTAGCTGGGTGTACGTCAGTATCTCCGGCTTTGGTGGCATGCCACTGATTGCCAATTTATTTTTAATGGGCTTGCTTGTCGCCTACTTGGCTGTTTATTCAGGCTTATTTGCTTGGCTCAACAACAAGCTATTTCCTCAATTCACACTCACAAAAGCGCTTCTCGCTGCGCCCGCTTTATGGCTAATCAGTGATTGGTTGCGTGGTTGGGTGATGACCGGCTTCCCTTGGTTATGGCTAGGTTACAGCCAGATTGATGCTCCACTAGCAAGCTTTGCGCCTATCGGTGGCGTGGAACTGCTCACTCTGTTTGTCCTTATTAGTGCGGGGGCATTAGCCTATGCTTGGGTTCATAAACAGTGGCTGATGGTGGTTATTCCCGCGGTATTACTCAGCACAGGCTTTGGGATTCGAAACTACGATTGGGTAACACCTCGGCCAGAAGACACGACTAAGCTCGCGCTGATTCAAGGTAACGTTGACCAAAACCTTAAGTGGCTGCCAAGCCAACGTTGGCCAACCATCATGAAATACGCCGATCTCACTCGTGAAAACTGGGACGCTGATATTATCGTCTGGCCAGAAGCTGCAATTCCTGCTTTTGAAATTGAAGTGCCTTCATTTTTGAGCAATATCGACAGCGCAGCAAAAATGAATAACAGCGCAATCATCACTGGTGTCGTCAACCAAGCTGAAGATCGACAGTTCTACAACAGTATCCTATCCCTTGGCATCACACCATACGGTGACTACAGTTTCGACTTGAGCGAACGCTACCATAAGCATCACTTGTTACCGTTTGGTGAGTTTGTTCCATTTGAAGATATTTTGCGCCCATTAGCGCCATTCTTTAACTTGCCGATGTCGTCGTTTAGCCGGGGAGCTTTTGTGCAGCCCAACATCGTTGCGAATGGCATGCACATGGCACCAGCGCTTTGCTATGAGATCATCTTTAATGAACAAGTGCGTCAAAATGTGACTGACGAAACGGACTTCATTCTAACGTTATCAAACGACGCATGGTTTGGTCACTCTATCGGCCCTCTTCAGCATATGGAGATCGCCCGTATGCGTGCCTTAGAATTAGGTAAACCGCTCATCCGCTCGACGAACAATGGATTAACAGCGGTAACCGATCACAAGGGAAAAATCGTTGAGCAAGTACCGCAGTTTGAAACTGCAGTGCTACGCGCAGAGCTCACCCCAACCAATGGGAAAACGCCATATCGAATCGTAGGTACTTGGCCATTGTATATTTGGGTGGGATTAAGTTTAGCGCTGGCTTTCGGTTTAAGAAGAAAACAGAGCTGATAACAGCTTGAAAGTAGAAAAGACAAAAAAGAGGCGACCAAGCCTCTTTTTTATTCATTGCATTATACAGTCGTTACGCGCCATTTATGGCTTTAATGACTGGCGAGTAAAGCCTTTGTGACCACATTTAATACACGGAATGATTACAGTTGGGTGGTTATACGTTGTCTTGTGACCACACTCATCACAGACCAAAGTGCCTAAGCCTATCACCTCTCCTGCTTCATATAGCCCTTGATGCTCTAAGTCATCGAACAACTCAACCCACTCAACTTTAGTTCGGTCTGTAATCTCTAACAGCCCTTGCCATATCGAATCCGCAATCGTTAAGTAAAACGGGCCGCTTTTACTGTCCTCGTAACTCTCTGAAAACTCTTTTAAGTCTGCTTTAAGGTATGCTTTGATTAAAGCTAATTCATCTTTGGTCAAGTCATTAGCAGCATCCACCACTTTGCCCGACGTCTCAATCGCTTTGTTAACTTCTTCCGGACTGTGCTTCAAGGTTTCAATCACATCCTCGAGCATTTCCTCATAACCTGTTTTACGTTTAGGCATAACTGACCTCCATCTTTCTCCTACCTGCGTCACTTAAGGGCGCATGGGTACAGATTGGCTATTGTTGTGATCCCTAGCTTTAGGTATTCTATGACGATCTATTTAAGTCTGTTCTAACCGAACTCACAAATTCCAAGATAACGGATACCATCGATGCAAGAACAATACAACCCACAAGATATTGAACAAAAAGTTCAAAAGCACTGGGATGACAACAAAACCTTTGTTGTAAGTGAAGACCCAAATAAAGAAAAATTCTACTGTCTATCCATGTTCCCATACCCAAGTGGTCGACTGCACATGGGTCACGTGCGCAACTACACTATCGGTGATGTAGTATCTCGTTTCCAACGCCTACAAGGCAAAAACGTGATGCAACCAATCGGTTGGGACGCATTCGGTCTACCAGCAGAAAACGCAGCAGTAAAAAACAAAACTGCGCCAGCACCTTGGACTTACGAAAACATCGAATACATGAAGAACCAACTTAAGCTTCTAGGCTTTGGTTACGATTGGAACCGTGAATTCGCAACTTGTACACCGGAGTACTACCGCTGGGAGCAAGAGTTCTTCACTAAGCTTTACGAGAAAGGTTTAGTTTACAAGAAGACTTCTTCTGTTAACTGGTGTCCTAACGACCAAACTGTTCTTGCAAACGAGCAGGTTGAAGACGGTTGTTGCTGGCGTTGTGATACGCCTGTAGAGCAAAAAGAAATCCCTCAATGGTTCATCAAAATCACTGAATATGCTCAAGAGCTACTAGACGACCTAGATAAGCTTGAAGGTTGGCCTGAAATGGTAAAAACCATGCAGCGCAACTGGATTGGCCGCTCTGAAGGCGTTGAGCTGAAGTTTGAAGTTAAGGGTCAACAAGACCTAGAAGTTTACACGACACGTCCAGATACGCTAATGGGTGTGACTTACGTGGGCATCGCAGCCGGCCACCCTCTTGCAGCTCTTGCTGCAGAGAACAACCCAGAGCTTGCAGCGTTTATCGACGAATGTAAGAACAACAAAGTTGCAGAAGCTGAGCTAGCGACAATGGAGAAGAAAGGTATGGCTACTGGCCTTACTGCTATTCATCCATTGAACGGCCGTGAAGTACCAGTATACGTAGCAAACTTCGTATTGATGGACTACGGTACAGGCGCTGTAATGGCAGTACCTGCGCATGACCAACGTGACTACGAGTTCGCAACGAAGTACGGTCTAGACATCGTGCCAGTTATCAAGCCTGCTGATGGCAGCGAGCTCGACATCTCTGAAGCAGCATACACTGAGAAAGGCGTACTATTCGATTCTGGTGAGTTCGACGGCCTAGAATTCCAAGCGGCGTTCGATGCAATTGCAGCAAAGCTAGAAGCAGAAGGTAAAGGCACTAAGACTGTAAACTTCCGTCTACGCGACTGGGGTGTATCTCGTCAACGTTACTGGGGCGCACCAATCCCAATGGTAACGACTGAAGACGGTGAAGTTCACCCAGTACCCGCTGACCAACTACCAGTGATTCTTCCAGAAGACGTGGTAATGGACGGCGTAACCAGCCCAATCAAAGCAGATAAAGAATGGGCGAAGACCACATTCAACGGCGAACCTGCTCTACGTGAGACAGATACGTTCGATACGTTCATGGAATCTTCTTGGTACTACGCGCGTTACTGTTCACCGCAAGCAGACGACATCCTAGATCCAGAAAAAGCAAACTACTGGCTACCAGTAGACCAGTACATCGGCGGTATCGAGCACGCTTGTATGCACCTACTGTACTCTCGCTTCTTCCACAAGTTGCTACGTGACGCGGGCTACGTAACGTCTGACGAACCGTTCAAGCAGCTACTGTGTCAAGGCATGGTACTGGCAGACGCGTTCTACTTCGAGAACGAGAAAGGCGGTAAAGAGTGGGTAGCTCCAACAGACGTAGCCGTTGAACGTGATGGTAAAGGCCGCATTACTTCTGCTAAAGACACTGAAGGTCGCGATGTAACGCACTCAGGCATGATCAAGATGTCTAAGTCTAAGAACAACGGTATCGACCCTCAAGAAATGGTAGACAAGTACGGCGCTGACACAGTACGTCTATTCATGATGTTCGCGTCTCCAGCAGACATGACGCTTGAATGGCAAGAGTCTGGCGTAGAAGGTGCGAATCGCTTCCTGAAACGTGTTTGGAAACTAGTGAAAGAGCACACAGCGAAAGGCGCAGCAGAAGCAGTAGATACCGCAGCGCTTTCTGGTGATCAAAAAGCACTTCGCCGTGACGTTCACAAAACTATCGCGAAAGTGACGGACGATATCGCTCGTCGTCAAACATTCAACACCGCGATCGCAGCGATCATGGAGCTGATGAACAAACTAGCGAAAGCGCCTCAAGAATCTGCGCAAGATCGTGCAATCCTTGACGAAGCACTGAAAGCTATTGTTGTCATGCTTTACCCTATCACTCCGCATATCTCATACGAGCTATGGGCAGCACTAGGTGAAACAGACATTGATAACGCGGCATGGCCGACGTTTGACGAAAAAGCGCTAGTTGAAGACGAAAAAACTATCGTTGTTCAAGTTAACGGTAAGCTACGTGCGAAGCTAACAGTCCCAGCGGATATCTCTAAAGACGATATCGAACAGCTTGGTCTAAACGACGAAAACGTGGTTAAGTTCACTGATGGCCTGACTATTCGTAAAGTCATTTACGTTCCAGGTAAACTGCTGAACATCGTTGCAAACTAATCACAGCTTGCAATTTGTCTCTGTTTAGCGAACTTATTTGTTAACCAAGAGTCATTAAACAGGGTAGTTCGCTACCCTGTTTATTTACCTCAAACCATTCACATGAGTGGTTTAAGGTAAATAACCCCTTCAATTTAGGATGAATACAATCAATGCGCTTTTTCTCTTTGATTAAACTACCAGTGGTATTGGTATTAGCGGGGCTTCTTTCTGCCTGTGGTTTTCACCTTCGCGGCGAGTATTCCGTACCGGAAGAGCTGCACACTATGTCTTTCTCCAGCTACGATGAATACAGTGAATTAACTCGCTATGTTCGCTCTCAACTCGAACTAAACAAAGTTGAACTTGTTCAACCATCATCGACTGTACCCAACCTTCATTTGACGGAAGCGACTATCGATGAGCGTACACTGTCTCTGTATCAAAATAGCCGTGCAGCAGAAAAAGAGCTGACATACGTAGTAAAATACCGTGTGACGATTCCTGGCTATGGCTCTAAAAACTTTACGACAACAGTAAACCGCAACTACCTAGACAACCCGTTGACGGCACTTGCAAAATCTGTTGAACGTGACGTAATTGAAGACGAGATGCGCTTGCAAGCTGCAAAACAGATGATGCGCCAGTTGGGCCGTATTCGTGCCGAATATGAAGCAGGACAAATCTCTGAGCCAGCGAATACAAACTCTTAATCACTATGCGAATTTATGCCGATAAATTAACGGATCATTTAACTAAACACGTTAAACAAGTTTACCTAATCTTTGGTAATGAGCCGTTACTGATTCAAGAGAGCCGCCAAGCAATCCAAAAGGCAGCGTTTCAACAAGGTTTTGAGGAAAAACACCGTTTTGCGGTAGACGCAAGCATCGACTGGAATCAAGTTTACGATTGCTTCCAAGCGATGAGCCTGTTCTCAAACCGTCAATTGATCGAGCTTGAAATTCCAGAGAGTGGCGTGACAACCGCCGTCAGCAAAGAGCTGCAAACACTGTGTGATATGCTGCATGATGACATCATGCTCGTCATTGTTGGTAGCAAACTGACCAAAGCCCAAGAAAATGCGAAATGGTTCAAAGCATTAAGCTCAAAAGGCGACTGGGTAAGCTGTTTGTCGCCAGATCTACAACGCTTACCTATGTTCATTCAGACACGTTGCCGCACGTTGGGACTAAAACCCGATCAACAATCACTGCAAATGTTGGCTCAATGGCATGAAGGTAACCTATTTGCATTGTCACAAAGCTTAGAGAAATTGGCCCTACTCTACCCGGATGGTGAGCTGACTATCATACGTTTAGAGGAAGCCCTAAGTCGCCATAATCACTTCACTACGTTTAACTGGATCGACGCCTTACTGGCAGGTAAAGCAAACCGTGCACAACGTATTCTTCGCCAACTTGAGGCGGAAGGGGTCGAGACCGTGATCTTGATTCGAAGTGTACAAAAAGAGTTGAGCCAACTTTTAAATATGCATCAAGACTTAACTCAAATGGGAATGAACCAGGTATTTGAGAAATATCGAGTTTGGCAAAACAAGCGTCCACTCTATAACGCAGCACTGACCCGCTTATCGGCGAGTCGTATTTGTGCATTGCTCTCCTTGTTGGCTCAAGCAGAGATAAAAGCCAAAACTCAATATGACGAGTCTGTATGGCCAACTATTCATCAGTTGAGCTTAGAAACCTGCTCTCCTGATATTAAGCTGGCAATTTAAAAATCAAAGCGTGATATAGTGCGCGACCTGTTTTGCAAGCAAGAATGTAAAACACTGTAGAGATAAGAGACAAACCGAGGAAAACCGAGTGCTTCGCGAAGAACTGAAAGACTTTTTAGCTGATAAAGCCGACGACATGAAAGCGGAAGACATTATCGTCCTAAATGTGGAAGATAAATCAAGCGTTACAGATTACATGATCATCTGTACTGGCACATCCAAACGCCACGTTTCATCCATCGCTGACCACGTTGCAACAGAAGTGAAAAAAGCCGGTCTTGAGCCACTAGGAATGGAAGGTGAAAACGAAGGTGAATGGGTAGTCCTAGATATGGGCGACGCCATGCTTCACGTGATGCAAGAAGAGCACCGCGAACTCTACCAGCTAGAAAAACTCTGGGGTTAATCTTTTGAAAATTCAACTAATTGCTGTTGGCACAAAAATGCCAAAATGGGTTGAGGAAGGCTTTCAAGAATATCGTCGCCGTTTCCCACATGATATGCCATTGGAGTTGATTGAAATCTCTGCTGGCAAACGTGGAAAAAATGCCGATATCGCTCGCATCCTGCAAAAAGAAGGGGAAGCGATGCTCGCTGCGGTACCAAAAGGCAACCGTATCGTCACGTTAGATATCCCAGGTAAAAAATGGGACACTCCTCAACTTGCTGAGCAGTTAGAAGCTTGGAAATTAGATGGCCGTGATGTATCAATCTTAATCGGCGGTCCTGAAGGACTCGCTCCTGCATGCAAAGCTGCAGCAGACCAAAGCTGGTCATTGTCTGCCTTAACGCTACCCCACCCTTTAGTGCGTATCGTAATGGCAGAAAGCTTGTACCGAGCGTGGAGCATCACCGCGAACCATCCTTACCACCGCGAATAATCGTTGTTTAACTTTAGAGCCAAGCGTTAATGATTCGTAAGCGCCGCAGTCAAATCCGAGATTATCAAGCCGAAGCGCGTCTGTTTGCCAGCCGCGCTATTGTCGCTTTTATCGGCATTGTTCTCTTGATGGGAGCTCTGGTCGCCAATATGTACAACATTCAGGTGAACCAGTTTCAAGATTATCAAACCCGCTCGAACGATAACCGTATCAAAGTGGTTCCTATCGCGCCTAACCGAGGTCTGATTTATGATCGAAATGGTGTTTTACTGGCAGAGAACCGTCCCGTCTTTAACTTAGAACTGACTCCAGAAAAAATTAAAGACATTGATGCAACCATCCAAGAACTACAAACCATTCTGGAAATTACCCCAGATCAGATTGAACGTTTCCACCAAGAGCGTAAACGGACTCGTCGATTTAAGTCGGTCCCACTGCTTACCCAACTGAACGAAAAACAAGTAGCGGTATTCTCCGTCAATCAGTACCGCTTTCCTGGTGTAGAAATAAGTGCGACCTTAAAGCGCTACTACCCTTTCAGCGAAGTCTTAACCCACGTGATTGGTTACGTTTCTCGAATCAATGATCGCGACATGCAGCGCCTGATCCGAGAAGAAAAAGACGCAAACTATCAAGCCACTCGCGACATTGGTAAGCTAGGTATTGAAAAATACTACGAAGACCTCTTACACGGTACAGCCGGGTATCAAGAAGTCGAGGTAAACAGCCGCGGCCGAGTAATTCGTACCTTAAAGTACGTTCCACCTGTACCCGGAAAAGACATCGTTTTAAACCTTGATATCAACTTGCAGTTGTACGTACACCAATTGTTGGACGGCCGCCGAGGCAGTGCTGTAGTGATCGATCCTAGAGACAACGGCGTACTGGCTATGGTTTCAAGCCCTAGCTACGACCCTAACTCGTTTGTGCACGGAATCTCAGGTAAAGACTATCGTGCCCTTTTGAACGATAAAAACCGTCCTCTGGTCAACCGCACCACACTTGGCATTTACCCACCTGCGTCTACCATCAAGCCATTTATGGCGGTAGCCGCGCTGCAAGAAGGCGTCGTCACACCTAACACCACACGAAATGATCCTGGTTATTGGCGCATACCAAACTCTAACACACGTCCGTTCCGGGACTGGTTGCGTTGGGGGCACGGACGCGTCGATATCATTAAGTCGATCGAAGAGTCTGTTGATACTTTTTACTATCAAATCGCTTATGACATGGGTATTGACCGTATTTCGAATTGGATGATGATGTTCGGTTTTGGTGATTACACTGGCATCGATATCTACGAAGAAAGTAAGGCGAATATGCCGACTCGTGACTGGAAAATGTCTCGCCATAAAACCCCGTGGTACAAAGGCGATACGATCCCTGTGGGTATCGGCCAAGGTTATTGGACAGCAACACCAATGCAAATCGCCAAAGCGACCTCCGTATTAGTAAATGAGGGAGAAGTGATCGCACCTCACTTACTAAAAGCGACGATAGAGAACGGCAACGACTTCGAAGAACAACAAACAACAGAATACGTGACTTACCCGCCAATCAAGAATGTACCGAAAAAGTACTGGGATATGGCGAAAGAAGGCATGCGTCGTGTAAACCATGGCACGCGCGGAACAGCTCGCCGCTCATTCTACAAAATGAGTTATCAAACAGCGGGTAAATCAGGTACTGCACAGGTCTTCGGTCTGGGTGAAAACGAAGAGTACAACGCCGATGAGATCGCCGAGCACTTACGTGACCATGCGTTATTTACTGGCTTTGCACCATTTGATGATCCTAAAGTGGTCGTCACTGTAGTACTAGAAAACGCCGGCGGTGGTTCTAGCAACGGTGCCCCAGTAGTAAGGAAAATTTTTGACCGAGTCGTTCTAGGCCCAGAAGAAATTGAGCCTGAAAACAATGCGAAGAAAGAGGTAAAACAGTAATGAAGATGGATCCCTCTACAGGTAAAAATCGCGCCCTGTTTGAACGCTTCCATATCGACTTACCACTCCTACTTGGCATATTGGCCCTGATGGGGTTTGGCCTCGTGATCATGTACAGCGCTAGTGGCCAAAGTTTACTGATGATGGATCGCCAAGCTATGCGGATGGTGCTTTCACTCGTTGTGATGATCGTTCTTGCGCAGCTTTCTCCACGAACCTACGAGAGCCTGGCACCTTTGATGTTCGTCGGCGGCGTCATACTGCTCTTTGGCGTGCTGTTTTTCGGTGAAGCATCTAAAGGCGCACAGCGTTGGCTTAACCTCGGTTTTGTGCGCTTTCAACCTTCCGAGTTATTGAAGCTCGCGGTGCCATTAATGGTGGCACGCTATGTTGGTCGACAGCCCCTTCCGCCAACGCTAAAAACACTCATCGTTGCACTGATTATGGTCTGCTTGCCAACCATCCTCATTGCAAAACAGCCTGACTTAGGGACCTCTATTCTAATCGCCGCTTCCGGTATTTTTGTTATCTTCCTCGCGGGCATTAGTTGGAAAATCATCGCAGGTGCTGCGATTGCACTGGGTGGTTTCATTCCGATTTTGTGGTTTTTCTTGATGCGTGAGTATCAAAAAGTACGAGTTCGTACTCTGTTTAATCCAGAGTCTGACCCGCTAGGTGCGGGCTACCACATTATTCAGAGTAAAATTGCGATTGGCTCCGGTGGTATTTCCGGCAAAGGTTGGTTGCAAGGTACGCAGTCACAACTGGAATTTCTTCCTGAACGACACACTGACTTTATCTTTGCAGTAATTGCTGAAGAATGGGGTATGATTGGCTTCCTTTGCCTTTTAGCCATCTATCTATTTATTATTGGACGAGGTTTATACCTCGCCAGCCAAGCGCAAACCGCATTTGGACGAATGATGGCAGGCAGTATTGTACTCAGCTTCTTCGTGTATATTTTTGTAAATATTGGCATGGTAAGTGGCATCCTACCTGTAGTAGGTGTACCGTTGCCACTCATTAGTTATGGCGGCACATCAATGGTAACTTTGATGGCTGGCTTTGGTATTCTGATGTCAATTCATACGCACCGAAAAGCATTCTCTAAGGCGACCTAGACATGCAAAAACGCGCTTTATATTCCTTGGTTTTCTCAGCTCTTATTTTGGCAGGCTGTTCATCCACCAGCCAAAAAACGCAAGACGGCCGTTACGAACTCGAATCCGATGTTGCACCTGATACACCGCTTTCAGTCGAACACATCGAGGATGCGCACCCTAAATATGAACCTTACAGCTTAGGTGGCAACAAGGATTACCACTTGCGCGGAAAAGACTACAAGATAGTTCGCGATGCCAAAGGCTTTAAAGAAAAAGGCCGCGCATCTTGGTATGGGAAGAAGTTCCAAGGTCATTTGACTTCTAATGGCGAAATCTATGATATGTACTCAATGACGGCTGCGCATAAAACGCTACCGTTACCAAGTTACGTAAAAGTTACTAATACTGACAACGGCAAAACTACCGTAGTACGAGTTAATGACCGAGGTCCGTTTCACGATGGCCGTATTATCGATTTAAGCTATGCCGCAGCACATAAGTTAGATGTGATAAAAACAGGTACAGCGAACGTGGAAATTGAAGTAATCAGTATCAATCAGCCCACGGATAAAAAATCATTAGAAGCGCACCCTAAGTACGTTATTCAGGTGGCATCATCAAAAAATGAAGAACGCGCACGAACTTTAGGGACAGAGCTTGGTCAAAAACTGGATACAGAAACTTTCCTAGAAAATGCGAAAGAGTCTTATCGCTTGTTGTTAGGGCCATTTACTGACTATTCCCTGACGCAAGCCACTCTAGATAAAGTAAAGTTGCTCGGCTATTCGTCTGCATTTATTAAAAAACACAACACTGCCAAATGACCTAGTGTCATGAATTTCTCCTCGATCCCCTCTTACATAGCTGGGGATTCTGATAAGATGTCCGCAGTTAACCCAAAAATTTGAATTACCATGAATAAAAATAAGTTTGTGAAATCTATTCTCGTTTCTTCGGTTGCCCTTTCTGCAACTTTCGCTCAATCTGCTCTTGCATCACCTATCGTTGTTCCAGATGCCCCTCAAATCGCGGCGAAGGGCTACGTACTGATGGATTACCATTCAGGTAAAGTACTGGCAGAGAAAGAGATGAACACAAAATTGTCTCCAGCTAGTCTGACTAAGATGATGACCAGCTACGTAATCGGCCAAGAACTAGCGCGTGGTAATATCTCAGAAGATGACGATGTCACCATCAGTAAAAATGCATGGGCGAAAAACTTCCCTGAATCATCAAAAATGTTCATTGAAGTGGGCACGACTGTAAAAGTACGTGACCTAAACCGCGGTATCATCGTCCAATCTGGTAACGATGCCTGTGTAGCGATGGCTGAACACATTGCAGGCTCAGAAGATGCGTTTGTTGACCTAATGAACGCTTGGGCCAACACACTAGGTATGACGAACTCGCACTTTGCCAACGTTCATGGTCTAGATAACGCTGAGCTGTACTCGACACCATACGACATGGCATTGCTAGGTAAAGCCCTGATCCGTGACGTACCAAATGAGTACCGCGTGTACTCAGAGAAGAAATTCACTTACAACGGCATCACCCAATACAACCGTAACGGTCTACTTTGGGATAAGAGCATGAACGTTGATGGCATCAAAACGGGTCACACAAGCAATGCGGGTTACAGCCTAGTAAGTTCAGCAACTGAAGGCCAAATGCGTTTGGTTGCGGTCGTTATGGGCACGAAAGATGCCAATGCTCGTAAGTCAGAAAGCAAAAAGCTACTAAGCTACGGCTTCCGTTTCTTCGAAACAGTAGCGCCGCACAAAGCGGGTGAAACGTTCGTTGAAGAAAAAGTGTGGATGGGTAACAAAGACACTGTAGCGTTGGGCCTTGACCAAGATACTTACGTAACACTACCACGTGGTGAAGCGAAAAACCTAAAAGCCAGCTTCGTCCTTGAAAAAGAGCTAGAAGCCCCAATTAATAAAGGTGATGTAGTTGGTAAGCTATACTATCAGATCGATGGTGAAGATATTGCCGAATACCCACTAATGGCACTAGAAACCGTAGAGCAAGGTAGTCTATTTAGCCGCATGTGGGATTACATCGTATTGTTATTCAAGAGCTTCTTCTAAGAAGGACGTTAGAGTAGCAAACTTATTCGCAAAGCCGCCTGAAAGGGCGGCTTTTTAAGTTTGAGATCCTCGTCTTGAGTTCCCCCTAATTTGACTGTACTATTTCGCACCGCAACGAATATCTACTGGAGTTATCGATATGCTAACCATCAACTCTGATGCAAAATTAAAAGACCTGCTTGAGTTCCCTTGTTCATTTACTTACAAGGTAATGGGTCATGCAAAGCCTGAACTTCCAGAGCTTGTTCTTGAAGTTATTCAGCGCCATGCTCCAGGTGACTACAGCCCGACCGTTAAACCAAGTGCTAAGGGCAACTACCACTCGGTATCAATCAACATCACTGCAACGTCTATCGAGCAAGTTGAGACGCTATACAAAGAGTTAGGTGAAATTGACATCGTGCGCATGGTTCTATAATTTTTTGATAGATTAAATTTTTTTTGAAAGCAGCTTCGGCTGCTTTCTTTTTATTTATCAACCAGATAACAAAACTTTACATCGCTTTCAGTTAAAAATCTGTTACTCAGCGGTAGAGCATCAGGGTTATCCGGTTTATAATCCAAAAACTTTATATATTAGCAACAGGAATTCCCATGCAACACCAACTTGTTGTAAAACGACTTGGCCGCCAAGACTATGAGCCTGTATGGAAGGCGATGCATGAGTTCACCGACCAACGCACAGAAGAAACCCCTGATGAAGTCTGGTTGGTAGAACATAACCCAGTATTTACGCAAGGTCAGGCAGGTAAAGCTGAGCACCTTATTAACACTGGTGACATTCCTGTTGTACAAAGTGATCGCGGAGGCCAGGTTACGTATCATGGCCCTGGTCAGTTGGTCGCCTATTTCTTGATCAACTTACGCCGCAAAAAATTAGGTGTACGAGATCTCGTTACCACTATCGAGAACCTCGTGATCAACACGCTAAAAGCATACAATATCGATTCGGCCGCGCGACCTGACGCACCAGGCGTTTACGTTGACGGTAAAAAAATATGCTCTCTCGGTTTACGCATTCGTAAAGGATGCTCGTTTCATGGCTTAGCCTTGAACGTAAATATGGATTTAACACCGTTTCTGCGTATTAACCCTTGTGGTTATGAAGGTATGGAAATGGTTCAGGTCAGCCAATTTGGCGGCCCAGACAATGTAGAAGCCGTAGAAAAACAATTAATAGAAGAACTCGTTACTTTGCTCGACTATGAGCAAGTAGAATTCAGCACAGAAGCACCTTCTCAAGGTAATAAAGCATGAGCAAACCAATCCAGATGGAAAAAGGCGTTAAATATCGTGACGCCGATAAAATGGCATTGATTCCCGTAAAGAACATGCCTACAGAGCAGAAAGAAGTGCTACGTAAGCCTGATTGGATGAAGATCAAGCTACCAGCCGACAGCCAACGAATTCAAGACATCAAGGCGGCGATGCGCAAGAATAAACTTCACTCCGTATGTGAAGAAGCATCTTGCCCTAACCTAGCGGAATGTTTTAACCACGGTACAGCTACCTTCATGATCCTAGGTGCCATTTGTACTCGTCGTTGTCCTTTCTGTGACGTTGCTCATGGCCGCCCATTACCACCGGAAGCAGAAGAGCCTCAAAAGCTGGCGAAAACCATCGCCGATATGAAGCTGAAATACGTAGTAATCACTTCTGTTGACCGTGACGATCTGCGTGATGGTGGTGCACAGCACTTTGCCGACTGTAACCGCGAGATCCGTGCATTAAACCCGCATATTAAGATTGAAACTCTGGTTCCTGACTTCCGTGGTCGTATGGACGTAGCGCTTGATCTAATGAAAGATAACCCGCCAGATGTCTTCAACCACAACCTAGAAACAGCGCCACGTCTTTACCGTAAAGCTCGCCCAGGTGCAAACTACAAGTGGTCGCTGGAGCTTCTTAAGAAGTTCAAAGAGCAGCATCCAGATGTACCGACCAAATCTGGTTTGATGATGGGTCTTGGTGAAACCAAAGAAGAAATCATCGAAGTACTGAAAGATCTACGCGCACACGGCGTAACGATGCTGACTCTAGGTCAGTACTTAGCGCCAAGCCGTCACCACTTGCCAGTAGAGCGTTACGTTCCGCCATCAGAGTTTGACGAGCTAAAAGAAGTTGCACTAGAGCTTGGCTTCACGCACGCAGCGTGTGGTCCATTTGTTCGCTCTTCTTACCATGCCGATATGCAGGCTCAAGGCATCGAGATTAAATAAGCACTCGCTTATTTTGAAGAGAAAAGGTTGGCTCAGTGCCAACCTTTTTTGTATCAGTCAAATGGTGATAAAAAGCCATTCTACCTCCGTCATTCTGAACAGCGAGGAACGGGCGTGATTGAGAATCAGTTTCCAACGTACTGATGATTTTTTGGGGAAACGCTGAGTAAAAGAGTGTGCCTCAACAAGATTCCTGATCTCGCCTAGGCTCGTCGGAATGACGCGGTTTGGATATATTGAAAGGGACAGTGTTGGTAGCCATCTCCTTATCACACACTCTTCGCTATATCTCATTCAAAACGCCAGACAAACAAAAAGGCCCTCAATTGAGGACCTTTAGTATATCAATGTTCAAAATAGACGAGTCGAGTTTTAGGAGAACACACGGAGTTTGCGCGAGCAAGTGAGTATGTTCGACACCGAAATCGACTCATTCTATGAAGAACAGTTAGGCGTAAACCGGTAGACGCTTACAAATTTCGAGCACTTTCTGTTTAGTCGCTTCGATAACTTCTTCGTTGCCGATGTTATCTAGAACGTCACACATCCAGTTTGCTAGCTCTTTTGCATCTTCTTCAGTGAAGCCACGGCGAGTGATCGCTGGCGTACCTACACGGATACCAGACGTTACGAATGGGCTGCGTGGGTCATTTGGTACCGAGTTTTTGTTCACTGTGATGTTTGCTGCACCTAGTGCCGCGTCTGCATCTTTACCAGTGATGTCTTTGTCGATCAGGTCTACAAGGAACAAGTGGTTTTCTGTGCCGTTAGATACGATTTTGTAGCCACGCTCTTGGAATTGACCAACCATTGCTTTTGCGTTTTTCACTACGCGAGCTTGGTAAGCTTTGAACTCTGGCTCCATCGCTTCTTTGAACGCTACTGCTTTACCAGCGATAACGTGCATTAGAGGGCCACCTTGACCACCAGGGAACACTGCTGAGTTCAGTTTCTTGTACATATCTTCGCCAGCATTTGACAAGATAAGACCACCGCGAGGACCTGCTAGTGTTTTGTGTGTTGTTGTTGTTACTACGTGAGCGTGTGGAACAGGTGTTGGGTATTCGCCTGCTGCGATAAGACCCGCTACGTGCGCCATATCAACGAAAAGGTAAGCATCTACTTTGTCAGCGATTTCACGCATGCGCTTCCAATCAACGATTTGCGAGTAAGCAGAGAAACCACCGATGATCATCTTAGGCTTGTGCTCAAGCGCTAGCTGTTCCATCTCGTCGTAGTTAATTTGACCCGCTTCATCGATACCGTAAGGGATAACGTTGTAGTGCTTACCAGAGAAGTTAACTGGAGAACCGTGAGTCAGGTGACCACCGTGCGCTAGGCTCATGCCTAGAACTGTATCGCCTGGGTTAAGAAGCGCCATGTAAACTGCGCTGTTTGCTTGAGAACCTGAGTGAGGCTGTACGTTCGCGTATTCACAACCGAACAGTTTGCATGCACGGTCGATAGCAAGTTGTTCCGCTTTATCTACGTACTCACAACCGCCGTAGTAACGCTTGCCTGGGTAGCCTTCAGCGTATTTGTTCGTTAGCTGAGAACCTTGCGCTTCCATTACACGTGGGCTTGTGTAGTTTTCAGAAGCGATAAGTTCAATGTGTTCTTCCTGGCGAAGAGTTTCTTCCTGGATAGCTGCGAACAGTTCCGCATCGTAATCTGCGATGTTCATATCACGCTTAAGCATCTGTATCTCCTGACTCAGATTAGTACTGAAAGTTGCAAAAAAACTGTTGAATGACCCTACGCAAACGTTTTCGTCACCCTAATGGCGCGCATTCTACATAATTTGATCTGGGTCATAAAGAGAAATTTACAATTTTTCTCATGCAGTTTTTTCATGATGGCAAGCAATCTGTATCACGCCCGCATTGCAATTGCATAACGACGATCTATTGCCTGTCAATTTTGTGCTTTACACCCTGTAAAACAGCAATTACATAGGTTTACCGTAAATTTTACCCTCTAGCTACCGAAAAGATCATCTTTTTACTACTATGCACGCCTTATTTATCACTAATGACTGCAACATTGATGGAAAAACACTCATTAAAAGAAGACTGGATAGCGATTCTCACG
The DNA here is from genome assembly GCF_024181795.1 of Vibrio sp. Y10_XG_PY6. NCBI lineage: Bacteria > Pseudomonadati > Pseudomonadota > Gammaproteobacteria > Vibrionales > Vibrionaceae > Vibrio > Vibrio sp. Y10_XG_PY6. The sequence continues at coordinate 265,775 of NZ_JAMZAQ010000004.1, forward strand.
GGTACCTTTTTGGTAGCTCAAGGCGTTTTCTTTCTCCAATCCGCAAACCTCCTAACAGGGGGGACGACAGGATTGGCTCTGCTTATTAGCCAATTTACACCTTTTACGTTTGGTGTGCTGTACTTTTTAGCAAACAGTCCCTTTTACTTGCTAGCATGGAAACGCTTCGGCCGTCATTTCGCCATTAATAGTGCCATTTCTGGCGCTTTGGTTTCTATCTTTGCCGATCATCTTTATTTGCTAATCTCGCTCGAATCGGTAAATGAAGTTTATTGTGCCGTCGCAGGGGGGCTTTTAATGGGACTCGGTATGCTGATCTTGTTCCGACATCGCTCCAGCTTAGGTGGCTTTAACGTGCTGTGTTTATTTATTCAGGACAAATTTGGCATTTCAGTTGGCAAAAGCCAAATGGCAATCGATGCGTGCATTCTGTTTGCGTCATTCTTCTTTGTTACTCCAGAAGTAATTGGTCTTTCGATTTTGGGCGCGTTTGCACTGAATGTCGTGTTAGCGATGAACCACAAGCCTCATCGCTACTCCGTGACCTACGGTTCATAAACTTTTGATGATAATTGGAGCGCAATTTATAAGATTTCGCGCTCCAATCGCTATATAATATTTCGCCATTTCCAAATAACGCGGTGCGGTATGCGCGATTTTTTGCAACAAGCCAAACAAACTCACAGTTGTATTGCGATTGGCGAGTTGGTCTATAATCCGAAGACACAAACTCTTCATCAAGACACTGTCGCGATTGATCTCGAACCTCGTACCATTGAGTTATTAGAGCTGCTGCTAACAAGCGTGGGACATCCGCTCTCTGCCGATACTATTATCGAAACCATTTGGCAGAGCAAATTCATCTCTAAGAATGTACTCACTAACCGCATTAGCACCTTACGTGCGCTGCTACAACAGCATCTCCCCGAGTACGATGCGACTAAGCTCTTGGTCACTTATCCTCGCAAAGGTTACTTTCTAAACCCAGCGAACATCCGTTTAGTGCCACCAGCGAAAAACCATCGACGTGCTATTACAGCTCAAGTTGCGAACCGTAAGAACATCAAGCTGATTTTGGCTTATAGCTTATGTGCCGTACTTACGGTTTGTAGCGTGACGCTCGCAAGCTTGTTATGGCAACGCCAAGAGATTTCAACGCAGCAAACACGTCATCAGTTACTTATCCCCAAAGTCGAGTTGCTGCTTAACCGTGTCGATGCGATTGGCTCCCAAGCAAGAAAATATCGCATACTGGTCAAAGCCATCTTGCTGCAACAACAGGTCGAATATCCATACACCGACATCGCCAACCAAGACGCTCCCAGTTACTTTCTTGACCCTATCGGTCATACGCCGTATTTCCCTGGCGCGCGAAACATGCAGACCAGTGATTACGAACTCAACATAGAGTTAAAAGACGGCGCAGAGCAAGGCATCTTGAAAGCTCAGATGAACCTTATTTATCCTGCGACAGGGAAACTGGCGTTTCGCAACGAATACACACTGCGCTTATCCGACCTACAATCGGATATCTTCCAAATTCACTCAGATGTCGCGCAGTACTTCAACTTGCCTGCACCTTCAGCCAGTACATGGCAACTGTCAGACGTTCACCAAAAAATGCTGTTTGAGAATGTCTTTTCTAACCAGCCTCTCCAACAAGCTGATGAGTTTGCAGCTATCACAACCGCAAGGCATCTCGCTTTGTACGAGCAAGAACCTCAAAAGCTGGAAGCGTATTTGACGCAAGTGCAGTCGTCGTTCGATGTTTTGCCAGATGAGCTAAGCCTCTGGTTGGGCGTATTGCATTTCAAACTAGGTAACCTAGACCGAGCAAAAGTTCTGCTGACCACTCCAGATGGCGACTCACGTATTCAAAACGCGCTGATTTATACGTTTGTGTCTCACATCGCTTATAAACAAAACAAACTCGAACAGTTCCGTCTCAACTACATGGAATCACTGGTGGCACTGCTGCGCGTTTTACCTTCCGAGACATTGTTTGAACGTCTTTCTCAATCTGAATCGAAAGAAACTTGCCTTCAACCATGGAAAACGTTGCATGTCAGTTTGACCGATCAAGAAATTATCAGCCGATGGAAAGCGCTCATCAACGAGTATTGCACCAACGTAGATAACGAAATAAGCCCAAATAAAACAAAGACTTAAATATAAAATTAAGCTTTCGTTAAGCCCTATTAGCTTTTGTTTTTTGCCCTTTTTAGCTCACTAAACTTAGCATGCTCGCATTCAAGCAACGGCCCAACATGAAACGGCCTAATCAATCAGGAATGTAAACCATGCTAAACAAAATGACGCTTATCGCAGCAGCAACTCTGGCTCTTTACGGCTGTGGCGGCGGTTCATCTTCTGGCAGTGCTAATCCAAACAAAGTGCCTCAAGAAAGTTTCGACATCGCGATTCAGAACTCAATCTTCGCTCCCACGCCAAGCACACAACTAAACTACGCGTTTAGCCTGGATGGCTAACCTGAAGGCGAGATGAAACTGAGTTTCCAAGCGATGGATAACGAGCAATTGTTGGCAGCATTGGCACAAATCCCAAACAGCGAAGCAATGGTCCAGTTGGTTAATGACTTGGTGAACTACGGCGCCAAACAATTCTACTATTCTGACGAACAGTACAACGACGATGAAGAGGGCAATACGCTTTATTTTGCAGGCTCTGATGGCGCACTTCATGAAGTCACCGACGCTTATTCCATTAACCAGCAGTTTGTTGCCATGCTGATGCACAGCAGCCCTATTTTCCGTCTCAACGGTGACGACGTAAAAGAGAAAAGCCCGAACATTGATATCGGTGAAGAGACCATATCTCTGCAAACCACTCTAACAGGCTACGCAGTTCACAACCTACTAGACAGTTTTGAAGATCATGAGTGGGTGCAAAACCTGCCAATGACAGCATCTTGCCAAGTGGTTTGGCAGCAGCAAATCCGAGAGACTGGCGTACGTAAAACGTTCTCGATTTCAAGCAAGAAAATTGAAGCGGCGTACCTGACGGAAGAAAATACTTACAACCTAAACTGCGATGATATGGACTCAATGGAGTTCGCCACTTCGGCAGAACGTTGGTTTAACCCGAGCTTAGGTCTGATTGAGCAAATCGAGCTGCTAAAAGTACAACAAGTACAAATCAATGAAGAGAAAGTGCTGCTAACAGCAATTGAAACAAAATAAGCCTGTACTCCACAAGTATCTCGCATCTCAATAAAAAAGGCTTTGGGGAGCACACCAAAGCCTTTATCTCGAACATCAATCTTAGGGGGTGACACCCGAGTTTATTCTTCTATCAATAAAATACGAGTTTCGTAAGGTCGTAATACTTGATGGTTTGACGCGACTGCACTCGCTGAGTTTTGATAGTTGGATAGCAAGTTTTTCGCTTTATTCATATCAAAACGCTCTGGTAGAACGCATTCCACCTCTTCAGCGTAGTAGTTGTTGATACACAGCAGCGTTTGTTTGTCGTTCTGGCGAGCGTAAGCAAAAATGCGTTGATGCTCTGGCAATAAATCTTCATAACGGCCATCGGTGATCACCGGAACCTGTTTACGTAGCTCAATCAAACGTTTGTAAAAGTAGAACACCGAGTTCAAATCAGCAACCGCTGCTTCTGCGTTGATTTCAGAGTAGTTCTGCGCCACTTCAAGCCACGGTGTGCCCTCGGTAAAACCAGCGTGCTTTTGGCTATTCCAGTGCATTGGCGCACGTGAGTTATCACGCGACTTCTGCGCTAAAATCGCCATCATCTCCTCGTGTGATACGCCATCACGGTTGACCATGATATCGTACATGTTGGTGCTTTCTACGTCGCGGTACTGGCTGATCTCAGTGTAACCTGGGTTGGTCATACCAATCTCTTCACCTTGATAAACATACGGCGTGCCTTGCATCATATGTACAGACGCTGCCAGCATTTTCGCCGACTCGACGCGGTATTGTTCGTCGTTACCTAATCGGCTCACAACGCGTGGTTGGTCGTGGTTACACCAGAACAGCGCGCCCCACCCTTTGCCATTTAAGCCCGTTTGCCAATGGTTGAAGATTTGTTTTAACTGAATGAAATCAAACGGCGCTTTGGTCCATTTTTCACCATTCGGATAATCCACTTTCAGGTGGTGGAAGTTGAACACCATGGATAGCTCTTTGCCGTCTAGCGAAGAGTATTGCTGGCAGTGATCTAGCGTGGTCGAAGACATTTCCCCCACCGTCACGCTGCCGTATTTTTGAAACACGGCTTCGCTAATCTCTTGCAGATATTCGTGCACGCGAGGACCATCAGTATAGAAACGACGGCCATCGCCAATATCATCGCTTGGGAAATCTTGTTGTTTAGAAATCAGGTTGATGACATCAAGACGGAAACCATCCACGCCTTTGTCTGCCCAGAAGCTGATGACTTCTTTGACTTCTTCGCGCACCACTGGGTTTTCCCAGTTCAAATCCGCCTGCTCTTTAGCAAAAAGGTGCAAGTAGTATTGCCCTGTCGCTTCATCCAATTCCCAAGCATTGCCTCCAAACTTCGATTGCCAGTTGTTGGGCTCTACGCCATCAACCGGATCTTTCCAGATGTAGTAATCACGGTAAGGGCTGTTTTTGTCCCCTAACGCCGATTGGAACCACTTGTGTTCTGTCGAAGTATGGTTGACCACGATGTCCATGATGATTCGAATGCCCAACTGATGAGCCTCTGCCAACAGGGTATCGAAATCTTCCATAGTGCCGAACTCTGGATTGATCGCGTAGTAATCGGAGATATCGTAACCGTTATCAACCATTGGAGACTGATACACTGGCGTCAGCCAAATCGCATCCACACCGAGATGTTTTAGATAATCCAGTTTAGAAATGATCCCTTTAATATCGCCCGTGCCTTTACTGCCGCTGTCACAAAAGCTTTTTGGGTAAATTTGATAGATGGTTGCGGTTTTCCACCAGCTCTCATCATGCTTGGTCATAGCCATTTCTAACACTCACTTACCAGTAATCGGAAACTTAAAATTTGAAAAGAAAAATAGGAGGAGGCAGCCAAGTTACTGCCTCAAATTGAATTACGCGTTTGCCGCCTCAAGCTCACCTTTCGCTTGTGCACGCTTATAAAGAAGTAACGTTAATGCAGCGGGTACCACCATCGCGACCAACATCGCCAGAGCAAAGATGCCCCAGAACTGCGGCTGGATAGATAAGATGCCCGGTAAGCCGCCCACACCGATACCGTTCGCCATGACGCCCGCACTACCACAGATAGCAGCAGCACATGCACTACCGATCATCGCACTCAACATTGGGAACTTGTATTTCAAGTTGATGCCGTACATCGCCGGCTCTGTTACGCCAAGGTAGGCAGAAATCGCTGCTGGCACTGAGATTTCACGCTCATCCTGCTTTTTACTGATGATAATGATGCCAACCACTGCCGATGCTTGAGCAATGTTCGATAGTGCAATCAAAGGCCAAATCGGCGTGCCACCCAATTCTTGCATCAACTGCAAGTCAACGGCGTTGGTTGTGTGGTGGATACCTGTGATCACAAGTGGCGCGTATAAGAAGCCGAAGATGGTTGAACCAATCATCGCAAAGTCACCCGTCATGGCTGCTTTTGCTGCGAATGCTACGCCGTCACCCAACATACGACCGAATGGGCCAATGATAGAGTGCGCAAGAATCACAGACACAATGATAGAAACAAACGGTACTACTACTAGGTAAAGGTAAGACGGAATGATGCGTTTTAAGCGTGTTTCGATAAACGCCAGTGCGATACCTGCTAACATCGCGGGAATCACCTGCGCTTGGTAACCGACTTTCTCAATCGCAAACAACCCAAAGTCCCACACTTCAGGTACTTGCTTACCAATCAGGTAGGCGTTCATTAACTGCGGCGAAACCAAAGTTACACCAAGCGTGATACCCAGAATCGGTGTACCACCGAGCTTTTTCACGGTCGACCAACACACACCAACGGGTAGGAAGAAGAAAATTGCTTCACCAATTAACCATAGGAATGAATGAACAGTCGCCCAAAACTGACTGATTTCCGTTAGGGTTTGACCATCAAACATTTTGATGTCGCCAATCACATTACGGAAACCAAGAATCAAACCACCAGTAATGATCGCAGGCAACAGTGGTACAAAGATTTCTGCAAGGTGGGAAATACCACGCTCAATGATATTCATGTTTTGGCGAGCAGCATTCTTGGATTCGTCTTTGCTCGCTTCACTTTTACCGCTTAGCTCGATCAGTACTTTGTAAACCTCATCAACTTCAGTGCCGATGACGACTTGGAATTGACCTGCGTTGGTAAAGCAGCCCTTCACCATCGGTAATGCTTCTAACTGTTTTGTGTCAGCTTTGTCCGTATCGTTTAGAACAAAACGCAAGCGAGTTAAACAGTGGCTTACACTGGCAATATTGTCCGGCCCCCCGACCAGCTCAATAAGACGCTCCACGTCTTTACGCGCAATCTTACTCATAACTTTGTCCACCCTGTATTGGATACATTCGATTCATCATTTTATTTTTTATAAATGGGAACATTCCCATTTCTTAATTTTAATATTGCCACTCAAAGACAAAAAACAAAATGGGAACAGTCCCATTAATTGAGAATGATCACAGTATAATTTTAGAGCAAATCGTTGTAGTGTGGATTAGCGGCAAATAGGTTGTTGAGTGAAGTGAACGACTTCTTCATCGCCATTTAATTGATTAATCAGCATTTTAGCGGACTTTTCACCCGCAAGGGTATAACCAGGATCGACACTAAATACTTTAGGGAAAAGGAAAGAAAGCAACTCGTTACCACCCACGCCTGTCACGACCACGTCTTCACGACCTAACTCTTGAAGACGCTTGATTACGCCCAATGCAATGGTATCGCTGGCACACACAATGGCTTGCGTGTCTGCTTTCAGAACGTGGTCCACCAGCTGATAAGCACTTTCATGGCTAAGCTTACCGGTTTGGAAGCAAGGTGTGAGTTGTTTACGTTGACACCAAGCTTTGTAAGCATTTAAACGCGCTAAGCCTGTGGTTTTATCTTCGGGATCAACACCAATATAAGCAATGCGAGATAAAGATTGCTGCTCAAGGTGAGACAAAGCCATGTCTATCACGCCTTGGTTATCATAATTGATGGAAGAGACGTTATCGGTATCCATCGCAATCACCACAATGCGATTGCCCCACTCGGCTAAGGCTTGCTCATCGCACCCAGTAAAGCCAAATACAATCACGCCATCCACATTGCGACGCTTAAGCACACTCAAGTGCTCATTGGTTTTGTCGCGGTCAAACTGACTCTCCATGATCACCGCATCATAACCAGCGGAATACAATGCATTGAGCATTGTACCAACAGCACGATTTTCGGATGGTGAGTCCAGACGGGAGATGATAACACCAATGACTTTTTGGCTACCGCCACGCATTGATTGCGCAGACTTGGACGGTACATAACCAGATTCACGAATGATTTGCTCTACTTTCTCTCGCGTTTGAGGTTTCACTTTTGGATCGTTGGTAAGCACACGGCTTACTGTTGATTTGCCAACGCCTGCCAATTTCGCGATATCAAGAATGGTGAGTTTTTTGCTCATAAGTGATCAAACTAGAATGGATGAATGCTTAGGTGACTGAACTTTAACAGTAATAAGAGAAAAGGGAAGCAAACGCTTCCCTTAAATATGCGAATTGTGCAGATTATTTCTTTAGATATGCAGGCACGTCAGCAACACTATCAAGCACAACCGTTGCCAATGCTTCACCTTGCTCAGTAATAGGCTTACCTGTGCGAACCAAAATCTTGGTACCAACGCCCGCGGCTTCTGCTGCCATCATGTCTTCGGCTTTATCACCAATCATCACAGATTTTTCCATGTCGATTTTCAAGAAGTCGCGAGCAGAGATAAACATACCAGGCTTAGGCTTGCGGCAATCACAATCCTGCTTGTAATCCCCAATGCCATGTTCAGGGTGATGTGGACAGTAGTAGATACCATCAAACTCAACACCATGATCAACAAAGTTCCAGTCCATCCATTGAGTCAGAGACAAGAAACGGTCTTCACTGAATTTACCACGTGCGATGCCCGATTGATTCGTCACTAGCACTAAGAGGTAACCTTGATCTTTCAGCGCTTTCGTCGCTTCAAACACACCATCAATGTACTCAAAATCATGTTCGTCATGAACGTAGCCGTGGTCAACGTTTATCACGCCATCACGATCGATAAAAACAGCAGGTTTTGCCAAAACGTATTTCTCTATTAACTCGGTTTAATCAGATTATTACATACCTTATAAACTTCAACACTATCTAATTCATTCTAGGCCTCGACAAAACAGTTGATTTGTTGGGCAAGAATCGGTAATTCTGAGGGGGCTCTCCACTTATCTTCTCCTCGTAACTTACTCCTCATTCTCTTCAAAACAGAACATCTATACATTTAGACGTCTAGACGTAAAAATATCTATTGACTTCATTCTGGTTAACCCATAGCATCAACTGAGAAGTGAGATAAAGCTCAACATTAAGTTCTGTCAAAGGCCGTTTTTGACAGCGAAGTTCCCCGTATCTTTGGGCAGGTTGAAACATGATAGAAATAAAAAACGTCAATAAAGTGTTCTACCAAGGCAGTAAGGAAATCCTTGCCCTGAAAGACATTAACCTACACATCGCCAAGGGCACCATCTTCGGTGTTATCGGTTCATCTGGTGCTGGTAAAAGTACGCTGATCCGCTGCGTAAACATGTTAGAAGCACCAACATCTGGCTCCATCATCGTTGATGGCATTGATTTAACAAAACTCAGCAAAAAGCAGTTGGTCGAAACGCGCCGTAACATCGGCATGATCTTCCAGCATTTTAATCTGCTCTCGTCTCGTACTGTGTTTGATAACGTGGCGCTACCACTGGAACTGGCAGGCAAAGACAAATCGCAAATCACAACAAAAGTCACTGAGTTACTAAAACTTGTTGGCTTAGCCGACAAACACGAAAGCTATCCGTCCAACCTAAGTGGCGGTCAAAAACAACGTGTGGCGATTGCTCGCGCATTGGCATCCGATCCAAGCGTTCTGCTTTGTGATGAGGCCACTAGCGCACTGGATCCTGCAACAACTCAATCTATCCTTGAGCTATTGAAAGAGATCAACCGCAAACTCAACATCACGATTCTACTGATCACCCACGAAATGGAAGTGGTAAAAAGCATCTGTCACGAAGTGGCGATCATCGGTGGTGGTGAGTTGGTGGAGAAAGGCACCGTTGGCGATATTTTCGCGCACCCTAAAACGGAGCTGGCGCACCAATTCATTCGCTCAACGCTGGATCTATCCATTCCTGAAGATTACCAAGCACGTCTGCAAGCAGAGCGTGTTGATGGCAGCTACCCGTTGGTTCGCTTAGAGTTTACTGGCGCAACCGTCGATGCACCGTTAATGTCGCAAATTTCTCGTAAATACAATATTGATGTAAGTATTTTAAGCTCCGATCTCGATTACGCTGGCGGCGTGAAATTCGGCATGATGGTCGCAGAGCTATTTGGTAATGAAGAAGATGACAACGCAGCACTGGAATACCTGCGTAAGCACAACGTAAAAGTAGAGGTACTTGGTTATGTCCTTTAATACGATTTCTGAATGGCTGAGTTTAAACAGCAAACTACTTTTAGGTGCAACGTGGGAAACGCTTTACATGGTTGCGGTTGCCGGATTAGTCGGCTTTGCCGTGGGTATTCCATTAGGCGTAATCCTCCATATTACTAAGAAAGGCGGCCTACTTGAAAACACCAAACTAAATAGCAGCTTAGGCGCTGTCGTTAACATTGGTCGTTCTGTTCCATTCCTCGTCCTGATGGTTGCGATTATTCCAGTGACAAAAATGCTAGTTGGAACCTTTATCGGTACAACCGCAGCAATCGTCCCACTGACTATTGGTGCCATTCCGTTTGTTGCCCGTCTTATTGAAGGTGCTTTGTTAGAGGTACCAACAGGCTTGGTGGAAGCGGCGCAGTCAATGGGGGCGACACCAACACAGATCATCACAAAAGTTCTACTACCTGAAGCAATGCCGACTATTGTTAACTCAGTAACGATCACCTTAGTCACTCTCGTTAGCTACTCGGCCATGGCGGGTACGGTAGGCGGCGGCGGCCTCGGCGACGTAGCCATCCGTTACGGTTTCCACCGCTACGATGTAACTATCATGGCTGTGACTGTCGTGATGCTGATTGTTCTAGTACAGATTATTCAGTCTATCGGTGACGCAGTGGTGCGCCGTGTAGACCACAGATAAGCATTGAAAATACAAATTATAAGGAGATAAAGATGAAATTTAGCCTTAAAGGTCTTTTGACTGTAGCAACAGCCGCTTCTGCTCTTGTTCTAGCGGGTTGTGGCGACAAAGAAGTAGACGTAAATAAAGTAAAAGTTGGCGTTATTGCTGGTGCTGAAGCACAAGTTGCCGAAGTGGCAGCTAAAGTAGCAAAAGAAAAGTACAACCTAGACGTTGAGTTAGTAACATTTACCGATTACGTAACGCCAAATGCCGCTCTGGATGATGGTTCAGTAGACGCGAATGCGTTCCAACATAAACCATACCTAGACCAACAAGTGAAAGACCGCGGCTACAAACTGGCTATCGCGGGTAACTCATTCGTTTACCCTATTGCTGGTTACTCTAAGCAAGTGAAGTCAATCGATGAAATCCAAGATGGCGCACGCATCGCAGTACCAAACGATCCAACAAACCTAGGTCGCTCACTACTGCTTCTTGAGCAACAAGGTTTGATTACGTTACGTGATGGCGTTGGTCTACTCGCTACAGTACGTGACATCGTAGGCAACCCTAAAAATATCGAAATCATTGAGTTAGAAGCGCCACAACTTCCACGTTCATTGGATGACGTAACGCTATCTATCATCAACACCACTTACGCAAGCTCTATCGACCTATCGCCAGAGCGTGACGGCGTGTTCGTTGAAGATAAAGACTCACCATACGTAAACCTAATTGTTGCTCGCGAAGAAAATGTTAATGCGCAAAACGTACAAAACTTCGTAAAAGCTTACCAAACGGAAGAAGTTTACGAAGCGGCAAAAGAGCTATTCAAAGGCGGCGTAGTGAAAGGTTGGTAATCCCACTTTTCTAAACCATACTGAAAATAATAGTCTGAGCATAAAAAAGGGCTGATGTGAAAACATCAGCCCTTTTTATTTCTCTATCTAACCATTTAACTAACCTCAATTAGTTACTTTAGGTGGTCCCAAGAGATATTCGACACGATTCGGCAGTCATCACACTTAAAGTGAAATATGTCATGTAGTGGCTCATCGAGTAGCCACTCTCCACCGCATTTTGGGCACTTGCGCGCTTTCTCGCTCTCCAGCGACTGACCGCCCACGCGATACTGGTAATAGTATGTTGGAACCTTGGTGATGTATTCGATACGACCTCGCAAATCCCAACCTCTGCGGAACAACACGCTGTCTACATCGCAAATCTCGTGCAGCGCCGCATGCTCTGCACGGCACCCGCCAGCCATTTGGATTTCATCGCACGCTTGCCATTCTGTCTGCCATTTGATGACGGCTTTATGGTCACCATTTAGCGTCGGCTCATTACGATACAAAGGAATCGGCAACAACGTTTCCCCACTGCGCAATGGCGAGCACGTATGAACATAAGTTGTGTACAACACTTGCCAGCTAGGGATCTCTTCTTCGGCCGCTTGTTCTGAATTTAAATCACGGCCAAGCATACGCATTTTCGGTGCAAGCAAAGACGCGTCTGACAAACGGTTCATGCACACTTTGACGAAATCTGAGTGATAACGTGGATGCAAGCTGTCTTGTTCTGGGCAAACAACACGAACGAAAAATTCACCTTCTCCCATCACTATCGGGAATTCACGACCTAATACTTGGCCGTTGTAACGCAGAGCATCCATCAAGCCATTAATGGCTTTGTCTACCGCGCTGACGGTGGTGTTATCAAAACACTCAAACTGCAACTCAACAACATACATACTTAGACGGCAGCCTCTAACTTATTCAAGAACTCAACCAATGAATCTGCCAATACATCATGTTTAGAGGTGCCCAAACGCTCTAGAATCACATTGCCAGTGAGGTTACAAATAGAAATCACATCCATTTCCTCATCTGTCGCTGCGATAAATACCGTTGGTTTAAGTTTCAAGCGGCGCTGCGTCACCAAATGACCAAGAATATTTTCTTGTAGGCGCACGAAATCGTCATCGCTCCACACTTGCAGCAGCGTCAACGAATTACCTTGCCAAGTTGCCTCCATATCGGCGCAGTATTGAGAACCATAAAAGGCTTTAACATCATCTTGCAGTGACAACTCAATCGCATTTTCCACATTGGTGAAATCGGCCATTTCATCACGTGCGACCGCTTTCCAAAGCACCTTTCCATCACGCTTCTCTTCGACACAAGGAGAAACAAGCTCTGCAAGCTCTTCACTGCTTGGCAACTCATTGTGCTTAGCTTGCCAAGCTTGTTGGTAGCGCAGGCTGAACTCTTGTAGCGCCTGAGTAACGTTTTGGGTCATGAAGGTCTCCTCATTCCTTATTTATCAGATAGCCGTACTTGCCGGATGGCAATTGACCAGCGGATTCAGTAAAATTCTCGCCATTCTAATCGAAAACGACCACAAAGTATGAGCAAATATTCTGACGCTAAAGAGCTTGCTGGCCTAACACTAGGTAAAACGACCGAGTATGCGAACCAATACGACCCAAGCTTGCTGCAACCAGTTCCTCGTAGCCTAAACCGAGATGACCTTCAGTTAGGCGAAAGCCTTCCTTTTATGGGCCACGACATTTGGACGCTGTACGAACTCTCTTGGTTAAATAGTAAAGGCTTACCACAAGTGGCCGTTGGCGAAGTATACATTCCAGCCACCAGCGCAAACTTGATTGAATCGAAGTCTTTCAAACTGTACTTAAATAGCTATAACCAAACCCGCTTTGCAAGCTGGGAAGACGTTATAGAGCGTTTAACACAAGACCTGTCTGAATGTGCCGGTGAAAAGGTGCTGATTGAGGTGAATCCAGTGACCCACTATACCAATCAACCTATCGTGACAATGGAAGGCGAATGCATTGATGACCAAGACATTGACATCACCAGTTACGATTTTGATGCCGGTTTGCTTGAAGGTGCGGCAGGTGAAATACAAGTTGAAGAGGTGCTACATAGCCACCTATTGAAATCAAACTGTTTGATCACTAACCAACCCGACTGGGGCAGTGTAGAAATTCGCTACCAAGGCGCAAAAATAGATCGTGAGAAGCTGTTACGTTACTTAGTGTCTTTCCGCGAGCACAATGAGTTCCACGAGCAGTGTGTAGAGCGTATTTTTACGGATCTAATGAAATACTGCCAACCAAGCAAACTGACCGTATTTGCCCGCTATACTCGTCGTGGTGGCTTGGATATCAACCCTTACCGCTCAACGGAACAAGATAAGCCAGCTCACAATCACCGTATGGCTCGTCAGTAAGCGTATAGGCAACAGAAATAAGTTCGGTAATCTAAAGGGTTACCGGACGTTTTTATTGTCCAAGCATGTTACTATATCAAATGGCTTCAACCTGCATTTAAGGGGCTTGTTGAGGTCTTTTACCGTTATCCGCCATATCTAAAAACAGTTCGAGGGAACGAAAGGATGTTTTGGGACAGTTCGCGTCTATTCAAGTTGATTGGCTTTCTTTGCTTGCTGTTTGTACAGCCGCTTCATGCGACTATTTTATCGTCCGCGTTACTCAACGAAGCACAACAATTGGCGGAAATAGAGCCATCACAAGCAAAACAAGCGGCAACCAACTACTTGTCACAACGTGAGCTAACGGAACGCAAAGAGAGTGACAGCCCTTCGGCTATGTCTCGTGACGAGACCGATCGTAGCGTTCGCACACCAAGCAGCACCATCGAAGCACACAAGATTATCGCTCAGGCAGACTACGCCATGGGTAACGTTCGTTCGGCTATCGAACACCTAAACAAAGCCGAGCGCTTAGCGCAAGAATATAAATTGCCGTACATGGACTTAGATCTCCAGCTGATGCGCAACCAAATGATTTGGATGTACGACAAAAACTATTCAAAAGCGGAAGATACGCTTGACCAAATTGAGCAGCAACTCGATGAAGCTGATGCGGTATTGCAACGTACCGACAGCGTTCGCTATCGATTAGTGATGCAAAGAGCGCTCCTCGCTTCACATAGTGGCGATCTGATTAAAGCGGAAAGTTTGTATTCTCAAGCCAAAACTATGCTTGAAGACAGCCGATCTGACTTAGCCTTGATCGACTATTACACAGCCGTCGGCGAGTTTTATCTGAATAGCAAGAAATACAATTTGGCTTTGTCGGAACTGCTTTACGGTTATTGGCAATCTATTGAGAGTGACAGTGGCGCAAGGTTAGCAAAAGTTAATCGCCTGTTGGCAAGACTCTTCCAAGAGCGCCGAGTTTACGACAAAGCGATCGAATACTTATCTCAAGCCGCAGACTTCTATGACTCCTACCCTAGCTCTCCCATCCTAGCGGATGTCCTTGAGCAAATGGGTGACATTTATTTTTACCAAGGCAAGTTTAACCTTGCCTTAGTGCACTACTTCAACGTGCTGGACCATGAAAGCACCAGTAAGAACATTAATCGGATTATTAAGATTCGCTTAAGCTTGGCGGCTACCTATCTGCAACTCTATAACTACGCGCTAGCTGAACAATACCTAGACCGTTCTAAAGAGCTTTTAGAATACACTGACATTCCTAAGCTTGAAGCAAAGGCAGCGTTGCTTCAGTCAGGTTTGGCTTATCATCAAAACGACAGTAAAAACGTCATTACCAATGCAAAGCTGGCGTTAGCACTTGCTGAAAAGTCACCTGAAAATAACAACTTCATTAAGCAGCAGTCTTACCGCTTACTCGGGCTTGGTTACGAACAGGCAGGCGAATACCAACTTTCTCTGCAGGCTTATAAGAAATACACCAACCTTGTGCGTTTAGAGCAAAAGCAGCTCAACCAAATCAGTGAGGATGCATTCCGCCAACAAAAAGAGTTTGCTGAACAAACCATCCACTATATCGGCCAATCGGAACGCCTTGAGCAAGTGGAAAGGGAACACCGCAAATTCCAGAAAATCTCATTCGCATTGTTTATTACTGTGTTGGTGATGTTTTTGTTCATTATGCGCCGCGGCGTGATCATGCAACGCCAAGCAAGTGAAATCGAAAAACTGCGTAATGATCTCTTCACTCACTCTCGTTCCCGTTTGCGTAACTTGCGTATGCTGAACGTGAAGCTGTCTCGTTCATTGAAAAAGTCGAGCGAAACTTTCGAGCAATGGCAAATGGGCGAATTGATCCACGAGCCACTTAACGATCGCCTGCGCTTTGTCATGATCGACTTGCCATTCCTACGAAGCATGTACGTCCATAACGGCTATAAGGCTGGTCTAGAACTAGAACGTGCATTTGGTGACTTCCTAGCGGAAAAAATAGAAAAGCCATCGCGCCTTTATCATTTCTCAGATGCAAACCTACTCTATATCGAGCCGAACGCTGACCGTGATGCTTCTGCCGAAGTCATGTTCGAGAAATTCCAGACTTGGGTGGATGAGTTCGCTCAGCAGCACAACGTCAACCGCATTATTCGCATGGGTATCAGCGATTATCCGTTCTTACCACGAGCCTACACTGCAATTAACGACGAGGAATTACTCGATCTGTTGCTGCTTGCGACTCACATTGCGCGAGAAGTCAGCTTGAAGGATAAGCAAAGCCACTGGGTTTTCTTGAAAGCCATCGATAACGCACCCGCCGCGAGCTTTGCAACGGGTAACATAAGAACCGCCTGTCAGCATGCCATTAGCCAAGGCCTGATTAAGATCCATTCGTCCTACAAGAATGAGGACGACATCAAGAAAATATTAAAAAATGGATAATTAAACGCCTGTTAGACATAATAACTAATGACGCTATAACGTTTTTTGTTATTATCGGATAATTGTCAGTAGTACATGGACTTAACCGTAGTCACTTCATGGGAATCTTGGAATCCGATATTCAGTCGCAGCTTCATCAGCTGAGTTGTCAACTTGACCAACTCAGACTGACACATCGTGATACTTCACTCAAATTCAAACGTGAACAACAAGTTCTTAAACGCGTTGTGGCATCATTGTCTTCAGCTTGCCAGGGTTCGAATACCCAGGTATCCAATTACCTGTTTGAAATCCAACAAGAGCTGCAACATCAAAAAGATATCAGTACTCTTATCCCACGTTTAGCGGTATTAGAGAGAATGCTCAAACAGCAGTCGAAGACGATGGACAAACAGAACGGCTACCTAGACGAACAAATCAAACACAGTGGTGAAACACTCCAACGTGTCACAGGTTTACCTGCGCAGTTAAAACGTGAACTACGGAACTTAATGAGTTTCTCAGAAGCTCATGCCAGCAATAAAGCCGATCAAGCCACTAAGCTACTGAGCATTTACGAACGCGCTCTGAAAATCATCACTTCCAACTCGCGTTTGCATCTCAGTGAGTTTGAGAATAATCCTGATAAGTCTCAACTTGAGTGCTTAGCCAGCGATCTACAACATACCATCACCGAGCTGGATTTTGAGGGAGAAACGGGAGATCGATTGCTCGATATTCGGGCTAAGCTGCTTCTTGGCGTGAGTGCAGAGTCTCTCATTGAGCTTACGCTCTCAACGCTGAAATTGGTTGTCGAAGCAACCAAGTTTGAGCGCGAAGCGTCTAGCCAATTCCTTGATCAGCTGAACACTTCTCTCGCAAGTAACCTAAAAACCGTTCATCAGAACGTCGACCAACATCATACCTACTTTGAGCACCGCCAAGAGCTCAACACAGAAATGAACAGTCTGGTTGAATTGAGTCAACTATCGCTCGACCAAGCTCAAGATCTAGCGGATGTAAAAAAAGAAGTCGCCCCGTTACTTGCGAAAATGGCGTCGCTGACAGAGCGACTTAAAATGACGGAAGAACGAGAACAAGCGCTGCAAGAGCGTTTGAATTACAGTAAGAACCAGCTCGAAGCCGTGTTTGAAACCACCCAAGATCATCGTCGACGCTTAGATGACCAAGCTCAGCGCATGTTGCTAGACCCTCTGACTAAAGTCTATAACCGCACCGCATTTAATGATCGACTAGAGCTAGAGTATCGGCGTTGGATTCGCTCTCAACAGAACCTGCGTGTAGTGTTGTTTGACGTTGATAACTTCAAAGCGGTGAATGACAGCTATGGTTATACGGCTGGTGATAAAGCGTTGAAGATCATCGCTCGCACCATTAATAAACGCGTATCAGAAACTGAGACGGTAGCTCGCTTTGGTGGTGAAGAGTTTATTTTACTCGTTCCAGAACAATCTGAAGAATACACACTGGATCTCATTAAACATATCCAGCGTGATATTAGCCAATTGCCATTTAAGTTCCGTGAGCAAAATATCATGATCACCCTAGCGGCTGTGTCGACCTCTTTTAAAGAGTCCGATACGCCAGAGTATGTACTCGATCGACTCGGCAAGATGCTTGCGGACGCTAAAAAACGTGGAACAAATCAGCTTAACTGGAGCTAGATTTCGTACAAAAAGCGAACAAACAAACCAGAATTGGCGCAATTTACGCTTTATAACCACCCATTTTCAACGAGTTATCACATTTCTTCCCTTTCAGTCTGCTAAGCTGTAAAAACCCAAGTCACTTCAAGATGATGCATTTACAGAACGCGAATGTACCATCTTGAGGTTGCTTGGGAGTCAATAACCATAAAACCAAATCGGCCAACTGCCTTTCATCAAACCATACGTATAACCCAAAAAGGTGAGTTGGTACTTTCCCTCAAAATAATGCAACACAAGGAGGCGTTATGATTACCCATATAAGCCCCGCTGGTAGCATGGACTTGCTATCTCAATTAGAAGTAGAGCGCTTAAAAAACACGGCCTCGAGTGAACTTTATCAACTGTACCGCAACTGCACGTTAGCGGTGTTGAACTCCGGCAGTCATACCGATAACTCGAAAGAGCTGCTCGATAAACACCAGTCGTTTGATGTCAACGTAGTGCGCCGCGAGCGTGGTATTAAGCTTGAGCTGACTAACCCACCTGAGCACGCCTTTGTCGATGGCGAGATAATTAAAGGTATCCAAGAGCATCTGTTCTCCGTGTTACGCGATATCGTTTATGTCAATATGCATTTAGCAGACGCACAACGACTCAACCTGACGAACCCAATTCACATCACTAACCTCGTGTTTGGTATTCTGCGTAATGCCAGAGCACTCACACCAGGTATCGAGCCAAACCTCGTCGTGTGTTGGGGTGGTCACTCTATCAATGGCGTGGAATATCAATACACACGTGAAGTCGGTAACGAGCTTGGCTTGCGTGAACTTAATATCTGCACGGGTTGTGGCCCTGGTGCGATGGAAGGACCAATGAAAGGTGCCGCTATCGGACATGCGAAGCAGCGTTATACTCAGCAACGTTATCTTGGTTTAACCGAGCCTTCGATTATTGCAGCCGAGCCACCAAACCCAATCGTGAATGAGCTGGTTATCATGCCGGACATCGAAAAGCGTTTGGAAGCCTTTGTACGTATGGCGCATGGCATTGTGATTTTCCCTGGTGGTCCGGGCACTGCAGAAGAGTTGCTGTATATTCTTGGCATTATGATGCACCCAGACAACGCCGATCAGCCAATGCCTATCGTGTTAACTGGACCAAAAGAGAGTGAAGAGTACTTCCACTCTATCGACGAGTTTGTTCGCGATACACTTGGCGAAGAAGGTCAAAAGCATTACGAGATCGTCATTGACGATCCGGCAGAAGTGGCACGTATCATGAAGCGCTCAATGGACTCTGTACGCCTTCACCGAAAAGAAAAAGGCGATGCTTATAGCTTTAACTGGTCATTAAAAATCGAGCCTAACTTCCAGTTACCATTCGATCCAACTCATGAGTCGATGGAGCAATTGGATTTAAGCTTAGATCAAGAACCTCAAGTCTTAGCGGCCAACCTGCGCCAAGCCTTCTCCGGTATCGTGGCTGGTAACGTGAAAGCCGAAGGAATTCGAGAAATCGAACGTCGAGGCCCTTTCACCATTCACGGTGATCCTGTGCTAATGAAAAAGCTCGATAAGTTACTACAAGACTTTGTCGAACAACACCGAATGAAATTACCTGGCGGTTCAGACTACGAACCGTGTTATCGCATCGCTCACCCAGAAATTGGTGGTCGATAGTCAGGCTAGCATTCGTTACACTAGGGGCATTACGCCCCTTTTTTATTGCTAAGTCATTATGTCTATTCATCTTGTTATTATTGATGCCCTAAACCTGATCCGCCGTGTTCACTCTGCACAACCGGATCCAACCGACATAGCAAGAACCATCACCACGACACAAAGAACCCTCACTCGCATTCTGTCAGAAGCCAACCCGACACACATCATCGCGGTTTTCGATCACCATGAACAAGACAGAGGATGGCGAGCTGAGATTCTCCCAGACTATAAGCAAAATCGAAAACCAATGCCGGAACCGCTGATGCAAGGTCTAGATGCGATTCAGCAAGCATGGTGGGAACAAGGTATTGATTCATTGCTTTCTGAAGGCGATGAAGCGGACGACTTGGTTGCTACTCTCGCGACGAAAGTGGCCAGTCATGGTGAAAAAGTCACCATCGTTTCTACGGATAAAGGCTACTGTCAGCTGCTTTCTCCTACCCTACAGATCCGTGATTACTTCCAACATCGTTGGTTAGATGAACCGTTTATCGAAAAAGAGTTCGGCGTAAAACCGAGCCAACTGGCCGATTATTGGGGGTTAACGGGGATCAGCTCTAGCCAAGTGCCGGGGGTTCCGGGCATTGGACCAAAAGCGGCGAAAGAGATTCTTACTCAGTTTGAGAATATTGAAGCAGCCTACGCCAGTGAAGACCTCGCACCGAAATACCGTAAAAAATTAGACGAGCACATTGAGTCTGCACGCTTATGTAAACGCGTCGCGGCTTTAAAGTGCGACATTGAACTCGGCTTTAACTTACAGGACATTCGCTTTACAGGACCAAATAAAGCGGAATAGTGTCTGATGATGGTTTCAAACCATAAAGCTCTCAGACAATAAAAAAGCGCCATTTGAAGGCGCTTTTTTCTATTCTCGGGACTATCCCCAAATGACTCGGAGATAGAATTAGTACGGCGACATGTTCGATAGACACTGGATATGAATCGTGATTTCTTCACGATCATGATACAAATGCTTAGCTTGTAGTCTGAACTTTACCTTATTATCAATCAGGAACTGCTTCAGGTTTTCAAGGTCTTGCAGCACCTCGTCATAGCGGCCTTTCATTGGCAGCTTAAGGTTAAAGATTGCCTCTTTCGCCCAACCTTTTAACAGCCACTGGCCCATAAGGTGAGCAACACGAGCTGGCTTTTCTACCATGTCACAAACAATCCATGTTACGTTCTTACGGTCTGGTTCGAATTTAAAACCATCCACCATATGATGCTTGATCTGGCCGGTTTCCATCAAGCTGTCTGCCATCATGCCGTTATCGACACAGTGAACGAACATCGAGCGCTTCACCAATTGGTACGTCCAACCGCCTGGACATGCCCCTAAATCGACCCCCCACATTCCTGGAGCCAAACGCTCATCCCACTCTTCACGTGGAATAAAGACGTGAAATGCTTCTTCCAGTTTAAGCGTTGAACGACTTGGGGCGTCTGCTGGGAACTTAAGGCGAGGAATACCCATGAAGAACTGAGAGTTATTGTCTGTGTAAGAATAACCGACATAACAGTGGCCAGGCTCCACAAAACAAATGTGCAGTACTGGCTTCTTCGCGTTGTCTTTGTTCAACATTAAACCTTTACCGCGCAACGCTTGACGCATTGGGACAGTAAATTTACGGCAGAATTTCAGTAGTTCTTTCGCTTCATTCGTATCCGGAGTTTCAATTCTCAAATCCCCACAGCGAGGAAACGCTTCAATGTCTGCTAGCTCGTTCAAAATTGGGCTAATGCGGTCATCACTTGGCAGCGATTGAAACTCAGCCGCTACCGCAAACATTTGGCGAGCGAAGATTAACGACTTGAAGTCCAAACCTCTCGCAAGTTTGTCCGCATCTCCATCTTGGTAACACTCGAAGACAACATAACCTGAGTTTCTCTTCACACGAGGGAAGCCATACACTTCCAACTGTGTCGCTTTGTCCTGAATTTCACCAGCACACTCTTTCTCAAAGCCAGCACGGCAATAGAGCATTAGTTGTTTCACTTGGAGACCTCTTTGATATTGAACGCAGCAAAAAAGAACAGACACCAACCAATCATGAACAGCAATCCTCCCATTGGAGTAATCGGCCCAAACCACTTAATGCCTGTCAGCGCCAGCGCGTAAAGACTGCCGCTAAAACAAAAGATGCCGATGATAAAGCAAATCGCTGCAATGAAAAAATATTTTTGTGCTTTTTGTCCCAAATTCAATAGCAATAAAACCGCACAAAACACAATCGCCAGCGTGTGAATAAATTGGTACAACACTCCAGTCTCAAATACGCCAAGTAAATACGGAGCCAGCTGAGCTTTTAGCCCATGTGCAGCAAAGGCACCTAAAGCGACAGAAACCAGCCCAGACAGACCAGAAAATGAGAGTAACCACTTACTTTTCACGGTACACCTCTTTGATAAACGCCACTAACTGCTCTACCGCGAGCTCGATGTTACCCGCCTCGGTATGGCCTGAGCTCTTGCGCGGTTTAAAGCTGTGGTCACCATCGGGTAAAAAACTCACCTTAACTTGCGATGAAAGGACAAAGTCATCGAATTCCTCACGCTTACCAAAGGTGTCTCGCTCCCCTTGTAGAATCAGCGTAGGTTTCTCGATATTCGCTAAGTGATCGCCTTTGAACTTTTCTGGCTTTCCCGGTGGGTGAAATGGAAACCCTAAACAGGCAATGCCCGCCACCAGCTCATTTTCAGCCAGTAAACTCGACATGCGGCCACCCATTGACTTACCACCAATGACAATAGGTTGAGAGGTAAAGTGAGCAATCACTTCTTCATAGGCTTCCAGCAGTTTTGGCGCACGATCTGGTGGACGCTTTTTCCCATCTTCCGCTCGCTTAATCATATACGGGAAGTTAAATCGCACCACGCGAATTCCTTGCTCAACTAATCCTTTGGCAACGGCGGCCATGAAATCATGTTCCATCCCCGCTCCAGCGCCATGGGCAAAGATAAATAGAGGACCGCTTTCAGGTCCCTCAACTATCCATTGGCTCATCTAATACTTCCTCTTGCTCTTTTCTCGCGGTCGCTAACATCCAGTCTCTAAACGTTGCGATTCGGCCCATATCTGCCTGCTGTTCATGACACACCACGTAGAATGCATTCTTGGAGATCAACACCTCGTCGAATGGCGCGATGAGTCGTCCAGCTTCCATTTCTGGCTTGGCGAGTACGTTGTTACCAAGCGCAACCCCCTGACCATGCGCAGCAGCCTGTAGCACCATCGTCGAGTGACTGAAAATAGGACCGTGGTTTACATTGATACCTTCGATGTTGTAATGACGCGCAAACTGCTTCCAGTCTTTACGCGAAGTATCATGTAACAAAGTGTGTAATTTGAGGTCACTTAGAGATTCTAATGGTTTGTTGCCTAAAAGTAACGAAGGTGAACAAAGTGGGATCAGAAACTCTTGGTACAATTTATCCGCTCGCAAACCCGGCCAATTCCCACGGCCATAGTAGATAGCGACATCTACATCATCAGTCAGTGAACCTTCATCCATATCCACAGCTTTAATACGTACATCGATATCTGGCTCTTGAGCATTAAAGTCGGCCAAACGAGGCACCAACCATTGGATAGCAAAACTCGGCGGCAGACTGATCGTCAATGCCCCTTTTTCACTACGTTCCAATACCTTATCTGTCGCCTCGGCAATCGAGGTGAAAATATCTTTGATGTCGAGAAAGTAACTTTGTCCTTCTTCTGTCAACAATAGCGAACGATTACGGCGACGAAAGAGCTTCAACGATAAGAACTCTTCGAGTGCTTTAATCTGGTGACTGACCGCGGCTTGAGTAACAAACAACTCTTCTGCCGCTCGCGTAAAACTGAGATGACGAGCAGCCGCTTCGAAGACTCGAAGCGAATTTAATGGAGGCAATCTGCGAGACATATGGGACCTCAAATAGGATTAGTTTTTTTAATCTGAAACATTATAAAATGTCCGTTGTCGAACAGCCAGATAAATTCTATATTTCACCCCGCAACACGAGCCTGAACGGCTTGATTTCTTTGGAAATCAATTGGCTTCGTTGTTGCGATGTTGTGTTTGCAAACTCGTATTTCGAGTTAGGTAGATTTCTACCATAATGTTTTGTCCACACTCCCTGTGACAAAACATATACTTCCTGTATTTATTTTTGACCTGTCTGTCAAATTTGTTACACCGCCTAAATTAGGCGGTGTTTTTTTATCTATCGAAAATCTCATCCGTATATCTGGCAGCAACATCACTTTATTACTCTTCTTTCGGATTAATTATCGTTATATCAACACAAAGTGTATGGCTTTGCGATAAGCCTCAACATTATGCTAAGTAATGATTAGCTGTAACGCGATCAAAAACAAAAAAGGCGCAAATTGATGTCTCAATTTGCGCCTTTTAACGTCTTTTTATCAGTCAACTATGGGCGGTAAACTTTTACGTTATTGAAGCCTTGCTCTTGCAAGTAAAGCGCTTGCAGACGGCTCATCACACCACGGTCACAGTACAATAGATATGTCTTAGATTGGTCTAAATCACCAAACTGTGTACCCAACTTGTAGAATGGGATATGTTTCACATCCACACCTTCGATTTCGAGCGGGTTATCGTCTTCCTCTTCAGGACTACGAATATCTAGCACAACCGCGTGCTCTTCTACCGCTTCAACCTGCTCGACTTCTGGTGCTGCTTGCTCAGACTCTTTCGCGATATCACGAATGTCCATCATGCGTGCATCACGAACTACTTGCTCAAGAATGCTAAAGTCAAACTTCTCTTCTTCCGCTTCTAGCTTCGCTTTAATCGCTTTTACTGTCGGTTTCTTAGAAATAACACCACAATACTCTGGCATAGTCTTCGCAAAGTCTTCCGTGCCGATTTCGCGTGCTAGGTTAATGATGTCTTCTTTATCCCAGTTGATAAGTGGGCGCAGAATCAACGTGTCCGTTACGTTATCGATATGGCGGAGGTTAGTTAGCGTTTGGCTCGATACCTGACCGAGCGCTTCGCCTGTTACCAATGCTTCGATCTTCATCTTCTGAGCAATCATGCCTGCTGCACGCATGAACATACGCTTCAAGATAACACCCATTTGGCCGTCATCGACTTTCTCTAGGATTTCCGCAACCACAGGTTCGAAATCAACTGAAATGAAACGTACTTTTGCTGAAGATCCGTATTTGTTCCATAGGTAGTGAGAAACCTGCTTAACGCCAATTTCGTGCGCTGGACCACCTAGGTTAAAGAAACAGTAATGTACTTTTGAACCACGCTTGATATGAAGGTAGCTAGAAACACCAGAGTCAAAACCACCAGAGATCAAGCTCAACACGTCTTCTTGCGTGCCCAGTGGGAAGCCGCCTAGACCTTTATGACGAGCCAGCACTTGGTTTAGCTTATCATTCGAGACTTCCACCTTGATCGTCACGTCTGGGTTTTGCAGCTTAACTCTTGCGCTATCAATCGCTTGGTTTAAACCACCGCCGACATAACGCTCTAGTTCGATAGAGGTAAAGTCGTGCTTACCGCGACGCTTCGCACGTACAACAAAGGTTTTATTTTCGAGTGCAGAGCGATTTAGCTCCAGTACTTGTTCGAAGATATCGTGCAAATCTTTAAATTCGGTCTGCTTCACTTCCAGTACGTGGTGAATGCCTGGTGTATGAGTCAAAACCTCAAGAACTTCAGCGTGGAATTCGTTACTCTCAGAGGTCACTTCAATGTGATCACGACGGTTGAATACCGCGACAGATTCCGTGCGGCTCTTAATGATGTTACGAATGTTGCACTCTAAAATCTTTGTGAAGCGCTTACGCACAGATTCACTTTTTACAAAAATTTCTGGATGGGGCTTTACAATAAATTTCATAGTCTAATTCGCAGGTTAGTTTCGCAATCAACAAAGAGTGACACTCAACTTCAATGCTTCATACGCAGTAAAACCGCGTTTCAGTCACAAAAAGTAGTCTGAGCTCACTTTTAAGGCGCAAGATTATACACCCAAGCGGATTGGAAAAACAAAAAAAGCGAGCAATCTGCTCGCTTTCCTATCTCTCTACTGACTTAAAACTAAAGTCTAGTTATTGAATTACAGGCACTTCTTCACTGTATAGTGGTTCGCCTTGCATGATGCTGATTTCAACCCGTCGGTTAAGCGCGCGATTTTCATCAGAATCATTCGGCAACAATGGTTCAGTATCTGCCATGCCTCGCACTCTCAAACGTTGATGAGAGAAGCCTCTCACCTTCTCCATCTCTTGTGCGACCGATACGGCGCGCTGAGAAGAGAGATCCCAGTTAGAACGATAAAGCTCTGAGTCCAACGGTCGGTTGTCCGTATGACCGGATACTCGCACAATGCCTGGCACGTCTTTTACTAACTCTGCAATTTGTCGAACTAAAGGGCGGAATTTAGGCTGCAAGAAAGCCGAACCTTCAGGGAATGCACCTTTTTCACGCATGCGTATGACAATCTGTTGGCCAAGATTTTCAACTTCAATGGCACCTTGTTCAATCTCTCGCTCTAAGGCTTTCTTGATGCTTTCCATCAAGGTTTCCATCTCTTGCGACATCTCTTCAGATTGCTGCTGTTGCATGTCCGCTTCTGCAGATTGATTGTTTTGCGTTGACGTTTCTGGCGATTGACCACCGGTTAACTTTCCTTCATCACGCTTTGTGCCACCAGCTCGGTCAGACTCCCCTTCATGAAATTCGAGCGTCTGCTGAGTGATGTCCATGGTTTGCTGCATGATGACATCAATCGGCGTTGGTTCTGGTCGGCCCGGTCGAAACTCTTGAGCAATGATGCTAGTACCTTTGGGAATGTCTTTCACTTCAAGTTGATTTTGTACACCAAAGGCAAATTTCATTGATCCCGCAATCTGTTTGAACTTCAGTACGTCCATTTCAGAAAACGAGAGCAGAAGAACAAAGAAACACATCAGTAGCGACATTAAATCCGCGAATGTCCCCATCCATAACGGGAGACCGGGTGGCGGACAATCGCATTTGTTATCTTCATCATCCATCACTACTCTCCAAGTTACTCGTCAATCTCAAGGGCACGTTTACCTTCGTTGAGGTAGTTCTTCAAGTAGCTATCAATCACTCGCGGGTTTTGACCATCTTGAATCGCTAATACGCCATCCATGATCAAACGGCGGTTTAGCGTTTCTTGGTCACGGCGCAGAGACAGCTTATCTGCAATAGGGAAAAACACCATGTTGGACAGGATCGCGCCATACAATGTGGTTAAGAGTGCAACCGCCATTGCTGGTCCAATCGCTTTTGGATCATCCATGTTCGAAAGCATTGCGACTAAGCCAACCAAGGTACCAATCATCCCCATTGCAGGGGCAACGTCACCAAAGGCGCGAAATACGCCAGTGCCTTGAGTATGTCGTTCATCCGTAAGCGCGATGTCTTTTTTTAAGGCCGCTCTTACCACGTCGGCATCATGGCCATCAACAAGCAAATCAATGCCTTTTTGCATAAAAGTGTTATTAATTTCCATCTCTTCAAGAGCAAGAAAACCACCTTTACGTGCCGCATCGGCCATTTCCACAATTTTTGCGATCAAGTCTTCCGGTTCATCCGCTTTAAACATGAAGGCTTTGCCTGCGATCTTTGTTGCACCAAAGAACTGTCCCATTGTGAACTTCATCAGTACTACAAATATTGAGCCACCAACGACAATAAGGATCGACGTGACATCGACAAACATGCCGATGCTGCCACCAAGCACCATCGCCATAATGACGAATGCAAAACCACCAATCAAACCTAATAGGGTTGCTAAATCCACAAAGCACTCCTCACGCTATACTCAAATACTGCCATTGGGCGGATTATTACCTGTATCGACAACTCGCGCAGAATTTTTAGAAAAATCTTAGCTAATGGATCACAAATTAGACTTAACAACCTTAACCAAAATATGGGGTTTCAGCGCTTAGGCTCGTTTAACGCTAATTTTGTGACAATTATATAAGGTTAAATTTGACCAAGTTACTAGGCTAAGGTAACTTTCGTGCATCTTCTCCAAGGCTTGATTAAGGCAGAAAAAAGATGGCGGTCAAGAAACCAGAAAACATGACCTTCGAAGCAACCATTGAAGAGCTTGATAGCTTGGTTGATCAATTAGAAAATGGCGATCTTGCCCTAGATGATGCTCTACGTAAGTTTGAACGAGGCATTGCCTTAGCTCGTGCTGGCCAAACGAAACTTAGCGACGCCGAACAGCGCGTAAGTATTCTTCTTAGCGAAGATGATGAAGCACCACTGAGTGACTTCAAACCAGATTCAGAATAACCATCAGTAGTGAGCAATGTGATGCAACAGACATTGACGTCTTTTCAACAAAGAAACAATCAGCAATTGAATTTGTGGCTCGATCAGCTTCCATATCAAGAGCAGCCATTGATTCAAGCAATGAAATACGGCCTTTTGCTAGGTGGAAAACGCGTTCGCCCTTTTCTTGTTTACATCACAGGTCAAATGCTCGGCTGTAAACCAGAAGACTTAGACACTCCTGCCGCTGCTATCGAATGTATACATGCCTACTCACTCATTCATGATGATCTGCCAGCCATGGACGATGATGAACTGCGTCGAGGTCAACCAACTTGTCATATTAAGTTTGATGAAGCAACCGCAATACTGACAGGTGATGCACTACAAACTCTCGCCTTCACCATTATTGCCGATGGTCAATTAAACCCGGCAGCCGAGACTCAACGCATCAACATGATCAAAGCGTTGGCGCATTCTTCTGGCGCCAACGGCATGTGTGTTGGACAAGCTTTAGATTTAGGCGCAGAGAATCGCCAAGTTTCTCTTGAAGAAATGGAAGAGATACACCGTAAAAAAACCGGAGCTCTGATTGATTGTGCGGTAAAATTAGGTGCATTAGCTGCTGGTGAGAAAGGTATCGAGGTTCTACCTCACTTGGAGCGCTACTCAAAAGCAATTGGTTTGGCGTTTCAGGTTCAAGACGATATTCTTGATATCATCAGTGACACAGAAACACTGGGTAAGCCTCAAGGTTCCGACCAAGGTCTGAATAAGAGCACTTATCCTTCCCTGCTGGGTTTAGAGGGAGCCATAGAGAAAGCTCACACTCTGTTACAGGAAGCACTTCAAGCATTGGAAGCTATCCCATACAATACTCAGTTACTCGAAGAGTTCGCCCGATATGTCATCGAGCGCAAAAATTAACACTATAAGCGCGCATTTATATGACTCTTGATATTTCAAAGTACCCAACACTGGCGTTAGCAAATACACCGGAAGAATTACGTCTCCTTCCGAAAGAAACATTACCAAATCTGTGTGATGAACTGCGAACGTATCTGCTAAATTCAGTGAGCCAATCTAGCGGACACTTAGCGTCTGGCTTAGGCACCGTGGAGCTAACTGTCGCTCTGCATTATGTTTACAACACCCCTATCGACAAATTGATCTGGGATGTTGGTCATCAGGCTTACCCGCATAAAATCCTCACCGGACGTCGCGATAAAATGCCAACAATTCGCCAAAAGGATGGTCTACACCCTTTCCCTTGGCGTGAAGAAAGTGAATATGACACCTTATCTGTCGGTCACTCTTCGACATCGATTAGTGCAGGTCTTGGCATGGCCATCAGCGCACAAAAAGAAGGCAAAGGTCGTAAAATTGTCAGTGTGATTGGCGATGGCGCAATTACAGCAGGCATGGCATTCGAAGCCATGAACCACGCTGGCGACGTTCATCCTGATATGTTGGTGATTTTGAACGACAACGAAATGTCGATTTCAGAAAACGTCGGCGCGCTGAATAACCACCTTGCTAAGGTACTTTCTGGCAGCTTGTACACTTCTATCCGTGAAGGCGGTAAGAAAGTGCTGTCTGGTGTTCCACCTATTAAAGAGTTGGTTCGCCGTACGGAAGAGCACCTCAAAGGCATGGTAGTGCCTGGTACTCTGTTCGAAGAGTTCGGCTTTAATTACATTGGTCCGATTGATGGGCACGACGTCAATGAACTCGTCAAAACGCTAAAAAACATGCGTGAGCTCAAAGGTCCTCAGTTCCTGCACATCATGACCAAGAAAGGCAAAGGTTATGAGCCTGCCGAGAAAGATCCTATCGGCTACCACGGTGTTCCTAAATTCGATCCAACGCATAACTGTCTACCGAAAAGCAGTGGCGGTAAGCCAACTTACTCAAAGATCTTTGGTGACTTTTTATGTGATATGGCGGCCCAAGATCCTAAGCTAATGGCAATTACGCCAGCAATGCGCGAAGGCTCTGGTATGGTACGTTTCTCAAAAGAATATCCAGACCAATACTTTGACGTGGCGATTGCTGAGCAACACGCTGTGACACTTGCAACAGGTATGGCAATTGCTGGCGATCATCCAATCGTAGCTATCTATTCGACTTTCTTGCAACGTGGTTATGACCAACTGATCCACGATATCGCGATCATGGATTTACCAGTAATGTTCGCTATCGACCGTGCAGGTCTCGTTGGTGCAGACGGCCAAACTCACCAAGGCGCATTCGATCTAAGCTTTATGCGCTGTATTCCGAACATGGTGATCATGGCGCCAAGTGACGAAAACGAATGTCGACAAATGCTTTACACTGGCCATAAACATACTGGCCCTAGTGCGGTTCGATACCCTCGCGGTAGCGGGATGGGCGTAGAAATCGAAACTGAGTTTACGGCTTTAGAAATCGGTAAAGGACGCATGGTTCGCCAAGGTGAAAAAGTTGCTATTCTGAACTTTGGTACTTTCTTGGGTAACGCGCTAGAAGCGGCAGAATACCTTAACGCCACTGTTGCTGATATGCGCTTTGTGAAGCCGCTCGATGAAGCATTAATTCGTCAATTAGCCGCAGATCATGACGTGCTCGTGACGTTAGAAGAAAATGTTATCGCAGGTGGTGCAGGTGCAGGTGTCGTTGAGTTCATGATGAAAGATAAAATCATTAAGCCAGTCTTAAACCTAGGCTTACCCGATGAGTTTATTCATCAAGGAACACAAGATGAACTGCATGAAGAGCTTGGTCTCGATGCAAAAGGGATTGAAAAATCCATCTTGGATTATTTAGCAAAATAGAATGTAAAAAGGGATGCTCATGGCATCCCTTTTTTATGTCCAACGTTTAATTCATCCAGCCTGCGTATTTTGCGACTAGAAACAGGGCAACACCGGCCATAATTCCCGCCACGATATCATCAACCATAATACCCAGCCCACCGTGAACTCGCTTATCTAGCCACCCAATTGGCCACGGTTTTACCATGTCGAAAAAACGGAACAAGATGAAACCAGTGAGCAACCACTTCCACTCGGTCAACGGAATATTTAGCGCAGGAACGATGCTCATCGTAATCCAAAAACCCGCAAATTCATCCCATACGATTGAACCATGATCATGTACTTTCATGTCTGCAGACGTCACTTGGCAGATTTGAATGCCGATCACACACGAAATCAGAACAACAATGACATACGCCGTAAATGGCAATTGCGCCAACAACAAAAAGAAGGGCACGGCCGCCAGTGTCCCCATTGTTCCTGGGATAAACGGGGATAATCCACTGCCAAAACCCGTCGCCAATAGATGCCACGGGTTCTTTAATGAAATCAGAGAAAGAGGGTTGGTCATATCCTTAAACCTATACTGCTAGTTTGGTTTCAATCGTCATGCCTGCGAGTTGCTCAATAGTAACAGGCTCTGGCTAGAGCTTAGCTCAGATCATTTAAAGTGGTCGAAGCCACTTAAGTCCCAATCAAGTGGTTGATTGTTATCATGCAGCTCGAAGGTTCCATTTGGTCGAATTTGACCAATACATGTGACCTTACAGCCAGTATGAGATAAAGCGCTTTGTAACGAGCCTCGATTTTGCTCCGGCACGGTAAAACACAACTCGTATTCTTCGCCACTTGCTAAAGCATACTGCTGCGCGCTGATCTTATCATCTAAAAACTGGACTAATTCTGAAGAGATCGGTAACTGAGAGACATCAATACTCACCCCTACCTGAGATCGCTGTAAAATGTGCTTAATATCAGAGATTAAACCATCTGAGATATCTATCGCCGACGAGGCTAAGCCAACAAGAGCTTGTCCAGCAAGCACACGAGGCGAGCTAAGGTAATGAGCGCGCTCTAGTGCTTCCGCGCCGGCTCTGCTGCGTAGAGAGCCATCTAGAATCACATCCAAGCCAGCTTTTGCATCGCCAAGGTTCCCCGTTACGTACACCCAGTCCCCTGACTTTGCTCCGGAACGTGTGAGAGCTTTACCTTCAGGCACAAAACCTTGCACCGTCAGAGTCAGACACAATGGCCCTTTTGTGGTATCACCGCCAATTAACTGAATACCATAGTAATCAGCCAATTCGAAAAATGCATCACAGAAAGGTGCAAGCCATTCTTCATCTGGCTCGGGCATCGTTAATGCAAAGCTCACCCACGCTGGCGTTGCTCCCATCGCTGCTAAATCACTGATGTTAGAAGCCAATGCTTTGTGCGCTACCCATGCGGGGTTCGCATCGGCTAAGAAATGCGTTCCCGCCACCAATGTATCCGTACTAATCGCAATCTGAACATTAGCCGGCGCTTTGACGAGTGCGCAATCATCACCAGCCGCTAGGTGGACATCTTTACGTTGGCTCTGACGATCGACGAAGTATTTGTCTATCAGATTAAATTCACCAGACATAATTCACTTACTTTTTGATGTAAAAGCTTTTGATACAAAAAAGGTCAGCATGTGCTGACCTTTTCATTGAAGAAATCGTTATTTCTTACGAATGTGAGGTGCTGCTTTATCAAGTACACCGTTCACAAACTTGTGGCTATCTTCTGCTGCGAAGACTTTTGCAAGTTCAATCGCTTCATTGATAACAACTTTGTAAGGAACATCTTCGCGACGAGTCATCTCGTACATAGCAAGGCGAAGAAGAGCAAGTTCCATCATATCTAAATCCTGCATAGGACGAGAGATGTATGGACGAATTTTGCTATCTAGCTCAGCGTGGCTAAGTACAACACCGCTTAGTAGTTCACGGAAGTAAGCTACGTCTGTTTCTGGAGCAGCAAGCGCTGGCTCAGATGCATGAAGTTCTTCTTCATCGTATTTGTCGCCAGACAAAAACTGTTCTTCAATCTTGGCAACATTCTCTTTAGTAATTTGCCATGAGTAGATCGCCTGTAGAGCGAATTGACGTGCGTTACGACGTGCGGCTGGTTTCACACTGGCCCCCATTAGGAATCAATTTCAGATAGTACATTAATCATTTCAAGTGCGCTTAGTGCAGCCTCTGCACCTTTATTACCAGCCTTGGTTCCTGCGCGTTCAATCGCTTGATCGATCGTATCAACAGTCAAAACACCAAATGCTACTGGAATGCTGAATTCCATAGACACTTGTGCTAGACCTTTGTTCATTTCACTACAAACATAGTCAAAGTGAGGCGTTCCACCGCGAATAACAGACCCTAGAGAAACAATAGCGTCGAATTTGCCAGTTTTAGCAACACGCTGAGCTACTAGAGGTAGTTCTACGGCACCTGGACAACGCACAACCGTGATGTTGTCTTCGCTTACTTGTCCGTGACGCTTTAGTGTATCGATCGCACCAGAAAGTAGGCTTTCGTTAATAAAACTGTTGAAACGAGAAATAACGATAGCAATTTTTGCATTTGGCGCTGGGAAGCCACCCTCGATCACTTTCATAAGCTTTCCTTTAACTCTATTTATAAGTGAAATATGTTCATCAAGTGAGAATCGCCGGATTCTAGCACAAATTTGTGAGCAATATCTAATGGAAATTGGAGGCAAATCACCGGTTCCTAGCCATTGACGAGTTGAGTGCGTAAAAGACTAGGAACTTATTGTTCGGTTGTTACTCGCAGACGTACTCAACCACGTTCAGACCAAAACCACCTAATGCGTGGTACTTTTTGTTGGTCGATGACAGAAGGCGCATATCATGTACACCGAGATCCGCAAGAATCTGTGACCCCACACCAACACGGCGAGACGTACCTTGTTTTTTAGCAAGCGTTGGTGCTTCACCTTTGTCTTGCGCTTCAAACATCTTCACGCGATGAATAAGTAGATCGGTCGATTCTTCATGGCCAAGAACAACCAGCACACCGCCTTCTTCACCAATGCGTTTCATTGCCTTATCTAGTGTCCAGCTGCGCTCTGCATTACGATCGCTACGTAGTAAGTCGGTAAAAACGTCTTGAAGATGTACGCGAACCAGTGGCGCTTTTTCTTTCAAATCGCCCTTGCACATTGCGTAGTGCACTTGGTTATCAATGGTGTCCTTGTACGTGACTAACGTGAACTCGCCAAACTCTGTCGGTAACTTGCACTCTGCCACACGTTCAATCGTTGTCTCAGTGTTATTGCGGTACTCAATTAGGTCGGCAATAGTGCCCAATTTAATACCGTGCTTCTCTGCGAAGATCTCTAGATCAGGGCGACGAGCCATGGTGCCGTCGTCATTTAAGATCTCAACAATCACCGATGCAGGCTCTAAACCAGCAAGGCGAGCCAAATCACAGCCAGCTTCAGTGTGACCAGCGCGAGTCAGTACGCCGCCATCTTGGGCCGCGAGCGGGAAGATATGACCAGGCTGCACCAAATCCGCAGCTTTGGCGTTTGGCGCGACTGCCGCTTGAACCGTACGTGCGCGATCCGCGGCTGAAATACCCGTCGTTACCCCTTCTGCCGCCTCAATCGAAACAGTAAAGTTGGTTGTGTATTGCGCATTATTGTCTTGCACCATTGGTGGCAGACCTAGGCTTTCGCAACGATCTTTGGTCATGGTTAAACAAATCAGGCCACGGCCATAGGTTGCCATAAAGTTGATGGCTTCCGGCGTAATATGCTCGGCAGCCATGATCAAGTCACCTTCATTCTCGCGGTCTTCATCATCCATTAGGATGACCATTTTGCCTGCGCGAATATCATCAATAATTTCTTGTGGCGTACTGATTGGCATAGTCTGTTTTCCCGTTATTCTAAATTTGTTATTGCGGCAGCAATGAAAAAATCATGTTGCAGTGAATGCTGGTGAGGTCAATAGTTTGAGCTTTGCACCAAGCAAGTCAATGAATCTCGCGGTGTTCTGTGAGTCTGCTCTTTATCGCATGCCTCACGCAGCCACTCCCAAGACTTATGCAAAACCGTTTTGCTGTAAAAAGTCCATCGTGATACGAGACTCGGCCTTATCTTCTTGCTGCCCTTGCAGTAAACGCTCCATATAACGCGCAAGTACATCAACTTCTAAGTTGACTTTGCGCCCCACTTGAAACTGGTCAATCGTAGTTTCTTCACTCGTATGAGGAACGATCGTCAGCTTAAAAGCATTTTTACGTAAGTCGTTGACGGTTAGGCTAATACCATCAACAGTAATCGAGCCTTTCTCTGCAACGTACTTGCTAATTTCCGCTGGCATTGCAACCCAAAACTCTATCGCACGGCCAACTGAATTGCGTTCGACAATTTCACCAACCCCATCGACATGGCCAGAAACGATATGTCCACCCAGTCGCGTTGTTGGTAACATGGCTTTTTCTAGATTCACCTTATCGCCCACTTGGTATTCGGCAAACCCAGTTTTCTTCAAGGTTTCTAATGACAGATCAGCACTGTAATAGTGGCTTCCGAAGTCAACTACCGTTAAGCAAACACCATTGGTCGCGATGCTATCGCCTAACTTAACGTCTGACATATCAAGCGTACCAGTTTCAACCGTGACGGTGATATCTTCGCCCTTCGGCGTAATCGCAGCTAACTTGCCAACTGCTTCTACTATTCCTGTAAACATACTATTTCTTATCTAAGTTCTTTACGTTTGATGGTGGCGGTGATACGAATGTCTACCCCGACCATACGAACGTCTGTAATGTTTAAATCAATGACGTCAGCCATAGCGCTTAATCCTAAAGCACCGATAAGCCCCCGACCATCGCTGCCCATGAGTTTTGGCGCAAGGTAAACAATGAGCTCATCTACAAGATTAGCCTTTATCATCGCACTCGCTAGCGTGGCTCCAGCTTCAACCCATAAGTGATTGATGTGGTGCTCATCCGAGATACGTTTTAATGTTGTTGATAAGTCAATTTGGTCAGCGCCGTCCAATAGAGGGATACAGTCTCCATCTGGGCTAACAATAACTCGCTCTCCATCGGTGTGGAACAGCTTGAGCGCATCCGTTAAATGCTTCTGACGGTCTAAGATTACACGTACTGGTTGACGAAGTTCTTCTCGTAAATACTGCGCTTGAACACTGGTAGGTAAGTCATCCCAACGCACATTGAGTGACGCATTATCATCAATCACCGTTTTGCTGGTAGAGAGAATGCCACCACTCATCGCTCGATAACGCTGCACATCTTGGCGGGCCGCTGGGGAGGTGATCCATTGGCTCTGCCCATTGCTGAGTGCGCTTTGCCCATCCAAACTGGCTGCCATTTTTAATTGAACAAACGGCATGCCTGTACGCATGTACTTTATAAAACCAGGGTTAAGGGCAAGGGCATCTTGCTCTAACAAGCCGATTTGTACTTCAATTCCGGCATCACGCAACATCTGGATGCCCCGCCCCGCAACTTTAGGGTTTGGGTCTACCATTGCGCAAACCACACGTGCCACTTTAGCTTTGATTAGCCCTTCAGCACATGGCGGTGTACGGCCGTAATGAGAGCAAGGTTCGAGCGTCACATAAGCGGTTGCACCAACTGCTTTTTCACCCGCCATGCGCATCGCGTGCACTTCGGCATGCGGCTCACCAGCGCGGTGGTGATAGCCCTCACCAACAATTTCTTCATCACGAACGATGACGCACCCCACATTTGGATTTGGGGCGGTGGTATAAATGCCACGTCTCGCTAACTTAATAGCTCGTGACATCATGGCGAAATCTAAATCAGAAAACGCTCTTTCAGGAGTGTGTTGAGTCATGAGCTACTCAGTCTTCTAGGCGGGCAATCTCTTCGCCAAACTCGCGAATGTCTTCAAAACTGCGGTAAACTGAGGCGAAACGGATATAAGCGACCTTGTCGAGTTCTTTGAGTTGGTCCATGACTAAATTACCAATCATTTCACTCGGAACCTCTCGTTCACCCGTCGCACGCAGTTGTGATTTGATCATGCTGATCGCTAACTCTATAGAATCGGCACTCACTGGGCGTTTCTCTAAAGCGCGTTGAATACCGCCAACCATTTTATCTTCATCAAATGGTTCACGGTTGCCATTCGATTTGATCACTTTAGGCATCACTAACTCTGCGCTTTCAAACGTAGTGAAACGCTCGCTACACGCCAAGCACTGACGGCGACGTCGAACTTGATGGCCATCAGCCACTAAGCGGGAATCAATAACTTTGGTATCGTTCTCGGAACAAAAAGGACAATGCATATCACCTCCATATCTATACCCAAATAACCTCATGAGCAATCACGGCTAACCACGCGTTCATGGTTATACGGACTCTATTAAAGCTATTTGGGTATAACGCTTTCAAACCGAAATAAAAGCTCATGTAGTGTAGCGGAATTGGTATGTTAGACAAAACAAAAAGGGGCCCAAAGGCCCCTTTTTCACTCAAGATCTCGTTGAATGTGTTAACTGCGTGCTAAGTAATTCGCTTTACCAACCCACTTGTAGCTAGTTAGCTCTTCTAAGCCCATTGGACCACGGGCATGTAGCTTTTGCGTGGATACTGCGACTTCTGCGCCAAGGCCAAATTGCGCACCGTCTGTAAAGCGCGTTGAAGCATTCACATAAACCGCCGCCGAACCAGCAGAATTGATGAACAGTTCTGAGTTTTCCAAACTATTGGTCATGATCGCATCTGAGTGGCTCGCGTTATGGACACGCATATGATCAATGGCATCTTTCACATCAGACACAACTTTTACACCAAGAGTGTAGCTCAACCATTCCGTATCAAAGTCACCTTCAATAGCATCGCGAACTTGTTTCGCTTGCTCCATGAGTTCTTTTGCTTTTGGCTCTGTAACGAACGTCACTTTATCGTTCATGCGCTCTACGATCATTGGTAGGAATTGCGCTGCAATTTTTTCATGCACGAGCAGCGTATCTAATGAGTTACACGCAGATGGACGTTGAACTTTAGAGTTCTCAACCACATTCAGGGATTTCTCTAGATCAGCGGATTCGTCGACAAAGATATGGCTGATACCAAAGCCGCCAATAATCACCGGAATCGTGCTGTTTTCTTTACACATTTTGTGTAGGCCAGCACCACCGCGTGGAATGATCATGTCGACGTAATCGTCCAGTTTAAGCAGTTGAGAGACTAGCTCACGATCTGGCTTTTCAATGTACTGAACCGAAGCGGCAGGAAGGTTCGCCTTTGCTAGCGCAGACTGAATAACCTTCACTAATTCCATATTCGAGAAAAATGTCTCTTTGCCGCCACGCAAAATGCTTGCGTTGCCGGTTTTCAAGCACAGTGCCGCAATATCAATAGTTACGTTAGGACGCGCTTCATAAATTACGCCCACAACACCCAGTGGTACGCGGCGACGAGACAATGACATTCCATTTTCCAGTACCTTACTGTCGATTTCGCTGCCCACAGGATCGTTCAAGCTAATGACGTTGCGAACATCATTAGCAATTGCAGTCAATCGTTCTTCATTAAGCAAAAGGCGATCAAGCAGTGCGTCGGTTAAACCCGCTTCACGGCCAAGTTCGATGTCTTTAGCGTTTGCCGCCAAAATAGCAACGGAGTTTGCTTCTAGCTCATCAGCAATGATGGCTAATGCTTGGTTCTTCTGCGCAGTTGACGCTGTCGCTAATTCGAAAGCTGCATCTTTAGCAGCTTTACCCATATTCGTTAAATCCACTTTGCTTCCCTCTAATTCTATTCCTGAATGACAACCAAATCATCGCGATGAATCACCTCAGAGCCATAATCATGACCCAAAATAGAGATGATATCTTTACTGTGCTTACCAGTAATTTTAGTTAGGTCATCACTTGAGTAGGCGCTAATGCCACGAGCCACCAACTTACCGTGAGAATTTGTTATACGCGCCACTTCGCCTCGTGCAAAGTCACCACTTACTTTGATTACCCCTTTAGCAAGTAAGCTACTGCCCTTACCGACCACTGCATTTACCGCACCATCATCAATAATGATGTCGCCCGATGCCGCAGGTCCCGCCAGAATCCAGCGTTTACGGTTTTCTAAAGCTTCAGCGCAAGGTAGGAAGCGTGTGCCTTGTGGCTCTGCGCTCAAAGAGTCAAAGATAACATTAGGTGCACTACCGGCAGCAATAATAACCTCGATACCAGCGCGGCGAGCGATGTCTGCGGCTTGCAGCTTCGTTGCCATACCGCCTGTACCCAATGTTGTACCACTTCCTCCTGCGATTTTACGCAGCGTATCGTCGATGGTTTTTACTTCCTTGATCAACTCTGCGTTTGGGTCTTTACGAGGGTCAGCAGTAAACAGACCTTTTTGGTCAGTTAAAAGCAAGAGCTTATCTGCGCCACACAAAATGCCCACCAAAGCGGAAAGGTTGTCGTTATCGCCCACTTTAATCTCACTGGTCGCAACGGCATCATTTTCGTTTACGATAGGAATAATATCGTTCGCAACGAGCGCATTGATGGTGTCACGTGCGTTTAAGAATCGCTCGCGATCTTCTAAATCAGCACGAGTTAGTAGCATTTGGCCGATCTTGATGCCGTAAATACCAAACAAAGACTCCCATGTTTGAATCAAGCGACTTTGACCCACCGCCGCAAGTAATTGTTTACTCGCCATCTCGTTGGGCAATGCGGGGTAACCAAGATGCTCACGGCCTGCTGCAATAGCACCAGACGAAACCATTACCACTGAATGGCCTTGTTTTTTAAGCTCAGCACACTGGCGCGCTAACTCAACCATGTGAGCACGGTCGAGTGCCAGAGTGCCGCCTGTCAGCACACTTGTACCCAGTTTCACAACGACAGTTTGTGGTTGTGAAACAACTGCATTTTGTTGATTCGTTGTCATGATGTCTTCTGAAGTGAAAAACAAATAAAGAGAGGATGTTTTAACAATCAAAGAGGGAATTAACAAGAGAAAAGGTGCGTTTTCGCACCTTTTTGTTTGGTATTAAATGAAAACAACCAAATTAAGCGAAATCGAAAGACTCCGTGTGATATTCGACTTCTAATTTGAAGTGTTCTTCTAAAGTATCAACCAGCTTTTGATGGAATGTGCTCTGCGTCAGATACACTTCCTCTACCGCTTTTTTAGGCAGGGCTTCAGATACCCATTGCCCTTCTTTGTTGTACTTGCCGATATGATATTTGGCAGTAAAGCCTCCTTCGATGGATTCCAAATCCATCCACCAGCCCCAAAATTCACGCTTTTCAGGCGATTTTTTGTCGTCTACACAAACAGATAGACAATCAAAATAATAGCGCCCTTCTTGCGATTGTGGTTCGCGCAGGTAAGGCCCTATCGCCTTCAACTTTGACATCAAGCGAAAGTGAGTCGGGCCCTGAGTCGTCTCTGACATATGAATCTCCGTTTTCATAGTTAAAAGTAAACACCCAAGAATGATTATTATTTTTAATTATCATGAGCTTATTTTTTGCTCAGATATATCACTCTTAACTAATTTAGGAGAATTGTCACCCTAATAATTCATCTTCTAGCCACTTTATGGCTAAATCGAGGGATTGCTCATATCCTTTTGTAATCGTTTTGGAACTGATTTTTTTCGCTCTGCCATACTGGCTAAACAGCGCAACGAGTTGGTTATCACTGTGTGGAGACACCGGATCGCCTTCAAGGCTCAAAGCTAAAATAGGTACTTTGGTTTTTCTACTGCTCAAGAAGCCCTGAACCTTCAATGACCAGGCCATCATCTGGCCCGCCATGCTATTAATATCAACCGCGCTTTTCCCTAAGCGAGAAGCCAACAGATCCAGATACATCTTCGGCATTTTTTGCAGCTTCTCAGGGGAAGTAAAAATATCATGTACGGGTGCGCCAAGGGCTACACAAGCTTTGATCTTCTCTTGCTCAACAAAAGAGAGTCGGATCATGGCATTACCACCAAAACGAAATCCAACTAACCCCACTTTGTGATGATCCACCCAAGGCAATGAATACAGCTCATTTAGTACCGCTTGGTGCAGACAGCTTGAGTTCTCAGTCAAAGGCCAGTGAGAACTGTGCCCTACCGAAGGCATGTCAACCGTCAACATCGCAATATCTCGTGGTGCAAGATGATTGCGGAACAAACGCCACATGTCGGTTTGTAACGTATCGAGACCAGCGCTCACCATCACCACAGGCAGTTGTTTGTCGGTTCTTGGCAAATGAAGGTTCGCGATGATTTTGCGATTTTGGTAAGGCACTTCAATTTGCTTGATGGTGTACTTGGTCTTCTCTGCGCCGTCAGAGTACGCTTTGTTTGCCAGCACTTGAGCCTGCAAGGCCAAATTATCATTCTTCAGATGTGGGTAGCCTGCGATACTAAAACATAGAGATGCAGTGAAGAGTTCATCGGCGGCCTCCTCACCTTGCATTTCATTTGAACGCTTCTGATGCTCCATGCCGAGCTTAATCCACTCAAATGTCCAGTTGCCGTTGTGGTATCCCATTACGGTGTCTAACCAATCATCATTGGTTCGAGAGTGGGAAGAAGAAGCGATTTTAGAAAGCACACCTTCCATCTCTATCGGAGACAACCCTTGCCAAGCCCATTGCAAGCGGCGCAAATGACGATACCAAGCACGATCACCCTGCGCCTCTCGCTCATCAAGTATTTTTTGACTGGTCGGCATGTACTGGGTAAGCGCAGAGGTTTCTTTTGCTTGCTTATGTTTCACGAACAAAGTTTCGGAAAGATTTTTACTGACGTCTTCAGACATAGGAAGAACCTTAGGCTATTAGCATGAGTTGTTATGATAATAAAAAAAATGCCCCTATACAGGGGCATTTCTCAATATTCTTTAATAGCGTTTATTTTTGCTTGCGGTTTACAGGCTCAGCGTACTGGATTGACATGTCCCAAGGTTGTTCAATCCAAGTGTCTTGCGCGATATCTACCACATAATCATCTAGCAACGCTTTGCCTGAAGGTTTTGCACACACAGCGATCATCTTCGCTTTTGGATACATCTCACGTAGTTTGCGCGCCGTATCACCACTGTCTACTAGGTCTTCAACGATTAGGTAACCTTCACCATCGCCTTCAGGTGCTTTTAGTACCGTCATATCGCGCTGATGATCATGGTCGTAGCTTGAAATACAGATTGTATCAACGTAACGAATACCCAGTTCACGAGCCAAGATAGCGCCAGGAACCAAACCACCGCGGCTTACCGCCCAAATCCCTTTCCATTGCTCAGCTGGCATTTGTTTTTCAGCCAGTTCACGGCAGTAAGTCTGCATTGCATCCCAAGTGATAATGAATTTTTTACTCATTGTAATAACCTAATAATTTGAAAATATGCATCCTCAAAATCTAGCGAACTCACTCAAAAGCGGAATGCTCACTGACCTCTCCAAAACGTATGGAGATGAGGATTTCAAGCTGCGCAAACGATTATTCTACCGAAACACACCGCTAATACCAACGGTGATATCAAAATTCTCTGCCTATTCCGCAGAAAAACCGTCTTAAGTGAACAACGTGAAAAAAGAAAAAGCCAGCGTGAATAAATCCACACTGGCTTTTTGCTCGAGAAATTAACCGACGAGGTATTTGACGATGAAGATGGCAGACATCACCCACACACTCATCGACACTTCACGGCCCTTGCCGCTGAATAATTTGATCGCCGAGTACGCGATAAAGCCTAACGTAATGCCCTCTGCAATCGAGAACGTTAATGGCATTACCAAACAAGTCACAACAACTGGTGATGCTTCCGTTAGGTCACGCCAATCAATGCTTACCAGCCCAGACAGCATCAAAATCGCGACATAGAACAGAGCACCCGATGTTGCGTAAGCTGGGATCATTCCTGCTAGTGGTGAAAACAACAGAGCAAGTAGGAAGAGCACACCAACAACCACTGCTGTTAGACCAGTACGACCACCAGCCGCCACACCAGAAACACTCTCAATGTAAGATGTGGTGTTTGAGGTACCGAGTAATGCACCTACTGACGTTGCCGTTGAGTCTGCAAGTAACGCTTTGTTTAGACGCGGGATGTTGCCATTCTCATCCGTGAGGCCTGCTTTTTGAGAAACACCAACTAGCGTACCTGCGGTATCAAACAAATCGACAAATAGAAAAGCGAACACAACGGAAATCATGCCAACTTCAAACAAACCAGAGAAATCCAGTTGCATGAAAGTGGGTGCAATGCTTGGTGGCGTTGACATAATGCCGCTCCACTGCACATCACCAAATAGAAGGCCAAGCGCTGTAACACCAAGAATGGCGATCATCACCGCACCTTTCACACCACGGTGAACAAGCGCGATAGTAAGGAAGAAACCAATCGCAGCCAATACAGATGGCAATGATGTGATCTCTCCCATAGAAACTAATGTCGCAGGGTTATCAACGACGATGCCTGCATTTTTTAATGCGATAAATGCTAAGAAAAGACCGATACCGGCTGAAATACCTGTTCGTAGAGAATGCGGGATCGAGTTAATAATCCACTCACGGATCTTAAATATACTCAAAAGAATAAACAGCAGGCCTGAAACAAACACCGCCGCTAACGCAACTTGCCACGTATAGCCCATTCCCAACACAACAGAGTAAGTGAAAAATGCGTTCAGCCCCATTCCTGGTGCTTGTGCAATTGGGTAGTTGGCAACAAATCCCATGATGAAACAGCCGATAGCGGCCGCAAGACAAGTTGCAACAAAAATGGCACCACGGTCCATACCGGTATCCGACAGGATCGCTGGGTTTACAAAAATAATGTAAGCCATAGTTAGGAAGGTGGTAACACCTGCAATGATCTCAGTGCGCACATTTGTGCCATTGTCACTGAGCTTAAAAAGCCTCTCGAGCATGATCGAATCCTGTAAAGGTAAAAAGTAAACGGTTGCGTAATCGATTGGCGGGAATTATAAAGTTATCAAATAGCAAATTCTAGATAGAATCTTCACTCTAATGCGATTTTTTTCTTTGGATATGAAACCCATTCGCTAATTCTTAAAAGCAAAACAGGAAATATATTCTTATAAAACAACAATTAATAATTATCGTTCAGAACCCAACAACAGAATAAAAACTGAACAATGTACTAAACTTTCAAATAGAAACTGGGCGTTTTAAGCGTCATATCTAGGTGGATTTGACGGGGAAGTCGATAAAACTAAAGAACGAAGAATAGAATCTAGCCTTGATGGCAGAAAATGTGTCAGAAATAGAAAGTGGAGATAAAAAAACGCCACCCAATTTGGGTGGCGGCGAATCATGTCAGCACTATCACTGAAAAAAAATTCCAATTTATAGGGGTGAACAAACTGTTCGAGTCACATGCGTTGACTTCACTTAGTAGCCAAAGCTTGTTGGGTATACAAAGTTGCCGGTGTAAACAGACTTGCTATTCCAGAACATTGTACTTGGTAAACCTTTCATAACTATCACCTTTTAAATCAATTAAACATTCGTTGATTTCTCGGTTCCTTGGAGGCGATAAAACGGACTCATCCTTTGAGCATTTCATTCTTCTCTCAGAAGCTGGTTACAAATATACCACTAAGAAATTTAATTACAAGCATTTTAGTGATTAAAATCACAAAAATGTATAAATTGACCTTCATCAAAGTTTAAATGTAATTAAATTACAGTTTTGTGAATTAAAAAATAAAGCCACTTTCAGAATGTATGATAAAGAACACATAGTGCCTGTTATTGTGTTCACAAACTGTGACAGTTCTGAGAGAAATCCTTGTGCACGCGACT
Organism: Vibrio sp. Y10_XG_PY6; assembly: GCF_024181795.1. Classification (NCBI taxonomy): domain Bacteria; kingdom Pseudomonadati; phylum Pseudomonadota; class Gammaproteobacteria; order Vibrionales; family Vibrionaceae; genus Vibrio; species Vibrio sp. Y10_XG_PY6. Next base: position 310,074 of record NZ_JAMZAQ010000004.1, read on the forward strand.
ACTCGTACTCCTTATCTGGTGGTATGCTAAACGGCAATTTGAAGGCCAAATCGTCTAGCATTTAATGCTATCTCGACAATATTTTTACGGTATATATTTGGCAAAGCACATCAAAAGGAGTCCTCCGTGTCTGAGTTCCATTCTGAGATCAGTACCTTATCACCTGCTCCACTTTGGCAGTTTTTCGATAAGATTTGTTCTATCCCTCACCCATCTAAGCATGAAGAAGCATTAGCACAGTACATTATCAACTGGGCAACAGAGCAAGGCTTTGACGTTCGCCGTGATCCAACCGGTAACGTGTTCATCAAAAAGCCCGCGACACCTGGAATGGAAAATAAGAAGGCTGTTGTACTTCAAGCACACATCGACATGGTGCCGCAGAAAAACGAAGACACCGAACACGACTTTACCAAAGATCCAATCCAACCTTACATCGATGGCGAATGGGTAACGGCGAAAGGCACGACGCTTGGTGCAGATAACGGGATTGGTATGGCTTCTTGCCTTGCTGTATTGGCATCTAAAGACATTAAGCACGGCCCAATCGAAGTTCTGCTTACGATTGATGAAGAAGCAGGCATGACTGGCGCATTTGGTCTTGAGGCTGGTTGGTTAGAAGGTGAGATTCTTCTCAACACAGACTCTGAACAAGAAGGCGAAGTCTACATGGGTTGCGCCGGTGGTGTTGATGGCACCATGACTTTCGGCATTTCTCGAGAAGCAACACCTGCCGGTTTCGTAACACGCCAACTAACGCTGAAAGGCCTAAAAGGTGGTCACTCAGGTTGTGACATTCACACAGGTCGTGGTAATGCCAATAAATTACTTGGCCGCTTCCTAGCGGGTCATGCTCAAGAGCTTGATTTACGTTTGGTAGAATTCCGTGGTGGTAGCTTACGTAATGCAATCCCTCGCGAAGCGTTTGTTACTGTCGCGCTTCCTGTCGAAAACCAAGACAAGCTTGCTGAGCTGTTCAACCACTACACTGGGCTGCTTAAAACTGAATTGGGTAAAATCGAAACAGGTATCGTAACCTTTAATGAATTGCTTGCTAGTGACGCACAAGTATTTTCAATCGCCGATCAACAACGCTTCATTGCCGCACTTAACGCTTGTCCAAATGGTGTCATGCGCATGAGCGACGAAATTGAAGGTGTGGTCGAAACGTCACTGAACGTTGGCGTGATCACTACTGAAGAAAATAAAGTGACAGTTTTGTGTCTGATTCGCTCTTTGATTGACTCTGGCCGCAGCCAAGTTGAGAGTATGCTACGTTCAATTGCTGAATTAGCAGGCGCACAAATTCAGTTCTCAGGTGCTTACCCTGGCTGGAAGCCAGATGCAGATTCCGAGATCATGGCAATTTTCCGTGATATGTATGAAGGCATTTACGGTCATAAGCCGAACATCATGGTCATCCATGCTGGTCTTGAGTGTGGCCTATTTAAAGAACCATACCCACACATGGATATGGTTTCTTTCGGTCCAACAATAAAATTCCCTCACTCACCAGATGAGAAAGTGAAGATTGATACTGTTCAGTTGTACTGGGATCAGATGGTAGCGCTTCTAGAGGCAATTCCAGAGAAAGCGTAATTCAATCACGAAATACAACAAAGGGTGCTTTACGGCACCCTTTTTTGTTTGGCTGGACCAATTTACACGCGATTTTGCGTATAAGCAGCTAGCTCATCCATTGAGGTTTGTGCAACGACCTCGCCATCAATGTAGTAAGTAACAAACTCACCATCGCGCACACCCATGAGTGTCGCCTTCTCGCCGTTATTGTAAGTAATATCCATTTGAACAGTATTCTCATCGATTTGCTGCATTCGACCCTGCTCAATAACACGGTTATTCGCTAACGGTGCAATTGGCGCCGTCGTTAACGATTTATCTAACTGGTGGTTTACATCAATGTAAGTATCCATCTTTGTATCGAAGATATGTGGCTTACCATTTAAAGGGTTCTTACCCGTCCAAAACTCTAGAGAGTTAAATACGATGTAGTCCGCTGCGATTGCGACACCATAAACAGGTGCTAAAAGCATGTTTAGACCACCTCGAGCGTAACGGTTATCTACAGCTTTCAAGTTAAACCCCATGACATAACCTGTCACGGCATTACTGCCAACGCAACCTGAAAGTGAAACTGCTACAGCAGTCAATGCACCAATTTTAGCAATTGCCTTTTTCATCAAAACCTCTAGTTAGAAATGTTAGACCTCAAATTCGGCGCGGATATTATCGGATAAAAAGTAGGGTTAAAAGTCCGTTTTTTTGTCCCTCATTATCAGTATTATTTTTAATACAGTCACATTTTTTAAGCCTATGATTGCTCTTCCTTCTGTACCTCTCGTTATGTATTAAACTGATAGAAAAGATCATATTGAAAACAAAAACTTCACACATGCTGAGGTTTCGCGCATGACGATTAAAGTAATTTGTCGTGTCCTTAATGAGAATGATTAGTGCGATTTTGCAGCAATTGTTACATTGCTGATAACGCATTTGACAGAGATGGTTTATGGCCAGAAGTAAAAAAAGCAAAGTGTTTGAGCTCTTAGGGCATCAAATACAACCAGGACAACGATTAGAGATCGAATTTGAAGCAGCGAAGCTATACACACATTCGCCTTTATCTATTCCCGTGGAAATCATCCATGGGAAACAAGAAGGGCCTGTGTTAATGGTGAATGCTGCTATCCATGGTGATGAGCTTAATGGCGTAGAAATCGTTCGTCAGATCATTAACCAACTGGATCCACAAAAACTGAAAGGCACTGTCATTGCAGTACCTATCGTTAACGTTTTTGGTTTCATCCATAAATCACGGTACTTGCCCGATCGACGAGATCTCAACCGTTGCTTTCCTGGCAGTGAAAAAGGCGCGCTTGCATCTCGAATGGCACACGGGTTCTTTAACAACATAGCCAAGCGTTGTGACTACATCTTGGATCTGCACACCGGAGCCATTCACCGCACGAACCTGCCACAGATTCGCGCAAACTTAAGCAACCCAGAAACTCTGCGTATTGCTCAGGCGTTTGCGACGCCAGTGATTGTTGATTCAGCATTGCGTGATGGCTCTTTACGCAGTGAGGCAGAAAAATGTGATATCCCCGTGCTCACCTACGAGGCTGGCGAAGCATTGCGTTTTGATCCACTGTCAATCAGCGCTGGTGTACTAGGGGTTCGGCGTGTAATGCAAGCCATTGGCATGCTGCGCGCTAGCCGAAAAAAGCTGCCTGAGCCTATCATAGCGAAGTCCACCAGCTGGGTTCGTGCGTCAGGTAACGGTATTTTGCGTACTGTCGTTAATCTGGGAGACAAAGTGGAACAGGGTGAAACTCTCGCCTATATCAGCTCTCCTCTTGGACATGATGAGGTAGAGCTCAAAGCGCCAAAGCGTGGCTTGGTGATCGGTCAACAAACTTTGCCACTGGTTAATGAAGGCGATGCGATCTTCCACCTTGCTTACTTCAACCAAGGTGATGATTCGGTAGAACAAGCCGTTGAAAGTTACATTGAAGGACTGACCGAGTTCGATGTCGAGCCACTGACTACCGGACAGATCCCGTTAGAAACTCAGTAATTCCTACCAAGTACGCACTTGATTAGCTCGAAAGGAGCAACAGTGCTCGCACCATCTTGTTTAAAAGCCAATGAGCTCAGCGTCCATGATGCTGGGCTTTTTGTTTTCTGTAAGCTAACGATACTCATCGTAGTTTCCACGAATGGATAAAAAACTTTACAAGCCATCGCAAAAACACACTTGATAATTAATCTCATTATCATTTATTAATCGTAATAATGTTCTTATAATCCGAGCTTCATAAAAACACTATAAATCATCAATATGAAACGATTAAAAAGTCATCCATTCAAAGTAAATCTCATTTCACTAACTTTGCTCTTCCCTCTTTATTCATATGCCGAGACAACGCCAAATGAAGAACTTGAAGTCATCGGTGTGCGTTATGCCAAACCTATTACCATTGCTGAGCCTGCGCAAACCACCATTAATTGGTCAGAGATTGAAGAGCAACAGTACTCTAATTTTGCCTCAATGATCGATGCCGTTCCGGGCGCATCATCAGATGGCGGCGGCCGTTCCGGCGGCGAACGTATTAATATTCGTGGTTTTGATGATCCAAGCGATATCGCCGTATTTGTCGATGGCGCTCCAATTGGCTTTCAACAATACCGCTACGGAACTTTCTTTTTTGATCCGTTCTTGATTGGTGAAGCAGAAATTATCAAGGGCGCGCACGACTATCGAGCACTCAACGGAAAGTTTGGTGGCTCAATTCGTATTAAAACCAAGAATGTCGATGACCTACTGTACGGCAATAGAAACTTTGGTGCTCGCATCTCAAGTGCATATAACACCAACGGCGATGAGAATGCCTACACGCTAACACTCTATGGTAAAAACGATGCTGGTTTTTATTTTCTAGCGAATGGCTCTGTAAAAGATTCTGATGACATTAAAGTCGGTGGTGGTGAAACGCTGGATTACTCAGGTTACGAGCAAGAAAACATGCTCGTAAAAGTCGGTTATGAAAACAACGATCACGAGTTTGAAATTAGCCACACTCGCTACAAAGATGAAGGTCGTAAACCTTGGGCTAACCGCCGCGGAAAAATGCCTAACATCACTGAGTACAACATCAAGAAATACGGATCATTAGAAAAAGCCAAATACGCATACACCGTCGATAATAAATACACGGATAACACCACGACCATCTCTTACCACTACATGCCGACTAACCCGTATATTGATTTCAATATCAAAATGGCACGTTCTGAAAACGATCGTCACTGGGTTCGCCCTGACGTGGCATTCGAGAAAATGTTCGTTTCTGTTGGCAGTTACGGTCACGAGTCTTGGTTGAGTTACGAGCGTGACTATGTTGATGTGTTTAACCAAGCGCAGTTCGGAGACCACACTCTAGTGACAGGGCTTCAATATCAAAAAACCGATAGAGACTCATTAGTATTCAACGCATCATACGACAGTAATGAAGCCAAAAACTACGGTTGGTATACCCCTTACTACGAACCATCTGGCACTCAGTCAATTTATGCGGCTTACATTGCTGATCACTATCAAGCAACAGACCGTTTAACCATCACACCTTCTCTGCGTTACGAATACATCAAGAGTGAAGGAAAAGGGAACGCCGCGCCGGATTATAATGATCCAGCTGCTGGACATGATTACGGTGAAACAACGCATAAAGGCTTTAGCCCACGTTTGGATATCGACTTTGATGCGACCAATAATACGCGTTTAAACGCCTCCTACGCCTACGCTTTAAAAGCACCAACCGTTGATAACATCTACTCAGTGCAATATGCGCGAGCTACCGCTACGGCTACTGCTTTGAATCTGGACGTGTCTCGTATCCATGCTTATCAAGCAAGCGTTATCAACTTAACGGAAGGGCTGGTGAACTCTCGCGATAACCTCGCAACAGAGTTAACTTTGTTCTATAACGATGTTAGCGACACAGTTGATATACGAACGGGCGAAAACCTCGACAAAAATACTACTGAGTTACAAAGCTGGAATACAAACCTAGATGGCTTTAAAAACTACGGCTTTGAGCTAATTTCACAATACCGGATTGAAGATTTCTACAGTAATTTCTCAGCAAGTTACATTCGCGGCAAAAACAAAGGCAGTCTATCTGACTCCACAGGTTCAGATGATGATCACCCTGATGTGCCACCATTAAATATCAACTTAGGTTTAGGTTACGAATGGATTCCAGGTTTACGCACTGGCTGGGAAGTCCGTTGGTATGATGCGCAAACCAAAACCAAGGCAAGCGGTAACAATTTAAAAGTGAAATCGCCAAGTGAGCAATACACGCTACAAAACGCTTACGTGGTTTGGGAAATACAACAAGTCGAAGGCTTGAGTGTTGGCGCGGTTGTGAAAAACTTAACCGATCGTTACTACGAAGCATACCTATCTAATGGCGTGCCTTCGCCTGGTCGCGAAGTCAAACTGCACCTCACTTATCAATACTAACCATACCTAAAAGATGCAGGGCAGACATTAACTGCCCTGCTGTTTCTTAACTAACAACCATAATTGCACACTGTTTTATTTATCAGTACTATCATTTCTTTTTGCTTGCATACACACTATGAACAACTTAAAAACACTGTTTCTTCTTGCTTGCTTCGTTCCAGCAAGTCAAAGCCTGGCGCAGCCCTCTGAGAGCATTGCTGACTACTTACAAGAGCAGAGTCAGCACCAAGTTATTGAGGATCATTACGCACAACCAACAACAAATAATCTGAATCTAGACGCCAAAGCAAACGCGTTAACTTGGCATGAAGAAGAAAAGCCGGATCACTGTCGTTACGCCAAGCAGCCTAAAGACGTCGCAACACATTTCGACTACGGTGAAGCAAACGATCTATCTAACGGATTGCAACACTTTGATTTACCAGAGAGGCACTCGGCAAAGGGCAAGTCAACACATCGCACTTATGCTAATAACCCTCACCTTCTTCCTGGCAATAAACAATTTGCAGCCCCTGAAGACGGTACGTTTAGCCTGTCTGTATCTTCGGATTGTTTTTAAGTCGATACAATAAAAAATGCCCTGAAACAAAGCTCAGGGCATTTTCACTTTTTGTTTGATGGGTGACGTCACCATCTCACCGACTTGAATCTATTCTTCGTCAGCGTCTACTTCAGCGTCACGTGCTTTGCGGGCTTCTTCTTTACGAACTTTTGCCGCTAGTTGTTCTGCTTCACGCTCTTGACGTTGCGCTGCTTTACGCTCGTTACGAACCACTTGGTTTTGGATAAAACCAGCCAGTTCTTGTTCAGCCCAAGCTTGTGCTTTCTCTTCGCTGTCAAAGCCAGTTTCACGCTTTGATACTACAGTCTTACGAGATGTCACTTGGCGAGTGATTTCTGCGCTCCAGCCGTTACGTTTTTCAGTGACGCGGATAGCAAATTTTGGATTCTTAGACATTTCTTTCATTTCCTAAGGGATTTAGGGATCAATCAGGGATTCGGTCAACTTGATAACTCCATCTAAGCTGAGCTGTTTAACACCATCCCTTGGTAAGCGCGGTATTAGAGCATAAAAGTAATCTAAACGCTGCAAGTTTTTTACGCGAGATAATAGATGACAAAGAAGAGACAGAACAAAGCAACGTTTCGCCCAGTCACTAGAAAGAGCGACAAAGAAAAAAGAGTGATAAGAAAAAAGAAAGCGCTGGTCTCTCAACCAACGCTTTACTTAAGCTAGATTAACCTGAGGTTAATTAACCGATATTCTTACGTGCATTTTGGAACATACGCATCCAAGCACCATTTTCACCCCAACCTTCCGGAGCCCAAGAGTTTGCAACTGTGCGGAATACGCGCTCTGGGTGAGGCATCATGATAGTTACGCGACCGTCTGCTGTTGTTAAACCGGTAATCGCGTTTGGCGAACCGTTCGGGTTGTTAGGGTATTGTTGTGTTGGGTTACCGAGGTTATCCACGTAACGAACCGCAACCGTACCTGATGCCTCGATCGCTGCTAGGTGCTCTGCATCACGTACTTCTACACGCCCTTCTCCGTGGGAAACCGCGATTGGCATGCGCGAACCAGCCATTCCGTCGAAGAATACAGAATCAGATTTCTGAACTTCAACTAGGCTAAAGCGCGCTTCAAAACGCTCAGATTCGTTACGAACAAAACGTGGCCACAAGTCTGCACCCGGGATCAGCTCTTTCAGGTTAGAAAGCATCTGACAACCGTTACATACACCTAAAGAGAACGTCTCTTTACGGTTAAAGAAGGCTTGGAACTGTTCACGGGCTTGTGCGTTAAACAGGATAGACTTAGCCCAACCCTCACCCGCACCTAGTACGTCGCCGTAAGAGAAGCCACCACAAGCTACTAGGCCATGGTATTCATCCAGAACGGCTTGACCCGTTAGGATATCACTCATATGAATGTCGGTTGCTTCAAAACCTGCGCGGTCAAACGCTGCTGCCATTTCAACGTGGGAGTTAACACCCTGCTCACGTAGAATCGCCATCTTAGGCTTCGCACCTTTTGCAATGTAAGGCGCTGCAACGTCTTCATTTACGTCGAAGCTGAGCTTAACGTTTAGACCTGGGTCTGAATTGTCTTTCTTAGCTTCGTGCTCTTGGTCAGCACACGCTGGGTTATCACGTAGACCTTGCATCTTATGCGTTGTTTCAGCCCAGATAACGCGTAGTTCGGTACGTGAACGTTCAAGCACAACTGCATCACCAGAAGTGATAATAAAGTCGTCTGAAGCTTCAACAGAACCAATCACATGTGAACATGCCTCTAAACCGTTTGCCGCCAGAGTAGATAGAACTGAATCCAGATCATCATTCTTAACTTGAACAACCGCACCTAGCTCTTCGTTAAATAGAACGGCTAGCGCATCATCACCCAGCTCTGCGATGTTCGCTTTTACGCCACAATGACCCGCGAACGCCATCTCAGCCAGTGTTACAAACAGACCGCCGTCGCCTTTATCGTGGTAAGCCACTAGCTTGCCATCACGTACTAACGCTTGCATTGCATCAAAGAAGCCTTTTAGCTGCTCTGCGTTATCTACGTCAGCAGGTTTGTCACCCAGCTGTTTGTATACTTGTGCCAATGCTGTCGCACCTAAGCGGTTTTTGCCGTTACCCAAGTCAACAAGAACTAGAGAAGTATCGCCTTTGTCAGTGCGTAGTTGTGGAGTCACGGTCTTACGTACGTCTTCCACACGACCAAATGCCGTGATAACTAGAGACAGTGGAGAAGTGACTTCTTTACTCTCGCCGTTCTCTTCCCACTTGGTTTTCATCGACATGGAGTCTTTACCAACTGGGATCGTCAAACCTAATGCAGGACAGAGCTCTTCACCCACCGCTTTGACTGCTTCATATAGACCTGCATCTTCACCTGGGTGACCCGCTGGCGACATCCAGTTCGCAGACAGTTTAATGTGTTTAATATCACCGATGTCTGTTGCCGCAATGTTCGTTAGTGACTCACCAACCGCTAGGCGAGCCGATGCACCAAAGTCTAGTAATGCCACTGGCGTGCGCTCACCCATCGACATTGCTTCGCCGTGGTAAGTGTCATAGCTTGCCGCTGTTACTGCACAGTTTGCTACTGGTACCTGCCAAGGGCCAACCATTTGATCACGAGCAACCAGACCCGTTACTGTTCGGTCACCGATAGTAATTAGGAATGTTTTTTCTGCAACCGCTGGAAGACGAAGTACGCGATCCACCGCTTCATTAAGCTCAATACCATCACGAACAATGGCAGGGCTTTCCACCTTTAGTGTGGTTGCGTCGCGGTGCATCTTCGGTGGCTTACCAAGCAGGATATCCATTGGCATATCGATTGGCGTATTGTCGAAGTGAGAATCTTCTAGCGTTAGATGACGCTCTTCAGTTGCCACACCCACCACTGCATATGGTGCGCGTTCACGCTTACAGATTGCATCGAATGCTTCCATGTTTTCTGGCGCTACCGCAAGAACGTAACGTTCCTGTGATTCATTACACCAAATTTCTAGCGGACTCATGCCCGGCTCATCGTTTGGTACATCGCGTAATTGGAACTTACCGCCACGCTCACCGTCGTCGACAAGTTCAGGCAATGCGTTAGAGATACCGCCCGCACCCACATCGTGGATAAATGCGATTGGGTTGTCGTCGCCTAGCTGCCAACAACGGTCGATCACTTCCTGACAGCGACGCTCCATCTCTGGGTTTTCACGCTGTACTGAAGCAAAGTCCAGATCTTCTGCTGACTGACCAGACGCCATTGAGGACGCCGCGCCACCACCAAGACCGATGTTCATTGCCGGACCACCAAGTACGATTAAACTCGCACCCACTGGAATTTCTTTCTTCTGCACGTGTTCGTCACGAATGTTACCCATACCACCAGCAATCATGATTGGTTTGTGGTAACCACGGATTTCTTCACCCGCGTGAGAGGTCACTTTTTCTTCGTAAGTACGGAAGTAACCCAATAGATTTGGACGACCAAATTCGTTGTTGAATGCCGCGCCGCCTAGAGGACCTTCAAGCATGATGTCTAGCGCGTTAACAATACGACCTGGCTTGCCAAAGTCGGTTTCCCACGGCTGTTCAAAACCAGGAATACGTAAGTTAGAGGTTGTAAAACCAACCAGACCCGCTTTTGGCTTACCGCCGATACCCGTCGCACCTTCGTCACGGATCTCACCGCCTGAACCAGTCGATGCGCCCGGCCATGGAGAGATTGCCGTTGGGTGGTTGTGCGTCTCTACCTTCATCAAGATGTGTGCATCTTCATGGTGGTAAGTGTATTGACGAGATTTAGGGTCTGGGAAGAAACGACCCGCTTTAGAGCCCGTCATAACGGCCGCGTTGTCTTTGTATGCAGACAGCACATAGTCAGGTGTCGTTTCGAACGTGTTTTTGATCATTTTGAACAGAGACTTAGGTTGATCTACCCCGTCGATAGTCCAATCTGCGTTAAAAATTTTGTGGCGACAGTGCTCTGAGTTCGCCTGAGCAAACATCATCAATTCAATGTCGTTTGGGTTACGCCCAAGCTTAGTAAAGTTCTCTACCAAGTAATCAATTTCATCTTCTGCGAGTGCCAAGCCAAGGGAAACGTTTGCTTCTTCAAGCGCAAGACGACCGCCCGCTAAGATATCAACATGCGCCACAGGCTTAGGCTCAGCGACTGTAAACAGCGCTGACGCAGCTTCAAATGCTGTAAATACCGTTTCCATCATGCGGTCATGAATTAACGCTTTGACAGCGCCAACTTGAGCTTCTGATAGAACAACTGAAGATTCGACATAATAAGCCGTACCGCGCTCTAGACGTTTCACTTTATCCAAGCCACAGTTAACAGCGATATCGGTAGATTTAGAAGACCAAGGCGAGATAGTGCCTGGACGAGGCGTAACAAGAAGTAGAAGACCTTCTGGCTCATGCTCTTCGATGGTTGGGCCGTAAGTTAGTAACTTTTCAAGTTTTTCTAACTCTTGGTCATCAAGGTCAGACTTTAGATCGGCAAAGTGCATAAACTCGGCATAAATGCCAGTTACAGGCAGATCTTGTTCACGACAAAGTTCCAGTAGTTTATTAACACGAAACTCAGAAAGAGCTGGGGAGCCACGCAAAATTCTCATGTGCTTAGGTCTCTTATGCAATTGATTAAGGTGATATTGGAATAAATTCAGACACTTAAAATAAGCCCTGTCGAACCTATGCCGATTCCACCTCGTCATTGCGAGCGCATTATATAGCAATTGTTTTTGTGATGTAACACCAAAAGCAACCGTTTGCGTCATTTTTTTTGTCAAATTTGAATTACGACTAAAATGTCGATAAAACACACAATGTCACGCTATAAGTGCGTGATTCACTTTGCCCCATGAGCTCGCTTTGATATAAAGGCAAATAGAAATTTCCTAAGATGTACCTATTAATGCAAATAAGCCAGCTCAACCGACTCAAGCGCAGCGCCCTAATTTTTGTTTCTGTGCTACTACTCTCTGCCTGCCAGATTGAGTCGGAACCCAAAAGTGAATTCGAAAAAATTCAGGAACGTGGCGTGCTTCGTGTTGGCACGCTAAACAATCAGCTTTCCTATTATATTGGTCCCGATGGTCCCGCTGGGTTGGATTACGAATTGGCGCGTCAGTTTGCGGAGCAGCTCGGCGTCAAGCTCGAGATTAAACCGGCCTTTCGCCAAGCCGAGCTTTTTCCTGCTCTTAAGAAAGGAGATATTGATCTCATCGCTACGGGCTTAAATCAAACGTCACAAGCGGTAAAACGCTTTAGACCTGGCCCTGCTTATTATTATGTAAGCCAACAAGTTGTGTATAAAAAGGGGCAACTTCGACCACGTGATATCGAACAGCTGATTGAATACCAAGCATCGAAAGACAGCGAATCTGACGAAGATACAAATGCAGGCGCGCAAACATTAAAGATCGTCGAACAATCGCAATATGTTCCGACCCTAACCGCATTAAAGAAGCAATACCCAGAGCTGCAGTTTGAAATTGTTGGCGATGCTGACACGAGAGACTTACTTAAATATGTATCCACTGGTGAGTTGCGTTTTACTGTGACTGACTCTGTGGAACTTTCCCTAGCTCAGCGCCTTTACCCCGATCTTGCGCTCGCGTTTGAACTTACAGAAGATCAACCAGTATCGTGGTTTACTCGACGCTCTGAAGACGAAAGTTTGTATGCGATGCTGATAGAGTTTTTCGGTAACATTAAACAATCAGGAGAACTGTCCACTCTCGAAGAGAAGTACATTGGTCATATTGAAGCATTTGACTACGTTGATACTCGCGCATTCATTCGAGCTCTGGATGACAAATTGCCTAAGTGGGCACCTTTATTCCAAAAGTACAGCGAAGAGTTCGACTGGCGCTTAATTGCAGCATTGGCGTATCAAGAATCACACTGGAAGCCAGCGGCAAAATCGCCAACAGGTGTTAGAGGGATGATGATGCTTACTCTGCCAACAGCGAAAAGCGTCGGGGTAACAAATCGTTTAGACCCTGAGCAATCTGTTCGTGGTGGTGTCGAGTACTTACGTCGCATTGTAGGTCGCGTGCCTGATAGCATCAACGAGCATGAAAAAATATGGTTTGCCCTGGCTTCATACAACATTGGCTACGGCCACATGATGGACGCACGGCGACTTACTAAAGCGCAAGGTGGCGATCCAAACGCTTGGGCAGATGTAAAAGACAGATTGCCTTTACTGCGTCAGAAGCGTTACTACAGTCAAACTCGCTATGGGTACGCCAGAGGTGATGAAGCGCGTAATTACGTAGAAAATATTCGACGTTATTATCAATCCATCATTGGTCATGTCAGCCAAAGACCAGCGATTGATGAGAATAGCGATGACTTGCAAGTTATCCCGCCGCTCAACCCTGACATTTTGATATCAGGAGCAGTAGAGACCGTTGTAGAGCAAATATCTGGCGCTTCTGACGTCACGGTTGAAGAAGACACCGAACAAGAAAGCCTTGAAGAATAGACCCGCTGTAAACTAAAAAATGACGAGCCCATGAGCTCGTCATTTTTGTTGAGTCCTAGCGAAAACTTATCTAGAATCCAAGACTCTGAGTGACACCAACCACACTCAACCATTCCTTTGGTTGGTCGCCTTTTTTCACCGTTAGTTAAACTGATTGCTTTGTAACAGATTGCTTCGTAACCACATGGTTTAGCTCACTGATGAAGCGGCGCTATCGGCTACGCTCTGCCGAAATAACGTCACTCCTATTATTAAGCATCGTATTGAAATTATTTGCTGGCTCTGTGCAATGCAGGAGTCAAATGAAGAACGTTTAAACCATCAAATGTTTAGTGCGATTATCGAGCCTATTGTAAAGCATCGATGAACCGCTATTTACTGGTATAAGTCTTGTCTGCAGGAGGTTTTGAATATGAGAAGACGTAGAGTGCAGTCAAAGCGTTTAAATAACACAGTAGCTGCTATCCGACGTAAACGTAAACTGACATGTATGAAAAAGAAAGTAAGTTCACGTAATCGTGTTTTTGTACACTTAGTCAATCACTAGTACGTTCAGGCAAACATCTACCCGGCTGTAGATGTTTGCTAACTCTCACTATTTCCATAATTTTGTCCACTCTCTCCATTTTCTAATGCTTTTTGTGCTTGTTTCTTCGCTTTAATTTCCTTACGGCGACGCTTAAAAAACGCTTGTAGCTGAGTGCGGCACTCATCTTCTAGCAGCCCCTTTTCAACTAAGGCGTAATGGTAAGCGGCTTGGCTTTCAAACAAATTAAGCACTGTTCCTGCTGCTCCCGCTTTTAAATCTGGCGCTCCAAAAACGACCCGCTTAACGCGGCTATGCAGTAAGGCTCCGGCACACATTGGACATGGCTCAAGTGTTACATACAAAGTCGTATCCAGAAGGCGGTAATTTTCTAGCTTTTGGCCTGCTTTACGCAGTGTTTGAATCTCAGCATGTGCGGTAGCGTCATTAGTACCAATAGAGCGATTCCACCCCTCAGCGATAATTTCACCATCTTTGACAAGCACTGCGCCGACAGGTACTTCCCCCTCAGCTTCTGCTTGCTCAGCAAGCACCATCGCTCTGCGCATAAACAATTCATCTTGAGGGGTAAACGGATGGTTAGACAAAGGAGGCTCCAAAGAAACAAAAAACGATTGAAGTCAGGAATTTTATCACCAACTTCGGTTTCACTACAGCAACACATCACGAGACAAAGTTTGCAACTCCAAAAAACCTAGTTACAAGACCTATCGATGTTCGTTTTGCGAGAACAAAAAAGCGCAGATCGAAGACCTGCGCTTTTCGGCTGCCAATTACCTACACGTTTTTACATTGTGTAAGTGTAAGGAGCTTGAATGCCTAGCGGGATACCTACCATCCAATAAGCAACTAGGAAGATAGACCAACCGATCAGCATTGCAATCGAGAATGGCATCATTAGTGACGCAAGCGTACCGATACCAGCCGACTTCACATAACGCTGACAGTAAACCACTACAAGAGGGAAAAATACCATTAGAGGTGAAATGATGTTCGATACAGAGTCACCCACACGGTAAGCCGCTTGAGACAGCTCAGGCGAGATACCAACCGCCATTAGCATTGGCACTAAGATTGGACCAATTAAAGCCCATTTTGCCGATGCCGAACCAATAAGTAGGTTTACAGACGCGGTTAGAAGGATCATACCGATGATGGTCACTTCACCTGGTAGGTTCATCGCTTTTAAGCCTTCTGCGCCATACAACGCTAGCATCGTACCGATGTTTGACTGAGCAAATGCAGATAAGAACTGAGCACAGAAGAACGACATTACAATGTATGCGCCCATGGTTGACATGGTGTCAGCCATCGCTTTGATAATGTCGTTGCTGGTCTTGAACGTTCCAGACACTTTACCGTAAACGTAACCAGGAATGATAAACAGAATAAAGATCAGCGGAACGATAGACTTCATGATCGGTGCTGAGAAGGCCGTAATTTCACCTTCAGGCGAGCGTAGCGCTGATGTTTCTGGAATTAATGCTGCAACAAGTAAGGCAATACCCGCCATCATTGCCCAACCAGCATAACGGAATGCTTTTGATTCCAGTTCAGTAAATGAACCTAGGTTTGGCGCGGTTTCCGCATCGTCATCAATTGGCATTTTTGATAAACGAGGCTCGATGATTTTCTCTGTCACGTACCAACCAATCCCCACAATAATGATGGAAGATAGGCCAGTAAAGAAGATGTTCGCTAATGGGTTAACCACGTATTCAGGATCAAGAACCTGCGCCGCGGTTTGCGTAAAGCCTGCAAGTAGTGGATCGATACCAGAAGGGATAAAGTTTGCAGAGAAGCCACCAGATACACCTGCAAATGCTGCCGCAATACCCGCTAGAGGGTGACGACCTGCCGCATGGAAGATAATACCGCCCAGAGGAATAACCAGAACATAGCCTGCATCTGCCGCAGTATGCGATACAATAGCAACCAAAATAAGCATTGGAGTAAGAAGCTTAGCTGGCGTGAAGTTCAGCATCTTCTTAAGACCCGTCGTAATAAAGCCCGAAGAATCTGCAACACCCACACCTAGCATTGCGACAAGCACGATACCCAATGGCGCAAAGCCAGTAAACGTCGTCACCATGTTAGCAAGGAAACTTGCTAGCGCTTCGCCCGTAAGTAAGTTGGTGATAGTAAGAGCTTCGCCCGTTCGAGGGTTTGGAAGATCGAATGATACATTCGATAAAAGTGCTGACGCCGCCCAAGTAATGATCAATGCCCAGAAGAACAAAATCGCAGGATCAGGGATTTTGTTACCTGTCCTCTCGATAAAGTTTAAAAAGCGCTCCATCCCGCTCGGCTTCGATGATGGTGCCTTATTTACAGCTTGGTTACTCATGGTAACTCCATAGTGAATGATGTTGGTGCCAAGGCCTATTTGAGTAATTATGACGGCCTACTATCCAACGAGTATTCTAGTAAACACTAATGGAGAAAGCACAAGGTTCTATATTTTTTTTCATAATTGGAGACATATTTTGCAAAAAAACAAAACCAAAGATACAAGCCTGAAACATTATGGAAAAATCAACATATACATTTAGTAAACGAGCTGGCAAAAACAGAGGTTGCATAGAGCGATGAATAGATAGTTTTAAGAAAAGAAACTATACGTGATGAGAAGCAAGAAATAATTCTCTTCAATATAAAAAGGGCAACGCGGACAGTGAACACCTTATCCAAAGAACTCCAATCGGTTTTGATTGAATCGGCGTAAAACAGGAACCTAGACTATTTAATCAAATTCGCTATGTTTAGAGATCATGGTTTTCAGCTCTACCGATTGTATTTTACCGTGGCGATCTTGCCATAGAGCTTCCATATGTATCGTTTTAAGTGCGCCCGACAGAGTTGCCGTTGGCACAGACCAAGATAAAGTATACAAGGGGTGCGTAGTATCTTCCCCAGAGACAATATTTGTATCAAAATTAGCGGCGGGCATCGAGGGGACTGCAGAAAGAGCCCCACGCGTACGAAACCACTCTAATTTCTGCTCAGCAAGATTTAGCGCTTCAATGCTATGCATCGCGTAATCTGCCCGCAGCTCAATGTAAGCTTGCAACTTAACCAATCCAAGAGCACCGACACCAATTAAAATAAAAGAAATCATTATTTCAATTAAACTAAAACCATGTTGTTTACTTGGCATTCCAACTTCCCTCTTGCCAACGAACATCATTTCTCCTTGTTGTAGGTCTTTTGCTGGAATCAAATAGTAACTCCATTGAGCCCGCAATTGAGGTTTTTAACCCATCAGTATCAAAACCATAACCACCCGTTGCGTGAAATGCCCCTGCATCAACATAAACAGTTTGTGTAAGATCAGTATATTGTTTACCAATGGTAAAATTAGTCGGTGAGCCATCAGCATTCGAGAACAAACTTTCCCAATAGCTTTTTAACTCATCAGGAGCAAACTGTGGTTTAGTTTTATCGACTAAATGAAAAAGCGAACCCTGAAATGTTGTTGAACCAGTATTGATAAAAATACCATCTTGAATAACTAACGTATATTTCTCATGGTTGCCTTGAAGTGCTAAATTCCCGTGAATGGCGCAGTCACCAGTAATCCAAACCTTATCTACTTCCTTAAAAGCATTTTCGATAGCTGATTTACACTGTGTCGCATTTGACAAATTGATTTTCCCAGCTTTCGGAAATGAAGCTTTGACTTTATCAATATTTTCCGGTGTTTTTTTGTAATCAAAAAAGGTTTGGAATGGATCGACTTCCGAGTCATAAACAAAATCGCCTTTTAGCTGCGGATCAGAAGTTTCAGGTTTATTAGTTTTCGTAATTGCATTCCCAGCTTTTACTGTAACATTGGTTGTCGTTGCAGCGGTACACCCTCCAGCAGGAGAACCATCATATAAGCTATTCGCTCTTATTGATGCAGTGTTATATTTTGATCCTGTGCTTCCGCCTTCCATGGTATAACTATACCGATAAGTCAGTGATATGCATTCATACAAATTGTCAGAATTAAGATCACCTTTCGCATCTGGATGAACCTTTAAATCACCATAAGTAGTTAACTTGGATGTGGTTTGTATCGCTCCTTTTCCACGATTACTTAGTGTACTGAAAGTTTTATTGAGCTGGGCCCAACCATTGTGAGATATAGAATTAATACGATAGACTCCTGCCCCTATATCAGTAACGTTCAGCTGGCTAAGGTTTAATTCCCTCTTACATAAGGTATTTAAATTATTGTGATTAATTGGGATGAGCTCGTTTACTATGGATACATCATCTGTGACATAAGCAAATAGACACTCAAGCCCTCCTTCCGCTTCCCAGTGCTGTTGCCGAGAACTAACTTCATTCTGCGCACGCTTAATTTGATAAAATAGATTCTTATATGAGCCTAACGTCACAACCAAAGCGACAGAGAGCAGTATGGAAGTAATAAGTAACGTGGCCACTCCTTGTTGATGCTTACGTATCATTGCCAATTCCTTTGCTGAACTTGTAATAAAATGGCGTGAGAAATTGCCGGATCATTTTTTAATTCAGCGGCCATTGAAATAGAAATAAACGCACTATCTATTGACGAACCTGATAGTAATGTTCGACTAACACCAAATTGAGTTACTTTAATTTGCTTTGGATCAAAAAGATCAAAACATCCACTAGCAGCAGACACGACACTTAAAGGTGATGGTGAATCATCCTGGCAATATTCCAACATATTATCCTTTAACCGATATATCGTATTACTCACAGAGCTTGCTGTATTTCGATAAACATAACCGATTTTTTCGGATTGTTGATATAGAACGCTAGGAGAACCGGAAAGCATCATTGATTTTGTCGTAATACCATTAAATCCAGCTCGCTGAATATCCTCTTTCACTTGTTGAATTACACTACTCATCTGCTGAAGTAGCATTATTTCCTTGCTTCGCTGCACAGCTGTTTTTTGGTTAGAAAGAAACACTGCGCCAACAATGCCCAAAGCGACAACTCCTAACAACGCAGCAATCATAAACTCAACAAGTGTACTCCCCTGCTGTTTAGCATTGTTCAAAGCCATATTTTGCCTCATTCATAGCGCACACTTTTACTCGCCCTGCTCCGTTATGAACAGTTACTTTTATCGGACTGTTATCCGCTTGAGATTTCTTCAGCTGAATACTTCCCGCATTTTTGGGATTCCCCATAACACGATCAAACTTGACGCTAGTTATATTACTCGACACCACCAGACCCCGATATAGATGACCTTGCAGCTCAGCAACAGTATTCATTGAAGTAATGTCAGTGACATTCGATACACTCGAGAGTGTGAGCTTCCAGCTTCCGGTGGATGAAGGCAAGCCTTGAATATGAACCCACAAATCTTGATTTCTCATCACCGATTCCGATTTCGCTTGGATCAAAAAACCCTGTAATTCGTTGGCTAAATTCACTATTTTCATGTGTTGGCTAACTTTTGAAAAACTTGGGGCGACAAAAAGTAGTAGTACTGACAAGACAGCAACAGTAATAAGAAGCTCCAACAACGTAAACCCGCGAGGCATTTCCCAAATTCCTATGTAAACGGCAAAAGGGCCGTAATTCATCTTGCACAGATGCTATCACCTGCCAAAAATAGGCGGAAAAGTGAAAAGGAAACTACTCGTGATGATTCGAATTTCTCGCTGTAACAGCTACAAAAAAAGATTGGGGGGGATGACATTGATCGAATTACTGATAGCCGTAGTGATTGTCGGGATCATTGCGGCTGTCGCCTACCCTTCTTACACCAATCATGTAATCAAGTCTCATAGGACGGTTGCCTTGAGCGATCTTAGTCGAATTCAGCTAGAGCTAGAGACATCTTATGATGGTGGGTACGACTGGAGTCATATTATCTCTGGAGGCACATGCACTCTATGTGATTCAGACACAGATAGATTTTCTTTCAATATTGCGAGCTCTGCAAGTACGGCCTATACCATTACAGCAACAGCAAAATCAGCTCTAGGACAAGACGACGACGAGTGCTTGACTGGCGCTAAAACGATTACTTTAACGTCAACAAATGTCGAAGAACCAAGTAATTGCTGGAATTAAAAAGAACACCGAGATGCAAAAAGGCCTGCATTTTAGCAGGCCTTTGTATTTGTGCTTTTCACTAACGTCCTAGCTGGTTAAATCATCAAAGAACTTTTTCACACCGTTGAAAAAGCCTTCTGATTTAGGCTTGTGCTTTGTCGCCGCTTCACCACCACAAGACTCTTCAAACTCTTTAAGCAGCTCTTTTTGGCGTGAGCTTAGGTTTACTGGTGTTTCAACAACCAACTTAACAATCAAGTCACCGATACCGCCACCGCGGACGCCTTTCACACCTTTACCACGCATGCGGAACATACGACCTGTTTGCGTTTCTGAAGGTACTTTTAGGCTTACGCGACCATCTAGAGTTGGTACTTCAACTTCACCACCTAGAGCCGCCATCGCAAAGCTTACAGGCACTTCACAGTATAGGTTGTTACCATCACGTTCGAAGATATGGTGCTCTTTCACGTGCACTTGTACATACAAGTCACCCGCTGGAGCTCCCATCTCTCCCGCTTCACCTTCGCCAGATAGACGAATACGGTCGCCAGTATCAACACCTGCAGGGATCTTAACGTTAAGTGTTTTGGTTTTCTGTTTACGACCTTGACCATGACACTCATTACAAGGGTCTTTAATGATCTTGCCTTTACCGTGACAGGTTGGACAGGTTTGTTGCACTGCGAAGAAGCCTTGGCGCATCTGTACTTGACCATGACCATGACAGGTACCACATGTTTCAGCAGATGAGCCTTTCTTCGCGCCACTACCATCACAGGTATCACAGTGTACTAGTGTTGGTACTTCGATCTCTTTCGTTACACCACGAACCGCCTCTTCTAGCGTCAGTTCCATGTTGTAACGTAAGTCCGCACCACGTTGAGCACGGTGACCACCACCGCCACGACGACCACCACCAAAAATGTCGCCGAATACATCGCCAAAGATGTCGCCGAAATCAGCACCGCCGCCACCAAAGCCGCCGCCACCGAAACCACCGCCGCCTTGTTCAAAAGCAGCATGACCGTACTGGTCGTACGCCGCTTTCTTTTGAGGGTCGGTCAGAACTTCGTACGCTTCTTTTACTTCTTTAAACTTGTCCGCCGCAGACTCATCACCCTGGTTTCGGTCTGGGTGGAATTTCATCGCTAGACGCTTGTACGCCTTTTTGATATCGCGCTCTGAGGCATCACGGCTTACGCCTAATACTTCGTAAAAATCACGTTTTGACATGTTCTTCGTCACCAGTTAATTACTACAAACGGCATCGATTCACCGCTTGGTGTTTGTATCGTTCTAGGTAAGTGTACTTATCCGCAACATACTTAACTAGAAAGACAGCGTTTACAAACAGACGGGCGTAAGAGTTGCCCCAAACGCCCGCACACGAAGTCTTATCGACCCCTGATGGCTTTGCAGCCATCTGGTTAAGAAATATTATTTCTTGTCGTCTTTAACTTCTTCGAACTCAGCATCTACAACGTCGTCTTCTTTAGACTGTGCATCGGCGTCAGCACCTTGTGCTTGCTGCGCTTGAGCTTGTTGTTGAGCGATTTCCATCAGTTTTTGAGAAGCGGTCATCAGTGCTTGAACTTTAGCATCGATAGCTTCTTTGTCTTCGCCTTTGCGCGCTGTTTCTAGCTCAGAAATTGCTGCTTCAATCTTCTCTTTCTCTTCTGCAGGTAGTGCTTCACCAGCTTCTTCTACTTGCTTACGAGTACCGTGAATCATTTGGTCAGCTTGGTTACGTGCAGTCGCTAGCTCTTCGAACTTTTTGTCCGCTTCTTTGTTAGCTTCTGCTTCTTGAACCATTTTCTCGATGTCTTCATCGCTTAGACCGCCAGAAGCTTGGATAGTGATCTTCTGCTCTTTACCAGTCTGCTTGTCTTTCGCTGACACGTGTAGGATACCGTCCGCATCAAGGTCAAAAGTAACCTCGATTTGTGGCATACCACGTGGTGCAGGCTGGATGCCTTCTAGGTTGAATTGACCTAGAGACTTGTTGTACATCGCTTGCTTACGCTCACCTTGTAGAACGTGGATAGTAACCGCGCTCTGGTTGTCTTCCGCTGTAGAGAAAACTTGGTTCGCTTTAGTTGGGATAGTTGTGTTCTTCTCAACTAACTTAGTCATTACGCCACCCATTGTCTCGATACCTAGAGACAGTGGAGTTACGTCTAGTAGTAGTACGTCTTTAACGTCACCAGCAAGTACACCACCTTGAACTGCAGCACCCATTGCTACTGCTTCGTCAGGGTTTACGTCACGGCGCGCTTCTTTACCAAAGAACTCAGCAACTTTCGCTTGAACCATTGGCATACGAGTCTGACCACCAACTAGGATTACGTCAGTGATGTCGTTTACTGATAGATCAGCGTCAGCTAGAGCTACTTTTAGTGGCTCAAGAGAGCGTTGTACTAGGTCTTCAACTAGAGATTCTAGTTTTGCACGAGTCACTTTAATGTTCATGTGCTTAGGACCAGTTGCATCTGCAGTAACGTAAGGTAGGTTTACGTCAGTTTGAGAAGTAGAAGAAAGCTCGATTTTCGCTTTTTCTGCTGCTTCTTTAACACGCTGCATTGCTAGTGGATCGTTCTTAAGATCGATACCTTGCTCTTTCTTAAACTCGTCTACTAAGTAGTTGATTAGGCGGTTATCAAAGTCTTCACCACCAAGGTGAGTATCACCGTTAGTCGCTAGAACTTCGAATGTTTTCTCGCCTTCAACTTCATCGATTTCGATGATAGAGATATCGAATGTACCACCACCAAGGTCGTATACCGCGATAGTGCGATCGCCGCCTTTCTTATCAAGACCGTAAGCTAGCGCTGCTGCTGTTGGTTCGTTGATGATACGTTTAACTTCTAGACCTGCGATACGGCCAGCATCTTTTGTAGCTTGACGCTGAGCATCGTTAAAGTAAGCAGGTACTGTGATAACTGCGCCAGTTACTTCCTCACCAAGGAAATCTTCAGCAGTTTTCTTCATTTTCTTAAGAACTTCAGCAGAAACCTGAGGAGCCGCCATTTTTTGGCCTTTTGCTTCTACCCAAGCGTCACCGTTGTCAGCCTTAACAATTTTGTAAGGCATGATTTGGATGTCACGCTGAACTTCTTCGTCTTCAAAACGACGACCGATTAGACGCTTAATTGCAAATAGCGTGTTTTCTGGGTTAGTTACTGCTTGACGTTTCGCAGGTTGACCTACTAGCGTCTCACCGTCAGTGTAAGCAATAACCGATGCAGTAGTACGTTCGCCCTCTGCGTTTTCAATTACACGTGGTTTGTCGCCGTCTAATACAGCAACACATGAGTTAGTAGTACCTAAGTCAATACCAATGATTTTACCCATCTGGCTATCTCCGAATAAATTCTATTTTCGTTTGGTTATAACCCCAATGTGGGGGGAGGAGAATCGGGTTTCAACCCTTGCTCACAAACAAAAATAATCAATGTTTGCTTCTCTATGCCACATAGATAAGGGCGGCAAAATGCTTTTCAAGGGCAGAATTAAAAAAAAGCGTCTTTTTTCGAAATTTATGTGTTTCTTTCTGATTAGTTGGGAACTCGTCACACTGCTGTAGCGCAACAAAACACCATTTCTCAGGTAAATGTATTTATGCCCGACTCTTCCTAAACAAAAAAACGAGCTCATAAGAGCTCGTTTCAATATTAGGGTTAAAATAAATGATTCAAGACATTATGCGTTCGCTTGAGCAGGCTCAGCGTCAACGCCTTCTTCTTTACCAATCTCACCTTCTGTTTTTGCAACAATGGTGTTTACCGCCGTGTCACCCACAACGTTTGAAGACGTACAGAACATGTCATTAATACGGTCAACCGCAGCAATAATTGCCAAGCCTTCAGGTGGTAAGCCTAGTTGGTGAAGCAAAACGCCTACCATTACCACGCCGCCTCCAGGAACGCCACCAGCACCAATAGATAATAGAAGAATAGTTAAACCAAGCGTGAAGATGTCTGCGGTGTTAATTGGCTGGCCAAAAGCGTTCGCAACAAACATCGTTGCTAGAGCAATATAGATAGACACACCAGACATGTTCATCGTTGCGCCCAGTGGTACACCGAAGCCAGCAACCGATTTAGAAACCTGAAGCTTTTCTGTCAGTGTACGCATCGTTACCGGGATAGTCGCGTTTGAGCTCGCGGTAGATAGAGAGAACAGAATCTGCTCACGAGTTGCACGTAGGAAAGTCTTTGGAGAGGTCCCTGTCGCAAGACTTACTGCCATTGGATAGAAGAAGAAGATCCAGAACACCAACATCGCAACCACCAAGGCCACATAACCAGCCACGGACATCAATGTATTGGCGTTTAATGTTGCACCCAATTGAATCATTAGCGCGAACACACCATATGGCGCAAGACTCATCACTAACCCAACCAGTTTCATCATGATTTCATTTGCCATTTTGAACGTGCGGATGGCAGGACCACCACGAGAATCCAAAGCTTGAATTGCAAGACCTGTCAGAATTGCCATGAAGATGATTTGCAGCATGTCGCCGTTAGCAAACGCTTGTACTGGGTTGCTAGGAACAATGTTAACAACTAGAGAGAAAATGTCCGGCGTTTCTGTCGTCGTCAGCTGTACGGCCTCAGATACCGTTCCTGCCAGATTAGCACCAGCTCCTGGCTGGAAAATCAAACCAACAGTCAAAGCCGCCGTAATCGCAATGATGGTGTTAAGAATGTAGAGGGTAAAAGTTTTTCCACCAAGACGACCAAATGCACTGATGTCTTTCAAGTCAACAATGCCGCATACGATTGAAACGTAAACTAAAGGAACAACAAGCAATTTGATCAGCGAGACAAACATGCCGCCAACGCCTTCTGCTGCTCCAAGTAGGTATGTATCAAAAATCGCAATACCGCTAAATAAGTACTGAATTGCTGTTCCCAGCACAAGGCCGGCAAACAAGCCTATAAAAATCTTACTAGAAAGCGATTTATCCATTATAAATCTCCGATATGTTGTGTTTGTTATTTACATCTTTGTAGTTATATATACTTACTTTTAAAGCATTAGTCGCAAATCATACACACGAAGGTTACAAAATAAAGTGATAATTTACATTTTTGTTAACGGAATTGTTGTAGAAAAAATGACTATCTTTACATTCCTATGCAGGACAAACATTCACACAACGAATGATTACAATTACTTATAGCCCTCTTCGTTCATAAACACGCAGTGAGATGAGAAGAAATCTCCTATAGGAAAATAATTAACCAATAAGAAAAAACATGAAGGGGATCAAACTTCCATTTTATCGATATACAATGAAGCTCATTACAACAACTTACGTTTAAAACAAAAAAGCGCCCATCAAAAAATGATGGGCGCTTTATATTTGAAAACAGGCAGTTAAGGTTATTTAGCAACCATTACCATTGCCGGACGAATCACACGGCCGTTTAGTTCGTAGCCTTTTTGCATAACAAACATAACTGTGTTTGATTCATGATCAGGGCTCTCCTGAATCGACATCGCTTGATGGAACTCTGGATTGAATGCTTCACCTTCAGGGTTGATTGCTTTCAAGCCAAATTTCGCTACAACGTCGACAAACGTTTTATGTGTTAACTCAACACCTTCTAGGAACGGCTTAACCGTTTCATTCTCTGTATCTGCCGCTTGAATTGCACGCTCTAGGTTATCAATAACAGGAAGCAACTCTTCGGCAAACTTGTTCAACGCAAACTTACGTGCTTTATCGATTTCTTGCTCGGTACGACGACGCATGTTTTCTACTTCAGCTTTAGAACGCAACACCGCATCTTGCTGCTCTTTTACTTTTGCCTCGCTAGACAATAGTGCCGCTTCTAGTTGAGCAATCTTAGCGTCTGTCTCATCACCAATTTCTTCAAGCTCAGCTTCAACTTCTTGTGCTTCAGCTTCTACTTTTTCAGCCTCTTCGATGATTTGATCAAGCTCTTCTTCTGTAACTTTGTTTTCTTCGTTGCTCATGATATCTCCAGAATTCAACATAATGCCCTTAAAGCCATGCGCGTTTTTGCGGGCTTTAACCACATAAAAATTCGCATATTTAGGTGACTTGCCATTATTATGGGGATGAAGATTCCTGATTCAAGCCTCTTTAATGCGGAAATGCTATGAAAAATCCATGTAACGTGATCGCGATTATCGGAAAACCAAGAGATCAACAAGCAATTCAAACTCATAAAGAGTTGTACCAATGGCTGACCTCTGAAGGCTATAAAGTATTTATTGACGATCGCCTTGCCGCAATACTGGATGATATCCCGCAGAGTCAATTTGCCAGTTTAGTTGAACTAGGAAAAAATGCCGATCTAGCCATTGTGGTTGGTGGGGATGGCAACATGCTAGGCGCGGCAAGAATTTTATCCCGATTTGATGTACCAGTCATAGGGGTGAACCGTGGAAACCTGGGCTTCTTAACTGACTTAAACCCAGACGAGTTCCAAGCGTCTCTGCAAGCGGTACTCGACGGTGAGTATATTGAAGAAGAGCGCTTTCTCTTAGAAGCGGAAGTACACCGTCACGGGCAAATTAAAAGCCACAACGCTGCGCTAAATGAAGCTGTACTTCACCCAGGGCAAATTGCCCATATGATTGAATTTGAAGTGTACATTGATGAAAGCTTCGCCTTCTCTTTACGAGCCGATGGTTTGATTGTCTCCACACCAACGGGCTCGACCGCATATTCGCTTTCTGGCGGCGGTCCAATTCTTTCGCCGAGCTTGAATGCCATTTCACTCGTGCCAATGTTCCCTCATACCTTGTCGAGTCGACCTTTGGTGGTTGATGGAAAGCGTCGAATTAAATTGGTGGTGTCACCAGAAAACCGAGGAACACAAGAAGTTAGCTGTGATGGACAAGTGTCTCTCCCTGTTTCTCCAGGAGACGAAATCCACATCTATCAAAGTCCAAATGTGCTCAAACTCATCCATCCCAAGGACTACAGCTACTATCACGTTTTACGTAACAAGCTTGGTTGGTCTAGTAAATTGTTCTAACACTTGTTACTCAGGGAAATGACTTCAATAAAAAAGCCAGCAGCTTAATTGCCACTGGCTTTTGGCTTTCTTAGACAAGAAATAGACACAAAGTAGTGAGGCGACACGATATTTGCTGTCATTAAAGAGAAGTTTATAAATTTTGATCCTGTGGGAAAAGTTTACACAAAAGATAGAAAAGCAAATTCAATGATCTATGTCCGGTGATATTCTCACCATGAATAGATTATTAACTCTATTTCATAAAATCAATAAAGGACATATTATGAAGAAAACCATCATTCTGTCTGTTCTCAGTACATTAGCACTTATTGGCTGCCAATCAGAGGAAACGCAAGTCAACAGTGTATCCAACGCAAAAGCGGAAGATATCACTAAGACGAAGCGTGCCCTCGCTCAACAATTGAGTGAGAACTATGCTGCCATTGAACCCATGTTGAGAAGAGATATTACTCCACAACAGACTAGCGTCTCTGTATCAGCATTTGTTCAACAAAACCCCAACTCCGAGTTTAGCCATCAGCTTGTACAAGCTGACACTCAAATTCGTAGCTGGAAAGGTATTTCTGAATACTCAGATCAGTTGCTGGAAGTTCGTTTAGCGAATGAGAGCATGATAACAGCATGGCAAAGTGGCGAGGTCGAGCCATTATTTGCATTTGAACCAAGTGGTGATGATGAGAATTGGCAATATATCGAAGCATTTGATGTGTATGGCAACATCCATCAACTCGATGTTTACCAACTCCCAGATGTACCTGTACTCGTTGTTGATAACAACAGCTCTGCTGAGCTAAAAGCAGGCTTGCAAGCTATGCAAGCTGAGATGAAAAAACTCGGTCAGCCAGCTTTAGTTCAACCATACGTTGCTGATGAACAACGCCAAAATGCACCGCTATTGTCAAGTAGCACAGTGGGCGAAGCGGCTCCAATTCAAACAACGCAGTTGAAAAAGATCCGTCTAGCCGATGACAAAGAACCTTGGATCTCTGGCAAGGCAGAAATCTACGCTATCGTAACGGGCGTCAATCCAAGTCGTGATGAACCGACTCTCGATTTAGTGGAGCTTCCATACTTAGACTACGATAACCAAGATTACTACCCGAATCAGATCATTATTCACTGGTCTCGTTACCGCTGGGGCGCTGCAGATATCGTGCTCATGGAACAAGATGATGGTACAGACTATAAACAGTTGGCAAAACTCCTCGTTCAAGTTGCTGGAGAAGTGCTGAAAGCGATTCCAGATCCAGAAGTTCAGGCTTACGCGATTATTCCGCAAATCACTAATAAGATCATCGACACGATCCCTGACGGCGTCCTAACGAATGATGATGACTTCGTCGACGTTTACTACACACTAATGCAAGACACATCATACGTGGATCATCCAGGTGCTGGTGTGAATGCAGTAGTCACATTAGAGCCGCTCACGATTAACCCAACTCGTCCGTAACCTGTTCAATTTTAATGAGTCGTTGTAATCACTTCGGCTCATTTTTCCCACTTCATCACAAAAAAGCACCCCACACAGAAATTTTTTCTCACCCGTCTTTACTGTGTAAAGAAACAGTATATACTGTTCTCTTATACAGTATTGTTCAGTTATACAGGTAAATAAAAAATGCTGGCTCATCTAAGTGTTAATAATTTTGCGATTGTTAAGTCTTTACAACTCGAGCTGTCTAAGGGCATGACCACCATCACAGGTGAAACAGGCGCGGGTAAATCCATTGCTATCGATGCTTTAGGGCTCTGCTTAGGCGGACGAGCCGATGCTGGCATGGTTCGACAAGGTGAAGAAAAAACCGAAGTTAGTGCCGCTTTTTTACTGGACAACAACCTACATGCAACGCGTTGGCTAGAAGATAACGATCTGCTTGATGGCAGTGAATGTATTTTGCGTCGCATCATCACAAAAGAAGGTCGCTCAAGAGCCTTCATTAATGGCAGTCCTGTCCCACTATCACAGCTCAAATCTTTAGGGCAACTGCTGATCAATATCCATGGGCAACACGCTCATCATCAATTGATGAAAAGCGAACACCAAATGGCTATGCTCGACCAATATGCAGGTCATCTAAACCTACTAAAAAGCACACGAAGTGCTTACCAGCATTGGCGTCAGGCAGACAATAACCTCAAGCAACTAAAAGAAAATAGCCAGCAAAACCAGGCGCAAAAACAGTTGCTTGAATACCAAATCAAAGAACTAAATGAGTTATCGCTAGGTGAAGAAGAATTTGCAGAGCTCGAGCAAGAGCACAAACGACTATCCAATAGTGGTGAACTCGCCACTACCTGTCAGCAAGCCATCGAACTTATTTACGAAGGTGAAGAAGTCAATGCGCTTGGTATTTTGCAATCGGCCAATCACTCCCTAATTCAACTAGCTGAGTTAGATGAAAAGCTATCTGAGCTACCCAACATGTTGTCAGAAGCGATGATTCAACTGGAAGAAACGAAGAACGAATTACGCAGTTATCTAGATGGCATAGATGTGGATCCTGCTCGTATGGCTTATGTAGAAGAACGTTTTTCTAAAGTGATGTCTGTTGCTCGCAAACACCACGTGATGCCAGAAGAACTATACCAACATCACCAAGATCTTCTGGCCCAAGTAGAAGCGTTAGATTGCTCTGATGAACGTTTAGATGAACTCGCGCAAGAAGTGGAACAAAAGTACCAAAGCTTCCTAAACCAAGCAGAAAAACTACACAAATCACGCAGCCGTTACGCAAAAGAACTGAACAAACTGATCACACAAAGCATGCACGAATTGAGCATGGAAAAAGCGGTATTCAATATCGAAGTCAGCAATGAAAACACGCACCCATCACCACTTGGCATGGACAGTGTGTGCTTCTTAGTATCGACCAACCCAGGACAGCCATTGCAACCTATAGCAAAAGTTGCGTCAGGCGGTGAGCTATCACGCATCTCATTAGCTATCCAAGTGATTACCGCTCAAAAAGTGGATACACCAAGCTTGATCTTCGATGAGGTGGATGTCGGTATTAGTGGTCCAACAGCAGCTGTAGTCGGCAAAATGCTACGCAAGCTTGGCGAGTCTACTCAGGTATTGTGTGTCACTCACCTCCCTCAAGTTGCAGGTTGTGGCCATCAACAAATGTTCGTGGCTAAACAAACAAAAGCTGGCCAAACCGAAACACAAATGCACGCATTAGATGAACAACAACGTGTGGCAGAATTAGCTCGCCTACTTGGAGGTAGCCGAATTACAGATTCTACCCTTGCAAACGCCAAAGAGCTCCTCATCGCCGCTTAGCCATGCTCTTTCAAAGATAGAGTCACGAACACTACTCCGTGACTCTACCTCCCCCATCACCATATCAAAGTGCTTGGGGGCTGATTCCCTTTCGAAACAATGGTCAGTGCCACCCCATAGCTCAATAACTTGGCTATTTGTCATTAGTTACCGCTTAAACTGGATAGAAAATCGCTCATCGACATAAACATACATGTGAGAGAATCAATAAATGCAACTCAACTCAAAATTCGTTGTCAGATTTCCTATCATACGACGCATAGCTTTTTACATCTGCGTCGAGCTTGTTTATTATCAGCGCAGTATTTTAAAGGTTACTAAGAAATTATTATGCAATTAAAGAAGTGGTTAGTTGCCGTACCATTAGCAATGACATTGCTGACAGGATGTTCGGTATTGGAAAAACTGGTTTATCGCATTGATATCAACCAAGGCAACTATGTAGAACAAAGTGCGGTAGATAAATTAAAGTTTGGGATGACTAAAGCACAGGTTCGCTTCGTACTAGGGTCGCCAATGCTTATTGAAAACGGCTACCCGAACACTTGGTACTACATTTATCACCATACTCCTGGTCACGGTGATCCAGTGCAAAAAGACCTGATCGTTAACTTTAACGACCAAGGCACGCTCGCAGATATCAGTGGTGACTTCCCAAAAAGTGACGCATTTTACGAGCAGATCCAGTAAACGGCTTTTGCAAAAAACCTCTCACATGAGAGGTTTTTTATTATCTAGATATCGCGCAATCACACTTTGAATCAATGACGCCATCCATTGGGACTGATATCAAGTCTACTTATTCTTACGTACAGAGCTAGGCTTACCACCGGTGACAGGGTCTGCACTCCCCTCGGCTTTAGCCTGCTCCGCCCGCTTACGACGAATCTCTTTCGGGTCTGCGAGTAACGGACGATATATCTCTATTCGATCTCGATCTCGAACGGTCGCATCTAACTTCACATTACGACTAAACACACCCACTTTATTCTTAGATAAATCAATTTCAGGGTATAACTCTAACACGCCAGATTGTCGAATGATCTCTTCTACCGTTGCGTGATTATTCACCACTAAATTAAATACACGCTGTTCATGAGGAAGAGCATAGACAACCTCTACGTGAATCATATCTGACTCAATACTCATAACACTCGTAGACCTGTTTTGCGCGTTTAGTGAATGCATTTACCATGTTACTGGTAAGCTCGTTAAAAACCTTACCGAAGGCCATCTCAATCATTTTACTTGAGAATTCAAACTCAAGCTTTAGCTCAACCTTGCAAGCTTGCTCATCTAGCGCGGTAAAAATCCAACCACCACGCAACGTCTTAAACGGGCCATCCACCAAGTTCATCATAATTGCTTGGCCTGGGATCAGCTCATTTGAAGTAGTAAACGTTTTGCTGATACCAGCCTTCGCCACATCGACAGAAGCCACCATACCATTACCCGAAGACTCAATGATTCTAGAGCCCGAGCAACCAGGCAGAAACTCAGGGTATTTAGCAACATCGTTAACCAGATTGAACATCTGTTCGGCGCTAAAAGACACAAGCGCAGAACGGCTGACTTGCTTCATACATACTCCTATCGATACATGTACAGATTTAAAGCTCCTGCCAATTTTACTTTTATTCCACGATTGCGCAAATAAAAGGATTTCCTATCCGATATCCAACCCGTATAATGTCGCTATTATGGCAAAGAAAAAAATGAAACAAAAAGCGGGTAGCAATACTATCGCGCTGAATAAAAAAGCTCGCCACGAGTATTTCATCGATGATGAAATCGAAGCTGGCTTGGAGCTCCAAGGTTGGGAAGTGAAAGCCCTTCGCCAAGGTAAAGCCAATATTTCTGAAAGTTACGTATTTATGCGTGACGGTGAAGCCTTTGTGAGTGGCATGACAATCACTCCTTTAAATCAGGCATCGACACACGTAGTGGCGAACCCCACACGTGTGCGTAAACTACTAATGAGTCGTCGTGAACTAGACAACCTATTCGGACGAGTGAACCGTGAAGGTATGACATTAACGGCGCTCTCTCTGTACTGGTCTAGCTCTTGGGTGAAACTAAAAATTGGCGTAGCAAAAGGTAAAAAGCTGCACGATAAACGTACGGATTTAAAAGAAAAAGACTGGGCAAGAGAGAAAGCACGCGTAATGAAGAGTACACTGCGTTAATCTTGACCACTTAAACGCATAGTACTGGACAGCCAATGCTTTTCTGTTACTATGCGAATATTACCTGGGGCTGATTTAGGATTCGACGGGAATTCAGAAGTCTGAGGTGCATGCCGAGGTGCGGTAGGCCTCGTTAACAAACCGCAAAAAAATAGTCGCAAACGACGAAAACTACGCACTAGCAGCTTAATAACCTGCTCAGAGCTCTCTCGCCCTAGCTTCCGCACGTAAGACGGGGAATAACGAGGGATCAAACCCAAACGCGCTAGCCCGGATTCTCCCGCCTGAGAGATGAACGGCGAATTTTAATTCAGGCTAGTCATTCATTAGCGTGTCGGTTCGCAGGTGGGTGGCGAAATTAAAGATCGACTAAGCATGTAGTACCAATGATGAACGGTTTTCGGACGCGGGTTCAACTCCCGCCAGCTCCACCAAACGTTTGGAAAAGGCCACCTTCAGGTGGCCTTTTTTGTATCTGCTATCCGTACTTATGTTGCAACAGTACACGATCTACTTTTACGATGTTACTTGCTATTAGTGTACGGCTTCTTTTATAGCCTATAGAAAATAAGCAGACGATCTCTAATAATCAACACTTCCAACTTTATAAATATTTTATTCATTAGTAATTTTATGCAGATAATTAAATCTCTTTAAAAAATAAAAATGCGAAGCCATTTAGCTTCGCATTTTTATTGGGTTAAACATGGTTAACAATATTAGAAACGATATTCCACACCTAGCGATGCTTGGTTAAAATCAGTTTTTGTGTTTGCACCATTCGCTACGTTCTCAGCATTCAGTTCTACGTCATACCACATATATTCTGCGTTAACTAAGAAGTTATCAGTAACTTTAAAACCAACACCGGCACCAGCGAATACACCTTCGTCATCTTTGTTGCCTTGGAAGCCCGCAACGTTGTAATCCGTCGAGTACCACATTTGACCGCCTTTTGCGTAAAGATCGACACGATCAGCAATAGGGGCTGTAACTTTTAGTGCTGCGGTGTAACCGTCCGTTTCGGCATTTGCTAAGTTATTACCGTAGCTACCAAAGTCAATGTAACCGCCCTCTAACGCTAAGTAAGGGTTAAAACGGTAACCAACCAAACCTTGAATAGCATCACTGTCATCATCAAAGTCATCTTGTCCATCAACTTTTAAGTAACCATAATTGGCGCCGACATAAACACCATGATCTTTGGAGTCCGCTGCGTGAGATAAAGTACTAAACGTTGCTAAAGAAAAAAGGCCAATCAAAGTAACAACATTGCTTTTCATTTCGTTCTCCTAATATAAGTGCCATTGAAAGTTCGAATTATACGAAGCAAATGCAATGCCAATTTTAATTTAATGAAAAACATTTTCTACTTTATAAAAAATGACATTATTTTGAAATTAAAACAACAAAACTAAAAGTTATACCGTTTTATTTACTTTGAGAAAACAATATTAGATTTGTGTAAATACTAATAATGTAAAACATTCTATTTTATTTGTAGTTTTTTCAAAATATAGGGGAGATCAATAAACAAACCCCAATCATCAATTATTTACATACCCATTATATTTAGGATTCTTAATTTTTGGTCTGGGTTCTTTATGAACGAGTAAGGAAGGTAATCACACATCGGCTTTTTCTCTCTTTGCTTCAATAGGTAAATCTCCTACTCTGTGAAGAGGCTATCTCCATGGGACTGAAGTATGTTAAAAGGCAGTGAGTACCCTTCTATCCGAGCATTAAGGACGTTTGTCGCGGTTGCAAATTACCTCAGCTTCTCAAAAGCGGCGGATGCCCTATGCATTACACAAAGTGCAGTAAGCAAACAAATTGCCGCGCTTGAACAACTAGTGGGTTTACCTTTAATACAAAGAGGCTCGAATGGTATTGAGTTAACTGAGGAAGGAAAACGCTACCTACCGCAAGTCACAGAAGCACTAGAACTTATTCAGAATGCAACCGCTAACTTAATCCAATCAGATTCAAAGCAAGAATTGCTCACCGTGGATGTTACTCCTTCTTTCGCTAGCCTTTGGTTGGTACCTCATATTGATGACTTCCACCAGCGACATCCCAATATCCGTGTAAGAATCTGTACCGGAGATGGGAACGTCAAAGCTTCAAGCGGTGAAAGCGACTTGCATATTCGTTGTCTTCCATTGTCCACGCATTATGAATACAGCCACTTGCTATGCGAAGAAATACTACTATTGGTCGGTTGTACTAACGCTCCTGCACTCAAGAGTGTGCACGCTGTTAGCGACTATCCGTTGATACCTCAAATCACTCGCCCTCAGTTGTGGGAGCAATTTAAGGCTGCACATGCAGTAGAATCAACCGTTACCTATCACTCTGTAGGCTTTGAACATTTTTACCTAGCTTACGAAGCCGTCAAAATGGGAAAAGGACTCGCCTTACTTCCTGATTTTATGGCGCAGAATTCTATTTTAAGAGGGGATATCCAACGTATTCTCAACCTATCTTTACAGAGTGGTTATGGTTATTACGTGATGATCCCTAATTATCGCCTATCGGCTAAGAAAGTGGCGGCGTTTTACGAATGGTTGAAGAGCAAACTAAGCTAATATTGTTTTCTTGAAATGCTTTTGGTAACCCAAAACAACTCAAAGACTTCAGTATCTGTCTGCTCCAAATTGTGGCATTCTCATTAACACTGTTTCAAAAGGATAAATGGATTGAAAGATATGGACAGCAATTCGCCCAAACTCTCATTACGTACCATTGAGCCAACGGATTACCCTGAGCTTGCAGAACTAATGGACTTAGTGTTTCCTGATGTTGGCGGCTCATGGCCACGGCTGACGATTATGGATCTCATTCATCAGTTTCCTGATGGCCAAATCTGTATTGAAGATAACGGCAAAATAGTCGGTGCAGCATTAACCATTAAAGTGGACTACAACCGCTTTTCTCTTCCTCACCTGTATACCGACATCATTACCGAAAACAACGTCATACAGAATAAAGTAACCGGTGATGCAATGTATGGTCTCGATGTATTTGTCCACCCAGACTATCGAGGGCTACGTTTAGGTCGACGTTTATATGATGCACGTAAAGAGCTTTGCCGTAGTAAGAACTTCAAAGCCATTTTAGCCGGTGGTCGCATTCCTAATTACCACCAATACGCAGATGAAGTGAGCGTTGCAGAGTACATCGACAAAGTAAAACGCCGTGAGCTTCATGACCCTATTTTGTCTTTTCAGCTTGCTAACGACTTCGATGTAAAACGAATCATGCGCGGCTACTTGCCAGAGGATAGCGCTTCTAAAGGTTACGCGACACTGCTGGAGTGGGATAACTTTTTCTACGAAGAGGATATTCAATCCGTACACGATGTAGAAAAAACGCTGATTCGGATTGGTGTCGTACAGTGGCAAATGCGCGCGATGAATGACCTGGAGGATTTGCTCGATCAGGCTGAGTTCTTCATCTCTTCTCTTGCTAACTATAAAGCCGATTTCGCCCTATTCCCTGAGTTCTTTAACGCACCGCTGATGGGCTTGCAAAACGACAAAAATTCCGTTGAAGCAATCCGCTTTTTGGCTAGCTTTACAGAAGAGATCAAAAACCGTTTCTCGCAGATGGCGCTCACCTACAACATCAACATTATTGCAGGCAGTATGCCCGTTATCGAAGATGGCAAACTGTATAATGTGGCCTACTTGCTGCAACGAGATGGTGAAATTAACGCTCAATATAAAATCCACATCACGCCTCATGAACAAAGAGACTGGGTGATCGACGGTGGTGACAATGTTCAAGTGTTCGAAACCGATGCGGGCAAAGTCGGCATACTGATTTGTTATGACAGCGAATTCCCTGAATTGGGAAGAATGTTAGCAGAACAAGGCGCACAAATTGTATTCGTTCCTTTCTGGACGGACACAAAAAATGGCTATCAACGAGTACGAATTTGTTCCCAATCTCGTGCCATTGAAAACGAATGCTATGTTGCAATTGGTGGCAGTGTTGGTAACTTACCTCGTGTTGATAACGTGGACATCCAGTACGCGCAATCTGCCGTATTCTCACCGTCGGATATCTACTTCCCTCACGATGCAACCTTGACAGAAGCAAGCGCCAACACCGAAATGATGATCTTCGCCGATGTTGATTTGACTAAGTTGAAGCAACTTAATACCGAGGGTTCAGTAACCAACTTACGTCACCGACGTCTTGATTTGTATGGCGCATTTACTCAAGCTAAAGAGTCATAATGGTGTGCCTTATTCGCCGCCACACGGGAGCGTGGCGGCGAATAAAACAAGCAGCAGATTGATTCCGCACAATAATCAGAGGCATGTCAGTTTTTCTCAGCGGTGAGAAACAAGAATTGACCCAGTAGGACATTCGGAGTATCACTCCAACTTCGTTCCGCTTTTATTAGGGGAAAGCTTTTGGAACACATTAACGAACTTCTCATG
This sequence comes from Vibrio sp. Y10_XG_PY6, assembly GCF_024181795.1. Classification (NCBI taxonomy): domain Bacteria; kingdom Pseudomonadati; phylum Pseudomonadota; class Gammaproteobacteria; order Vibrionales; family Vibrionaceae; genus Vibrio; species Vibrio sp. Y10_XG_PY6. The sequence continues at coordinate 346,693 of NZ_JAMZAQ010000004.1, forward strand.
TCAATGAAGCCTTTGCTCGAGCAATACGGCTACTTGGCGCTGATTGTCAGTATATTTCTAGAAGGGATAGGTGTACCGATGCCTGGTCAATCGCTGATGATCGCGGCATCTTTGCTCTCTTCAGAACAAGTCATGAACCTAAGTATGGTTATGATGGTATCGTGGCTAAGCTGCTTTTTTGGGAATACCTGTGGTTACCTAATCGGTTATTACTTTGAAGGCTGGTTGGATAAAAAAGGCTATATCTCTGGCCCGAAGATGCAAACACTTCAACTGACTATCCAGAAATACGGCCCTACGTGCTTGGTCGTCAGTCGCTTTATTGAAGGGATGAAGCAATTTATGCCTCTGGCGTGTGGGATAGCAAAAATGCCACGCAGAGAGTTTTTACTCGGCAACGCACTCGCGGCGACGGTTTGGGTATTGGTATTCAGCTTGTTAACTCACTTTGCATTTGAACATTTAAGCGTGTTGAGCAACCTGTACACCGAATACAAATACCTGGTATGGGCATTTGCTGCTGTCTTATTTACGTGGATGGTTTTAGGTATTGTTAAACGCAAAAAAGCCAAATCAATGCAATAACGACAGTCCCTTCATTAGTGCATAACTAAAGCTCGTGGTATCAGTGAGATACGTAATACGAGCTTTTATCTTTTTCTTTACGTGCAAAATTTAAACAGCCATTTAGACGTCTAGACGTTGACAATGCGTAAATGTGATATTAGTCTGCTCTTCTCTCTTATTATTAACATTGTCGTTTACATGTCCGGTTCCCAACAAACAACTAAAACAGTTGCACCTTCTGCGGTCGCACTGATCCCATTGATTGTATTCCTTGCGCTGTTTATTGGCGTAGGCACTTACTTATCTTTGCAAGGCGTTGAATTTGCCTTCTACCAGCTGCCTGCACCCATCGCGGTATTACCAGCCATCATCATTGCGTTTCTTTTAAGTAAAGAGAAACTTAACCGCTCAATCGAACACTTCATGCGTGGTGTTGGCCACCCAGACATCATCGCAATGTGTATGATCTATCTGCTTGCTGGTGCCTTTGCTGCGGTAGCAAAAGCCTCTGGCGGTGTTGATGCAACGGTGAACCTTGGTTTATCCGCAATTCCAACCAGCATGATTTTGCCGGGCATTTTTCTGATTTCTGCTTTTATCGCAACAGCGATGGGCACTTCGATGGGTACCATCGCAGCCGTTGCCCCCGTAGCGTTGGGGATTGCTGAATCAGCAGGAATGAGCTTACCGTTAACCGCAGGCGTTGTGCTGAGCGGCGCTATGTTTGGTGATAACCTTTCTATCATCTCTGACACCACCATCGCGGCGACACGCTCTCAAGGTTGTGAGATGAAAGACAAGTTTAAAGAGAACATTCGTATTGCTTTGCCTGCGGCGTTGATCGCGATTGCAGTGTTCGCTTTCAACAGTACAGCGACTCAAGTGCCTGCAACTGGCGACATCGAATGGCTAAAAGTCCTGCCGTACATCACTATTTTGATCCTAGCGGTATCAGGTGTGAATGTGTTTGTGGTTCTGTCGATTGGTATCCTTTTGGCTGGCGGCGTGAGCTTGGCATCGATTGACAATTACGGACTGACTAATCTAGCCCAAGACGTTTATAAAGGCTTTGGTAACATGCAAGAGATCTTCTTGTTATCCATGCTAATTGGAGGTTTGAGTGAACTGATGCGTCGTCAAGGCGGTCTTGCGTTCCTAACCAATTTCGTTAGCAGCCTTATCCACGCGTTTGGCTCTAGCCACTCTAAGCATGCCAACAGCCGCGCGAGCGAGCTAGGTATCGCTGGCTTGGTGTCGATGGTCAATGGCTGTACGGCGAACAACACCGTAGCCATCATTGTATCGGGCAGCGTTGCGCGCCAGTTGGCGGAAGAGAACAATGTCTCTCCTCGCCGCTCAGCAAGCTTGTTAGACATTTTCTCATGCGTGGTGCAAGGCGTGTTGCCTTACGGCGCTCAAGTGTTGCTGCTAGGTTCCGTATTCAACCTATCGCCACTTGAAGTAGTTGCTAATTCTTACTACTGCTTTGCATTAGCGATAGCGGCTGTTGTCGCAGTATTTATCAAACATCCCGCGCGTCAACCTGTAGTGCAAACCGAAAACTAACGACAAATACCGAAAAGGCTCCGATGGAGCCTTTTTACTTTCTTCTTTATTTTCCTTGCTGCGAACAGATTTACTTCAAAACTGAACGCAAACTTTGCGCACTGTGTAAAGGAATCGCGAAGCAATGCGCCACATCGCGTAGAGCTTCCACCTGAGCCGCGTTACTGATTGCTAATTCGCCTGCCACATCGAAGTGGTTATTCTCAAACCCCACTCTCACATCGAATCCAAGTAACATCGCACTCGCTAAACAGTCTTGCTCTCGCGCGCCAAAAGCACAAATGGCACATCGAATTTCTTCCTCGACAAAACGCGCCAAATTCAAACCTCGTAAATCCCATGGTGAAGACTGCTGAGCTTGGTGATAACGCCCTAACACCACTAATGCATGCTGATGCGTTTTAGGTAACACGCCCGCATCACGCAGTTGGAAATAACGTTCAATGTCGGTTGCATCGTAGAGAATAATTTGGCTCACGATGTTGTTTTCAGCCACCCAATGGAAAAAGGCATGCCCTTCTTTCTCACTTGCGCGATCGGAGATTAACTCCCTCAATGCGAAAGAAGCCGCTTCAGGTTTCACAGCTTTGACTAACGCCCTCTGTTGTGGCGGAGAATATAAACCCACCGCTTCTGTGGTGAGCTGAACCATCATGGTTTCTCCCACCGCTTCTTTCACGGCATGGTAAATTTCCATGTTGTCGTCGATGTCTAATGAATGACGTCCCTTGGCGTCCCTAGCATGCAAATGGATCATGGCAGCCCCTGCTGTTTGACAAGCGATAGCCTCTGCAACCAGTTCGTCTGTTGTCATGGGTAAGTTGACGTGATCGTGCTTGGTTTTTCTTGCGCCGTTTGGAGCCACGATAATAGCGATAGGTTCTCGCAAATATTGGTTTGCTACTTCCATGTCTCCGCCACCTCTTTTAACGTCAGTGAGAGTTTACCGACTAGTTCATCAATATGATGAGACTGAATAATGAATGGCGGTGCGAGCAAAATATGGTGCCCATTAACGCCATCAATCGTTCCGCCCATTGGATAGCACATTAAGCCATTTTCCATTGCTCGCTGTTTGATGCGTTTGTCTGCCAATGTGGCTTTACTCAGAGGCGCCTTGCTTTCTTTATCCGCCACCAACTCAATGCCCAAAAACAAACCTTTACCACGAATGTCGCCAATGTATGGTAAATGGGCCAATGCAGAAGTAAGCTCTTTACGCAGCAAAACACTTTGCTGATTCACCGCTGTTAATAAATCATCTTGGAAGATGGTTTCAATGGTTGCCACGGCGGCAGCGCACGCCACAGGGTGCGCCATAAAAGTATGACCGTGTTGGAAAAAACCGCTTCCATCAGCAATAGCTTGATAGACTCGATCATTCGCAACCACCGCGCCAATAGGTTGATAACCCGCACCAAGCCCTTTAGCCATGCAAACCAGATCGGGCTCTGCCTCTTCTTGCTCAAACGCAAAAAAACTGCCACTGCGCCCAACGCCACACATGACTTCATCCAAGATCAATAACACATCGTATTGGTCGCATATTTCGCGAATACGTTTAAAGTAACCTTGAGTCGCAGGTACAGCTCCAGCGGTGGCTCCCACAATAGGCTCGGCGACAAAAGCCATGACATTCTCAGCCCCCAACTCAAGAATTTTTGCCTCAAGTTCATTCGCCGTTCGTAATGAGTAATCCAATTCCGACTCATGAGTCTGCTGATACCGATAAGCATAGCAAGGGGCAATGTGATGGCTCGGATGCAAGATGGGTTTGAACGGTTCACGTCGCCATTCATTACCACCGACCGCCAGAGCTCCCAACGTATTGCCGTGATAACTTTGCTGACGCGCGATGAATTGCTTCTTCTCTGGCTTACCTGATTCCACAAAATGCTGCCGCGCCATTTTTAGTGCCGACTCCACCGCTTCTGACCCGCCACTGACTAAATACACATGGTTGAACTGCTCAGGCATGTACTGACAAATCAATTCCGCTAGTCGCTCACCGCTGTCACTAGTAAAAAATCCAGTATGAGCAAACGGCACTCGCTCGAGCTGTTCCAACATGGCTTTTTTAACGGCTTGATGACTGTGGCCAAGGTTTGATACCGCAGCGCCGCCACAAGCATCGAGATACTGTTTCCCTTGTTTATCGAATAGATAAACACCCTCACCTTTATCGATGATTGGCAGCGTGGCATGGCAATGACGGTGAAATACGTAAGACATTTGAGTCCCTTCCAATGTATAAGATTTGCACACATCATCAGGAACAAACCCAAACGTGACAAGGGAATAAATTTCACCCTCTATGAGCTTTTGGAATACCACAAACCAAAAGAACCAAAGCCTTTGATATTTAAATAATAAAATAAAAACAGGCCAGCTTTTTTAAAGGCTGGCCTATGGGTAACCAAAAGCTAAAAACAGAATCGTTTACGCGTTTAGTGCCTGTTCTAAATCGGCTAGAATATCGTCAATATGCTCAATACCTACAGATAAACGAATCATCTCTGGTGACACACCTGCTTGTTTTTGTTCTGCTTCGCTCAACTGACGATGAGTCGTCGATGCTGGATGGCAAGCCAATGATTTTGCATCGCCAATGTTCACCAAACGCTTAAAGATTTTCAGAGCGTCATAAAAGCGCACACCTGCGTCATAGCCGTCTTTTAAACCAAACGACAAAATCGCAGAAGGCTTACCTTTCATGTATTTTTCGGCGAGATGGAAGTGTTCAGAACTTGGCAATCCGGCATAACTCACCCAACTGACTTTGTCATTCTGTTCCAAGAACTCAGCCACTTTGAGAGTGTTCTCGGTATGGCGCTCCATACGCAGCGGTAACGTTTCTAGCCCTTGCATAAGCATAAATGCATTCATCGGTGATAATGCCGATCCGGTATTACGCAATGGTACGGTACGCGCGCGCCCGATAAATGCCGCCTCACCAAACGCTTCGGTATACACCACGCCGTGGTAAGAAGGTTCTGGTTGGTTGAAAACGGGAAAGCGGTCTTTGTGCTGCGCCCAAGGGAATTTACCGGAATCCACAATCACGCCACCCAATGTGGTGCCATGCCCACCAACGTATTTAGTGAGAGAGTGAACGACGATATCCGCACCGAACTCGATGGGTTTGCACAGCACTGGCGTCGCGACGGTGTTATCCACAATCACAGGTACGCCTTGTGCGTGAGCAAGCTCCGCTACGCGTTCTAAATCAATGATATTACCGGCTGGGTTACCAATGCTCTCGCAGTACACCGCTTTGGTATTTTCATCAATTAACTCAGCCAAACTTTCTGGTTTGTCATCTTTGGCAAACTTCACCTGAATCCCCTGATTTGGCAACATGTGCGCAAACAAGGTGTAAGTACCGCCATAAAGTTGCGGCGTAGAGACGATGTTATCGCCCGCTTGTGCTAACGTCAGAATCGCATAGTTAATCGCTGCACTCCCCGCACTCACGACCAACCCGGCAATGCCACCTTCTAACGCCGCCATGCGCTTTTCCAGAACGTCGTTAGTCGGATTCATGATGCGAGTGTAGATATTCCCCGGTACTTCCAAGTTAAACAGATCAGCGCCGTGCTGCGCGTTATCAAACTCGTACGCGACCGTTTGATAAATCGGTGTCGCGACAGATTTAGTGGTAGGGTCAGTTTCGTAACCAAAATGGATGGATAGCGTTTCGTCTTTCATGTTCTTCCTTGAGCGTCATCGAGATAAATCGTGGACTTATCATGCCGACTTTTTAACCACAGAACCTCGTTATGGGTCACATTGCCCAAGTCCTGAAACGTTTATGAAATGGGAAAAGGTAACATTTTTGATATTCATCGATAGGTATAACTTGCGCTTGATTGAAAGTCTTTAATCTTGTTGATAATCCTCCTTCAATATGAACTAAAGTGAATGTGACCTATTGAGTTCTCAAACTCATTGAGATGGGGGCAATAGGCAAAAACCTTACTCTGTATGGAGATGACCGATGAACAAAAACTGGATCCCTATTGCCCTCTCTGGGCTTGCTTTAACGGGGTGTTTTTCTGAAGAAGCGAAAGAAGTAGAAGCCGTCGCCGAGCCGCTAAAAGTAACCGCCGCAGACAAAATTTATTATGGTGGCGACATCCTAACCATGGCAGGCGATAAGCCAGAGTACGCCGAAGCCGTCGCCACATTAGGCGAGAAAATCATTTATGTCGGCAGCAAAGATGGAGCGATGGAACACAAGTTCGGTAAAACACAGTTGATCGACTTAAAAGGCAGAACTATGTTGCCTGGCTTTGTTGATCCGCACAGTCATGTGTATGGTGTTGGTCTGCAAGCCATGGTCGCAAACGTGCTGCCATCTCCTGATGGCGAAGCCGATACCGTGGCGAGAATCATCGAAACTCTGAAAAATGCCGCGAACAATGATACGCAACGCCTATTCATTGAGAAAACGGGTTGGATTTTAGGTTTTGGTTACGACGACGCCCAACTGGATTACTACCCTACCAAAGCGGATCTCGATAAAGTCAGCACAGATAAGCCTGTATTAATCATCCATACTTCGGGGCATTTGAGTGTCGCGAACAGTAAAGCGTTAGAGCTAGCAGGTATCACATCAGAATCGGAAGATCCAAAAGGTGGCATTATCCGCCGAATGGAAAACAGCCAAGAACCAAATGGTGTTCTAGAAGAAAACGCGCACTTTGCAATGCTGTTCAACCTCAATAAGTTGATTGATTCTGAACTTCAAGATCGCATGTTAGAAGCCTCGCAAGGTATGTACGCGAAATATGGCTATACCACGGCTCAAGAAGGACGAGCAACATCAGAAGGTTATGAAGCGATGAAACGCGCGTCGAAAAACGACAAACTGATGATCGACTTGGTTGCGTACGCCGATATGGTATCGAGCAGTGATTTTATGGACTCGGAATACAACACGCCAGAGTACACCAACCATTTCCGCATCGGTGGCGTAAAGCTGAACTTTGATGGCTCTCCACAAGGTAAAACGGCATGGCTAAGTCAGCCTTACTTCCACCCACCACATGGACAAGATAAAGACTACGCTGGCTACCCAACTTTCGAAGATCAACAAGCTTACGATTACGTAGAAACAGCCTTTAAAAATGAATGGCAAGTGCTGACGCATGCCAATGGTGACGCGGCGATCGAGCAATTTATCAACGCAGTGACCAAAGCAAATGAAAAGCTAGGAAAGCAAGACCGCCGACCTGTACTCATTCACGGCCAAACCATGCGCCAAGACCAAGTGGATCGCTTAGCGGCGCAAGGCATCTTCCCTTCCTTGTTCCCAATGCATACTTTCTATTGGGGTGACTGGCATGTGGACTCGGTACTCGGCCATCCTCGTGCCGATTTCATTTCACCAACCCAAGCGGTGAGAAAGGCGGGGTTAAAATTCAGTACACACCATGACGCACCTGTGGCGCTGCCAAGTTCATTCCGAGTATTGGATGCGACCGTCAATCGCACCACCAGAACCGATAAAGTACTGGGGCCAGATCAGCGCGTTGACACGTACACCGCGCTGCAAGCCATGACCATTTGGCCGGCTTACCAACACTTTGAGGAGTCGTATAAAGGTTCTATCGAGGTGGGTAAGAATGCGGATTTAATCATCCTCGATAACAACCCGATGAAGATTGAACCTAAGGCGCTAAAAGACCTAAACGTGGAAGAAACTATCAGCCGAGGCGAGTCGGTTTATCAACGACAGTAATCCAAAATAAAACACCGCCGTCATCGAGGCGGTGTTTTCTATCTGACTCACCAAGCACTATATCTATTTACTCTCCACCTGCTGTAATAACCAAGTACGAAACTTGTTTGTGGACTGGCTTCGTGTGTTCATGATCAAGTAGTACCCTGCATTGGCTGGAACCGGCTGAAAGGGAGAAACTAAACGCTCTGTCGTCAATTCATCCTCAATCAGTGCCATTCGTGCCATCGCAATCCCAACTCCTGCTTCCGCCGCAGACATCGCCATATCCGTTCTATTGAAAAAGTGTCCAACATCGGTTTTAAAGTCTAATCCCATTGCTGACGCCCAATATAGCCACTCATAGTCACGCGTCGCTTTTTCCCATGGCATCGCATCGTGTAGTAGCGTCGCCTCCTGCCATTTCTTCACTGACATTGAGGATTCTTGTTCATCAAAAGGCACTTTTAGCCAACCATGATCCTCAAGGTACTTCGGACTCATTACGGGCAGCAGTTGCTCATCCAAAATCAACTCCGCGTTAGCATTTCGGTAAGGATGAAGACCATAGTCTATCGCGACGTCATAATCTTTTATCTCACTATTCACTAACGCCCCTTCCGCGAAGATTTGCACTTGGATATCCGGGTTCTCGTGATGAAAACTTTCCAGCTTTGGGACTAACCATTTAAAAGCAAAAGAAGGCGTTAATTTTAAGCGAATCTCATTGGTGTGCTTTTCTACTTTGAGCTCATCAAGCAGTTTGCTCAGCTCAGAAAAGTGAAACTGCGTCGCTTGGTGTAACTGAGTGCCTTTAGCGGTTAAACGAATACCGCGGGAATGGCGTTCAAATAAAGTAAAACCTAATAACGCTTCCAAATGAATAATTTGTTGGCTCACGGCTCCCGTAGTGAGGTGCAAAAACTTAGCCGCGCCAGTAAAGCTGCTGTGCTCCGCGACTTGGCTAAACAGACACAAGCCACTTATTAAATTACTTCTCATCCTTGAGCCTATAGTTTTTCTAAACGCTGTATGTAATTTATATCGATTGTTAACAAAAGGTAAAGAAAAGAAACTAACCACTCAGATAAATGTGTGGAGTACATCAATGGAAGTCATCGTATTAGGCAGCGGCGTCATCGGCTTAACCTCTGCTTGGTATTTATCTCAAGCAGGCTATCAAGTTACTGTTATTGACCGTCAACCAAGCAGTGCAATGGAAACAAGTTTCGCCAATGCTGGGCAGATCTCGTACGGCTATTCTTCGCCTTGGGCTGCGCCTGGTGTTCCTGTTAAAGCCATAAAGTGGTTAATGGAAGAGCATGCTCCACTCAAAATCAAACCAACCCTCAATGCCGATATGATCAGTTGGGCAAGTAAGATGGTGGCCAACTGCACCCTGTCTCGCTACCAAGTCAACAAAGCTCGCATGCTTTCGATAGCTAACCACAGCCGCATGTGTCTGGAACAATTACGTCAAGAACATGCCATTGAATATCAAGGTCGCCAGTTCGGCACCTTGCAAGTATTTCGAACGCCTCAACAGCTGCAAGCCATTGAAAAGGATATGCAGCTTCTAGAGCAAAGCGGGACTCGGTTTGAGTTGATGGACGTAGAACGCTGCATTGAACAAGAACCTGGACTGGATCTGGTTAAAGATAAACTGGTTGGTGGCTTGCACCTGCCAGATGACGAAACAGGCGATTGCTATCAGTTTTGCCAACAACTAACAGAACTCGCTAAGGCCCATGGCGTGAGGTTCGAGTTCGACACCGAAGTAAGCAATTGGGTTACAGTAGGCAAAAAGATCATGGGTGTCCAAACGAATCGAGGACAGTTTAAAGCGGACCAATATGTGGTTGCCTCTGGCAGCTATTCTACAGCGCTACTCAAGCAAATCGACATTGAGATTCCTGTCTATCCAGTAAAAGGCTATTCGCTCACCATCCCAATGGAAGATGAGCACTTCTCTCCTCGCTCTACTGTGATGGATGAAACCTATAAAGTCGCCATGACTCGGTTTGATGACAGAATTCGCGTAGCGGGCACCGCAGAATTAGCAGGGTTTGATGCCTCCCTTCCGCAAAAACGAAAAAACACCATCGAAATGGTCATCCGTGATCTTTTCCCTCGCTGCGGCGACTTTAGCCAAGCCGAGTTTTGGAGTGGCTTTAGACCAATGACGCCTGATGGCACACCGATTATTGGCGCAACTAAATACGATAACCTTTTTACTAACACCGGACACGGCACTCTGGGTTGGACTATGGCTTGTGGTTCTGGCCACTTGCTAGCGAGCATTATGGTTGGTGAAAAAGCGAAAGTGATGGATGACACAGAGCTTAACCTTTGCCGTTATGCATAAGGGCATATCTGCATAAAAAACAAACAGGCCTTTACTCCACAAAATGCATAATATTTGGCATTTTCAACTCATCAAATATGCAGCACATTTTAATGACAATGTGCTGCATATTTAATCATCAGACAAATCTTCTACCTCAAAGGAGTAAATAAGTAACAAGAACTAAATTTTAACAATCACTCTCCATTCTGTGTTCACCATCACGCTACAAAGGATTTATAGCCAAAAAAGTTAACATTTGCATTACATAAAGGGTAATGTATTGTGTGAAAAACAACCACAAACACAACTAACAGGGAAAATACTCATGCAGTCATTAGTTGATTTTCTGAATGGAATTATTTGGAGCCCGGTACTGATCTATTTGTGCCTTGGTGCAGGTTTGTTCTATTCAATCATGACGCGTTTTGTACAAATTCGTCACTTCTTTGAGATGTGGCGCTTATTACTTTCAGGGAAGAGTTCAACAAAAGGGATATCATCATTTCAGGCACTTGCCGTTTCACTATCTGGCCGTGTAGGTACAGGTAACATTGCTGGTGTTGCTGCCGCTATCGGTTTCGGTGGCCCAGGCGCCGTATTCTGGATGTGGGTCGTTGCCTTCTTTGGCGCTGCAACCGCATACGCAGAGTCGACACTTGCACAAATCTATAAAGAAGAAGACGAAGGTGAATTCCGTGGTGGTCCTGCTTACTACATTGAAAAAGCAATGGGACAAAAATGGTACGCTTGGATCTTCGCTATCGCAACCATCTTTGCATGTGGTGTTCTACTTCCAGGCGTTCAATCGAACAGCATCGGTAACGCAGTAGAAGCAGCATTTGGCTCAGGTGACATGATTGAAACCGCTATTGGTACCTTCAGTTTTGCTAAAATTTTCACTGGTACGGTTGTCTGTGTCATTCTGGCCTTCATCATCTTCGGTGGCGTAAAACGTATTGCGAACTTTACCCAAATCGTTGTGCCATTTATGGCGCTGGCTTACATCATCACTGCATTTGTCATCATCCTTCTAAACATTGGTGAGGTTCCACGCATTTTCGGCATGATCATTGGTGACGCGTTCACACCAATGGCAGGTGTTGGTGCGGCAATCGGTTGGGGTGTAAAACGTGGCGTTTACTCCAACGAAGCAGGTCAAGGTACTGGTCCTCACGCTGCAGCTGCAGCGAGTGTTGATCACCCAGCTCAGCAAGGTCTTGTTCAATCTTTCTCTATTTACATCGATACACTACTTGTGTGTTCAGCAACCGCGTTTATGATTCTTATCACTGGCGCGTACAACGTAAATGGTGCAGTTGAAGGCACGTTCCTAATTCAAAACCTCCCAGCTGATATTGGTGCTAATGGTCCTGTATTTACGCAAATGGCGATCGAAAGTGCACTACCTGGCGTGGGTAAACCATTCATCGCAATCGCACTTTTCTTCTTTGCGTTTACAACCATTCTGGCTTACTACTACATTGCAGAAACGAACATTGCTTACATTCGTCGTACATTCAAAGTAAATGGGCTGATGTTTATTCTGAAAGTCATCATTATTTCATCCGTGTTCTACGGAACCGTGAAAACCGCCAACTTAGCCTGGGCGATGGGTGATGTAGGTGTAGGTCTAATGGCATGGCTTAACATCGTCGGTATTTTGATCATCTTCTTTATGTCAAAACCTGCTCTCAAAGCATTGAACGATTACGAAGAGCAACAAAAACGTGGTGTGACCGACTTTACATTCAACCCTGTAGCGCTAGGTATTAAAGGCGCAGATTACTGGGAAGATAAGTACAAGCGTAAAACGGGTAAGGCACCAACGGCAGACAACAGTACTACAGAAACTGTTGAACAACCATCAACATAGCCTTAACGCATAAACAAGAAAAAGCAGTGGTCCATTTAAGGGCATAAAAAAGGGGATTAACCATTGGTTAATCCCCTTTTCTGCATTATGTGTAAAGGATTAAGCAGCGACAGCTTCAACTTTACGAGCGATTTTTGCTTTACCTACAGGTAGAACTTCACGACCAAATTCGTTGTTTAGTACTTGCGCCATTGCGAAGTAAATTGCACTTGCGCCACAGAAGATACCTTCGAAGCCAGCGATAGCACCGATCACTTCGCTACCAGTGAAATCACGAGCAGCAAGCAAGAAGAACAAGATAGTTAGAGAACCAAATACCACTTGCTTCGCTGTTGGGTAGCATAGAGAACCAATGAACATGAAACCAGTGAAGATACCCCATAACGCTAGGTACCAACCCATAAAGCTTGCTGGGCTTGCAGGAAGACCCATGTGAGGCATTACGATCAAGCCTACTAGTGTTAGCCAAAATAGACCGTAAGAAGTAAACGCAGTTGTGCCGAACGTGTCGCCGCGTTTAAAGCACATGATGCCAACGATTACTTGGCTAAGGCCACCGTAAAAGATGCCCATCGCTAGAATCATAGAGTCAATTGGGAAAAATCCTGCGTTATGAATATTAAGCAGAATAGTGGTCATACCGAAACCCATTAGACCTAGCGGTGCTGGGTTAGCCAGTTTTGTCGACATGTACAAATACCTTTTTTCAAAAATGTTGATAAAAAATGCGCGCGAATTTTAATGGGCCCCAGAACAAAAGAGAAAAGCTGTTATTGAAAACTTAGATTCCATAAATAAACCACTACATATATAAAAAAAGACCCTGCGAAAAAGCAGAGTCTTTATATATGGTTAGGTTATTTTTCACTCGATTACTGGCAAGAAATCTCGTCCCAGAACCAGTTGCTCTGCGTTGGGCTTTCCCACACTCCAGGGCCGTTTTTTGCGACAAAGCATTTGTTTTGGTACGTCACTTTATCGCCGTTAGCGACTTGCGTTACACCCGGCTCCCACTGAATAAAATTGCCTGTCACTGGTGGTTCTGGCTCGGTTACTGGCGGCTCAGGTTCTGTGACGGGCGGCTCTGGCTCAGTCACCGGTGGTTCAGGTTCTGTTGTAGGCGGCTCAGTAGGTGTGCCTGAAACCAGCTTCCACGGGTCGCCTTTCGTTGGCTCATTACCTTGTGACCACCATTTCGCTTCATAAACAGCACCTTGGTAAGAGACTTGATCACCAGTGTTGTACACTTTGCCTGCATCCCAAGCTGCCACGCCTCCTACAGGCGGATCGACCGGATCAACAGGGTCTAGTTTTTCAACCACACGAACTTCAGGCCACCCCGCATGAGATTGGTAGAAGTTAGTTACGCACTTCTCGTAATCACCCGCAACTAGCGCAGAGTAAGCCGTTTGGAAACCAACCAACTCACATTCAAACGAATGGCCTCCAGGGCGATCTGAGTAGTATTTCCAGTTACCATCCCAGTTGGTGTAAAGCACGTCTGTCGCACCATTTAGGTTCAGACTGCCGTAAGGCGTCTGCTGCCAACAAGTGTTTGTTTCATCAGCTTCAATTGGAATTTGATAATGGGCGGCAAGACCTTCCCAATAACGAATACGGTTAACAGGTTGACCTTTATCCTTGTTTTGCTCACCACACTCAATACCACCATTGATCACGTTGATGGTGGTACCAAAGCCGTAACCAATACCAGCATCAAGCTCACGCTGTGAAGGCACCCAAGTACGGTCAATCACATGTAGCATTGCAGGTTTCGGTGCTTGTGGAGTTAGGAAGAACCAGATAGCCGATGCTAAGTTCAACCATGAATCCGCAACCAAGCCTGGATTTTTTAGCAATACAGATGCATCACCATCAAACATCACTTCAGAGAACGCGCCATAGTTAAAATGGTAAGAAAGCTGTTTAGCACCACGTCCAAAGTAACCTTGTCCTAGTTCACATGGCCAACGCTTGTTTTGCCAGTCATTCTGACCACAACCTGTCGTGTAACCTTCTTGACCTTCTGACCAGCCCATTTCACGCACATGAACCAAAGCTTGCTGCCACTCTTCCAATCCAAGAGGGTTATCCGATACGTTATCAATCGAAATATGACCACCAGTTTCCTGCGCAAAGTGAGCAAAGGCTGTCACGATCGATTTTTTACAAATCGCATCCGAATCTCGACCATCCGTGTACTCACCACAGAATGCAGGGAACTTACCAATTGCACGTAGGAAACGCGTGTAAGTGTATTCAGGTGCAGCCATTTGAGTCAGGAAGTCCCACTCACTTTCAGGGAACACACGCTCTACACGCTTCACGTTTTCTGGATTGGTTGCCGCTCCTGGAACAATCGCCTCCACCACTGAGTTCGGGCGCGTCTCTAATGCTTGTGACCAAATGGCATACATAGGGTCAGAGGTTTTGCTTTGCTCTACGGCTTGAACGTCACCACGAGCAATGACATAACCGTTTGGATTCTGCGGATCGGGCTGGATATTCATACTCGCATTCGCTTGTGCAGCTAGGACACAACTCAATGCAAGAGGAAGATGTTTGAGTGCAAACATGTCTAGTCTCCGGATTTTAACAATACAATATACAAGGAATAACTAGACATATAGTGGATCATATATACAAAACGCCGAGCTAAGTGCGTTGATTCTGCGAGACAAAATGAATAAATAAGTCCTCGCACACATTTTGTCACAAGAAAAATGTTACCTTGACTCAAAAGAAAAGCGGAGACCCAATGAGCCTCCGCTTTATGATATTTCTATCTTTATTGTTCTGCCGAAACCACGTCTAGCTGCGCGGTTGATTTTTGTTTAGACAACACAAAATAAACCACACACTGGGCAACAATGGCGGCAAGCACAATCACTGGCGAGGCGTTGATTCCAGCTAAAAGGAAACACCCTAATGCAATCATTCCATTGAGTAATGCGTAAGGTAACTGAGTTCGGAAGTGCTCATACTGCTCACACCCAGCTCCTGTTGACGACAAAATCGTAGTTTCAGAGATTGGCGAGCAGTGATCGCCAAACAGGCCACCAGATAACACTGCACCAATACAAACTAACAAAGGAGCATCAATCGCGACGGCCGTTGGGATCACCAATGGCATCATGATGGCAAATGTCCCCCAAGATGATCCCGTAGCGAACGAAATAATACCAGCAAGCAAAAAGGCGACTGCTGGCAATAGCCAATACGGGAAACCGGCTTGAGCTTGTTCAGCAATGTATGCAGCTGCACCTAATTCTTTCCCAACCGAGCTAAGTGCCCAAGCCAATACCAAAATCACGGCTACAGACATCATGTTCGACATCCCTTTTAGGTAAACCTGAATGCCATCAGAGAGTTTTCTTACGCCATAAAACGCCATCAGCGCAATCAAAGTAAAAGCTGCGAAGAAATATGCCGAAGAAAGTGCAGCCCTGAACGTTGAGCCTGCTACTTTTTGAAATGGAAAACCGTGTGGTACGAGGATGGTACATAAAACCACCAGCATAACGAGCAAAGGTGCCCATACAAAACTAGATTTTGCATTTTTATGCGTAAACACATTCATGGACTCCTGCACTTTCCCAAAGTCGGAACCCTGCTCTGCTAGTTGTTCAGCCTTCGCCATCGGTCCGAAATCTAATTTGAAGAAAGAGACAATCGGCACAATCGCGATCGCAAGAAAGGCGTAAAACTGATACGGAATCGCACCAATGAAAGCATCCCAGTCACTCATAGTGACATTCAGGGCAGTAAACTCTTTTTGAATCACCCCCATGATGTAAACGCCCCATCCGATAAAAGGAATCAAGATTGCGACCGGAGAGGAAGTCGAATCGATAATAAAAGCTAATTTTTGGCGTGATACTTTTAACTTATCAAATAAAGGGCGAAAAACAGGACCAACAATCAACGGTGTACCAAGGTCTGAGAAGAAAATAACCACACCACCAAACCATGCGGACAGTTGAGCTTGGCATTTACTCGCCACCCATTGAGTAACCTTTTTAGCAAAAGCAACACCACCACCAGACTTTTCCATCAGCGCAACGAAACCACCAATGAACACTAATAACAAAATCACACCAGCGTTGTAGCTATCGGTAAGTTGCGGCAGTAGATAGCTTTTCATCAACGCACTAAACGAGTCTAGTGGTCCTTTTTCGACAAATGTCCCTTCAAGCATAGCGACGCCACTGACCACACCAGCGAATAAACCAACGACGACATTTCTCATCGTCAGAGCGAGGAAAAGAGTAATAAGGATGGGAATGAGAGAGGTAACTTCAGCCTGTTCCATAGCAATACCATTTATAATATTTAAACAATCAAAATGAATATATATTTAATTTTATCGCATGTATATATCTCCTATAAAAAAGTTGAGTCCCCTCTTCACAAATTTGAAGCACAAAAAAACCAGCCCGGAGGCTGGTTCTTATAAACTCAACAGTCTAGAGGAAAATTATTCCCACTCGATAGTCGCTGGTGGCTTACCTGAAATGTCATAAACAACACGAGAAATGCCATCAACTTCGTTGATAATACGGTTAGATACCTTACCTAGGAAGTCGTATGGTAGATGCGCCCAGTGTGCCGTCATAAAGTCGATGGTTTCTACTGCACGCAGTGATACAACCCAGTCGTATTTACGGCCATCGCCCATTACACCTACAGAGCGAACAGGTAGGAATACCGTGAACGCTTGAGATACTTTGTCATAAAGGTCTGCAGCGTGAAGCTCTTCAATGAATATAGCATCAGCACGACGTAGCAAGTCACAGTATTCTTTCTTGATTTCACCAAGAACACGAACACCTAGACCTGGACCTGGGAATGGGTGGCGGTAAAGCATGTTATAAGGCAGGCCTAGCTCTAGACCAATCTTACGTACTTCATCTTTGAACAGCTCACGTAGTGGCTCAACAAGACCCATTTCCATTTCATCTGGTAGACCGCCCACATTGTGGTGTGATTTGATCACGTGCGCTTTACCAGTCTTAGATGCCGCAGACTCGATTACGTCTGGGTAGATGGTACCTTGCGCTAGCCATTTTGCATTTTTTAGCTTTTTCGACTCTTCATCGAATACATCTACGAATACGTGGCCGATTGTCTTACGCTTCTCTTCTGGGTCAGACTTGCCTTTCAGTGCTTCAAGGAAACGATCTTCTGCATCAACTTTGATGATGTTTAGGCCGAACTTATCGCCAAACATATCCATCACTTGTTGGCCTTCGTTTAAACGAAGTAGACCGTTATCGACAAATACACACGTTAGCTTGTCGCCAATTGCGCGGTGCACCAGCATCGCAACAACAGATGAATCCACACCACCAGATAAGCCTAGGATAACTTCGTCGTCACCCACTTGCTCTTTAATGCGAGCAACCGCGTCTTCGATGATAGATTCCGATGTCCATAGACGCTCACAGCCACATACGCCAAGAACAAAGTTCTCAAGCATTTGTAGGCCACCTTTTGTGTGTGTCACTTCTGGGTGGAACTGAACGCCGTAGTATTTCTTCTCTTCGTTCGCCATCGCAGCGTAAGGACAAGTGTCTGTCTCACCAACTTTTACGAAATCGGCTGGGATCTCTACTACTTTGTCGCCGTGGCTCATCCAAACGTCTTGAGTTGCTTCAAGATCTTTAAATAAGGCACATTCACCAGAAACTTTAACCTGAGCGTAGCCAAACTCACGTTCGTTAGAGCCTGCTACTTTGCCACCTAGTTGTTCCGCCATAGTTTGCATGCCGTAACATACACCAAGTAAAGGAACACCAGAATCAAACACATATTGAGGCGCGCGTGGAGAGTTCTCTTCCGTTACGCTTTCTGGACCACCAGATAGGATAATGCCATCTGGGTTGAATTCGCGAATATCCGCTTCTTCTACATCCCAGCTCCATAGTTCACAGTAAACGCCGATTTCACGTACGCGGCGTGCTACTAATTGAGTGTACTGAGAACCGAAGTCCAAGATCAGAATACGTTGGTCATGGATATTTTTAGTCATTTTGAGCAGTCTTTTTAAGGCTAAGTGATTAAAACCGAGGCGAGTGTACTCGCCTCTTCTTAATGCTTCAAGGAAAAAGCAAACGTTTCCGTTAGGTAATTAGTTCCCTAGACGGTAGTTCGGTGCTTCCTTAGTAATTTGAACATCGTGTACATGAGACTCTTGCATACCAGCACCAGAGATACGTACAAATTCAGCTTTCGTACGCATATCTTCGATAGTTGCAGAGCCAGTTAGACCCATGCTTGAACGTAGACCACCCATTTGTTGGTGTACGATCTCTTTTAGACGGCCTTTGTATGCGATACGACCTTCGATACCTTCTGGTACTAGCTTGTCCGCTGCGTTGTCAGACTGGAAGTAACGGTCAGAAGAACCTTGAGACATTGCACCAAGAGAACCCATGCCACGGTAAGACTTGTAAGAACGGCCGTTGTATAGAATCACTTCACCCGGCGCTTCTTCAGTACCTGCAAACATAGAACCAACCATCACACATGATGCGCCCGCTACGATTGCTTTACAGATATCACCAGAGAAACGGATACCACCGTCAGCGATAACTGGAATACCATAATCATTAGCAACTTCTGCCGCATCTGCGATTGCAGTGATTTGTGGAACCCCCACACCCGTTACAATACGAGTTGTACAGATAGAACCAGGGCCGATACCAACTTTCACTGCGCTTACGCCAGCTTCGATTAGTGCTTTAGCACCAGCACCTGTTGCTACGTTACCACCGATGATGTCTAGATCTGGGTAAGCTGCACGTGTTTCACGAATGCGGCTTAGAACACCTTCAGAATGACCGTGTGAAGAGTCGATAAGTAGAACGTCAACGCCAGCTTCAACTAGTGCAGCAACTCGCTCTTCGTTACCAGCACCAGCACCAACTGCTGCGCCAACACGTAGGCGACCACGCTCATCTTTACATGCGTTTGGTTTACGTTCTGCTTTGTGGAAGTCTTTCGCAGTAATCATACCGGTTAGTTGGAACTCATCATTCACAACCAATACTTTCTCTACGCGAGCTTCGTGCATTTTCTCTTGCACTTCTTCTCGTGTTGCACCTTCTTTAACTGCTGCCAACTTCTCTTTTGGCGTCATTACTGAAGATACTTTCTTAGAAAGGTCCGTCACAAAACGAACGTCACGACCAGTGATAATACCAACAAGCTCATTGCTCTCAGTGACAACAGGGAAACCTGCAAAACCATGCTTTTCAGTGAGTGCAACAACATCAGCGATGGTCGCGTCAGGGTTTACAGTAACCGCGTCAGTCACCATACCAGCTTCGAATTTCTTAACTTTACGAACTTCGGCTGCCTGCTGCTCAATAGACATGTTCTTGTGGATAAAGCCAATGCCACCCTCTTGCGCTAGCGCGATCGCTAGACGAGCTTCAGTAACAGTGTCCATAGACGCTGAAATCATTGGGATGTTTAGGGTGATGTTCTTAGTTAGCTGAGTGCGAAGATCAGCTGTGTTTGGGAGAACGGTGGAGTGTGCTGGCACAAGTAGTACGTCATCGAATGTCAGCGCTTCTTTGGCAATTCTTAGCATTTGCAATATCTCACAATTAGAGGAGTAAAAAGAACAATCCAATCTCATCGTTTCGCATAATGAGGGTAACCTGTGTTAGCAACAAGCTACATTTGGATTAGATATTGCGGAGGGATTATACGGTTAACGCAATCGCTTGACCACAAATTTTTTAATTTTTTTCTTGCAATTACCCCCTTGCTATGTATTATATTGCCGCTAATTTCCATACTCACGTCTAAGAGATTAGCTGTGCTCTCCAAGACCAATCAAAACATCTTTACTGTTTCTCGTCTCAACGCAGAAGTTCGTTTACTCCTTGAAAACGAAATGGGGATCGTTTGGCTCGTCGGAGAGATATCCAACTTTTCAGCTCCAGTCTCTGGTCACTGGTACCTCACTCTTAAAGACTCTCGCGCTCAAGTTAAATGTGCCATGTTTCGTGGTAACAATCGCCGCGTTACTTTCAAGCCCGCTAACGGTAATCAAGTCCTAGTAAAAGCTCGTCTTTCTCTTTATGAGCCTCGCGGTGACTACCAATTGATCATCGAAAGCATGCAACCAGAAGGTGACGGCCGTCTTCAGCAAGAGTTTGAAGAGCTGAAAATGAAGCTTGCCGCAGAAGGGTTGTTCGCTCAAACCAATAAGCAACCTTTGCCTGAACACCCAAAACGTGTTGGCGTCATCACATCGAAAACTGGTGCCGCGCTTTACGATATCTTAGACGTATTGAAACGTCGTGATCCTTCCCTACCCGTTGTGATTTATCCGACAGTGGTACAAGGTGAAGATGCAGCCATTCAAATCGCACAAGCCATTGGTCGCGCTAACAGCCGTGATGAATGTGATGTGCTAATTGTGGGCCGAGGTGGTGGTTCATTGGAAGACTTATGGTGCTTTAACAACGAGATATTAGCTCGCACGATTGCAGCAAGCCAAATTCCTATTATTAGCGCCGTTGGACATGAAGTCGACGTGACAATAGCAGATTTTGTCGCCGACGTACGCGCACCTACTCCATCAGCAGCCGCTGAGCTAGTAAGTCGTGATAACAGCCACAAAGATCAAGCTTTAGTTACCCGCCAGCATAAGTTAGCGAGCGCGATGCGTTACTACCTAGCACAGCAAAAGCAGCAATCTGCGCAATTAATACACCGTCTAGAGAGACAGCACCCAAGCTATCGCTTGCAACGCCAGACTCAACAGTTAGATGAGTTGGACATGCGCTTACAGCGAGCGATGAGTCGTTTTATTGCCTTGCGTCAACAGCGAATCGAGCGTCAACATTATCGGCTGCAATTAAATTCTCCTGTAACACGCCTTGCCGAGCAGAAGTCGAAGCTAGAACGTGTTGAGCAAAAGCTCATGGATGCAATGGATCGCAAGTTACTGACTATGCGCCATCAACTCGCGATTGCTGCAGAGAAGTTAGACACCGTCAGCCCGCTAGCGACATTGAAACGAGGTTACTCAATTACTCAAACTGAGCAAGGTAAAGTGATTACTCAATCTTCAGATGTAAAATCGGGAGATGTATTGATTACTCGATTAGCCGAAGGCGACGTTCGTTCTACCGTTAACTGAATACAAACTCTGGTTAAGTGACTTTCTGGAACTCAAATCGGACACGTGATTTTGATTTGAGTTCATTACACACATTACAAAAGTAACTCGCAGCACCGCATGCTTGCAGCTTCTCCAGCTCCGCCTCACAATCAGGGCAAAAACCTACTTTTTTAAAATCCGATTCACACTGTGCACAATGGTATTGTCCTGTCCATTCCAGTTCGACATTGCAAGTCGGGCAAATGTTCTGCTGCATATCCCGTTCCTCTCTCTAAACTAAGCAATTTCGAGTAACGCATGCTACTCAAAATAACGAACAAGTATGTTGATCTTCATCACCGCCCCAACAAGTTTCACGAGGCGCTAACCATACTTGATAAGTAGGATCTTATACTGATCGTCTGATATTTACTCCTTGATCAGCGATCACCCCTTAAAAGAATATTTATATAACCACACACCGAAAGCATAAGTTACATATTCTGCATTCCGATTTAATGCAGAATAAAAATCCTTAAGTTAATTTAATTAAACACAAAATCAGAATTTAATAAAAAGATCTTATTCAGAAAGCAGCATTTACATTGGTGTGCATTTCGATAGTTTGAGCGTCGAGCTCAACGAGTTTAACTTGGATAAAAGCAAACTCATTTAAATGGCTCGCATGCGTTCCACCACAAGGGATTACCGCTAATTGACCTTCCCCTAAATCGCACTTCCAATAGCGAGAATCCGTTAATCTGTCGCCGTGGCATTCCATGGTGATCATCGTATCTCTTTGAAGCCATTCAACCAGTTGGCCATTCACTTTTTCTGCAATCGCCTGGAGGTCATTCAGCATATCTGCACTGTTTAATCCTCTTTTACGGAGTGTTTTGCCTAAACGGTACGTATCGAGGCACTTGTCTGGAGTGACATAACTCGTAACTTGCGCATAGCTATTAAAGTCATAATAACCATGTGGGTCTTTGCGGTCTGCGTCTTTTCGCCAATAGTCTTCCGCTAGTACTTTATTCAACGCCAAATACGCTAAGTGTCCTGCAGTGTGGCCTCGGCTCAAAGCATTTTGATAGTCTTTATCTACCGCTAATGTCACCAAGTCATTAATTGCAAGTGATTCCGTACGTGATAAAACATGCACGACGACAAACACCCAACCTTCAGCATCACGCTTTACAGGAATGTCACTACCCACATACAGAGCACCACTTTCCTGCTCCACTGCTCCAACTTGGCAATCTACCACGTCATGCTCAGCCCCATTCACCTTCAACGTTCCTTTGTCTGCAGGGTGATCCGGCCATATGTGACTAACGGGATGGAACGGCGTGACATCTGTAATAACGTAAGTCACTTCTTCCGTAGATTGAACGAGCTGTATTTGTGCTTCTAATTGCCATGTTTGATGACAAAAACGAGTCTTTGTTGCTGTGATAGTCATTTTTACGATTACTTTTGATAAAAAAATACCCAAGTAGAAACTTGGGTATTCGAATTTCATTATTTATTGCGGTTTTTCACCATCGACATCATACGCTTACGTTTACGCTCTTGTGATAGCGTAAGCTTATTCGTACGGTTCTCGTATGGGTTATCACTGTTGTGGAAGTTAATGCGAATCGGTGTTCCCATAATTTCCAGAGACTTACGGAAGTAGTTCATCAGATAACGTTTATACGAATCTGGCAATTCACGAACCATGTTACCGTGGATAACAACGATCGGTGGATTGTAACCACCTGCGTGTGCGTATTTGAGTTTGATACGACGACCACGAACCATTGGCGGCTGGTGATCATCCACTGCCATCTTCATTATACGCGTCAGTACTGACGTACCCACACGCGTTGTCGCCGAGTTATATGCTTCTTGGATAGATTCAAACAAGTGACCAACGCCAGTACCGTGCAGCGCAGAGATAAAGTGGATACGCGCGAAATCGACGAATCCTAGACGGCGGTCTAGTTCTTTCTTCACGCTTTCTTTCACGTCACTGTCTAGGCCATCCCACTTGTTAACGGCGATGACAATTGAGCGGCCAGCATTCAGTGCAAAACCAAGCAAGCTTAGGTCTTGGTCTGAAATATTTTCACGTGCATCAATCACCAGTAGAACGACGTTTGCATCTTCTACCGCTTTCAGCGTCTTAACAACAGAGAACTTTTCAACCGTTTCATTGATACGACCACGACGACGAACACCTGCGGTATCAATTAGTACGTATTCGCGTCCATCACGCTCCATCGGGATGTAGATAGAATCACGCGTCGTACCAGGCATATCGTATACAACTACACGTTCTTCACCCAGAATACGGTTAGTCAGTGTCGATTTACCTACGTTAGGACGACCGATAATCGCCAACTTAATCGGCTGCTCTTGAAGGCGCTTGAATTCAGCTTCTGCGTCTTCTTCAGTGTAATCTTCAACAAGAGGCTCTTCGTCTTCGAATCCAGTCAGGTCTTCAATCTCACCTTCTTCAGATTCACTTGTTAATAGATCATCAAAGAATGGAGATAAAGCACGCTCAAGCAAAGCGGTCACACCACGGCCATGAGCGGCCGCAATCTGATACATATCATCCACGCCGAGCTGCCAAAAATCAGCACACGCTGCATCGGCATCAATACCATCTATTTTGTTTACCACCAGCATTGCTGGCTTTTCAATTTTACGCAGATGCGCAGCAATTGCTGCATCTGAAGGTGTCAGACCAGCACGACCGTCAACAAGGAACAATACAACATCAGCCTCATCAATCGCGGCTAATGACTGTTCTGCCATCTTTGTTTCCACGCCTTCTTCTGTGCCATCAATACCGCCGGTATCAATCACAATGAATTCGTGCTCTTCACCAAGTCTCGCCTGGCCATACTTACGGTCTCGCGTTAGGCCTGGAAAGTCCGCAACCAACGCGTCACGAGTGCGAGTCAATCGGTTAAATAGTGTAGATTTACCTACGTTCGGACGCCCTACTAGAGCTACAACAGGTACCATAACAACCTCTACAATAATCTTTCTTCTGTAGTTATAGGTAACGACTTGCTCGATGCCAAATCAAACCAGCTTTTTACCTATAACCACGTCAGGGTTAATAAATTCAAACAACAAAACGGCTCCTAGCTGTCACCAGCCAGGAGCCGAATGTGAATTATATCACGATATTATTCGTTAATGGTTAGTTTCTTTACATCGCCGTTGCGAGTTGTAATCACATAACCATCCGACAATAAAGTCGGGCCAACGGCCAAGCCGCTATCATCGATAAACTGCTGCGCAACAAATTCGCCTGTTGAACGATCCATCCAGTGAAGGTAACCAAGCGTGTCACCGACAACGAGATAATTGCCGACAATAACTGGCGCTGTAAGTTGTCGGTGCTCAAGCAAGCTGTTTTCCCACAACTCAGTCCCACTTCGTGAATCAACGGCAACAACATGATCTTTTTCCGTTATCACAAAGATGCGGCTACCATCTGTAGAAATGTCTGTTGCAGATGAGTAATTACGCTTCCAAATCGGGTTCGCTGAACGCAAATCAATGGCGATAAGTTGACCATTGTATCCAATGGTGAAAAGAGTACCGCCTAACACAATTGGCGATGAATCAACATCAACCAAACGATCAATTTCTGTCGCGCCTTTTGGCGTACCAACAGGCTGTTGCCAAATCAGCTGACCACGCTCAACGATAGCAGCTGCGAGTCGGCCATTTGCCGTTCCCCAAAATACACCGCCGCCAATTGCAGTCGGAGTACTGTCACCACGTAAAGTTAGGTTCGGCACTTCTGTACTCAATGCCCAGCGTTGCTCACCAGTACTCTCATTAAGGGCAATCAACATGCCTCGGCTAGTATTGATGATAATAAGGCCTGAGTCTGCAACTGGCTTCGCCAGTACCTCACCACCAACTTTTACACGCCAAACAATTTCACCTGTTTCTTGGTCAAGAGAGATGACTTCACCATTCTCAGAGCCAATGTAAAGGTTTCCGTATGCTGCTGTGATACCACCAGAGAGACGAGCAATGACATCTTCTTCTAGGTCCGTTTGCCAACGTTGTTTACCGTTTTCAGGATCCAGCGCTTTTACTAAGCCATCGCGACTTGCCACGAACAATGTATCATTCGCAAATACAGGGGATAGCTTTGAAAAGTAATGACCAACACCATCGCCAACCGATGTACTCCACTCACTACTGGTTGTAAACTCACTGTCTACCTGAGGTAGTGGCGCCATTACAATGGTATCTTTCTCACCAGCACAACCGGCAAGAATTCCCACTGTTAACGCCCCTAACAAGGCTTTGTTAAAGACTCTTTTCATCCAATGCGGTCCTTATTTCGCCAGATCGTCCAATTTCATTTGTAGTGTCGGGCTTGCGTCTGCCGCTTGCTGAGCTTCAGTATAAGCAGCATATGCGGCATCTTTGTCACCTTGGCGAATCGCAATATCGCCACGAAGTTCAGCAATACGACCTGTCCATGCAGCATCAGTGACGTTACTTAGTTCAGCCGTTGCAGCGTCAAAGTTACCCATTTCCGTTTCAATGCGCGCAATGCGGTAACTAATCAATGGTAACAGCGCAGCATCTTGAGTGTTGCTTTGCGCCCACTTCAATTGCTCTAATGCAGCAGAAAGATCTTGAGCTTCAACTTGTGCTTTAGCAAGTTGTAGCGCAGCCAATACTGAATATTCTTTTACTTCATTTGACTCAATGAAAGCTTTCACGTCAGCTTGAGCATCAGTACCTTTATCTTGCAAAGCATTCATTGCTGTCGTGTAGCTTTGAGAAGCTGCTTCACTCGCCTGAATCACAGAATCCTGGTAGTAACGCCAGCCAAATAGACCACCTAAGCCAACAACCGCACCGATGATGACGGCTTTGCCGTTTTCCTTCCACCAGTCTTTAATGGCTTCAACTTGTTGTTCTTCAGTATCGTAAAGTTCCACTTCCTGTCCTCTTAAAACATGTAAATGGCAGCTTAGCTGCCATTGTTCCTATTTCGTTTAAAGGCTCCACATTTGGGAGCCTTAGCTTACGAACTAGGATGTAATTTTGTTAGATTACTAAAAGACTTAAATCAGTGCTGCGATCTTTTCTGCAACTTCTGCTTGGTTGTAAGTCTCTTGCTCACCACCGGCCAAATCTTTCAGTACTACGGTATTATCCGCAACTTCGTTTTCACCCAGAACTAATGCTACAACAGCACCAACTTTGTCTGCGCGTTTAAACTGTTTCTTGAAGTTACCGCCACCGAAGTGATTCATCACACGAACGCCAGGAATAGACTCACGAAGCTGCTCTGCTAGCTTCATTCCTGCCATCATGGTGCCTTCGCCTGCTGTTACTACGTAAACATCCACACTGCGACGAACGTCTGTTAGTTCTAGTGTTTCTAGCATCAGAACAAGACGCTCTAGGCCCATTGCAAAGCCAACCGCTGGTGTTGGTTTACCACCTAATTGCTCTACAAGACCATCGTAACGTCCACCGCCACAAACGGTGCCTTGAGCACCTAGGCTTTCAGTGATCCATTCAAATACCGTGCGGTTGTAGTAATCCAGACCACGAACTAGACGTTCGTTAACTGTGTATTCGATACCTGCGGCGTCTAAAAGTTCACATAGACCTGCGAAGTGTGCTTTAGATTCTTCACCTAAGTACTCCGAAAGGCGAGGTGCATCACCTAAAATAGCTTGAACGTCAGGGTTCTTCGTATCCAGAACACGCAGTGGGTTCGTGTGCATGCGACGCTTACAATCTTCGTCTAGCACATCAATATGTTGCTCAAGGAACGCAACCAGTGCAGTACGGTAGTCTGCGCGGTCTTCTTGAGAACCGATAGAGTTCAGCTCAAGACGAACATGTTCATTGATACCTAGCTCACGCCATAGACGCGCCGTCATCATGATAAGCTCTGCATCAACATCTGGACCATTTAGACCAAACACCTCAACACCACACTGGTGGAATTGACGGTAACGACCTTTCTGCGGACGTTCATGGCGGAACATAGGCCCCATGTACCACAGACGCTGTTCGTCACGGTTGATCAGGCTGTTTTGAATACATGAACGTACACAACCCGCCGTACCTTCAGGGCGAAGTGTTAGGCTGTCTCCGTTACGATCATCAAAGGTGTACATTTCTTTTGAAACGACGTCTGTCTCTTCACCAACAGCGCGGCTGAATAGGTTTGTTTCTTCAACGATTGGCATGCGCACTTCGTTATAACCGTATGCGCTAATTACATTTTTCACTGTGTTTTCTAGTTTTTGCCACAGTGGCGACTGAGTTGGGAGGCAATCGTTCATGCCTCGAATTGCTTGAATTGTTTTTGCCACAATACTTACCGTAATTCTCGTTGAGATTAATCTTGTACTTTAACTTCGATGCGGTTTTCGCCATTCATCATGGCTGCTTTCGCACGGATCTTAGCTTCTAGCTGATTCACAAGGTCATCGTTATCAAAGCGTTCTTTCTGGCGTTTACCATCTTCGTAGAATGCGCTCTTCTTGTTACTGCCTGCTAGACCTAAGTGAGAAACTTCTGCTTCACCAGGGCCGTTTACCACACAACCGATGATAGACACATCCATTGGCGTGATGATGTCTTCTAAACGCTGCTCAAGTGCGTTCACTGTGCCAATCACATCAAATTCTTGGCGCGAGCAACTTGGGCAAGCAATAAAGTTGATGCCTCGAGAGCGAATGCGCAGAGATTTAAGGATATCGAAACCGACTTTGATTTCTTCAACTGGATCGGCAGCCAAAGAGATACGCAGCGTATCACCGATCCCTTCAGATAACAGCATACCTAAGCCAACAGATGACTTAACAGCACCAGCACGAGCACCACCCGCTTCTGTAATACCCAAGTGAAGAGGCTGATCGATTTTCTTCGCTAGCAGACGGTATGAATCCACCGCAAGGAAGACGTCTGAAGCTTTCACGCTAACTTTAAATTGGTCAAAGTTAAGACGATCGAGATGATCTACGTGACGCATCGCCGATTCAACTAAAGCTTCTGGCGTTGGTTCGCCGTATTTCATCTGTAAATCTTTTTCCAAAGATCCACCGTTGACACCAATACGGATTGGGATGTTTTTATCGCGAGCACAGTCAACAACAGCGCGAATGCGCTCTTCATTGCCAATGTTACCTGGGTTGATGCGTAAACAGTCAACACCGTACTCCGCCACTTTCAGCGCGATACGATAGTCGAAATGAATATCAGCCACTAATGGTACAGAAACTTGCTGTTTAATTAGTTTGAAAGCTTCTGCTGCGTCCATGGTAGGTACAGAAACTCGAACGATATCTGCACCGACTTTTTCTAGTGCTCGGATTTGAGCGACTGTCGCTTCTACGTCAGTCGTGCGAGTGTTAGTCATTGACTGTACGGCAATTGGCGCACCATCACCAATTGGCACATCACCCACATAAATACGCGTCGATTTACGACGAATAATTGGAGATTCGTGTTGCATAATTTTTTATAACGGTAGAGTGAATCTAGCTACTTTGCCTGAAGTATACCCAGAAAGGTCGACAGGTTCACTTGCAAATGTCATTGTAACCCCTTCCGGTGCGCCTAATATCACTTTAAACGGCGCTTTTCCGGTAAGTTCTACATCTTGTCCTGGTTTATGAGTACCACTTACCAGCGTTTTACCATTGGTGTCTTTTACTTGAATCCAACAGTCCGCTTTAAACTTCATAGTAAGAAGTGTCATGCCTTCAGGTACGACTGGCGCAGGCTGTTCCTCTTCCGCAGTTTCAATCACGGCAACAGGTTCTTCAGAATCTACGCTTGTTGTATTTTCAGTTTCAGCAAGCAGAGGATCGCTACCCTGCTCGACTGGTACTTCACTCGTTTCAACAACATCATTACTTGTTGAAACAACTTCTTCAGGAGTACTTGCGATTAACTCCTCAGCCGTCATTAAATCGATATCCGCTAACTCTTGCGCTGTGGGCTTCGGCGCTTCAACACTTGAATCCGTAACTTCCTTCGTTAGGCTATTCTCTTGCTGGTTTTGCCACCACCAAGCTGCAGAAATACCAATAATGACCAACCCGATAACCCAAGTCAGGAGCATGATACGGCTATTGTGCTTCTCATCTTTTGTTTTGCGAGAGAAGCTCTGCATTTCAATTTCTTGCTCTTGCGGCTGTACATCTGCTGTCTGCTCTAACGCAGTCAAAACCATCTTCTCATCAAGGCCCACGAACTTCGCGTAAGAACGCAAGTAACCACGCGTAAATGTCGCAACTTGTTGAGACTCAAATCGGTTATTTTCAATATCTTCAATAACAGAAACGCGAAGCCTCAGGCGATCAGCAACTTGCTTTTGACTCATCCCAAGAGATTCGCGTTTGTTTTTCAGTAATGTGCCAGCTTCAATAGAAAGTGGCACTTCATTCGTATTTTCGTGTTCTGTCATAATGGTGGTATTTAATCTGTTTTAGTGGCTAACGTGGTTATGTATTTTCGTTATTGTTCTTAAGCCTCTTTAAAAGATAGCTAGCCTAAACGCGTTAACCAAAATAATAATTTTAAGAAACTCTCAGCGATTTGAGTGTGAATACCCGTTTTGCAAAAATCAGCAAAGCGTATGTGAGAAAATGCTGAGAATTATCGGTGTCATCGTTAATGTCACATATCATGATAAGCGAATGTGTAACGAAGACAAAAACTCTTTACACTCAAACTAACAGATAGCTCAAGCTTTTGTCCAAACTTTGACAAAGGAATTCGAAATTATACCCAAATAACCTCGAGTTGGAGAGTTGTCGTCATAAATCTTGGCAGAAATGCTCTTATCGATAAACAAAATAGCCAGAGCAAATGGCTCTGGCTATTTTTGAATTCCGGTCGTTTATACCGCTTTTACTTCAATGGTATCAGCACCGCGCGACGCTTTTAACATTGCAGTACGTTTAGTTCGGTCAATCACATCACCGACTAACTGACCACACGCTGCATCAATGTCATCGCCACGAGTCTTACGAACCGTTACTGTATGCTCATATTGCATCAATGTTTTTTGGAAGCGATCAATACGTGAGTTACTTGGTTTCTT
Organism: Vibrio sp. Y10_XG_PY6; assembly: GCF_024181795.1. NCBI lineage: Bacteria > Pseudomonadati > Pseudomonadota > Gammaproteobacteria > Vibrionales > Vibrionaceae > Vibrio > Vibrio sp. Y10_XG_PY6. The sequence goes on from NZ_JAMZAQ010000004.1 coordinate 376,998, forward strand.
GTAAGGTGAACCTGGATACGGGTTAAACGGAATCAAGTTAATCTTACATGGTGTGTCTTTCATCAGCTCAGCCAGTTCACGAGCATGGTCCATGTCATCATTCACATGATCAAGAAGTACGTACTCAACCGTTACCTTACCGCGGTTTGCATTCGATGAAGCGATGTAACGACGAACTGATGCTAGGAAATCTTGAATATCCCAACGATCGTTAATTGGCATGATTTCACTACGCAGCTTATCGTTTGGCGCATGAAGGGAAATTGCCAACGCTACATCGATTTTGCCTGTCATCTGATCAAGACCAGAAACCACACCTGATGTAGATACAGTCACACGACGTTTTGACAAACCAAAGCCAAGATCGTCCAGCATTAGTTCTAATGCAGGGATCAAGTTCTTCATGTTTAGAAGCGGTTCACCCATCCCCATCATCACGACGTTAGTAATTGGGCGGCGACCTGTTTCTTTCTCAAGACCAATTTCACGTGCAGCGCGCCACACCTGACCGATGATCTCTGAAACTTTCAAGTTACGGTTAAAGCCCTGCTGTGCGGTTGAGCAGAACTTACATTCCAACGCACAACCTACTTGAGAAGACACACAAAGCGTTGCACGATCATCTTCTGGAATGTAAACCGTCTCCACATCCTGATCACCAACGTTCATCGCCCACTTGATTGTACCATCAGAAGAGTGCTGAGCTTCTGCGACTGTTGGTGCCTTGATTTCGCACTTGTGTAAAAGCTTTTCGCGCAGCTTCTTGTTAATGTTTGTCATTTTTTCGAAGTCATCTACACCGAAATGGTAGATCCACTTCATAACCTGATCGGCACGAAACGCTTTCTCGCCGAGTTCTTCTGCGAAAAACTGACGCATGCCTTTGCGATCAAAGTCGAGTAGATTGATTTTTTCAGTGGTCATGTTGCCTCTCAATGACTGAAACAAGAATAAGGGCGCGAATTGTACAGCCTTTATGCAGCTACAACAAGGGGTGTAAAACCCTGAGTTTGCTAAGGCATTAAAATAAAAATGATTAAATTTTAAGCACCTCTTGCGCTATAAGTAGCTATTACACTATCAAAAGTAAAAGCGTAGAAATCGTAAAGGGAAAAGACTAAAAATAACTCACGTTACTGGGCTTTAAAGCCCATTATATAGTCAGACTAGTTAGCGTGTAAGAGATCACTTATGCAGTCAACATTGCCACTCAACTTAGGTATATGAAATGAAAAAGCCTCGGAAAGTTCCGAGGCTTTTCTGTATCAGAGCATCACTAACAAGTGAAGTATCACGCCTAATTTAGCGAGAGAAAACCTCTGACTCCGGGAAGAAAAACTCAATTTCACGCGCTGCAGATTCAGGGCTATCGGAACCATGAACTGAATTGTGACGCATGCTAAGTGCGTAATCGGCACGAAGCGTACCGCATGTCGCTTCCTCTGGGTTAGTTTTACCCATCAGTTCACGGTAACGTGCAATCGCATTTTCACCTTCCAGTACCTGAACCATAATAGGACCAGATGTCATGAACTCTTTTAGTGGAGGGAAAAACTCTTTGCCTTCATGCTCTGCATAAAAACCGCTTGCCTGATCTTCAGTCAGGTGAACCATTTTAGCAGCGACAATACGTAGGCCAGCCTTTTCAATACGGTTATAGATTTCACCAATTAGGTTTCGCTCTACCGCATCCGGCTTAATGATCGAAAATGTTCTTTCTAGAGCCATAAAATTTCCTTTCTGTACTTGTAATAATAGTTGTGTTTTTAAAGTGACTTACTGGGTAAGAGCAGCACTCAAACAAGGAGTGCTGCAATCAATCTTATTTACCAGCTTGCTCATTGAGGAAACGAGCAAGTGTGCGAACGCCCATACCCGTAGCTCCCGCAGCCCATTTATCAGACGCGGCTTTACGGTATGTACCCGCACAGTCGAAGTGCAACCAGCCTTTTTTGTAGTCTTCTACGAAGTAAGACAAGAATGCTGCTGCTGTGCTTGCACCCGGAGAGTAGTCGCCAGAACTGATATTCGATAGGTCAGCAAAGTTTGACGGCAGCATTCCACGGTGGAAGTCAGCAAGTGGTAGCGGCCATAAACCTTCTTTTTCTTGGTTTGCCGCAGTGAGCGCTTGATGCGATAGCTCGTCATCGAAACTCATTAGTGCGTGGTAATCATTACCCAAAGCATTCTTCGCCGCACCTGTTAGTGTTGCACAATCAATGATTAACTCAGGTTTTTGCTCACTGGCGTAGATAAGGCCATCAGCAAGCACTAAACGACCTTCTGCATCGGTGTTCATGATTTCAACGGTTTTACCGTTTTTGTAGGTGATGATGTCGCCAAGCTTGAGTGCGCGACCAGAAACCATGTTCTCTGCACAACAAAGGATCAGTTTTACACGCTTGTTCAAACCACGAAGAATCGCCAGTGCAAGACCACCGGTGATGGTGCCTGAGCCACCCATGTCTGCTTTCATTGCGCTCATGAAGTTAGAAGGCTTCAAGCTGTAACCACCCGAATCAAAGGTGATACCTTTACCGACAAGACACGCGAATATTGGTGCGTTCTCGTCACCTGTCGGGTTGTAGTCTAGCTGGAGCATCGCAGAAGTACGCTCCGAACCACGGCCTACTGCGTAAATGCCTTCCCAACCTTCCGCCAACAAGTCTTTGTCTTTGACGATACGAGCTGTCACTGTGCCTTTAGGCGCAACAGATTTGATGAATTCAGCGGCCATTGTCGCTAGCTGACGAGGGGCAACTTCTTCTGCGGTTTTATTGATGATATCGCGGGTAAAATCAGTCGCAGTAATACGCGCTTGAAGCTCTGCTTGATCTTCTTCAGACAATGCAGACCACTCAACTGAGCCATGTTTTTTTGGGTTACGGTAACCTTGGTGGAAAGCCCAAACGCTCTCTAAATCCCAGTTATCACCGGAAAGAAAAATAGAACGAATTCCTTGGCCATCTAGCTGACGAGCTGCACGTTGAATTGCACCAAGATCGTGACCTTCACCTAAATGAATGGTTGCGCCGTTTTCAGCGAATGAAAGCAGTGCTTTTTCACCCCAATGTGGTGCTGCCGACTCTTGACTTAAAAATACAGACATCTGTGTAGACATGGTTTCTCCTTGTCTTATAGCAGCGTTGCCTACGCTGCTTCTTTTTAATAACTCATGGATGTTAGCATTATGTAGGGCAAAAATGTCAATTGGATAAAAAAACGGACCTAAAGGTCCGCTTTTTTTAGTAAGAATTGTTAACTAGGCTGTGTTTTACAGACTTAGTCTGCTTCGTCCATCCAGCACATGATAACGGCTTCCAGAATCTTTTCGTTACAATGGTTTGGGTCATCTTCAAACTCATCTAACTCCATGATCCATTGATGAAGATCGGTAAAACGCACCGTTTGCGGATCAACATCTGGAAACTTGTCACAAAGTTCAATCGCGATATCGCGAGAATCTGTCCATTTCATTGCTCATCTTCCTTTTGCTTCTTCCCTATATTGGGAAGATAGTTTAGTGATCTTCTGAAGCGTGGTTCAGCGTGTACTTAGGAATTTCTACCACTAAGTCTTCATCAGCAATTTTCGCCTGACACCCTAGACGAGATTCAGGCTCTAGACCCCACGCTTTATCCAGCATGTCATCTTCCAGCTCTTCACTTTCTTCTAGCGAGTCAAAACCTTCACGGATGATCACGTGGCAGGTGGTACAAGCACATGATTTTTCACACGCATGTTCAATACCGATACCATTTTTTAGCGCTACGTCCAGAACGGTTTCACCAGTGTTTGCTTCCAACACTGCGCCTTCTGGGCACAAATCGTCGTGTGGTAATACAATAATCTTAGGCATAACTACTTATCTCTTATATATCGTCTACTGATTGACCTGACAGCGCAGCTCGAATCGATTTATCCATACGGCGCGATGCGAAATCTTGGCTCGCTTTATCGGTATCTTTAATGCCTTGCTCAATCGCATCTGCATCATCACCATTACGCAGCTCAATCAAGGCTTCGATGGCTTTTATCAGGTCTTGTTTCTCTTGTTCTGATAGCAGTTCGTCACCATCAGCTTGCATGGCTGCAATCAAGCCTTCTATCACACGGTCGGCCTCAACACGCTGCTCAGCTAGCGCACGAGCTTGCATGTCTTCTTTAGCGTGCGTCATTGAATCACGCAGCATATCCGCCACTTCATTATCGCTTAACCCGTAAGAAGGTTTTACTTGAATCTCTGACTGAACACCGGTGCTCTTTTCCATTGCCGTAACAGAAAGAAGGCCGTCAGCGTCAACTTGGTAAGTCACACGAATATGTGCCGCACCCGCCGCCATCGGTGGAATGCCTTTCAATGAGAAACGAGCCAGTGAACGACAATCATCAACCATTTCACGCTCACCTTGTACCACATGAACACTCATGGCCGTTTGGCCATCTTTGAATGTGGTAAATTCTTGCGCACGCGCAACAGGAATCGTGGTATTGCGAGGGATGATCTTCTCAACCAAACCACCCATGGTTTCAATACCAAGCGACAGTGGGATCACGTCAAGAAGTAACATTTCTGAATCAGGCTTGTTACCCGCTAGAATGTCGGCTTGGATACCCGCGCCGATTGCGACAACTTCATCAGGATTAATGCTTGTTAGCGGTGTGCGGCCAAAAAACTCGCCTACCATTTCACGAACCAGCAATGTGCGTGTTGAACCACCAACCATGACAACTTCGAGTACTTCGTCTGCGTTAACATCAGCATCTTTTAATGCACGACGACAAGACATTAGTGTTTTCTTCACTAATGGGCGAATCAGATCTTCGAACTGCTCACGAGTAACGGTGCCCTTCCAGCCAAACACATCAACATCAACGCTGTCTTGCTCAGAGAAAGCAATCTTAGTCGCAGTAGCAATGTTCAGTAGCGTACGGTTTTTTTCAGCAGAAAGTGGGGCTTCGAGACCCGCTTGCTCCATTAGGTAATCCGCTAACAGATGGTCAAAGTCATCACCGCCTAACGCAGAGTCACCGCCTGTTGCTAATACTTCAAATACGCCTTTCGACAAGCGTAGGATAGAGATATCAAATGTACCGCCGCCTAGGTCATAAACTGCAATCACTCCTTCTTGGCCTGAGTCTAAGCCATAAGCAATTGCCGCGGCAGTTGGTTCGTTCAGAAGACGCAGCACATGAAGGCCAGCTAATTTCGCGGCATCTTTCGTACCTGCACGCTGAGCATCATCAAAGTAAGCAGGAACAGTGATCACAACGCCCGCTAACTCCCCACCTAACGTTTCTTCAGCTCGCTTACCTAGCGCTTTTAGAATGTCCGCAGATACTTCAATCGGGTTTTTGTCACCTTGAGGCGTTTGCAGGATCGGAAGACCATTTTCACTCTCTCTAAAACGATAAGGAAGTGAAGAGTAACGGGACTGAATGTCCTTTAATGAACGACCAATCAAACGTTTTACAGAGATAATAGTGTTCTCTGGTTCAAATTCTGCTTTGGCTTTGGCTTCGTGGCCAACCGTTAACTTTTCCTCAGTGTAATTAACGACTGAAGGTAAAATAGTACGGCCCTGCTCGTCCGCAAGTGGAGTTGCATCGCCGCTACGTACAGAAGCAACCAAAGAGTTGGTAGTACCTAAGTCGATACCCGCTGCTAACTTATGCTCATGAGGTGCCGAGCTTTGGCCCGGTTCTGCGATTTGAAGTAGTGCCATGATAGGTCCTTGTCACGCTAACTAGCCGAGGAGTTTGTCTTCGACTAGTTCAATTTCGTTCTTTAGTTTGGCAATGAATTTTAGCTTACGAACTCGGTCTGCGGCTTCAGCCCAAAGACCATCATCAAGCTCTTGCTCGACGTTTGCCAGATGCTGTTTGTACATTTTGCTGACCTTAGAATCGAAGTCAAAAAGCGCCGATTCAGGATCGGTGCTGTCAGCAATTTCTTCCAGTTCTTCGCGCAGCTCCATTTGCTCCATTAAGAACATTGGATCTTGCATTGTCTGCTGTTCACCTCGGATCTCAACTCCCTGCTCTGCGAGGATGTACTCGGCACGGGAGATAGGATTTTTCAGAACTTGATAGGCATCGTTGATTTGCGCTGCCTTTTGCACCGCCATCAAACGGTCACGTTCAGATCCCGTTGCAAAGTTATCCGGGTGGAAGCGTTTTTGTAGTTCTCGGAACTGAGAAGAAAGAAGGCTACCATCCAGCTTAAACTGACTTGGTAGCCCAAATAATTCAAAGTGATTCATTAAGTTCGGGTCCTAGTAAAGCCTTCCGGACTCGCTTGCCCAGAAGGACAATCAATTAGACGTTGAAGCTTTCACCACAACCACATTCACTTTTCGCGTTAGGGTTGTTGAATTCAAAACCTTCATTCAACCCTTCTTTCACGTAATCCAATTCGGTACCGTCTAGGTACACTAAGCTTTTTTTGTCGATGATGATTTTCACTCCAGAGAGTTCAAAAACTTCATCTTCTTCGTTAAGCTCATCAACAAACTCAAGTACATATGCCATGCCTGAACAACCAGTCGTCTTCACTCCCAGACGTAAACCGATACCTTTGCCTCGGTTATCTAGGAATGCTCTTACGCGACTTGCCGCTGATTCTGTCATTGTGATGGCCATACTGCACCTTAGTCTGTCTAAATTTCGATTGGAATGGGAGCGTCAAAGCTCCCATTATATTACGGAATAATTATTCTTGGTGTTTTTTCTTGTAGTCTGCAACCGCTGCTTTGATTGCATCTTCAGCAAGAATTGAACAGTGAACTTTCACTGGTGGAAGCTCTAGCTCTTCAGCAATTTCAGAGTTTTTAATTGCTGCTGCTTCATCAACTGACTTGCCTTTTACCCACTCAGTTACTAGTGAGCTTGATGCGATTGCACTACCACAACCGTATGTTTTGAACTTCGCATCTTCGATGATACCTTCAGGTGTCACTTTGATTTGAAGCTTCATTACGTCACCACAAGCTGGAGCGCCAACCATGCCGCTACCTACTGATGGGTCTTCTTTATCGAATGAACCAACGTTACGTGGGTTCTCGTAGTGATCAATTACTTTTTCGCTGTATGCCATGATAAATTACCTCGAATCCTCTATTTCAATCCCTGAGATTAATGGTGAGCCCATTCAACAGTGCTCAAATCAATCCCTTCTTTGTACATATCCCATAGAGGAGACATGTCGCGTAGCTTAGTCACTGCAACGCGGATTTGTTCAATTGCGTAATCAATTTCTTCTTCAGTCGTGAAACGACCAAACGAGAAACGAACCGAGCTGTGAGCCAATTCATCATCCATGCCTAGGGCACGAAGAACGTAAGAAGGCTCAAGACTTGCAGACGTACAAGCACTACCAGAAGATACCGCTAGATCTTTAAGCGACATTAGTAGTGATTCACCTTCTACGAATGCGAAGCTGATGTTTAGGTTGTGTGGTACACGTTGCTCAAGGTCACCGTTTACCGTCACTGCTTCTAAGTCTTTCACGCCATCAAAAAGACGGTTACGAAGCGCTAAAGCGTGATCGTAATCTTTTTGCATGTCTTCTTTTGCAATGCGGAATGCTTCACCCATACCAACGATTTGGTGGGTAGGAAGTGTACCAGAGCGGAAACCACGCTCATGGCCGCCACCGTGCATTTGCGCTTCAAGACGAATACGAGGCTTACGACGAACGTAAAGTGCACCGATGCCTTTAGGGCCATAAACTTTGTGAGCAGAAAGCGAAATTAGGTCAACTTTCATCTCTTGAACGTCGATTGGTAATTTACCTGCAGATTGCGCTGCATCCACGTGGAAAACAATTTTACGCTCACGACACAATTCGCCGATCGCTGTAATGTCTTGAACCACACCAATCTCGTTGTTTACGTGCATAATAGACACAAGCACTGTGTCATCACGCATTGCCGCTTTAAGCTTCTCTAGATCGATCAAGCCATTTGATTCTGGCTCAAGGTAAGTCACTTCAAAGCCTTCACGCTCAAGTTGACGACATGGGTCAAGAACGGCTTTGTGCTCTGTTTTACAAGTGATTACGTGCTTGCCTTTCTTCGAGTAAAAGTGCGCTGCACCTTTAATAGCAAGGTTGTCTGATTCTGTCGCACCAGATGTAAATACGATTTCGCGAGGATCTGCATTTAGAAGGTCAGCAATTTGCTCACGAGCAGTATCGACCGCTTCTTCTGCCTGCCAGCCGTAACGGTGCGAACGCGACGCTGGGTTGCCAAATGTGCCATCCATTGTCATGTACTGAACCATTTTTTCAGCAACACGTGGATCAACTGGACATGTAGCGGAATAATCAAGATAAATCGGCAGTTTCATTCTCTACTCCAATGTAAAAAGCTGACCGCTAAGAGCGGACGTTTACACCGATGGGCGCGGCGGTTGTATTTTTGTTTGATAGCCCATGGGTTACCGCCAGATCAATGTCCTGACGATCAGAAATTTCGAGGACTTCATTGTCTGTCATCAACTCACCAAGAGTGATGTTATTCAAGAAGTCACTAATGCGAGAGCTTAAGTCGCGCCATAGCGTGTGAGTAAGGCAACGTGTTCCACCTTGGCAATCTCCTTTGCCCTGGCATTTGGTTGCATCGACTGACTCATCAACGGCTGCAATCACGGTACCAATAGCGATACTGTGTGCGTCGGCACCAAGTCGGTAACCACCACCAGGACCACGAACGCTGGCAACGAGACCTGCTTTACGCAATTTTGAAAATAGCTGCTCTAAGTAAGAGAGCGAGATCCCCTGACGCTCTGAGATGTCAGCAAGAGGCACAGGGTTTTGTTGCGAATGCAGTGCCACATCCAGCATGGCTGTCACCGCATATCTTCCTTTAGATGTAAGTTTCATACCACACCGTATCCACATGGTTTGTAATGGTTAAGATTTTTCCATACCTGAGTAAAATGGTCAAGTATTTATTTGACCATTTTACTCAGGTATTCATCCTTACACCTAAAGTGGTTATTCTTTATTCAGAACTTCTTTTCTATCGAGGTTAAAATGCCGCGTAGAATATTGAGCTCCTGGGTTTCTGGCCGAGCACGAGAGAACAAGCGACGCAATTTATTCATCACCTGTCCTGGTTGCTCTTTATTGATAAACTGGGTCTCAACCATCACCTTTTCAAGATGCTCGAAGAACATTTCGAGCTCTCTATGACGTGGGTACTCTTCCGGCTCATTTGGGGCAAACTGGCTTTGCTCTAAGTTCAAATGCGCAACTCGTACTTCGTAACTCAGAGTTTGTACGGCCATCGCTAGGTTAAGCGAGCTATATTCAGGGTTAGCAGGAATGCAAACATGGTAGTGACACCTTTGCAGCTCTTCGTTTGTTAGACCAGTTCTTTCACGACCAAACACGAGCGCGACAGGGTGTTTTCTACCCTCAACCGCAAATTTCTCACCACATTCACGAGGCTCAAGCATTGGCCATTCTAATGTACGAGAGCGAGCACTGGAGCCCACCACAAGGCTGCAATCTTCAACCGCTTCCTCTAATGTGCCGACAATCTTTGCATTTTGAGCAATATCACCAGCACCCGCAGCCAAAGCAAGAGTTTGTTCATCCACTTCACATTGTGGATCGACTAATACTAGTTGGCTTAAACCCATCACTTTCATAGCTCGAGCTGCTGAGCCAATATTGCCTGAATGAGAGGTACCTACGAGTACAATTTTTACTTGATCCAACATCTGTGTTTGCTACCTAAATTAAAACCGCAGAATGTTACCATAGTTTTTTAACACACCCTAGGGCGAAGCAGGCCTCTCTTCTCATTCTTGGTCATTGTTCTCGTTCGCCTCAAGCTAAATACAATAAAACCACTGACTTTAGAACAAAAAATAACCACTTCCCTTTTTACTGATCTCTGGTATACTCGCCGCCGCTTTCATTTGTTCTTTAACATCCGTTGGGAAATTCGTATGCATCCAATGCTAAACATTGCTATTCGCGCTGCGCGAAAGGCAGGCAATCATATTGCTAAATCATTAGAAAACACTGATAAAGTAGAATCTACTCTTAAAGGCACTAATGACTTTGTCACTAATGTAGATAAAGAAGCAGAATACATCATCATCGATACTATCAAGCAGTCTTACCCTGAGCACTGTATCGTTGCTGAAGAACAAGGTCTTATCGAAGGTAAAGATAAAGACGTACAATGGATCATCGACCCACTGGATGGCACCACTAACTTTGTAAAAGGTTACCCACACTTCGCGGTTTCTATCGCTGTTCGTATCAAAGGCAAAACTGAAGTTGCTTGTGTTTACGACCCAATGCAAAACGAGCTATTCACTGCACAACGTGGTGCAGGCGCTCAACTAAACAGTGCGCGTATCCGTGTTGCTCAACTAAAAGACCTTCAAGGTACTGTTCTAGCTACTGGTTTCCCATTCAAACAGAAACAACACGCTGAGTCTTACATCAAGATCGTTGGTGCGCTATTCACTGAATGTGCTGATTTCCGTCGTAGCGGCTCTGCTGCTCTTGACCTATGTTACGTGGCTGCTGGCCGTGTTGATGGTTACTTCGAGCTAGGTCTAAAACCTTGGGATATGGCAGCAGGTGAGCTTATTGCTCGTGAAGCTGGCGCAATCCTAACTGACTTTGCTGGCGGCACTGAGTACATGAAGTCTGGTAACATTGTTGCTTCAAGCGCTCGTGGCGTAAAATCAATCCTTAAGCACATCCGCGAAAACGGTAACAGCGCGATCCTTAAGTAATATTTGAAAGTCATATTTAGCCCGTCACGCTGATGACTTTAGAAAGCCCCGCTCAATGAGCGGGGCTTTCTTGTATCTACTGAACCGTATCTACTTAGCGGCAATGTAAGGCTCTCCATACAGTGAGGTTCTGCAAGCACACAACTCGATTCAGATACAAAAAAACCGCTGATTGCTCAGCGGTTTTTTGTTGTCGACTCTCAATCTGCCTTATGGCATTTCGTCGAACTCTGCACCTTCTTTTTCTACTTGAGGTGGCATCAAGTGCTCTTTCTGGATACCCAGTTTTAGAGCCAGTGCTGATGCTACGTAGATAGAAGAGTAAGTACCTACAGTGATACCGAGTAAAAGTGCGGTTGCAAAGCCGTGAATCATAGCACCACCCTGCATGAACAGTGCAATTACCACGAACAACGTCGTACCAGATGTAATCAGTGTACGGCTCAACGTTTGGGTGATTGAAGCGTCCATGATATCGGCTGGCTCACCTTTACGCATCTTGCGGAAGTTTTCACGGATACGGTCAAACACAACGATGGTATCGTTGAGCGAGTAACCGACTACCGTTAATAGTGCCGCGACGATGGTTAGGTCAACTTCTATTTGTAGGAATGAGAAAACACCTAACGTGATAATGATATCGTGAGCCAATGCCATAACCGCACCAGCCGCTAGACGCCATTCAAATCGCATCGAGACATAAAGCAAGATACAGATCAGCGACACGAGGATCGCTAGACCGCCAGCTTCTGTTAGCTCATCACCAACGTTAGGACCTACGAATTCAATACGACGCATTTCTACGCTTTCGCCAGTACCATCTTTGATAGCACCAATGATTTGGTTGCCTAGCGTTTCACCAGAAACGTCATCACGTGGACGAAGACGAACCATTACTTCACGAGCACTACCGAAGTTTTGTACTGTCGCATCACCAAAACCTTTCGCATCTAAAGCGGTTCGGATTTTTTCAAGGTTCGCAGGTTTTTCAAAGCCAACTTCAATTAGCGTACCGCCAGTGAAGTCTAGGCCCCAATTTAGCCACTTAGTTGACAAAGTGAAGATAGAAGCAGCAATCATAAAGATTGAAAAAACGAATGCTACTTTCGACCAACGCATAAAGCCGATCGTCTTCTCTGCTTTTAGAATTTGAAACATATTAATTCCCAGCCTTAGATCGACAATTTATCAACGCGTTTGCCACCGTAAATCAGGTTCACGATACAACGTGTACCAATAATGGCGGTGAACATTGAAGTTAAGATACCGATAGATAGAGTAACCGCGAAACCTTTCACTGCACCAGTACCGACTGCAAATAGGATAATTGCAGTAATCAGTGTCGTGATGTTCGCATCGGCAATCGTACTGAATGCATTCGCGTAACCTTGGTGAATAGCTTGTTGTGGACTACGCCCATCACGAAGCTCTTCACGGATACGCTCGAAGATCAGTACGTTCGCATCAACCGCCATACCGACCGTTAACACGATACCGGCAATCCCCGGAAGTGTCATGGTAGCGCCTGGAATCATCGACATAACACCAATGATCAACACTAAGTTAGCCATTAGAGCGATGTTGGCAATCAAGCCAAAGCCACGGTAGTAAAGCAGCGTAAACAGCATTACGGCAACCATACCCCAGATACACGCTTGGATACCCATATCGATGTTTTGCTGGCCCATTGATGGACCAATAGTACGCTCTTCAACGATAGAGATAGGTGCGATCAGTGCACCAGCACGTAATAGAAGTGCAAGGTTGTGCGCTTCAGCTGCGGAGTCTATACCCGTGATACGGAAGTTACGTCCAAGAGCCGATTGAATCGTCGCTTGGTTGATGACTTCTTCATGCTTATCTAGGATGACTTTGCCTTCTGGCGTACGACGACCACTGTCTTTGTACTCAGCAAACACGGTAGCCATTAGCTTACCGATGTTCTTCTTAGAGAACGCTGACATCTTGTTACCACCTTCGCTGTCTAGCGAGATGTTAACTTGTGGACGACCGTATTCATCGACACTTGAGCTTGCATCCGTAATGCTTTGACCACCAAGAATAACACGCTTCTTAAGCACAACCGGACGACCGTCTCGGTCCATTTTGATTTCACTGCCTGCTGGCGCACGACCATTTGCCGCCGCTGATAGGTCAGCTTTATCGTCAACTTCACGGAATTCTAGCGTTGCAGTCGCACCTAGAATCTCTTTTGCACGAGCAGTATCTTGAACACCAGGAAGCTCAACAACAATTCGACTTGCACCTTGACGTTGAACGAGAGGCTCTGCAACACCTAGCTCGTTTACACGGTTACGTAAAATCGTAATGTTTTGCTCAACAGCGTAGTTACGGATCTCTTGTAAACGTTGCTCGGTAAAGGTCGCAGTAAGAGCGTAACGGCCATTTGAATCAGATTCGACAAAGAGCATGTCCGGGTGATTCTTTTCTAGCATTGCTTTCGCTTCTGCTAATTGCTCTTCGTTACGTAGCAGAACCTCTACCGCTTCTTTGCCAGAAGGGCGGATAGCACGATAACGAATTTTTGCCTCACGAAGTTCGCTACGGAAAGCTTCTTCTTGCTGACCAACGAGCTTTTCCATCGCAGCGTCCATGTCTACTTCCATTAAGAAGTGGACACCACCACGAAGGTCAAGACCCAGCTTTAATGGTGACGCGCCAATCGCTTCTAGCCAATCGGGTGTAGAAGGAGCAAGGTTAAGTGCAACAATTGTGTCTTTGCCAAGCGCTTCGCTGATGACATCACGAGCACTGATTTGCGTGTCAGTGTCGTTAAAACGAACAAGAATTGATCCATTCTCGAGAGCAATGGATTTATGAGAGAGTTGCTCTTTATCAAGAGCAGTAGTGACAGCATCCAGCGTTGACATATCTACAGAGGCGCCACGCGCCCCTGTAACTTGAATAGCCGGATCTTCACCGTAGATATTTGGAAGTGCGTATAACGCAGCGGTGATGATGGCAAAAAATACCATCAAGTACTTCCATAATGGATAACGGTTTAGCACAGCGAGGATCCTTTAGCTGTTTTATAGAGACTTAAGCGTACCTTTTGGCAACACTGCAGTGATGAAGTCTTTCTTGATTACCACTTCATTGTTCGCGTTAAGCTCGATTGAAATGTAGTCATTGTCTTCAGCAATCTTAGTGATTTTACCCACTAGGCCACCGCTAGTTAGAACTTCGTCGCCTTTGCCCATAGAAGCCATTAGGTTCTTGTGCTCTTTTACACGTTTCGCTTGTGGGCGGTAAATCATGAAGTAAAAGATCACTGCGAACATGCCAAGCATGATTAGCATTTCAAAACCACCGCCTGCTGGCGCGCCTTCTGCTGCTGCGTGAGCCTGAGAAATAAACATTAAAACATCCTCATTATATTTTATTGATAATCCAACAAGTTGGGCTTTCGCATTTTAGATTCAAGTCTGAGAGTAACTAATAGCGATCACTCTCTCAAAAATAACGTGCGTTAGCCTACTTTATTAGCAAAAGCCTCTGGCGACATGCCAAAGGCTTTAATTCTTTTTAGTCCGTCAATGACTGTTCTTTTGCTAGTGGTGGCACTTCACGGCCACGACGCTCATAGAACTCGGTAACAAACTCATCAAAACGATCTTCATCAATCGCTTTACGAATACTTTCCATCAGACGCTGGTAGTAGCGTAGGTTGTGGATCGTATTCAGACGAGCACCCAGAATTTCATTACAACGCTCTAAGTGATGAAGGTACGATTTACTGTAGTTTTGACAAGTGTAACAGTCACAGTGCGGATCCAGCGGGGTTGTATCCGTTTTATGTTTCGCATTACGGATCTTGATCACACCACCAGTCACAAACAGGTGACCATTACGCGCGTTACGCGTTGGCATTACACAGTCAAACATGTCGATACCGCGGCGAACACCTTCAACCAAGTCTTCTGGTTTACCCACGCCCATTAGGTAGCGAGGCTTGTCTTCTGGAAGCTGCGGACAAGTGTGCTCAAGAATACGGTGCATGTCTTCTTTAGGCTCGCCTACTGCCAAGCCACCAACCGCGTAACCGTCAAAACCGATTTCCGTTAGACCTTTTACCGACACATCACGTAGATCTTCGTAAACACCACCTTGAACAATACCAAACAGGTTGTTCGGGTTTTCTAGCTTCTCGAAGTGATCACGTGAGCGCTGTGCCCAACGTAGTGACATTTCCATCGATTTCTTCGCTTCATCGTGTGTCGCTGGGTATGGCGTACACTCGTCAAAAATCATGACGATGTCAGAACCTAGGTCTTTTTGAATTTCCATCGACTTTTCTGCGTCCATGAAAATCTTGTCACCATTAACTGGGTTACGGAAGTGCACACCCTCTTCGGTAATAGTACGCATCTTGCCAAGGCTGAATACTTGGAAGCCGCCTGAATCAGTAAGAATAGGACCGTGCCAGTTCATAAAATCATGCAAGTCGCCGTGCATTTTCATGACTTCTTGACCTGGACGCAGCCAAAGGTGGAACGTGTTACCTAGTAAGATTTCTGCGCCCGTACCTTTCACTTCTTCTGGCGTCATGCCTTTAACCGTACCGTAAGTACCAACTGGCATAAACGCTGGGGTTTGAACAGTGCCACGTTCGAAAGTCAGTTGACCACGACGCGCATTGCCGTTTTTCTTCTTAAGATCGAATTTTAATTTCACGATGCCTCCGGGTGTCAGAGAAACAGTCTGACTGAGTGTTTAGGGCTCTACCCTACTTTAAGGAGCGGTCGCTTTTCCTTGCGAGAGATAAAGCAGAGGTTCTGCTCTATTTCCTAGCTTACTGCTAGCACTCGTAAATCTTATTTTTTACTAAATCGTTTTCTTCTTGATGAACATTGAATCACCATATGAGAAAAAGCGATATTTGTTTTCTACCGCATGCTTGTAAGCATTCATGGTGTTCTCATAACCTGCAAATGCACTCACCAACATGATCAGTGTGGATTCTGGCAGGTGGAAATTGGTAATCAAGCAATCCACAAGCTGATATTCGTAGCCAGGGAAAATAAAGATTTCTGTATCACCAAAGAATGGGACCAACTCAGTCCCTTTTTTCAATGCGTCTTGCGCTGCGCTTTCAAGTGAGCGTACCGATGTAGTACCAACAGCAATAATTCGTCCACCTCGCGCTTTCGTCGCTTTAATTGCTTCGACGACTTCTTGCGGTACTTCTACGTACTCAGCGTGCATATGGTGATCGTTGATGTTTTCTACTTTTACTGGCTGGAATGTACCAGCACCAACGTGCAAAGTGACGTAAGCAAACTCTGCGCCTTTCGCTTTAATTTTCTCTAGTAGAACATCATCAAAATGAAGACCCGCTGTCGGCGCCGCTACTGCGCCTGGCTTCTGGTTATATACGGTTTGGTAACGCTCTTTATCTGCATCTTCATCTGGGCGGTCAATGTAAGGAGGAAGCGGCATGTGGCCGATTTCTTCCAAAATTTCTAATACCGTCTTATCAGCGTTAAATTTCAGTTCAAATAGAGCGTCATGACGCGCCACCATTTCTGCTGAGTATTCATCATTCTCGCCAACAATGATGGTTGTACCTGGTTTTGGAGATTTAGAGCAGCGAACGTGCGCGAGGATGCTTTTCTCGTCAAGCATGCGCTCCACCAGCACCTCTAGCTTACCACCCGACTCTTTACGACCAAAAAGACGAGCAGGTATAACACGAGTATTATTAAACACCACGAGATCACCGGGTTGAACTTGGCCCAATACATCAGTAAATGTGCCATCAATTAGCTCTCCGGTATTGCCGTCCATTTGTAATAGTCGGCTAGCGGTACGCTCTGGCTGAGGGTAACGAGCGATAAGTTCATCTGGAAGGTCGAAATGGAAATCTGATACTTGCATGTTACTTGTCTTATATATTGGTCAAATCACGTCTAGGACGACGATAAAATTGCGACGAGTTTTTCGCAGCAGACTAGTATATGTTTACATGCTGCAATAGCAAGCAAATCCCCAGAATATCACTGTAAAAGCCATGATGAAGAGTGTAATAAAACGTGAAAAACCGCGATCACTTGGCATTATTTTTCAGTTTAAGTCGAAAGAAATGGAACATTAAAAAGCAAAGCAGCGCATAACGCTGCTTACTTGTTTAGTATTCAAATCGCCCTATCAAACCTCACGCCTTCGCCACCACGCCAAGGGCACGAATAGACCCAATAGCCACAGACCGAGACTGCCACCATCATCATCTGCCCCTTTGAAATCACAGTTATTAGTTGCGATACCGTCGTGACACTCTTTATCTCCGCCGACTTCGTTATTAGCCTCTTTAATAAAGTTCGGTGCAATGATGTAGCTACTTGGTGGCGCATCGGCAGTAATGTAAGACTGTACCCAGTCGTAATATTGGCTCACCTTGGTGTAGAAACTTGGAATCGTCAAAGAGCCACAAGTCGGAAGAATGAGAGGTCCACCGCTAACAATACCAATCTGTTTTCCCGTCGCCACATCGACCAGCGGCCCCCCACTGTCACCTTTACATGCAGAGTTGCCATATTGGGTGTGGCTATCCGGCTCTAATACTCGGTTTTTCGTTGGTAGCGTACAAATTTTGGTTTGGTTTTCTCTTGAGTCGATGATCCCCGGAAAACTGCTGCCAATTTCTAAACGCTCATAACATTTGTCGATGGGTAAAAATGTACTAATGGTGGTTTTGAGCGTATTGGAAGGTTCAGAAGCATCCGGCTGAGTGGTCCCCCACCCAAACACTTGCACATTTTCGACACGTTGATTGGTCAGGTAATTATCGTTCCAATCCGCTGCCAACCGCGCTTCGATACTCTCCATGTCGGCTTTGTTTGCTAAGTCAGCAAAGCTTGCGTTTGCCACTGGGCGCGTGAGATACAGCAACGCGATGTCTGAGTCTAAACCGGTTTGTATAGGTTTCACGTTACCATTACTGTCGGTCTCAGCTTTTGAAATCCGCGTGTAATCAGGGTGAACCACAACGTGAGACACCGGATAGAAGTTATCAAGCCCTGCTGAATTAAGTTCATGCACATTCGCATTCAC
This sequence comes from Vibrio sp. Y10_XG_PY6, assembly GCF_024181795.1. Classification (NCBI taxonomy): domain Bacteria; kingdom Pseudomonadati; phylum Pseudomonadota; class Gammaproteobacteria; order Vibrionales; family Vibrionaceae; genus Vibrio; species Vibrio sp. Y10_XG_PY6. The sequence continues at coordinate 394,833 of NZ_JAMZAQ010000004.1, forward strand.
CGACAACTCGCCCGGCGGGGTCACATAGTAGCTTGCTTCGTTCGTTCCCTGCCCCATTACCACGCAGTGTGCCGCAGTCAACACCCACTGCTCCGTCAGCATGGTGCCGCCACACAGTGGGAACTCTGCCATATTACTTGCTCGTAAAGTAACGCGGTCAACAGAGTCGGTTAGTTCATCTCCTAACACAATCGCCTGTGCTGATTGCACACTGAATGCCGCCACTGCCAGCGCAATGAGTTTGTTACACGTTGTTCTTTTCATTTAGGTTGCTGTCTTCAATTTGGTAAGCCTGAGCGTATCTTCTTCGAGAGACGAATCTTGGAAAATCCAACGAATAAAAATGTGCGATTCAATTCATTGGATTACCTTGGGTACACATTCAATATCAATCAAAAATGCCAACTGACTCGCACGCAAACCGACTTATTCAAATTAATAAAAACGTCGATAAGACACAGATTACGCAGACAAAAAGAAGCGCAAGTGTATTGTGCTATTTAATTGATGAAAAACGAGTTAGCTCCCAGATATACAGAAAAATATTCTCTATATTTAAGAGAAGGACAATGCCGCTGGAGGTCTCTATGATCAAGGTTGAAGACATGATGACTCGTAATCCTCATACCTTACTGCGCACGCACACCTTGCGTGATGCAAAAAGCATGATGGATGCGCTTGATATTCGACATATTCCGGTTGTTGATGCCAATAACCACTTACAAGGCTTGGTGACTCAACGCGACATTCTTGCTGCTCAAGAATCGAGCTTGCACCCAGATGAGGCTGAACAATCTTTTACTCTAGATACACCGCTCTACGAAATGATGCACACTAACATCATGACGGCCGAACCCATCGCGGGGCTTAAAGAGAGCGCTATCTACATGCAAAAGCACAAAGTTGGCTGTTTACCTGTTGTCACCAAGGGTCGATTGGTAGGCATCATTACTGACAGTGACTTTGTGACCATTGCGATTAACTTATTGGAACTGCAAGAAGAAGTGGAACCCGAAGAAATCGAGCCAGAAGAATAATACGCAAACGCGTTATCTTGGGTGTAAATTTCGTTTCTTAAACGTTTTAAACGAAAAAAGAGCGGCAGGGTTGCCGCTCAAAATGCCATTACTGACGCTGATTAAGGAAGTGTTTCTCTGCCAATTAGAATTGGTCTTCTTCGGTCGAACCTGTCAATGCGGTCACTGAAGAGTTACCACCTTGGATAGTATTGGTCATTCTATCGAAGTAACCTGTACCTACTTCTTGTTGGTGTGCAACAAATGTATAGCCTTTTTCTGCCGCCTGGAATTCAGGACGCTGAACTTTCTCAACATAATGACGCATACCTTCACCTTGAGCATAAGCGTGTGCCAGTTCGAACATGTTGAACCACATGTTGTGAATACCTGCTAGCGTGATGAATTGGTACTTGTAGCCCATGTCTGCCAACTCTTGTTGGAACTTAGCAATGGTTTCTGCATCTAGGTTTTTCTCCCAGTTGAATGAAGGCGAGCAGTTGTACGCCAACAATTGATCTGGGTATTCAGCGTGAATCGCTTCTGCAAACTTACGTGCTTCTTCCAAACATGGCGTAGCCGTTTCACACCAAATCAAATCTGCATATGGTGCGTAAGCCAGGCCACGAGAGATGGCTTGGTCGATACCAGCGCGAACGCGGTAGAAACCTTCTTGAGTACGCTCACCTTCAATAAAGTCTTTATCGTATGGGTCGCAATCTGACGTAATGAGATCCGCCGCATTCGCATCAGTACGAGCAATAACTAATGTTGTTGTACCCGCTACGTCAGCAGCCAAACGAGCTGCAACGAGCTTTTGTACCGCTTCTTGCGTAGGAACTAATACCTTACCACCCATATGGCCACACTTTTTCACCGATGCTAACTGGTCTTCAAAGTGAACGCCCGCTGCGCCTGCCTCGATCATCGATTTCATGAGCTCGTAAGCGTTAAGCACACCACCAAAGCCTGCTTCAGCATCCGCTACGATAGGTAGGAAGTAATCAATACCACCTTCATCTTCAGGCGATTTACCTGCTGACCATTGGATTTGGTCTGCACGACGGAACGAGTTATTGATGCGCTTTACTACTGACGGTACAGAATCTACTGGGTATAGAGACTGGTCAGGATACATCGTCGAAGCGGTGTTGTTGTCCGCCGCTACCTGCCAACCAGATAGGTAAATCGCTTCAATACCAGCCTTAGCTTGTTGAACAGCTTGGCCGCCAGTTAACGCACCAAGACAGTTTACGTAACCTTTTTTCGCGCTACCGTTGACCAGTGACCAAAGTTTGTCTGCACCACGTTGCGCAATTGTGTTAGCTGGTACCATAGAGCCACGCAGTTCCACCACTTCCTCAGCAGTGTATGTACGCTTTACATTTTTCCAGCGCGGGTTAGTTGCCCAGTCTTTTTCCAGAGCTTCAATTTGTTGGCGGCGAGTTAAGTTAGTCATTGGTCTATCCCTCTTTATAATTTGCACTTTATGCGTGTGCGTTGAGTTTCCGTTCTCAGGCAGTACTTCCCTATCTGCCTTGAAAATCCTTCACGTTATTGATGTTACAGTTATTCTTTATTAATCCAGGTAGTCATAACCAGGAACTGTTAAAAAGTTGGTCAGCTCATCGCTTGTGGTGAGTCTTGCCATCAAGTCTGCCGCTTCTTCAAATCGACCTGCTTGGTAACGCTGCTCGCCAATTTCTTGCTTCACGACTTCAATTTCTTCTTTCAGATACAGCTCGAACAGCTCTTTAGTGACCTTCAATCCGTTGTCGAGCGACTTGCCGTGTTGAATCCATTGCCAGATAGAAGCACGTGAGATTTCTGCCGTTGCTGCGTCTTCCATCAGTCCGTAAATCGGCACACAACCATTGCCAGAGATCCACGCTTCGATGTATTGCAGCGCAACGCGGATGTTATGTCGCATGCCCTCTTCTGAACGTTCACCCTTGCACGGTTCAAGTAACTCTGCAGCGGTGATTGGTGCGTCTTCTGAGCGACTCACATCCAATTGGTTGGTGCGCTGCCCCAGTGTGGCACTGAACACTTCCATTGCGGTGTCTGCCAACCCCGGGTGAGCAACCCAAGTACCGTCATGACCGTTGTTGGCTTCTAGTGATTTATCGTTGTGGATCTTATCCAGCACTTTTTGGTTTTCTTGTGGGTCTTTAGCCGGAATAAAGGCGGCCATTCCTCCCATCGCAAATGCGCCACGTTTATGACAAGTGCGCACCAACAATCTTGAGTAAGCGTTGAGGAATGGCTTATCCATGGTCACCACTTGGCGATCCGGAAGTACGCGATCTGGGTGATTTTTCAGTGTTTTGATGTAGCTAAAGATGTAATCCCAACGACCACAGTTCAAACCAACGATGTGCTCTTTCAGAGAGAACAGAATCTCATCCATTTCGAATACGGCTGGTAAAGTTTCAATCAGCACAGTCGCTTTGATGGTGCCTGTATCAAGACCGAAATAGTCTTCCGTGAAATGGAACACTTCGCTCCACCACTTCGCTTCGTGATGCGATTGCAGTTTTGGAATGTAGAAATAAGGGCCGCTGCCTTTTTGAAGTAACGCTTTGTAGTTGTTATAGAAGTACAGAGCGAAATCAAATAGCGCACCTGGAATGATCTGACCGTGCCACGTAACGTGTTTTTCTTTTAAATGAAGGCCGCGAACACGGCAGATCAACACCGCTGGGTCATCTTCCAGCTGATAATGCTTGCCATTGCCAGGGTTGGTGTAACTGATGGTGCCATTCACGGCATCGCGTAAATTCACTTGCCCATCCAGCACTTTACTCCATGCTGGAGACATTGAATCTTCGAAGTCTGCCATAAACACTTTCACATTCGCATTCAGTGCGTTAATCACCATCTTGCGATCAGTTGGTCCGGTAATCTCCACACGGCGATCTTGCAGATCTTGTGGGATTCCCAGGATCTTCCAGCTTCCTTCACGGATGTCTTGTGTCTCTGGTAAAAAGTCTGGCAGCTCACCTGCATCGATACGCGCTTGCTTCTCTTCTCGTGCTTCCAGCAACTGCTCAACACGTCCGGCAAATTTTTCACACAGTAGAGATAAAAAGGTTTGGGCTTCAACAGGGAAAATTGCTTGATGCTCTGGAGCAACGACTCCATTCACCTCAAGCATGCCTTGGGTTTGCTTTAGTTGTTGTGTTTTTTGTTCTGTCTGAGCAAGCATAATCATTCATCCTTAACGTGCTTTATCCATCTTGGGCAGTCAGCGTAAAGCTACATTTGTAAGTTATGAACAACAAATTACATCCTTTAACTTTGTGTTCAACTCGTCTAGCCATGTCGATAGATTGCGTAATGTTATGTGTATTTTCAATCTAGACATAAGTCTTATCGGCCTTTAAATAAGCTATCTCAACAAAGGATTTAACGAAACCCCCAAGATAAACAAAACAGAAAATTCGAAGTTTTATTCGGCAGGGTAAAAACCGCCTATCGAACACCTATTTTTGTAAGTTATTACGTAATTAAATTACATTAATTTTAAGGTCGATTTATCATTTCAAACGAGTGTATGAATATAGACTGGCAAACAAACACCTTGTATTCACAAGGGCTGGCAAGGTGGATTCAAACAAGGGTCAAACAAGACATACAAGGTTTTGTGTAAAATTAACATTGTGAAATTTCACTATTTTATGAAAGCTTCATCAAAGAAGAGCTGTAAAATTTTACAAGTCAAAGTTCACCAACAGAATAAAATACTAGAAAGCGCACTGTTTTTAGTGCGCTTTTAGATAAATAATGGAGATGTAGAGGCTAATACTAATAGCTAAAGCAGTTCGGAAACGACTTCTGCAAGCTGATTAAATGTTTTCGTTCTTGATGAACTCGGACGCCAAACTAAGCCAATTTCGCGATAGGCTTGCTTTCCTGGGGGATCGATCACGACTAAATTCTGGTTATGCAGTAGGCCGTGGTCGATAGCCATTTGAGGAATGAACGTTGTTCCCAAACCATTCGCAACCATTTGCACCAAAGTATGAAGGCTGGTTGCTGTAAACGGATTAATTTTTTCTTTATCTGTTAATTTACACGCAGATACCGCGTGTTCCGTTAAGCAATGCTCTTTCTCTAATAAAAAGACGGATTCGTCAGGTAAATCTGCGTAACGAATCGGCACAGGCACCGATTGGGCTTGATTCGCACTAATAACCATTCGAAACGGATCCTTACCCACCACTCGGCTTTCCATACCGTCAATTTCGACTGGCAACGCTAAAATGAGTACATCCAGCTCACCGTGTCTAAGCGCTTGAAGTAAGTTTGTTGTCGTGTCTTCTCTTAATAAAAGATTCAGTTGTGGGAAACGGTAGTTAACCTCTTGCACCAAATCACACAGTAAAAACGGAGCAATTGTTGGTATGCATCCCACTTTTAGCTGGCCTTGCATATCGTCGCCTTGGCACATACGTCCAAGCTCGACCAAATCTTGCCCTTTTGCTAACAGCTCTCGCCCCTGCTTTACTACCATTTCTCCTGTTTGGGTAAAAACCAGTGGACTTTTCTTGTCTTTCTTTTCATATAATGGACAACCAATCAATTCCTCTAAGTTTTGAATACCTTTACTTAAAGTCGACTGACTGACAAAACAACGCTCTGCAGCGTCACTAAAATGTCTTGTTTCATGCAGTGTGACTAAGTAGTGCAACTGCTTCAAACTGGGCCATTTATTCATAATTGTATTTGTATCTACCTCCGTTCCAGTGATCGAGTTAAGAGTTTTGCTATTATCGTTTTTTTCGATTAACTCAATCTATTTATTTCGCTTTTTTCAATACTACAATCTGTACTATAGTTTGTCTCGTACAAACACGGACCAAACCGACACAACTGAATTCGGTTTGGAACTAACCATACTTTTTAGGAGCAAAAAAATGGTACTAGTAGGTCGTCAAGCCCCTGATTTTACTGCAGCAGCTGTTCTAGGTAACGGTGAAATCGTTGAAAACTTCAACTTTGCAGAGTTCACTAAAGGTAAGAAAGCAGTAGTATTCTTCTACCCACTAGATTTCACTTTCGTTTGCCCATCTGAGCTAATCGCATTCGACAACCGTCTAGCTGATTTCCAAGCTAAAGGTGTTGAAGTAATCGGTGTTTCTATCGATTCTCAGTTCTCTCACAACGCATGGCGTAACACTGCTATCGAAGATGGCGGTATCGGTCAAGTTAAGTACCCACTAGTTGCTGACGTTAAGCACGAAATCTGTAAAGCTTACGACGTTGAGCACCCAGAAGCAGGCGTTGCTTTCCGTGGTTCTTTCCTAATCGACGAAGAAGGCGTTGTACGTCACCAAGTAGTTAACGACCTACCACTAGGCCGTAACATCGACGAAATGCTACGCATGGTTGACGCTCTTAACTTCCACCAGAAGCACGGCGAAGTATGCCCTGCACAATGGGAAGAAGGTAAAGCAGGTATGGACGCATCTCCAAAAGGTGTTGCAGCGTTCCTATCTGAGCACGCAGCTGACCTAGGCAAAAAATAATAGACCTTCACCCTAGCTCAACGGGTGTGATGGTTGGATGTATATAAAGCAAAAAGCTAATGCGGAAAACCGCAAACGCCAATCAGTCTAAGTAAAGTCCTATCAAAGCCCAGAGCAAATGCTCTGGGCTTTCTTTTACCTTCAGATAAACCGCCAAAATGAGGTAACGCTGCAGCGTAAACTTTACCTCTATTTCTCATGCCCTCCATACAGATTCTGCTTACTGGCCCTGTTAATATCTTAGCCACAACACTTATTTGTAACGTTAGCAGGATAAATGAACGTGGTTACTCACCTAGAAGTCTGTATCGATAATATTGAATCTCTGCACTACGCCATTGCTGGCGGCGCCACTCGGATTGAGCTTTGCTCCTCTTTGGCTTTAGGCGGACTAACACCCAGTTATGGCTTTATGCAGCAAGCGGCTAAGCTTTCTAGTGTTCCAGTTTATGCCATGATCCGCCCACGCCAAGGTGACTTCTTCTACAATGAAGAAGAGATCGAAATGATGCGGTGGGATATTGAAGCTGCTCACCAATCGGGCTTGGATGGTGTGATTTTAGGTGTACTCACCCAAGAGGGGGATATCCACATGCCCTTTGCAACAGCACTGTGCGAATTCGCACAGGAATTAGGGCTGGGCATAACGTTCCATCGTGCTTTTGATCAATGTAGAAACGCTCAATCAGCATTGGAAGAGGTCATCAGTTTGGGCTGCGAACGCATTCTCACTTCAGGGCTCGCACCTTCTGCGCCAGCAGGCCAGAAAGTACTTAAATCTCTTGTTGAACAAGCCCAAGGACGCATTGCAATCATGGCGGGTGCTGGCGTTAATGCGAGTAACGTACGTGCATTAGTAGAAGACACTCAAGTTCCTGAAATCCATCTGTCAGGCAAAACGACTCGACCTAGTAAAATGAACTTTGTTGCTGAACAAAGCAAAATGGGCGCAACTGATGTCGATGATTTCTTAATCCCCATCACAAGTACACAAGCCATTACCGATGTCGTAGCAGCTCTCAAATAGACCACCGTAACCTCACACGCATAGCTTTTGAGTGCTAACATATTGTTTATCAAGGAGTGAGGAAAGGTGTATGTCTAAATTGAAGAAAAAGGAATACGAAAAGGAGCTCAAGAACCTGCAAGTTGAGCTCGTAAAACTTCAAGAGTGGGTCAAACACAAAGGGTTAAAAGTGGTGGTTCTGTTTGAAGGCCGTGATGCTGCGGGCAAAGGCGGGGTGATTAAACGCATCACAGAAAAGCTAAACCCGCGTGTTTGTCGCGTGGTCGCTCTGCCTGCACCGACAGAAAAAGAAAAAACGCAATGGTACTTCCAACGTTACGTCGCTCATTTGCCATCTGCTGGTGAAATCGTTTTATTTGACCGAAGTTGGTATAACCGAGCGGGTGTCGAAAAAGTCATGGGGTTCTGTACTCCAGACGAATACGAAGAGTTTTTACGCTCTTGCCCTGAATTCGAGAGAATGTTGCAACGCTCTGGGATTATTCTGATTAAGTATTGGTTTTCGGTTTCAGACGAAGAGCAGGAAAAACGTTTTCTAGGTCGAATTAATACGCCGATTAAACGTTGGAAATTCAGCCCAATGGATTTGGAGTCACGTCATCGCTGGGTCGAGTATTCTGAGGCAAAAGATAAAATGTTCGCTTACACAGATACGAAGAGCTGTCCTTGGTGGGTCGTGCCCTCTGACTCGAAAAAGAAAGCGCGCTTGAACTGTATCAGCCATTTACTTAGCCAGATTGATTACAAAGCACTTGAGTACTCACCCATCGAATTACCTGAACTCAATAAAGAAGGTTACGTCAGAGCGCCCATTGATGACCAGACCTTCGTTCCTGATAAATATTGACGTGCTTTCCCCCTAATAAATAGACCAGCCTAAAAGCTGGTCTATTTGTTGAAATCAGTTACTTCAGTACGTCATCAATACTTTGATCACCTAGGTGGCGTACATCTTTCCCTCTCACGAAGTAAATAATGTATTCACAGATGTTCTGGCAACGGTCCCCCACACGTTCAATCGCGCGTGCCGACCACATCACTTGCAGAATGTTGGGGATATTTTTTGGATCTTCCATCATGTAGGTCATCAACTGCCGAATCACCGCTTCATACTCTGCGTCTAGTTTGTCATCTTGTTTGTGCACCTCTGCTGCCGCTTCTACATCCATGCGGGCAAACGCATCCAAAACCTGATGCAGCATATTAATAGCCTGACGGCAGAGAGGCTCTAACGACACTTGGAATTGTCGTTCTTTTGATGATGGGCTTTCAATGGCAACGTAAGCAATGCGTGTCGCCACGTCACCGATACGTTCTAAATCAGTGATCGTTTTGATGATAGCCATGATTAAGCGCAAGTCTTTTGCCGTTGGCTGACGCTTAGCAATAATGCGTGTGCAGGCGTCATCGATCGAGACTTCCATTGCATTCACTTTATGATCGTCACGCACAACCTTACGCGCCAGTTCGATGTCTTCTTTATGCAAGGCTTGAATAGCATACGAAAGCTGCTGTTCTACCAAGCCACCCATGGTTAATACATGAGTACGAATCGATTCTAGCTCTACGTTAAATTGTCCTGAAATATGACGTCCAAAGTGCATGATGTTCCTTATTCCGTATAGAGTCGCGACTTAACCGTATCGACCCGTAATGTAATCTTCGGTCTGTTTCTTCATTGGCGAGGTGAAGATCGAGTCCGCGTCAGAGTATTCAATTAACTTACCCATATGAATGAATGCGGTGTGATCACTCACTCGCGCCGCTTGCTGCATGTTATGGGTAACGATAACGACAGTATATTGAGTCTTAAGCTCATTGATAAGCTCTTCAATAGTTAAAGTTGAGATTGGATCCAACGCTGATGTCGGCTCATCCAATAACAGGACTTCCGGCTCAATCGCCACCGCGCGCGCAATGACCAAGCGCTGTTGCTGACCACCAGATAAACCAAATGCGTTCTCATGCAAGCGATCTTTTACCTCATCCCACAACGCCGCCGAGCGCAAGGATCGCTCCACTGCGTCATCTAAACTGCGGCTGTTTTTTACACCTTGTAAGCGTAAGCCATAAACTACATTTTCATAAATAGACTTAGGAAATGGATTGGGTCTTTGAAACACCATCCCCACTCGGCGTCGAAGTGTCGCAACATCGACATTAGGATGGTAAACATTCTTGCCATGTAGACGCACTTTACCTGTGACTCGACACCCTTCCACTAAGTCGTTCATGCGATTGATGCAACGTAATAACGTCGACTTTCCACACCCTGAAGGACCGATAAAAGCGGTGACTCGCCCTTTGGGAATTCGCATCGAAATATCATGCAGCGCCTGAGTTTGACCATAGAACAGATTAAGGTTCTCGATTGAGATTGCTGTTTGTTCATCCGTTAAATTATGAACGTCCAATGGTGGCTCATAACCTAATGTACTATCAAAATTAAACATACTTAATCTTGTCCTAACGTTCTGTATTTTTCTCGTAAATTATTGCGAATACTGATTGCTGTTAAGTTTAGCCCGACAATCACTGTCACGAGTAAGAAAGAGGTGGCATAAACTAATGGTCGCGCCGCTTCGATGTTGGAGGTTTGAAAGCCAACATCGTAAATGTGAAAACCTAAATGCATGAACTTTCTATCCAAATGCACATAAGGGAATTGCCCGTCAACCGGTAAACTGGATGCCAATTTCACGACCCCCACCAGCATCAGTGGCGCTACTTCGCCAGCTGCACGCGCAATCGCAAGGATCAGCCCTGTGATAATAGCTGGCGTCGCCATAGGCAAAACCACACGCCATAGTGTTTCGAACTGAGTTGCACCAAGCGCCAGAGAACCATGTCGTACTGAACTCGGAATACGAGTTAAACCTTCTTCTGTTGTCACAATCACAACTGGAAGCGTCAGCACGGCAAGAGTTAGTGCAGACCACAACAAACCCGGAGTACCAAAGGTTGGTGCCGGTAACTTTTCCGCATAGAATACGTTGTCGATAGAGGCACCAATCGTATAAACAAAGAAGCCTAAACCAAATACGCCATAAACAATCGATGGAACACCCGCTAGGTTTATAACCGCAATACGAATAACCCTGGTTAGAGCGTTATTCTTAGCGTATTCATGCAGATAGATAGCAGCGATCACCCCAAGTGGCATCACAATGATCGACATGATAAGTACTAAGAAAACCGTACCAAATATCGCAGGGAACACGCCTCCTTCAGAGTTCGACTCTCTTGGATCTTCAGATAAAAACTTCCAAACCTGCTTCCCCCAGTGCATGACTTTATCAGGCAGTGACATTTGGTTTGGGTACCAGTAGTCCAAAATGTCTTCGAGCGGAATCGATACTTGTGAGCCCGTCATATCCTCGACAATCAGGGCATAGCCAGAAAGCTGTAATCGTAAGCCATCAAGCTGTAAATCTAACGTCGCCAGAGCTTTCTCTATCCGCTCTTTTTTCGTCTGGTTTTCGTTTAAAAAGCTTTCTGTCAGCGTGTCATTCAATTCATGCTTGCGCTTATCTAATCGCAACTGCTCTAGCTTCCAACCAAGCTCTTTAAGCTGATCGACCACCAAAGAATCAATCTCATTGCGCAGAGTTTCTGCATCATCAAGCTTTTTATTTAGTACCGATTGAATATCACTGGTGTATATATTATCGCCATCTTGAAACGCCACCAGCTTACCAAAGAAATAACCACCGCTACTGCGCTCTATCACCGCCCACTCTTTTGGCGTCGTAGGCTCATCCAACTGCATTTGCAATACGGAGATAAAATCGGCGGGATACAACTCTCGGTTAGCGATTTTGATGTTGAGTCGCGTGGCAAAATCTTCATCGTCTTCTAACTGTTGTGCTGCGCTTTCAGGCAAATAACTCTTCGGTACAAAGCTGCGCTCATACACTTGACCAATCAGAATAGTATTTTCATGTAGCACTTCGCCTTGTACAGGAGTCAGCGCTGCAACATTCCACTGATACAAGGGCGCTGGCCAAAAGTAAGTCAGGCCTTTCCAGCCGATAAGGAGTAACAACCCTAATACCGACAACAAACTGATGCTGACTGCACCGCCTGTTAGCCATATCCACGGTGCGCCAGAACGAATCCAATTTAACACGTTATTACTCGCTCTTTATTCAAACCATTATTACAACGCACGGTACTTATCTCTCAGTCTCTGACGAACCCACTCCGCAAGCGCGTTTACTGCAAACGTAAACACAAACAAAATCAATGCAGCTAGGAACAGCAGGCGATAATGCGAACTTCCAACTTCCGACTCTGGCAACTCAACGGCGATGGTCGCCGACAGGCTGCGCAATCCTTCCAAAATATTCCAATCCATTAATGGCGTATTGCCCGTTGCCATTAACACAATCATGGTTTCGCCAACAGCGCGTCCCAGGCCCATCATAATGGCAGAAAAAATACCTGGGCTTGCGGTAAGCAAGACAACATAGATTAAAGTTTGCCAAGGCGTGGCCCCTAATGCCAAAGAGCCATCCGATAAATGCTTCGGTACAGAGAAAATGGCATCTTCGGCAATGGTAAAAATCGTCGGGATAACAGCAAACCCCATCGCTAACCCCACCACCAATGCATTGCGTTGATCGTATCCAATACCATGCTCGGTTAAGAATAAGCGCATATCGCCACCAAAGAACGTCTGCTCAATCGTAGGCGAAATCCACACTCCAAGCCCAATCAGTACCAATATGACAGGCATGAGCACTAAAGCATGCCAACCATTAGGCAGACGATTCCGCAAAGGTTGCGGTATTAATGCCCATAGCCCGCCCATAATCATGGTGCTCAAGGGCAAAACAAACAGCATGACGACGATCGTAATCAGGTGATCTTCGACAATAGGCGCGAACCACAATCCCGCTAGGAAACCTATGATCACCGTCGGCAGTGCTTCCATTAGCTCAATCGACGGTTTTACGACACGACGCATACGTGGCGACATAAAGTAAGCCGTATAAATAGCACCTAGCACTGCGAGCGGTACTGAAAACAGCATCGCAAACATCGCCGCTTTTATCGTCCCGAACGCAATAGGTACTAGGCTGAACTTAGCCTCAAAGTTATCGCTCGCCGAAGTCGATTGCCACACAAATTCAGGCTCAGGATACCCTTCGTACCACACTTCTTGCCATAATGAGGACAATGAAATTTCCGGATAGGCATTGTCCACTTCCGCAACATTTAACGCATTATTTTGCCAAGTGATTAAGTAGCGTTCATTGTTAGACATTGCTGCGATTGCGGGCGCTTGATTGTACGCACGCTTAAACAACACCAGTTTTTCACTGGTTGTATAATGGCTTTGCAACGTGCCGTTGGTGTAAAAGCTATAAAATCCTTTGCGATGAGAATCCGGCAACAAATACTTAAGCTCTGATGCCAATTTAAAATCACGAATATGCGTTAACGTGCGTCTCTCTTCTTGCAGCGTGTCAAACCATTGCGACACCCGACCATCGTTGTGTGTCACCAAAAGCGAGTAAGCACCAGCCAGTAGGTCCATTGTACGAACGGAGTGCTTCTTATCACCTTGAGTGAGGTCGACCACCTCTCGCACAGCAAATTTACGTGCAGTTTTCTTTAACACGATCAACTCAGAGCCATCGCGCAAATAAAGTGTTTCACCATCAGGTGTCAATAACATTTGCTGAGGTGCATCAAAGCCTGAAGAGAACGTAAAATCGATCGTTGTCGGAGGCGTACCCAAAGATGAAGCCACTTGCCAACGAGCCTTCACTTCACCGCTTTGTGTCTGCCAAACAATTGTTGGTAAGGGCGTTGAAACTGCAAACACAAACTGAGTCACAGGATCTTGAGGCGTACTCAGCGTCAGATCCATGCTGGTGTCTAACTCAATCACTTCCGGAGGACGTGTATTTTCTCTCAACGTGGCATTAAATTCAGGCTTGAAAAGGTGCGCTTTACCCTGCCCATCAACAAACCCATACCAACCTAGTCCAGGAGCCGATTGAGAGAAAGCGACGGGTTCCTGGACGATTTGCTGTTTATACACCGCAGGTTTCGTAGGATCGTCCATCGACAAATATTGAATCTCACCACTTTGGGTTAGAACGAACGCGAGCTGAGCGTAATCATCCACTGAAATCGCAAGTGGTGTTTCAATATGAGTGGCTCGAATTGCTTGGTTGGTTTTGATCTCCGCATCAGAAAAAAGCGGAATGATCACCATGGCGAGGTAGACAAAGATCAAAATAAGCGCCGCGAGTACGCCGACACCACCGGATGTCACTGCAAGTCGAACTAAACGATCTTTTATCAGTCGTTTCTTATCTTTTTCCTGCAATGAAAACTCGGCTTGTGCCATTTAAATCTCTACCTTTTTTGACTTAGTACTAGAATATGTCGTTAAGATGACAATTATATTACAGATCACATTAAACACCTGAAAAGAATACAACTCTTATGCAATGCGTGGTATGAAATAAATCTGTAATGAAAATCTCATAATGTTCTCACTCATCCATTTTTCCAAGATGAGTACGTATTACTTCACTTTTGGCTAGGTAAGGTTATGAGCGCAGAAAAACTATATATAGAAAAAGAACTGAGTTGGTTGTCTTTCAACGAACGAGTATTACAAGAAGCTGCCGATAAAACCGTCCCTTTGATCGAACGTATTCGCTTTCTTGGGATCTTTTCCAACAATTTAGATGAATTTTACAAAGTACGCTTTGCTGACGTGAAGCGCAGAATCCTAATCAGCCAAGAGCGCGGTGGCAGCGATAGCCCTAAACGACTGTTAACCAAAATGCAGTCGAAAGCACTCAAGCTTAACGAACAATTTGATGAGCTTTACAGCGAATTGATTCGAGAAATGGCGCGACGTCGCATTTTCTTGGTCAACGAACAACAACTGGATGAATCGCAACAAAAGTGGATCGCGAAATACTTCCGTAGAGAGGTCATGCCGCATATCACCCCTCTGCTAATGAAAGATGAGATCGATGTTCTGCAATTTCTCAAAGACGAGTACGCTTACATCGCTGTAGAGCTACGTAAAGAAGAGCATTACCAGTACGCTTTGATCGAAATTCCGACCGATCACCTTCCCCGCTTTGTGATGGTACCAGAACAGAAAGGAAAGCGTCGAAAAACCATCATCTTACTTGATAATATTATCCGCCACTGTTTGGATGAGCTGTTCAAAGGCTTTTTTGATTATGATGAGCTTAGCGGCTATGCGATGAAAATGACGCGTGACGCCGAATACGATTTACGCAACGAAATCGAATACAGCTTGCTCGAACAAATGTCTGAAGGTGTCAATCAGCGACTGACAGCAAAGCCCGTTCGCTTCGTCTACGAACGTGATATGCCGCCCCAAATGCTAGAGTTTCTTTGTAACAAGCTCAATATCTCTAATTACGATAACCTTATCCCCGGCGGCCGCTATCACAATTTTAAAGACTTCATTGCGTTTCCAAATGTTGGGCGAGAGTACCTTGAAAATAAACCGCTTCCACCAATGAAATGCGCCGATTTCGAAGGTTACGCTAACAGCTTTGATGCGATTAAAGCGAAAGATATTCTACTCTATTACCCCTACCACACTTTTGACCACATTAGTGAGTTGGTACGCCAGGCCTCCTTCGATCCAAAAGTACTTAGTATCAAGATTAACATTTATCGCGTCGCGAAAGATTCTCGCTTGATGAACTCATTAATTGATGCCGTGCACAACGGAAAAAATGTCACCGTGGTCGTGGAGCTGCAGGCTCGCTTTGATGAAGAAGCCAATATCGAATGGTCAAAAGTGTTGACCGAGGCAGGTGTGCACGTCATCTTCGGAGCGCCTGGCCTCAAGATTCATTCAAAGCTACTGATGATCAGTCGCCGTGAAGGTGAAGAAATTATTCGCTACGCGCACATCGGCACAGGCAACTTCCATGAGAAGACGGCACGAATTTATACCGACTTCTCTCTCCTTACCGCAGATCAAGAAATCACTAACGAAGTTCGTAATGTCTTCGGTTACATTGAGAATCCATATCGCCCAGTGAAGTTCAATCACCTCATGGTATCTCCACGTAATTCTCGTACCCAAATCTACCGCCTGATCGATAATGAAATTGCGAATGCCAAGCTAGGAAAGAAAGCCGCCCTTACGATCAAGGTCAATAACCTAGTCGATAAAGGCATCGTCAATAAGCTATATGGAGCAAGTACGGCGGGAGTGAAGATAAATATGATCATTCGCGGCATGTGCTCCTTAGTACCAGGCATTGAGGGAATCAGCGACAACATTCGGATCATCAGTATTGTTGACCGCTTTTTGGAACACCCACGCGTGGTGATTACCCATAACGATGGCGATCCGCAAGTCTATATCTCTTCTGCTGACTGGATGACAAGAAATATCGATCACCGCATTGAGGTGGCGGCGCCAGTCCGTGATCCACGTTTGAAACAGAGAATTATTGATATAACGAATATCCATTTTACCGATACAGTAAAGGCTCGTTTTATAGATAAGGAAATGAGCAACGCTTACGTACCACGAGGTAATCGCAAAAAAGTTCGTTCTCAAATCGCTATCTATGACTATCTTAAAAATATAGAAAAGCAAACTAGAAAACAAAATTCAGATGCCTCAAATACTTGAACAAGATACTCGCTACATTGCCGCGATAGACCTCGGCTCAAACAGTTTCCACATGGTAGTGGCCAAGGTTGTAGGCAGTGACTTACAACTGGTTAGCCGTCATAAACAGCGTGTTCGCTTAGCATCAGGACTCGACAGTGAATTGAACTTAAGTCATTCCGCGATGGAACGTGCGTTAGAGTGCTTAGCCATGTTCGCAGAGAGACTGCAAGGGCTTGATGAGTCGAATGTGCGTATCGCCGCGACACACACACTAAGACGCGCTAAAAATGCTCATCTATTCATTGAGCGTGCGAAAGAAGTGATGCCCTTCCCAATAGAAATCATCCCAGGGGAAGAAGAAGCCCGCTTGATTTACTTAGGTGTCGCTCACACTCAAGTAGAGTCAAACTCCAAGTTGGTCGTTGATATTGGCGGCGGCAGTACCGAAATGATCATTGGACAAGAGTTTGAACCTGAGCTTCTCAACAGTAAACAGATGGGATGCGTCAGCTTTACAGAGCAATATTTTAAAAACGGCAAACTGTCTGGGAAAAACTTCAATAAAGCGATGTTAGCCGCCGAGCAAAAACTCGAGTCCATCGCTTCAGCATACCGTAAAAAAGGCTGGGATATCGCGCTCGGCTCATCAGGAACCATCAAAGCGATTCAAGAAGTGCTAGTAGGATTAGGTTTTGAAGATGGCCTGATCACCGCGAAGAGACTGGACACGCTTATTGAAACTCTGTGTAATTTTGATTCAATTGAAGAGATTGAACTGACAGGTTTAACAGAAGAACGTAAGCCCGTATTCGCGGCAGGCGTGGCGATTTTGTCCGCCATTTTCAAAGCACTTCGCATTGAGCAGATGTTTTTCTCCGATGGTGCTCTGCGCGAAGGTCTGTTGTACGAAATGGAAGAGCGTTTTGCGCGCTCCGATATACGTATGCGCACAACTGAAAATTTAGCCAACAAACACCGGGTTGACTTAGAGCATGCTGCTCGTGTTAAAGGCCATGCACGTGAGATGTTATGTCAGGTGCGCTCTGAACTAGGCATTAAGAAAAAGAGTGAGTTATTTGACTTACTAGAATGGGCAGCGTTGCTTCATGAAGTCGGATTAAGTATCAACTTACGTAGCTTCCATCGCCACTCTTTCTATATTCTGTTGCATTCCACTCTACAAGGCTTCAACCGTGAACAGCAATTAGTGCTCGCAACATTAGCCCGCTTCCAACGCAAAGCGCTCAAACTGCAAGAACTGCCAGACTTCAACCTCTACAAACAAAGTGACGTGATAAGCCTCATCAAAATATTAAGACTTTCTATCGTATTAAATGGACAGCGTAACGAAGATCCATTGCCTGACATCACTTTATCCATCAAAAATGATGAATGGATTCTTACGTGCACAGATAAAGCATGGCTAGAAAACAACAAATTGCTTCATGCTGATTTACAGGAAGAACAAGAACGTTGGGACAGCGTGAAGTGGACACTCACTTTCTGATCTCGTGCTGTTCATACCTAAACAAAAAGTCGGCTTACAGGCCGACTTTTTTTAACTCTTCTTCTGCAAAATCTGCCGTAATGGGCACATAACCATCTTTCTCAACCAACGCTTGCCCCTGAGCGGAGAAAATAAAGCGAATAAACTCGGCTTCAATTGGTGTTAATGGGTAATCCGGGTGCTTATTCACGTAAACATATAAGTAACGTGATAGTGGGTACTTACCACTAACAATATGTTCTCGCGTTGGCGTCACGTAGTCATTCCCCGTTTTTGCCACCGGAACTAAGCGTACGCCTGCCACTCGATAACCGACACCGGAATAACCAATTCCACTGATGGTTGACGCTACAGCTTGCACAACTGACGCGGAGCCTGGCTGCTCGTTTACTCGGGTCTTGAAATCGCCGCCACACAAGGCATTGCTTTTGAAGTAACCATAAGTTCCAGAAACGGAGTTACGACCAAACAACTGTACGTTTCGCTTTGCCCACTGTGATTCAAGACCGAGTTGCTGCCAGTTTGTGACAAATTGACTTTCACCACAGCGCAGTGTTGCAGAAAACAAAGCATCTAACTGACTAAAGCTGAGCCCTTGAATTGGATTGTCTTGATGGACAAAAATACCGATAGCATCGATCGCAACCCTAAGCGCCGTTGGCTTGTAACCATGTTCACGTTCAAACGCTTCAACCTCTCTTAAACGCATCGGGCGACTCATGGGACCAAACTGAGCTGTTTGTTCGGTCAATGCAGGGGGCGCCGTGGAAGAGCCAGACGCTTGGACTTGCGCATTAATATTCGGGTAAATGGATTTAAACTCTTCAACCCAAAGCGTTGTCATACCCGCAAGTGTATCGGATCCAACAGAGAGCAAGTTCCCGACAATCCCCGTCGTTTTATGATAACTCGGCAATGGTTTATCTTGAGCGGCAGCCATACAGGAACAAACAAGCGCGAATAAACTAAATGTTTTTGCCAATCGTAACGCCATTATTTCACCACCAAACGCTCAGGCAATACGAAAGAAAACTTACTGCCCACACCTACTTCACTGTGAATTTCTAAATGAGAGTCATGGTGACTCAGCGCATGTTTCACAATAGCCAACCCTAACCCACTCCCTCCGGTATCGCGTGATCTTGCTTTATCGACGCGATAAAAACGCTCAGTAAGTCGATGGAGGTGCTGAGGTTCTATACCATCACCACTATCCTCCACCTCTAAGCATGCGCCTTGAGATGTCTGGAACCAACGAACATTAATGTTCGCGCCAGGCGGTGTGTATTTGACAGCATTATAAACGAGGTTAGAGATAGCACTACGTAACTGGTCATCATCGCCCAGTACGCGTAGGCTAGCATCAACATCAAATTTCAATTTATGTTGGTTGTCCCCACTAAGGCTGACCGCCTCTTTTTCTAGTACTTCGAGCATCGCAGGTACATTCACGACTTCTTCAAGCTCATGCATAGGTGCCGCTTCAATTTTAGATAGCGTCAGTAATTGGTTCACCAAACTGTTCATGCGGTTGAGCTGCTCCGTCATGACGCCATGCGCTTTGCTCCACATTGGGCCCACAACCATGTCAGGGTCTTCTGTCATCTCTAAATAACCTTGTAGCACCGTCATTGGTGTACGCAGTTCATGAGAAACGTTAGCAAAGAAATTACGGCGCATTCCCTCAAGTTGTTTTAACTGGCTAACATCACGCACCACCATCAAATGTTCACCTTCGGTATACGGTACTATACGTAGTTCTAGCATGCGTTCGACATTGAGTGGTGAGCGCATTTCCAATGGCTCAGAGAAGTCTTTCTTGTTGAGGTACTTGATAAAATCAGGCGTACGAATGAGGTTGGAGATAGGTTGACCAGAGTCTTCCGGCCAATGGAAACCCAATAAGTGTTGAGCCAGTTTGTTACACCAAACGATATTGCCTTCAGCACGGAACACCACGACGGCATCGGGTAACGATTCCGCACCATTTCTGAATCGGCGAATGAGATTAGTAAGCTCTTTGCGTTTACGGCGTTGACGCTGCTGTAAGCGATACAAGCCATTGAACAAAGATTCCCAGTTACCGCTACCAGACGGTGGTGTAAGGCGCTTTTCATCCCATAACCAAGAAGATAAACGTACTTGGTTATGCAAATGCCACACAAGCTGCAATGCCGTAGCAGCCAAAAGCAACCACGGCATATAACCGAATATCCAACCTACTATCACCCATGGGGTGTAAAAAAAAGCCAGCTCCCAGGCCAGCTTTTTCCACGTTAATCTTTCAACCACTCATAACTCCAGAAATGGTACCGATAAGCTGCGTGTTAATTTATGCCTTTGTCGAGAAGCGGTATCCAGCACCACGAACAGTTTGGATCAGCTTATCATGACCTGCGGCTTCCAATGCTTTACGCAGGCGGCGAATATGAACATCGACCGTACGATCTTCAACATACACGTTAGTACCCCAAACATTGTTTAATAGCTGCTCACGGCTGTACACACGCTCTTGATGCGTCATGAAAAAATGCAGCATTTTAAACTCTGTTGGGCCCATATCTAATGGTGCATCATTAGCCGTGACACGGTGTGATACAGGATCAAGCTTCAATCCCTGCACATCAATTACGTCTTCCAATGCGGTCGGGGTTACGCGACGAATCACCGCTTTTAAGCGGGCAACCAACTCTTTAGGAGAAAATGGCTTAGTAATGTAGTCATCCGCACCGACTTCTAAACCGCGCACTTTATCTTCTTCTTCACCACGAGCGGTAAGCATCACAACTGGAATGTTGCGCGTTAATTCCTCTCGCTTCATGTGTTTGATGAAGTTAATGCCGCTGCCGCCTGGTAACATCCAATCCAGTAAAACTAAATCAGGGAAGGGTTCAGCCAGTTTGGTTACTGCAGTATCGTAATCTTCCGCTTCTACCGCTTGGTAACCTTTCTGCTCAAGTACGAAGCACAGCATTTCGCGAATAGGAGCTTCGTCTTCAACAACCAGAATCCTTCTAGACATAATTGAGTAACCTTATGTTCGTTGAGCTAATGAATTTAAGAGACAAAGCGCCCCTCTATGCATAAGCATTATCACTACCAATTATGACACTTTTGTGACCTTTGAAAACAAATTTTCATATAACTTTCTTTTGAGGTTCATTCGGATATTTTTCATTTCTATTAAGACATCAGCACAAAAATTCCCTATGATTAGTCCCTTGTCATCAAGCCTAGAGAAGATTTATGTGGTTTAAAAACTGTCTGGTATACCGCGTTAACCGCGAGGTTACTTTCAACGCCGAACAACTAGAAACTCAACTGTCTGAATTCCGATTCACCCCATGTGGCAGTCAAGATAAACAGAAATTTGGCTGGGTCAGTGCAATGGGTAGACATGGCGACATGATGACTCACGTGTCAGAAAACCGCATTCTGATTTGCGCCAAGAAAGAAGAGAAAATGCTACCTGCCTCAGTGATCAAAGAGTCATTGAATGCAAAAGTAGAAGCAATGGAAGCGCAAGAAGGTCGTCCTCTGAAGAAGAAAGAGAAAGACAACCTGAAAGATGACATCGTAATGGATTTACTGCCTCGCGCATTTAGCCGTAGCAGCCACACTCACGTGCTCATCATGCCAAAAGAAGGGTTCATCCTTGTTGACGCAAGCAGCTACAAAAAAGCGGAAGACGTATTAGCACTACTTCGTAAAACCATGGGTAGTTTACCTGTTGTTCCTGCCATTCCAGAAGTAGCGATTGAAACAACGCTAACCGAGTGGGTGAAAACGGGCGACACACCTCAAGGTATCACCATGATGGACGAAGCAGAGCTAAAATCCGTGCTTGAAGAAGGTGGCGTGATTCGTTGTAAGAAGCAAGAGCTGACCACAGATGAAATCCGCAACCACATCGCAGCAGATAAAGTCGTAACGAAGCTTGCACTTAATTGGCAAGATCGTATTGAATTCATCATGACAGAAGATGCGGGTATTAAGCGTCTAAAATTCTCTGATGAATTGAAAGATCAAAATGACGATATTCCACGTGAAGATCAAGCGGCTCGATTTGATGCAGACTTCTCTCTGATGTGTGGGGAGTTCAGTGCTTTCCTACCCAACCTATATGATGCGCTAGGCGGCTTACCAAATCCTAACGCTTAACATTGTATAAAGGTTAACCATAACGCCCTCACTTTTTTTGAGGGCGTTTTTCTATCTGAAGCACAATTACCCTAGTCACAGTTCACATTTTAACGTAAAATTTGCGCCCCATTTCCATTAGGTGGAATTGGCCTGACTTGTGATCAGATAAAAGAGAATTGAGCAATGACAACTGAGAAAGCATTCGTACCTGAGCTACTGTCTCCTGCGGGAAGCCTGAAAAACATGCGTTACGCATTCGCCTACGGCGCAGATGCAGTTTACGCTGGCCAACCTCGCTACAGCCTTCGCGTACGTAACAATGAGTTTAACCACGAAAACCTAAAAATCGGTATCGATGAAGCGCATGCTCTAGGCAAAAAGCTTTATGTGGTATGTAACATTCAACCACACAACTCGAAGCTAAAAACGTTCATCCGTGATCTTAAGCCAATCGTAGAGATGGGTCCTGACGCATTGATCATGTCAGATCCAGGCCTAATCATGATGGTTCGTGAAGCTTTCCCAGAAATGCCAATTCACCTTTCTGTACAAGCAAACGCTGTAAACTGGGCGACTGTTAAGTTCTGGGCAGCGAATGGCGTGGAACGTGTGATCGTTTCTCGCGAACTATCTTTAGAAGAAATCGAAGAAATTCGTGAGCATTGTCCTGAAACTGAACTTGAAGTATTCGTTCACGGTGCATTATGCATGGCTTATTCTGGTCGTTGCCTACTTTCTGGTTACATCAACAAACGTGATCCTAACCAAGGCACTTGCACTAACGCGTGCCGTTGGGAATACAAAGTGGAAGAAGGCAAAGAAAACGACGCTGGTGATATCGTAGAGAAATTTGACCCATCTGAAGCACAGCCTGTCGAAGTACAAGACGAACGCCCTGAAACCACAATTGGTCGTGGTAAACCAACGGATGAAGTCGTTCTACTTTCTGAAGCGCACCGTCCAGAAGAAAAAATGGCAGCGTACGAAGATGAGCACGGCACTTACATCATGAACTCAAAAGACCTACGTGCGGTACAGCATGTTGAGCGCTTAACTAAGATGGGTGTGCACTCGCTGAAAATCGAAGGTCGTACTAAATCATTCTATTACTGTGCTCGTACTGCACAGGTTTACCGTAAAGCGATTGATGACGCTGTAGCAGGCCGACCATTTGATGAAAGCCTAATGGGCACACTAGAGAGCCTAGCTCACCGTGGCTATACCGAAGGCTTCCTACGTCGTCATACTCACGACACCTACCAAAATTACGATTACGGCTACTCAGTCTCTGATGCTCAACAGTTTGTCGGTGAGTTCACTGGTAAACGTCGTGGTGATATGGCTGAAGTAGAAGTGAAAAACAAATTCCTTGTCGGTGATAGTCTTGAGCTAATGACGCCAAAAGGTAATGTTGTTTTCACGCTAGAAGCGATGGAAAACCGTAAGTCAGAGCCTATTGAGGATGCCAAAGGGAATGGTCACTTCGTCTTCATTCCAGTACCAGCAGATCTAGATTTAGAATACGGTCTATTGATGCGTAACTTAAACTCAGGGCAGGACACCCGTAACCCGACTGGTAAGTAATCATGGCCTTGCTCATTACTGACAAATGCATCAACTGCGACATGTGCGATCCCGAATGCCCCAATGGGGCAATCAGCATGGGAGAAAGCATTTTCGAGATTGACCCAGCTCTATGTACAGAGTGTAAGGGACATTACGAAAAGCCGACCTGTCAGTCAGTGTGTCCGATTACAAAATGCATCATCACAGACCCGGATCATGTCGAAACAGAAGAGCAGTTACTGGAGAAGTTCGTGATTATTCAAGGGTTAGCATAAGAACAAGTGGGTTCAACTTTGGAGACAAAGTTGAACCTTTTTTTAACCCGACTTTTCAATAGGATAGATATTACAAAACAACTCTTTTTCAAAATGAGACTCTAACCTATCTCGCCAATTTTCAGCTTGGGAAACCGGCACAAGATAAAAGTTTTCTCGGCTCGTGTCCGTAACAAAAGCCATTCCATATTGCATCAGCTCGTAATGCACATCATTAACAAATCCGGGATCAAGACGCTGACGTCCTGTCAGGTGGTTTACATCAACCCGAGTCAATAAGACCCCTTTCGTTTCACTGCTAAATCTGTGTCTTAACCACTCTGCAAACTCTTTTGCACAAATCATAGTCATGGTTTTATCCTTGATTTACTCTTCTAGCAGGAGAAGTATCCATTCCCGCCTCACACACTTGTCTGCCTTGTTATTGCTTCGCTAGCCAACTGACAGACATATTGCTAAGAAACCAAAGTATCGTGACGAAAGATCTTTCTAAACAGAGAAGTTACGACTTATCTATACTACAACTCTTTGTTTAATTTAGATTTCTATATTATGTCACCAAAACTAATTAGGTTAGTTTTTGTATTGGTATTATTCACTGTAGACAAAAGTATGATGTTTCTCCAGTTTCATAAAAGAGATACGTAAGGGAATATAAACCTAGTTAGTAGGGATAAGTGATTGGCATTGCGGTGGAATCGCTTTTTTTCGCTTGGGCTTAGCAATAACTTTCGCAGACGGCGGCTTATCGATAGGCTTAACTTTCGGTCCCCAACTAGCGAGCTCTACCCCACAACCATCACCAGCGGGAGGCAGAGCTTGTTCAACACAGTAGCTACTCGACTCAGGACAAGATAACCTGACGTGGAAGTGATAATGATGCCCCCACCAAGGGCGAACTTTACGTAACCAAGAACGTTCTTTGCCTTCTTCTTGCGAGCAAAGCTGCTCCTTAATAACAGGATGTACAAAAATTCGTGCAACATCCTCACTCTGTGCAGCATATCGAATCAGCCTAAAGTGCCTATCTTCCCAGCGATGGGTAAGTATGGAATACCCTTTTAAGTCCACCACACTCATTGGCTTAGGGAGTTGTAATTCGTTATAAGAAAGCGGTTGGTCAGCGAGTCTTAACCAGATATCAATATCTAACCCAGTTTGGTGACTAGAATGGCCAGAAGAAAACCTTCCTCCTCTTGGTAAAGACAGGTCACCTATAAGCAGCGTTGTGTTGAGATTTTGATGAGCTTGAAGCGCTAGGTTTTCAATAAACTCTATCGTTTTAGGGTGCCCATAGTAGCGTTTCGTTTTACTACGTAAAACTTGATAACCAACGCCATCAAGAGGCAAAGGTAATGCGCCATCCAAACAACCGTTGGCATAACTACCAATAGAGGAAGAAGAGTTTCGGGTAGGGTTAGCAACAGACTCCCAAGGAGTAGAGTATACAGAAGCTGAGAAACATAAACCCAAAGATACAATGAAACTCAGCTTCATAGCTTTTAGCCTTTAGTAGTGTTCGCCATTATCGTAATAAGCTTTAGGGGATAAAGCTGAAAAGATAACAGCAACATCAATATCTGCACCAGCAATACCACGAACTTGCTGTGTAATAAGCTTAGCAACTTTATCTTGTACTTCCTGACCACGGTCAAACCAAAGCACTTCGACAAAAGGATATGCAGCACTCACCTCACCCTCATTGAAAAACGTAGTGTAGATATACTCAAAAGTAAAATCCTCACGCGGACAGTCCATCAGAGGCTGAAGTTCATCCGTCAGAGGCTTTGATAGTGCCTGAACAGCTTGCGGCTCTACAGCACGGAATCGAAAATGTGGCATAAACTTACTTCCTAATTATTAGCATTAACTCATGATAATAACAGGAACCAAGTCAGTAATCATCCAAGCCAATGTAACCACTAACCTTTTCTATACACGTCATATAGATCAAGTAGTAAATCAACTAGCTCACTAACGAAGAGTAATGGGAGTATGAAGAGAAGTAAGAAAGGGTAAAACGATACACCGAAGCTTAGTGACGCAATCTATTGCAATGGAAAATAGAATGGCTTAAGTCACCGATGTAATATGCTCTTAAGATCAATGTGCATCAGATGTCGACAACTATTCGCTAGAAACGAAAAAGGCTCTGACCTAAGTCAGAGCCTTGATATATGGCAGGGGTGGAGAGATTCGAACTCCCAACACGCGGATTTGGAATCCGCTGCTCTGCCAATTGGAGCTACACCCCTGCAGTTCGTGTTTAATGAGACGACTCTCAAATAAGTGGCGGAGTGGACGGGACTCGAACCCGCGACCCCCGGCGTGACAGGCCGGTATTCTAACCAACTGAACTACCACTCCGCAGTGGTATCACTCGCTTGTAATCAGCAAGTGTCCAAAATTTAAAGCCTGGCGATGTCCTACTCTCACATGGGGAAGCCCCACACTACCATCGGCGCTATTTCGTTTCACTTCTGAGTTCGGCATGGAAATCAGGTGGGTCCAAAACGCTATGGTCGCCAAGCAAATTCTTTAATCTGGAAAGCTGTTTCTTAATTCTCGTTCTTACACATTCAATGTTCTTTCATTGAGTCCATCAAAACCCCTTGGGTGTTGTATGGTTAAGCCTCACGGGCAATTAGTACAGGTTAGCTCAACGC
>NZ_JAMZAQ010000005.1:0-67232 GCF_024181795.1 Vibrio sp. Y10_XG_PY6
TTTGGACACTTGCTGATTACAAGCGAGTGATACCACTGCGGAGTGGTAGTTCAGTTGGTTAGAATACCGGCCTGTCACGCCGGGGGTCGCGGGTTCGAGTCCCGTCCACTCCGCCACTTATATTAAGCCCCAGTTGAAAGACTGGGGCTTTTTTTCGTTTTGGTTACCCTACTTCCCTTAACCCCATTTCCATATTGAAACCTTGCATCGAGAGGCAGGCTCTTCTCTCGCTATGCTTTCTAAGCTCTGTCATGAGTGAGGTGTTGCGCAGTTCCTGCGGTTTCTGCTGAGCCGGGTCCCAGTCTCGAGCGCTAGTTTTGAGCCCTTGTGCTTACTTACCAAAGCTTCCTTTATTATTACCTGGAAAGTTTATTCACTAGGTTATGTTATTTTCGGGGAAGATTTCTCTGCTTTAGATGTTTTGATTTAGCCACAGGCGCTCATTAAAATAAACTCAGCGCATTTAAAACTTTCCGAACATGGATTTTGTTTGCAGATCTATTTAAGCCAGTGCCTGCCTTAAAGGATATTCGCTACTTCTTCCTTCTAACCCTCTCCAACCTACAAAGCCACCACTACGTTCGTATAACGTGAGCGGTATAGCTGCTCTCATAGCTGTGCTTGCTGAGTAAGTCGTTCACCTAGCACATTGACTGAGGAAAGGTCTTCTTTCAGTGGATCTTCGTCTAAGTCACGATAGTTTTTAATAATTATCTGGTACTTTTTATTCTAAAGGTGTACGCTTCACATCGAATGTTTTTTCGACAGTAAACCATGTTATATCTCTTGTTTAAAAGCTTTGTAAGAAGGCTGAACTCCGTGCAAAAAACGCGATGAAGTGTTGCTCGGAGTCTTAAATTAATCTTCATCAGGTGTTTTATGCGTGAGCAACTTCGCTGAAGTTATACGCAGGCGTTTGTACACCTGATAAAAGAGAAGAGATGGCCGGTGATATTTCATCATCGGCCTTTTTGTATCTGTTAAGCAGCTACAAAGCATTATCCAGTATTGAAATAAGGGCCGGTATAGATCACCGGCCCTTTTTATTTGGTTAAAAACATGAGTATTTTACAAGTTAAAAATTTGTCTTATCAGATCGCTGATAAGAGTTTATATAACAACGCGACATTTCGAATTAACGAGGGAGAGAAAATAGGTATCACCGGAGCGAATGGCGTTGGAAAAAGCACCTTATTAAAACTGCTTATCGGTGAATTATCTGCAGATAAGGGCTGCATTGACTGGTTACCAAACCTTGAGGTGGGGTATTTAGAGCAACATTTTAAGATGGATAATGCGCTGACGGTTTATGAATGCTTAAAGAGTGCTTTTGAGAACTTATACGCTGCCGAGCAGAAGCTTTGGACTTTGTATCAGGCGATGACCGATTCTCACTCTACATCTCTTTTAAGCCAAGTCGCCCGACTACAGGCATATTTAGAAGATGAAGACTTCTATGCAATTGATACCAAAATTGAACAAGTTGCTGTAGGTCTTGGCATTTATCAATTTGGCTTAGATACACCGCTTGTCTCGCTAAGTGGGGGGCAAAGACACAAGGTCCTTTTAGGGAGGTTGTTACTCCGCAACCCCGATGTGTTAATTCTCGACGAGCCGACAAACTATCTTGATGCTCTGCACATTGAATGGTTGGTCACGTTTCTCAACGATTACACTGGCACTGTTTTACTGGTTTCTCATGATATTGACTTCCTTAATCAAGTAGCGACCAGTATTTGTGATATTGATTATCAAACGGTCCGAAAATACAGCGGCACTTATGTCAAAGCAATGCAGCAAAAGCATCACGACGGTGCTTTGTTAGAAAAGCAATATAAGGCTCAGCAAAATGAAATTCGAAAGTTAGAGCAATTTATTGCCAAAAATGGCGCTGGAGTTAACGCGAGTCTTGCTAAGGGACGCAAGAAAAAACTGGATAAAATCGAACGTATTCAACTGAATTGTATAGAGAAAGTTTCGATGTTTGACTTTGCTCACCAGCCTATTGGGCAACAGTATGTGATTGACGCAAAAGCGTTGATGATAGGTTATCAGCAGCCTCTGCTTCCTGCCCTTGATATCACGTTAGCGCGCGGGGAGAAGTTGGTCGTTTCTGGTTTTAACGGCGTAGGTAAGTCGACTTTAATTAAAACCCTTATGGGGGAGATCGAGCCGCTCTCTGGTGAGGTGGTATTGGCAAAAGGTGCAATGATTGGGTATTTTTCTCAAGATTTGTCTTGGCGTCACCCTCAGCACACGCCTGAGCAGGAGCTATGCTCTTGTGATCCAACGATATCAAGCAAAGAATCACGCAAGCTATTAGCTCGCTTTGGGGTCACCGGAGATAAGACGCAGCGCCACCTAGATACATTAAGTGGAGGTGAGCAAACTCGCGTGAAACTTTGTTGTTTATCAGTCCAGAAATGCAATGTTTTGCTGTTGGACGAGCCAACGACACATTTGGATAGCAGCAGTAAAAATGCGCTTAAAGAGGCTCTCCAGCGCTTTTCTGGTAGTGTGATTGTGGTATCTCATGAGAAGGCGTTTTTACAATCTTGGCCTGATAGAGTTTTAGATATTTCGTTGCTCACTTATGCTGAATCGGAAACAGAACAGGAGGTGGCGCTATGATGCAGTCCATGATCCTATTTCTTGTTGCTTTTCTTGTTGCTTTTCTTGTTGGTGCTGATGAGTTGATGCTTGGATCTATTCTTGAACCTATCGGAAATGATTTAAGTGTTCAACCGAGTCAGGTTACGTTATTTATTACGGCATATAGTTTAGCTATAGCAATTTGTGCTCCTTACCTGGGACGTTTATCAGACCGGGTTGGGCGTATTCGTATCATGTTGCCTGCTTGCTTCGTATTTGGGGTTGCGTCTATTACGACGGGCATAGTTCATGATTTTGAACTTGCGATTGCAAGTCGAGTGATCACAGGTATTGCAAGTGCAGGCATGTTGCCAATTGCATTCGCGTTGGCGGGAGACGCGAAGGGTAATAGAGCGATGCGTCAAATTGTGATGGTTCAGGCGGGATTAACGCTGGGTATGATAACCAGCCCGGCGATCGGAGCATTGTTGACCCAGCTTTTATCATGGCGTGCCGCTTTTATTATTTTGGGCGTTGCGGCTCTTCTTGTCGGTGCCATGAGCGTAGTGTTCATGAACAACAAGCATAATGAGTCCAAGAAGTCAGATACTCTACCACCTATCACAGACGTCATTCATCTTCCAGGCGCGTTGAGGGCGATTCTAGCGATGTGTTTAGGCCTAGGGGGAGGTATTGGTGTATTTAACCTGATAGGCCTTCATATTCGAGATACCAGCGAGTTGGCGCTCGGTTGGGTGGGCGCTATTTATGCTGCTCTAGGGATCGTGAGTGTGGTTGGAAATATGTGCGTGGGGAGAGCTTGCCGTTGGCTTGGTAGCTCTCGAGCCGTTATGCGAGTGGCTTTAATGGTGTGCATACCTTGCAGTGCATGGGTGTTCTCAAATGAGATGAGTACGGTGACCGCTTATCTTCCAGCTCTAGTGCTCTGGTCTCTTGCTGGAGGGGTAGGCTCTCCGGCGTTACAAGCACATATAGCAAGCTTATCTGATGAACATCGAGGTGTGCTGATGTCTTCTGGAATGAGTATGATGCACTTTGGTGTCGCGATTTGGTCTGCCTTGGCGGGTTTCGCTTATTCTGTAGGTAATGAATGGGTCGCTTTCGTGGCTTTGCTATTGTTTGGCTCAGCAGTTGTTATCTTAAAGCCAGTTGGTAATGCTGAACAAAGTGAGCGTTATTCGTAGTGTTTTAGTAGATAAAGAAAAGCCGTTACCTAAAAAGGTAACGGCTTGTTCCAAATACTTTTTGAAAGCCGGTCTTAGTTCATGCCGTATTTCTTAAGTTTTTTGCGAAGAGTACCGCGGTTGATACCCATCATAGTTGCCGCGCGAGTTTGGTTACCGCGAGTGTACTGCATGATAGTATCTAATAGTGGCTGTTCAACTTCAGCTAGAACTAATTCGTATAGTTCTGTTACTTCCTGGCCGTTTAGTTGAGCAAGGTAGTTTTTAAGAGACGCTTTAACAGAGTCACGTAAAGGCTTCTGAGTAATCTGGTCTTGTGACGTTACTGTAGTTACTGTTAATGCTTCTGAAGTCAGATTTTGTTCGAACATATTCGGTCTAGCTCTTCTCTTAATTATGATGCAACGTTATCAAAATAACCTTCTAACGCCTCAATTTGCAGCGGAGCTGCGTCGATAGCGTTGAAGGTACGGCGAAACTCACTTGCCTGTTCATGCTCTTTCAGGTACCACCCAACGTGCTTGCGCGCGATACGTGGACCTAAGAACTCCCCATAAAATTCATGCAGAGCATTCACATGACCAAGCATAATGGTTTTCACTTCCTCAGTTGGAAGCTCCTCCATTGTGGTGCCGTTTTCCAAATAGTGATGGATTTCCTGGAAAATCCAAGGACGACCCTGGGCAGGGCGTCCAATCATTAAAGCGTCCGCACCGGTGTACTCCAGTACAAATTTGGCTTTCTCCGGGCTATCGATATCACCGTTCGCGATAACCGGAATTGAAATCGCCTCTTTTACCGCTTTAATGCTGTCGTATTCGGCCTCACCTTTGTACATACATGCTTTCGTTCTGCCATGCAGAGCAAGAGCTTGTATGCCGCAGTTTTCGGCTAATTTAGCGATCTGGACACAGTTCTTGTTGTCTGTATCCCAGCCAGTTCGAGTCTTTAACGTTACAGGAACGTCCACTGCATTCACGACCGCTTTCAAAATCTCTTCGATAATGTTTGGGTATTGAAGCAGAGCAGAGCCCGCTAGCTTCTTATTCACTTTTTTTGCCGGGCAGCCCATGTTGATGTCGATGATTTGTGCACCGTTCTCAACACTGAATTGAGCTGCGTCCGCCATAAGCTGTGGATCGGAACCCGCAATCTGTACAGAGCGAATGCCCGATTCGCCCTCGTGTACCATGCGCTGTTTCGACTTTGACGTTCCCCATAGTTTTGGGTTAGCAGACATCATTTCACTGACGGCCATTCCCGCACCATAGCGAAGACACAACTCGCGAAACGGTCTATCCGTTACACCAGCCATAGGGGCTACGATTAGATTGTTCTTAAGTTGATAGTTTCCGATTTTCAAAACGTCATCACAGTTCTGTACCAGCAAGGGCGCGCATTTTACGCATTTTTTCACTGCGTGAAAAGACTAATATTTGAGCATTTACAAATTGTTTTTGTAAATTGTATGAATTTCAAACAATTAGCTCTGAAAACCTTGTCTAGCCTTGCTTACGACCAGAGATGCGACACCATTCACTTTGCTCAACAATCGGGTCAATGTGAAGCTCGTCACGGTAATAGTTCGCAACATCTTCGGCTTGAGTGTCTAATACGCCAGACATAGCGAGGTCGCCATGTGGCTTAACTAGGCCTTTAATGATTGGTGCAAGTTCACGCAATGGGCCAGCAAGAATGTTAGCAACAACCACGTCTGCAATCAGACCTTCTGGTTGGTTTTGAGGAAGGTAAACTTCTAGTTTGTCGGCAACGCCGTTACGCTCTGCGTTGTCTTTCGAAGCAAGCAGTGCTTGAGGATCAATGTCGATCCCTATCACTTTTTCAGCGCCTAGTTTGATCGCCGCGATCGCCAGAATGCCCGAGCCACAACCGAAGTCGATAACGGTCTTACCGCTAAGATCCATGCTTTCTAGCCACTCAAGACAAAGTGCTGTTGTAGGGTGAGTACCCGTACCGAATGCAAGGCCAGGATCCAACATAACATTAACAGCGTCAGGATCTGGAATGTCGCGCCAGCTTGGACAAATCCATAGGCGTTCACCAAATTTCATTGGGTGGAAGTTTTCCATCCATTCGCGTTCCCAGTCTTTATCTTCAAGCTGTTCTACTTTGTAAGCAAAATTGTCAGCCAGCATATTGCTCGCTTTAATTTGGTCGATGATGAAGTTAGTGTCTGCTTCTGCATCATACAGTGCCAGAATATCAGTATCGCCCCATAAGCGAGTTTCGCCAGGTAGAGGTTCGAATACAGGTGTATCCTGCGCGTCTAAGAATGTAACAGACAGCGCGCCAGTCTCTTCCATTAGCATATCGCCGATTTGCTCAGCGTTTTCATTGGTCGCGTTGAGTTTGATTTGAATCCAAGGCATTGGTTTTTGCTCTTAAAGTGAATGAAGTGGCGCAGAGTTTACCAGAACTCTACGATTTGTTTGAGTATATACCCAAATAAGCCTACGTATTTGTTGAATGCTTAGAGTCCATACAAAACAAAAATGCCCACGGGTGTGGGCATTTTTTAAGACGTTAGCTAAGGCTTATTGTAAGCCGAGCTTCTTCTCTAGGTAGTGGATGTTTGCACCACCATGCTGGAAGTTTTCGTCATTCATAATGGAGAATTGCAGTGGCACGTTAGTTTTGATGCCTTCGATGATCATCTCACCCAGTGCGTTTTTCATACGTGCAATCGCTACATCACGGTTCTCACCGTAAGTGATCAGTTTACCAATCATTGAATCGTAATGAGGTGGTACTGTGTAGCCAGAATAGATGTGTGATTCCCAACGCACACCCATACCGCCAGGCGCGTGGAAACGCTCGATCTTACCTGGAGATGGTAGGAAGCGTTCTGGGTCTTCTGCGTTGATACGGCACTCAATCGCATGGCCACGGATCTTAATGTCATCTTGAGTGAATGACAGAGGTTGACCCGCAGCAACGCGAAGCTGTTCTTTGATTAGGTCGATGCCGGTAACCATTTCTGTTACTGGGTGTTCTACCTGAATACGAGTGTTCATTTCGATGAAGTAGAATTCACCGTTCTCGTACAGGAATTCGAACGTACCTGCGCCGCGGTAACCAATTTCGATACATGCACGAGTACAACGTTCACCGATGTACTTACGCATCTCTTCAGTGATACCTGGTGCTGGCGCTTCTTCCACTACTTTTTGGTGACGACGTTGCATTGAACAGTCACGCTCACCAAGGTGGATTGCGCCGCCTTGACCGTCAGCGATAACTTGCACTTCAACGTGACGAGGGTTTTCTAGGAATTTCTCCATGTAAACCATATCGTTGTTGAACGCTGCTTTTGCTTCAGCACGCGTCATTGCAATCGCTTGGATTAGGTCTTTTTCTGCGCGAACGACACGCATACCACGGCCACCGCCGCCACCAGACGCTTTGATGATGACTGGATAACCGATGCGTTTAGCAAACGCCTTGTTTTTCTCTTCGTCGTTGTCCAGAGGACCGTCAGAACCAGGTACACAAGGAACACCAGCTTTCTTCATTGCGTTGATAGCCGACACTTTGTCACCCATCAGGCGGATAGTGTCTGCTTTTGGACCAACGAAGATGAAACCACTGCGCTCAACTTGCTCAGCGAAGTCTGCGTTTTCTGACAAGAAGCCGTAACCAGGGTGAATGGCAACGGCCCCTGTTACTTCTGCTGCAGAAATAATTCGTGGGATATTTAGGTAGCTGTCGATACCACGAGCAGGGCCGATACACACGGTTTCGTCTGCGAGTAGTACGTGCTTAAGATCGCGGTCAGCTGTCGAGTGAACAGCGACGGTCTTAATACCTAATTCTTTACAAGCGCGAAGAATACGAAGTGCAATTTCACCTCGGTTCGCGATGACTACTTTGTCTAGCATAAGGCAAGCCCCGCTTATTCGATTACAACAAGAGGTTGGTCGAATTCAACTGGTTGGCCGTCTTCAGCTAGGATCGCTGTAACAACGCCAGATTTGTCCGCTTCGATTTGGTTCATCATTTTCATTGCTTCAACAATACATAGCGTATCGCCAGCATTTACTTTCTGACCCACTTCTACGAATGCTTTAGAGTCTGGGCTTGGAGAACGGTAGAAAGTACCAACCATTGGAGAAAGAACTTGGTGACCTGCAGGCGTTGCAGCTGCTGGAGCTTCTGCTGCTGGCGCTTCTGCTACTGGTGCCGCTGCTGCTGGAGCAGGTGCCGCTACTGGAGCTGCTGCGTAGTGAACTGGTGCTTGAGGGGCTGCAGTGCCGTGACGACTGATGCGTACTGACTCTTCACCTTCAGAAATCTCTAGCTCAGCAATGCCAGACTCTTCAACTAACTCAATTAGCTTCTTGATTTTACGAATATCCATCTTTTCTTTCTCTTTTATCTTGTGATTAAGACAACCCTCGTGGGGTTGCAGAGTGTTAGGGTTACTTTGCCTGTAGCTTATTAATCGCGGCAGACAGAGCGAATTCATAACCTTGTGCGCCTAGACCGCAAATCACGCCTTCTGCTTTATCTGACAGATAAGAGTGATGACGAAATGGTTCACGTGCGTGCACATTTGATAAGTGCACCTCAATAAATGGGATGGCGACGCCAAGTAATGCATCTCGCAGTGCCACACTGGTATGAGTGAAAGCCGCTGGATTGATGATGATGAAGTCAATCTTGCCATAAGCAGCATGAATGGCTTCAATCAGTTCGTACTCACGATTTGATTGTAGGTGTTCCAGTTCCACCCCAGCGTTATGAGCTTGCTTCGTAAGAGCATCCACAACTTGTGCTAAGGTGCTGTGACCATAGTGTGTCGGTTCGCGCAGACCCAATAGGTTAAGATTTGGTCCGTTTAGAACAAGAATCCGTGACTTTGCAGACATTATGTTGCTATCTTCCCTTATCGTGAGTGGAACGTTTATATTCCCAAATATACGATAGTTCAGCACGATTTTTTTGTTAAAACCGAGCAAATTTTAAAAAATCGACCAAGATTATAGCTAATTCATAGCAATTAGCAGCAATTTACTGGTCTAATCTCCTAATAGCCACCTTCGTTTCTGTAACCAAGTTAACAAAAACAACATAATTGCCATGTTCTTTGTGTGGCTAATTTGTGCGCACAAGCAAAAAACCGCCATGAGTGATGGCGGTTTTTAAAGTGCTTTTAAAACAGTTGGTTGAATTTATGCCAATTCTGCTTTCTCTGCGATAAGTTTGTCTACCACGCTCGGATCGGCAAGCGTTGATGTGTCTCCGAGGTTGCTTGTATCGCCCGTTGCAATCTTACGCAGGATTCGACGCATGATCTTACCAGAGCGAGTCTTCGGTAAGGAATCCGTCCAGTGCAGTACATCTGGTGTCGCGATTGGACCAATCTCTTTACGCACCCAATCTTTAACTTCTTTGTGCAGCTCTGCTGACGGGAATTCACCATCGTTCAATGTAATGTAAGCGTAGATAGCTTGGCCCTTGATGTCATGTGGAATACCAACAATCGCCGCTTCTGCAATCTTGTGGTGCGCCACTAGCGCTGATTCAATTTCAGCGGTACCCATACGGTGACCCGACACGTTTAGTACGTCATCAACACGGCCAGTGATCCAGTAGTAGCCGTCTTCGTCACGACGCGCACCATCACTGGTGAAGTACATACCCTTAAAGGTTGAGAAGTAGGTCTGTTCAAAGCGCTCATGGTCGCCGTAAACCGTGCGCATCTGGCCTGGCCAAGAATCAAGGATAACCAAGTTACCTTCAGCAACAGTATCTTCAAGAATGTTGCCCATGTTATCGACAAGAGCAGGCTGGACGCCGAAGAATGGGCGAGTCGCAGAGCCTGGTTTTAGATCGGTTGCCCCTGGTAGTGGCGCAATCAAGATGCCGCCAGTTTCCGTTTGCCACCAAGTATCGACGATAGGTGAGTTCTCGTTACCAATCGTTTTGTAGTACCACTCCCACGCCTCTGGGTTGATTGGTTCGCCCACTGAGCCCATGATACGCAGGCTTGAACGAGATGTGCCTGCAACCGCTTCATCACCTTTTGCCATTAGCGCACGAATCGCGGTTGGGGCGGTGTATAGAATGTTGACTTGGTGTTTATCGACTACTTCGCTCATACGGCTTGTGCTTGGGTAGTTTGGTACACCTTCGAATAAGATGGTCTTCGCCCCATTTGCAAGTGGACCGTAGATTAGGTAAGTGTGACCGGTAATCCAACCCACGTCCGCGGTACACCAGAAGGTTTCGCCTGGTTGGTAATCGAACACATATTTGAAGGTCATCGCCGCGTAGACGAGGTAACCACCAGTCGTGTGTAGTACACCTTTAGGTTTGCCTGTTGAACCTGAAGTGTAAAGGATGAAGAGCGGATCTTCGGCTTCCATCTCTTCTGGTGGGCAAACGTCAGAAACGTTAGCTGTTGCTTCGTGCCACCAAACATCACGGTGTTCATGCCATTCGACATCACCACCTGTACGTTTAAGCACCAACACTTTATTGATGGTTTTTACGTCTGGGTTAGTTAGTGCTTCGTCCACGTTCTTTTTCAGTGGAACGGCACGCCCGCCGCGCACGCCTTCATCAGCGGTGATCACGACTTTCGCGTCAGAGTCGATGATACGGCCAGAGAGTGCTTCTGGTGAGAAACCGCCAAATACTACGGTGTGAACCGCACCAATACGGGTACAAGCGAGCATAGCCACTGCGGCTTCTGGCACCATTGGCATGTATAGACACACCACGTCGCCCTTGCGTACGCCTTGCTCTTTCAATGCGTTGGAGAACTTACACACTTCTTTGTGTAGTTCGTTGAAAGTGAGTGTTTTGTCGTCGGCTGGATCATCGCCTTCCCAGATGATTGCGACGTCATCCCCGTGTTCTGCGAGATGACGGTCAATACAGTTAGCCGAGACGTTCAGTGTGCCGTCTTCAAACCAACGAATGTCGACATGACCAGTATCGAAAGAGGTGCTTTTTACTTTGGTGAAAGGTTTGATCCAATCAACGATTTTGCCGTGTTCGTTCCAGAAGCCCTCTGGATCGGTTACCGACTGCTGATACATGGCTAAGTAAGTATCATTATCCGCGTGTGTATGAGTTTTAATATTTTCTTTTACCGGATAAACGTGGGCTTCGCTCATGGCTTCTCTCCTTGTGCCTTATTTCTCGGCCTTACACCAATCTAGATAAGATTCTGAATATGTTTTTGTAGGGCTGTTTTTTGGTTCTAAATAACTTGGTCGTGGTAATGACGACGTTGTGCTTATAACTGTCAGTCACTGCGCGTATTTCCACAATTAGACTTTAGGATGAGAGTGAAGGAAGCGCCGGGAAATCGCTGAAACAAAAGTATTTCTGGGAGCTAGGTCAACTGATTTTTATGTATACGGCGCGGTTAGGTTGGGCAAATCGCCTTTCGTTAAGCGAACAAAGACCAAAGCGGCAGAAATCGCATCTTGTAAAGCGTCGTGTTTATCTTGGATAGGAAGTTCGAGGTGTTTACAAATGGCATCCAGACTTAAGTCGAAATAGGCATTCGGCAAATGTCTTTCCAGCTTGTCGTGATAAATCTGACTGACCTCGATGAGCGGGTTAGGAAGTGGGAAGCCAAGTTGCCTCAGACAAGCAAGGTCTAAAATCTTTTTATCGTAACGAATGTGATAACCGACAAGTGGTCGGTTGCCGATGAAGTCGAGCAGCTCGAGCAGCGCCTCTTTTTCGCTAATCCCGTCGACTAAGTCTTGGTGGCGAATTCGATGAATTTTGACTGAGCCAGAATCGAGCGATTGCGGCGCGCGTAAGCGGACTTCAAATGGCTGGCTAGTGATGATGCGGTTGTCGATGATCTTCGTGGCCGCAATGGTCACCAACTCGGCGCGATTTGGATCAAGGCTGGTGGTTTCGCAGTCGAGAGAAACGTATTCCGTTTTATCGGGCGTGCAAAAAAGCGACTGATAAGGAGAGCCTTTCAGTTTGTAGTGCCAGTATTTGCGTTGTAACCAGTTCATTGCCTACGCCTCTGTATGATTTATGAAAATCATGGTTAATCACGAATTTGATAGTGGAAGCCTAAAAATTGCTTAAATTTTTTCACTACATGTAAGCTGTGGCGAAGTAAATCACGCTCGGTTCTATCCAGTTGTTTAATATCAATGTTATTCAATGCTTCTTGCTTTTTGAGTTGTTGATTAAGGCGAACCTTAAAGAACAATTTCAGTGCTTCGTTGAGGTTATCTGCCGTTTCAGGCTCTAAGATGCGCTTATTTCTCAGTGCTTCAATGCGCTCAAACGTGTTCTTCTCCTCAATGGCATATTCCAAAGACAAGGTGCGAATGCCGTGCACAATTGGGAAAATGCCGCCGCGTTTAATATCTAATCCGTCCTTAGCACTTTTTACGTTGCCAAACAGAGTTAGGGGCACAGAAAACTGCAAGGCAGGGCGAGTAAAATCAGACAGTATCAACATGCGATCTTTCATTGTGTCGCGAAGGTGGGTCGCGATTGGAGCCAGCAGTTCGCGATTTCCCGCAACAGCATGGGCGTCACTGAAAATGGCTAAGTCCATGATTTGTTGTGGTTCGGCTTTAGCTATCCAGCGGTCTAAGGTGTTTATCCACTCTTGCTGCGTTTTGACCCATTTCGGGTTGTTGACCATGACTTTACCCGGGCAAAGTGGATAACCGAGCTGTTGTAGAGTGTGCGTGAAGGATTGCATCACTTGTTCGCAATGAGGCCATTCCAAACCATCTTGAATAATTAGAGCATTGTCTTGGTCTGTCTTGAGAATTTGTTCTCCTCGACCTTCTGAGCCGAGTACGATTAAGCAGCAATGATCGTGCAAGGCTGGTGGAACCACTAACTCGAACGCTTTTTCGATAATTTGCTCGTTCACGGCGGAAATTAACTCCATGATAAAGCGAGTGCGGATGCCGTTTCT
Organism: Vibrio sp. Y10_XG_PY6; assembly: GCF_024181795.1. Lineage (NCBI taxonomy): Bacteria > Pseudomonadati > Pseudomonadota > Gammaproteobacteria > Vibrionales > Vibrionaceae > Vibrio > Vibrio sp. Y10_XG_PY6. The sequence goes on from NZ_JAMZAQ010000005.1 coordinate 12,739, forward strand.
CAATAAGCTCTCGACCAATTGACGTTGGCGGTTTGAGGCTAATGCGAGCTCTTCCACACTGCTTGCTCTGGCAATACTGAGCGTTAACACGTGAGAGTGGGTGGAGAACGCGCTGAGAATTTGGGTCATATCCAGCATGCCGATGGCTTGGTTGCCATCACATACCATGAGACGTTTCATTCGATTTCGGGTCATGGTGATCATGGCATTGAATAAAAAATCACCATCATCAACGTGATAGACAGGAAAGGTGGCGATATCACCAACAGGGGTATTGAGTGCGCTGCCATCTAACATCACGGAGTGCAGCATGTTGGTTCGCGTCACGATGGCGTATGGATGAGCCGAGGGCCATTTTTCTAATCGCGGATCGTCATCATTGAGTTTGACAAGTGCTGCATCGATCCCATTTGCTTTTAGGGTGTGCGTCACCTCGTTAATCGGCGTATTTGGCTCAAGGATCATCGGTGGGTGATAAATGCTGCGGTCAACTTTGGTGAGGATAAACTCTGCCAAGTTTTGTTGTTGGTGAGCGGCTTCGATGAGTTCTTGTCGCTTTGATAAATTGTTATCGAAATAGGCCGCAAACTGACCATTCTCGTTGTAAAGCGCCAGAAAGACGTCTTTCGGTAGCAGATAGGAGAGCGTGTCTTCAAGTGCGATGTATTGATGACGTACGTTGTCTTCAAGTAACGAGCGCACATCAAACATATCGTCGTTGGCATAATGCGCGAACACTTCCTGCTGATCTTGGGAGCGCTCTTCTACCGCGCCTTTGATCAGAATATGCAAGTGAGGGTTCTTCTGTCCGCAAGATAAAATTACATCTCGAGCTCGATAGTAGGCAACGTCCAGAGACGAGCGCAGTCGTGTCTGTTGTGCTTCGGTTAAGCGGTCGAACGGTGGAGATTGCATGTTAAATTTGTCAGGCATGAGAACACCCAATGATGGAAGGAACACTCTCTAAGTCTGACAAATTTCCTACCGGAAGCCAGACGACTTTGGTCTAAATCACGATGATTTCGCTTTAAGATGGCCAATGTCGCAAAGTTAGTATTCCATCGAGGAAACGATAAGTTGCCTATTCTTCCCTTTTTATAATACGCATAGCGATCCATAATTCCCGGTTCGAACGTTGATGTTCCCGTTTTAGGATATTAGTAATGTTGAAACCTTCTCCGTATGGCTGGATTTCCCAGTACTTTCTCGGATTCTTCTTTGCGTATGGCGTATATCTGCCATTTTGGTCACTTTGGTTTAAGGAGCAAGGTGTCTCTTCGACCGACATCGGTTTGCTAGTTGGGTTGGGTCTTGCGACACGTTGTGTCGCCAATATCGTGATCACCCCACGAGTGCACAAAGTTGAACACCTTATGCCTGCTTTACGTTGGTTGAGTTTCGCTGCCCTCCTTTTTGTTGGATTTCACTTTTTTACAGGTGGCAGTTTTTGGTTAATGGCGTTAGCGACGGTGCTATTTAACCTCTGTTGTGGACCGATTGTTCCATTATCGGATGCGATGGCAAACTACTACGCTCGTCTGAAAATGCTCGACTACGGCCGTACGCGCTTATGGGGCTCGATCGCCTTTATCGCGGGTTCGACGGCCGTGGGTTATCTGGTGGCTGAATTTGGCTCTGATATGATCTTGTACACGGCGATGGCCGGGGTATTAGTTTCGTTGCTATTTTCAATGCGTATGACTAACCCGATGCCCGTTACGCTTGGTGGGCAAAGCGCGGAGCGTCCAAAACTGAGTGCTCTTTTGACAGACAAGCCGATACTTAAATTCTTAGTGTTGGTGTCATTAATTCAGGGCAGTCATGCGGCTTACTACGGTTTTAGCGCTATTCACTGGAAAGCCGCAGGTCATTCGGAAGATGTGATTGGCTATCTGTGGAGCTTGGGTGTTGCAGCCGAAGTGGCAGTGTTTGCGCTGAGCAAGCGTTTATTTGTCGGTTGGTCAATGCGTGCGTTATTTGTTGTTGCTGCCGTTGGTGTGATGATGCGTTGGGGTATTACGGCATCGACAACGTCGATTGTTGCTTTGGTGATTGTTCAATTGTTGCATGGCGTGACCTTCGCAACGGCACACATTGCTGCGATTCAATATATCCAAAACTCGGAAGAGAATAAGATAGTGGCACTGCAAGCATTGTATAACGCGATTCCGCTAGGCGCATTCATCGCACTGGTGACCGTGTTGAGCGGCTGGGGTTATGAGCACTGGGGACCACTTGTGTTCTGGGGCATGGCCGCGATGGGTTTATTGGCATTGTTCATCAAGCTCGAACCACAAGAGCCACATCATGTGGTCGATGTATCAGACAAGTCACTGGAAACACAGAATTAGACTTCTGTGACAAAGGTTAAAAACTAAGCTTTGTCTCCGTTGTGAAAGCAGTGTTAAATGAAACCTCTCCCTAATGGAGAGGTTTTTTTTATTCTCTTGCTTTAACACGGCAAGAAAGGCAAGAAAGGATATCGGATGCAAGGATGGCTGGTGGTTCCCGTTTCTTTGGCGTATTTGGGAGCCTTATTTATCATCGCGTGGTACGGCGACATTCAGAAAAGGTGGTTAGCACGCTGGCGGCCGTGGATTTATAGCCTTTCCATTGCGGTGTACTGTACATCGTGGACCTTCTACGGCACGGTCGGGCAGGCCAGCAGTAACCCTTGGTCTTTCTTGCCCATCTATATTGCCCCCATTTTAGTGTTTACCATCGGATGGCGCGTTTTAGCTCGGCTTATTTTGATTGCTAAACGGGAACACATCACGTCGATTGCTGATTTTATCGGAGCTCGTTACGGCAAATCTCAAGGTTTGGCCGTAGTTGTTACACTCATTGCGGTTGCGGGAATTTTGCCATACATCGCTTTGCAGTTGCGTGGTATCACCATGGGGTTAGAAATCATTGCCCCAGAACTGGCTACCGATTTTGGTTATCAAAACGATAGCGTGTCGTGGTTTGTCGTGGTCGCACTGGCAATTTTTACCATGCTATTTGGTACCCGGCACATTGATAACACGGAACACCATCGTGGGATGATGATGGCGATTGCCTTCGAATCGATTATCAAACTGTTGGCGTTTTTAGTGGTCGGTGTATTCATTGTTTGGTTGGCGATGAACACCGAGAATTTGAGCTTAGTTGATGTTGCCGCACAGACGTATCAGTCACCGAATATCCCGACGATATTGATTCATACTGTACTCACGATGCTGGCGATTGTTTGTCTTCCACGACAATTCCATACGATGGTAGTGGAAAATGAACGCGCGCAAGATTTGCATGTTGCTCGTTGGTTGTTTCCCATTTATCTGATCTTGATGGGGATTTTTGTTTTACCTATTGCGTGGGTAGGGCAAGGTTTGTTGAGTGGTGTTTCGCCTGATACTTATGTGATCAGTGTGCCGATGTCGGTAGGGGCGAGTGAAATCGCTTTGCTTGCATTTTTAGGTGGCACTTCGGCGGCCAGTGGCATGGTTATCGTGTCGACGATTGCCTTAGCGATCATGGTATCGAACGACTTGGTTATGCCACTACTATTGCGTCGCATGCGATTGACGCAGCGTAACCATCATCACTTCTCTGAATTATTACTGCGGATCCGCCGTGGTCTGATTTTAGTCCTACTAATTGGCGCTTGGGGTTTTTATCAAGCGTTAGATACCATTCACTCACTCTCAGCGATCGGCTTTCTCTCATTTGCGGCGATCACGCAATTCGCGCCTGCGCTGGTGGGCGGTATGTACTGGCGTCAAGGGAATAAGAAGGGTGTGTATGTTGGCTTGGCGGTAGGCTTTACCATTTGGCTGATTACGTTAATGAGCCAAACGGACATGCTTGCCGGGAATGCCAGTAACAACTTTTTGATTTGGTTGATCACCCCACCAGAGGTATTGGCTGGCTTTGACATTGCGATTTCAGATTGGGGGATGATCCTCAGCGTGGTCGCCAATGCAGTGTGTTTTGTCGTGGTTTCTATGACTACACGACCAAGCCTAAGTGAGCGCTTACAATCGGCATCATTCGTTGGTACGCCACTGCCTGAAAGCGAAAACATGAGCCTATACCAGAGTCGTGTTACGGTTGCGGAACTAGAAATGCTAGCGTCTAGGTTTGTTGGGCGAACGCGAGTAAAAGCGGCTTTTCAAGCGTATTGGAGCCAGCAACGAGAAGAGCTAATGCCGAATCAGCAGGCGCCATCTTCTCTGATTCGACATACCGAACGTGTATTAGCCGGGGTATTCGGTGCTTCTTCTGCTAAGTTAGTACTCACTTCTGCCCTGCAGGGAAGAAACATGCAGCTTGAAGAGGTGGCGACTATCGTCGATGAAGCCTCTGAACTGTACGATTTTAGCCGAGGCCTACTTCAAGGGGCGATTGAACATATCGGCCAAGGTATTGCGGTGGTCGATAAGCAATTACGCTTGGTGGCTTGGAACCAACGCTACTTAGAACTCTTTGAATTTCCGCCAGGCTTGATCCAAGTTGGGCGACCGATTGCGGATGTGATTCGGCACAATGCAGAGCAAGGTTTATGTGGCCCAGGCGATCCTGATGACCACGTTCGTCGCCGTGTGTATCACCTTGAGCAAGGGACTCGGCACACCTCTTCTCGGGTCCGTCCCGATGGTCGCGTGATTGAGGTGCAAGGTAACCCAATGCCAGGAGGTGGCTTTGTGATGAGCTTTACCGACATCACCGTATTCCGTGATGCAGAGCAAGCACTGAAAGACGCCAACGAGACATTGGAAGAAAGGGTACGTCTGCGGACTCGAGAATTAGAACAACTTAACAAGCAGCTGGTGGCAGCGACGCAGCGCTCGGATTTGGAATCGAAGTCCAAATCACGATTCTTGGCGGCAGTAAGCCATGACTTGATGCAGCCACTCAACGCGGCGCGCCTGTTCGCTTCTTCATTGTCGGAAGTCGCCAAAGACAGCGAAGCTAAAAAGCTGTCGGCTCACATTGAGAGTGCTTTAGAGGCGGCCGAAGACCTGATAGGAGATTTGCTGGATATTTCGCGCTTGGAGTCGGGCAAGCTGGAAGTCAATGTGCACGGTTTTGCGTTAAACGATGTGTTGTCGAATTTGAATGCGGAGTTCAGCGCATTAGCCAAGCAACAAGGTATAGCATTCACCATGATTCCATCCTCACTCATGGTGAAATCGGATCCCAAACTGCTGCGCCGTGTGGTGCAAAACTTCCTGACCAATGCCTTTCGTTATAACCCGAATGGCAAAGTGGCGCTCGGTGTTCGCCGGGTAAAAGGGCGAGTGCGTATTGATGTGTGGGACAACGGTGTAGGTATTGAAGAAGAGAAGCAGCAAGAGATCTTTGAAGAGTTTAATCGCGGAACTCAAGTTCGTTCCGACCAAGGTCTCGGGCTTGGTTTGGCGATTTCCAAGGGAATTGCTCAAGTGCTCGGGCATGAAATTTCGATGCGTTCTTGGGTTGGTAAAGGCAGTGTCTTTTCTATCACGCTTGATAAAGCCGATCATGTGCAGCCGCACCCAGTTCAAGTCACGACAAGTAACCAATCTGAACTTGGTCATCTAAGAATTCTATGTGTGGATAATGAGCCCGATATTTTAGTCGGTATGGAAAACTTACTGTCTCGATGGGGCTGCGATACGCGAGTGGCGACCGATTTGGTCGAAAGTCTACAAGCACTCGAGGATGGTTGGATTCCGGACGTGATTTTTTCCGATTACCGACTTGATGATGGTCGTACTGGCTTGGAAGTGCTACAGCAATGTCGCTTGAGACTAGGCAGCTGCTTTGAAGGTGTCATCATCAGCGCGGATCGCACCGATGATATGCTTAATGGCATCAAGGCAAATGGGTTCAGCTTTATTGCGAAGCCAGTTAAGCCGCTTAAATTGCGTTCGGTGCTCAACCGCGTCGCATAGATTTAGAGTGTTTTAGCGTTGCTATAAAAGAGACCTCCGAATGGAGGTCTCTGTGTTTGTAATCTTATTTTGGTTTGTAGGCTGAGTTTGCCGCTTATTCCGCAACACCACCTTGGGTGAGTTTTGCGGGATTAAGCAATCGTTCTAACGTGGCTCTATCTAAATCGGTTTCTTCTTCCGCGACATCAATAATCGCACGACCCTGCTTATAGGCTTTCTTCGCGATTTCTGCCGCTTTCAGGTAGCCAATGACCGGGTTGAGAGCCGTGACCAAAATTGGGTTTTTGGCAAGTGCTACATCCAAGTTATCTTGGCGAACTTCAAACGTCGCAATGGCTTTGTCAGCTAAAGCGGTTGCGCTGTTAGAGAGTAAATCGATGCTCTCCAATACGTTATGAGCAATAACTGGCAGCATGACGTTAAGCTGGAAGTTGCCCGCTTGGCCTGCGACGGTAATGGTGGTGTCATTACCAATGACTTGCGCTGATGCCATAGCTGCGGCTTCTGGGATCACAGGATTTACTTTGCCAGGCATGATGGAAGAACCCGGTTGCAAGCCTTGTAATTCAATCTCACCTAAACCAGCCAATGGGCCTGAATTCATCCAACGAAGATCGTTTGCGATCTTCATGATCGCAACTGCTGCTGTTTTGAGCTGTCCCGACAGAGCGACGATCGCATCTTGACTGCTTAAATTGAAAAAGAAGTTATCACTGGCCGTGAACTGAATACGAGTTGACTGGGTTAGGTTGCTAGCGAATAAGTCTGCAAAGCGTGGATCGGCATTGATCCCCGTGCCAACCGCTGTACCACCTTGGGCTAAGGCTTTTGCCGCAGGAAGTGCTTGTTCAATCGCTTGTTTTGCGTGCTCGATTTGGAACTGCCAACCGCCAAGTTCTTGAGCAAAGGTAATTGGCATCGCGTCCATTAAGTGGGTGCGACCGGTTTTTACAACATCTTTCAATGCTTGTTGCTTAGACTCTAGTGTTTGGATGAGGTGTGACAGGGCCGGGAAGAGCTGTGTTTCAATGGCTAATGCTGCGCTAACTTGAATGGCCGTTGGCACCACATCGTTACTGCTTTGTCCCATGTTGACGTGATCATTAGGACTGACGGTACCGCCTAGATGCTGGGAGGCCAGTGTTGCAATCACTTCATTCGCATTCATATTTGAGCTGGTGCCTGATCCGGTTTGAAATACGTCAATTGGAAATTGCTCAATATGATTGCCCTCGATAATCGCCTGAGCTGCGTCAGCAATCGCATTAGCGATATCACCTTCAAGCAGCCCCAATTGTGCGTTGGTGAGTGCCGCAGTCTGCTTGATGTGTGCCAACGCTTGGATGAAGCCAGATGGCATCTTATGTTGACTGAATGAGAAGTTATCGACGGCGCGCTGAGTTTGGGCTTGGTAGAGTGCATCTGCTGGGACTTTCACTTCGCCCATACTGTCAGTTTCTATGCGGAATTCGGTGCTCATGGTAGGGATCCTTTTGGTTAATCGAGTGAGATTTGAATCAGGCGTAATTGTTGTTGTAATGCGAGAAATTTCACGTCGCCTTGTTCAAACTGATAGTAATAGCGTTTGAGACAGAATAATGGCGTATGGATAGAATCGAGACAGACACGACGGAAGATGCAACTGCGAGTGGAGTCTTGAATTGCGTCTAGTAGATGGAAATAAACCTGACGCAAAAACAGCTCACACAACAATAGATTTTCTTCATCGGCACCGTGTTCATAGCAGGAAGACAACACCATTCCCCAATGAATATAGTCATGAATTACGTCTGGCTCAAAGCCGTGTGGTGCGGCGAGAAGGAATCTATCTTGTGCTTTAAAAAATGCGTTAAAGATGTCCCGTTTGTTGTCCATAACCACCTCTCGTTTAATGTAATGATAATTATTATCAATTAAGTGGTGGGTTGGCAACCCTTTTTAGAGTAAGAGGTTGTTGAAGAAAGACTTACGGAAACAAAAGCCGACGTAAAAGCGTCGGCAGAGAGGGAATTATTTAGTCCTGAGGTGACAATGAGGTATCGACGTTTTGGATATCGGTGTCTTTATCTGTGGCCATTACTCTGTAAATAAGGTTTCGTACTTCACAAACGCGGTTTGTGTTTCGCCGTAATAAAGTGTGCCTCCAGATTGAATGACGACTCTTAACCAACTTTCTGCGGATGCTGGTCTTGGTAAGGTAATGTACCAACTTTTTCCAGCCTGATCGGCGGGCTTCATATCAATCGGCTGAGCATTTTTCTCTTCGTCATTAACGATGGAAACTTTGACCCCTTCGAGTGGATAGGCGGCATTGAGTGACAATTCTAAGCCATTTTTCGTGAGCTGTTCTGAGCGAAACTTCACTTTAAAGTCGCCATTTTCCATGTCACACAGTCCACTGGTGTAACGACAGTTAGACTTACTCGCGAGTTTGTAAGTTTCCCCTTCTTGTGCCGCGTGGGGTTTCTCGCTGAGTGCCATATCGGTGCCGAAGTAGGCGATCAAAGAAAGAATCGGCGCAATCAGCAGTGCGAGAATAAAGTGCTTGTTTTTGAACATAAAATACTAATTCCATCAATTATCTGTTCATTTTTACTGGCTAAAATCACTAATAACTTCGTTAATGATTTTGAAGGTAGAGCAACTAGCTTGCTGCAATCTTTGCCTTGTTCTAAACGATTGTTTCTGCGTTCCCCGAACATATAACCAATGCCATTCGTGTGCTTCCTTGCTACGGCTCAGGGAATCTAATTATTAGAATAAGTTAGGTGAATAAAAAAGCCCCAAGTGGGGCTTTTGTGGCTTGCGTTATATTTTAGTGATCCACGGCATCGCCTGCACCAACAGGGACACGAACGTGTTCAACAAGATCTTTAACTTCTTGAGGTGTTTCCGCCGTAACTTTCGATACCGCGAATGCCACGATGAAGTTAAATAGTGCGCCGATAGCACCAAACGCGTTTGGCTCAATACCTAGGAACCAGTTGGTTCCCCAGCTTTCTAGATATTTCCAGTCAGCAACGAATAGGATGCCTTTGTGCTGGAATACGTAGAACAGTGTGATACTGATACCAGCAATCATACCGGCGATTGCGCCTTCTTTATTGATGCCTTTGCTGAAGATACCCATCATCAACGCAGGGAAGATGGATGACGCAGCAAGACCAAAGGCGAGCGCCACCGTACCAGCGGCAAAGCCAGGAGGATTCAATCCGAGATAGCCTGCGGCTGCGATTGCCACCGCCATCGAGATTCGGCTGGCAAGCAGCTCCTTCTTCTCGGATATGTTCGGATTTATAACCCCTTTGATTAAGTCATGGGAAATCGCCGACGAAATAGCGAGCAACAGACCCGCAGCTGTGGATAGTGCTGCAGCGAGACCACCAGCGGCTACGAGTGCAATGACCCAGTTTGGTAGCTTAGCGATTTCTGGATTTGCTAGTACCATGATGTCACGGTCAACTCGCAATTCATTGGTGTCAGGGTTTGAGGTGTACTCAATCAGGCCATCGCCATTCTTATCATCAAAGCCTAATAGACCTGTTGTTTCCCAGTTCTTGAACCAATCAGGGCGCTCATCATACGCAAGGTGCTGACCAGGCGCAGGGGTGACGGTATCCATTAGGTTTAGACGTGCCATTGCTGATACTGCTGGCGCCGTTGTGTATAGAATAGCGATGAACACAAGTGCCCAGCCTGCAGAAGTACGCGCATCACGCACCTTAGGTACTGTAAAGAAACGGATGATAACGTGTGGTAGACCTGCAGTACCGATCATCAATGACATGGTGTAAACGAACATGTTTAGTGTGCTACCGCGAACCTGTGTGGTGTACTCACTAAAGCCGAGTTCGGTCACCACTTGGTCGAGCCTATCGAGCAGATAAACATCGGTGCCTTGAATGGTACTCCCGAGGCCAATCTGAGGTAGCGGGTTACCTGTAAGTTGCAGAGAGATAAAGATTGCAGGGATAGTGTAAGCAAGAATGAGTACGCAATATTGAGCAATCTGCGTGTATGTGATGCCTTTCATGCCGCCAAGTACTGCGTACATGAATACAATACACATACCAATCAGTAGGCCTGTTGAGTAATCAACTTCTAGGAAGCGACCGAAGGCAACGCCAACGCCTTTCATCTGGCCGATAACATAAGTGACCGATGCGATGATAAGACAGATAACCGCCACGATACGTGCCGTGTTCGAGTAGAAGCGTTCACCAACAAACTCTGGCACCGTAAACTTACCAAACTTACGTAGATAAGGGGCGAGCAACAGTGCAAGCAGTACGTAACCACCCGTCCAACCCATTAGGAATACGGAGCCGCCGTAACCCATAAAGGCAATCAGACCCGCCATTGAGATGAACGATGCCGCCGACATCCAGTCAGCAGCGGTTGCCATACCGTTAGCGATTGGGTTGACCCCGCCACCTGCGACATAGAACTCTTTGGTTGACCCCGCACGCGCCCAGATCGCAATACCGATGTAGAGGACGAAGGTTGCACCAACAACCAGGTAGGTAATAGTTTTCAAATCCATCTGAGTTACTCCTTACTCATCTACGCCGAATTCACGGTCGATTTGGCGCATCTTCCATGCGTAATAGAAAATAATACCTAGGAAGGTGTAGATGGAGCCTTGCTGAGCAAACCAGAAACCAAGTTTGTATCCACCTAATTGAAATTGATTAAGTACGTCGACAAATAAAATGCCGCAGCCGAAAGACACTACGAACCAGATGACCATAAGGCCAATCATGAGCTTCACGTTTTTGTCCCAATAGGCTTTGGCTCTTTCTTCGCTTTCAAATGCCATTGCCGTCTCCTTACGATTGGTATTGTTGTTAAAAAAATGTTTCAACATGTACATTAGCAAGGTGTTGGCAAGAACTCTTTTCAACTTTAGTCGGGGTATAAAAAATAAAAAACTCCCGTGATATGGGCGCTTAGAGAATAGTTAGGGTTATTTGTTAATGTTAAAAAGCTGTTAAACTAGCCAAAGGTCTAAGGAGAAAAATGATAAAAAGCACGAATAAGAGACGTGATTAATTTTTTCTTCATTGATTTTAGCGATCCTTAACAGAAACATTCTGCGTTCTTCTTTTTATCAATCAGCGAAAAAATTGGCGTGAAAAATTCACAAGTAATTTATTTACATAAAGTTTTCGTACCAAATCACCGTTTTAGCGCACAATAAAGTAATATAACTGAGTCATTCTCGTACAACCTCGCGCTTTGGGACGGTTTAAGGAGGAGGCAGATTAAGGCATTAACTTATTAACGAAGTCGCCTTAGCTCATCACAAGCATATCGTTTTTCATTAAGGGAGGGTGAGAATGGACGCAGACACCATTAATAGTTTTTTTCTTATAGGTGCGTTGTTAATCGCACTTAGCGTTCTTTTAAGCCCAGTTTCCTCTAAGTTGGGAATCCCAATTCTTTTGGTATTTTTAGCCGTTGGAATGCTGGCGGGGGAAGACGGTTTAGGCGGTATTTTATTTGATAATTTTTCGATCGCTTACTTGGTCAGTAACCTCGCATTAGCCATCATTTTGCTCGATGGTGGTATGAGAACACGGGTTGCCAGCTTTAGGGTGGCGTTATGGCCTTCGGTGTCCTTGGCAACGTTTGGGGTTGCGATCACCACTATTTTGACCGGGCTGATGGCAACGTGGTTATTCGACTTAGACTTGCTGCAAGGTATATTAGTTGGTGCGATTGTCGGCTCCACAGATGCTGCCGCGGTTTTTTCTCTACTCAAAGGTCGTAGTCTTAACGAACGTGTTGGCTCAACGCTGGAAATTGAATCCGGCACCAATGATCCTATGGCGGTGTTTCTGACTGTTACTCTGATTGCTATTTTAGCGAACCCAGATGCAGATTTGAGTGTGGGCTTTTTGGCGCTCAGTTTTCTTAAGCAGTTTGGTATTGGCGCTTTACTCGGTTTTGCTGGTGGCTGGATTTTGTGGAAGGTCATCAATCGTAATCAACTGCCGGATGGCTTATATTCGATTTTAACCGTCAGTGGTGGCTTGCTGATTTTCGCTTTATCTAATGCATTAGGTGGCAGCGGTATTCTGTCAATTTATCTGGTTGGTTTACTGCTAGGTAATCGTCCAACACGCAGCCGCCATTCCATTCTTCATGTGCTAGATGGCATGACGTGGCTAGCTCAAATCGGTATGTTCCTCGTGCTTGGTTTATTGGTTACGCCTTCCAACTTGCTCTCTATTGCGTTGCCTGGTTTGGCGCTGGCCTTTGGGATGATTTTATTTGCCCGTCCAATCTCGGTTTGGATCGGTTTACTGCCATTCAAGAGTTTCACACCACGTGAAAAGTGGTTTGTTTCTTGGGTGGGCTTGCGCGGTGCTGTCCCAATTATTCTGGCGGTATTTCCAATGATGGCAGGATTGCCAGATGCGCAGTTGTACTTCAATTTGGCGTTTTTCGTGGTAATGGTCTCTTTGATTGTACAAGGTGGCACATTGACTAAAGCGATGTCTCTGGCGAAGGTAGAGCTACCTTCTAAACCTGAGCCAATTTCACGCACAGGTGTGGAGATTTACCCAACTAGTGAGTGGGAACTGTTTATCTATAAGCTTAAAGCGGATAAATGGTGTATTGGTGAACCATTGCGTAGTCTTTCGATGCCGGATGGAACGCGCATCGCCGCAGTATTTCGCAATAAAGCGTTATTGCATCCGTCAGGTAGTACGCGCCTCGAAGAAGACGATACCTTGTGTGTGTTGGCGCAAGAAAAGGATTTGGATGCCCTGAGCTTGCTATTTAGTGAAGCGCCTGAGAAAGCGTCATTGGCACGATTCTTTGGTGATTTCTTCCTCGATATTGAAGTTAACCTTGCCGATATTGCGATGATGTATGGCCTGAACTTGGGCGATGAATCACTCGATAAAAGCTTAAGAAACCTTGTAGAAGAACAATTGGGGAGTACACCAGTGTTAGGGGACCAATTCGAGTGGCAAGGCTTGCAATGGATCATTGCCGATGTCGTTGACCAACAAGTCACCAAAGTAGGTATCCGGTTGCCAAGCGAGCAAAGCCTGCTCGCTGACGAGGAGTGAACCTAGTCGTTCATCTCCGTTAGCATGATGACGGCTTGTGTGCGGTTTTTTACGCCGAGCTTGCGGAAAATCGCCGTCATGTGCGCTTTGATGGTGGCTTCTGAAACATTCAATTCGTAGGCGATTTGTTTGTTCAGTAAGCCATCTGACAACATCCCCAACACCTTATATTGCTGTGGCGTTAGCGCGGCAATCTTCTCCGCTAAGTCATTACATGCCGCGTTATTGGTGATCAGCCCTTCAGGAAAATACGGGTCGCCATTGAGCACTTGATTGAGCGCATTCACCAATTCGCGCATATCGCTCGATTTAGGAATAAAACCAAACGCACCATGGCTTTTCACTTGTGTCACGATCGCTGGCTCTTCACTAGCCGAGACGACGACGATTGGTAAGTCTGGGTGTTCTGCTCGCAAGTGAATCAAGCCAGACATACCATTTGCTCCTGGCATTTTGAGATCCAATAGCACCAAATCTGGCTCTTCTTCTCGCTCTAACAAAGCCAGTAGTGCGTCGAGTGAGTCCGCTTCCAGCAAATTTGCCCCACTGATTGCCATGTGGATAGATTGAAACAAGGCATTACGGAAGAGTGGGTGATCATCTGCAATGATGATGGTGTAGGTCGAATCCATGACGTTAAACACTTTTGACTATTTCGTTAAATTTATTATTGTCCAGCTTTGAGAGAGTGGACAATATTTATTCGCTAAAAGTCTGAACCAAATCGACTTTTATTAGGAAAATTGCATATAAGCGCAATTTTCTCATTCAAATCTGGGTAATAAAAAACGCCAGTGGTCATCACTGGCGTTTGAATATCTGGTGATCAGAATTGTTGGATGTGCTCTAAGAAAGGCTCGGCTTGCATAAAGCCGGTTAAACGCGCGTTTGAAATGTGTTCGCCATTCGCATCCCAGAACTCGATGGTTGGCAAGCCAAGTACGTTCATGTGTTTGAGTAACTCAATATCTTGCACTTGGTTCTTGGTTACATCAGCTTGCAAAAGAACAAAGTCTTTTAGCTTGGCTTCGACGCTTGGATCATGGAAGGTGTACTTCTCAAACTCTTTACACGCCACACACCAATCGGCGTAGAAGTCGAGCATCACAGGTTTGCCAGCTGTTTTGGCTAGCGCTAGTTGTTCTTCCAACTCTGCAACATTGGCAATGCGTGTAAAGCTTACGGAAGTTTGTTGAGCTTGCGTTGCGTTATTACCAAACCAGTAATTTAATACTGGCTGTGCTGACGCGAGCAAACCCAATACGGCCATGATGCCAACGGCGCTTTGTTTCCAGCCACCAAACTCCAAGCTGTTTTTCACATGATACAGCCAACCAAAGGCAGCGATGCCCAGTGTTGACCACAGAATTGTTGACCATATTTCTGGCATGATACGTTCCAACAAGAAGATAGGCGCAGCAAGCAGAATAAAGCCGAACAGCGTTTTCACGCGGTCCATCCAACCGCCGGCTTTTGGTAGCAACTTGTTGCCAAATACCGCTACAAGGATCAACGGAATACCCATGCCCATCGCTAGCGCGTAAAGGGCGACCCCACCAGTGAGTAAGTCGCCACTTTGTGCGACGTAAAGCAGCGCACCAGAGAGTGGGGCGGTAGTACACGGAGAACAAACCAAGCCAGATATTGCCCCCATTGCAAACACGCCTGCACTGCTACCACCTTGCTGCTTGTTACTTAAGTTATTCAGCCACGTTTGCACGCTGCTTGGTAACTGCAATGAGTACAGACCAAACATCGACATAGCTAATGCAATGAACAGTACACTCAAACCAATCAGCACATAAGGGTGTTGCATCGCCGCTTGGAACTGCATGCCCGCAGACGCCACTACAAGGCCGAGCAGCGTGTAAGTCAGCGCCATGCCTTGTACGTAAACAAATGACAAACCAAGCGCACGACGTTGGCTCAGCTTGCCACTGCCAAGCACGATGCTGGTCAAAATTGGGTACATCGGCAGCACACAAGGTGTAAATGCTAGACCCACACCAAGTGCCAAAAACAACAACGGCGTCCACCACTTGTCGGCTAGATTCGCGGCTAAGCTATCTTGCTCACTGACTGGTACTGAAGTGGTGGTTGATTTTGTTGTTGGCTGTGCTTGTTCTGTCGCTGGTGCCTTGGCAGTCGGTGCTACGGTGTCGGAATTGGATGAAGAAAACGCGCTGATTGGAATCTCACGTGTTTCTGGTGGGTAGCAGAAGCCCGCTTTCGCACAGCCTTGATATTGCACAATGACACGTGCGCCCTCTTGCCAATTACTCAGTGGGATATTGACAAATAGTGGTGTGGTATAGATATGCACATCACCAAAGAATTCATCTTTATGTGGCGTGCCGTTTTCCATTTGCAGTTCGCCCAGTGAGATGTTCTCACCAGACACAGATAAACGCTCTTGATACAGGTAATAACCATCGCGTACCTGCCAATCGAGCATCAATTTGTCGTCTTGCTGGTAGAAATTAAACGGAAATGCCTGATCGACCGGAACAAAGCTGTCGCTGCTGCTACCAAAACTGTTGTTCTGGCTATTGGTAAACTGGTCTTTGCCGAACAAGGCCAAAGACGGAGTGGAAAAGGTAATAAGCCCTAAGAGTAAAACGGAAAGTAATGCGCGCATAAAAGAGTCAATTCATCTTAGATAATTGCCGTTAGTGTAACTCAATCAGACCCGGAGGCGAGTCAATAAGTTTCATGAAAATGAAGATTTATTGAGCATAATTCAAGACGACAGGCAATAAAAAAGGGAGCCGAAGCTCCCCGAGTAAGACTCTGTTTCTACTAGATCAGTAGACCACCGAATGCGAAGCCAAGTGCTACTGCAGAAGCGATGGTTACCACACCAGGTACAAAGAATGGGTGGTTGAATACGTACTTACCGATACGAGTTGAACCCGTGTCGTCCATCTCAACCGCTGCTAGAAGCGTTGGGTAAGTTGGCAGTACGAATAGCGCACTTACTGCTGCGAAAGATGCAACTGCGGTAAGTGGTGCCACACCGATAGCAAGTGCTGCTGGCATCAGCGCAACCGTGGTTGCACCTTGCGAGTAAAGCAGCATAGACGCGAAGAATAGAACAAGCGCTAGCATCCATGGGTAGTCTGCTAGTAGTGCTCCAGCGACTTCTTTGATGCCGTCAACGTGCGCGTTAACGAACGTAGAACCTAACCATGCCACACCAAGAACACACACACACGCTGTCATACCAGAGCGGAATGTTGCTGCGGCTGGAATTTTGCCAGCGTCGATTTTACAGCTCATTACGATAGCTGCCGCGGCTGCTAGCATTACCGTCATGATAGCTTCGTTACGACCTAGAGCAGGGTTCTCGATAAGGCCAACAGAGCCAGAAATTGCTGCTGCGTAACACACTACGAATGCGATCGCGCCTAGGAAGATGAAGGTTGCTTTTTTCGCTGTTGGCAGGATTTCGCGTTTTGCTTCTGTATTTAGCTTGATTAAGCCTTTTTCTAGACGCTCTTGGTATTCAGAATCGTCTTTTAGCTCACAGCCCATGAAGTTCGCAACAAACGCACCGATCATACAAGCGATGAACGTGGTTGGGATACAGATTGCTAGTAGTGTTAGGTAGTCAACGCCAAATGGGTGCAGCATTGCCGCAAACGCGACAACAGCCGCTGAGATTGGTGATGCAGTGATCGCGATTTGCGATGCCACTACTGCGATAGACAGTGGACGAGAAGGACGCACGCCTTGGCCTTTCGCGACTTCTGCAATCACTGGCAACGTAGAGAATGCCGTGTGGCCAGTACCGGCCATCAGCGTCATTAGGTAAGTTACGATAGGCGCATAAAAGGTGATGCGCTCAGGATGCTTGCGCAAAAAGTTTTCAGCAACTTGCACCATCCAGTCTAAACCACCTGCCACTTGCATTGCTGCGATAGCCGTGATGACAGACATGATGATCAAAATTACGTCAACTGGGATGTAAGCTTGGCTTGTTGGCACACCTAAGATCAAAGACAACGCAATGACCCCAGCACCACCAGCAAAACCAATGCCGATACCGCCGATTCTAGCCCCCAAATAGATGAAGAGCAGAACCACGAAGAGTTCGACCATGACCATATTGATACCTCTTTAGTTTTTTATTGATTCTGATTTTTTGAACACTCAGGAACAGGAGTAAATGCTCAGAGAATTAGAACCCAGTGGCCTAATGGCAATAAAAGCATATAAAAAATGTGGTTAACCGTATGAGAGCCTAAAAAAGGGGCCTGAGTGGCCCCCTTCGAATTAGTTATTACTCGTAGCGTTTCGCTTTGTAAGTTGGATGCATGAAGTTTTCGACTGACAAGATTTCATCAAGCTCTTCTGCGGTTAGCAGGCCGCGCTCTAGCACAACTTCGCGAACACTCTTACCGGTTTCCGCACAAATCTTACCTACGATGTCACCTTCGTGGTGGCCGATGTATGGGTTTAGATAAGTGACGATACCGATAGAGTTGTAAACGTAGTTTTCACAAGTCTCTTTATTGACTGTGATGCCGTCGATACATTTATCACGTAGGTTCACACACGCATTGTGTAGTAGAGAGATAGACTCAAACATGCTTTGTGCAATAACTGGTTCCATTACGTTTAGCTGTAGCTGACCGCCTTCTGCTGCGAAAGAAACCGTGTTGTCGTTACCTAGAACTTTGAAGCAAACTTGGTTTACTACTTCTGGGATAACTGGGTTTACTTTTGCTGGCATGATTGAAGAACCTGCTTGCATTTCAGGTAGGTTCAATTCATTTAGACCAGCGCGTGGGCCAGAAGAAAGTAGACGAAGGTCGTTACAGATCTTCGATAGTTTCACCGCTAGACGTTTTAGTGCACTGTGCGTCATTACGTATGCGCCACAGTCAGAAGTCGCTTCGATAAGGTCTTCTGCCGCAACAACGTCAAGACCTGTTACTTCCGCTAGATGTTTTACTGCAAGCGCTTGGTAGCCAGTCGGTGTATTTAGACCTGTACCGATTGCGGTTGCGCCTAGGTTGATTTCTAGGAGTAGTTTAGAGGTGTAATCTAGAGCACGAATCTCTTCGTTTAGTGTTACTGCCCAAGCGTGGAACTCTTGACCTACAGTCATCGGTACCGCGTCTTGTAGCTGAGTACGACCCATTTTCAGTACATCTTTAAACTCAATTGCTTTAAGTTCGAATGCGCCTTTTAGGTACTCAATTGCTTCCATTAGTTTGTGTACGCTGTTGTAAACCGCGATACGGAAACCCGTTGGGTACGCACAGTTGGTTGATTGGCTCTTGTTTACGTGGTCATTTGGGTTAACAAATTCGTATTGACCTTTCTCTTTACCCATTAGCTCAAGCGCAACGTTTGCGATCACTTCGTTTGTGTTCATGTTCACGGAAGTGCCCGCACCACCTTGGAATACGTCTGATGGGAACTGATCCATGCACTTGCCAGTTTCTAGGATCAAATCACACGCTTCGATGATGTAGTTTGCAACGTCTTTTGGAATCGCACCAAGTTCTTTGTTTGCCAACGCCGCTGCTTTTTTGGTCATTACCATACCGCGTACAAATTCTGGTACGTCAGAGATGGTCATATTAGAGATGTTGAAGTTCTCGATCGCACGTAGCGTATGAATACCGTAGTACGCATCTGCAGGGACATGACGTTGACCTAATAGATCTTCTTCAATACGAGTGGCTGGGTTTGCTGTTTTTGGAGCATCAGATAGGGTAGCCATAGCAGGATCCTTAGATGATAATTCTGATAATAAAGTTATTTATTAGCCATTTCTGCAATCTAGAATCCATTCATCAGAATTTTTGGCTGGAAAATCCGTCCTGACTTATGTGGCACATGATACTGCACCTAGCGCATAAAAATAGTAACTAGATCACCTTTTTCGTTTTTCATGAGTCAATAATTTGCAAAGTATGAACGGGTTATTAATAACCCTTTATGGGTACTCGATTTTCCTCGACAAACATGGGTTTTTAGAGTTCGAAATTAGCACTTTAAAAGCACGAAAAAATCGGTATGCAATTGAATGAAACACTCCACTACTGCTTTTTCTGCGTAGGAAGAGACCAGTATGAACACGCTTTTTTACAACGATTCGTTTGAGCTTAGTCCGCTTTTACCATTACACTGAATTAAACAAAGGAGGGCGTGTGTTTCCTATCTTATTATTGGCGTTTATTTTTGTCCCGATCATTGAAATCGGCTTATTTATTCAGGTGGGCGGCTTTTTAGGTTTGTGGCCGACTATCGCATTAGTATTAATCACGGCATTTGTCGGTGCATCGTTGGTGCGCAGCCAAGGCATCCAAACTCTGATGTCTGTGCAGGGGCGTCTGGAACAAGGTGAAATTCCAGCCCAGCAAATTTTTGAAGGCGTAATGCTAGCGGTGGCTGGCGTGCTGCTGTTAACACCGGGCTTTATGACCGATGCTCTTGGTATGCTGGTGTTGCTTCCTGCGCCACGCGCCGCGATTGCCAAATACTTGATGAGTAAAATGGTGGTGAAAACCATGCATGGTGGTGGCTTCCAAGGTGGTTTCTCTAACCAAGGGCCATTTGAGCAAGACCCGTTTCGCCGTGACCCATTTAATTCCCAGTCAGAAGATGGCAATACCTTTGAAGGGGAATACGAGCGTAAAGACGATGATGATCGCAACAAGCTCAACTGATTGAGTCAGAGAGTAAAGAAAACAAAAGGGCGCACGAGCGCCCTTTTTTGTGTTTGGAATTCGTGGGGCTTACAACGCGCCTTCAAATCCCATTTGACGCCATGCTTCAAAAGCAATGATCGCAACGGCGTTCGAAAGGTTTAGGCTACGCGCATCTGGCATCATTGGAATGCGGATACGCTGCTCCATTGGCAAGCTATCGATGATTTCAGCAGGCAAGCCACGAGTTTCTGGACCAAACATCAATACGTCACCTGCTTGGTATTGTGCATCAACGTGGTGACCTGTGGTTTTGGTGGTGCAGGCAAACAATCGGTAGTTACCTTGTTTCTCTTTCTCTAAATATTCTAAGAATGCTTGATAGTTCTTATGACGCGTTACGCGAGCTAAATCATGGTAATCCAAACCAGCGCGGCGGACTTTCTTCTCTTCAAGATCGAAACCCAGAGGTTCAATTAAGTGAAGGTTTGCACCGCAGTTGGCACAAAGTCGAATGATGTTGCCGGTGTTCGGCGCGATTTCTGGTTCGTATAAAGCGATATCAAACATGGTATTGAAATAGAGTTGGTCAAATAGAGGGGCAGTATATACCCAAGTCAGCAAGATATGCGAGATTCAGCAAGATTGACCTGGGTATGAAAGCAGGCATTAGCGCGGACGCTAATACCGTAAGTATCGATGCTCTTTATAATAGAGCGTGAGCGTAATTTTCTTCAACCGCTCGCCAATTAACGACGTTCCACCATGCATCAATGTATTCTGGACGACGGTTTTGGTAGCTGATGTAATACGCGTGCTCCCACACGTCAAGAGCGAGAATTGGCTCGCCGCGTACATCCACTACGTCCATCAGAGGGTTATCTTGATTGCTGGTGGACGTAATGTGAATCTCTCCATCTTTTACGATCAGCCATGCAAAGCCAGAACCAAAGGTATTAATCGCGGCTTGGGCAAACGCTTCTTTAAATTGCGCAAAGCTACCAAATTTATCGTTAATTGCCTGAGCAAGTGCGCCTTGAGGCTCACCGCCACCGTTTGGAGACATGCAATTCCAATAAATGATGTGGTTGTAGTAGCCGCCGCCATTATTACGTACTGCAGGGCTGAGCTTAGAGATATTGTCAAAGATCTCGTCTAGCGACTGAGTTTCGAGCTCGCTCCCTTCAACGGCACTTACGAACTTATCGAAATAAGTCTTGTGATGTTTGCTGTAGTGCACTTCCATGGTTTTCGCGTCGATGTACGGCTCTAGTGAATCGTACGGGTAAGGCAGAGCGGGAAATGTATGTGACATAGTAAATCCTCCTTAATTGGAAAATTCACTTTAATGCTAACGATAATTATTATCAACTTTGATCTTTGTAAGGGTATTCGAAGGCGTTCCCACCCAATTTCTAAAGTGAAGATGAAGCCGTGAATCTCTCACTCTAGAAATAGGGTGTGGCTTACTGTTAGCTCATCGGCTTGAAGTTAACGATTGATAGGTAAGGTGATACTCATGCGCAATCCGCCTAACGGACTTCGACTGGCGACGATCGTTCCACTGTGCTGGCGGATGGCACTTTCGGTAATGGTTAGGCCGAGACCCGTGCCGCCGGAGTGGCGATCGCGGGCCGTTGAAACGCGATAAAACGGGCGAAAAATCGCGGCTAATTCTTCTTCTGGAACGCCCTCGCCATTGTCATCAACCGTGATATGCAGCGTATCCTCATCGGCCTTGATGTCGATTTGCACCTCATCTTTCCCGTAATAGATGGCGTTACGAACGATGTTTTCCACCGCACTCATCAGCAGTTTAGGATTGCCGGAGATACTTCGTTTTGGCAGTTCAGAATAGTGTAGGTGCTTACCCATTTGCTCAGCTTCAAACTGCGCATCTTTAATGATCTCTTCCCACAAACTTTCCAGTGGCTGCGTTTCGCGAGTCATATGGCTGTTCGCCTGCATGCGAGACAGTTCAAGCAATTCGCTGATCATCTGTTCCAGGCGCTGCGCTTCGGTATCGATACGAGTCAGTTCTGGGCTTTCACCCTGCTTACGCGTCGCTAATGCGCTCGCCATACGTAGGCGAGTTAAAGGTGAGCGTAACTCGTGAGAGATGTCGGATAGCAGGCGTTGCTGTCCTGAAATCATCTGATTGACCGCCTCGACCATCTGGTTGAAGCTGCTGCCAGCTTGACGAAACTCTGCCGTGCCTTTTTCTAAATTTGGGTCTGTGACAAATTCGCCTTTCGCGACACGTTGAGCGGCGGCTTCAAGACGACGCGCTGGCTGACTCAATGCCCAAGCAAGCCATAACAGCAAGGGTGTACTAACCAGCATGACCGCGAGCAACAGCTGGAATGGGTGATCAAACAGACGCAAGAGTAGTGGTGGTGGCTCATTCCACTTGAAGCCCACATACATCAAGATATCGGAGCCAGCCAAAGTAATTGGGATTGGACCTGCAATCATGTATCGACCATACAGTTTCTGCTTTGGTTGGTTGTAATCTTCGATACTGGTGACAAAGTTTTGCATGGCACGCAATTGGAAGTTACTGCGTTTTTCTGTCGTAAGAACATTACCGCTGTAGTCAGAAAAAAATACGCGCGGACGAGGGTCATGCTTACCGTGACGGTTACCCTCGATACGAAATAGTATTCGACCTAAATCAGTTTGCTGACGGTATTTTTGTTGGATTGCGTCACGCGTTTCTACCATACGTTTATAGTGCTCTTCTGGAATGTCGCGAGCTTTGCGAGGGTCCAAATGTGGCAGTGATAACACGGCTATCAACACCAATAACATAGTGAACCAAAAAATGGCAAAGATGCGTCCATACAAGCTATTGATGTTTGGCAGTTTGATGCGTGATAGGCGCATTAATCCTCCTCAAGCAGCATATAGCCACGACCACGCAGGGTTTTGATGCGCGGCTTGCCATTGCTCTGATCTGGTAATTTTTTACGTAAGTTCGAAACATGCATATCGATCGCGCGATCAAAAGCGGCGAGTCGTTTACCAAGCACATCTAAGCTCAATGTTTCTTTAGTTAGCACTTGTCCTGGGTTTTGCACAAAGTGGGTCAACAGAGCAAACTCGGTTGCTGTGAGATCGAGCAACTGTTGATCGCAGTATGCTTCTTGTTTACCTGGGTAAAGACGGAGCTCTTGATACTCAATGCAATCGCTGTTTTTGGTGTTTTTTTGTGTGCTGCTGGTACGGCGTAAGATCGCACGGATACGTGCTAACAGTTCACGGTCACTAAAAGGTTTCGGTAAATAATCATCCGCGCCTAGCTCTAAACCGATCACGCGGTCAATTTCTTCCCCTTTAGCGGTCAGCATCAAGACAGGAGTTTCCCAGTTTTCACGCAAGCGTTTAAGGGTTTCCATGCCATTTAGCTTCGGCATCATGACATCCAACAAAATCAAATCAATCTTATCATTGACCGCAGCTAAGCCTGATTCGCCATCATTTGCTTCGCTGACGTCAAATCCTTCGAAACTGAGTACCTCTTTTAATAAGCTGGTTAGCTCGATATCGTCATCAATTAAAAGAATGTTTGCCATGGGGGCACCTATAGTAAGTTACCGATAGCTTAATATTACATTGGAATGATGTGCTGCGAAGAGGGTAAAAATCACTCTTTACGATTCTTTACGCTCCCTATACGTCGCTTTACCTAGTGGGTCGTATTCTATACTCAAGCGCTGTGAGAACAGCTCAGAAGAATCACTCACCTGTGTAAGGAATCAAATTATGAAATCTGCAAAAAAACTTGTGTTAGCTGCTGTTGTTCTACCTCTCACTCTCGGCGCAGCAAGCGCATTCGCATACGGTGGTAAAAACCATCATCAAGGCCCGCGTGATGAATGTGGCATGGGAATGGACCGTGGCATTATGCGTGATTTGAATTTGACGGATGCTCAAAAAGATCAGCTTAAGTCTTTCCGTGAAGCAAACCGCGCACAGATGAAAGGCAAATATTCTGAAAATCGCGAAGCTCGTATGGCTGAGCGACAAGCACACCACGCAAAAATGCAGTCACTCTTACTAGCGGATAGTTTTGATGAAGCGCAAGCGACCGCATTAGCAAAAGAAATGGTTGAACGCCAAACTGAGCACCGTGTGCAAATGCTAGAAAGAAAGCACCAAATGCTGAGCGTATTAACGCCAGAACAAAAAGCAGAGTTTGTGAAGTTGCAAAATGAACGCATGCAAGAGTGTGGCGACAGAATGCATAAGCGCATGGAAAAATACCGCAATAATTAAGTCATGAATTGATGTTATATAAAGAGGCAGCCATTGGTTGCCTCTTTTTGATCTGGTTATTTCATGGGCATTCAATATACTCAACGTATGGTTTGAGTTAACTCTTTGATTATGAAACAGCAATATGCACGTTTAGTGACGACCGCAGCTTGGACTGCAACTATTGTGGCGACTCTTCTCTTGATTGTAAAAGTCATCACGTGGTGGGTAACCGGCTCAGTTAGCCTATTGGCATCACTGATCGACTCAATGTTGGATATCGCCGCGTCGGTGGTAAATCTCGTTGTTGTCCGTTATGCCTTACAACCAGCAGACCGCGAACATACGTTTGGGCATGGTAAAGCTGAGTCTTTAGCGGCCTTGGCTCAGGCTATGTTTATTTCGGGGTCGGCGGTATTTTTGATCCTGAACGGGATTGACCGATTTTTCCGTCCACACGCACTGCATGCGCCGGAGCTCGGTGTTTATGTATCGCTGTTTGCGATTGTGGTCACACTTGGCTTGGTGATGTTCCAAAAACATGTGGTACGCGTGACAGGGAGCCAAGCAATCGCGGCAGATTCTCTGCATTATCAGACTGATTTGTATATGAACGCTGCGATCATGGTGGCTCTGGGACTCAGCTACTTTGGCGTGACACAAGCGGATGCGGTGTTTGCGATTGGCATTGGTGTCTTCATTCTTTACAGCGCCTTCAAAATGGTCAGCGAAGCGATTCAGACGTTATTAGACCGAAAGCTGCCGGATTCCGAATTAGAGCAAATCCGCAATGAATGTTTGAATGTGAAAGGGGTTCTTGGGGTTCATCAACTGCGCACCCGTATGTCAGGACCGACACGCTTTATTCAGTTGCACTTGGAGCTAGACGATAACTTACGTTTAATCGAAGCGCACTATATTGCCGATAAAGTTGAGGAAAACCTTTTAGCTTTGTTTCCTGATGCGGATGTTTTGATCCATCAAGATCCGTTGTCTGTCGTTTTTGGGCCAGAGAAAGAGCAAAAAGCGCAAGATTGGTAGGGCTCGAAAAATCCATAAGTGCCTGACGACAAACAGGCACTTATTGACTATCTTTCCATCAATACTTATTAAGATTCGTGATCCTGATGTGAATCAACAAAGTTTCATAGAGAAACTGTAATACTCTTACATAAGTAGAAAAGTTACATAAAAAAGTGCGTTTTCATTGGTAATCCTGTAGAGGAAATGTAACATAACGCACAGTTCTGGATTATGCAGGTTGCTTGGTAACAAGGGGCCTAAAAGAAAATTAAATAATTGATTGCCAAAGATCGAGGGTGAGCATGATTAAGAAGATCGGTGTTTTAACAAGTGGCGGTGACGCACCTGGTATGAACGCGGCGATACGCGGCGTAGTACGTACAGCACTATCCGAGGGATTGGAAGTATTCGGTGTGTACGACGGCTACCTAGGCCTATACGAAGGCCGCATCGAGAAGCTAGATCGTTCTAGCGTTTCAGATGTGATCAACAAAGGTGGTACGTTCCTAGGTTCTGCACGTTTCCCTGAATTTAAAGAAGTGGAAGTGCGTGAAAAAGCGATTGAGAACCTGAAAAAACATGGTATCGATGCGCTAGTCGTGATCGGTGGTGACGGTTCGTACATGGGTGCGAAGAAACTGACTGAAATGGGTTACCCATGTATCGGTCTTCCAGGCACAATCGATAACGATATCGCTGGTACTGACTACACAGTGGGCTACCTAAGTGCACTAAACACAGTTATCGATGCAATCGACCGTCTACGTGATACTTCTTCATCTCACCAACGTATTTCAATTGTAGAAATCATGGGTCGTCACTGTGGTGACCTAACTCTGATGTCTGCAATCGCGGGTGGTTGTGAGTACATCATCACTCCAGAAACTGGCCTAGACAAAGACAAGCTGATCAGCAACATCCAAGACGGCATTGCAAAAGGTAAGAAACACGCAATCATCGCGTTGACTGAGCTAATGATGGATGCCAATGAACTGGCTCGTGACATCGAAGCGGCGACAGGTCGTGAAACTCGTGCAACAGTACTTGGTCACATCCAACGTGGTGGTCGTCCAACGGCATTTGACCGCGTTCTAGCATCTCGCATGGGTAACTACGCTGTTCACCTACTGCTTGAAGGTCATGGCGGTCGCTGTGTAGGTATCGTGAAAGAGCAACTTGTTCACCACGACATCATCGACGCGATCGAAAACATGAAGCGTCCAGTACGCAACGATCTATACAAAGTTGCTGAAGAACTGTTCTAAGCAAGTTTGAAATAGATAAAGAAAAACCGCGGCTTTCCGCGGTTTTTTTGTATTTGAGTATTAGCAAAAGGAAGCTGACGCATCGGACAAAATCTTACGAAGCGCTGCTCTGTTCAATGAGCGTCAATTTACGTTCGCGCAGTGCAAACATATAGCCAAGTAGGCCACCTAACGTATTCCCCACTGCGATACCTATAAACAAGCCTTCAATACTGTAAATTTGGCTTCCGATCCATGCTGATGGCAGGGTAAACACGAACAGACGCATAAAGCTCCATTGAAATGCTCGTAATGGTTTGTGCATCGCATTCAAACCACTGATTAACATCATCACAATGCCTTGAAAACCATAACTAAACGGCACCACAAGCAGGTAATGCCACAGCAGATTTTTTACCGCTTCTTCCTGCGAGAACAATGCCGCTAGAGGAATACTCAATGGCACCATCATCAAGAAGATAAACCCTTGGAACACCACCGCAAAACGCATGCTGATAAATAAGCCGGAAAAGGCGCGTTGAGGGTTTTTCGCCCCTAAGTTTTGTGCCATGAATGGCGTGAGTGCTGAGGTCAGAGACATCAAGACTAGGATCAAAATAGACTCAATACGCTGCGCCGCACCGTAAGCCGCAACTGCTGCCGTACCGTGGTTGGATAACAGCATCATCAGAATGGCACCGGACAATGGATTCATCGCGTTCGACAGTGCGGCAGGAGTGCCGATTTTTAAAGTTTGCTGCCAATCTTGTTTCAGCAAGGACCATTGGGGTTGAGCGAGCAACTTTTCGCGTTTAACTAGCACATAGAATGAGCCACATAGTGCACCTAACCAGCTAAAAGCACTGGCTATTGCCGCCCCTTGGATGCCAAGCTCGGGGAATGGGCCAAGTCCGAAGATCAGTAGTGGATCGAGCATGCCGTTAATCAAGCCCGCCAACATCATGATTTTGGCAGGTGTTTTTGTATCCCCAGATGCTCGTATCGCGCTATTGCCCGCCATTGGGATCACCAACAATGGAATGGTGAGATACCACACCTGCATGTACTCTTCGATGAGTGGAATTAGGTCGTCGGCTGCGCCAAGAAAGCGGAACAGTGGTGCAATAGTGGCAAAGCCAATCGAAGAGGCGATAGCCACGAGTAACACCGCTAACAACAAACCGTGAGTGGTAAACCGAGCGGCTTGTGGGGCGTGACCTTGTCCAAGTAAGCGACCAATATTGGTCGATAGACCCATCCCTATTCCCATCGTGATGCAGTTAACCGCAAAGGTTACAGGGAAGGTATAGCTGATCGCCGCTAGCGCTTGAGTACCAAGCAACGAGATAAAAAACGTGTCCACCAAGTTAAACATCAAAATCGCGATCATGCCCATGGTCATGGGGACGGTCATTTTCCGCAGCGTTTCAGGAATGGGTGCGGTCAACAAACCATGCTTATCGGTCGCTTGGGGTTCCAGCTTGTTATTTTCCTGCATGTATGACAACTATGTGGTGAGCAAACTGCAAGGATACAAGAAAGCGAGATGCTGGGCGAGTGAGCATTTCGAACGCAAACCGTTGCTTAGTTGTTCGTTATTTTAACTAAGTCACAAAAATTTTGTGCCACCCCCTTGGGATCGCTGCTTCGACCCCTTATATAGGGATCACGTGTCTGGGGCTACAGTCCCTAAGGACAATTATCAAATAAACATGGAAATTTTCAGGAGAGACGACCGATGAACATTCGTCCATTACATGACCGAGTTATCGTTGAACGTAAAGAAGTTGAATCTAAGTCTGCTGGTGGCATCGTTCTCACTGGTTCTGCTGCAGAAAAATCAACTCGCGGTGTTGTTCTAGCTGTGGGTAAAGGCCGCATCCTAGAAAACGGCACAGTACTGCCGCTGGACGTTAAAGTTGGTGATACTGTTATCTTCGCTGAAGGTTACGGTACAAAAACTGAAAAAATCGACGGTAAAGAAGTGCTTGTCATGTCTGAAAACGACATCATGGCGATCGTTGAATAATAGCAATCATTGAGTAATTTTTTGCTCAGATTCAATTACGAAATTACACACAAAGAATTTTAGAAAGGAAATCAAAGATGGCTGCTAAAGACGTTAAATTTGGTAATGACGCACGAGTTAAAATGCTAGAAGGTGTAAACGTTCTGGCTGACGCAGTAAAAGTAACACTGGGTCCAAAAGGACGTAATGTCGTTCTAGACAAATCTTTTGGTGCACCGACTATCACGAAAGATGGTGTATCAGTAGCGCGTGAAATCGAGCTGGAAGATAAATTCCAGAACATGGGCGCACAAATGGTTAAAGAAGTTGCGTCTAAAGCAAACGACGCGGCAGGTGACGGTACAACAACAGCAACAGTACTAGCACAATCTATCGTAAACGAAGGTCTAAAAGCAGTCGCAGCGGGTATGAACCCAATGGACCTTAAGCGTGGTATCGACAAAGCAGTAGCAGCAGCAGTAGAGCAACTAAAAGAGCTTTCTGTTGAATGTAACGACACGAAAGCGATCGCACAGGTTGGTACTATCTCTGCAAACTCAGACGCAAGCGTAGGTAACATCATTGCTGAAGCAATGGAGCGTGTGGGCCGTGATGGCGTTATCACTGTTGAAGAAGGTCAGGCGCTACAAGATGAGCTAGACGTAGTTGAAGGTATGCAGTTCGACCGCGGTTACCTATCTCCTTACTTCATCAACAACCAAGAGTCAGGCAGTGTTGATCTAGAAAACCCATTCATCCTGCTAGTTGATAAGAAGATCTCAAACATTCGTGAACTTCTTCCAACGCTAGAAGCTGTAGCGAAAGCGTCTCGTCCACTGCTTATCATCGCAGAAGATGTAGAAGGCGAAGCGCTAGCAACATTGGTTGTCAACAACATGCGTGGCATCGTGAAAGTTGCAGCAGTGAAAGCACCTGGCTTCGGTGACCGTCGTAAAGCAATGCTACAAGACATCGCTATCCTAACTGGCGGTACTGTGATTTCTGAAGAAATCGGTCTAGAGCTTGAAAAAGTAGCACTAGAAGATCTAGGTCAAGCGAAGCGTGTTTCTATCACGAAAGAAAACACGACTATCATCGATGGTATCGGTGAAGAAGAGATGATCTCTGGCCGCGTAGCTCAAATTCGTCAACAAATCGAAGACGCAACTTCAGACTACGACAAAGAGAAACTACAAGAGCGCGTAGCGAAACTGGCTGGCGGTGTTGCAGTAATCAAAGTTGGTGCAGCAACTGAAGTTGAAATGAAAGAGAAGAAAGACCGTGTAGAAGATGCGCTAGCCGCAACTCGTGCAGCGGTTGAAGAAGGTGTTGTTGCTGGTGGTGGTGTTGCACTTATCCGCGCGGCATCTAAGATTGCTCACCTAACGGGTGACAACGAAGAGCAAAACGTTGGTATCCGCGTTGCACTACGTGCAATGGAAGCGCCAATCCGTCAAATCACGAAGAACGCAGGTGAGGAAGACTCAGTGGTTGCGAACAATGTGAAAGCGGGTGAAGGCTCTTACGGTTACAACGCAGCAACAGGCGAATACGGCGACATGCTAGAGATGGGTATTCTAGACCCAACGAAAGTAACTCGTTCTGCGCTACAGTTCGCAGCATCGGTTGCGGGTCTGATGATAACGACTGAAGCAATGGTTACTGACCTACCGCAAAAAGACGCACCAGCGATGCCTGACATGGGTGGCATGGGTGGCATGGGCGGTATGGGCGGCATGATGTAAGCCAGCTTATCTCTTTGCTCTAAGGGAATCCTTATAGCGGAAAGATAACCGACCAAACCTTTAAAAGTCGAGGCATTTGCCTCGACTTTTTTATGCGCGTTATCCGAGAAATATAGCATTCTGATGTGGCTTCGATTGTGAGAGGCGAGTTCAAGAAATGTCAGTGGAAAAACATGAAAATAGAAGCGATAAAATTTTTTCTTTTGAGTCAGATGGTTAAATCTGACCTACCGCTAACACTTTTTGAACGTGGATAGCGCAAAATCTGAACATTACACTATGTTGTAAATTGTTGCTTCCCATCATGGAGATGAAAATGAAAAAGCTTATGACGTCATTGGCGGTTGCAGCCGCTATCGCATCACCAGTTGCTCTTGCTGACAGTACACCTGTGATGTTCTCTACTATCGACAACACAAACGCACCTTCTAACTCGTCGGTTGGTGGTGTTCGTTTAGCCGTGTTGCATGGACAGGTGAATGAGGTTAAAGGTGTCGACTTTTCGCTGCTTGGTATGTCAGAAACGGATCGTACGACAGGTGTGAACTTCGGTCTGTTTTTTGGTGCAGCAAAGGTAAACCAAGAAATGAAAGGTGCGTCTTTAGGCTTAGTTAACTGGAACCAAGGGCAGACGACGGGTGTTAACTTGGGTGCTGTCAACATTACGAACAATGTAAAAGGCTTGAACTGGAGCGCGGTGAACTATTCTGAAGGCTACACCATGGCGGATGTGGGCTTAGCGAGTATCTCTAAAAAGTCTAACTTCCAGTTTGGTTTCTTCAACATGACCGATCAAATTGATGGCGTACAAATTGGTCTTTTGAACTGTGCGGATAACGGTTTCTTCAAGTGTTTCCCACTCATCAACTTCGCTAAATAATCCCTGAGCAAGTCAGAATCTTTAGATACCGAAAGCCCTCGATATTCGTCGAGGGCTTTTTAATTACTGATGGGGTGAAGCGAGTTTACCGGCGCGTTAACTATTTAATTAAGCGGGATGAGGTTTTGCGTTGTTGAATTCTTTGGTGAACCCCTCGGCGCAATGCTTTGATGTGGTTTTCTGCTTTATCCACGCCCAGTAACACCGTTAAAGCCAGTAGGGTAATGACCACCGACTGCGTTAAATAACCCAAACCGATCATCAACCCTAATCCTGCCAGTACCCAAATAACCGCTGCGGATGTTACGCCGTGGATTTTTCCATCGAGTGTCATCATCACGCCTGCGCCCAAGAAGCCGACGCCAGTAATAATCTGACCAAGCACGCGTGCTTGATCGAGCGTATTTGGCGATAACGATACTGCCATCGACATAAACAGGTAAGTGCCTGAAATAATAAGAATTGCCGTGCGAATGCCAACAGGTTTACCACGAGTTTGGCGTTCGATACCGATCATTAGCCCATTAATGGCACAGCATAGTAGGGCAGGCCAGCTGAATGGGCCAAGATCGAAAATTTGTTCGAGTGCTGTATGCATCTTGACCTCCAAAAGAGCGGAGTATGCATAGACTTACCGTGCAAAGCGAACAAAAAGGAACGGTCGTGACGACAAATTTAATTGAGCGTCAGGACCTATTCTAAATGCAAATCCAACGGCGTTTTACTTGGCCTGCCACCAATTTCTCGTGTGAGTTTTGGTACCAGATAACCCGATACACGTGTGATGAGTCCGCGCATAATGGCTTTTGCTTCTTCGTCCGAAATAAAGTAGTGCGCCGCGCCTTGCACCTTATCAAGAACGTGGAGGTAATAAGGCAAGATACCCGCGTCAAATAAGGCTTCACTTAACGCCACTTGAGCTTCTACCGAATCATTCACGCCTTTCAGCAGAACGCCTTGGTTTAGAAGCGTAACGCCTGCTCTTTTGAGCTTGAACATCTGTTCAGCAAATTCGTCATTGATTTCGTTGGCATGGTTGATGTGAGTCACGAGGATGATTTGCAACCTTGATGCTTGCAGCAGTTGGCATAGTTCATCAGTGACTCGAGCGGGAATCACCACAGGTAAACGGCTATGAATACGCAGACGTTTGATGTGAGGTATGTGAGCAATGTGCTCTAAAAGCCAATGAATTTCATCGTCTTTTGCCATTAATGGATCACCACCTGAGAAGATGACTTCGTTCAACTCTGGTTGCTGCGCCATGTACTCTAAGCACTTTGTCCATGCCTGCTTGCCGCTTTTATTTTCTTGATATGGGAAGTGACGACGAAAACAGTAACGGCAATTTACCGCGCAGCCACCTTTGACGATCATTAAGGCGCGGTTGCGATACTTGTGTAGCAGACCAGGGACTTCATTATCCTGCTCTTCTAACGGATCGTTGGAATAGCCCGGATGTACTTCAAATTCATCACTTAATGGTAAAACCTGACGTAAAAGAGGGTCTTTAGGGTTGCCTTTCTCCATCCTATCGACAAAACTTTGCGGTACACGCTGTGCAAACAGCTTGCGCGCGGCAAACCCGTCTTGCCACGGTGAAGGATCTATTTCCAGTATTTCGAGCAATTTTGCAGGATCAGAGATCCCATTCGCCAACTGTTTGAGCCAGTTTTGCTCAACAGATTCGACTTTTCGGGTTATTATGTGCGGCATTGAATTTAGCTCTAAGAATGTAAGAGGAAAAAATGGCTACAGTTAGCACCAATGAATTTAAAGGCGGTCTTAAGTTAATGCTTGATAACGAGCCTTGTGTAATTCTGGAAAACGAATACGTTAAACCAGGTAAAGGCCAAGCGTTCAACCGCGTTAAAATTCGTAAACTTCTTTCTGGTAAAGTGCTAGAGAAAACATTCAAGTCTGGTGACACTTGTGAAGTGGCAGACGTAATGGATATCGACCTAGATTATCTATATTCAGACGGCGAATTCTACCACTTTATGAACAGTGAAACGTTTGAACAGATCGCAGCAGACGCAAAAGCGGTAGGTGACAACGCTAAGTGGTTGGTAGAAAACAACACTTGTATGATCACTCTTTGGAACGGTAACCCAATTACTGTTACTCCACCAAACTTCGTTGAGCTAGAAGTGGTAGACACAGATCCAGGCCTGAAAGGTGATACTCAAGGTACTGGTGGTAAACCAGCTACGCTATCAACTGGCGCTGTTGTTCGTGTTCCTCTGTTCATCTCAATTGGTGAAGTGATTCGCGTTGATACTCGTACGGCTGAATACGTAGGCCGTGTCAAGTAAGCACTTTAGATTGATTGTTAGAAAGGTCGCTTTGGCGGCCTTTTTTATTGCCTGTAATTCTCTCTTGAATGTTCCTGCATAGAAAATCGATATCCTCCGCAAATTTTCGATGATTTTGTATTATTCGTAAAAATCTTATTTATTTCATGAATCTGTCGATTATTCCTTAATGTAACATTTTGATACATTGGTTCTTGTTGTTGAGTTGCATAGCAATCTGATTTTTATCGATTTAACTCAGTAACAATCCAAAAAGGAGAACAAAATGGAAAGCAGAGGTTTAGGAAGGGGTTTAAAGGTGGAAGAAAGACGTCAGTTACTACACAAAGGATTGAAAGCTGCGGTGTTTGGCGTACCGCTGTTGGCAATAGGCTTAACGATTAATAGCTCTGTGCTGATGACCGATGCAGGTTACAGCTACGTGCATCAGAACAATATCACTGGTGAGTTGGATGTATTTACTGAACCTGGCATTCATTTTCGTATGCCATTTCTGTCCAAAATCACCAAGTATGACCAAGTGATCACTGTGTCATTCGGTAACAGCAAGGGCGAAGATTTTTATCAACGTCTTGATGCGATTCAGGTTCGATTTGCCGACACCTACATTGGTCAGATCCCCGTAACATTCCGCTTTAAGCTCAGTAATGACCCTGAAGCGGTGAAGAAGATGCACAAAGAGTTCCGTAACAACAGTAACTTGATTGATGCGCTGCTTGTAAAGAACGCACGTAACGTGACGGTGATTACTGCTACCCAATACACGGGTGAAGAGTTTTTCCAAGGTGGTTTGAACCAGTTCAAATCGAAACTTGGCGATCAGTTGCGAGAGGGGATTTATCTAACAGAGCGACGTCAGGTTGAAGTGGAAGAGTTGGATCTTGCGCCTGTTGGGGCGAATCAGGCCAATGCGAACCAACTACAGCGCACCAATCAACTGGTTTGGAAAACGGTGCCAGTTGTAGATAAAACCGGGCAACCAATTCGTCAAGACAACCCGTTACAACAATACGGCATTCAAGTGACGCAGGTGACCATTGGTGACCCACAGCCAGAAAAGCAATTGGATCAGCTATTGGCGGATAAAAAGCGTTTAGTGGCGGATCGTATTCGCGCGATTCAGGAACAAGAAACGTCGAAAGCACAGGCTGAGACCGAGCAGTTACGTAAAGAGATTCAACGAACACGTGAAGTGCAAGACGCTCAGCGTGGTAAAGAACTCGCTATTATTGCTCAGCAAAAAGAAGTGGAAGTTGCACGTCAGATTGCAGAGCGTGAAATCGTTGAAGTGGAAAAAACCAAACGACTTGCTGAAGTCGAGAAGGAGAAAGAGCTAGCTATCGCAGAGGCTAACTTAGCCATTCAAAAGGCGAACGCACTTTCTGCTGAGTTTGAAGCGAAAGCGATATTAGCGAAAGGTCGTGCAGAATCTGAGGTCCTAAAAGCGAAGTACTCGGCGTTAGGGGCAAACCGTGAAGTTTATTTGGCAGAGTTGAATCGAGACGTAGCGAACTCGTTGTACAACAACTTGCAAAACTTCCAAGTTCAGATGCCACAAAACTACATTGGTGGTAGCGAAGAAACGGGCTTGAAAACAAACCTAGATGTGATTACTGGCTTTGGCGCCCTGGGTCTTATGGACCAAACGAAGAAGGTCATACAGCAATAAGATCATGGGTGGTCAAAAACTTAAAAAGCAAAAAGATCATGGGTAACCCAAAGCAATAAAAAAGCTGGCATAGAGCCAGCTTTTTCTTTTTAGTCAGTATCTTAAATCATGAAGATAAAGATAACGGCTAGTGCAGTAATGAGGCCTGCAAATGCATAGCATGCAATTTTACCTATCACACCAGTGTGGAATTTAAGGTCGTGCATGCCGTGGTGTACACGGTGCATCGCATGCCACATTGGTAGAGCTAGGGTGCCAATGATGAATAGCGCACCGATGATACTGGTTGCGAATTCGGAGACACGCTCGTAGCTCATCGCTTCTGCATCAATCACGCCTAGTGGGACCAAGATACCTAGCACCAATACCGTGATTGGCGTGATCATCGCGAACCAAGTACCGCCAGCACCAAATAGACCCCACCAGATTGGCTCATCAGAACGTTTTGGTGATGTGTTTACACTATAATTCGGTTTCATGCTCAGCTCCTTACACCACGATGAGAACGAACAGTGAGATGAACGCAACCGCGGCCCACTGAGTCAATACGATGATTTTCTTGTCCACCAGTTTGCCTTTCAAACGAATTGGCATTACTTGCGGCATCATGCTGAAGAAAGTTTGAGCGTGGAATAGGCTACCTAGTAGTGCAACGATGTTGATTGCGACTACGATTGGGTTTGCCATAAAATCCAACCAACCTTGCCATGCTTCAGGGCCTTTCACCAAGCAACCTAAACCGAAAGTTAGGAACAGAGTGAATAGGACCAAAGGCAGCACAGTCGCTTCACGTAGCATGTAGAAGCGGTAGAAAGGATGGTTCTTCCACCAAGTGCGTTTTACTTCACGAACGTAAGGTTTACGATTGCTCATCCTTATGCCTCCACTTTCTTTGGTGAACCATCAGGTTTCAACATAGCAATCACGAAGTCCATAGAAGACTCCACTTTGCCTTGGTTTACTGCCGCTGCTGGGTCAACGTTCTTCGGACAAACTTCAGAACAGTAACCAACAAACGTACAACCCCAAGCACCGTTTTCACCGTTGATAAGCTTCATGCGCTCATCTTTACCGTTGTCACGGCTGTCTAGGTTGTAGCGGTGCGCTAGCGTTAGTGCCGCAGGACCGATGAACTCAGGGTTCAGACCAAACTGAGGACACGCCGCGTAGCACAGACCGCAGTTGATACAACCAGCGAACTGCTTGTATTTCGCCATTTGCTCTGGCGTTTGCAAGTTCGTACCGTCTTCTGGTTTACGGTCGTTACCAATGATGTATGGTTTGATCGCTTCAAGACGTTCGATGAACGGTGTCATATCAACAATCAAGTCTTTCTCGATTGGGAAGTTCGCTAGAGGCTCGATAGTCACACCGTCTGGGTAATCACGTAGGAAGCTCTTACAAGCAAGCTTCGGTACGTTGTTCACCATGATGCCGCAAGAACCACAGATCGCCATACGGCAAGACCAACGGTAAGACAGATCTTTGTCTAGGTGATCTTTAATGTAGCCCAGTGCGTCAAGCACAGACATGGTTTCATCGAATGGCACTTCGAATGTTTGCTTGTATGGTTCTGCATCTTTTTCTGGGTCATAACGCAGAATGTCTACTTTTTGAATGCGATTTGCTGACATTATGCTTGCTCCTCTGCGTTCTTCTCTTCAGCTGCGGCTTTTTCTGCTGCTTCACCGTATAGACGAGCTTTTGGTTGTGACTTAGTGATAGTCACATTGCTGTAATCGATACTTGGCGCTGAATCTGGTTTGTAGAAAGCAAGCGAGTGTTTTAGGAAGTTCACGTCATCACGTTCTGTACAACCGTCGTCCAGACGTTGGTGCGCACCGCGAGATTCTTTACGTAGAATCGCAGAGTGAACCATCGCTTCTGCGACTTCTAGGCCGTAACCCACTTCAATTGCGTACAGAAGATCAGTGTTAAACACTTTGCCTTTGTCTTTAATGCTGATGCGTTTGTAGCGTTCTTTTAGTTCGGTGATCTTGTTAATGGTTTCTTGCATCAAATCTTCTTGACGGTAGATACCACAACCCGCTTCCATGGTATGACCCATTTCAGTACGGATGTTTGCCCAGTTCTCATCACCTTCTTGGTTCATCAGTTTGGCGATGCGCTCTTCAACTGCTTTCACTTGAGCATCGATTGCAGACTCGTTCCAACCTTTGAATTCTTCAGCGCGTTTCACTGCGTTTTCACCCGCTACGCGACCAAATACCACGAACTCAGCCAATGAGTTAGAACCTAGACGGTTTGCACCGTGAAGACCAACAGACGCACATTCACCAACCGCGAATAGACCTTTAATGCGAGTTTCACAGCCGCCGTTTGTCTCGATACCACCCATGGTGTAGTGAACCGTTGGACGAATTGGAATTGGCTCTTTTGCAGGGTCTACGTTTACGTAAGCTTTTGCTAGCTCACAGATGAACGGTAGACGCTCTTGTAGGTACTCTTCACCTAGGTGGCGAAGATCAAGGTGTACCACATCACCAAGAGGGTGCTTGATGGTGTTGCCTTTCTGTTGTTCGTGCCAGAAAGCTTGAGAAACTTTGTCACGAGGACCCAGTTCCATGTATTTGTTCTTCGGTTGGCCAACTGGAGTTTCAGGGCCCATGCCGTAATCTTGTAGGTAACGGTAGCCGTTCTTGTTAACGATGATACCGCCTTCACCACGACAACCTTCCGTCATCAGGATACCTGTGCCTGGAAGACCGGTTGGGTGGTATTGAACGAATTCCATATCACGTAGAGGAACGCCGTGACGGTAAGCCATTGCCATACCATCGCCCGTTACGATACCGCCATTGGTGTTACAGTGGTAAACACGACCCGCGCCACCTGTTGCTAGAACAACAGATTTTGCTTTGATAGTGACAAGCTCGCCTTCAGACATGTGAATAGCAATCAGACCTTGAACTTCGCCTTCATCAACAAGCAGATCCACCACAAAGTACTCATCAAAACGTTTGATGTTGCTGTACTTCATTGATGTCTGGAATAGCGTATGAAGCATGTGGAAGCCAGTTTTGTCTGCAGCGAACCAAGTACGTTCAACCTTCATACCACCAAAGCGGCGTACGTTGACTTCACCGTTCTCTTTACGACTCCATGGGCAACCCCATTGCTCCATTTGGATCATTTCGCGAGTCGCGTTCTCTACAAAGTATTCAACAACGTCCTGTTCACATAGCCAGTCACCACCGCCAACAGTGTCGTTGAAGTGGTTGTCTAAGCTATCTTCATCCTTGATAACTGCTGCTGAGCCACCCTCTGCAGCGACCGTGTGGGAGCGCATTGGATAAACTTTAGAAATCAGAGCGACTTCTAAGTCTGGGTTTGCTTCAGCCGCTGCAATAGCAGTACGAAGACCAGCGCCGCCTGCGCCGATGACTGCGATATCTGTGGTGATAATTTGCACAGTTATCCTCCAGTGTGTGATTGCGGAAATCCGCTTGTTATTGTCATTACGAGGCGCTCTTTAAAAAGAACTCCCCAAAAGTAGTAGGGTTAGTGTAGATGAGCCACATGGCAGAAAAATTGATGTAATTGGGTTTTTGCTTCGGTAATGCACTTAAGGGCATAGAATTTATAGGTTATGTGACTGCTATCACGGCATCGAGGTTTTGGCCCTCAAGCATTAACATTAGGGATGTTAAACCTGTGTTGCGTGACATTAACCGCATGGATAATAGGATTTTAACTGAGTGTTTTTTGTGCTGCGGCACGAGTAATACTTGCCTCAAATAGGCGAGCACGTTAGTAAAAAGAAGAAGGGATATTCCTCTCTTCTTGAAGAGTAAAAAGCATGTAGAATGAGACTTTCCTCGCTGAATTAAAGTTTGAGAGACTTGTTATGCAAACCAACTGGCAACCTACTGCTTCCATTGACCAACTTCGTCAACGTGCGACGTTAATCGCGTCGATTCGCCAATTCTTCGCTGATCGACAGGTGATGGAAGTCGACACGCCAGCCATGAGTCACGCAACCGTGACTGACATTCATTTGCATACTTTCCAAACCGAGTTTGTTGGCCCGGGTTATGCCGATGGTAGCAAGCTGTTCTTTATGACCAGCCCTGAATTCCACATGAAGCGCCTGCTGGCGGCTGGCAGCGGTTGTATTTATCAAATCAACAAAGCATTTCGTAACGAAGAAAATGGTCGTTACCACAATCCAGAATTCACGATGTTGGAGTGGTATCGCGTTGGCTTTGACCATCACAAGCTGATGGATGAAATGGATGACCTATTGCAGTTGGTATTGAAGTGTGGCGCAGCGCAGCGCATGACGTATCAACAAGCCTTCATTGATGTGTTGGGTGTGTGTCCACTAGAAGGCTCGATGACGGAGCTGAAAACGGCGGCAAGCAAGCTGGGTTTGAGTGACATTGCAGAGCCTGAAGAAGATCGCGATACGTTACTGCAATTGCTATTTAGCGTGGGAGTCGAACACAAAATTGGTCAGGATGTGCCGGCTTTTGTGTACGACTTCCCGGCATCACAGGCGGCGCTTGCGAAAATCAATCCTCAAGACCATCGTGTTGCGGATCGCTTTGAGGTGTATTTTAAGGGAATTGAGCTGGCAAATGGGTTCCATGAACTCGATAACCCGAAAGAGCAACTGGCGCGTTTTGAACAAGATAACGCGAAGCGTCTCGAAATGGGTTTAAAACCGCAGCCAATCGACTATCATTTGATATCCGCATTGGAGGCAGGGTTGCCAGATTGTGCGGGTGTTGCGTTAGGCATCGATCGTTTGATCATGCTAGCGCTCGGCTGTGACCACATTGATCAAGTGACGGCTTTTCCATTCCCAATCGCATAAGGATATTCAATGAACTTGGCTGCTGCACGTTTGGTCATTCTCAGCTACGCAATACTGATTGCTTACTTATCGTTGAGCTCGGGCGAGTTGCAAGACTGGGGCAACATTGCGTATCTTGATAAAATGCAGCACGCCATGGCGTACAGCGGATTTGCGTTTTTAGGTTGCTTTTGCGTGTGGCGTTGGCGTCAACGTTGGGCGGTGGCGATTGGTATCTTATTATTTAGTGCTGCCATCGAATGGCTACAAGGGTATGTCGGAAGACAAACCTCTTGGTTAGACCTTGTCGCCAACTCAACGGGTATTCTAACTGGTCTGTTATGTTACCGTATTTGGAGCCTCTATCGACCTAGGTTGGTGAAGTCGCTATACTCGATTCGTTAATGAAGAGGGAACACGATAACAATGAAAACGCGCGACAAAATCGTCTACGCGGCACTGGAGTTGTTCAACCAACATGGTGAACGCAACATCACCACCAATCACATTGCCGATCACATCGAAATTAGCCCAGGTAATCTGTATTACCACTTCCGTAATAAGCAAGAAATCGTTCGTGAGATCTTTGCGCTTTATTCAGCAGAACTTTTAGAAAGATTTACCCCTATTCAAGGCTCACAAGAAAGCCTGACTATGCTGAAGAGCTACCTAGATTCCATCTTTACGCTAATGTGGAAATACCGCTTTTTCTACGCGAATCTACCTGAGATCTTGTCACGAGATGAGCAGTTACATGAGCAGTACATCGATGTGCAAGAAAAGCTGCAAGCGAACCTCATTGCGATCATGCAAGAGTTTGTATCGCTGAAGCTGCTTAATGTTGATCAACAGCAGTTGAAGTCACTGGTGTGTACGTTGCATTTGATTGCGTGTAGCTGGTTGGCGTATCAATCTGCAATGGCTTCGAAAACCAGCATCACTGAGCAAATGGTGAAGCAAGGGATGTTGCAGATGCTTAATGTCGTTAAGCCATTAGCAACTGAGCAGGGGTTAGAGCAGCTACTGTTACTGGAAGATGCAGTCAGCAATCTACACAGTTAAACGTCAAACTGCTTAATATTTCGAGAGTCACTCTCATTTTCGAGTCGTGGCTCGAGTTGACTTGTCAAATATGCCACGCACAATAGTCCTCATACCGTTCAGCCCTCTCTGGGATATGACTCTCGATAAAGGAACTATCGCTCCATGAATTACGACATTTTTAATGGCGATGCTGATGGCATCATTGCGCTTCTACAATTACGCTTGGCTGATCCTATCGAGGCTCAGTTAATTACTGGTGTAAAGCGCGACATCAAGCTGGTGGAAAAAGTAGACGTGCAAGCGGGTGATGAGCTAACGGTGTTAGACATTTCGATGGAAAAGAACATGGTAGGCCTAGAGCAAGCATTGGCTCAAGGCGCGCACGTGTTTTACGCCGATCACCATAAGGCGGGTGATATTCCTCAGCATGGCAACTTGGATGCGCACATCGATCTCGATGCCAACATGTGTACGGCGTTGATTGTCGATCAATTGCTAAATGGACGTTTTCACACATGGGCGATTACGGCGGCTTATGGCGATAACATGATCGCGAAAGCAGATGAATTGGCTGGCAAGGTCGGATTGTCACACGATCAGAAAGCGCAGCTTAAAGAGCTTGGCACTTTGATTAATTACAACGGTTACGGTTCGAAAGTGGATGACTTACATTTCCATCCTGCGGATTTGTACCAAGCCTTGCTGAAGTACACGTCGCCATTTGATGTAATTGAAGATAAAACTTCGCCTTACTACCAACTGCAGTCTGCTTACCAACAAGATATGGATGCCGCTCTGGCAGTGCCTGCCACGCATGAGAGCGGTAAGCTAAAGCTGTTCGAGCTACCAAACACGGCCGCATCACGTCGAATCAGCGGTGTGTATGGCAACTGGCTGGCAAATCAAAACCCAGATTCTGCTCATGCAGTACTCACCGAAAATGCAGATGGCACTTACACGGTCTCTCTACGTGCCCCGTTGAACAACAAACAAGGCGCCGTTGCCGTGTGTGGACAGTTTCCAACTGGTGGCGGCCGAGAAGCGGCGGCAGGCATCAACACATTAAGCAAAGATGATGTAAGTGCTTTTATTGATGCGGTAGAAACGTACTACGCATAGCATTTGCCAAAATATGAATATAAAAAAGGAGCCGAGTGGCTCCTTTTTTATTATAAGTCGATGAGTAAGATAATCAGCGCTTCAACCAAGATTTCGGGTTTTGCGCTTCACTGTTGCGGCGAATTTCGAAGTAGAGTGATGCGCGATCTTGCCCGCCAGTATCACCCGCAAGAGCGATCACTTCGCCAGCGGTCACGCGATCGCCTTCTTTTTTCGTCAACGCTTGGTTGTAGCCGTAGAGCGTCATGTCGCCTTTGCCGTGGTCAAGCAATACCACTAAGCCATACCCGCGTAAATACTCCGCAAATACGACAGTGCCCGGGTAAACGGCTTTCACTTGTTGACCATAATTGGCCGCAAGCACCATTCCCTTCCAGTTTACTTGCCCGGTTTGGCGAGTACCGAAGTTGTGTAATACACGACCTTTGAGTGGCCATGGCAGTTTACCACGCTGTTTGCCCAGTCCGTCCATTGGCACGGCATTACGCTTAGCCGCTTTGGCGATCTCGGCTTTTAGGCGTGTTTCGTTGCGCTGCAGTTCAGCAAGGTAGCGTTTATCGTTCTTGATACTGCTCTGAATTTTATTCAGGGTTTGCTTACGTTTGGATTGTGTACTTGCCAGCGCCGTACGTTTCTCAGATTGCTGTTTGAGTAACGTCTCGATTTGCTCTTTTTCTAGCTCAAGCTGGTTTTTGTTGTGTGCCAATTCTTGAGTGGTTTTGGTGATTGCATCAATCACTTCCGCACGCGCTTTGGCTAAGTGCTGGAAGTATTGACTCATGCGGTCTTCTTCCACACCTTGATTCAACAAGTGACCATTGGCTTTCGCTCGTTCGGTCACGTAATACGTTTGCAGCAACTGTTTGAGCTCTTCCTCTTGCTCTTGGCGCTGCGCTTCTTGCAAGGCAATTTTCTCTTCTAGCTTGTCTATGTTTTTGTCTGCTTGTGCCAGCTCAGATTTGGTTTGTCTTATTTCGCGCTCAAGTTTAGAAATGCCAAGTTCTTGCTCTTTGAGCGATTTTTGTAGCTCATTGAGTTGCTTTTCTTGGGAAGAGAGAGATTTGCGTTGACGGCTTATCTCACTTGATACGCCTTTGAGCTCTTGTTGACTAGCGGCAGAAGAGGCGAGGGGGTATGTGGCAGATAAAGCACAAGTTAATAAAATAGCCGAGCGTAGAACAGGGTGATTTTGTTTTCGCACTTGAGATTTACCTACCACGTTGTTGTCAAAAGGTTTGTTGACGATTAAATACCATCTCCATGGATAAAGCTTTGTGATTTACCATTAAAGCCTTGATCCATATCGAGAGAAGGTTTGTCCGTTTTTGGACGACCGACGATTTTCGCAGGAACCCCCGCCACAGTTGTGTGTGGTGGTACTGCTTGCAATACCACAGAGCAAGAACCGATTTTCGCGCCTTCGCCCACTTCGATATTGCCAAGAATTTTTGCACCTGCACCAATCATCACACCTTCACGGATTTTCGGGTGACGATCGCCGCACTCTTTACCCGTACCGCCTAAGGTAACGTCTTGTAGAATTGAGACGTCATTATCGATAACTGCAGTTTCACCGATGACGATTCCCGTTGCGTGGTCGAGCATGATGCCGCTACCAATGCGTGCTGCCGGGTGAATGTCTACCTGACACGCAACCGAAATTTGGTTTTGCAGGTAGGTGGCCAGTGCATGGCGCCCTTGCTTCCATAGCCAGTTTGCCACGCGGTAGCCTTGCAGAGCGTGGTAGCCCTTTAAGTACAGCAGCGGCATAGAGTACATCGAAACTGCAGGGTCGCGATTAACCGTGGCACAAATGTCACAAGCGGCACAATCGGTAATGGTTGGGTCGGCAGAGAACGCTTCTTCTACCACTTCACGTACTGCCATTGCTGGCATCGATGCCGTGTTTAACTTGTTTGCCAAAATGTAGCTGAGCGCGGCACAGAAACTTTCATGCTTGATGATGGTGGCATGGTAAAAGCTGGCCAGCATTGGCTCTTGCTCTGACATTTCGCGGGCTTCTGAGACAATTCTGTTCCAGACTTTTTGTTTTTCGCAGTGTTTCATTCTCAATATCCTGAGTGGTTCTTCCGTGACCCGACAACTTCTATTCTTCTCAGATGAGGTGCGAAGGGGCGTAGAGTGCTACTTTCCTTCGGCTTTTTTGTCACGAGCAAGTAAATCTTGCGCTGCCAGGCGTGCATCCTTCCCTTGATACAATACTTGATAAATTTGATCAACAATTGGCATCTCAACACCCATGCGTTGAGAGAGCATCCATACTTCTTTCGTGTTGCGGTAGCCTTCTACGACTTGGCCAATTTCTTCTTGTGCCGTGTCGACGTCTTTACCTTGACCTAGCGCTAAACCAAAGCGGCGGTTACGTGATTGGTTGTCGGTACACGTTAGGACAAGGTCGCCCAAACCAGCCATACCCATGAAGGTTTCTGGTTTTGCACCAAGCGCAGCACCAAGACGGCTCATTTCGGCCAAACCACGAGTAATCAATGCAGTACGCGCGTTGGCTCCAAAACCGATGCCGTCAGACATACCCGCACCAATTGCGATAACGTTTTTCACCGCGCCGCCCAATTGCATGCCGATAAAGTCACTATTGGCGTACACGCGGAAGGTTTTGCTGCAGTGGATTTTTTCTTGTAGGTCAGCGACAAATTCAGCATC
This sequence comes from Vibrio sp. Y10_XG_PY6, assembly GCF_024181795.1. Lineage (NCBI taxonomy): Bacteria > Pseudomonadati > Pseudomonadota > Gammaproteobacteria > Vibrionales > Vibrionaceae > Vibrio > Vibrio sp. Y10_XG_PY6. The sequence goes on from NZ_JAMZAQ010000005.1 coordinate 57,209, forward strand.
TGGAGAAGCAACTGAAATTGCAGTAGGCATGCCCATCGCAAGTTCTTTGGCGAACGTTGGGCCAGACAATACAGCCAGTGAGTAGTTTTCACCGATAATGTCATAAGCGACGTCTTTCAGCAGACGACCCGTTTCTGGCTCAAGACCTTTGGTTGCCCAGCAGATACGAGAGTCTTCACGTAAGAAAGGCTTACAGCTGTTCAGTACGATGCCAAAAACATGGCTTGGAACCACAACCAATAAATCTCGGCTTGCTTGTACGGCTTTTTCTAAATCCGATTCAATGATCAAGCTTTCAGGGAAATCAACACCAGGTAAGAAAGCGTGGTTCGCGCGATCCGCTTCTAAACGTGCCATGTGCTCAGGCTCGTGTCCCCAAAGGACTACGTTCGCGCCGTTACGAGCGAGTGAGATCGCCAGAGAGGTACCGTATGAACCTGCGCCAATCACCGTCATTGCGATGTCTTTACCGTAAGCATTGTTTGTATTTGCTTGTGTCATGCTACCGCCTAATTGTCTTTCTACTAGTAGAATCTAGTTCCTAATCGTCAAATTTTACGCCTTCTGGCGATTAGGAACTAGGAACTTTTGTCAGAAATAAAAAATGCACATTGCATCGGATGGTAGACGCTCTGTGCATTTTATTAGAGTCGGTGACGTCAGCACTCAGGCTATTCGTCACTTACAAAACGTGAATTACGCTTCAGCTTCGCCTTGTTGAGCTTGCTGTTGTAGGTAGTTCATGAATAGCGCGTCGAAGTTAACTGGCGCTAGGTTCAGTTGAGGGAACGTACCTTTAACCACTAGGCTTGAGATAGTTTCACGAGCATATGGGAATAGGATGTTCGGGCAGAATGCGCCTAGGCAATGTGCTAGTTGGCCTGCTTCCATTTGCTCAGCAGTGAAGATACCACCTTGTTGAACTTCACATAGGAACGCTGTTTCTTCTTCGTTCTTCACAGTTACAGTTAGACGTAGAACCACTTCGTAAACGCCTTCACCAAGCTCACGGCTTTGAGTGTCTAGGTCTAGTTTAACGTCTGGGTTCCATTCTTTTTGGAAGATTACTGGAGAGTTTGGCGCTTCGAAAGAAACGTCTTTTAGGAAGATGCGTTGAATTGCGAAGTTTTGTTGTGCTTCTTGAGGTGCTGCTTCAGCCATTTTTTAATCCTTAAATAAATATTTGTAGAGCCTAGAAACGTCTAAACTCAGAAAACTGGTATGTCCCGAGACTAACTGAGCCAATCTACCTTGACTAGATGAAGCGTGTATTACGTGCAAAGCGTCACAACTTAATGCTTCAACTGCTTTCAATTTGCTCAGTTTATTATCCACGAAGCTTGGCAAAAACACGCTTGAATGCGTACCTTGTCTTTTGCCTCTGCCACGTTATCGAAGCTGCCGGGTATTACTTTTTACCACGTACTAAAGGCAGGTTCGCTTCGTTCCATGCAATCAAGCCGTTCTTCAGTAGGCTTACTTTTTCAAAGCCTGCTTTTACTAATAGGTTCGCGCTTTCTTGAGCGTTTTGCCCTGTTTTGCATACCACAATGATTGGGTCTGATTTGTGGTTTTCAAGGCTACCAAAGTTACCCGCTTTGATATCTGACGGTAAAATGTGAAGTGAGTCGGTGATATGACCTTTTTTGAACTCGTCCTTTGTGCGGATATCCACTACAACGCCGTTTTCACGGTTCATAAGATGAGTCAGTTGGTTTACGTTGATTTCTTTGTATGCGGCCGTCGCTGACTTCACGATGTTCATGATAAAGGCGACAAGAAGACCTACCCAAACCAAAGATAGAATCATGTTCTGTTGGAAAAATTCAATGTACTCTTGCATGTCTTGAGCTCTTACGCTGTTGGCGGAAAAATAAAGCAGGAGTATAGCGGGGTTAAGCCTCTTAGGCGAGAGGGTTAAAATTTTCTAACGAATAATTGAGATCTCTATAAACCCTTTATGTTATTGCCATCCGTGCCTTGGACTATGGTAGCTTGATTGTTTTTGCCTATTGGATTTATCGACTTAAGTGATTTTTGTTTTACCGAAAAAAGCGAACAATAGGTACTAACCAATCTTGTTCGATCATGCGTTAAATAAGCGCTGTTTCAGGTGCAAAAACAAGAATCAGAAGCGTAAGAAAACCGAACCTAGACTGGGGTGTACAAAGCGTATTAGGAATGACTATGCTTGTGGAACACGTTTGTCGGCACTGACTCGTTGTTCGCTTAACTTGTAAGATAGCAACAATAAATCGCAAACATTATTTGATCTTAACCTACAGTTTTGGTTAAAAAGTGTAGTAAAATTACGCTAGTTTTGTTTCAAGGTTAGATAGGGCAGCGAGGCCCTACGCCAAAAGTTACTTAAATTTGATGAGGTCATCACTATGTCAGCTAAGAAGCCACTGGCTCTAGTTATCCTTGACGGTTACGGTTACCGTGAAGACACAGCAAGTAACGCAATTGCGAATGCGAAAACACCAGTAATGGATGCTCTGATTGCGAATAACCCACACACTCTAATCTCTGCTTCAGGCATGGATGTTGGCCTTCCTGATGGTCAAATGGGTAACTCAGAAGTTGGTCACACTAACATTGGCGCAGGTCGCGTTGTATACCAAGATCTAACTCGTATCACTAAATCGATCGCTGACGGTGAGTTCGCTGAAACGCCAGCGCTTGTTGAAGCAGTTGATGCTGCTGTTAAAGCAGAGAAAGCGGTACACATTATGGGTCTGATGTCTCCGGGTGGCGTACACTCTCATGAAGACCATATCTACGCAGCGGTTGAAATGGCAGCGGCTCGTGGCGCTGAGAAAATCTACCTACACTGTTTCCTAGACGGTCGTGACACGCCACCACGTAGTGCAGAAAACTCGCTACAACGTTTCCAAGATCTATTCGCGAAACTAGGTAAAGGTCGTGTTGCTTCTCTAGTAGGTCGCTACTACGCTATGGACCGTGACAACAATTGGGATCGCGTTCAAGTTGCTTACGATCTTCTGACTCAAGCGAAAGCTGAGTTCACAGCAGAAACCGCCGTTGCTGGTCTAGAAGCCGCTTACGCTCGTGAAGAGAACGATGAGTTCGTGAAAGCGACAGCAATTAAAGCGGAAGGCGAAGAAGACGCAATCATGCAAGACGGTGATGCGGTTATCTTCATGAACTACCGTGCTGACCGTGCTCGTCAAATCACTCGTGCATTCGTGCCTGACTTTGATGGTTTTGATCGTGCGGTATTCCCGGCAGTTAACTTCGTTATGTTGACTCAATACGCGGCAGATATCCCTCTAGCAATCGCATTCCCACCAGCGTCTCTAGAAAACACGTACGGTGAGTGGCTGTCTAAGCAAGGTCAAACTCAGCTACGTATCTCTGAAACAGAGAAATATGCGCACGTAACGTTTTTCTTCAACGGCGGTGTTGAAAACGAATTTGAAGGCGAAGAGCGCCAGCTTGTTGCTTCTCCAAAAGTAGCCACTTACGACCTTCAGCCAGAAATGAGCTCCCCTGAGCTTACAGAGAAACTGGTTGCGGCTATCAAGTCTGGTAAGTTCGACACTATCATCTGTAACTACCCGAACGCAGATATGGTTGGTCACACTGGCGTTTACGAAGCAGCTGAGAAAGCAATCGAAGCGCTAGATGAAAGTGTTGGCAAAGTAGTTGAAGCAATCAAAGAAGTTGGCGGTCAGCTATTGATCACTGCGGACCACGGTAACGCAGAAATGATGGTTGACCCAGAAACGGGTGGTACTCACACAGCGCACACTAACCTACCGGTTCCTCTTATTTACGTAGGTGATAAAGCGGTTGAGTTCAAAGAAGGCGGCAAACTGTCTGACCTTGCACCAACCATGCTTTCTCTAGCGGGTCTAGATATCCCAGCAGAAATGACGGGTGAAGTGCTAGTTAAATAATTAACTGACAACTCAGAATGACAAAAGCCCGAGTTTAAACTCGGGCTTTTTTGTATCTGGCAACAAGGGCTGGTCTGTAAGGTTATTGAACCAAAATGCCAGCACCAATCACAGCTAGGGCTGCGCCCAACCATGCAAATCGGTTTGGTCGGCGTTTAGTGTAAATCCAGAGCAGCGGTAGCAACATAATTGGCGTGGTTGAAGATAGCAGTGCAACCATACCTACATTTCCTTCTTGCAGTGCGTATAAGATCAGCGTCATGCCGACGGCCATCGCCAAGAAACCGTTAAGCGCAGTAATACCAAATACTCGCCAAGTAATGTGTTGTGTCGAGCGAGCGACTTTGACCCCTAGAACTAACAACATGCTGTGGGCGAAAAATGCACTGATCATTCGAATAGCAGAAGCCGCAACGGGGTCAATACTGGTTTGCATTACTGGCTTGGCGATGATGCCGCCCAATGCTTGGCACATTGCTGCGGTTAAGCCAAGTCCAATACCCACCCAGATGTTACCTTTAATGTCTTCCAAGACGTTATTCACTTGACCTCTTCGGCCAAAGAATATCGCCATCACCACGCCGCTAAATACCAATGATGCGCCCAGTAGTTCTATTGTGGTCATGACTTCGCTAAATAAGAAGTAGCCCAAAATGGCCGAGAATACCGCATGGCAGGAAAACAGTAGTCCGGCTTGTCTTGGTCCCATACGATTCAAGCACGCAAACAGAGCGGTATCACCGATGAAAATTCCAATCAGACCCGACGCCATCATTGGCGTTACATGTTCCCAAGAAACCGTTAACCAGCCGCCAGTTATCCAGGCCATTGTTGATAAGATCACGGCCGTACAGCCCATGCGCCAGCGGCTGTAAGAAAATGCGCCTAGGTGTTGTGCAGGAATGACAGAAATAAGGCTAGAAACTGCCCACAAAAAAGCGGCACATAAAGCAAGCCATTCGTAACCCATGATGTGTCGACGTCCTTGTAGATTTGAGGAGTCTTAATATGCACGAAATTTAATGGATGTAAAAGCTGCTCTGTGAGGGTAATAGCTGGCGAACAGCTCCATGACAACAAGCTCTGTCACGAGCTTTTCGATTAAAACATCACCAGAACTGCGCCATACACGATAAATAGACCAATCAAACCAAGAATCAGCCCCACTTTCGCCATGTCTTTGCTCTCGATTAGGCCTGTTGAATAAGCCAAAGAGTTTGGTGGCGTGGAAACCGGTAAGATCATGCCAAGTGATGCGGAGAATGCGACGACAACCAGTAAACCTTGTAGGCCACCAACCGCAATAAGGCTTGGCATGGATGTACCAATAGCGGCAGCAATAGGCATTAATAAGTTTGCCGTTGCGGTATTAGACATAAAGTTCGCCATTAACCAACATACGACCGATAGGGCAAAGACAACGGCAAATGGTGATAGTAAGCTGTAATCAATGGCGTGCGCTAATGCTTCGGCTAAGCCCGTTTTGTCTAAGGCAATACCAATTGCGATACCACCAGCAACCAGCCATAGCACGTCCCAGTTAATCAGCTTGAGTTCTTCTTTTCCCATAATGCCCGTTAAGGTGAACACCGCAAGCGGGATAATCGCAACAACATACGTGTTCATGCCGTGTACTTTTGTCGTCATCCAAAGCACAATGGTTAGTGCAAAAGTGATGTAGACGACGATCGCGCGCCAGCTCTTTTTGAACGTACCATCCAGCTTTAGTTTCATTTCTGGTTCGCTGGACGGAAACAGCTTCTGCAACAAAAACCAAGCAACAGTGAGTTGTATCAGCACAAATGGTAGGCCCATTGTCATCCAAGATAGGAAGTCTATGGCGTTTTCTCCGGTGAGGTATTGGAGCGCTATTGCGTTAGGTGGCGTGCCTATCGGAGTTGCAATGCCGCCAGTATTCGCGGCAATTGGAATGCACAGCACCAGCGCTTTAATCCCTAGATCCCCTTTAGGTGCAGAAGCGACGATTGGACCGAGCAGCGCCAACATCATGACCGTCGTGGCAGTGTTGGACATGAACATTGAAAAAACGGCGGTAATGAGCATCAAACCCAGCATGATGAACTTAGGTTGTGTGCCGAATGGTTTTAGTAGTACTCGGGCGAGATTGTTGTCGAGTTCGTATTTGGAAGCCGCGATGGCGAGGGCAAACCCACCCATAAAAAGAATAATGATCGGTGAAGAGAAGGCAGAGAAAATATCAGTGTAAGCAATTAACTCTCCTAAATCATGCCCCGCTGGTGGATTGCGAAATAGATGCAAACCTTTATCCGATATCATGATCAGTTCAAGAGCGATAATAAGAATGGACGTAGCAAAAACGGGTACCGGCTCAAGAACCCAAAGTAGGGCAGCAAGAAGAAAAATAGCCAACAGGCGATGCTGAATTAAAGTGAGATCATCAATAGGAATAGCATCAATCGGCATCATCAAAACACCGAGCGGAACTAAAAAGCACACCAGCAATTTCGCCAGCGTGTTTACACTCATCTTTGGCATTGGCTGCCCCTCTAAATATTCATCCTAAGCGCAGGATAATTGATTGTGGAATGAAGGTCTTAGAGGCAGGTATGAGTTTGAGAAATAGAGGCTAAATTTTGAACGGAATTTTGCTTTTTATCAATAAAAAGAGCCCTTGAGAAAGGGCTCTTTTAACGGGGTTTTGCTTATTTTTTCAAGGCGTAAGGTGTGCCCATTACGGTTGGCTTACCGTTTTCCATGCTTGCGTCAAACTCAATCGCGTCTTTGGCAAACAGGTTAATAACAGTAGAACCCAGTTTGAAGCGGCCCATCTCTTCGCCTTTTTTCAAGATCACGGCCTTGTCACCCTCAGCTGGGTAATCCCATTTGTAGACAGTATTGCCACGAGGCGGAGTGATCGTGCCAGCCCACACTTGCTCAATGCTGCCAACAATTGTCGCACCAACAAGCACTTGTGCCATTGGACCAAACTCAGTGTCAAAGATACACACCACACGCTCGTTACGTGCGAATAGATTTGGAACGTTTTCTGCTGTCAGAGGGTTTACTGAGAACAGGTCACCAGGTACGTAAATCATTTGGCGCAGTGTGCCGTCACACGGCATGTGTACACGATGGTAATCGCGCGGAGACAGGTACAGCGTGGCAAAAGATCCATCTTTAAATTCGTTTGCTAAATTCGCGTCACCGCCCAGCAGTTCTTGCGCTGAGAAGTGATGACCTTTTGCTTGGATAAGTTGACCATCTTCAATAGGGCCAAATTGGCTAACACAAGCGTCGGCTGGATGAGTGATGACGTTTTCGCCTTCAGAAATTGGGCGTGCGCCCTCTTTTAGCTCACGAACGAAAAACTCGTTGAACGTTTTAAAATGCTTAGGATCTGAGTGCTTCGCCTCATCCATGTTCACATTGTATTGTTTGATAAACCAACGAATAACTGCTGTTGTTAGACCGCCAGCTTTTGCTGAAGCCAGTTTACCCATTAGGCGAGTGAGGCCGTGTTGTGGGATCCAGTACTGCAGTCCAACTTTAAACTTGTCCATCTTTAATTCCGATACTTCTGTTAGATTCGCGCTTTAGGGCGCGTGATGTTACTGAAATTTAATTTGCTTGTCAGTATTAGGTGAAGACTTTTTACACAGTTACAGTCTTAACTTAATTACAGATCGGCTTTCTTATTGCGTGAATACTGACGGTTTGCTTTGTTTTCAACCATGCTTTCCAAAATGCGATGGTAGTTTTCAAAGCGAGTTTCGTTGATTTCCCCTTTCTCAACAGCTTCACGTAGAAGGCAGCCAGGGTCGTCATTGTGCTTACAATCTCGGAACTTACAACCGCCTAAGTATGGTCGGAATTCAACGAATGCTTTCGTTACTTCTTCTGCTTCCAAATGCCAAAGCCCAAATTCACGCACTCCAGGCGAGTCGATCAAGTCGCCACCCGTCGGAATATGATACAAGCGCGCTGCTGTCGTGGTGTGTTGGCCTAAACCAGAGTTCTCTGAAACTTCGCCTTCTTCCACTTCGCTCTCTAGTTCCGGCATTAACGCGTTGACTAAGCTGGATTTCCCTACGCCTGATTGACCAACAAAGATATTAATTCGGTCACGCAGCAGAGTTTCTAGTTCAGCAATGCCTTCTCCAGATTTCTTGCTGACCAGAAGCACTTTATAGCCAATGCGTTCATATTCTTTGAGCCATTCTTCATACATTGCACGATCATCGGCTTCTAGAAGATCGACTTTGTTTAAGACCAGCAATGGTGCGATATTCAGTGTTTCTGATGCTACGAGGTAACGGTCAATAATATTCAGTGATAGCTCGGGCAGTACCGAGGAGACAATGACCATTTGATCAATATTGGCAGCTACGGGCTTTAGGCCATCGTAGTAATCTGGACGAGTGAGCACTGAAGAACGAGGTTCTACCGCTTCAACAACGCCAGAAATGCCAGCCATAGACTCCAAGCCTTCGCGCCATAAAACTCGATCGCCAGATACTAAAGATTCGATACCACGGCGAAGGTTACATCGTTGAATCTCGCCTGTTTCAAGGTCTTCAATATCCGCGTGCTGGCCAAAACGAGTGATCACGAGACCTTGTTTGCTTGCGCCTAGCATGTTTTCATCCCACTGGATGGACTCTTCTTGCTTTTTTAAACGCTTTTGTTGGTTGCTGCGTACGCGTCGCACTTGACCTTTGGTTAACTTTTTCTTCTTTGCCACAATTCTGTACTTTATGTGAATTTACTCAAATGGTTGAGCCGTGATCTTGGCTCTGAGTGAGTATCGTGTTTCCCGTATTTTGAGGTATAGTACCTCTTTTATCGATAAACAAATAGGCGGCGTAACCATGTCCTTTAGCGATCAAAACCTAATTTGGGTTGATTTAGAGATGACAGGGCTTGATCCTGAAACGCACAAAATCATTGAAATTGCTTCTATTGTCACGGATAGCGAGCTAAATATTTTAGCTGAAGGTCCAGTATTAGCGATTCATCAGCCGGAAGAAGAGCTAGCGAAAATGGACGATTGGTGCACCAATACGCATACGGCAAGCGGCTTGGTGGAACGCGTTCGCAACAGTAAAATCTCAGAACAAGATGCGGTCGCACAAACCATTGAATTCTTAGAAAAATGGGTGCCGAAAGGAGCGTCGCCAATATGTGGTAACAGCATTGGGCAGGATCGTCGCTTCTTGTACAAACACATGCCGGAATTAGAAGAGTTCTTTCATTACCGATATGTTGACGTCAGCACTCTTAAAGAATTGGCGCGTCGTTGGCAACCTGAAGTATTAAATGGGTTCACAAAACAGGGAACACATTTGGCCTTGGACGACATTCGCGAGTCGATTGCAGAACTTAAGTACTATCGTGGTACTATTTTCAAGATTTAACTGTTAAGGTTGCGATCCAAATTGTTGTAATTTATATCGCTTTTGATTGCTTTTTCATCGTTCAGTAAAAAAATAAAGTTTTTTTGAAGGAAGGACTTGCATCACAAAAAAATGCTCTTATAATTCGCAGCCCTAAACAGCGGAAACGTTGTTGATGCGACACTAGCTCAGTTGGTAGAGCGCAACCTTGCCAAGGTTGAGGTCACGAGTTCGAACCTCGTGTGTCGCTCCAGTTTTATAGTTCTCACGGTACTTAACGGTGACACAATACGGACGCGGGGTGGAGCAGCTTGGTAGCTCGTCGGGCTCATAACCCGAAGGTCGTCGGTTCAAATCCGGCCCCCGCAACCAAATTCTATTAATAGCGACTGCTGTTAATATGCGACACTAGCTCAGTTGGTAGAGCGCAACCTTGCCAAGGTTGAGGTCACGAGTTCGAACCTCGTGTGTCGCTCCAGTTTCATAGTTCTCACGGTACTTAACGGTGACACAATACGGACGCGGGGTGGAGCAGCTTGGTAGCTCGTCGGGCTCATAACCCGAAGGTCGTCGGTTCAAATCCGGCCCCCGCAACCAAATTCCATTAATAGCGACTGCTGTTAATATGCGACACTAGCTCAGTTGGTAGAGCGCAACCTTGCCAAGGTTGAGGTCACGAGTTCGAACCTCGTGTGTCGCTCCAGTTTCATAGTTCTCACGGTACTT
>NZ_JAMZAQ010000005.1:67329-116547 GCF_024181795.1 Vibrio sp. Y10_XG_PY6
CCGGCCCCCGCAACCAAATTCCATTAATAGCGACTGCTGTTAATATGCGACACTAGCTCAGTTGGTAGAGCGCAACCTTGCCAAGGTTGAGGTCACGAGTTCGAACCTCGTGTGTCGCTCCAATATATAGCCTTCATCGTGCTTAACGGTGACAAAAGCGACACTAGCTCAGTTGGTAGAGCGCAACCTTGCCAAGGTTGAGGTCACGAGTTCGAACCTCGTGTGTCGCTCCAGTTTCTTTTTTATAAATGAAAGCAAAGCCTTCATCATCAACAAAGATGAAGCACTCGGACGCGGGGTGGAGCAGCTTGGTAGCTCGTCGGGCTCATAACCCGAAGGTCGTCGGTTCAAATCCGGCCCCCGCAACCAAATACAAGACGATAGATTGAATGCTTATTTATTAGCACAATCCTAAGTCGTCGACGGATGCGCCGCTTGATTCAATTCCTGCTTCTCGCAACCAATCACATCGCTCTTTTCATAATGCTGCGAAGCATGAATCCCCAAAAACTAAATTTTATCCGCATCATATGATGTCGGACGATTTCGTTTGTGTTTAAAACACGATATGAATCGGCTGGCGTACAAGCATGATGAGGTTCTGCATGTTTTATCTACTTTAATTAACAGAGTTATCCACATACGTCGTTCTGTGGATAAGTTAGTTGATAAAGTGTTTTTAGCTTGACTTTTTGCGATGGAGAAGAAAGATCTTTTCGCTGAAGGAAAGTCGAAATAATAACGAAATATTGATTAAGTCTTTGTTAATTAAGATAAAAATAAGTTTTTTGTCGGATCGGATACGTTAAAATACGATCATTAACTGGTATTTTTTTGATCCTAGTCATTTCTCCAAGCTGTGTTTAACTTTTTTCTGCTAGCTTGTTTTTCTTGAATCTCAAATTTTTTTCCACATTACAAAATTGAGAACAAGGTCATGAATTGAACATGTAAAAGTGCTTTCAATCTCTTGCATATAGACTACGCACTATGCGTCTCTTGGTAGCCCCTTCTCGACTATTCTTATTAAGCGCTGCTTTTTCGTCTCTGTAGATGCTTTATTCTCAATGGGGAGTTGATTTAGTTGCTCGGCCAAAGCCCATTTTATGTGTTCATCAAGTAATTTATTTTCACCTTGTCGACTTTCTAACGCATCAATGACTCGTTGACTGTATTCTGCATTACCAAGTGCGACAGCAATATTACGCAGCCACTGTATATGACCAATGCGACGAATAGCGGAGCCTTCCATATTTTTTAGAAAAGTCGCTTCATCCCAGTTAAACATGTCAACGAGATCCGGGTTTTTGAAACTATCGCGACGATGGAAATCACTCTGCTCCGTTATGTCGGCGTAGCGATTCCATGGACAAACCAATTGGCAGTCGTCACAGCCATAAATGCGGTTACCCACTGGCTTGCGAAACTCTTCAGGGATCACGCCATCGAACTCGATGGTGAGGTAAGAGATGCAGCGTCTAGCATCGACAACTTTGTCTTCAACGATGGCTTGTGTTGGGCATGAGGTAATACATGCTTTGCATTTACCGCACTGGTCAACGCTTGGCTCGTCAACGGGAAGTGGCAAGTCGATAAGTAACTCGCCTAAAAAGAACCACGAGCCACAGTCCTGATCTAAAATCAGGGAATGTTTCCCTGTCCAGCCTAAGCCTGCTTTTTGGGCGAGTGGTCGCTCCAATATTGGTGCGGAGTCGACGAAAGGTCGGTAACCATACTGACCAACTTCTTGTTCAATAAGTTTGCCAAGTTTATTCAGTTGTTTTCTGACGAGCTTGTGATAATCACGCCCTAATGCATAGCGACTAATATAGGCATGATTTTTATTTGCTAGGTTCGAAGCGAATTGTGCTTCTGGTGGTAGGTAGTCCATCCGAACGCTGATCACACGAACGGTTCCCGGGAGTAGCTCATTGGGTCTAGCTCGCATCATACCGTGACGAGCCATCCAGTCCATTGAGCCGTGATAGCCTGCATCGAGCCATTTTTGCAGTGCGGCTTCATGCTCACTCAGATCAACGTCGCAGATCCCAACTTTTTGGAAGCCGAGCTCTTTTCCCCAAATTTTGATTTGTTGTGCGAGTTGTTCGTAGTTCATGCTAACCACCGGAATAAAAGGGGGGCGGATCTTAACGGATCTCTGGCTTTGGTGCTACCCAGTTATGGACGTTTTTGATGCTGTGAATACTGCTTATTGAAGTCATTTGCATATATTCTAAATCTAGGTCGATACTAAGGTGATTAAGATACCGTTCCATGGATACTTTTTTCGCACATATGACATTTGAAAGCTTGTCTCTCAAAACCAACACGGTTTACTATTCCTGTTCTTTTGATTTTTATATAGTCAACGATCATTAGTTAGAGAAGCATCAATGAGCACGAAACAATTCAATTTAAAAGATGAGCACGAAACGGTTGCACTAGGTACCGCTCTGGCTCACCTTTGTTCGCAACAAACCACAATTTATCTGCATGGTGATTTGGGTGCAGGTAAAACAACCTTTAGTCGTGGTTTTGTCCGTGCTCTTGGCCATCAAGGTAACGTGAAAAGCCCAACTTATACTCTAGTCGAACCGTATCAGTTGGATCAGTGGCAAGTGTACCATTTCGATCTTTATCGTCTTGCGGATCCTGAAGAGCTTGAGTTCATGGGGATTCGAGATTACTTCACAGATGATGCAATTTGCTTGGTTGAATGGCCTGAAAAAGGGCATGGTTTGTTGCCACAACCGGATCTTGATGTGAACATTCGCTACCAAGGTGAGCAGCGTGTAGCCGAACTAACAGCTAATAATGATTATGGTGTGCAGTTACTCAGTCGATTGGAGCTATGTTGAGTTTTTCAAATTTTAGAGTAGTGGCGACGTTTGTCGCCACTTTTCTCCTTCTCATCCCCAATTTAGCATTTGCTAACGTCGTTAAGAGTTTTCGAGTTTGGCCTTCTCCTGATGAAACGCGTGTTGTCATCGATTTAGGCTCGGAAGCTGACTATTCCTATTTCTCTTTATCCGGACCGGATCGTCTTGTCGTGGATTTAAAAAGCACGACCATGCAGGCCAAACTGCCTGTTACTGTTACGGACAGCCCGGTTTTAAAGCTAGTTCGAAAAAGCTCTCCGCCAGAGAAGGGCACCTATCGTTTGGTGTTTGAACTGAAAAAGAGCGTTCAAGCGGAATTGTTTAAATTAAGCCCAACACCTGGCGGGCAATATGGTCACCGTTTGGTGATTGACCTGCCGCACGGTAAGAAAGCATCGACTTCAGCCTCTAAACCGAGCAAGCCAGCGGCGACCAGTAAAGACATGAGTTCAGTACAACGAGCTCAAGAAGTCTTGATCGTTATCGACCCTGGTCACGGTGGTGAAGATCCTGGCTCTATTGGCCCTTCACGCCGTAAGTACGAGAAAGACGCGGTATTGAGTATCTCAAGAAAAATTGCTGCTCAGCTCGATGCTACGCCTGGGATTAAAACGCGTATGACACGTACCGGAGATTACTTTGTGAATCTAAACCGTCGTGTAGCCATTGCCCGTGAAAATGATGCGCACTTACTGATTTCCATTCACGCTGATGCGTTTACATCACCGAAGCCTCGCGGAGGTTCGGTTTTCGTGCTGAATACCCGTCGTGCAAATACTGAAATTGCTCGCTGGGTTGAGAACCATGAGAAACAATCTGAAATATTAGGTGGTTCGGGTAATGCGTTCTTCACTAAAACCAAAGATCGTAACGTGAACCAAACTTTGTTGGACTTGCAGTTTAGTCATTCACAAAAAGAAGGGTATAAGCTGGCAACAGAAATCCTTGGTGAGATGGGGCGTGTTGCGCACCTGCATAACACCAAGCCGATTAATACTAGCCTTGCTGTTTTACGCTCTCCGCAGATTCCGTCTGTATTAGTGGAAACGGGCTTTATTTCTAACCCAACAGAAGAGCGGTTGCTGTTTCAACGAGCGCACCAAGATAAGTTAGCTCAGGCGATCACCAAGGCGGTCGTTAAGTACTTAAAAGATAATCCACCAGAGGGTACGGTATTCTCGCCTTCAGCGAAGCCAATGGTGCATACCGTAAAACGTGGCGAGTCGTTATCGGTGATTGCGAATAAATATGGGCTTAGCTCTAAAGCGCTGATGTCGGCAAACAACTTGAAGTCGACTGGGTTGGCAATTGGTCAGAAGCTCAAAATCCCTTCTGCTGGCACGATTAAAGTGCCAAGTAAACCGATTACTGTTGAGACAGAAACCATTATTCACAAGGTTAAGTCAGGTGAGTTCTTAGGTAAGATCGCGAGTCACTATAAAGTGAAGGTTTCAGATATCCGCCGTGAGAACAACTTGAAGTCAGATACCTTGTGGGTAGGACAAAAGTTGAAGATAACCGTCGCTGTTAAAGATAAGCCGATCCGTAAGCACAAAGTTTCTCGAGGTGAATACCTTGGTAAAATAGCGTCCAAATACGGCGTCAGCGTTTCGAGCATTCGTAAAGCGAACAACTTACGCTCTGATCAGCTGGCGGTTGGGCAAGTTCTTATCATTCCAAACAAGTAGGTGAGCTTTTAACTCATTATGACGATTAAAATTTTGCCAGCTAGACTTGCAAACCAAATCGCAGCAGGGGAAGTGGTCGAAAGACCCGCCTCTGTGATTAAAGAACTGGTTGAAAATAGTCTTGATTCTGGCGCAACTCGAATCGATATCGATATCGAGAAAGGAGGCGCAAAGCTGATTCGTGTTCGTGATAACGGCAAAGGTATCGCGAAAGATGAACTCGGCTTAGCGCTCAGTCGTCATGCTACATCTAAGATACATACCTTGGATGATCTTGAAGCCATCATGAGTCTAGGTTTTCGCGGAGAAGCGTTAGCCAGTATTAGCTCAGTCTCGCGTTTGACGCTCACATCGCGTCCTGCGGCACAAGAAGAAGCCTGGAGTGCCTACTCCGAAGGGCGTGATATGCAGGTGAAGCTTAAGCCTGCAGCGCACCCGATTGGTACGACTGTTGAGGTGTTGGATTTATTTTTTAATACTCCCGCGCGTCGCAAATTTCTGCGTACGGAGAAAACCGAATTTGCTCATATTGATGAGTTATTGAAACGCATTGCGTTAAGTCGCTTTGATGTCACCATCAATGTGCGCCATAACGGCAAGATCATTCGTCAATATCGTGCGGCGAAAAATCAGCTTCAAACCGAAAAACGTATTGCAGCTGTCTGCGGTAACGCGTTTGTTCGACACATGCTCAGAATCGAGCTTGAGCATCAAGGGTTAAAGCTACATGGTTGGATCACCACACCAGAAGGAGCAAGGCAGCAAAGCGATTTACAGTATTGCTATGTGAATGGCCGAATGATGCGTGACAAATTAATCAATCACGCGATTCGTCAAAGCTATGAAATGAGCTTAAAGCCAGATCAGTTCGCTGCCTATGTGCTCTTTATTGAGTTAGACCCGCACCAGGTAGATGTGAATGTCCACCCTGCTAAGCATGAAGTGCGTTTCCACCAAGCTCGCTTAGTGCATGATTTCATCTATCAAGCTTTGGCGGATGCACTTGCGCAAAGCGCCGTGATTGATAAACCACAGGTTAATGAATCCGCATTTCATCGTGTGGAACCGACTGAGTCCGAAGAGGTTGAGCATTCGCCTGAGCCTGAAACAGTGCAAAGGCCGACACCTTCACCAGTTCCAGAGCGTGTTTATCAAGCGATAGAAAGTGCACCGGCTTATCCTGGACGCAGTGATTATGAAGTCAAACCTCGCGATCGCAGTCCTAGGGATACTTCCGTGCGAGAAGCTCGCGTTGCGGACTCGTTCAAGCGTACTGATTGGGTGGAATCCAAACCCGCACCAAAGCCAAGTCACAGTAAAGAGCGCCACGTAGAACCAGCGCCAACTAAACAAGAAGTACGCGCTTATCACGAGCTGTTGAAAACGCCAGAGTTTGAGTCTCAACCCGTAACGCCGATAGTGCCCCAAAAGGCAACTTCGCATGCATCACTTCCATCGATTAGTGCATTAGGCAAAGCGCTAGTGATGGTCGATGAGCAATTTGTTTTGATGAGCAGTGACAGTGGGGCGGCGTTAGTCTCGTTACCTAGAGCGGAATTTTATCGTGTAAAAGGGCAGCTCACTCCAAGCGATGGCGCGCTTAAAGCACAGCCTTTACTCGTTCCTCTATCTATTAAGTTAGAGGCCGAGTTAGTGAAGCTGGCTCAAGATTATCAACAAGATTTGGCGTTACTTGGCATTCAATTGAAAGCGAGAAATGAGCAAGCCTTAATGGTGATGGGCGTTCCCGCGCCGCTACGTCAACAAAACTTACAAAATCTAGTACCAGATCTGTTATCTTACGCGCAATCTTGTGTGAAGGAAGGTATAGCAACGGCTCAGATGCTGTCTGAGTTGATAGATTGGCTCGCATTGCAGGTCACGACAGTGAAGAGTCACTATACTTTTTCTGAAGCAATTCAAATTATTGCGGAACTTGAACAGCTAAGAGATGGTCAATTGCCATTAGAAGATACAAAATTCGTATCCGCTGTTGATTTCTCTGCCACGATAGCCAAATTAAAACCATGACAGATAAACTACCTTTGGCGCTATTTTTAATGGGGCCAACAGCATCAGGCAAAACTGAGTTGGCGATTCGTCTTCGTCAAAAGTTCCCGGTTGAGATCATCAGTGTTGATTCTGCTTTGATCTATAAAGGGATGGATATCGGTACGGCGAAACCGGATGAAAAAGAGTTAAGTTTAGCGCCTCATCGCTTGATTGATATTTTGGATCCGAGCGAATCTTACTCTGTAGCCGACTTTCGTCGTGATGCATTGAAAGCGATGGATGATATTGTTGCAGAAGGAAAAATTCCACTCTTAGTGGGTGGGACAATGCTGTATTATAAGGCGCTACTTGAAGGTTTATCCCCACTTCCTGCTGCAAATCCTGAAATTCGTCAGCAAATTGAACAAGAAGCATTGACTAAAGGTTGGTCAGTGTTGCACGATGAACTCAAAGAGGTTGATCCTGTATCAGCAGCGAGAATCCATCCCAATGATCCCCAACGTTTATCTCGGGCATTGGAAGTTTTTCGTATTTCAGGTAAAACTTTGACTGAATTGACTCAAACGAAAGGTGAAAGCCTGCCATACCGAGTCAAGCAGTTTGCAATAGCTCCCAAGGATAGGGCAGAACTTCACCGTCGAATTGAACTTCGTTTCGAAAAGATGATGGAAGCGGGCTTTGAAGAAGAAATGAAAGCGCTACATTCGCGAAAAGATCTTCACCCCGATCTTCCTTCCATACGATGCGTCGGTTACCGACAGATGTGGGAGTATTTAGATGGGGAGTGTACACGTGACGAAGCTGTATTTCGTGGCGTATGCGCGACTCGTCAATTGGCCAAGCGTCAAATCACCTGGTTACGCAGCTGGGATGACTTAACTTGGTTGGATAGCGAGAACATTGAACAGGCATTAGAAACGATGTCGGAAGCAATAGCATCTGATTGACATAGCTGTGTATAATGTGATCGTTTTTGCGTGAACGCACTCTCAAAGGATCTGTTGTTGGCGGTTTTTATACTATGCTGCTAATTACTTAGAGTGCATTTTTGATTCGTTTAGCTCAGATGCAAAAGCAGTATCTTTTGCATTGCACCACTAGCTAAATAATTACAACTACAAATTAAATAAGGAAAATAAAATGGCTAAGGGGCAATCTCTACAAGACCCATTTCTAAACGCGCTACGTCGTGAGCGTATCCCGGTATCTATCTACCTTGTGAATGGTATTAAACTACAAGGTCAGATCGAATCGTTCGATCAATTTGTGATCCTGCTGAAGAATACTGTTAACCAAATGGTGTACAAGCACGCGATCTCAACAGTTGTGCCGGCTCGTCCAGTGAGCCATCACAGCGGTGAACGTCCACAAGGTGAGCGTCCACAAGAGAAATCAGAAGATTAATTCTTCATCGAGTATTTTTAAAATAAGGAGTTGATTGCTTGTTTGACCGTTATGAATCCGGTGAGCGAGCCGTACTTGTTCATATCAACTTCACGCAAGAAGGTGAATGGGAAGATCTGGCTGAGTTCGAAATGCTGGTTTCTTCTGCTGGGGTAGAGGCGCTACAAGTGGTAACTGGTAGTCGTCAATCCCCACACCCGAAATACTATGTCGGAGAGGGTAAGGCCCAAGAGATTGCTACTGCGGTACAGTCGACAGGTGCCGAAATTGTGATTTTTAATCACGCCCTCTCTCCTGCCCAAGAACGTAACCTCGAAGCACTGTGCCAATGTCGAGTTCTCGACCGCACTGGTCTTATTCTCGATATCTTTGCTCAACGAGCTCGAACACACGAAGGTAAGCTACAGGTAGAGCTGGCTCAACTTCGTCATATCTCTACTCGTTTGATTCGTGGTTGGACGCACCTTGAAAGGCAGAAAGGGGGGATTGGTTTACGTGGCCCGGGTGAAACCCAGCTGGAAACCGACCGTCGCTTATTGCGTGACAGAATCAAAGCCATCCTGCGACGCTTAGACAAAGTAGCGAAGCAGCGTGAACAAGGGCGCCGCGCCCGAAATCGAGCTGAAATCCCAACGGTTTCACTCGTGGGTTACACCAACGCGGGTAAGTCGACACTCTTCAACCGTATTACAGAAGCTGGCGTGTATGCCGCTGATCAACTATTTGCTACTTTGGACCCGACTTTACGTAAGATAGAGTTAGCAGATGTTGGGCCTGCCATTTTGGCTGACACGGTTGGTTTTATTCGACATTTGCCTCACGACTTGGTTGCGGCCTTCAAGGCAACCTTGCAGGAAACGCAAGAAGCTGACATTTTGTTACATGTTGTTGATGCCAGTGATGAGCGTTTTCGTGAGAATATTCAAGCTGTTCATGAAGTACTAGAAGAGATCGATGCACATGAAGTGCCGACTCTGGTTGTCATGAACAAAATCGACAATCTAGATTCGCAGAAACCACGTATAGAACGAGACGAGGAAGGCGTACCTCGCGCAGTTTGGGTTTCAGCAATGGATGGGTTGGGCATTGATGTCCTGTTTGAGGCACTGACGGAACGTCTGGCGTCACAAATGGTCGAGCATCAGTTGCGAATTCCTCCACAGTATCAAGGACGATTCCGTAGTACCTTCTTCCAAATGAAGTGTATTCAACGTGAGGAATATGACCAGGATGGTAACTTGTTGATCGATATTCGAATGCAGCAAGTAGATTGGTCTAGACTTGAAAAAAGAGAAGGGGCAGTTTTGACTGGCTTTATAGTCACTTAAAGGACTGCTACAGTATAACGTCATATCAAATGATGGAGCTTTCTAATGGCGTGGAATGAGCCTGGAAATAA
Source organism: Vibrio sp. Y10_XG_PY6 (assembly GCF_024181795.1). Lineage (NCBI taxonomy): Bacteria > Pseudomonadati > Pseudomonadota > Gammaproteobacteria > Vibrionales > Vibrionaceae > Vibrio > Vibrio sp. Y10_XG_PY6. The sequence goes on from NZ_JAMZAQ010000005.1 coordinate 76,713, forward strand.
CAACGGCAACAATGGCCGCGATAATGACCCTTGGGGTAATAATAATCGTGGTGGCCAGCGTCCTGGTGGCCGAGATCAAGGTCCGCCAGATTTAGATGAAGTGTTCAATAAACTGAGTCAAAAACTGGGTGGCAAGTTTGGTAAAAAAGGCGGCGGTGGTTCTCCAATCGGCGGCGGTGGTGGTAGTGCAATTGGCTTTGGCGTGATTGCTCTTATTGCTGTTGCAGTTTGGTTCTTCGCTGGTTTTTACACCATCGGTGAAGCAGAGCGTGGTGTTGTGCTGCGTTTAGGTAAATACGATCGTATCGTAGACCCAGGCCTTAACTGGCGCCCTCGTTTTATTGATGAATACGAAGCGGTAAACGTACAAGCGATTCGTTCACTACGTGCATCTGGTCTAATGCTGACTAAAGACGAAAACGTCGTAACAGTCGCGATGGATGTTCAGTACCGAGTGACTGACCCATACAAATACTTGTACCGTGTAACCAATGCAGACGACAGCTTGCGTCAAGCAACGGATTCTGCACTACGTGCAGTAATTGGTGACTCATTGATGGATAGCATTCTAACCAGTGGTCGTCAGCAAATTCGTCAAACTACGCAAGAAACACTGAACCAAATCATTGATAGCTATGATATGGGTCTGGTACTTGTTGACGTAAACTTCCAGTCTGCGCGTCCACCAGAGCAAGTGAAAGATGCGTTTGATGATGCAATCGCAGCTCGTGAGGATGAAGAGCGTTTCATCCGTGAAGCTGAAGCATACAAGAACGAAATCTTGCCGAAGGCAACGGGTCGTGCTGAACGTTTGAAGAAAGAAGCACAAGGTTACAATGAGCGTGTCACTAACGAGGCTCTTGGTCAGGTAGCACAGTTCGAAAAACTACTACCAGAATACCAAGCGGCACCAGGTGTAACGCGTGACCGTCTGTACATTGACGCAATGGAAGAGGTGTACTCAAGCACTTCGAAAGTGTTGATTGACTCGGAATCAAGCGGCAATCTTCTGTACCTTCCAATCGATAAGTTGGCGGGCCAAGAAGGTCAGGCAGACACAAAACGTAAATCGAAGTCATCTTCAACCTACGATCAAATTCAACTGGAGTCTGAGCGTACACAAGAAGACACTTCGAACACGCAGTCTCGTTCAACAGGTTCACGTCAAGGGAGATACTAAGAATGCGTAAGTTAATGATCCCTGTATTGGTAATCGCACTGGCATTAATGTTGATGTCTCTGTTTGTGATTCCTGAAGGTGAGCGCGGTATCGTGGTTCGATTTGGTCGTGTTCTTAAAGACAACAACGACATCACTCGAATTTACGAGCCTGGTTTGCATTTCAAGATGCCTCTGTTTGACCGTGTGAAACAACTTGATGCACGTATCCAAACGATGGATGGCCGTGCAGACCGTTTCGTAACGTCTGAGAAAAAAGACGTTATTATTGATACCTACGTGAAGTGGCGTATTGAAGACTTTGGTCGTTACTACCTAGCGACAGGCGGTGGTAATTCGCTAACGGCGGAGGCACTACTTGAGCGTAAAGTAACGGATGTGCTTCGTTCTGAAATCGGTGCTCGTGAAATCAAACAGATTGTATCTGGTCCACGTAACGATGATGTACTACCAGAAGATGCAAGTGCAGATGTTGTCGCAACTGAAGCGGCACGTGAAGCGCTTGAGATTGATGGTGAACGTGACCTAATTATGTCTGAAGTGTTGAAAGACACGCGTGAAAGCGCGATGAAAGACTTGGGTGTTCGTGTTGTTGATTTCCGCATGAAGAAAATCAACCTGCCTGATGAAATCAGTGAGTCTATCTACCGTCGTATGCGTGCAGAGCGTGAGTCTGTAGCTCGTAAGCACCGTTCTCAAGGTCGTGAGAAAGCGGAAGTTATTCGTGCTCAAGCTGAGCTAGAAGTGGCAACCATTCTAGCTGAAGCTGATAAGACTGCTCGTGTAACACGAGGTGAAGCGGATGCAGAAGCAGCGAAGATTTATGCTGAAGCATACAACAAAGACCCTGAATTCTTTAGCTTCCTACGTTCGCTACGTGCGTATGAGAAGTCCTTCAGCTCTAAGAGCGATATCCTGGTACTTGATCCGAAGAGTGAGTTCTTCCAATACATGAACCAGTCGAAGGGCGGTATGGAGAAATAATCTCAGCGTCAAATGAAACAAAAGGCTCCTTAGGGAGCCTTTTTTGTATCTGATGTTAAGTGCTAGCTCATCATTATGGCGATTACGGCTCCAGCAACTACTAGGCAGCCACCGATGCGTCGTAGCTGATTGTTGGGCTGTTCACTTAATTGAGCCACCATATTCCGCCAACCGTTTGGAGCAATGAGTGGTCCAATGCCTTCCACGATCAAGACGAGCCCAATCGCCAACCATATGGATTCAGACATACCGCTTTCCAGTCGAATAAAGAAAACTAAATACTATCAGTGATATGCTGATTTCAAAATGAGCAAAGCAGCAAGATGACATTCTGGTAGCAACTCTGTGAACAAAAAATGACTGCAAGAAGCGTGATTCGGTGCTAGAATCCATTTTTAACTAGCAATCAGACTTGGAAAGATGGGAAATAACGTAGTCGTTCTAGGCACCCAATGGGGTGACGAAGGTAAAGGTAAAATCGTAGACCTTTTAACTGAAGATGCAAAATACGTGGTACGCTACCAAGGCGGTCACAACGCAGGTCATACTCTCGTAATTGACGGTGAAAAAACCGTTCTTCACTTAATTCCATCAGGTATCCTTCGCGATAACGTAAAATGTGTTATCGGTAACGGTGTTGTACTATCACCTGAAGCTCTACTTAAAGAAATGAAACCTCTTGAAGAGCGCGGTATTCCAGTACGCGAGCGTCTTTTCATTTCTGAAGCATGTCCGCTAATTCTTCCTTACCACGTTGCAATGGACCAAGCTCGCGAAATCGCTCGCGGTAAAAAAGCTATCGGTACAACAGGTCGTGGTATCGGTCCAGCATACGAAGATAAAGTTGCTCGTCGCGGTCTACGCGTTGGCGACCTATTCGATATGGAATCGTTCGCTGAGAAGCTAAAAGAAGTCATGGAGTTCCATAACTTCCAACTCGTTAACTTCTACAAAGCGGAACCAGTAAGCTACGAAGCTGTGCTTGAAGAAGCAAAAGGCTACGCAGAGCTACTTACTTCAATGGTTATCGACGTAACTGACGAACTAGACGCAGCACGTAAGCGCGGCGATAAGATCATGTTCGAAGGTGCACAAGGTACGCTACTTGATATCGACCACGGTACTTACCCATACGTAACGTCTTCTAACACGACTGCTGGTGGTGTTGCTGCAGGTTCAGGTTTTGGTCCTCGTCACATCGGTTACATCTTGGGTATCGCGAAAGCGTACTGTACTCGCGTTGGTGCAGGTCCATTCCCGACTGAACTATACGACGGTCTAGATAAGCAAGATCCAATTGGTAAGCATTTAGGTGAAGTTGGCCACGAGTTCGGTGCGACAACTGGTCGTCTACGTCGTACTGGTTGGTTCGATGCTGTTGCTATGCGTCGTGCAATTCAAATCAACTCTGTATCTGGTTTTTGTCTAACTAAACTAGACGTACTAGATGGTCTAGAAGAGCTAAAAATCTGTACTGGTTACAAGATGGAAGATGGCTCTGTGCTAGAAGTTTCTCCGATGGCTGCTGAAGCATTCGAAAAAGCGACGCCAATCTACGAAACTATGCCTGGTTGGTCTGAGAACACATTCGGTGCTAAAGCGCTAGAAGATCTACCACAAGCGGCTCTTAACTACATCAAGCGTATTGAAGAGCTAACAGGTGTGCCTGTAGATATCATTTCAACAGGTCCTGACCGTAACGAAACTATCATTAAGGTTCATCCATTCGAAGCTTAATTGATAGTCGTTAAAGATTGCAAAAGCCGACCTTCTGGTCGGCTTTTTTGTATCTGAACAAAAAACGGCAGTGATTCTCATATGGCAAATTTTTGCCGCTGAGTCTAAGTCAGAGGCAAAAATTGTCTAAAGCTTAACTGGCTTTTGCCGATAAGGTTATCAAGCAGAGGAGATCCTTCATCGATCTTTGGTTTCTTAGATACCTTAAAGAGTACGTTTATGAAGTTACGAACAGTGGCTGCTTCACTGTTATTGACCTTGGTAGCTACCACAGCGAAAGCCAATGTTGCTGATGTGGGGGCGCCAGTTCCTATCTACACCGAAGCAGAGCTGATAAAGCTTATTGAGCAAAATAAGCACTTACAACGTGTGCGCGCTGATAACTGCCAGCTGGTGGAGGATATCGTTGCTCGTGCGACTCGAATTAACTTACCCGCTTATGAATTTCTATACGGAGATATGTTGGCTTGGGGTGTGTGTGTTGAGCAAGATGTCGAACTGGGTCTTTACTACATCGAAAATGCAGCACATCAAGGATTACCTGCCGCGCTAGAGCAGATTGGTCGATACTATTCGCGTGGCACTTTAGTGCAGCAAGATAAAGAGCGAGCGATTCCTTACTTGCGAGAAGCCGCCTCAATGGGAAACCTAAATGCGCGTATTCATTTAGCCGAATTACTCCTGCGTGATTACGGCAGCCCACTTGATTACGAAGATGCGTATCGTTGGCTATATAACTCTGTCACAGCAGATAAGCGGCAGCATAAGCGCATCACTGTATTGAGAAATGGCCTCGAGCAGCGCATGCCACAAAATGTTATTGCTCGAGCTAAACGGCGAGACACCTTTTGGTAACGTCCTATCAAGGCAAACAACTTCATACAACAAAGCCCACATAATGTGGGCTTTGTTGTTTTCCCGAAGAGTAATCTTGAGCGATTAAACGACTTTGTGTGGACCGAAGCATTCGTAATGGAATTGCTCTTGTGGTACGCCAAGTTCTAATAGTTGTTTCGCTACGTGCTGCATGAACCCGACAGGGCCACAGAAGTACACCTGCACGTTATCTTGCTTTAATGCGGCTTCAATTTCATACAGATTGACAAAACCCGTGAAGTGGAAGTCTTCACCTAGCTTGTCTTCTGCCGTTGGGTGGTTATACCAAACGAGCGCGTTCATGTTTTCTTTCGCCGCGACTAGTTGGTTCACGTGTTGCTTGAAAGCATGCTGTTGACCATTTTCTGTTGCATGAACCCAAGTTACAGGTGCTTGATGTGCTGAGAGACTTTCTAGCATGGACAGCGTTGGCGTAAGTCCTACACCTGCAGAAATTAGAACAACGGGTGTTTGTGGTTCGGCATCCATAAAGAAATCACCGGCAGGGGCGGCAAGCTGCACTTTTTCGCCAATGTTCAGGCTATCGTGCAGGAAGTTCGATACTTTTCCGCCTTCTTCACGTTTTACCGAGATACGGTAAGTGTTCTCTTGGACCGCAGAAGATAGGCTATATTGGCGAATTTCTTGGTTTTCTAACTGGTCACTGTTGATATAGATGCCAAGATATTGTCCCGGTTTATACGGTGCCACTTTTTGGCCATCGGTTGGCTTGAACACAAAGCTGCAAATGTGTTCGCTCTCGATTTGTTTATCGACTAATTCAAATTCGCGTAGACCGCGCCAGCCGCCTTCCAAAGCTTCATTTTGTTGGTAAATTTGTTCTTCGCGCTGAATAAATACATTCGCAAGTACGCCGTAAGCCTCAGCCCAAGCATCCAACACTTCTTGACCTGGATTAAATAACTCATCAATCGTCGCAAGTAGATGTTTACCAACGATTTGGTACTGATCTTCTGTGATCAAAAAGCTCGTGTGTTTATGCGCAATTTTTTCTACTGCGCCAAGTAGAGCTGGCAAATTTTCAATATTGGCAGCATAGGCGCAGATGGCGTTGAATAGCGCTTCACGCTGATCGCCGTTACGCTGGTTACTCATATTAAAAATATCTTTCAACTCTGGGTTATGAGTAAACATACGTTCGTAAAAGTGCGCGGTCAGTTTTGGTCCCGTTTCGGCGATAAGTGGTGCGGTCGCTTTGACGATCTCGATGGTTTGATTGCTGAGCATATGGGCTTCCTACTTTAAGTTGTATTTATAATGCATGTTTAAAGTTGTATCTCAAATGTATCTTTCGATCAAGAAAAGATTTACACTTTTATCGATAGCTCAAGTTTGGCGTTTTAGTGTCACCAGCGAGTTATTGAATCGCACTTTGGGAGAGAATATGCAGTTAACGAGCTTTACTGATTATGCGTTGAGAACCTTAATTTTCTTGGCTTCGTTGCCGGAAGATGAGTTAACTAATATCACTGAAGTGACGGATTTATTTGGTGTGTCACGTAACCATATGGTCAAAGTTATCAACCGTTTAGGGCAACTAGGCTATGTCCACACCGTGCGTGGAAAAAACGGTGGTATTCGGCTGATGAAACCTGCTTCTGAAATCACAGTAGGTGGTGTCGTGCGAGATTTAGAGCCGTTAGATTTGGTCAATTGCGGCGTAGATTTTTGCCATATTACCCCTGCCTGTCGCCTCAAAGATAAATTGGCAAAAGCAAAAAGTGCCTTTTTGGCGGAGCTGGATGATTGCACGATCGAATCCTTGTTGAGCGACAATTCTGAGTTGTTGATCTTACTGGCTCGTCCTTAACTCATTTGCACGTCTAGAGTCGATCTCGATCATTCTTTTTTCAAAGCAATTCTGTAGCTTATCGAGAGACTCAGATATACTAGCCATATACCTTCCTTGCTAGATAGGCGTGCCTATGTCAGACAATATTCCAAACGATCCTTTTGCAGATCGTGAATCCAAAAATTACGAAAATCCAATTCCAAGCCGAGAGTTTATCATCGAGTTTCTAGAACAAGCGGGCGTTCCAATGAATCGCAACGACTTGTTTGAGGCACTAAAGCTTGAGGGCGAAGAGCAATACGAAGGGTTGCGTCGTCGGCTACGTGCGATGGAGCGAGATGGTCAACTGGTGTTTACCCGCCGTCAGTGCTACGCATTGCCTGAAAAACTTGAAATGGTGAAAGGTTACGTGATTGGTCATCGTGATGGCCACGGTTGGGTGCGTCCAGAAGGCAGCGTCGGCAAGGATGATGATATTCTGTTACCGCACCATCAAATGAAGAACATCATCCACGGTGACTTTGTTTTAGTGCAACCTACAGACAACAGCAAGCGCGGTCGTCGTGAAGGGCGCTTGGTTCGAGTGTTAGAGGAGCGTAATGATCAAATCGTCGGTCGTTTCTTCCTCGAATATGGTTATTCCTATGTTGTCCCTGATGACTCGCGTATCAGCCAAGATATTTTGATCCCAAATGAGCACAAAGCGGGTGCACGCATGGGTAACGTGGTCGTGATTGAAATTACTGATCGTGGCTCACGCTCACGTGGCATGATGGGTAAAGTGGTTGAAGTACTTGGTGAAAATATGGCACCAGGTATGGAAACGCAAATTGCGATTCGTACACACCAAATTCCTCACGAGTGGCCAGAGGCCGTCGATAAACAAATCGAAAACTTAGGCGAAGAAGTACCAGAAGAAGCCAAAGTTGGTCGTGTGGATCTACGTGAGTTACCACTTGTGACCATTGACGGCGAAGACGCGCGAGACTTTGATGATGCTGTTTACTGTGAGAAGAACAAAGAAGGTGGTTGGCGTTTATGGGTAGCGATTGCTGACGTCAGTTACTACGTTCGCCCTGACTCTGCGCTGGATAAAGAAGCCATCAACCGTGGTAACTCGGTGTACTTCCCATCGCAAGTAGTGCCAATGCTACCGGAAGTGCTATCAAATGGTTTGTGTTCACTTAACCCACAAGTTGATCGCTTGTGTATGGTGTGCGAAATGACCATTTCCGATACTGGTAAGCTGTCTGGTTACAAGCATTACGAGGCGGTGATGAACTCGCACGCTCGCCTCACTTACAGCAAAGTGAGCGCGATTTTAGAAGGAGATGAGGAACTACGTGAGCGTTACCAGCCGCTTGTTTCTCATCTAGAAGAGCTGCACAAGATGTACAAAGTGCTGAAAGAAGCACGAGATCAACGCGGTGCAATCGAATTTGAAACCATTGAAACCAAGTTTATCTTCAATGCGGAACGTAAAATCGAAAGCATTGAGCCAGTGATTCGTAATGACGCGCACAAGATCATCGAAGAATGTATGATTTTAGCCAACATTGCTTCGGCATCGCTGGTAGAAAAAGCGAAAGAGCCTGCGCTTTATCGTATCCACGAATCTCCAGGTGAATTACGCCTGCAAGGTTTCCGAGACTTCTTAAGTGAACTTGGTCTTGAGCTAAAAGGTGGTTTAGAGCCTTCACCAACGGACTATGCTGATCTCGCGCGTCAAATCTCTGGGCGTCAAGATCAAGAGTTGATTCAGACCATGCTGCTACGCTCAATGAAGCAAGCGGTATACAACGCAGATAACGCGGGGCACTTTGGATTGGCACTGAAACGCTATGCGCACTTTACGTCGCCAATTCGTCGTTACCCTGACTTGTTACTTCACCGTGCAATCAAGTATCTGATTGCGAAAGAAGAAGGTCGTAATCAAGATCGCTGGACACCAACGGGTGGCTACCATTACTCGTTTGACGACATGGATTTTTACGGCGAACAATGTTCGATGACAGAGCGCCGTGCTGATGATGCAACACGTGATGTTGCGGATTGGTTGAAGTGTGAATACATGCAAGACCACGTCGGTGACGAACTAGACGGCGTGATTGCTAATGTCACTAGCTTTGGCTTCTTTGTACGTTTAACGGATTTGCACATCGATGGTTTGGTGCATATTTCTACCCTTGCGAACGACTACTATCAATTTGACCCGATTGGTCAACGACTTATTGGTGAAAGTTTCGGTAACATCTATCGCTTAGGTGATGCAGTAAAAGTAAAAGTACTGGCTGTTAACCTCGATGATAAGCAAATTGACTTTGAATTGGTCGAAACAAGTCGTAAGCTACGCGGTGAAGGTAAGACTGCGAAGAAACGCGCAGCGGAAGCAAAACGCAAAGCGAAAGATAAAAAACGCGCTGCGACTCGCTCTTCATCGAAAGAAGGTGGCGCGCCTCGCGCAGTTCCTGCGATAGAGCCAACTAAGCGTCCAGAAGAAACGGGCGCAGTGAGTAAGCGTAATGGCCCCAAACGTGATGACGCCGAAGGCAAAAAGAAGCCTAAAGTGAAAAAAGCACGTAAAAAAAAGCCACACAGTAAGCCGAAGAAAACCAAGCGCACTAAAAAAGAAGCGTAGTAGGCTGAAGCGCCAGCTCAGTTCAAACTCGGCTGGCGCAGGCAATACGACCCGAACAACAGGTTAAACAATGAGTAACGAATTTATCTACGGCATTCACGCAGTGAAAGCGGTATTGGAGCGCGAACCAGAGCGTTTTATCGAGGCATACGTTTTAAAAGGTCGTCAAGATGATCGCCTGATGCCAATCCTAAATGATCTTCAGGTTTGTGGTGTCTCTATTCAACAAATGACGCGTAAAACTCTGGATGATAAAGCGCGTGGTGCAAATCACCAAGGCATCATTGCTCGCGTAAAACCAGCAAAACAGCTGAACGAGAACGACATTGATGACATCTTAGCTCAGCATGAATCACCGCTACTGTTAGTGCTGGATGGTGTGACGGACCCGCACAACCTTGGTGCGTGTTTGCGTAACGCAGATGCGGCAGGCGCTGCGGCGATCATCGTACCGAAAGATCGTTCTGCACCAATGAATGCAACGGTAAGTAAAGTAGCATGTGGCGCTGCAGAGGTTGTGCCTTTGATTCGTGTAACCAACCTTGCACGTACAATGCGTACGCTACAGGAAAAAGGGATTTGGTTTGTGGGTACGGCTGGTGAAGCTACGCACGACATTTATCAAGCTAAGCTCACTGGTCCTCTTGCTATCGTGATGGGTGCTGAAGGTGATGGTATGCGTCGTCTTACTCGCGAAACCTGCGATGATTTAATTAAGATCCCTATGGCGGGCAGTGTATCAAGCTTGAACGTATCAGTGGCTTCTGGTATCTGTTTGTTTGAAGCGGTTCGTCAGCGTTTGGCTGCCCAAAAATAAGGCGAGCACACTAAGCGTCGCTGAGTGTGACACTGAGTGACATCAAGATTAAGCACACAGGATGGGGAACCATCCTGTGTTATTTTAGCTAGGGAATTTATGACCCAACAAGATATTAAATTGATTGCTTTTGATCTGGATGGAACACTGCTTGATAGCGTGCCAGATCTTGCCGTAGCGGCCGATCAAGCAGTTCAGGCGTTAGGCTATCCTTCTGTATCAGAAGAGCAGGTGCGTGATTACGTTGGTAATGGTGCAGATATATTGATTGGACGTGCATTAAGCCAAAGCATGACCATCAGCAGTGATTTGAGTGATGAGCTGCGTGCTAAAGCGCGTGAGCTGTTTGATGAATACTACAAGCAAAGCGGCCATAAGCTAAGTCACCTTTACCCAACAGTAAAAGAGACGCTTGAAGAGCTACACCAAGCTGGTTTTACGATGGCGATTGTGACGAACAAGCCCTCGAAATTCGTACCAGAAATTCTAGAGCAGCATGACATCGCCAAGTACTTCGTAGACGTATTAGGTGGTGACGCGTTTCCAGAGAAAAAACCAAACCCGGTGGCGCTGAACTGGCTAATGGAAAAGCACCAGGTAAAACCAGCAGAGATGCTGATGGTTGGGGATTCGAAAAACGATATCTTGGCGGCGAAAAATGCGGGTTGTGCTTCATTTGGTTTAACTTACGGTTATAACCACGGCGAGCCCATTTCGGCTTCGAACCCTGACGTAGTGGCGAACCGCCTCGCGGAATTACTGGAAGTCGTCGCTGTTTCTGCATAACGGCAACAAAAGATCTTCCAAAATACTTGTTAATGAGTACACTGAGTAAACCGTGCGCTAAAAGCCGCACGGTTTTTCATTTTAATTAGATTAAGAAGTCAAAGGAATCATTCTAATGAGCAAACCCATTGTATTGAGTGGTGTTCAACCGTCAGGTGAACTAAGTATCGGTAACTACTTGGGTGCTCTACGTCAATGGCAGCAGATGCAAGACGATTATGATTGCCAATACTGTGTAGTAGACCTTCATGCGATTACGGTTCGTCAGGATCCTAAAGCACTGCATGAAGCGACATTAGATGCACTGGCAATTTGTCTGGCAGTTGGTGTTGATCCGAAGAAGAGCACGCTATTTGTTCAGTCACACGTACCAGAGCATGCTCAACTTGGTTGGCTTCTTAACTGTTACACGCAAATGGGTGAGCTGAGCCGTATGACTCAGTTTAAAGACAAATCGGCACGTTACGCGAATGACGTAAACGTGGGGCTGTTTGATTACCCTGTGTTGATGGCAGCAGATATTTTGCTTTACGGCGCACACCAAGTGCCAGTTGGTAGCGACCAGAAACAGCATCTTGAGTTAGCACGTGATATCGCAACGCGTTTTAACAACATCTACTCACCAGAGAGTCCGATTTTTACCGTTCCTGAGCCGTACATTCCAACAGTCAATGCACGTGTGATGAGTCTTCAAGACGCGACGAAGAAAATGTCGAAGTCAGATGATAACCGTAAGAACGTGATTACTCTGCTTGAAGAGCCAAAGTCGATCATCAAGAAGATCAACAAGGCGCAAACAGACACCGAAACCCCACCAAGCATTCGCCATGATATCGAGAACAAAGCGGGTATCGCGAACCTAATGGGACTTTACTCTGCGGCGACAGGAATGAGCTTTGAAGATATCGAAGCCAAGTACAAAGGCGTAGAAATGTATGGTCCATTTAAGAAAGATGTTGGCGAGGCGGTTGTAGCAATGCTGGAGCCAATTCAAGCAGAATACCATCGTATTCGCGCTGATCGTGCTTACATGGATGAGGTAATGCAGCAAGGTGCAGAAAAAGCATCGGCTCGCGCTGCTGAAACGCTGAAGAAAGCATACAAAGCGGTAGGCTTTGTCGCTCGCCCATAGTCGCTAAGAATAGATTACAAAAAGCTCCACGTTGGTGGAGCTTTTTTTATACTTTTTACTGGAATGGCGTGTCTTTCATGCAACGTTCCATATCGTAATATTCAACACGTCCTCGAGCACCTAAAAAGGCGGACTTCACCACCATGCCTCTATCAATGAAGTAACTGAGCTGCACGCATGATATATCGTAGCTAAGTTCTTTAATTCTTGCTGGGATCCAGTAGGTTCCTGGTGTTCTTAGACGCTGGGTAAAAGTAATAACACCCTCGTCACTGACCTCTAACTCTTCAATTCCATCCAGCTCATTTTTGGCTGATTCGATGATGTTTTGATTCGCGGTAGGTTGAAGTGGCTCACTGGCGGTCAATTGACATCCCGTTATCAAGCCAAGTAAGAAGAGAGCTAGCGCACTGCGTTGAATTTTTTTCATTTATCGTTCCTGGGTTTACTGCTAATGAGATCTTAATGTCTCGCGCAGGTGTTATATCTTTTGTGTATGAATTTGGCTAGTGAATAAGGAGAAGTTATTGAGCAAATGATGAAAATTTTGAAGTATAAGGGTCATGTGTAAGAAAAAGCCAAGCGAATAATAGGTGACTTAAGTTTAGACATGGCTATAAAAATGAAAATCAAAGCTTTCTAAATTAGTGATTAATTATATTTTCATTTATAACAAAGTGAGCTTGGTTAATAAGCCACTTCACGAGCGATGTATTTTCTACTCCTTAACATGAAGTGAAAAAATAAACTGAGTAATTAATCTAAATTTTGATTTGTTTATCAATAGCGTCCTGTATTTATTACAAAAAATGTTTGAATGGGATGTTCTGGCATATTTTCTTACATTCACATGTGATTCATTTCACGGCTTTAATTGCTCATTCTTATTTATTTCATAAATAAACCTGATAGTAGACGCAAATGGTAGGCTCTGATCAGAGCTAAGTTTGCATTTACATAAATATCAGGTATGACAATGGACACGTTAATCAAACCCTCAATACTCGCACTAACCATCGCCAGTGCACTTAGCGCAAACGCGAACGCAGAGATTATTATTTCCCAGTATGTGGAAGGCGGCGCTTATAATAAAGCGGTCGAGATCGCCAATACAGGTGATACTGCGGTGACACTCACAGGCTATGAATTAGCAAAATCTTCGAATGGTGGCGGCTCGTGGGGCAGCACTCTTGATCTTAGTGACGTAACGTTACAAGCGAAGCAAGTGTATGTGCTTGCTCATGGCGATGCGAGCGAAGCAATAAAGGCGGTTGCGGATTACACTGATAAAAATGTAGCGAACTTTAACGGCGACGATCCTTTGGCACTTCTTAAAGATGGGGAAGTGCACGATATATTAGGTGTGATGGGGGACGTGGATTTCGCTAAAGACACCACGTTAGTTCGTAACAGTGATGCGCTTACACCTTCAAATACCTACCAATCCACTCAGTGGACAGCCTTACCTAAAGATAATATTGATGGTTTAGGGGAATTAAATACAACTGAGCCACCTGCGCCATTTGCTTGTGAAGTAGATGGACAAGAACCAGCCTTTACCACCATCCAAGAGATTCAAGGTGAAGGTGCTTCTTCTCCATTTATTGATGGTTACCCTTACATCACGACCGAAGATCACTTCGTAACTGGTGTGGTCAGTGCGGTAACAACAGGCTTAACTAAAGGCTTCTACCTGCAAGCACTTGAGAATGATGGCAACGACAAGACATCTGAAGGTTTGTTTATTCACACCGATGTTGCCGATACAGAGCTGAAAGCCGGTGATGTTGTTTGTGTGAAAGGGAAAGTACAAGAGTATTACAGCAACACTCAGCTTTCTTCTGATGCAAACAGTTATATAAAAACAGGCACATCCAATGCCTCTTTGGTTACTCCGTTAACGATTAAGGAAGGGGAAACACTACGTGATGCACTAGAGCGTCATGAAGGTATGCAAGTTGAGCTCAGCTCGGCTAGCGAACTTTTCGTTACTCGTAACTTTTCTTACGATTATGACTCTCGACGCAACAACATGATGCTATCTCATGAAGCACCGTTGTTTAAGCCGACTCAATTGCATGCAGCAGAGAGTGACGCTGCGGTTGCCCTTGCCAAAGAGAATGCGGCCAACCGTATTTACTTGGAATCGGATAGCAAAGCGCCAAATGGTCAAATCCCATATTTCCCAACGTTTGCAAAAGATCTTGACCAAAATGGCTCTTCTGAGCAGCACATTCGCCTAGGCTCTCGTGTCGAAGGCCTGCAAGGTGTAGTGAATTACAGCTACAACGAGTACCGCCTAATTGCGACCAATGAAGTTGATAGCAGCAACTTTGTCACGTCAGGTGATGACTTTGACGTTGCGCGTAAAGCGGCGCCAGCCATTGCAGATTCTGATTTACGAGTGGCGAGCTTTAACGTTCTTAACTACTTCACTTCGGTTGCTGACAGCGGTCACGACAACCCAACCGGGCAAAATCGTGGCGCGACAAACCTTGATGAGTTCTTGATCCAGCAAGCGAAAATCGTTTCAGCAATGAATAAGATGGACGCGGACATCATTGGCTTGATGGAAGTAGAAAACAACGGCTTTGGTGATGGCAGTGCTATCCAAAACTTGGTTGATGCTTTAAACGCTGAGATTGATGACGTGGAAGATCATTACACGTATGTCGAAATCGAAGAGCAAGACAAATACCAAGAGGAATACTTTGGCAGTGATGCGATCATGGTTGCGATCTTATATCGTGCTAACGCAGTAACACCAAAAGAAGCAGCAAAAGTCATTGTGACGCCAGAGCAACATATTGCAGAGAACACCATTACTCGTAAAGAGGGCACTGAAAGTAACCCTGCATACGACAAATATCAACGCCATAGCTTATTACAAACCTTCACAGTGAAAGAGACTGGCGAAGATCTTTCAGTGGTCGTGAACCACTTTAAATCGAAAGGTTCTGAATGTATTGAAGAGTGGATTGCTGGTGTAGAAGACTCAGAACCCGCGGATCTGCAAGGTAACTGCAACAACTTCCGTGTTTCTGCTGCGAAAGTCGTTGGTGAAGCGCTGAAAGATATTGATGGCGATGTGCTCGTCATGGGCGATTTGAACGCTTACGGCAAAGAAGATCCGTTACTTACCCTCACTGATTACTCAAAAGAGAAATACGGCCGTGATATCTACACTGCCGCTTACACAACCATTGGTGGCGGTGAGCTTCAAGTAGAGAAAACCAAGATTGAAAAAGGCTACGGTCTGCACAATTTAAACACCTTGCTGCATGGCGCTGATACGTTCTCGTACACCTATTCAGGCGAGTTGGGGAACTTGGACCATGCATTGGCAAGCAGCAGTTTAGCGCAAAAAGTGGTGGCGATTGAAGATTGGCACATCAACTCCCTAGAAAGTAACTTGTTTGAATACAGCAGCAAATACACGGGTGACATGCCGAAGTACAAAGATGCGTTCTCAGCGTCTGATCATGATCCAGTGATTATTGCTATTGATTTGCCAGATGATGATATCGATTTACCGAAAGCGGGTGAAAACTTAGCGATTGATGTACGTCTACCACCAACTGCGGTTGCGGGCGATATTGTGACAGTGAACTTAACAGCATCCACACAAGCGGCCGCGACAAGCAGTGATGCAAAAGTTTACTCGGCTAGCCAAACCTTGACTCAAACTGACATTGACGCACGCAGCGTGAATATTGAGTTTGAACAAGCGCCAGAACAAGGTAATTACCAGTTAGAAGAGAAAGTGACAGACTCGACAGGTAACGTGGTTAAGTTTAGCGCTGTTCGTGATGTCTCAATGACGCAAACTGAAACGGGTGCAGAAGGTTCGAAGGACTCAGATGGTGGTTCGTTTGGTTTTGGCGCGCTACTCGCGATGCTTGGACTTGGCTTAGTACGTCGCCGCAACTAAGCCTTTATCTCTTAAAATACAGCTGTAAAGACCAAAGGCCAGCCGATGCTGGCCTTTTTATTGCACAAAGACTTGCCTTTCTAGTTTGGTGTTGCAAAATACCGCCCTTAATTGTCGCAAACCAGACAATCATCTCTTAAGTCTTGCCTAAACGGATTGGAGCAGCTGACACTCTATGTTGTTGATCATCGATAACTACGATTCTTTCACTTACAACCTCTACCAATACTTTTGCGAGCTTGGCGCTAGTGTAAAAGTCGTGCGTAACGATGAAATTGACATTCAAGGGATTGAAGCGTTGAACCCAACTCACTTGGTGATCTCACCTGGACCGTGTACGCCAAACGAGGCAGGTATCTCTCTACAAGCTATAGAATACTTCGCTGGTAAGCTTCCAATATTGGGTGTTTGCCTTGGTCATCAAGCGATAGCGCAAGTGTTTGGTGGGGAAGTCGTGCGCGCCCGACAAGTGATGCATGGGAAAACGTCACCTATTCGTCACAATGGTCGCAGTGTGTTTAAAAACCTGAATAACCCACTCACCGTAACCCGTTATCACTCTCTCGTGGTGAAAAACGGTACGTTACCCGATGTGTTTGAACTGACCGCATGGACTGAGCTGCCGGATGGAAGTGTGGACGAAATCATGGGTTACCAACATAAAACCCTACCAATTGACGCAGTGCAGTTTCACCCAGAATCGATCAAAACAGAGCAAGGTCACGAGTTGCTCGCGAACTTTTTAGCACGTAAAGCGATCTGATCGCGATCACTTTTCTTAACAAATCATTCATCTTTTTGCCGAGGTGAGTGGATTGCAAAACTATGCGGTTCATTCTGGCCTCTTTGTCTATTCATGTCTTTTTAAACCTTCTATCCCCTGTATTACATAACATTTATAAAAAATCGCTTCTCTATTTTACTTTCTTGATGCATAAATAGTCATAAGCAGTGATTAATGGAAGTTGCTTTCGAGAACGAAAAGAATAAATCACTATTGAAATGGTTAATTAAATGTAAATACAATGCCGCAATAGCTTAAATGCAAAACATTATTTGCTGGCAAAGAGCGCCGGTTAAATTCGCTTATCTGCTACGCATGCGGTATCAAGAAGGAATGTGCAATGACAACGGAAATTAAAGTAGAGCGCGGTTTATTCGATGAGGTAATGGTACCTTGCTATAACCCGATGGAAATGATCCCTGTTAAAGGTGAAGGTTCACGTGTTTGGGATCAGGAAGGTAATGAATATATCGACTTTGCTGGTGGTATTGCAGTGAGCTGTCTTGGCCATTGTCATCCAGTAATGGTAAACGCATTAACAGAGCAAGCTAACAAGCTTTGGCACTTAAGTAACGTGATGACGAACGAACCAGCACTTCGTCTGGCGAAAAAGCTAACAGAAGTGAGCTTTGCTGAGCGCGTATTCTTTGCTAACTCTGGCGCAGAAGCGAACGAAGCGGCACTTAAGCTGGCGCGTCGTTACGCTGCTGACGTACATGGCGCTGAGAAATCAGAAATCATTGCATTCAAACAAGGTTTCCACGGTCGTACGTTCTTCACCGTAACGGTTGGTGGTCAAGCGGCTTACTCTGACGGTTTTGGTCCTAAGCCTGGTGACGTTACCCACTTACCTTACAATGATATCGAAGCACTACAGGCACACATGTCTGATCGCACATGTGCGGTGATGATGGAGCCGCTACAAGGTGAAGGCGGTATCGTGCCACCAACGCCTGAGTTTGCTCAAGCAGTACGTGAGCTGTGTGACAAACACAACGCGCTACTGATCTTCGATGAAGTGCAAACCGGTAATGGTCGTACAGGTAACTTCTACGCTTACCAAGGTTTAGGTATTACACCTGATATTCTAAGCACCGCGAAATCACTTGGTGGCGGTTTCCCAATCGGTGCAATGCTTACTACTGCAAAATTAGCAGAGCACATGAAAGTCGGTACGCACGGTTCAACATACGGCGGTAACCCACTCGCGTGTGCTGTAGCAGAAGCAGTTGTGAACGAAGTTACTAAGCCTGAAGTGTTGGCTGGTGTGCTAGAACGCGAAGCGATGTTCCGCGAAGGTCTAGAGAAGATCAATGCTAAGTATAACATCTTCTCAGAAGTGCGTGGTCAAGGTCTCTTGCTTGGCGCTGCACTAAATGAAGAATGGCAAGGCCGTGCGCGTGATGTTCTTGTCGCTGCAGGCAAACAAGGTCTCATGGTATTGGTTGCGGGTGCCAATGTCGTACGTTTCACACCATCACTCGTTATCACACAACAAGAAATTGAAGAAGGCTTGGCGAAACTGGATAAAGCGATCGCGACTTTAGTTTAAGCGCGATATCAGTTTCAACGTCA
Source organism: Vibrio sp. Y10_XG_PY6 (assembly GCF_024181795.1). Taxonomy (NCBI): domain Bacteria; kingdom Pseudomonadati; phylum Pseudomonadota; class Gammaproteobacteria; order Vibrionales; family Vibrionaceae; genus Vibrio; species Vibrio sp. Y10_XG_PY6. Next base: position 94,965 of record NZ_JAMZAQ010000005.1, read on the forward strand.
ACGCAGACACCCCCGTCAAGGATCTCTGATGGGGGAATTGTTCCTACAATATAGTTAGGATCTTCTTGCATCTGGAGGGAGTATTGATGCTAGTAGTTCGCCCTATCGCGATGTCGGATTATGACGCGCTGCACACTTGTGCGGTGGAGTCTGGTCACGGATTTACATCTCTACCGGTTAACGAAGAACTGTTAACCAATCGAATCAAACACTCAGAGTACAGTTTTGGTAAGCCAGATGTGGCAGAACCAGGTGATGAAGGCTACCTGATGGTCGGCTTTGACTCTGAAACGGGTGAGGTTGCGGGTACCACCGGAATCGAAGCATCTATCGGCTGGGATGTCCCATTTTACTCGTATCACATTAGTAAAGTGGTGCACTCGTCACCAAAGCTTGGCGTCAATAATGTCGTCAAACTGCTTACTTTTGGTAATAACTACACGGGTAACAGCGAAATTTGTACCTTGTTCTTGCGTGAGAAATTCCGCCAAGGTCTGAATGGTCGTCTAATGTCGAAGTGTCGTTTCCTCATGATGGCTGAGCACCCAGAGCGTTTCTCTGAAACGATCTTTGCGGAGATGCGTGGTGTTTCAGACGACGCAGGCAACTCGCCGTTCTGGCAATGGTTACAAGAGCATTTCTTCTCCATCGATTTCACGCTTGCGGATTACCTGACAGGTATCGGCAAGAAAGGCTTTATTGCTGACTTAATGCCGAAGCTGCCTATCTACATCAACCTGTTGAGTCCAGAAGCGCAAGCTGTCATTGGCCAAGTGCATGACAATACTCGCCCAGCATTAAAGCTGCTTGAGCGTGAAGGCTTCACTAACCGTGGTTACGTGGATATTTTCGATGCGGGTCCAACCGTTGAATGTGACTTACGCAATATTGAATCGGTACGTCACTCGTTCCGTGCGCAAGTGAAAATTGCACAACATAGCAGTACGCAAGACTTCTTGATGTGCAACTCATCGTTCGAAAACTTCCGCGCAGCAGTCACCAAAGCGGCGTATGACGCTGAAACACAAAGCGTCATGATCGCACCAGACGTTGCGGATGCACTTTTGGTTGAGGAAGGGGACTTTGTTCGCCTTCTTCCGCAGTAACAGACGACAGAATTTAAGGATAGAAACAATGACACATTGGATTGCAGGTGAATGGGTACAAGGTCAGGGTGAAGCATTTACGTCTCTGTCACCTTACAACCAAGAAGTGATCTGGCAAGGCAACGGTGCAACGGCAGAGCAGGTGAATCAAGCGGTATCTGCAGCGCGTGAAGCGTTTATTGACTGGAAAAAACGCCCATTTGCAGAGCGTGAAGCGATCGTGTTGGCTTTTGCTGAGAAAGTAAAAGAGAACAGCGAAAAAATCGCCGAAGTCATTGCCAAAGAAACTGGTAAGCCAATTTGGGAAACGCGCACTGAAGCAGCGGCAATGGCAGGTAAAATTGCAATCTCTATTCGTGCTTACCATGACCGCACCGGTGAAGCGAGCCGTGAAGCGGCGGGCAACCAAATTGTGTTACGTCATCGCCCACTCGGCGTGATGGCGGTATTTGGGCCATATAACTTCCCTGGTCACTTACCAAATGGTCACATTGTGCCTGCGTTACTAGCGGGTAACACCGTTGTGTTCAAGCCATCCGAGCAAACGCCTTGGACTGGCGAGCTAGCTATGAAACTTTGGGAAGAAGCAGGTCTGCCGAAAGGCGTGATCAACCTTGTCCAAGGTGCGAAAGAAACCGGCATTGCGCTTGCTGATGCGAAAGGCATTGATGGTGTACTGTTCACGGGCAGCGCGAACACGGGGCATGTATTGCACCGTCAATTTGCGGGTCAACCAGGCAAGATGTTAGCACTAGAAATGGGTGGTAATAACCCGATGGTGATCTCTGATAAATATGGTGATTTGGATGCCACGGTGTACACCATCATCCAGTCAGCGTTTATCAGTGCTGGTCAACGTTGTACGTGTGCTCGTCGTTTGTACGTGCCATTGGGTGAGAAAGGTGATGCGCTCATCACGAAACTGGTTGAAGCGACGAAGAATATTCGCGTAGACCAACCATTTGCAGAGCCTGCGCCATTTATGGGGCCGCAAATCTCCGTTGCCGCAGCCAAGTTCATTCTCGATGCACAAGCGAACCTTCAATCACTTGGTGGTGAAAGCTTGATTGAAGCTAAAGCAGGAGAGGCGGCGTTTGTTTCTCCGGGCATTATTGATGTAACGAACATTGCTGAGCTACCAGATGAAGAGTACTTCGGTCCACTTCTGCAAGTGGTGCGTTACGAAGGGCTAGAAAAAGCCGTAGAACTGGCGAACGACACGCGCTTTGGTCTCTCTGCTGGTTTAGTTTCAACTGACGACCAAGAATGGGAATACTTCGTTGACCATATTCGTGCAGGGATCGTGAACCGTAACCGCCAGCTTACTGGTGCAAGTGGTGATGCGCCATTTGGTGGCCCTGGTGCGTCAGGTAACCTACGTCCAAGCGCTTATTACGCAGCAGACTACTGTGCGTACCCGATGGCATCAATGGAAGGTCAAGAGACTATCTTGCCTGCAACATTAAGCCCAGGTGTGGCGCTATAAGTTTTAATAACAGAGTCGCAACCATGTATTGCGGCTCACTTTGCCGGCGAATCATTTAGGTATGGGTTGTAGTGATCGTTGGCAGAACACGGAAAGTGAGCAAAGACTCGGAAAAGCGTGTTGACTGACTGGCATTTACCGTCACAGGTTGATGGCTGCTCGTTCATTATTCTGGACAACTTTTCGTTGTGAACGAGCAGTCAACTTCCGCTTACCTTTTAACTCTACATCTCGTAACAAGGAGTCGTTATGACGCCCGATGTGTTATTTGAATCGCTATGGCAAGATTACATTCAACGTCTTTGCCCTTCTGCTGCGAAAGTACATCAGCTGCTTCAAGAAGATGAGCCTCTGATTAATGATCATATAGCTTTACGTACCTTCAATATTGCGCCTCTTGGTATCGAAACCTTAGCTAAACCTTTTGTAGCCATTGGCTATCAGGCATGTGGTGACTACGTTTTCGAAAGTAAAAAGCTGGTTGCTAAGCACTATGAACACCCTGATCCGAAGCAACCTAAAGTCTTTATTAGTGAGCTAAAAGTTGAGGAGTGTTCACCTGAGCTGCAAGAGATTGTGAAAAAGCTGGTGGCACAAGTCGATGCAGGCAAGCTGAACGATAGCGCATTCTTACATGGTGGACGCTTATGGGATTTAAGCTTTGCTGACTACCAAACGTTGGCTAAAGAAAGTGAGTACGCATCTTGGTTGGCGGCGCATGGTTACGGCGCAAACCACTTCACGGTGAGCGTTAACCAACTCAATGAATACGAAGAAGTGAAGCAAGTAAACGATCACTTACGTACGGCCGGATTTACCATTAATGAAAACGGCGGGGAAGTGAAGGGCACTCCTGAGGTGCTGCTAGAACAATCATCGACCATGGCGGATAAAGTGGCGGTTCGCTTTAGCGAAGGCACTGAAATTATCCCTGGTGGCTTTTACGAGTTTGCTAAGCGCTACCCGATGGAAAACGGTGAGCTGTACCCAGGTTTTGTGGCGGCTTCAGCGGACAAAATCTTTGAAAGTACGAATGGCTAACTTTTAGGGTTAACCTTTCGGCTAACCAACTTGCTCATTAGTCTTTTGTTGCTCTGAGCTTAATGTGGTTACAAGACAAATAAAAAGCCACCAATGTCGCCATTGGTGGCTTTTATAATTTTGTTCGCGTCACTCTGGTTTGAGATTAACGAGTACCGTAAACCACGATAGTTTTACCGTGCGCAGAGATTAAGTTCTGCTCTTCTAACATTTTCAAGATACGACCTACTGTCTCACGAGAACAGCCAACGATTTGACCGATTTCTTGACGAGTGATCTTGATTTGCATGCCGTCTGGGTGAGTCATTGCGTCTGGTTGTTTTGCAAGGTTCAGAAGCGTCTGAGCGATACGACCAGTTACGTCTAGGAACGCCAGGTCACCCACTTTTTGGCTAGTTACTTGAAGACGACGAGCCATCTGCGCAGAAAGGCGCATTAGGATGTCTGGGTTTACTTGGATAAGCTGACGGAATTTCTTGAAAGAAATTTCAGCAACTTCACAAGGAGATTTAGCACGAACCCAAGCTGTGCGCTCTTGGTCTTCCTCGAATAGACCAAGTTCACCAATAAAGTCTCCTTGGTTTAGGTAAGAAAGGATCATCTCCTTACCTTCTTCGTCTTTGATAAGAACCGCAACAGAACCTTTAACGATGTAGTACAAAGTTTCTGCCTTTTCGCCCGCGTGAATTAGCGTGCTCTTTGAAGGGTACTTATGAATATGACAGTGTGAAAGAAACCACTCTAATGTTGGGTCGGTTTGAGGTTTACCTAGAACCATAATATCTCACTTCCTCTGCAGGGTACGCTTGCGCTATCCATATTTTAGCTAAGCCTGAATTAGGCCTACTAGAATAAGAGCACTTTTTATATGCTGCAAGCTCTCTTGTGTTTCGGTAAGAAATAGTATCCTTTTTCGAAAACGATTTCTTGATTTTAATCGTGCCATGATTGAGATTTTGTAAGCAAAACTGTGCACATGATCACGGTATGAAAAGTAAACATCTTCGCAGGCAGGTTTTTAGCCAATTTTCCCTGTTTCGATGAGCTGTTGTAGGATAGGCCGAACTATGAGCTCCATTGCAAAGCTCATCTTACCGCCTGGCACGACAATCGTGTTGTGGCGTGACATGAATGAGCCATCAATCATAGCCAGGAGATATGGGAAGTCGACTTTCTTTATCCCACGCAAGCGAATTACGACAAAGCTCTCATCCAGGCTTGGGATACCCTTCGCATTAAGGGGGTTGGAGGTATCGACCGTTGGGACGCGCTGAAAGTTAATATGAGTGCGAGAAAATTGCGGAGTGATGTAGTTAAGATAATCGTCCATCGAGCGCACGATAGAATCCATTACTGCTTCTCGTGAATGACCGCGGTCACGAGTATCACGCACAAACTTTTGGATCCACTCTAAGTTTACGATTGGTACCATACCAATCAAGAAATCCACATGCTGCGCAACATTAACATCGCCATCCACAACACCGCCGTGCAAGCCTTCATAGAAGAGAACGTCACTGTTCTCCGGTAAGTCCTGCCACGGTGTGAAGGTTCCAGGCATTTGATTATAAGGTACGGCCTCGTCAAAGGTGTGTAGGTAGCGACGTACGCTGCCTGCGCCATCGTGACCATATTTACGGAAAAACTCTTCCAATCCTGGAAAGTCATTAGCTTGAGGGCCAAAGTAGCTAATGTGTCGACCTTGCTCGCGCGCTTTACGGATTTCTATATCCATTTCAGGGCGAGTAAAGCGATGGAAGCTGTCGCCTTCAACCCATGCGGGTTTAACGTTCATCATATTGAACATCTTACGGAAGGCTTCAGATGTAGTGGTCGTGCCGGCACCGGATGAACCAGTAACCGCAATAATTGGGTGTTTAGCTGACATGACAAACCTTGTCGAAAATTACTTACCTGTAATGTGCAGTAGGCTGCTACTGCACGGTCGATAACCCACTATAGCACGTAACAATGCCTTGTCATTGAGTGGGGTACGGTAAAATGTGAAGGGTCTAAAATTTTGTTTTTACCTGAATATCGACGGTTTCGTGCAGTTCAGAGAACACGATAACCGCTTCGCCTTTTTCTAATTGAGTTTTTACTTGATCCACTTTGTCTTGCAAAGAAATCTCGACGGTTCCGTAATCCGTGCCTTCACGTAAGACGAATTCACGAATTAAGTTTTCCAATGTTTCTGGCGCAATGTCTTGCCATGGAATGATCATAAATACCTCGAACTTTTATGATGAGCGGCTAGTTTACTGCTTTCGCTGCTTGGATACAGCAGAAAGGTAATCTGCGGCAATACTTTCGTAATACGCTGGCAGCGCTTCTTCCAACCAAAATTTCGGCTTGAGCGCTGAACCTGTAAGGAAACCAACATGCCCACCGTGCTCAAAGAGACGGTAATCAATATTATCTGGCAGAACAAATTTCGGGATCACATCGTCGGTCATGAATGGATCGTCTTTGGCGTGAATGATCAGTGTCGGTAGCGTGATCTGTTGTAATTTACTTAAGCCAGAACATTGATCGTAATAATCTTGTGCGTCTTTAAAACCGTGCAGTGGTGCCGTGATCAAATCATCGAATTCATACAATCGTGTAACACGTTTTATTGAGTTGTAGGACAAAGCGAGCTCGCCATGCAACAAGTGATGTTTTTGCAACGCGTTGCGTTTGAGCGAAGAGAGCAGGTAACGGCGATACACTTTCGAAAAGCCTTGTTCAATACGGTTTGCACACGCTGCTAGGTCTAAAGGCGCTGAGATAATGGTCGCCGCGTTCAAAATGGGGTGGTCTTTGTATTGGGCTAAATAATTCGCCAACATGTTACCGCCAAGAGAAATACCAACCGCAACTTTGGGGTTATCAGGAAAGCGTTGCTCAAGGTGCTCTAAGAAGTGGCGGGCGTCAGTCACTTCACCAGAATGATAGGCGCGAGCTTTCTTGTTTGGCTTACCGCTACAACCGCGGAAATGCATCATCACCGACAGCCATCCGGATTGAGCAAATGCATTCATTAGGCCATTGGCGTAAGGGCTATAGAAGCAGCCTTCTAGTCCATGAAATAAAACAAAAATCGGCTTTTTTTGCGCAGGTTCTTGGGTTGGGTCCTCGCTCCATGCGAGATCGAGAAAATCGCCATCGGATGTATCGAGGGTTTGCCAAATCGGCGTAAACAACGCTTTTTTGCGAATAAAACGCGGTAAAAGCGTTTGAAGATGCGGGTTTTTGATCCCGGCTGCTGCGAAAAATTGTGTCATACCTAACTGCTCTTATGCGGTTCTTCGGTGTCAGTTGAAGAACTTATTAATATAATCCTTTATAAAGATTATAGGTATTCTACAGATTTATGGGCGTTTTGGTGGGTGAATGTTTGGCACCGGAATAGCAAAGGCCTGTTGCAAATGCTCACCACCAAGTTGACGACAGTATCTCAGCGTGAGTGGGGCGCCATCATTTTTGACCAGCGTGAGAGAGTTAATGCAGTTCACCAAATCCGCTTGTTGCTGCTTTTCTAGTTGCAGCTCAAACTGCAAGGCTTCACGATATAAAGCGTCATTGACTTGAGACTTAAGATGGCGACGTAAGTCGCGAAAAGAGTGCAATAAGGTTTCGCTTCGGCCCAGACAGCTTTGTACCAGAGGCCAGTCTTTTTCTTGGAAAATGAGTTGCTGCTCATCGAGCCATCTGAGCAGCAGGAGTAGGTTCACGTTGCCGTGATAATTGTTCTGTAATGATAAACACGCTTCTTTCACTTCTCGCACACCATAAAATTGCAGACTGAACTGCCAAAGGTGTTCTAGGGTGAGTGTGTATTCAGCGTGTTGATTACTCATTGATTAAACTCTAGCTCCATCTGCTCCAGTTCTTCCTGAGCAGACATCCATTCCATTTCAATTTCTTCGAGCTCTGCCTTACTAGAAGCTTGAAGAGCCAGCACTTGGTTAAGTTTAGCTTTATTTTCGGCTTCATACAGTGAGTTATCTGCCAATTGTTCTTCAGCTTCGGCCAGTGCAGCACCTAACTTATCCATTTTATTTTCTAATTGTGTCAGCGTTTTGCGAATTGGCGCCGTCTGCTTACGAAATTCTGCATCGCGACGTTTCTGCTCTTTTTTCGCTGCCGCGCTGTTGGCGCTATCTTTGGCTGGCTGTGCGGCTTGTGCTTCTTTGCGTTCCGCTCTTTGTTGCTCGGTTAACCACTTGTAGTAGTCGTTTAAGTCACCATCGAACGGCGCAACTTGACGATCGTGCACCAAGTACAAGTCATCGGTTGTAGCACGCAATAGGTAACGGTCGTGCGAAACAATCACCATTGCACCTTCGAACGTTTGCAGGGCCATCGTCAATGCCTGACGCATGTCCAAATCCAAGTGGTTGGTTGGTTCATCAAGTAGCAACAGGTTTGGCTTTTGCCACACAATTAAGGCCAGCACTAAACGGGCTTTTTCACCACCCGAAAACGGCGCGACTTTCTCCAGTGCTTTGTCGCCTTGGAAGCCAAAGCTGCCCAGGTAATCACGTAGCTGTTGTTCGGTTTGATCCGGCGCGATCTGCATCATGTGTTGCAGCGGCGTTTCCTCTGGGTGCAGCGTTTCTAATTGATGCTGAGCAAAGTAACCTATTTTTACGCCTTGTGAGTAAGTCAGATCGCCACCTTGCGCGTTAAGCTCACCAGAGAGTAATTTGATTAAGGTCGATTTACCCGCGCCATTACGGCCGAGCAGACCAATGCGACTGCCAGGAACCAAGTTCAAGCGGATCTTCTCTAAGATCAGGTTGTCACCGTAGCCTGCCGATACTTCATCCATCATCATGATTGGGTTTGGCAGCGCCGCGGGCTCACGGAATTGGAAGCTAAATGGGTTATCGAATTGAGCGGGTAACACTTTCTCCATGCGCTCCAAAGCTTTAATACGGCTTTGAGCCTGGCGTGCTTTAGAAGCTTTATAACGGAAACGGTCGATGTAGCTTTGCATGTGCGACATCTGTTTCTGTTGCTTCTCGAACATCGCTTGCTGCAGCACCATTTTTTGCGCTCGTTGGTTTTCGAACGACGAATAGTTACCCGTGTATTCGTTCAATTGTTGGTTTTCGATGTGAATAATACGGCCAACAATGGGGTCAAGGAAGTCACGGTCGTGCGAGATCAGGATCAGTGTGCCTGGGTAGTTTTGTAGCCAACGTTCAAGCCACATCACCGCGTCTAAGTCCAAGTGGTTGGTTGGCTCATCGAGTAGCAATAAGTCAGAACGGCACAATAGCGCTTGAGCTAAGTTAAGGCGCATACGCCAACCACCTGAGAATTGAGTCAAACTCCAACTCATTTGCTCTTGGCTGAAACCTAAACCGTCGAGCAATTCTGCCGCGCGAGCGCGAATGCTATAACCGCCGATGGTTTCAATTTTACCGTGGATCTCGGCAACCAAGGTGCCGTTGTCTTGTGCTTCCGCTTCAGCCAACTGCTTTTCGAGCGCTCGGTACTCGCGATCACCATCGATGACGTATTCCAGTGCAGTGCGCTCTAGCGCAGGCGTTTCCTGTGCGACCCAGGCCAACTCCCAATGTTGAGGTTGGCTAAATGAGCCTGCATCAATCGACAGTTCATCTTTCAGCAATGCAAATAGCGTTGATTTACCGCAGCCGTTTTTGCCCACAAGACCGACTTTATCGCCAGGATGGATAGTCGCTGAAGCTTGTTCTAAAAGAGGTTTACCGCCACGCAGTAACTGAATATCAGAGAAGGTAATCATAAAGTTTTCATTCACTTTGCGCAGTGCGCGTTGCTTGGTTACATAGCGAAGTGGTTTCAATCGTTTTTAAAGCCACTTGGGTATATATCTAGCGGTGAATAGTAGGGGTATTGGTCGGAAAAGTCGATTGATTCGCTTTAATTGCATTATGCTGTACAAAAAAGTATAACAATTTGATAACGGATAAAAATAACCACAAGGACGACCATTTGGCTGTTGCACCGTCTATTCTCCCAAGAGTTCTGGTCATTTATGCTCATCCAGAGCCACATAACTCGATTGCTAATCAAGTGATGATTAAAAAAGCTCAGTCGCTTGATCACGTCACTGTGCACGATCTTTACGGTGTCTACCCTGACTTCTTTATTGATGTGAATTACGAACATGAGTTGTTGCTCACGCATGATGTGATCGTGTTTCATCACCCGCTTTATATGTATTCATGCCCAGCCCTGTTAAAAGAGTGGTTGGACCGAGTGCTGGGCAAAGGTTTTGCTTTTGGCGGAGGTTCGGCGCTAGAGGGAAAATACTGGCGTAGTGTGATTACAACGGGGGGGAAAGAAGAGGCCTTTAGCGCGAAGGGGTACAACAAATATCCATTAGAGCAAATCTTACAACCGTTTGAACTGACGGCTGCCTTGTGTCAAATGCACTGGATTGAACCTTTGGTGTTGTATTGGTCGCGTAATGTCTCGGATATTGAGCGGTATGAGCACGCAGAATTGTATCGTCGGTGGTTGAACAACCCACTTGAAAACTGGGAAGCAACAGACCAAGGAGGTCAGTATGGCGATAACCAGTGAGTTTCTTCAAAGTAGCGTGGTCTTTCTCTCGGCTGCGGTTATCGCGGTGCCGATTGCTCAGCGTCTCGGACTTGGCTCGGTTTTAGGTTATTTACTTGCCGGTGTGTTGATTGGCCCTTGGGGTCTTGGCTTAATCAGTGATGTTGATGCTATTTTACACTTTGCTGAACTTGGGGTCGTGTTGTTACTGTTCTTGATCGGCCTTGAACTAAATCCTAAAAAACTGTGGCAAATGCGAGGACCGATTCTAGGTTTAGGCGGCGCGCAGGTGGTGGTTACGACCGCCGTGCTCGGCAGTGTCGTCAGTATGTTCGGCGTAAGCATGCAAGTGAGTTTGGTGATTGGGATGGGGTTGGCGCTGTCCTCGACGGCAATTGCTCTTAAAGTGATTGAAGAGCAAGGGCTCAATGGCACCGAAACGGGTCAGTCTGGTTTTGCGGTATTGCTCTTTCAAGATATTGCAGTGATCCCAATGTTGGCAATGTTGCCCTTGCTTGCTGGCGGGCAGAGTGGCGGTAGTTGGGTGGATGTCTTCACGGTATTAGGCAGTGTGGTGGCACTGCTGATTGGTGGTCATTTCTTATTGCGTCCACTATTTCGTTTTGTTGTGATGAGCGGCGTTCGTGAGCTTTTTACCGTCGCCGCATTGTTGGTCGTGCTTGGGATTTCTGTCGTCATGCAAAAGCTCGGGCTTTCTATGGCTCTAGGGACTTTCTTAGCCGGCGTTCTGCTGGCCGAGAGTGAATATCGGCATGAATTGGAAATCGCTATCGAGCCGTTTAAAGGTTTGTTGTTGGGGTTGTTCTTCATCGCGGTTGGCATGGCGGTAAATTTGGGGTTATTGGCATTACACCCTTTAGAGATTCTGGGCGCGGTGGTGGCTTTGGTGGTGGTTAAGGGCTTGGTTTTGTATGCAGTGGCGAGAGCTGCCCGTGTCGGAGCCAAAGCGAGAAGCCGTATGGCCGCGATTTTAAGCCAAGGTGGTGAGTTTGCCTTTGTCATATTTACCGCAGCGAGCCAAGAGGGCATTTTATCCAAAGAGCAAGTAGCGTTTTTGTTGGTGGTGGTCAGTTTATCCATGGTGACGACACCACTTTTGCTGATGGGACAAAAAAAATGGTTTGCTCATACCCTGAATCAAGAAGAAGAGGGCATGACCACGAAAGTAGTGGATCGCCGACCACGCGTTATCATTGCAGGCTTTGGACGTTTCGGTCAGATCGTCGGACGTTTAATGTATGCCAATAAAATCAAAGTGACGGTATTAGAAAGTGATGCCAGCCAAATCCACCTACTGCGCAAGTATGGTTACAAAGTGTTTTATGGCGATGCTACCCAAATTGATCTTTTGCGGGCTGCTGGCGCAGATAAAGCAGAAGCATTGGTCATTTGTACCGATTCACCTGATGAGGTGATGGCCATCGTTGATATCTGCCGCGTGCACTTCCCGAAACTTAAGTTGCTAGCCCGAGCAAGAAGCCGTGTCGAGGCGTATCAGTTAATGAGCCACGGTGTCGAGAATTACTCTCGTGAAACATTTTTAGGGGCATTGGATCTCGGTCGCCAAGCGCTCGTAGAACTTGGTATGCACCCATATCAAGCAAAGCGGGCAGAAGCACATTTTCGTAAGTTAGATAATGCTATGCTTAAGGACTTATTGCCTCAGCACAATGAAGATAAGAAATTGGCTCAGAGAGCGAAAGAGGCACGCAAAGAGCTAGAAGAAATTTTTGGTCGTGAGATGGAGAGCGACCATCAGTCACCTAATCATTGGAAGTAGTACTTGAGCCAAGACTCAAGCTAAGGAAATAGCGTGAAAATCAAGAAACGTTTTATTGCCGGCGCTAGCTGCCCAAATTGCAGCCAGCAAGATACCCTGCGCTGGTGGATTGAAAATAATATCGAGTTAGTTGAGTGTGTCGAGTGTGAGTTTACTGAGCAACGTAAACCGCAATCTGTAGAGAAAAATAAACACTCAGATCAGGAAATGATCGGAATTTTTAAGCCGGAATAATTGAACTTCGATAATTGATCCCCATAATACACCCAGATATCTCAGTACTTAACCCCATTCAGGTTAAGTCAATTAATCTCCCTGGAGTTAGTATGAAAATTGAAAAGAACGTTGTTGCAAGCCTTGCATACAAAGTAATGTTGGAAGACGGTGTGGTTGTTGATCAATCAACAGCAGAAGCGCCTCTAGATTACCTTCACGGTCACAACAACCTAATCACTGGTCTTGAAAAAGAGCTTGAAGGTAAAGTGGCTGGCGACAAGTTCTCAGTAACGGTAGCTCCTGAAGAAGCTTACGGCGAGCATAACGATGCGCTAGTACAACGCGTTCCTGCGGATGTATTCCAAGGCGTTGATCAAATCGAAGTGGGCATGCGCTTCCTAGCTGACACTGACCAAGGTCCAATCCCTGTAGAAGTAACAGAAGTTGACGGCAACGAAGTGGTTGTTGACGGTAACCATATGCTAGCTGGTCAAACACTAACTTTCGAAGTAGAAGTTATGTCTACACGTGAAGCAACAGCAGAAGAGATCGAACACGGTCATATCCATCAAGCTGGTGGTTGTGGTCATGACCATGATCACGACGATGAAGGTTGCTGTGGCGGCGGTAGCTGTGGTTCTCACTAATCACAAGCTCCTTCACTAGATAATCTTATCTAGTAAAGCTTTGCAAAGCGCAAGTTGAGGTTTCAACTTGCGCTTTTTGTTTATCTAAGGTGTAGTGCATAGAAGAAAAGAACAACTCATGGAAAAAGCGATGACAAAACCTTTCTCGATTGCGATTCATGGTGGCGCAGGCACCATTTTACGTGAACAGATGAGCAATGAACTTCAGCAATCCATCTTGGCTGATTTGGAAGCGTCGGTAAAAGCCGGCCATCAAATTCTTGAGGAAGGCGGCGACGCTTTGGATGCAGTTGTTTCTGCAGTAAAAGTGTTGGAAGACTCGCCTAACTTTAATGCGGGTAAAGGCTCGGTGCTGACCAACAACGAAATGGTAGAAATGGACGCCTCTGTCATGGATGGTCGAAACCAAGCCGCAGGCGCGGTCGCTGGTGTTCGTCATATCAAGAATCCAATTGAGCTCGCTCGTGACGTGATGCGAAACAGCAATCACGTGTTGTTGGTGGGTGAGGGCGCAGAGCAGTTTGCTTTTGAACAAGGCCATGAGTATACCGAGCAAGATTACTTCTTTACTGATCGCCGTTATGAGCAGTTGCTGTCTATGCGTGAGAAAGGGCTGTTTGCTTTGTCGGAATCTCGTTACCCGGATGATCGTAAACATGGCACCGTCGGAGCAGTAGCGTTGGACCAACAAGGTAACTTAGCCGCTGCCACCAGCACGGGTGGCGTAACGAATAAGCAATATAATCGAGTTGGGGATTCGGCTTTGATAGGCTGTGGCACGGTGGCCGAAAATGGCGTTGTCGCGGTTTCAACTACGGGTGTCGGTGAGTTTTTTATCCGTAAACGTGTCGCAGAAGACGTCGCCGCGCGGATGCGTTACTTAAAAGAAGATATTCATACTGCTTGTGAGCATATTATTCAGGGGGAACTGAAAGAGATGGGCGGCGAAGGCGGTTTAATCGCAATTGACGCGCAAGGTGAGCTGCACTTTGCGATGAACAGCTCTGGCATGTACCGAGCTGGCATTAATACGCAAGGCGAGTTGAGCGTCAAAATCTACGCTGACGAATAGCTTCCTCTTGAGCAACCTTCTTAAGTAATCAATACAACAAAGCCCAGAACACGTTCTGGGCTTTGTGCTATTTGAGCCTGCATTTTAATAATGCGGTGGTGGGGTTTCTTCTGACGGATCGGCTAAATTCGACGAGTCCATATTTTTTACTTTACCTACCACATATTTCATCTGATCGAGCATCTTGGTAATTTGCAGTTGCTGCTGCGATAAGGCGCCGTTCAGATCTTCAATAGTCTGTTCTTGGAACGCAAGCTGACATTCTAAGTCATTAATGCGAGCTTCCAATTGCTGAATGATTTTTTCTGTCATGATCCGTTCTCTAACTGCCAAGCTTGGGCAATACCTGCTGAAGTAGCAGTAATTACGCGTTGTTTTGAATCAAAGGCTGCATCATACACGACCGCACGGGGAGGGCGAGTGTCTTTTTTGGGCTCAACTTCAAATCCGCCAATCCGTTTTCCGGTTTGAGTATCCCATATTGAAACGCGGCCAGAAGGCGTTCCTGTCACTAACTGAGTTCCGTCATCAGAAAATCGCGCAGTAGAGAAGATCAATTGGCGTGACCAACTGCTCAACCGTGTGACCTCTTGTCCAGTTTTTAAATCCCAAATTACCGCTTGGTTTCCGCCATCGGATGTCATTGCTAACTTGCCATCTCGTTGCAGGGCAATACGAACAACCCGTTGTTCATGTTCGAAGGTCCGCAGCACTTGTCCGGTTTCGGTGTCCCACAAATACGCTTTGTAGTCATTACCACCAGTCAGTGCGAAGCGGCCATTAGGAGAAATGGCGACGGAATTGACTTTTTCACGATGCGCAAGGAACTCCAAGCGACGTCCGGTGACTAAGTTGACGTAAATTGCTTTACCGTTGGATAACCCGAGCAGAACTTGTTCACCGTTACTGGTGATATCAACGTCGCGAATGAGCGCATCAGAAATAGACCAAAGGCCTTCGGATTGCGTCCAACCTAAGTCCCAAACTGCGAAGTTCATTTGGCTTGCTGTGACTGCATAGCGACCATTGTCTGAGATACGAATATGGGATACCACGTTGGCATCGGCATCGAGCTCACCCAGGTTGGCTAGTTGTTCATTTTGCTCTAGGTCCCACAACATCAAATGGTGTTGCTGAGAATAGAGCAGAGCAAATCGTCCATCTCTGCTAAGTGCGAAGCTCGTCGCACCCTGAGGCTCTACCGGCCAACGCTGCACTTCACGCTCGGCGAAAAAGCAACCATTTAACGTGGTGATGACAATTAAATATAGGAATAAATGAGAAATTCTTTGCATCACATCTAATAATCCGGTTTGTGTCTTAAGACATATAGCTAGTATATTGGTATAACGATTGTCTTCACTAGTCTCATAGAAGATTTGTGCACAACAACCAATGGCAAAGCCATTATTGGGAGAATTTAATGAAATCAGTTTTAAAAGTGTCGCTACTTGCTGCAACAGTTATGCTAGCGGTAGGTTGTCAGAAAGAAGAAACTAAAACAGAAGCCGCACCTCAAGCAGAACAAGTTCAAGCAGAAACCGGTAAAGCGGTTCACTTTAAAACCGACGACGATAAAGCGGCATACGCAATCGGTGTTTCATTTGCTAACTACCTAAGCACAAGCATCGACAAGCCAAGCGAAATCGGCATTAATCTTAACAAAGACTTGGTACTAAAAGGTATCGAAGACGTCTTCAAAGGCAATGCTGAATTGAATGAAGAACAAACACGTGCAGCACTAGAATCTCTAGATAAGCGTGTTGCTGAAAAGATGCAAGCACAAGCGGCTGAGAAAGCAGCTGAAGCGAAAAAAGCTGGCGATGAGTTCCGTGCTGAGTTCGAGAAGCAAGAAGGCGTAGTGAAGACAGATACAGGTCTTCTATACCAAGTTATTACTCCAGCTGAAGGCGAGAAGCCAAAAGACACTGATACGGTTCAAGTACATTACAAAGGTACGCTAATCGATGGTACGCAATTTGATAGCTCTTACGATCGTGGTGAACCTGCAACATTCCCACTTAACCGTGTAATCCCAGGTTGGACAGAAGGTGTTCAGCTAATGCCTGTGGGTTCTAAATTCAAATTCGTTATCCCGCCAGAGCTAGCATACGGTGACCAGGACACACCAAGCATTCCTGCTAACTCAACGCTAGTATTTGAAGTTGAGCTGCTAAAAGTCGAGAACGACAACGCAGAGCAATAACAATAAGCAGCGATAAGTTATTGAAAAAGGTCCGTTTAACGGGCCTTTTTTGTTCTAGGTCACTAGTTGGTGAGTTTGCTAGGTTGATTTTCAAATTTTCTGATAAACTTACACCAATTTGTTGATTTTTCGCTCGAAGGCTTATGACAACTACAGAAACAATAAACGCGGAGATGTTGCTCGAAATGGAATCCGTTAACGTGATGCCGTTTACCGAGCACGACAAAATCATTTTAAGATCTTATGAGGCGGTCGTTGATGGTATCGCCAGCCTGATAGGTCCCTTTTGTGAAATCGTTCTTCACTCGCTAGAAGACTTAAATACCTCTGCAATTAAAATCGCTAACGGTGAAAACACGGGTCGCCAAGTCGGCTCACCGATCACTGATTTAGCGCTTAAAATGCTAAAAGACATCGAAGGCTCGGAGCGCAACTTCTCACGTTCGTACTTTACCCGTGCAAAAGGTGGCGTGTTGATGAAGTCGATCACTGTTGCTATTCGTAATGGTGAAAATCGCGTGATTGGTTTGTTGTGTATCAACGTCAACTTGGACGCACCCTTCTCGCAAGTCCTTCAATCTTTCATGCCAACGCAAGAAGCAAAAGAAGCGGCTTCCTCGGTTAACTTTGCTAGTGACGTAGAAGAGCTGGTGGACCAAACTGTTGAACGCACCATCGAAGAGATCAATGCGGATAAATCCGTATCGAACAACACCAAGAATCGCCAAATCGTGATGGAATTATACGACAAAGGCATCTTCGATATTAAAGATGCCATCAACCGCGTTGCAGATCGTCTTAACATTTCAAAGCACACCGTCTACTTATACATTCGTCAACGTAAAACCGAGGACGATGAAAAGTGAGTAAACTGACTTACACGTTGGTGGTGAACGGTCCTGTTTACGGTAGCCAGTCAGCACGCAGTGCTTATCAGTTCGCCAAGGCGGTGATTGAGCAAGGCCATCAGTTAGTGAGCGTTTTCTTTTATCAAGAGGGCGTGACCAATGGTACTGCTTTGAGTGTGCCTGCCAACGACGAATTTGATCTCAATAAGGCATGGCAATCTTTGGCAAAAGAGCATGGTGTTCGTCTAGAAACTTGTGTTGCTGCGGCTTTGCGTCGCGGGATCGTAAGTGAAGAAGAAGCGAATCAACATGGTTTGGTCCAGAGCAATCTAGCGGAAGGTTTCGAGCAAGCCGGCTTAGGTAGCTTAGCCGAAGCGATGTTAACCCAAGACAGAGTGGTACAGTTTTGAGTCAGCTAACTTATCTATTTCGTAGCGCACCGCATGGCAGTGCGGCTGGTCGTGAAGGTGTGGATGCACTGTTAGCCGCGTCGGCTTACTGTGAAGATATCAGCGTCATTTTCATGGGAGATGGGGTTTACCAGCTTCTACTAGGGCAAGAACCGAGTAAGATCTTGAGCAAAGATTATGCGCCGATGCTGAAGCTTTTCGATTTATACGATATCGAACAAGTCTTTGTGTGCTCAGAGTCATTAGCTCAGCGAGGTTTGGCTCAAGCGGATTTAGTCATTGAAGCTCAAGCGTTAAGCTCAGAGCAGCTCAAAGATAAGTTGCAACACGCTGGCAAGCTACTGTCGTTCTGAGGAAGTTATGCTACATATTATAAAAACGGTCTCCGCTCTAGAAGACGCCATGCCCTTATGCAGTACACAGGATGACATCTTACTTATAGAAGATGCCGTGTACGCTGCTAACTCGCAGCATAAAGCGTTCTCCCACCTAAAAAACCGCAGTGTATTTGTGCTAGAGAGCGATATTCACGCTCGCGGTATTGCGAATCGTATCAGTCCATCACTGACGATCGTGAATTACTCAGGCTTCGTTGAGCTCACAGTTAAACAGGATAAATCGCTTACTTGGGATTGAACGTGATTTACTGTCGCTAAAGCTTTACGGATGAATTGTCCTAATTGAACAAAAAAGATCCGTATATTTCTTGACACACCTCTCACTGCTGCATAGAATTTTGCGTCCCTAACTGCAATGGTAGTTGGGGATAGATTTTTCACAAAGCTTACTTTCAAGTAAATCAGGAGCTAGTTAATGGCAACTATTAACCAGTTGGTACGTAAGCCTCGTGCAAAGCAAGTTGTTAAAAGCAACGTGCCTGCACTAGAAGCGTGCCCACAAAAACGTGGTGTATGTACTCGTGTTTACACTACTACACCTAAAAAACCTAACTCAGCACTTCGTAAAGTTTGTCGTGTACGTCTGACAAACGGCTTCGAAGTTACATCGTACATCGGCGGTGAAGGTCACAACCTTCAAGAGCACAGTGTTGTACTAATCCGTGGCGGTCGTGTAAAAGACCTTCCGGGTGTACGTTACCACACTGTTCGCGGTGCACTTGACTGTGCTGGCGTTAACGACCGTAAACAAGGTCGTTCTAAGTACGGTGTGAAGCGTCCTAAGTCTTAATGGATTCCGTTAAGTAAGGCCAAACACTAAATTATTTTTAATTTTTTGAAAAAACTGAAAAGTTTTGGATAAAACCTGAAGAAGACAACGGAGATAAATCCATGCCACGTCGTCGCGTCATTGGTCAGCGTAAGATCCTTCCAGATCCAAAATTCAAATCTGAATTGCTGGCAAAATTCGTTAACATCCTAATGGTTGACGGTAAAAAATCTACTGCAGAGAAAATCGTTTACACTGCACTAGATGCTATGGCTGAAAAGTCTGGTAAAGACCACTTAGCTATTTTTGAAGAAGCTCTTGAAAACGTACGCCCTGCGGTAGAGGTGAAATCTCGCCGTGTTGGTGGTTCAACTTACCAAGTACCTGTAGAAGTACGTCCGGTTCGCCGTAACGCACTTGCTATGCGTTGGTTGGTTGAAGCTGCGCGCAAGCGTGGTGAAAAATCTATGGCTCAACGCCTAGCAGCTGAAATGCTAGACGCGTCTGAGAACAAAGGTACTGCGGTTAAGAAACGTGAAGACGTTCACCGCATGGCTGACGCAAACAAAGCGTTCGCTCATTACCGCTGGTAATACCTTCTGTGCTGCGAGGTTCTCTCGCAGCACTTTTCTATACTCTAAGGTACACCTTAGTAAGAGGATACAATCGTGGCTCGTAAAACTCCTATTGAGCGCTACCGTAATATCGGTATCTGTGCTCACGTAGATGCAGGAAAAACAACCACAACTGAGCGTATTCTGTTCTACACTGGCCTTTCTCACAAAATCGGCGAAGTTCACGATGGTGCAGCAACCATGGACTGGATGGAGCAGGAGCAGGAACGTGGTATCACTATCACATCCGCTGCGACTACTACATTCTGGCGTGGTATGGAAGCACAGTTCCCTGAGCATCGCGTAAACATCATTGATACCCCTGGACACGTTGACTTTACTATCGAAGTAGAGCGTTCTCTTCGTGTACTTGATGGTGCTGTGGTTGTGTTCTGTGGCTCATCTGGTGTTGAACCTCAGTCTGAAACTGTATGGCGTCAAGCAGACAAATACCACGTTCCACGTTTGGTATTTGTAAACAAGATGGACCGTGCGGGCGCAGACTTCCTACGCGTTGTGGACCAAATTAAAAATCGTCTTGGTGCGAATCCTGTTCCAATCCAACTGAACGTTGGTGCAGAAGATGAGTTCAGAGGTGTCATCGACCTTATCAAGATGAAGATGATCAACTGGAATGAAGCCGATCAAGGCACTTCGTTTACTTACGAAGACATCCCAGCTGACATGATCGAACTTGCTGAAGAGTGGCGCAACCACATGGTTGAATCCGCTGCTGAAGCTAGCGAAGAGCTGATGGACAAGTACCTTGAAGAAGGTGAATTGACTGAAGCTGAGCTCAAACAAGCTCTACGTACTCGTACACTAAACAACGAAATCGTACTGGCCACTTGTGGTAGTGCGTTTAAGAACAAAGGTGTTCAAGCGGTACTAGATGCTGTGATCGAGTTCTTGCCATCGCCAGTTGACGTACCTGCAATTAAAGGTGTTGACGAAAGAGAAAATGAAGTTGAGCGTCACGCTGACGACAACGAACCATTCTCTGCGCTAGCATTTAAGATCGCGACTGACCCATTCGTGGGTACGCTAACGTTCATGCGTGTTTACTCTGGTGTTGTAAACTCCGGTGACGCTGTTTACAACTCTGTAAAAGAGAAGAAAGAGCGTTTCGGTCGTATCGTTCAGATGCATGCGAATAAGCGTGAAGAAGTGAAAGAAGTTCGCGCTGGTGATATCGCTGCTGCTATCGGTCTGAAAGACGTAACAACAGGTGACACACTGTGTGATCAGAACCACAAAGTGATTCTAGAGCGCATGGAATTCCCTGAACCAGTTATTCAGATTGCTGTAGAACCTCGTTCTAAGGCAGACCAAGAGAAAATGGCTATCGCGCTAGGTAAACTGGCTGCGGAAGATCCATCATTCCGCGTGGAAACGGACGACGAATCAGGTCAGACTCTGATCTCAGGTATGGGTGAACTTCACCTAGACATTATCGTTGATCGTATGAAGCGTGAATTCAGCGTTGATTGTAACGTTGGTAAACCTCAGGTTGCTTACCGTGAAACCATTCGTGGTAAAGCGGAAGTTGAAGGTAAGTTTGTTCGCCAATCAGGTGGTCGTGGTCAATACGGTCATGTGTGGGTCAAACTTGAGCCTTCTGAACCTGGCGAAGGTTTCGTATTCGTAGACGAAATCGTGGGTGGTGTGATTCCTAAGGAATACATCAGTTCAGTATCGAAAGGTATCGAGGAACAAATGAATAGTGGTGTTCTAGCGGGTTACCCTGTACTAGATATTAAAGCTACACTATTTGATGGTTCTTACCACGATGTAGACTCAAGCGAGATGGCGTTTAAGATCGCTGGCTCGATGGCATTCAAGAAAGGTGCACTAGAAGCACAACCTGTGATTCTAGAACCAATGATGAATGTCGAAGTAACCACTCCGGAAGACTGGATGGGTGACGTTGTTGGTGACCTAAACCGTCGTCGCGGTATCATTGAAGGCATGGACGAAGGTGTGGCTGGTCTTAAGATCATCCGTGCTCAAGTACCACTATCTGAAATGTTCGGTTACGCAACTGATCTACGTTCTGCAACTCAAGGCCGTGCGTCTTACTCTATGGAGTTTCACGAGTACGCTGAAGTGCCGAAAAACTTCGCAGATAAAATTATTGCAGAGCGTGGTTACTAATTGACGATTGAACTACAAAAAGTTTACGACTTTTTGCGAGATCAGGGCGTCCAAATATTGCGCTAACGGGCGTTGGCGCATAAAATAACAATTTCTGGCGCGTCGTCGATCAATAATGATCACGACGAATCATAACTAGGAAGGAACACGATCGTGTCTAAAGAAAAATTTGAACGTACGAAACCGCACGTTAACGTTGGTACTATCGGCCACGTTGACCACGGTAAAACAACTCTAACTGCAGCTATCTGTACTACTCTTGCTAAAGTTTACGG
>NZ_JAMZAQ010000006.1:0-111754 GCF_024181795.1 Vibrio sp. Y10_XG_PY6
TGGGTGTTTTTTATTCTAAAAGGCGAGTTTTCACTACTATTCTACCTCCATGTCCCCAGTAATCGCCCCTAATAAGGAGAAAAGATGAGCTCAATTAGAAGCTACAAAGGTATAAAGCCTCAACTTGGTGAGCGTGTTTACGTTGACTCAACCTCAGTGTTAGTCGGAGATATCCGTATTGGGGACGATTCTAGCATTTGGCCATTAGTAGCGGCACGAGGCGATGTGAACCACATTCACATTGGTGATCGAACTAATATTCAAGATGGCAGTGTTTTGCATGTCACCCATAAGAACGCCGAAAACCCAAACGGCTACCCACTTATCATTGGCAATGACGTTACGATTGGCCACAAAGTGATGCTGCACGGTTGTGAGATCCACGATCGTGTTTTGGTTGGTATGGGGGCGATTGTTTTAGATGCAGTCGTTATTGAATCAGAGGTGATGATTGGAGCGGGCAGTTTAGTGCCGCCAGGAAAGAGATTAGAAAGCGGCTATCTTTATGTCGGTAGCCCAGTAAAACAAGCTCGCCCTCTATCAGAGACAGAACGAGCTTTTTTGCAAAAGTCTGCCAATAACTATGTTCAAAACAAAAACGACTACTTACATGAAGTAGAGGACTTGAACTAAAGGTCTGTTAACCAATGATGATATGGCCTTCTTCATTGAAGGCTTCATCTTCTATTAACTCTTCTGCTATTTCTTCCAGATCAAATCGGTAGTCAATAAAAGCAGAGAGCACGGCCTGCTCCGTATCTAACTCTGAGCCAGATAACTTTTCTAACTTTTGTTTCGTCACAAAGCATTCTATTAGCGCGCCTGATTGTTGCGCCGCAAAGTTTACTGATTGTGATACTTCATCCCATGATTGCATGTCTGGGAATAAAATGGATTGATTCATCGCTTATTGACCTTCAAGGTTCTTTCTTAATTCACGCAAAATCTGTTTGGCGCCTGGACGAAGACCGCGCCATAACATAAAACTCTCAGCAGCTTGGCCAACTAACATACCTAAACCATCATAAGCATGTGCCGCACCGTGTTGCTTAGCCCATTGGTTAAATGTGGTATCACCTTTGCCATACATCATGTCGTAGCTTGTACTATTGGCGGCGAACACCGAGGAAGAGATCGCAGGTAACTCACCACTCAATGATGCAGACGTAGAGTTGATTATGACATCGAACTCTTCAGCAATGGTATTCATCTCTTTTGCTGTAACAGGGCCATACGCAGAAAACAATTCTGCCAATTCTTCGGCTTTGGAAAATGTAC
The DNA here is from genome assembly GCF_024181795.1 of Vibrio sp. Y10_XG_PY6. NCBI lineage: Bacteria > Pseudomonadati > Pseudomonadota > Gammaproteobacteria > Vibrionales > Vibrionaceae > Vibrio > Vibrio sp. Y10_XG_PY6. The sequence continues at coordinate 1,279 of NZ_JAMZAQ010000006.1, forward strand.
GATTAGTTATCGTTAGAGATGTTGGTTTTTGATCGAGCAATGGTTTAATCACTCCTCGAGCGGCACCACCAGCTCCTATGATCAGGATGCGTGCGCCTTCTAAAATGACTTGATGTTGCAACAAGTCCTGCACTAAGCCTGCACCATCAGTGTTATCACCAATGATTTCACCATCATCAAGCTTCTTAAGTGTATTCACTGCTCCAGCAAGCTGAGCACGCTCGGTCAAACGGCTGGCAAATTGATAGGCATCTTCTTTAAAAGGCAAGGTCACGTTACAGCCTTTGCCGCCGTCAGCAAAAAATGCTTTCGCCGCCTCGATAAATCCACCCACAGGCGCACATTCTGCGGTGTATGTTAGGGACTGATTAGTTTGGCGAGCAAAGAGTGTATGGATAAATGGCGACTTGCTGTGCCCGATAGGGTTACCAAACACGGCGTAACGATCGATTTGCAGGGTCATTTCCTTACCTTTATTCCTTACTTAGATATAGAGAAAACAGGGCCATCTGATTACAGATGACCCTATCACTATCTATCTATATAGAAAAGGAGATTCCGTGCTTACCATTCGCGTGGTTTCAGGTATCGATCGTAAAGTTCGGCTTCAGGCGTTCCTGCTTCTGGTTCGTAGCGGTACTCCCATCGCGCTAACGGCGGCATCGACATCAGAATCGACTCGGTACGCCCACCACTTTGTAAACCGAATAAAGTGCCACGGTCGTACACTAAGTTGAACTCAACATAACGACCACGACGGTAAAGTTGGAATTCACGCTCGCGCTCGCCATATTCGATGTCTTTACGACGAGACACGATCGGCAAGTAAGCTTGGCAATAGCCTTCACCCACCGCTTTGATGTAATCGAAACACTTATCAAACTCCCAGTGGTTCAAATCATCAAAGAACAAACCACCGACACCACGAGTTTCGTTTCGATGTGGCAAGAAGAAGTACTTATCACACCACGCTTTGTGTTCTGCATATACTTCTTCACCAAATGGGGCACAGATTGCCTTAGCTGTATCGTGCCATGACTGACAATCTTCTTCGAAAGGATAGAAAGGAGTCAGGTCAAAGCCGCCACCAAACCACCAAATTGGCTCTTCGCCCTCTTTCTCGGCGATAAAGAAACGCACATTCGCATGAGAAGTTGGGACGTAAGGGTTTTTGGGATGGATAACCAAAGAGACCCCCATCGCCTCAAAGCGGCGACCCGCTAGCTCCGGACGATGTGCCGTCGCAGATGCTGGCATTTCTTTCCCTTCCACATGCGAGAAGTTCACCCCACCTTGCTCGAAAACAAGGCCATCACGCATAACACGTGAGCGCCCACCGCCACCAAGACGTTCGCCCGGTTCACGATGCCATGCATCCTCGACAAAGACGGCCTCTCCATCTTCTTGTTCTAACTGCTGACAAATGGAGTCCTGAAGTGACATCAGGAACTGCTTTACGGCGTGCTTATCGATTGCTGACATACGTTATTACCTATTACGTGATACCGGTTGATGACTGGCAAGCAGGGTTAGCCCTGTCTTAATATTTGTGAAGTCTTGGCGTCACGAATCTCGCTGGGTTTATCACGACCGCTGGTTTCACCACGAAGAATGGCCACCAGCTTGTCACCCAATTGCTGCTCTACCTCTTCAGTGGTCATACACGGTGGCAAGCCGGAAAGATTCGCGCTGGTAGAGGTTAACGGCTTTCCGAATGCATTACACATCTTTTGAACCAAAGGATGATCAGTCACACGAACTGCAATTGAATCAAATTGTCCTGAAACCCAGTTGGAGACTTTATCGCTCGCTGGCATGATCCAAGTGTATGGACCTGGCCAAGTTGCATGAACGGTCGCTAGTTGTTCTGGAGTCAGTTGAGATTCATCTATATACGGCAAGAGCTGCTCATAACTTGCGGCGATCAGAATCAGCCCTTTTTCCACCGGACGCTGCTTGAGATCCAGTAGTTTTTGAATTGCTTTTGGGTTATCTGGATCGCATCCGACACCAAAAACCCCTTCTGTTGGGTAGGCAATCACTTCGCCTTGTTGTAGTGCGTTGAGCACTTGTTCAAAGTTATCCACCGATTACTTCCTGATTGTCTGACTGTATTATTTTCACTAAGTGTACAAATATTCATTCTCAGACACTAAAGCAATTTTTTTATAAAATGTATCAATAGCGTCAACAACAAGACGCAAACGTTTGCTTGAGATAAAAATCCCCGTATAATGCGCACAAATTTATCAGCTCACCTAATTTTGCAGCTTGAAGGAGTTTGAGATGAAAGTCGGTATCATCATGGGTTCTAAATCCGATTGGCCAACCATGAAACTAGCAGCAGACATGCTGGATCAATTTGGCGTGTCTTACGAAACAAAGGTGGTGTCAGCTCACCGTACTCCTCAACTATTAGCCGATTACGCTAGCAGCGCGAAAGAACGCGGCATCAAAGTGATCATCGCAGGTGCCGGTGGTGCAGCTCACCTACCGGGAATGGCGGCAGCCTTCACCAGTTTGCCTGTACTTGGCGTTCCGGTTCAATCTCGCGCTCTAAAAGGCATGGACTCTTTGCTATCTATTGTACAAATGCCAAAAGGCATTGCAGTCGGCACGTTAGCGATTGGCGAAGCGGGCGCTGCAAACGCGGGCATCTTAGCGGCACAAATCCTAGGCACTCATGACGAGAGCATCATGACTAAGGTAGAAGCGTTCCGCAATGAACAGACGGAAACCGTACTGGCTAACCCAAATCCAGCTGAGGATTAATCAGATGCATGTACTGGTTCTCGGATCAGGTCAGTTGGCTCGCATGATGTCTCTGGCTGGTGCACCACTGAATATCCAAATCTCGGCTTACGATGTCGGCAGCGGTAACGTTGTCCATCCTCTTACCCAACAGGTGCTTGGTCATGGTTTGGAAAATGCCATTGAACAAGTGGATGCGATCACCGCAGAATTCGAACATATTCCTCACGATGTACTCGACATCTGTGAATTAAGTGGCAAGTTCCTCCCTAGTACCGAAGCCATCAAAGCAGGCGGTGACCGCCGTGTTGAAAAAGCGCTACTCGATAATGCTGGTGTGCGTAATGCAAAGTACTACGTGATTGAGACACGTGAAGATTTTGAACGCGCAATTGAACATGTTGGCATGCCTATGGTGCTGAAAAGTGCATTGGGTGGTTACGATGGTAAAGGCCAGTGGCGCTTGAAAGAAGCGGCTCAGATAGAGACGATCTGGACAGAAATGGCGGAGTGCATTGCAGCAACACCTACACAAGCGATTGTGGCTGAAGAGTTTGTACCATTTAACCGTGAAGTATCGTTAGTCGGTGCCCGCGGCAAAGACGGCAGTGTTGAAGTTTACCCTCTAGCAGAAAACGTTCATACCAATGGTGTATTGAGCCTTTCTACTGCTATTGATGCACCAGAGTTGCAAGAGCAAGCAAAACAGATGTTCACTGCCGTTGCCAACAGCTTGAATTACGTTGGCGTGTTAGCGCTGGAGTTCTTTGATGTCGAGGGCACACTGTTAGTGAATGAGATTGCCCCACGCGTACACAACTCTGGCCACTGGACACAGCAAGGTGCAGAAACTTGTCAGTTTGAGAACCATCTGCGCGCCGTGTGCGGCTTGCCGTTAGGCAGCACCAAACTGATTCGCGAAACCTCAATGGTGAATATTCTTGGTGAAGATACGTTGCCAGAAACGCTGCTCGCCATGGATGGTTGTCACATCCATTGGTACGGCAAAGAGAAGCGCGAAGGGCGCAAAATGGGTCACATCAACGTATGCGGTGACTACCCAGGAGAATTGCACCGTAGGTTGTGCGCTCTCGCGAAGGTCTTAGATCCAATGACATTCCCAGCCGTGCACGAGTTTGCGAAACAAGCACAACGCTAAAATCTAGCCCCAAAAACCACAAAGGGTCGCACGATGCGACCCTTTTTAATTCCTTTGATGTATTTACCCTTGTTGAGTGTGCTGGCACTTACGGTTGGCACATTGCAATTTCACACCACTGGCGAGTTTCTTCTCCACCAACAACGTAAAACCACATTCTTCGCACCTCCCCTTTACCGGAGGGAGATTCACTGCAAATTTGCATTTAGGGTAGTTATCACATGCGTAGAAAGTTTTACCAAAACGCGTCTTACGTTCAACTAAATAACCTTTACCGCATTCAGGACACGCGTGGTGCTCTTGCGACTGCTTTTCTGGCTCAGGTTGATTAATCGACTCAATATGATGGCACTCCGGATAGTTACTGCAACCAACAAACATCCCATAACGCCCTTGGCGTAATACCAACTCGTTACCACAATCTGGACAAGGAACGCCAAGCTCTTTGACAATGTGGCCATCATTGTTATGCAGGGCTTTGATGTAATCACAGCTTGGGTAGTGGCTACAGCCAAGAAAGGGACCGTGTTTGCCATGTTTGAGGGTCAACTCGCTGCCACATTTAGGACACGGCTCGTGTTCCAATGCGTGTTCATGGGCAGAGAAAAGGGTGTTGTCGATTTTACTACTCATACTTACCGTTTCGTGAAAAACACACCAAAAGACAAGCTCGCGTTCTTGCTAGCTAAACTCGAACTTGCCTAGATTGGGTTAGTGAAGAATCCCTTGTTCCTTGGTGTACAACAGCTCTTCCATTAGCGTATAAGCGTTTTCATTACCAGGCACATTAAACAGCACCATCAAAATGATCCATTTGAGGTCTTCAAGCTCAAACTCGCTCGTTTCTAGCCCCATCACTCGGTCAATCACCATTTCACGAGTTTCTGTCGTCAATACATTGATTTGCTCAAGGAACAATAAAAAACCTCGGCACTCCAAATCCAAACGCTGTATCTCTTTCGCAGTGTAGATACGAGTCGATGATGACGCGATACAAGCCGAAATCGCAGAAGATGTATCACTTTGCTGCAGCGCTGCGAGCTCTTCTAACCAGACAAGGGCTTTATAGATATCTTTTTGTTGGAAGCCTGCACGGAGCAGCTCTTCTTCCAACTCGTCTTGTTCGACCTGTAACTCTGCATCGCTATGGATGTAGGTTTCGAATAGATACATCAGTATATCCATCATCATAGCTAGCCCCTCCCCTTTCGAATATAGCCACCTGAAACCGCAACAACATGCCCAGAGAGCTCAAGCTCTAAGAGCTGCATCATGACTTCTTGGACAGGTATATTGGTCCTGTTTGCAAGAATATCAACCGGTGTAGCTTCACTTCCTACGTTAGCTAACAGCTGAGGAAATGGCAATTCTTCTTCATCATTTAACGTAGAAAATAAATCAGTACTCTGATTAATAGACCAATCAAGCAAAGACTGTATTTCATCTAAGACATCTTTCGTCTTTTCTACGAGGCAAGCACCATGACGTATCAACTGGTTGCCACCGCTGGCATTAGGGGCATTTATCGAAGCTGGCAGCGCAAATACTTCTCGACCTTGCTCAAGCGCGTAACGAGCAGTAATTAACGAGCCACTCCTTTCCGCCGCTTCCACAACTAACACACCTAGCGATAATCCGCTAATAATGCGGTTTCGACGCGGGAAGTTTTCCGGGCGCGGCTTGGCATTGGGGCGAAACTCAGACACCAAAGCCCCGTGTTCAATAACACGTTGCGCTAAACTACGATGACGTGCTGGATAAATATTTGCTAAACCAGATCCTAGCACCGCAATCGTCTTACCACCCGCTTGCAACGCACCATCATGCGCATGACCATCAATGCCTAAAGCGAGACCACTGGTGACAATAAAATCGTGCTGAACAAACTCTGCAGCAAACTGACGTGCATGCTGTAATCCATCAATACTCGCATTTCGACTGCCAACCATCGCGATTTGTGGCTGAGAGAGACAAGTAGGGTTTCCTTGAACAAAAAGTAGAGGTGGCGGTGCAACGATTTGTTTGAGTTGAGGTGGATAACGCGGGTCAGTCAGTGTCAGGATATGATGATTTGTAGAAGCCTCAAGCCAGCTTAAACAAGCATCGACTTCTTTATCTGTTGAAGCCCAAGCTTGAATTTGCTTAGTTGTTAACCCAAGTTGTTGTAGCTGTTCAGGAGAGAAGTTTACGATGTTACGTGGCGTGTCTCTTGCCAGTAGCTTATTCATTTTGACGCCGCCAATGCCTGGTAAACAACTCAGTTTTAACCAGGCAGCGAGATCATCGTTATTTCGTCGATTCATCGATGGTTAATTCGTCCGCCAACGGTGACACCACCGAAATATCTTGGTTAATGGGTTTAGTACTGTTAGTGATCAGTGCCAAGCTAAAGTACTCATAAGGACGAATGACCAGCAACTCACCAACTTTGCTTTGAGGCAAAGTAATTTTCTTATCAAGCACGCCAAACTCTTTCTTGAACTCATCGCCGTCTTTGTAAACTGGGTGCGCGTCTTCTTTTAAATCAAACACACTGCCTTGCTTCAGATTGTCTGACGTGCCTTTATCAATCACCACGACTTGGTTAGTTGAACTAAAGCGAATACCTTCGATATTACCTAGCAACTTTGCCGAACTGCCTTGTGGCGACGGCAGCGGGTAGAACGTAGTCGTGAAGTCAGTATTCTCAACCGATTGATTTGGCAACGCGATATCGTTACGTAGAATTTCTTGCATCTGCGATGTAAGCTTCAAACCTGAATAATCACTCGAAGCTTCAACGAGCTCGCCTTTGGCAATCAAACGCAGCGCGGTAATCTCTTCGGACACATCGTCACGCGAAAAGGTAGCTACTGGTCGGTAAATAGCCCAACCTGTCGCGGTCTGATTACCATTGATATACAGCACATCTTCTGCAGTCAGATACTTACTGCCTTTGCTGCTACCCATCACTTTTGCTGCACTGTTCAACGCATCTTGATCCAGCAACCGATCCGATTTGAGGTACGGCATCACCAAACCTTCCGCGACCGTTGGTACCGCTTTCTTTTCCGTGATACGTGCTTTCGGGCTCAGCTTCTTAACCGGTTTTAGGCTCAATACGGGCTGACCGTTGATCCACACCAAAGACAGCTTGTCACCGGGATAAATTAAATGAGGGTTGTCGATTTCCGGGTTTACTTGCCATAAACGAGGCCACAACCACGGGCTATCCAAGTACATGGCCGAAATATCCCATAGCGTATCGCCCTTCACGACTACATATGTTTGTGGCGCATCATCTTTAACAGTCAGTGGGTTTGCATCCACATTTGCTACAGCGTTGAAAGAGAAAAGTAACGGCAACGTAACACTGGCAACGTTGCGGAAAATTCGATTCATGACCCTCGTCCTTGGTCTATTAAGCAGGAACCAGAATGGAAATTGGTGCAAGGATGCTGTCATTTAGGCTATAAAATGTCTAGAATTGAGCCAACAAGGTTTGTGCTGTTTCGGCACAGTTCAATATTTCGAGTGAATATGTCTGTATTACAAGTATTAACATTCCCGGATGATCGCCTGCGCACAGTCGCAAAGCCTGTTGAAGCGGTGACGCCTGAGATTCAAAAAATCGTCGATGACATGATTGAAACCATGTACGACGAAGAAGGTATTGGCCTTGCTGCAACGCAGGTTGATATCCACAAACGTATCGTAGTGATTGATATTTCAGAAACTCGCGATGAGCCGATGGTGCTAATCAACCCTGAGATTCTGGAAAAGCGTGGCGAAGATGGCATCGAAGAAGGCTGTCTGTCGGTACCAGGTGCACGCGCACTTGTGCCTCGCGCTGCAGAAGTTACCGTTAAAGCACTGGATCGTGATGGCAAAGAGTTCACCTTTGAAGCCGACGACCTGCTAGCGATTTGTGTTCAACACGAGCTTGATCACCTACAAGGTAAGCTATTCGTGGATTACCTATCGCCACTGAAACGCAAACGCATTCAGGACAAGCTAGCGAAAATCAAACGCTTTAACGAGAAGCAGCAAAACGCTTAATCTCGAACCATACCAATTAGAAGGAAGTCTACCTTGAGTCAGTCTTTACGTATTGTCTTTGCAGGTACTCCGGATTTCGCCGCCCGTCACTTGGCGGCGTTGTTGTCTTCGGAGCATGAAGTCATCGCGGTTTACACAAACCCAGATCGTCCAGCGGGTCGTGGCAAGAAATTGGCTGCGCCACCGGTAAAACAACTGGCGCTAGAACACAACATCCCGGTTTACCAACCTGAAAGCTTTAAGTCCGACGAAGCGAAACAAGAACTTACCGATCTGAACGCCGATCTCATGGTTGTCGTGGCATACGGTATGCTACTGCCACAAGCGGTTCTTGATACCCCTAAACTGGGTTGTATCAACGTACATGGTTCTATCCTACCTCGTTGGCGTGGTGCGGCTCCAATCCAACGCTCTATTTGGGCGGGCGATGCAGAAACTGGCGTGACCATCATGCAGATGGACATCGGTCTCGACACTGGTGATATGCTGAAGATTGCAACTCTGCCAATCGAAGCGACAGATACCAGCGCTTCAATGTACGAAAAATTGGCGGAGCTTGGTCCAGAAGCCCTGATTGACTGCCTAGCAGACATTGCTGCGGGTAAAGCAGTGCCAGTGAAGCAAGATGATGAGCTAGCGAACTATGCGAAAAAACTCAGCAAAGAAGAAGCACGCATCAACTGGAACGACGATGCGGCGCACATTGAGCGCTGCGTTCGTGCATTTAACCCATGGCCAATGAGCCACTTTGAGGCGGCAGAAAACAGCATCAAAGTATGGCAAAGCCGTGTGGCAGAGCAAACCAGTGACAAGCCAGCCGGCACCATCGTGCAAGCAGATAAAACCGGTATTTATGTTGCTACAGGCAACGGCGTACTGGTGCTAGAGCAACTGCAAGTTCCTGGCAAAAAAGCCATGTCAGTTCAGGATATTCTGAATTCGCGTGCGGCTTGGTTTGAAGTGGGCACTCTGCTGGTTTAAGCCATACTAGGGGTTATTATCCCCAATAATACGAACTTTTAGAGGGCAGAGATGCCCTCCTTTACTTTAAGGTACTCATCATGAATGTTCGCGCTGCGGCTGCTAACGTCCTGTATCTTGTCGTCGACAAGGGCCACTCACTTTCAAGCGCTCTTCCAGCGGCTCAACAAACGGTACGACCTCGTGACCACGCTCTGTTACAAGAGATCTGTTACGGTGCGCTACGTTACCTACCTCGCCTAGAAATGATCGCAAACCAATTGATGGATAAGCCGCTCAAAGGCAAACAACGTGTATTCCATCACCTAATTCTGGTTGGTATTTACCAACTGAGCTTCATGCGCATTCCTGCGCACGCAGCTGTCGGTGAAACGGTTGAAGGCACTAAAGAGCTGAAAGGTCCTCGTCTGCGTGGTTTGATTAACGCTGTATTGCGTAACTACCAACGCAACCAAGAAGAACTCGACCAAATGGCCGTCAGCAACAACGCTGGCAAGTACGGTCACCCAAGCTGGTTACTAAAACTGCTGCAAGAGGCCTACCCACAGCAATGGGAAAGCATTGTTGAAGCGAACAACCAAAAAGCACCAATGTGGCTGCGTGTGAACCACCAACATCACACTCGTGATGAATACCTTGCGCTACTCAAAAATGAAAACATTGATAGCACACCACACACAGAAGCAATGGACGCCATAAAATTGGCCGCGCCATGTGACGTGATGAAGCTACCTGGTTTTGAGAAAGGTTGGGTTTCAGTACAAGATGCGGCAGCGCAGCTCTCGATCAACTACCTAAAACCACAAGACGGCGAACTGATTTTAGATTGCTGTGCAGCGCCAGGTGGCAAGACGGCACACATTCTAGAGCGCACGTCGGGCAGTGAAGTGGTCGCGATTGACTGCGACGACACACGCTTGAAACGTGTGCATGAAAACCTGAAGCGTCTCAACCTTCAGGCAAAAGTGGTTTGCGGTGATGCGCGTAATCCACAAGAATGGTGGCAAGGCGAGCAATTTGATCGCATTTTGCTGGATGCCCCATGTTCTGCGACTGGCGTGATTCGTCGTCACCCAGACATAAAATGGCTACGTCGTGCAGACGACATCGCCGCATTAGCAGAGCTACAAAGTGAAATTTTTGATGCCATGTGGACGCAACTGAAACCCGGCGGCACAATGGTTTACGCGACTTGTTCAATCACACCGCAAGAAAACGTGGAGCAAGTAAAAGCGTTTTTAGCACGTACCGCGAATGCGCAACTGCTGGATTCTGATCCCGACCAGCCTGGTCGTCAAATTCTACCAGGCGAAGAAGACATGGATGGTTTCTACTACGCAGTGCTAACCAAAACACACGCGTAACAGCATGCTAAATAGGGCGATTGGAGTGATTTCAATCGCCTTTTTCAGATAACGAGAAAAGAGTATGAAGATCATTATTCTTGGTGCAGGTCAGGTTGGCGGCACACTGGCAGAAAACCTAGTGGGTGAAAACAACGACATCACCATCGTCGACAACAATGCCGACCGACTGCGCGAATTACAGGACAAATACGACCTGCGTGTGGTCAATGGCCATGCGAGCCACCCCGACGTGCTGCACGAAGCGGGCGCACAAGACGCCGATATGCTCGTCGCGGTGACCAACACTGATGAAACCAACATGGCCGCCTGTCAGGTCGCGTTCACTCTATTCAACACCCCAAACCGCGTTGCGCGTATTCGATCTCCAGAATATCTGGCCGAAAAAGAAGCCCTGTTTAAATCTGGCGCCATTCCTGTCGATCACCTTATCGCACCAGAAGAACTCGTTACGAGCTACATCGAACGTCTGATCCAATACCCGGGCGCGCTGCAAGTGGTGAGCTTTGCTGAACAGAAAGTCAGCCTAGTGGCGGTAAAAGCCTACTACGGTGGCCCACTGGTGGGTAATGCGCTGTCTGCTTTGCGTGAGCACATGCCGCACATCGATACCCGTGTGGCGGCGATTTTCCGTCAAGGTCGCCCGATTCGTCCTCAAGGCACCACCATCATTGAAGCCGATGATGAAGTGTTCTTCGTCGCCGCAAGCAACCATATTCGCTCAGTGATGAGTGAACTTCAGCGCCTAGAAAAACCGTACCGCCGCATCATGATTGTTGGCGGGGGTAACATTGGTGCCAGTCTCGCAAAGCGCTTAGAACAAAACTACAGCGTGAAGCTGATTGAACGTAACTACCAACGTGCAGAAAAACTGTCAGAAGAGCTAGAAAACACCATCGTGTTCTGCGGCGACGCGGCAGACCAAGAGCTTCTCTCGGAAGAGAACATCGACCAAGTCGACGTCTTCATCGCGCTGACCAACGAAGATGAAACCAACATCATGTCTGCGATGTTGGCAAAACGCATGGGTGCGAAAAAAGTAATGGTGCTGATCCAACGTGGCGCTTATGTAGATCTGGTACAAGGCGGCGTAATTGATGTGGCGATCTCACCTCAGCAAGCCACTATTTCAGCCTTGCTAACGCACGTTCGTCGCGCTGATATCGTGAACGTATCCTCACTTCGCCGCGGCGCTGCGGAAGCCATTGAAGCCGTCGCTCACGGTGATGAAAGTACATCCAAAGTGGTTGGACGTGCGATTGGAGATATTAAACTTCCACCTGGGACCACCATTGGTGCTATCGTTCGTGGCGAAGAAGTCCTTATTGCCCACGACCGTACGGTCATCGAGCAGGATGACCATGTGGTGATGTTCCTGGTCAACAAAAAATACGTATCAGACGTCGAAGCGCTATTCCAGCCGAGTCCATTCTTCCTCTAGGATTTTCCTATGGTCAACTTACGTCCCGTACTGTTTGTTATCGGGCTGGTTTTATCCAAACTGGCCCTGTTTATGTACGTGCCGACTTTGGTCGCTTTCTTCACTGGTACGGGGGGATTTCTCGATTTCGCCCAAGCCGTTGTGATCACGCACCTTGCCGCTTTCATTTGTTTGACGATCGGTCGAACCGCTAAGTTCAAACTCAGCGTACGCGATATGTTCCTCATCACCAGTTTGGTTTGGACCATCGCCAGTGCGTTTGCCGCCTTGCCGTTTGTGTTCATCAACCACATCAGCTTCACCGACGCCTACTTCGAAACGATGTCGGGTATCACCACGACGGGCTCAACGGTGCTCAGTGGCCTAGACAACATGGCGCCGAGCATCTTGCTGTGGCGCTCTATTTTGCAGTGGCTTGGGGGGATTGGTTTTATCGTAATGGCGGTGGCGGTGCTACCTATGCTCAATGTCGGTGGTATGAAGCTATTCCAAACCGAATCATCCGATTGGTCGGATAAAAGTAGCCCGAGAGCGAAAACGGTCGCCAAAAACATCGTAGCGGTTTATTTGATGCTTACTGGCTTATGCATTGTGGGCTACTTGGTCACCGGCATGAACCTGTTTGAAGCGATCAATCACGCCTTTACCACGCTATCAACGGGCGGATACTCTACATCTGACGGGTCGATGAACCACTTCTCTAATGGCGCACATTGGGTAGCAACCACCTTTATGTTCCTAGGTGGCTTGCCATTTTTGCTGTTCATCGCCGCGTTACGTAAACGCCGTATTGATGTATTGGTTAACGACGCTCAAGTTCGAGGATTCGCGTACCTGTTCGTTTTCTCAAGCTTAGTGATTTCAGCCTGGTTAGTGATTCGAGATGGATACACCATTCTGGATGCGCTGCGAGTGTCGATGTTTAATATCGTCTCTGTCGTAACCACAACGGGCTTTGGCTTAGAGGACTTCACCGCGTGGGGCGCATTACCCACAACTCTTTTTGCCTTCTTAATGATGGCGGGTGCATGTTCGGGGTCAACGTCTGGTGGGATCAAAATCTTCCGTTTCCAAATCGCAATGACACTGCTGAACAAACAGATGATGAAATTGATTCACCCTTCAGGTGTGTTTGTACAGCGCTACAACCAACGCCCAGTGAATGATGACATTGTTCGCTCAGTGGTCGCGTTTGGCTTGATGTTCTTTATCACCATCATCTTTATCGCGGGTTGCTTGAGTGCGCTGGGTTTAGACCCCATCACTAGCATCTCTGGTGCCATCACTGCGGTAGCCAACGTCGGCCCAGGTATGGGAAGCGTGATTGGACCGACGGGTAACTTCGCGCCTCTGCCAGATACCGCCAAGTGGCTTCTGAGCTTTGGCATGTTGATGGGCCGCTTGGAAATTCTGACTATTCTTGTACTGTTCTTCCCTGCGTTTTGGCGCCGTTAAGCAGACACAAATAAAAGGTATAACAATGAAAACATGGATCACTCTGGCGACCCTACTTGCCGCCTCATCCACATACGCCGCTGAAGTCATCACTTTAGCCGATGGTCGAGAAGTGAAGTTAAACGATGACTTTACTTGGGAATACGTCATGAAAAAACCTGCGCAGCAAGCAACAGAGACGCAAGCGACAATAGGCGCGGTTGAAACGATCGCAGCTCCCGCAATTGCGACAATTCCAGTTGTGACGAAAACTGTTGGCACTACTGTGGTGGTAAACGCCAAAAAGCCAACCATGCAGCTGTCTGACTCTGGTGTCGACGTACTGATTGGCTCCGCGAGCTATCAAGATGGTGAGCTCGTACTGCCAACGTCCATTACCAATCAAAGCTCACAATCGGTGATTCAAGTTGAAGTGGAAGTTCTGGTATTTGATATGTCTGGCCAGCAACTGGCGAAAGAAAAAGTCACAGTTTGGCAATCCATCAAGCGAATGGCGGATACTTACCTGCGACCAAAGCAAGCAGAACAGGGTAAAAGCATCAAACTGGCAGTGCCGCAGTCTCAGCAATACCAGTTTTCAGCCAAAGTGTTAGAAGTGAAAACTCGTTAATGTGATAACACATGTTTTGTCGAGTTCATATCTATCCGTTAGATAGGCTCGACAAAATAATAAATTGCGAAGAAGTGACACACACAACCCGCTAAAACGAAGCCGTGCCAAATCGCATGATTGAATGGAATACGCTTCGCAACGTAGAAAATCACCCCCAGTGAATACACTATCCCACCAGCTGCGAGTAATGTCAGTCCGCCAATATCCAAGTTGATCGCCAACTGATAAATCACAATCAACGACAGCCAGCCCATGACCAAATACGTCATCAAGGAAAGCTTTTTAAATCGGTAAACAAACGCGACTTTCATGATGATGCCGAGTAGAGCGATGGTCCAGATGACAATCATCAAACCAAACGCGAGCGGCGTACGTAAACTCACCAACAAAAAAGGCGTATAACTGCCAGCAATGAGTAGATAAATGGCGCAGTGATCGAAAGTTTTTAGCCATCGTTTAGCGTTGGGGTGCGGAATTGCGTGATACAGCGTCGAAGCCAAAAATAGCACGATAATACTCGCACCATAGACAGCCATACTGGCCAGCGTCAGCGTATCAGCTTGCTGGTCTATGGCTTTGATTAGCAGCAGTATCAGGCCAACAATACCAAAAATCATCCCAATGCCATGAGTGATGGTATTGGCCAGTTCTTCGCGTTGACTGTATTGAGGTTTCTGCAGTTCAGACATCAATGCGCCTATACTAGAGTTTGAAATTTGCTCTAGTATGGCACATTAGGCTTACACGTGTAAGCTTAAATTAAGACTCATGAACGGCCGTGGTTTGGTCGAGGTAATTAAGTACAAGTTCGCCCACTTGATCAAGCTTAGTTGTGGCTGGAATGGTCAACTCTCGTTTGAGTTTTCCGCTACCCAGTAAGCTTGCGAGCATGCCACCCTCGCCCTTGCGTGTGCGGTCAACTTCAAACCATAATTTGAGTTCTCGCTCGCTACGATGAGCGACAAATTCTAACTCACGCCACACGCCATGGTATGGCCCGTCAGTCGGCACCATCTCAAATTCTTGCACAAATGGCAGGTCGAACCCTTTTACTTCCTCACACTCCACTTGGCGAATACGCAAACCTTGCGCTTCAAATGCGGATAACACCGCATCCATTAGTGGATCAGGTCGAACGGTGAGGATGTCTTTATCGGTCGGGTCTAAAGCAGCAGCAACGTCCAAGCCGGTTTCGAGCCACACTTTGGCGTCACCAATGGTGACAGGCGTATTCCAAGGCACATCGAGCTGAACATCGAAGGTACGCTCTTCGCCGGAATGGATGGTAAACGCATAAGGGAGGCTCCACTTAGCAAGCACATGAGTCTGAGGTACTCGGCGCATGCTGTGTCCTTCTCGCGCACCACGGTCATCAGGAGCTTCCGCGATATAGCGACAACACAGTTTTAAATCGATGTTGTCGATCGCTTGTTCAGTGGCACCACCATAAACATGGATAGACACATCCACACTTTGACCAGGATATAGCACGTCTTGATTTAGGATTGAGTCGACCTTAGCGCTCCCAATCCCAAAACTGGCAAGTGTCTTCTTCAAAAATGACATAGGCACCTCCTTCGTCGAGATCTCATACTACTACTGCTGATCGAGGGATCAAACAAAAATTGCCTCGATCATCGCGACAAAATGACAAAATCTAAACAATTCAATTGCTCAACTATCGACCAATTATTACAAGGATGCTAATCTTATACGTGATATGCATGCATATCGGTATTCCTGATTCATTAACTGGATTGGCGAGAGCCAGAAGAGTGATTCTTCAATCTTGTTGGAGCCTAGCTCATAATGATTCAGGCCATTACATCGGCAATGGATATGCCTGACAGTTAGGTAAATTAATGCGCCCAACAACAGTCAGGTTCGCACACACTAATACTAGTGCAATGCGCCGCCGCAGTGGCTTTACTACTGCACCAAAGGCAAAGCAAGTTGCGCCAGCAATGACATTGGTTGAGAAGACAGCAATGATGTCGAGTGTTCCGGCCAAAGTTATCAAAGCAGCTTAATCAAAAGCGCGGCGCCAGCTGCGCTTTTTTCTTTGCACGCGACTCAAACCACCTCAACGACTTAGAACAAAACACAGTGAAATAGATAGTTTTTCCTATTTGGTCTTCGCAAAGCAATTTGGTACCTTTACAGCTAATTACACCTATAAATTCTGTGGAGAAAGAAATGAAGTGTCATCGCATTGAAGAGCTGCTTGAGCTACTAGAGCCTGAATGGCATAAAGACCAAGAAATGAACCTACTGCAGTTCATCGTGAAGCTAGCGAAAGAAGCAGGCTACGAAGGTAAGCTAGAAGATCTGACCGACGACGTGCTGATCTACCACCTTAAAATGCGTAACAGCAGCAAAGACGAAATGATCCCAGGTCTTAAGAAAGACCAAGAAGATGATTTTAAAACTGCGATTCTGCGCGCTCGTGGCATCATCAAATAACCGGCTCAACAACCCAGTATTCTTTAAGCGACTCCCTCAAATGAGTCGCTTTTTTATAACTAAAATTTTTAGTCCCACAGTTGGTTATAACTGTTCAGCCAATTATCAGGTTAACTGTACTGACTTTTGTTGTTAAACGTTGACTGCGTTAAAGAAAAGGAATTGTTATTGATTGTATAATCGCCGTTCATCAGTATTTACTAAAATAATTATGTCCGGTCATGATTTATGATAAGGACGAAGTAGCAATGTCATCGAGCGACATCAATAGAAATGACGCCGTACATTATAAAAGCCTAAGAAGGATGAGTGCATGAGTCAGGATAAGATCGATATCAAAGATGTGACTCCTAAAACCTACAACCCCAAGACTCATAAAGGGAATGGGGATCGGTTCAACCCAAGTAATCGCATCTATGTACGCGAAAGCAAAGGGACTTACCAGAAACTGCGTCGTTACGGTGGTTGGTTCTTACTGCTTCTCTTCGCTTTGATACCGTGGATCCCTTACGGTGAACGTCAAGCTATCTTGCTCGACATTGGCAACCAGCAGTTCAACTTTTTCGGTACCACGTTGTATCCGCAAGATCTTACCCTACTCGCCTTGCTATTTGTGATCGCGGCGTTTGGGTTGTTCTTTATTACCACCTTCTTAGGTCGAGTTTGGTGTGGCTATCTCTGCCCACAAACCGTCTGGACCTTCATGTATATCTGGTTTGAAGAGAAGCTAGAAGGCAGCGCCAATAAGCGTCGTAAGCAGGACTCCAATAAGCTGACGGCAAATTTAGCGATGCGCAAAACCGTCAAACATATAGCTTGGTTTGCCATTGCGCTCGCCACTGGTTTTACTTTTGTTGGCTACTTCGTTCCAATGAAGCAATTGGTTATCGACTTTTTCACTTTTAACGCCAACTTCTGGCCCGTCTTTTGGATAATGTTCTTTGCCATTTGTACTTATGGTAATGCTGGTTGGATGCGTTCCATCATGTGTATTCACATGTGTCCTTACGCGCGCTTCCAGTCTGCCATGTTTGATAAAGACACCTTCATCGTTGGCTATGATGCAAAACGTGGTGAAAAGCGTGGTCCACGTCCACGCAAAGCCGATCCAAAGCAACTTGGTTTGGGGGATTGTATTGATTGTGATTTGTGTGTGCAGGTGTGCCCAACAGGTATCGATATTCGTGACGGCTTACAATATGAATGTATTAACTGTGGCGCCTGTATTGATGCGTGTGACAACACCATGGACCGCATGGGTTACGAAAAAGGCCTAATCAGCTACACCACCGAGCATCGCTTATCGGGTAAGAGTACCAAAGTCATGCGTCCGAAGCTGCTGGGCTATGGAGCTGTGCTACTGGTCATGATTGGTCTGTTCTTTGCCCAAATCGCAGCGGTAGACCCAGCAGGCATGAGTGTTATTCGCGACCGTAACCAACTGTTCCGGGTAAATAGCTCAGGCGAAGTAGAAAACACCTACACCCTCAAAGTGATCAACAAAACCCAGCAAGTGCAAGAGTACTCGTTGGATGTTGAAGGGTTATCCGATGTAAGCTGGTATGGTAAGCAGACAATTCAGGTACAGCCAGGTGAGGTATTGAACTTACCAATGAGTCTTGGTGCGGATCCTGACAAGCTAAACTCTGCGATTACGACAATTCAGTTTATACTCACCGATAAGAGCAACGAATTCACCATTGAAGTAGAAAGCCGTTTTATTAAAAAACTATAGCGCTACTTCAGTGACTAACGGAAAAAGGCTCAGTAATGAGCCTTTTTGTTTATATGTCCCAAAGCATGTTTAACTTTGACGCCCTTACCCCAGACTTCATGTGGTACGCGTTAGAAAGCATCGGCGTTCGCGCAGAATCAGGCTTTCTTCCCCTCAATAGCTACGAAAACCGTGTTTATCAATTCACTGACGAAGAGCGTCGTCGTTATGTCGTCAAGTTCTACCGCCCTGAACGTTGGAGCAACGAACAGATCCAAGAGGAGCACGACTTCACTTTAGAACTAATTGGCAACGAAATCCCCGTCGCACCACCTGTTCGCATCAACGGTAAAACCCTGCATCACTATCAAGGCTATGCCTTTGCGCTGTTTGAGAGCGTGGGTGGTCGCCAGTACGAGGTTGACAACTTAGATCAGCTCGAAGGTGTAGGGCGTTTCCTTGGGCGCATCCACAAAGTGGGTAGCCGCCAAGCCTTCCAACATCGACCAACGATTGGCTTGCAAGAATACCTGTATCAACCAAGAGAGATTCTGCAAAACGCCAACATGATTCCAATGCACTTGGAGAACAGCTTCTTCAATGACTTGGATATGCTGATCAAATCGATTGAAAGCCACTGGCAAGAAGGCTTCAATACCATTCGGCTGCATGGCGATTGCCACCCAGGCAACATTTTGTGGCGAGATGGCCCTATGTTTGTTGATTTGGATGACGCTCGTAACGGCCCTGCTGTGCAGGACTTATGGATGCTGCTTAACGGTGAGCGCCAAGACAAACTGATGCAGCTGGATATTGTTTTAGAAGCTTATCAAGAGTTTTGCGACTTTAACCCCGCAGAATTGAAACTAATTGAGCCACTTCGCGGTCTACGAATGGTGCACTATATGGCATGGCTAGCAAAACGTTGGCATGACCCTGCGTTTCCTCTCGCTTTTCCATGGTTTAATGAGCCAAAATACTGGGAAGGTCAGGTCCTTGCATTTAAAGAGCAGATCGCCGCTTTAGAAGAAGCACCGCTGTCTTTAATGCCTCAATGGTAAGTCAGGCCACAAATTCAAAAATGGAGATATTTCGATGAAAAAACTGTTCGCACTGTTTTCTATGCTGATGCTAAGCCTGTCGGCACATGCAGCGCAATTCAAAGAAGGTGAACATTACAAAGTATTGGATCTTGAGGCATCAAAAAAACCTCTTGTGACGGAGTTTTTCTCTTTCTACTGCCCGCACTGTAATAGCTTTGAACCTGTTATCCAGCAACTGAAAAAGCAGTTGCCAGAAGGCACTAAACTACTAAAAAACCACGTTTCTTTCATGGGTGGCAACATGGGCCCATCAATGAGCAAAGCCTACGCGACCATGGTTGCACTAAAAGTGGAAGACAAAATGGTGCCAGTGATGTTTAACCGCATCCACAATCTAAAGAAGGCGCCACGTAACGATGAAGAGCTTCGCCAAATCTTCCTTGATGAAGGTGTAGACGCGAAGAAATTCGACTCTGCATTCAAAGGCTTTGCGGTTGATTCCATGGTTCGCCGTATGGACAAGCAATTTGAAAACAGCGGTCTAACCGGCGTTCCTGCGGTTATCGTTAACAACAAATACCTAGTTCAAGCACAAAGCATCAAGACAATGGATGAGTACTTCTCTCTGGTGAACTACTTGCTGACACTAAAATAAGCGCATCGATATCAATCAAAAGGGGAGCTCATCGCTCCCCTTTTGTTTATTTGTAAATCTCTTGTAGCAACCGATCTTTTTCTTGCCACACATCACCCAACCATTGCTGAAATTGTCGCTTATAGGGCTTATCGTTAAAGTAATCACCAAGCACTCGCTCATCGACGGGCAACACATTCACACGCACAACAACCTTGCCCATTCGGCCCATTAATAAATCCTTGAATGGCTTATTTGTATTTTCTGGGTACGCCAGCGTCACATCGATAATGTTCTCGAACTGCTCCCCCATTGCCGCTAACGTGTATGCGATCCCGCCCGATTTTGGTTGCAGCAAATATTGGTAGCTCGCCTTGCTCTTACGCTGTTTTTCTTCGGTAAATCGAGTGCCTTCGACATAATTAACCACTGTGGTTGGGGCATGTTTGAACTTGGCGCACGAGCGACGTGTCGTCTCTAAATCTTGACCTCGTTTGTGCGGGTTGCGGATCAGATACTCTCGCGAATAACGACGCATAAATGGCATGTCGAGCGCCCAACACGCCATCCCAATGAAAGGCACATACAACAGTTGTTGTTTGAGGAAAAACTTCGGCATAGGTATGCGGTCTTTAAACACGCAGCAAAGCACAACAATATCTGTCCAACTGAGATGGTTACTGATCAGCAGATACCACCCGTCTTTTTTAAGCGCTTCACCGCCCTGAACATCCCACTCAACACGGTTAGATACCGCCAGAATGCACGCATTAACGGTAGCCCATAACCACATCACCTTATTGGCACAAACGGTCGCTAGTGCTTTTAGCTTTACGCCAGGAAGCAATATTTTAAATACAGCGATAACACAAATTGCGAGTGAACAAACCGCAGAATTGAGAATCACAAAAGAAGCGTTAAAAAAAAATAACAAATATGCCAACATGATAGTCAAACAACAGTGATAATGTGTGAAGAATAAAACAGCGTGTAATTATACTGCGCCTTTGCCACATTGGAACATGCGTGGAAATGGTCAGATTTGTTACCGCAACCAATATGTGCACCATTCATTCGACAACAAGGAGATAACGAATGAAACCAAGGCTACTTCTCTTGCCTTTGGCCTTTGTCGTCAGTTCTGCTCAGGCTCAACTCGCTGAAACCGCAGGTTTTGGCGGTGAAATTTCGCTGAATGCCGGATTCATATCATCAGAATCCAATTTCAATACAGAAAATAGTAACACCATCGATTCTCTCGATAAGCGTGCCGATAGTGACAGTTCTGTTATCGCTGCACCGCTAGGGAGTGTGACATACACCTTTGGTAGCCGACTCAACCACCAAGTTTACGCCGGTACCACACGCTCAGATGTCGCGGTAGGTACACTCGCTTTTCAGTTGGGCTATCAACACGAGCTACAATCTGGCACCGTGCTCGATGTTTCCTATCTGCCGACGGTACTCAAAGGCGAAACTTGGCGCAACCCTTATCAAGTAGGAACCGCACGTAAAGAGACGGATGTTGACGGCAATGCATATCGCTTTCAGATCAAAGGGTTAATTGATAGGAACTTCAACCTTGATCTTGCTTATGCTGATAAAGACATCGAGCAGGAGGAAGTGACAGACCGCTCACTTGCTCGCGATGCTAACCTTTACTATGTCAAAGGCGACTATCGCATTCCACTCAACCAAACGTCTATGTTGCAACCCGCTTTCACCTACATCAATCAAGATGCCGACGGTAAGGCGGAATCATTTGATTCATACGGGTTTGACATCAGCTGGTTTAAATTTATCAATCGCCATCGATTGGCTCTCACCGCGGGTTATGCATGGAAAGACTATCAAGCCGCTAGCCAAACTTTTGCTAAAACACGAAATGACGACACCATCAGCCTATTTGCGGCCTACGAATATCAAAACGTATTTGACTGGCAAGACTGGTCGTTCATTTCTTTAGCCGGCTATAGCCAAACTGACTCGAATATCACGTTTTATGAGGAGAAAGAGTACCTATTGTCGCTTGGTCTCAACTACACCTTCTAACGCCCTTCATCGCAACAAGGGGCTTACAACACTTGTTGCGATGACACTTTGCTGTCTATACCGCTTGCGCCGTAAGCTGTTTCAGTAAACGGTCCATCGCTCGATACCCAAGTGCCTCGGCCAAGTGCGTTCGTTCAATTTGCTCCGCCCCATCCAGATCGGCGATTGTTCGCGCCACTTTGATAATACGATGATACGCACGAATCGAAAGCCCTAAACGATGCAAAGCGGTTTCAAGAAACTCAGCATCACTCTTATGCAAGGGACAAAATGCCTCAATTTCTCGACTACCTAGCAGTGCATTGACCTTACCACTGCGGTTTAGCATATTGTTACGCGCATGGCTCACACGCGCTTTTACGATAGCAGTCGGCTCACCGCGATCACCTCCTTCTGCTAATGTCCCTTTGGGCAAAGCTGGGATTTCTAAAGACATATCAAAGCGATCTAACAGTGGTCCAGATAATCGACCAAGGTAGCGCAAAATAGCTTGTGGATTGGTGCGAGCTTGATTGCCTTCGTAATATCCTGTCGGGCTTGGGTTCAATGCTCCAACTAATTGGAAACGAGCCGGAAAGCGTGTTTTACCTTGCGCTCGAGAGATAATGATCTCGCCAGATTCGAGCGGTTCGCGTAACGAGTCCAGAACTTTACGATCAAATTCGGGCATTTCATCGAGAAACAATAACCCGTTGTGGGCTAAAGAGATCTCCCCTGGTCTGGGTACCGAACCACCGCCGACTAATGCCGCCATTGAACTTGAATGATGCGGAGAACGAAACGGACGCGACTTCCAGTTATGCTCATTAATTTCACTCTGAGTCAACGATGCCACCGAAGCGGTTTCCATTGCTTCTTCGTCACTCATTTCCGGTAATAAGTCACACAAACGCGAAGCCAACATCGTTTTTCCAGTACCTGGCGGGCCAAGGAAAAGTAAGTTGTGGTTTCCAGCGGCAGCAATCTCCAGTGCTCGCTTACCTTGTTGTTGGCCAATAATATCTTGTAAGTCTCGACCATGTTTTTCGACTATTTTGCGCTTAGGCGTTTGAAAAAGATTCAGTCGATGTTGACCACAAAGCTCGGCACATACTTCCAGTAATGATTGGGCCGATTTATGTTGTTCCTTCCCCACTAGCGCCGCCTGATCGCCATTCACATGTGGGACGACCAAATGACGTTGAATCTTACTGGCTTCCAGCGCAGCAGGCAGCACACCTTTTACAGGTCTCAGACCACCAGATAGTGCTAACTCACCAACAAATTCGTAGTTTTTGAGCTTATCTGTCGCGATTTGCTCCGAAGCGGCCAAAATTCCCAATGCAATAGGAAGATCAAAACGCCCTCCCTCCTTGGGTAGATCTGCCGGAGCCAAGTTCACGGTGATCCGCTTAGCAGGAAATTGAAAGTTAGAATTAATGATCGCACTGCGTACGCGATCTTTGGACTCTTTTACCGTTGTCTCTGGCAAGCCTACTAAGGTAAACCCTGGCATGCCGTTGCTGATATGAACTTCTACACTAACCGATGGCGCTTGCACCCCGACGCTTGCTCGACTATGAATGATTGCCAGCCCCATACGTTCCTCAATTTTTTTGAACACTCTGTAAACAAATGTTTTATCTAGTTGGTTATGTTATATACCGCGTCCCAATTGAGAGTTAATGTGAAAAAAGAATGACTTTTTGCTTGTCATGCAGCGGAATTGTGTGATACCACTAATGACGCAAACAATTTCGTAGAACATTACACAACATTTTTTAACGAAAAAAGAACGACAGACAGATGAACCTTTTCGCTCATATCAACGCACTGCTAGCCCTGATTATCGTGGTCATTATTGGCACCGCGCGGGGTATTGTGGGCGAAAGGTAACCACAAATTACAAAAAACCCCCGCACTGAAAAGTCCGGGGGTTTTTTTACAACTACAAGTTGTCATCTGTCTAACCCTCGGACAGTTTAACGGGAAGAATGGGAGTGCACATGAAGTGCAATAAATATGGCAATCGCTACGAGCCACAACGTAGCAAAGGAGGTTTACGATGACTGGTGCACAACTTGTCGTAGCCGCTTTAAGACAGCAAGGCATCGAAACCGTTTTTGGCTACCCCGGCGGGGCCATCATGCCAATCTATGATGCTTTGTATGACGGTGGGGTGGAACACATCCTATGCCGTCACGAGCAAGGGGCCGCTATGGCTGCTATCGGGATGGCTCGTTCCACTCAAGACGTTGCTGTGTGCATGGCAACTTCCGGCCCAGGAGCCACTAACCTTGTTACCGGCCTTGCCGACGCTTTCCTTGACTCCGTACCTCTAGTTGCCATCACAGGCCAGGTAGCTAGCTCTCATATCGGTACCGATGCATTCCAAGAAATGGATGTGATCGGAATGTCCCTAGCCTGTACTAAGCACAGCTATCTCGTGACCGAAATTGAAGATCTAGCTCCGACACTTGCCGAAGCCTTTGAGGTCGCAAAAACCGGTCGTCCGGGTCCTGTCATTGTCGATATCGCCAAAGACGTTCAACTCGCTCAAGCACCTACAGACCTTCTTCCTCCATACATAGCACCAGCAATCGAAGATGTCAGCGCTGAAGATATCAAACGTGCGCAAGATGTGCTGGCAGCATCTACTCGCCCAGTGTTGTATGTTGGTGGTGGCGTGCAACTTGCGAAAGCAACCGATGCAGTACGCGAATTTCTTCGCTTAAACCCAATGCCTGCAGTTAGCACATTAAAAGGCCTCGGTACCATTGAACGCCATGATCCTCACTATCTTGGTATGTTGGGTATGCATGGCACCAAAGCCGCCAACCTAGTGGTTCAAGAAGCCGATCTATTGATCGTGGTTGGCGCGCGTTTTGATGACCGTGTGACGGGTAAGCTCGATACGTTTGCACCAAATGCGAAAGTGATTCACATCGACATTGATGCTGCGGAGATTCATAAACTGCGCCACGCCAACGCACCATTACGTGGCGACATCAACACCATTCTTCCTCAGCTAGAGCTGACTCAAGATATCTCACCGTGGGTTCATCACAGTGAAAGTCTGCGCAGCGGCTTTAAGTGGCGTTACGACCACCCAGGCGAGTTAATCTACGCACCGCTACTGCTTAAACAACTGTCTGACATGATGCCAGATAGCTCAATTGTCTCGACCGACGTCGGTCAGCATCAGATGTGGGCAGCGCAACATATCCAGCCACGCGAACCACAAAATTTTATCACTTCTGCTGGCCTTGGCACCATGGGCTTTGGCTTGCCAGCAGCGATG
The DNA here is from genome assembly GCF_024181795.1 of Vibrio sp. Y10_XG_PY6. NCBI lineage: Bacteria > Pseudomonadati > Pseudomonadota > Gammaproteobacteria > Vibrionales > Vibrionaceae > Vibrio > Vibrio sp. Y10_XG_PY6. The sequence continues at coordinate 26,267 of NZ_JAMZAQ010000006.1, forward strand.
GGCGCTGCAGTCGCACGTCCTGATGATCAGTCTATCCTTATTACAGGTGACGGTTCATTTATGATGAACGTTCAGGAATTGGGCACGCTGAAGCGTCGGCAGATTCCAGTGAAGATTGTCCTTCTTAATAACCAACGTCTTGGCATGGTTCGCCAATGGCAGTCATTGTTCTTTGACGGTCGCCACAGTGAAACCATTCTTGATGACAACCCAGATTTCGTGATGTTAGCAAAAGCGTTCGATATCCCGGGCAAAACCATCACCAAGAAAGAAGAAGTCGAACCTGCTCTCAAAGAGATGCTAGCGAGTGAAACTTCTTACATGCTTCACGTTTTGATTGATGAAGAAGAAAACGTGTGGCCATTGGTGCCACCTGGCGCATCAAACAGTGATATGTTGGAAAATACATAGGAGACAATCGCATGGACAGATATTTACTCGACATCAAAGCCGATGACAAACCGGTACTGTTGGAGCGCGTTCTACGTGTGATTCGTCACCGAGGCTTCGTGATCAAACAAGTCGCTGCTACGCAAAACCACGAAAGCAAAGTAGCCAGCGTCGAGATCATCGTCGACAGCGATCGACCAATCTCGTTTTTGATCAATCAAATAGAGAAGTTGTGGGACGTTCGTAAGGTTGAGGTGCTAAAAATCCGCAACGATGAACTGCCAAATCACAACTTACAACAACACGTAAGTGCATAAGGAAGGCAACAAATGGCAACGAAAACTGCAGATTTCATTTGGTTTAATGGTGAGATGGTTCCATGGGCAGAGGCGAACGTTCACGTTCTGACTCACGCAATGCACTATGGCACATCCGTGTTTGAAGGCGTGCGCTGTTACAACACACCAAAAGGCCCAATTGTCTTCCGTCACCGTGAGCATGCACAACGTCTAAAAGATTCTGCCAAGATTTACCGCTTTCCGATTCCATACACAGTAGAAGAAATCATGGAAGCGACCCGCGAAACACTGCGCCAAAACAAACTCGACAGCGCTTACATTCGTCCATTGGGTTTTGTCGGTAATGTTGGCTTAGGCGTATGTCCACCAGTTGGCACTGAGATGGATCTAATCATTGCCGCATTTCCTTGGGGCTCTTACTTAGGCGAAGAAGCGCTAGAAAAAGGTGTCGATGCGATGATTTCAAGCTGGAACCGCGCTGCGCCAAACACCATCCCAACTGCGGCTAAAGCAGGCGGTAACTACCTATCTTCACTACTGGTTGGTGGTGAAGCGCGTCGTCACGGTTACGACGAAGGTATTGCGCTAAGCGTAGATGGTTACCTATCGGAAGGGGCTGGTGAAAACATCTTCGTTATCAAAGATGGCGTAATCACCACACCACCAGCAACTAGCGCGATTCTACCGGGCATCACTCGTGACTCGATCATGACAATTGCACGCGATAAAGGCTACAAAGTACGTGAGGCGAACATTGCTCGTGAAGCCCTTTACCTTGCCGATGAAGTCTTCATGACAGGTACTGCGGCTGAGATTGTACCAGTGGCAACCATCGACAAGATTGAAGTGGGCACTGGTAAGCGCGGCCCTATCACTAAAGAACTACAAGCAGCCTACTTTGGCCTATTTGACGGCACCACGGAAGATAAGTGGGGCTGGTTAGACTATGTGTACCCAGAACAGAAGTAAGAAGGATTAGGAAATGCCAAAATATAGATCAGCTACCACCACACATGGTCGTAACATGGCGGGTGCACGAGCACTGTGGCGTGCAACGGGTGTGAAAGAAGAAGACTTCGGTAAACCAATCATCGCCGTTGTAAACTCGTTTACTCAATTTGTTCCGGGTCACGTACACCTGAAAGACATGGGCCAGCTTGTAGCGCGTGAAATCGAAAAAGCTGGCGGTATTGCGAAAGAATTCAACACCATCGCGGTTGATGATGGTATCGCAATGGGTCACGGCGGCATGCTGTACTCACTGCCTTCACGCGAACTTATCGCAGACTCTGTAGAGTACATGGTCAATGCGCACTGTGCCGATGCCATGGTATGTATCTCTAACTGTGACAAAATCACTCCGGGAATGTTGATGGCATCCATGCGTCTCAACATCCCGGTTATCTTTGTTTCTGGTGGCCCAATGGAAGCGGGTAAAACCAAGCTTTCTGATCAGATCATCAAACTAGACCTTGTTGATGCAATGATCCAAGGTGCGGATCCAAAAGTATCTGATGAGCAAAGTGAGCAGATCGAACGCAGCGCATGTCCAACCTGTGGATCGTGTTCAGGCATGTTCACGGCAAACTCGATGAACTGCCTAACAGAAGCACTGGGTCTTTCTCAGCCGGGCAACGGTTCTATGTTGGCGACTCACGCTGATCGTGAACAGCTATTCCTTAACGCGGGCAGACGCATTGTTGAATTGACTCGTCGTTACTACGAGCAAGATGACGAATCCGCGTTGCCACGCAACATCGCAACTTATGATGCCTTCGAAAATGCAATGGCACTGGACATTGCCATGGGTGGTTCAACCAACACCATTTTGCACCTGTTAGCTGCAGCGCAAGAAGGTGAAGTGGATTTCGATATGGAAGATATCGATCGCCTGTCTCGCCAAGTGCCACACCTATGTAAAGTGGCACCATCCACTCAGAAATATCATATGGAAGACGTACACCGCGCTGGTGGCGTAATGGCGATTCTTGGTGAGCTTGACCGTGCAGGTCTACTGCACAATGATGCGCGCACCGTACTTGGCCTTTCGATGAAAGAGCAACTGGCAAAATACGACATTATCCAAACTGAAGACGAAGAGGTACTTAAGTTCTACCGCGCAGGCCCTGCGGGTATTCGTACCACCCAAGCGTTCTCGCAAGATTGTCGTTGGGATCGCCTTGATGACGACCGTGCAGAAGGTTGTATTCGCGCGAAAGACAACGCCTTCAGCCAAGAAGGTGGCCTAGCCGTTCTATCAGGCAACATCGCATTGGATGGCTGTATCGTTAAGACAGCCGGTGTTGATGAAAGCATTCTTAAGTTCACTGGTCCGGCTGTGGTATTTGAAAGCCAAGAAGATGCGGTGGAAGGCATCTTAGGAGGTAAAGTGAAAGCCGGTGATGTGGTTGTTATCCGTTATGAAGGTCCAAAAGGTGGCCCAGGCATGCAAGAAATGCTTTACCCAACCACTTACCTAAAATCGATGGGCCTTGGTAAAGAATGTGCACTGCTGACTGACGGTCGTTTCTCTGGTGGTACATCAGGACTCTCTATCGGCCATGCTTCTCCTGAAGCCGCTAACGGCGGTGCTATTGGACTGGTGAAACCGGGCGATATGATCGCGATTGATATTCCGAACCGTTCAATTTCACTCGAAGTGTCTGAACAAGAACTTGCAGAGCGCCGTGCAAAACAAGATGAACTTGGCTGGAAACCTGTTGATCGTCAAAGAGAAGTTTCCTTTGCACTTAAAGCGTACGCGAGCATGGCCACCAGTGCTGACAAGGGTGCAGTACGAGACAAGTCGAAGCTAGAGGGCTAGCAATGATGGAATCTCACCCCGAAAAGAAAGTAAATCAAACTGGCGCAGACTATCTGCGCCAAATCCTCCGCGCTCCGGTGTATGAAGTCGCAACAGTAACACCACTGCAAGAAATGCCACGATTGTCTGCACGTATTGGTAACAATGTGCAAATCAAGCGCGAAGATCGCCAACCCGTGCACTCATTTAAATTACGCGGTGCATACAACATGGTGGCAAGCCTAACTGAAGCACAGAAAGCCGCGGGGGTGATTGCAGCATCGGCAGGTAATCACGCTCAAGGCATGGCGCTGTCTGGCACTAAGCTGGGCATCAAAACCACCATCGTGATGCCAAAGACCACGCCGGATATCAAAGTCGACGCAGTACGCAGCTTTGGTGGCAATGTGGTACTACACGGCAGCAACTTTGATGAAGCAAAAGCAGAAGCCGAACGTTTGTCAGAGCAATATGGCTATACTTTTGTGCCCCCCTTTGATCACCCACTGGTGATCGCAGGTCAAGGCACCATCGGTATGGAAATGCTGCAACAAAATGGTCACCTTGATTACATCTTTGTTCCTGTCGGTGGCGGCGGTTTGGCCGCTGGTGTTGCGGTACTAGTGAAGCAGTTAATGCCAGAAATCAAAGTCATTGCCGTAGAGCCGGAAGACTCATCTTGTCTTAAAGCCGCGCTGGATGCTGGTGAACCAGTGGTACTAGACCAAGTCAGCATGTTTGCCGATGGCGTCGCAGTAAAACGCATTGGTGAAGAGACTTTCCGTCTGTGCCAGAAGTACATTGATGGCCATATTGCGGTCTCTAGTGATGAAATCTGCGCAGCCGTAAAAGACATCTTTGAAGATACCCGTGCGATTGCTGAGCCTTCGGGTGCGCTTGCTCTGGCGGGGCTGAAGAAATTTGCTGAACAGAACAAGCTGAAAGACAAAAACCTAGGCACGGTACTGTCTGGCGCAAACACCAACTTCCACGGGTTACGTTATGTGTCAGAACGTTGCGAGCTAGGTGAAAAACGTGAAGGTTTATTGGCAGTGACGATCCCTGAACGCCAAGGAGCGTTCTTTGAGTTCTGTAACTTGATTGGCGGTCGTGCCGTAACGGAGTTTAACTATCGTTACAACGATGACGAACTCGCTAATATCTTTGTCGGTGTTCGTCTGCAAGGCGGTCAAGAAGAGTTGGAAAACATCATTCACGATCTACGTGAAGGTGGCTATCCGGTGGTTGACCTTTCTGACGATGAAATGGCGAAGCTACACGTTCGCTACATGATCGGCGGGAAGCCATCGAAGCAACTCAAAGAGCGACTCTACAGCTTTGAATTTCCAGAGTACCCAGGTGCCTTGCTGAAATTCTTAAGCACTCTTGGTACCCATTGGAATATTAGCTTGTTCAACTACCGTAACCACGGCGCCGACTACGGACGCGTTTTATGTGGTTTCGAGTTAGATGAAGGGGATTTAGCTCAATTTTCGGCACATTTACGCGAACTTGGCTATCAATGCAAAGACGAAACAGACAACCCGTCTTACAAGTTCTTCTTGTCATAAAACGCCACACTCCAAACATATCAAATAAAACACCTCGCTATTGCGAGGTGTTTTTTTATGACTGTAACCAATCTTGATGTAGCTGATTAGGCGATCCTAGGTAATCCACCATCCATTGGATCAATTTATGATTATCATCTTTGCGCCAGACCAAGCAACAATGACTGAGCGGCTTATCATCTGGCATCACCTTCTCCACCAGCACACCATCATTGATCAGTGGCGTTGCAATATGACGTGGCATATAACCCACGCCAACTCCATTTTTCAAACATTCAATTGCACTGTACCAGTTGGGTAGTAACAATCGGCGTTGTTGAGGGTAATGGCCAGTATGGCGCTTTGGCAGCACGTTCGAAGTATCATCAAGGCAGATCGCCGGAAATTGACTCACAAACTCTTCAGTAAGCACTTGTTGTCGAACGCAAGGATGAGCGGGTGACATTACAAATGCCCAATCTAATACGCCCATATCTTTGACTTCAAAATCTCCACCAACGGGAACCGCAGATGTCGCGCCAACGACAATGTCGGCTCTACCTTGTGCTATGGCTTCCCAAGAGCCATTAAATACTTCCATATTGATCTGCAATTCAGCAAATTCAAACTCGCGATAAAAGTCTTCCACCAAAGGTTTGAGTTTTTCTAACTTCACCACGTTATCTAAGGTCAGCTTTAACGTGCTCTTCCATCCCTGAGCTGCTCGGCGTGTTTGTGCTTTCACCTCTTCCATTTGACGCAGCAAAGAGCGAGCCTCAGCCATAAAAAGTTCACCTGCTGGAGTTAACTCCACTTTCCTCGGTAAGCGTCGAAACAGCACCACATCTAAATCTTGCTCGACCTGCCTTACTCCATAACTGATGGCTGAAGGGACTTTATGCAGCACCTCAGCCGCAGCGGTGAAACTGCCTAAACGGGCAACCGTATCCAGCATTTCCAGAGACGCTTTAGAGAACATGATTTAACCTTTCAAAAAATTTGATTGATAACCAACAATTTTAGCGTTTTATTTTCTTAAAATCGAAAAATAGAATAATAAGGTAAATAAATCAGGGTTGGCGCCAACTGATGTTGATTAAAAAATGATTAAATAATTTGACTGGTTGAATCATGAAAATATCAAAACTACAGCTCATTTATCTGGCAGCATTATCGATGCTTGGCTTCGTTGCTACCGATATGTATCTGCCAGCATTCAAAGCGATGGAAATCGACTTTGCAACAGGCCCTGAGCAAATAGCGCTCTCTTTAACGGTATTCCTAGTTGGTATGGCAGTTGGCCAGCTAATGTGGGGATTGGCATCCGATAAATTTGGCCACCGCAATACACTCGCGGCCGGGTTAGTGCTGTTTACTATCGCATCATTCGGTTTGGCTTTCTGTGACCAAGTATGGCAACTACTGACACTGCGCTTTATCCAAGCTATCGGTGTATGTGCACCAGCAGTGATCTGGCAAGCCATGGTCATTAAACGCTACTCAAGCAGCAGTCAGCAAATTTTCGCAACGATCATGCCGTTAGTCGCGCTATCACCAGCGCTAGCACCTCAATTAGGGGTAGTGTTGGCAGATAACTTCGGCTGGCACAGTATCTTTATTACGCTAACACTAGTTGGTGTCTTCTTGGTCTTTGCGACAATGGCCCAAAAAGACGAGAAAGCAGAAATCAAACAAACCAGTATGTCTGCCGACATCAAAGCGCTGCTGAGTTCTAAAAAGTACCTTGGCAACGTGTTTATGTTTGCGACGGCTTCGGCTGCATTCTTTGCTTACCTAACAGGTATGCCAGAAATCATGGCGCAACTAGGCTATGAAGCAAAAGATATTGGTTTGAGCTTTATCCCACAAACTATCGCGTTTATGGCTGGTGGTTACTTGGGTAAAGTCGGCGTTCGTAAATTTGGTGATGAAAAAGTTCTACGTCAATTGATTGGACTATTTAGTGTCGCGGCAATAATGATATTCATTGCCTCACAATGGGAACTGTCTTCTATCTGGCCAATTCTAGCGCCTTTCTGTTTAATTGCGGTAGCCAATGGTGCGCTATACCCAATCGTAGTAAACCGCGCGTTGGCAAGTGCTAAGCAAAGCCCTGCAACAGCTGCAGGCCTGCAAAACAGCTTACAAATTACTGTGAGCAGTCTATCAAGCGCATTAGTTGCTGCAATGGCAAGCCAAGCTCAAATGGTAACGGGCGTTGCAATCATCATCTGTATGGGTGGTCTTTGGATGGGTTACATCTTATCTAACCGTGAATTGTCTCAGCACTTCACGACTCCAGACAATGCTCGTGTAGTGAGTGAAGACGAACTTTAATTGTTCAGACAATAAAAAAGAGCCGCGTAATGCGGCTCTTTTTGTTTATAAGCTTTTCAACCCCCACTTCTTGGCAGTCAGCTTGAAAAAGCCTTGGGTCTTTTTCAGCTCAACCCAATGGTTGATGTAATTAATCCATACTTGATCGTCTTGCGGCAATAGCATCGCAATTGGTGTCGGTTTACGCGGAGCGGTCACTGGTACTATCGCCAGTTGTTTAAACTTGTCCACCAACGTCGCTGCTTCCACATTGGACGTCACCGATACATCGGCCCTGCGAGCTAGTAATTCTTGGAAGTCGCGCGCTGGCGCTTCAATCACAATGTGTTGAGCCAGCGGGAAAAACTCTTTCACCATTTTTTCTTGCACCGTTCCTAGTGTCGCCGCGACTTTCACATCAGGCGTATTAAAATCTGCCCAATCAGAGAATTTGGCGAGATCTTTCTTTTGCACAACGGGTACAAAGGCAAGGTAGAAATACGGTTGGCTGTATCCAGCGACTTTCGCGCGCGACATATTCAGGGACGCGCTGCCAGTAATATCGTATTTGTTGGCGGTAATGCCATTGACTAGAGTCTTCCAATCCGTGGCTACATACTCTACTTTTACACCGAGATCTTTAGCAAGCTCGGTCGTTACGTCGATATCAAAGCCACGATAACTGTTGGTTGCAGGGTCTTTCATCGTCATCGGATTCCAATCTCCCGTCGTTCCAACACGGAGTACACCACTGTCTAAAATGGATTGAAGACGGCTTTCAGCATGAGCAATTTGAGTTGCAGCAAGTAAACACATTCCTAGCGCTAGTAAAATCTTTTTCATTTTTATTCCCTTAAAAATAATGACCTTATACGGTTTAATGATTAACCTTTATTAAAGCTCTATTGATAACATAGCAGCAACAATGGAAGTTTTTTAGTTAATTCAGGGAGTAAATGTGACCTTTCGAACTCTATGGCTGATTTCGCTGCTGTTGCTCTCAGGTTGCTCAGATTATCAATGGGGCTGGTATGTGCTCGATCCCTCTACGGAGCAAGGACTCACCAATCTGAAGTTTTTAATCGCCGGATTTAGTGACACCATCCAAGTATCACTCCTCAGTATGTTATTTGCGATGACATTAGGTTTAATCATCGCCCTACCGGCTCTGTCGAACTCTCCCTACTTGAAGTGGATCAACCGCATTTACGTCGAGGTAGTCCGTTCAGTGCCTGTTTTAGTCTTACTACTTTGGGTGTATTACGGCATGCCAACGCTGTTGGATGTCTCACTCAATCACTTTTGGGCGGGTGTTATTGCACTGACCATTGCTGAGAGTGCGTTTATGGCGGAGGTGTTTCGCGGTGGGATACAAGCGATCAGCCGTGGCCAGCATGAAGCGGCTGAATCTTTGGGCTTAAGCTATTGGCAAAAGATGCACTTGGTAATTCTTCCCCAAGCGTTTCGACAAATTCTCCCACCATTGGGCAATCAATTTGTCTACATCCTCAAGATGAGCTCTTTAGTCAGTGTGATTGGTTTAAGCGATCTCACTCGCCGTGCCAATGAGCTGGTGGTGAATGAGTACTTACCCCTAGAGATTTATACCTTCCTCGTTTTGGAGTACTTGTTGCTCATTCTATTCGTATCCCAAGCTGTTCGCTGGCTCGAAAAACGCATCGCCATTCCCAGTTACTAACGATGAAGCCTTTAGCTAGAAACAACAAAGCCGCTCTTGTTGAGCGGCTTTGACAATATAGCGACAGAGCGCAGGTACTGCTTATTTCTGTTTTACAGGGCGTTGCCAGCCATTAATTTTGCGCTCTTTGACGCGAGTAATCACTAACTCGCCTTCTTCAACATCTTTTGTCAGCGTCGTGCCTGCACCGATGGTTGCGCCATCAGCGATAGTGACAGGCGCCACCAGCTGGCTATCAGAACCAACAAATACATCATTACCGATGATGGTTTTAAACTTGTTCGCACCATCGTAGTTACAAGTAATCGTACCGGCACCGATGTTCGTACGTTGACCGATTTCAGCATCACCAAGGTAAGTTAGATGGTTCGCTTTTGAGCCTTCTCCGATACGCGCATTTTTCACTTCTACGAAGTTACCCACATGGGAATCGTTACGCATCTCAGCACCAGGACGAAGGCGAGTAAATGGACCAACGGTACATTCTTCACCAACCGTTGCACCTTCAATCACACTGTAAGGGCGAACGATGGTGTTGTCGTCGATTTCACAATCTTTCAGTACACAACCCGCACCGATAACCACGTTATCACCGAGTGATACTTTACCTTCGATGATAACATTCACGTCAATTTCACAGTCCATACCGCACTGCAACTCACCACGCAAATCAAAGCGTGCTGGATCGCGTAGCATCACACCTTGCTCTAGTAGCTTCTGAGCTTGCATTGATTGGAAAGCACGCTCTAGACGAGCAAGCTGCGCGCGGTCGTTGACCCCTTCCACCTCAATGGCATTGACTGGGTGTACAGCTTCAACGGCACGACCTTCATCGTGTGCGGCTGCAATAACGTCAGTTAGGTAGTATTCGCCTTGCGCGTTGTTGTTGTTTAAGCCAGACAACCAACGCTTGAGATCCCCACCAGTCGCAACCATGACACCCGTGTTGATCTCTTTAATTTGTTTTTGTTCTTCCGTTGCATCTTTTTGCTCAACGATCGCAACAACAGGACCATTTTTACGAATAATACGACCATAACCTGTTGGGTTATCAAGCATCACTGTAAGCAGTGCAATACCACCAGTTGGTTGAGCATCCAACAAGTTCTCGATGGTTTCAGCTGAGATTAATGGCACATCACCATAAAGCACGAGAATTTTCTCATCGTCTTCGAAGCGAGGAGATGCTTGGTCAACTGCATGGCCAGTTCCCAACTGATCCGCTTGCAGCACCCAGTTTACTGGCTCTTCAGCAAGAGTGGTTTGCATTTGATCACCACCGTGACCAAATACTAAGTGAATATTTTGTGCACCAAGACCAGTACATGTATCAATCACATGTTTTGCCATTGGCTTCCCTGCCAAAGTGTGAAGCACTTTAGGCATGTTCGAATGCATACGGGTACCTTTACCCGCAGCAAGAATCACTGCACTGAATTTCATTGAGAACCTATTGACGTTTTATGTTAATTGGCCGTTATTTTAAACAGCTCTTTTAAAATAGTTAATGGAGTAAGGTAAATTTCCAACTAAAATTAATCAAAAAGGCGACCATTTGGCCGCCTTTTGTCATGCAACGTTGCTAATTGAGCTTAGCGACGCTTTTTTGTCAGCTCGATAACTCGTAGCTGAGCAATGGCTTTAGCCAGTTCACTGGCCGCTTGTGCGAAGTCCATGTCACCATGCTGATTCTGGATTTGCTCCTCAGCGCGGCGCTTGGCTTCTTCTGCCTTCGCTGCGTCTAGCTCTTCACCACGGATAGCGGTATCAGCCAGTACAGTCGCTGTACCAGGCTGAATCTCTACCATACCACCAGAAACATAAATGATTTCTTCGTGGCCGTGCTGTTTCACAATACGCACCATACCAGGCTTGATAGCGGTCAGCAGCGGTGTGTGACCATGGAAAATACCAAGTTCACCTTCGCTACCGGTCACCTGAAACGTTTCAACACGACCAGAGAAGATTTTCTTCTCAGCGCTTACTACGTCTAGGTGAAAGGTTATTGCTGCCATATCGCCTCCTAGTTAGCCTTATAGCTTCTTCGCATTCTCAATAGCATCGTCGATGCTACCGCAGTACATGAATGCCTGCTCAGGAATGTCGTCGTATTCACCAGCTAGTAGACCTTTAAAGCCACGTAGAGTCTCTTTTAGAGGTACGTAAATACCAGGGTCACCTGTAAATACTTCTGCTACGTGGTAAGGCTGAGTTAGGAAACGCTCAATCTTACGTGCACGAGATACAACTTGCTTATCTTCTTCAGATAGCTCGTCCATACCTAGGATAGCAATGATGTCTTTCAGCTCTTTGTAGCGCTGAAGTGTCTGCTGAACGCCACGAGCAACTTCGTAATGATCTTGACCAACTACTAGTGGATCAAGCATACGAGATGTTGAATCTAGTGGGTCGATCGCAGGGTATAGACCCATTGCAGCGATGTTACGGTTAAGTACAACCGTTGCATCCAAGTGCGCGAACGTGGTTGCTGGAGACGGGTCAGTCAAGTCATCCGCAGGTACGTATACCGCCTGTACAGACGTGATAGAACCTGATTTCGTTGACGTGATACGCTCCTGAAGTACCCCCATCTCTTCTGCAAGAGTTGGCTGGTAACCTACCGCAGAAGGCATACGACCTAGCAGTGCCGATACCTCTGTACCTGCAAGTGTGTAACGGTAGATGTTATCAATGAACAGTAGTACGTCACGACCTTCGTCACGGAAACGTTCTGCCATTGTTAGACCAGTCAGTGCAACACGTAGACGGTTACCTGGTGGCTCGTTCATCTGACCGTAAACCATTGCTACTTTAGATTCTTCAGGCTTCTCAACGTTTACAACGCCCGCTTCCTGCATCTCGTAGTAGAAATCGTTACCTTCACGAGTACGCTCACCAACACCCGCAAATACGGATAGACCTGAGTGCTGTAGTGCGATGTTGTTGATAAGTTCCATCATGTTAACGGTCTTACCTACACCAGCACCACCGAATAGACCGATTTTACCACCCTTAGCGAATGGACAAATTAGGTCGATTACTTTAACGCCCGTTTCTAGAAGTGCGATCTCGTTTGATTGTTCTTCGTAGCTTGGTGCGCTGCGGTGGATAGAGTAAACCTCTTCCGCGCCCACTTCACCACGCTCATCAATCGCGTCACCTAGGACGTTCATGATACGACCTAGAGTTTTAGTACCGACTGGTACTGAAATTGGAGCGCCAGTGTTAACCACTTCAACTCCACGACGTAAACCATCAGAGCTACCCATTACGATACAACGAACTACGCCACCGCCTAGCTGTTGTTGAACTTCAAGAACTAGACGCTCTTTTGAGTCCGTTACGTTTAGAGCGTCATATACACTAGGTACATTGCTCTGTGGGAACTCTACGTCGACTACCGCACCGATGATCTGTACGATCTTACCTGTAGCCATCGTTAATCCTCTAAACTATTTCGTTTTACCTAAGCTTAAACCGCAGCTGCACCACCAACGATTTCCGATAGTTCTTGTGTGATCGCAGCCTGACGGGCTTTGTTGTACACAAGTTCCAAATCGTCAATCAAGTTGGTTGCGTTATCCGTTGCAGCCTTCATCGCAATCATTCGAGCCGCTTGTTCACAAGCAAGGTTCTCAACCACACCTTGGTATACCTGAGACTCTACGTAACGCACTAGTAGCGTATCCAGTAGAGGTTTTGGCTCAGGCTCATAGATGTAGTCCCATGAGTGCTCACGCTGCATCTCTTCGCTGTCCGATTTAGGCAAAGGTAGCAATTGATCGATCGTTGGTTGCTGAACCATAGTATTCACAAATTTGTTGAACACTACGTATAGACGGTCCAGTTCACCTTCATCGTATTTCTTCAGCATTACGCCAACAGAACCGATTAGGTCTTCTAAGCTTGGGTTATCACCCAGGCCAGAAACCTGTGCCGCAACTTTTGCGCCACCATGTTTAAAGAAAGCTGTTGCTTTTGAGCCAACAACGGCAAGCTCAATCTCAGCACCTTTCTCTCTCCATGCTTGCATGTCTGTAACGGCTTTTTTGAACACGTTAATGTTCAAACCACCACACAGACCACGGTCTGTCGAAACGATGATGTAACCAACACGTTTAGCTTCACGCTCTTCTAGGTACGGATGACGGTACTCTAGGTTTGCGTTAGCCACATGACCGATCACTTTACGCATTGTTTCAGCGTATGGACGAGAAGCTTCCATTGCATCTTGAGAACGACGCATTTTTGAAGCTGCTACCATTTCCATCGCTTTCGTAATTTTCTGCGTGCTTTTAACACTACCGATTTTATTACGTATCTCTTTTGCGCCGGCCATCGTTACTCTCCGTTAGTTGGTGGCAGAAACTGCCACCGACCTAATTACCAAGTTTGGGTTGCTTTGAAGTCGTCAGTCAGTTTCTTCAACTGAGCTTCGATTTCATCGTTGTAAGCGCCAGACTTGTCGATCTCAGCTGCTAGTTCAGCGTATTGACCGCGAGCGTACGATAGTAGAGCCGCCTCGAAATCTAGAACTTTGTTAAGTTCTACATCATCAAGGTAACCGCGCTCTGCCGCGAAGATAGTTAGAGCTTGGTCAAATACAGACATTGGAGCGTACTGCTTCTGCTTCATTAGTTCTGTTACTTTTTGACCATGGTCTAGCTGTTTCTTCGTTGCTTCATCAAGGTCAGAAGAGAACTGAGCAAATGCTGCTAGTTCGCGGTATGCAGCTAGTGCTGTACGGATACCACCTGATAGTTTCTTGATGATTTTCGTCTGAGCTGAACCACCTACACGAGATACTGAGATACCTGGGTCAACCGCTGGACGAACACCGGCGTTGAATAGCTCAGTTTGTAGGAAGATCTGACCATCGGTAATCGAGATTACGTTAGTCGGTACGAATGCTGAAACGTCACCTGCTTGAGTTTCGATGATAGGAAGAGCAGTCAATGAACCAGTCTTACCTTTCACTTCACCGTTAGTGAAACGTTCTACGTACTCTTCGTTTACACGAGCTGCACGCTCTAGTAGACGCGAGTGTAAGTAGAATACGTCACCTGGGAATGCCTCACGGCCTGGTGGACGTTTAAGTAGTAGAGAGATCTGACGGTAAGCTACCGCTTGCTTAGATAGGTCATCGTAAACAATCAGAGCGTCTTCACCGCGATCGCGGAAGTATTCACCCATCGCACAACCTGCGTATGGCGCTAGGTATTGCAGCGCTGCAGATTCAGAAGCTGATGCAACTACAACGATCGTGTTTTGTAGTGCGCCGTGCTCTTCTAGTTTGCGAACTACGTTAGCGATAGTCGATGCTTTCTGACCAATTGCTACGTAGATAGAGAAAATACCAGAGTCTTTCTGGTTGATAATCGCGTCGATCGCCAGTGCTGTTTTACCAATCTGACGGTCACCGATAATAAGCTCACGCTGACCACGACCGATTGGGATCATTGAGTCAACTGACTTATAACCAGTTTGCACAGGTTGGTCTACCGATTTACGGTCGATTACACCTGGTGCGATCACTTCTACAGGCGAAGTCATTTTCGCTTCGATTGGACCTTTACCATCGATAGGCTCACCCAGCGTGTTTACTACGCGGCCTAGTAGTTCTGGACCAACTGGCACTTCAAGAATGCGGCCAGTACCTGTAACTTTCATGCCTTCCTTAAGGTCAGCATATGGGCCCATTACAACCGCACCAACCGAGTCACGCTCAAGGTTAAGTGCCAGTGCATAACGGCCACCCGGTAATTCAATCATTTCACCTTGCATCACGTCCGCTAGGCCGTGGATGCGGATGATACCATCGCTTACCGATACGATAGTACCCTCGTTGCGAGCTTCACTAACAACTTCGAAAGATTCGATGCGTTGTTTGATTAGATCGCTAATTTCCGTGGAATTAAGTTGCATGCTCCAATCCCCATTAAGACTGCAATGCATCGCTCAGGCGGTTCAAACGACCACGCGCTGAGTCATCGATGACTAGGTCTCCGGCTCGAATAATAACCCCACCAAGTAGGGTCTCATCTACACTGCAATTCAGCTTCACTTTGCGTTCAAGACGCTTTTCAAGTTTGCTGCCAATGTTTGCAAGTTGCTCATCAGAAAGTTCTGTTGCTGAAATGACTTCAACATCGATTTCTTTCTCATGCTCTTTCTTCAGAGTGTAAAACTCTGTGCAAACATCAGGAAGGGCCGCTAAACGACCATTCTCAGCCATCACCTTCAAAAGGTTTTGACCGTGCGTATCAACTTGTTCGCCGCAAACTGCAACAAAAATCTCTGCCATTTTATCAGCAGAAACCGAACCGGTTAGAAGTTCGTTCATTTGTTCGTTTTTGGCCACTTCAGCAGCAAAAGATAACATTTGGCCCCATTGGTCCAACTGGTCTTTCTCTAAAGCAAAGTCGAAGGCTGCTTTAGCATAGGGGCGTGCGATAGTAGTCAAATCAGACATATGCGCCCCCAGACTTAAAGTTTTGCAGTAATGTTGTCGAGAATATCTTTTTGCGCATCTTTATCGATAGAACGCTCAAGGATTTTCTCAGCACCAGCTACAGCCAGAGTAGCAACTTGTTTGCGCAGGTCATCGCGCGCACGATTGCGTTCAGCTTCAAGTTCTGCTTCTGCTTGCGCTAGGATTTTCTGGCGTTCTGCCTGAGCTTCCTCGCGAGCTTCATCAAGAATTTGAGACTTGCGCTTGTTCGCTTGTTCGATGATCTCAGTTGCTGTGCGCTTCGCTTCTTTCAATTGATCAGAAGCGTTGGCTTGTGCTAGATCCAAGTCTTTCGCAGCACGTTCTGCTGCTTGAAGGCCATCAGCAATTTTCTTCTGACGCTCTTCGATCGCTTTCATCAATGGTGGCCATACATACTTCATGCAGAACCACACAAATAGTGCAAACGAGATTGCTTGACCTAGCAGAGTTGCGTTTATGTTCACAACAGCTACCCCTCTATTTGGACTTAGTGTTAATCAGTGACAAGCGCTAATCGCTCGTCCCGAGTTAAAGGTGATTAACCTAGTTGACCAACGAATGGGTTTGCGAAAGTGAATAGTAGCGCGATTACGATACCGATCATTGGAACCGCATCAAGTAGACCCGCGATGATGAACATCTTAACTTGTAGCATAGGAGCCATTTCTGGTTGACGTGCAGCACCTTCTAGGAATTTACCACCTAGCAGTGCGAAACCAATCGCTGTACCAAGAGAAGCAAGACCGACGATAATACCTACGGCGATTGCAGAAAAGCTCAGTAAAGTTTCCATTACTATCTCCAATTTATAGTTGTTGGCTTAGTGCCCAAATAAAAAGCTTTAAAAAAATTAATGATCAGGATCTTCGTGTGCCATTGACAGGTAAACAATTGTCAACATCATGAATACGAAGGCTTGAATCGTAATAACCAAGATATGGAAGATTGCCCACGGTAGTGAACCCATCCATTGTAAGTACCATGGTAGCATTGCCGCACAAAGAATGAATACAACCTCACCCGCGAACATGTTACCGAATAGACGCATACCAAGTGATAGAGGTTTCGCCAATAGCGATACCACTTCAATCAGTAGGTTAAACGGAATCATAAGTGGGTGATTGAATGGATGTAGTGCAAGTTCTTTTGCGAATCCACCTAGACCTTTCACTTTGATGCTGTAGTAAATCATCAATGCAAAAACGCCTAGAGCCATAGCCATGGTGATATTCACATCAGCAGACGGTACAACCTTAAGGTAAGGGATACCTAGCCAATGTTCTGCTGGGTACGGTAAGAAGTCGATAGGAACTAAGTCCATCACGTTCATCAAAAATACCCAACAAAAGATAGTCAGTGCTAAAGGCGCGATCAGTGGGTTGCGTCCATGGAACGTGTCTTTGACGTTATCGGCGACAAATTCAACGATCATTTCTACAGCACACTGAAGCTTACCCGGTACACCCGCTGTTGTTCTCTTCGCTACTTTGTAAAAAATTCCGAGGAAGATTAAACCAGTAAACCAAGAAAAAAACAGGCTATCGATATGTACGTTCCAGAAACTTGTCTCCGACCCTACTAAACCCAACTTATACAGCGATAGGTTAGAAAGGTGGTGGGCAATGTAACCGGACGATGTTAGCGCTTCACCTGGCGCAGCCATAACTCATCCTATTTTTTGTTGTTAATGAATAGCACTGGTGCACAGATATTAATACCTAGTACCAGCAAATAGGTTAGTTTGAGGGGAACAAGTTCCACCTGCATATACATGTAGGCAACATAGAACAGTGCAACCGTGATGAGAATTTTCAGTACTTCACCCGTATAGAAGGAAGCCGCGATGCGCTTGGCAGCGCGAGCCCCACTAAACATGAAAGCACACAGCGCGAATACTGCATTGGCAACAACAAAAATGCCTCCGCCAATCAGCGCTGAAAATCCCCAGTCAGGATTTATGGCTACCGCCATTCCTGCTGCCACAAAAATAACCGCGCCAGACTGGATCATTAACAATTGCCTTGCGAGCTCTCGTCCTGGTCTAGCTAACGCAGCTACCATGTATTCGTACCTCTAGTAATATCCACTTCGCACTAAACTCTCTGTGCTGGGAAATTGGCGAAAATTATACGTTCAGTTCAACGTAAAGCAATTCGATTGCATCAAAAACTTACAGTTTTGTTTACAAAACGACAACTTTCGCACAAAATTCGATTAATTAGATTAATTGACCTAAATCAATTATCTCATCTAGGCCTCAAGCTTGGCAATTAGTTGGTCCAATTTGTGAGGCTCATCAATACTTATCGTCAATTTCGCTTTTCCGTTTGCAGAACGGGTCAGAGAAACTTTTGCATCAAGCAGCTGACTCAATTTATGCGACATTTGCTCAGCTTCGGTATCTTCTTGTTGCCCTTTTTGCTCATTTTGTGGGGCTAAGCACTTTTTTACTAACTGTTCGGTTTGGCGAACAGTCATTTGCTTTTTCGCGACTTGTTGAGCAACCTCAACCTGCTGTTCACCCTGCAAGGCCAATAGCGCTCGCGCATGACCCATTTCTAGCAATTTATCCGCAACCAAGCTTTTCACATCGGACTCAAGCTGGTTTAAACGTAACAAGTTACTGACCGTCGTTCTCGACTTACCAATCACTTCTGCGACTTGTTGATGCGTAAGCGTAAATTCGTCTTGTAAGCGCTCAAGCGCTTGTGCTTCTTCAATCACATTCAAGTCTTCACGTTGAATGTTCTCAATCAACGCCATGGCAATCGCCGCGCGATCTTCGACTTTCTTCACCAAACACGGCACGCGTTTTAAACCAGCCTGCCTTGCCGCACGCCAGCGGCGCTCACCAGCGATGATCTCAAACTGGCCGCTTTCAACCTGACGAACCACGATTGGCTGAATAATGCCTTGTGACTGAATCGAAGCCGCTAATTCTTCTAGCGCTTCAGGCGCCATATCTTTACGCGGTTGGTATACGCCCGGTTGCAATTGACCAATCGCTAAGTCGGTTAACTCACCGTCTGCCGATAATTCTTGGCTATGCGATGCAATATGCTGTTTTTCACGAGCAAACGAACTGGTCGACAATAACGCATCCAGTCCTTTTCCGAGACCACGCTTAGACATGGGATTGAATTCCTTAGGTTAGAGTTAAACTGGGATTTCTTCGCGGCGGAGCATTTCGCCCGCTAGAGCAAGATACGCTTTGGCACCTGCAGAGTACTTATCGTAGTACATCGCTGGTTTACCGTGACTTGGCGCTTCGGCCAAACGCACATTACGCGGAATGACGGTACGGTAAACTTTATTGCCAAAGTGTTTTTTAAGTTGATCGGACACTTCATTCGATAGGCGGTTGCGCGGGTCGTACATAGTACGCAGTAAACCTTCGATTTTGAGGTTTTCATTAACCACAGCCGCTAACTTGCTGATTGTGTCCATAAGAGCAGTTAAACCTTCTAACGCAAAGTATTCACATTGCATCGGCACCAGCACAGAATCAGCTGCCGCCATCGCATTGATTGTAAGAAGGTTTAGAGAAGGAGGACAATCAATAAAGATGAAATCATAGTTATCGCGAACTGACGACAATGCATTTTTTAAACGCACTTCGCGAGCGAACACTTCCATCAATTTGATCTCTGCCGCGGTTACGTCACCGTTCGCCGCGATCAAATCATACTTCCCTGTGGTTTGGGTACATACCACTTGATCGAACGGTGTATCTTCGACCAAAAGATCGTATGCGGTGGCATCGACCATATACTTATCCACGCCACTGGCCATCGTAGCATTGCCTTGCGGGTCGAGATCGATCACCAAAACCTTGCGCTTTGTTGCCGCCATCGAAGCCGCTAAGTTAATGCACGTTGTTGTTTTGCCGACCCCACCTTTCTGGTTGGCGATTGCTACAATTTTACCCACGATTACCTCGCTAATTTTCCTTGCGCGATAAGATTACTAGATGACGATCACCTTCCAACTCAGGAACAGCTAAAGATATGATCTCTGTCACACTGCACCATTCAGGAAGCTGATCCATTTCATCTTTAGGGTGCTGTCCTTTCAGCGCTAGAAACACCCCATGCTCTTGTTTCGGCAAATGGTGGCACCATTCCACCATGTCTGTCATTGAAGCAAAAGCTCGACTCAAAACGCCATCAAATTTTTCTTCAGGTTGGAATTCTTCGACGCGACTTTGAATTGGTGTCACGTTTTTCAGCCCTAATGTGTGCACGACCTGCTTGATAAAACGGATGCGTTTGCCAAGACTGTCGAGCAAGAAGAAGGTCTTCTCAGGGTTCATGATTGCCAAAGGTATGCCCGGTAAGCCCGGACCAGTACCAACATCAATAAAGCGCTCACCGGGCAGGTGTGCGCTCACCACGATGCTATCAAGAATATGTTTCACTAACATATCAAGCGGATCGCGCACCGACGTTAAGTTGTACGCTTTGTTCCACTTGTCGAGCAGTTCGACGTAACCGACCAATTGCTCTCTTTGTTGCTCTGACACTTCTAAATCGGTTTTCGCGATCAGTGAGTCCAGTTTTGTTCGCAATGCGCTCATTTTATTCTTCCTCACCTTTCTTCAGCAAACCATGCTTTTTCAAGTGAACAAGAAGAATAGAGATTGCTGCAGGCGTAATACCAGAAATGCGCGATGCAATACCGATGCTCTCTGGTTTGGCCTCACTCAATTTAGCAACGACTTCGTTTGATAAACCTTTTACATCGCGGTAATCCAAATCAGCAGGTAACTTGGTATTTTCGTGACGCAATGATTTTTCGATTTCTTCCTGCTGACGCTTGATGTAACCATCGTATTTTACTTGAATTTCAACTTGCTCAGCCGCTTGCTGATCTTCAAGTGCAGGAGCAAACGCTTCAAGTTGCGTCAGTTGCGAATAAATGATCTCTGGACGACGCAGAAGATCCTCACCACTCGCTTCACGTGCCATTGGGGTTTTCAGCAGCTTGTTCAGCTCATCAACGCCTTCTGATTTCGGATTCATCCACGTTGATTTCAAACGCTGACGTTCCGTTTCCATGTTATTGAGTTTCTCGTTAAAGCGAGCCCAACGAACATCGTCAATCAAGCCTAACTCGCGTGCTTTTTCCGTTAAACGTAAATCGGCGTTATCTTCACGTAGCAACAAGCGATATTCCGCACGAGAAGTGAACATGCGGTACGGTTCTTTGGTACCCATGGTCGATAAATCATCAATCAATACGCCCATGTAAGCTTGGTCACGACGTGGGCTCCAACCTTCTTTGTCTTGGCTGTACAAGCTTGCGTTTAGACCGGCCATCAAGCCTTGCGCTGCGGCTTCTTCGTAGCCAGTCGTACCATTAATCTGACCGGCAAAGAACAGACCATGAATAAACTTGGTTTCGTACGTTTGCTTCAAATCACGTGGATCGAAGAAATCGTACTCAATCGCATAACCAGGACGAACGATATGCGCATTTTCAAAGCCTTTCATTGAGCGAACGATTTGTACTTGCACATCAAATGGCAAGCTAGTCGAGATACCGTTAGGGTATAGCTCGTGCGTCGTTAAACCTTCTGGCTCAATGAAGATTTGGTGGCTATTTTTATCCGCAAAACGCATCACTTTGTCTTCAATCGACGGGCAGTAACGCGGACCAATGCCTTCAATCACACCCGCGTACATCGGACTGCGATCCAAGTTGCTACGGATCACGTCGTGCGTTTGCTCATTGGTGTGCGTAATAAAACATGGGATCTGACGCGGGTGTTGTTCGCGTTTACCCATGAATGAAAATACAGGGGTAGGGTTATCACCGTGCTGAGCTTCAAGCACTGAAAAATCAACAGTGCGAGCATCAATGCGCGGTGGGGTACCCGTTTTTAAACGATCCACACGGAATGGCAGCTCACGTAATCGATCCGCTAATGCGATCGACGGTGGATCCCCTGCACGTCCGCCTGAAGAGCTCTCCATGCCAATGTGGATCTTACCACCAAGGAACGTACCTACCGTTAGTACGACGGCTTTCGCATGGAAGCGAAGTCCCATTTGAGTCACCACGCCAACCGCGCGGTCTTGCTCAACAATCAGATCATCCACTGACTGCTGGAACAGCGTTAAGTTAGGTGCATTTTCTAATGCGTTACGGACGTACGCTTTGTACAGAGCACGATCCGCTTGAGCTCGAGTCGCTCGAACTGCAGGACCTTTGGAGGCATTTAGTGTACGGAATTGAATACCTGCATGGTCGATGGCTTCAGCCATCAAACCGCCCATAGCATCCACTTCTTTTACTAAGTGACCTTTACCAATACCACCAATCGCCGGGTTACAAGACATCTGGCCTAATGTATCGATGTTATGGGTAAGGAGAAGCGTTTTTTGTCCTGTGCGTGCAGATGCGAGCGCGGCTTCCGTTCCTGCGTGTCCGCCACCGACAACAATGACGTCAAAGTTTTCGTGATAAAGCATGAACTGACCTCAGGTATTCAAAGGGATTTAATGGACAGATAAAGGAGCAGTATTTTACCTGCTTTATGCCACAGAGAAAAACGTTTTCTCGTTTTATCCGTTTTAAGCTTCAAGATAAATATATATAAGATCTATATATATGATCTTTTATTAGATCTACTATTAGGATCGACCGTTTCTGTGGATAACCTAAAAATGATCAACAAGATCATGGATCTTCTTTGGATCATATCTTGTGATCATGATTGGATCAGATCGAGGATTACCTGGGATCAAAAGTGGTAGTTATACACAGGGGGTAAAATTGATCAAAGTTGTTATTGGGATAACTAAAGGAAAATCACTGGATCTTATCGTAGTTATCCACAGTTCGTTTGGTTGGTTTTTGAGCAGTTAAACAAAATAATTTGACGGGAGTTATTCACATTGGGGAAAACAGAGCCGAATTTCGACTCTGTTGAAGGGAAAGCGGGGAGCTTAAAAGCGTTCGATATTCTCTTTTAACCATGCCTCTGCGGCGTCTTCGGGTACAGCATGGCTCAGTACATCAATCTTGAGACAATCAGCGAGCGGTGTGGCACCAATGTCCTCTAGTAAATCATAAGCGTGTTGACCAGCGGCGCAGAACGTATCATAGCTTGAATCACCAATCGCAATCACTGCGAACTTTACGTCGGTCATTTTCGGCGGGGTATTTTGTAATGCCGCGATAAAAGGTTGAATATTATCAGGGTACTCACCAGCCCCATGGGTTGAGGTGATCACCAACCACGTTCCTTGATTTTCGATCTCATCAAGAGATGGCTGATTGTGGATCGTTGTTTCAAATCCATTCTCGTAGAGTAGATCACTCAGGTGATCCCCTACGTATTCTGCGCCACCTAGCGTGCTGCCTGTAATAATGTGGATCATACTTCTTCCTTATTGAATGCGACGGCTAAAGCTCATGGATGGCTTGCCGTACAAAAAGAAACGCGGTGTGAGTTAAGCTCAGCACCGCGCGTTCGATTATTTACTTACCGATACAGAAAGTGAAGTTTCCCATAATAGCTGGCCTCGCGCGACGTCTTGGGGACCGATTGGGGACCAAATTGCAATTTATGGTCAAATTCTTACTTCCCAAGATGACTTCCATCATAGATCAGGATGGGAAAAGTGGGAATGGTGGGAAACCGGATCAGCTTTCACTATCTTTCTCTTCAGAAACGACAAACAAGAGAGGTTTTCCACTCTCTAGCAGGTAAGGTGCGATGATCATTTCCTTACCAAAGTGAATCTTCCCTTTTGCTATATAAATGAAGATCCAATCGGGCAACTTATTACTAATAGCAGCATAAAGTGCATCAGAAGGGATGTCACTATTCTTGCCTGGCGAAATTCTAAATCTCTGGTAGTAGACGTGATGGTTGGATTCAAATGCAAAACTTTCCTGTCCATCGTTGACGAAAGATGGTGACATCGTTCTTCTCGGTTCGAAAACTTCTGCGGTGATATAGCATAGGTCCTGGTTTGTCATACCAGCTTGGTATTTTGGACATTGGTAGTCTGCACTATGGAAGTAGAACTCTATCTTTTGTTCTGAATTGCCATTCGTGCGCTCATAGTTAATAGATTGTTCTTGAAGCACGGTTTCGATGGCTGCGTTGAAGTGGTAGAGCAATTTTTGCTGTGCGTCTCGAGCGGATGTCGCTTCTTGTATAGGCATCCAAGCAATAATGCTGTTTCGTGAAGCGGTATCAGGTTGTTCCAGCAATGACGTTAGCAAACCAAGGCTTAGTCCTTCACTTAACTCAAGTCCCGCGCCTACTGAAGGCGTGAGCAACAATGTATTTCCTACGGCAGCTTTCGCGAGCTTAAATGCCTCAAAATCTTTTATTGGAATGACTTTGTCTTCTGTTTGGTAGAGCCCACCTGCATGAGCAATGTTATGAGCACGGCTATGGCTGTTGTCATATTGGATCGGAGTTGATGTAGAGGCGCATCCAGTGAGCAAAATGAGTAACGATAATAGAGTGGACCTAGCCTTCGGTTTCATGAGAAATTTCCTTTTCAAAACAATTTGATTTTGCAGTTATTTATCGGGTGATCACCAAATAGACACATTGTGGATAAGCAGGAGATATCTTTTGATCTTTAAACTCACCAGTTGTTGATCGGAGGCTTTGCTATGGATCGTGGATCATTTTGTTATTACGATCCTTCCCAGTGGGAGCGAAAGTGATCATCACCTACCCGTATCAATCAATCTTCCAGCCATAAGCTTCACCTGTCATGTCAAAGTGCCTGTTCTTCATCAACAAACCAGTGCTTGGGTTGATGCGTCGAGGCGCTCGCTTAACGTAAGACGAGTCATTGAGCGGAATGTTCTGTTGGTGCAAATGCCAGACATGAATGAAGAAATAGGTGAGGGCGGCGGCACTAGCGAATAGCCAGTTTATATAAAAGAGTACAAACCAAAATAACAACGCGATGTACTTATTTTTGTGGATAACATCCAGAGGCTTATGTAGCCAAATAACGCTTGGGAATACCATCAACATCACACCCCAGCTTTGATATACAGTCACTAACGCACCAAGACAAAAAACGCAAAATAGTGCGAACTTTTTTAGTGTTTTCATCTTAGTCTCCATCTTGTGCTTAGTTTTCCTAAGTATACAGGTATAATTAAAACTTAGAAAATCTAAGCATCGTAGGTTGATGATGATTCTCACTTGTCTAAAACAAACCCATTTCCACAGCGCCTTAAACAGGCAAGAAATCGCGTTGGTATCAGCCAGAGGGAGCTTGGTATCCGTTTGGGTATGGACCCAGGTTCAGCGAGTGGCCGTATGAATCATTATGAAAAAGGGCGTCATATGCCCGATATCGGTACGCTACAAAAGCTTGCTCAGGAGCTCGGTGTGCCTGTTGCGTATTTCTTTTCAGATTCCGACAGCTCAGCAGAACTGGCATGTTTGATTGAAAAGCTCAGTGAAACTAAAAAGCAGGCGCTTATTGAGCAGCTCAGGCTGGAGCTCGATAACATCGACCAGCAATAAAGTTATCGCTCTCGTCCGGAATACCAAAATACTCCACCGACTGCGGCGACTGTCAGTAATAAACCACCCAGCCAAATCCAAAGTTCCATAAAACCTCCATTATTTTTGTTTCTCTTTAGCTTAGTATTCCTAAGCCTCTACTTCCTTAATTTTACCATCTATTTTGAAAATGCAAGCCCAAGCGACAAAGCTCCACACCAAGCGATGTGGAGCAAGCAAATACATTAAGTGTTGTATTTCTTGGTGGCTTTAGTGAGTTCTTTAATGGCTTCGGTCAGTGTGCTTATACGGATGACACGTTGATCCAGCTTTTCTAACTCATCGAGCAAATGCAAATACAGCGGGATCTCCCAGGGCATTGCGTATGAAAAACGTCTCAATACACCGTTCGATACTTCTTTTTCTTCGAGCTCTTCGTCTGGGTAGCGATGAAGAATAAGGCGATACCATGTGATCTTTGGTAAGCCTTTTGATTTTTTGACTTTGAATTTGTAGCGTATTGGATATTTCACTTTGTACTCAGCTGTCAGAGCTTTGCACAGCTTTTCCAATCGAGCTTCAAGGTCTTTGGCCGCAACCATTAGTATCTTCGATTCATCGGCGACAAATAGAGGTAAATCTTTTATTAATTCTGGCTGTGGTGATTGTTCTGGCAGTGCAATATCAAAGTCTGACAGGTCTAGCTCTCCGTAATAGTTTGTGATGCCAACGGCAGGTTTTTTAGTCATGTTGCATCTCCATTTTTTTGAAGTGTTTATGTAGCTTGTGAAGTCGTTTTGTACAGGTTTGGGCCTTCTTCTTGATGGATAGGATTTCATGCCGCACTTCTCGTATAAGGGCGAAGGCATCTTCGGTGTACTCTATAAGGTCGGATTCCCATTCAGCGTTAGCTTTTGAAAAGCGGCTTGGTGGGTAGCGAAAGCCTTTTCCTTTGCGGATATGTGTCGAGCGAACACGGTGCTTTTTATTGTGTCGCTGCGCCATTTGATTCTCACTCATGTACCAGTTATGGTGCCATGCGGCCTCGAACGCGTTGTCACGGTTGCGGACTCGACAGGCGAAATGACCGGGGTTTGTGTCTTTATAAGAACGGTGGATTCGCCAGAAGTTGTTGGCGTAGCAACTTGCTAAAAACTCCAGCAAATAAGGCTCTTGATCAGTAAAATGCTCGACTTGTGCCAGAGCATTGAGTGATTGTGAAAGTGCTAGCTCGAAAGCTTGCTTCTCTTCGGTTGGTTTGCACTGCTGTGCCATTTTATGCCAGCGATAAGCTGCGCTGTTCTCATCTAACATCGTTACGTTACTCCTTGGTTTTGCTTGTTCGTCACCAATTACCGTAACCCAGACGTCCTTTAGCTATAACACGCGAAGTTGCCCATTTTGGGCGTTAGATATTTGCCCCATATCCCAGCAGCTAAAGCAGCAATAGAAGAGATTCCTTTCCTGGGAGCTGACCTGTTGCTTTCCAAATCTCTATCTTTGTGGGAGGTCGAAGCTAATAATCCATGACTGGTTAATGATGGTTGTTGGGATGCTGATACTCACAGTCCGGTATTTGTGGGATATGGCTTAAGATTTTTGTTTGTTCTGGGATTTGAGGAGTAGTAATCCAATTATTGTGGGATGTTGGAAGGATTTATTGTTGATGCTCCTGGCAACTTTCACATGTGAAAGCCCATGGGGCTGCACGTGGAGTGCTGTGAGCAAGAGTGCTTTTGGGTTGCTTTTCGGTAAGTAAAGATAAGTGGTACATGAAAAAATAGATTGAAAAGCTATCCTTAGATAGCATTTCATCGGCTTTTGTCCATTATCATGGCACTCTATATTCGTATTGAAATCACAGTAATACAGTGCATTTTTTAGTAATATGTAACCTATTGATTATTTGAAGGAATAATGACCGTTGAAATTTGCACAAGCTCTCAGCATTCTCTCAAAGTCTTCACCGTATGCGGTCAGTACTGAGAGAGAGCAGAATCAAGACCACCTTGCTGAATACAAGCGCTACATCTACATCAAGACAGATATAGAAGCGGATTTTAAGAAAGCTCTCTTATCGGCCAAGCCCAATCAAATCATCTTCCTATGCGGAAGTAGTGGTGATGGCAAATCCGAGATCTTGACGCAGTACAGCCAAAGAAACAAAGTGACTCATGACTTCCATTTGGATGCAACGCACAGCTTTAATCCGAGTCAGACTGCCATTCAAGCTCTCGATCAGCGTTTCTCCGAGTTCAAGAAAAGCAACAAACCACTCGTTGTGGGTATCAATGTGGGTATGTTGGGTAACTACGCAGAAGAAGGCTCTGAAGAACATAGCGACATCAAAAAGGTGGTTAGATACTTTCTCTCCCGCAAGCTTTCGAAAATTCCAGAGCAGTACGTGTTCTTGGATTTTGAAGACTATCCAAAATTCACCTTCGATGCAGAGGGTAGTGCATCAGACTTTGCTGAGCAGTTTCTGAAAAGACTGACTGCGCAGACGCTTGATAACCCGTTTTATGTGCTTTACGACAATGAGCGTAAATCTGGAGGACATAATCGCCTGACCGCTAATTATGCGCTGCTGAGTCGGCCAGCAGTTCAGGAATCCCTGATTGGATTACTACTCAAAGCTCGCCTTATCAAAGATCAGTTCCTCACGGCTCGAGCGTTACTGGATTTCACTTTCCAGTTGCTTGCAGCTGATGGCTACTTGTTCGACAACTTGTTTTCAGGCAGCGATAACGAGCTGCTATCCCGCATTCAGGGTTTTGACCCAAGTAATCTGCACACGCGTAAAGTCGATGAGTTTGTGCTTCAGCATGGGCTGGGCATTGAAGATGAGCGGTTCAGTGCATTTAGGTCAAAAATTAACGAGCTTGGTTTTTACGAGTTAACCGAAGCAACGTCTTTCCTTCGCCTTTTCTATTTGCTTCGGGGTGACAACGAGCTAAGCAATGAGTTTGTAACGCCTATCCAAAACGAGTTTACAAACAATCTGGTAGAAACCTATGCATCTGTTTGGATGTTACATCGTGATTTCGATGGTTCAGGAAAGATGCGTAAAGAGCTTGGTAGTTTCTATAAGGAAACCCTGATCTCAGCGCTTCACCGCTATTGCAACCGACATGCACCAACACTCGATAAAGACGAGTATTTAGTCTCTGAGCTTAATGGCTACAAAACGGCGGTGTCTCTTGAAGTTAAGCCAGATTTTTCAGCAATACAAAACAACGTACTCGAAAAAATAGGCACCTTCAATGCGTATTTGAAAGTCGGTGATAAGTCGCTTAAGCCAATGCCGATTAGTGTCAGGCTGCTAGAGCTGCTCGTGAAAATTGGTCAAGGGTACCGCCCTAACAAGCATGACAAAAATGCAGTGCTTTTACTTGATGAAGCACTGGAGCAGATGCTGACAGTCGCTAAGCAAAAAGAGACCTTGTTTATCCTGAAGGGTGATAAGCGCTACAAAATCGTGAAAGAAGAAAGTGACTATTTTGAAGTGAGTGGTATGCGCTAATGACGACCGATAATTTTACATTACCGATAAAGACTGGTTTGCCACAAACTGCTGCCGACAAGTTCCAAAACAAGAACATCTTGAACAGTTACATCCCCATTCGAACCAAAGGCAACGACTTTGATTGGTCTTCTGTTGTGGGGTTGGTGCTTCGCGGATTACTTCGTAAAAAAATCGAAAAGTATACCTACCTAGATTTCGCAGCGGATTGTAAAGCCAACTTACAAAGCAAACTGGGCGAGGAAGATTTTTGGGAAGTACTGGAAGATATGTATTTTGCCAACCGAGACATCTTCTCGGTAAGCCCAGAATTTTTGTTGTTTAAGAGTCAGAAAAGTGAGTGCAAAGCAGGCGATCTACGTGTGGCATCTCTCTTTATCAACCTGTTAAATGGTCGACAAATTGAGCAGTTTGATGCCAACTTGAACTTCATCGAACAAGAGCTGTTAGAAACCCTGCGTTCCAAAACCAAACCAGATACCGACAAATCACTACGTGCTTCGGAAGCGCCCTATTTGCCATACATGGCCGAGGCATTTAAACGTGATCTCGAATTTTTAACCACGTATCCCAAATACCTGCTGGATGAGTTTGAACAATTCTTGGCATTTTACGGGTTTGCTTACACGGCTCAGCTCAGTCTATCGCTATCTGATTGGAAAACCGGTGAAGCCCCCAAAGCAAAACCGCTCTATTTCATCATGGATCATGAACGCGCCAGCGGTGAGCGAATTCATGTGAAAAAGCACGGCTACAAGCTCTTTAGTGAGTCTTCTTTCAAGCTGTTTCCTGTCCTTTCTATGTTGGAAAACATCCAGCCCAATCCGGACGAAACGAAGAAGCCTTTATGGCAGCTGGCGAGAGATATCGAAAACTCGCAAAGAAGCGACCTGGCTGATCAAATTAAAAACTATGCGCTGATGTTCCGAGCCAACCGCAAACTGGACACTGATATTCCCAGGGACGCAGTAACGGCCATTGATTGGCTGGAATACGCGTTAAAGCTAGCAGAAGAGCAGTTCCGGGACCCGAAAACAGACCGACCAGCCATTATCAAAAAGTACATGACTGAGGTTGAGAAGAATATGGCCGCTGACTTTGTGCAAGCCCGCGGTCGCTCAGGCCGAGTGCTTGTCCTTACGCAGGACCATATTATTTTGCTGACCAACCTGGTGGTGGGCAAAGAAGAGAAGCTCCGCTTCCATGAGCTAGTTCTCGGCTTTCAGGATAGGGGAATATTTGTTGATAAGCAGACAGAGCAAGAGCTTATCAAGTTCTATGAACGAATTGGTAACGTTGAACGCATGAGTGATAGTGGAGATGCAGTGTATGTGCGCAAAACAATTTGAATCGTTTCTGGTTGAGCAGTTTTTACTGCATGCGGAAGGAAACATACGCGCAGGCTATCGCTACCAGTTTAACTCACCTGATCACGGTAACAGCCAGCGTTTGTTTGATGCGTTACTCCGTCGTAAGGACGGTGAGATTATAGTTAGTAACAAGGTGGCGTTGAGCTACGTGAGCGTCCAAGGCTGCAAAGTGGTTCCTGTGCTTCATGGCGAAGAAGACGGAGAAAGCGGGTTTACCGAGAACTATATTTCTCACCTGCGTGATGAAATCGCAAGCCAAGAAGGTGCTCTGAAGGGCTGTGCGCTGGTGGTCATTCACAACAGCCGCCTTGATACCCTTATCAACTCAGCGGAAGACTTGGGGCAGCCTGGGCAAGTTTGGAGCCCTGAGAACATCAAAGTCGCACTTAGCGGTTTTATTGAACAAACTGACAAATCCCGAGATGTATCACTTTGCCTGCTGGATGACCAGTTTGACGCGATCCTAGAAGATGGCGCTACCATGTTTGGCTTCGAATCGCTGTACAAAGCGGTCGAAGATGGCGAGCTTTGTTTTAGCGAACTCGGGATGTTCGATGATCCTTTTGTCGCGGAGCTATCTGGTAATCGAAAGCAGATCAAACAACGGCTGGAAGAGAACCGCGCGCTTTACCAAGAGTTGTCGTTTGAAGTCGAGCACTTTGGTCAGCAACTCGAAGAAAGACTGAAAGGCTTTAGCAGCAAGTTTATCAAAGAACATTTTTCTGACGATGGTTGGAAAGATGTGGAGTTTGAAACTTATCGAGAAGAGATCAAAAAGAACAAGATTCAGCACCTTAAGCATGAAGGTGAAGAAGAGACCAATGATGCGCAAGTAATTGGTCGCTACCCAAAAGAAACCAAAGCGGGCTTGCGTGACCGTCACCTGATCATTGCCCTCGAGGAAGGACAAAGTGAGTTTGAACTTAAACTGAGCTTTTCTGGCACCAGTGATTTAAGCAAAGAGCAGTTTAAAGTCTCGCCAGCGAATGCACTAGGCAAGCAAGAGATCATCAGTACGCGCCTAACCAGTAAAGGAGCAAACGCCACTCTAGCGGCCAGTTATGCCAATGAGCCTCTGTTTTTCACGCTAGCATTGAAGCGTGACAATACCTCTGAAAATCATAACTTCCGTTGCTTGGTCGTCAGAAAAGGCGAGTTTGACTTCGAGGCATTTAAAAACATTTTCGTCGTTGAGCCTTCGAAAAAACGCCTTACCTTGAAAACAGAAGATAACAGCCTGGTTATCAACCCTGCGCTAACTGTAAGCCGAAGCCTAGATGATGTTGGTGAAGTGGTTGACCGCGAAGAATTTGGTGTTGTCGATTTTGAATCTTTGGCTAACGAGTCAGAAGATATCGGTTTTGTGGTGAAATCAGGTGATAACACACTGGCATTTCGCATAGAGGGTGAGACGGTAGAAAGCAGCTTGTCCTTCCCACTGCTGCTTAACCAATCGCGCTTCCATAAGTTGTTTGATGATGACGTGTTTGGCGAGCTTTACCCGAGTAAAGATGTTGTCGCGATTGATAATAGCGAATTTCGCGTTATGGAGCCGCGCATTAGCTTACTTCGTTGGGAAGAACGTTTCGTTCAGCAAAAGCAAGTCTATCTGGCTGAATCCAACAGCATATCGTTGGAAGAGTTAAGGTCTATTGATGACAATCTCCACTCTGCATACCAAGCACTGTTTGACTATCTAGCAAGCCGAAGGACAACGATTTCGCTAGTGTCGTGGGGGCCTCAATTTACCGCACTCGTGAAAGCGACCGTGGATGCATTCCTTGATTATTTTAATGCGATCAAAGTTGGCGGTATGCTAACCAAAGAGCAAAAGTTTGTGATGCAAATCGGTTTGGTTCGCGAGAATGGCGAAGAATACTACTCGCCTTTTCACCCGCTGGTGCTGGCGTACTACTTAAACCTTTGCAATGAAATGCAAAAAGATGACAGCTTTGCTGACTTGCCAACAGTTACGTTCAATCGCTTGGGGCCAAGTGGATTGCTTCCGTATGTTTATCATCCAAAGCATGAGTTTGCCTACAACCAGCAAGTGACTGAAAACGGGTTTTGGGTAAAAAGCGTCCCTCACCAGAAAAGCTGTCTGAAGTTCGTTCGCAAGCTAGTTAAAGAGAAGATCAACGAGTTCCAGAAAGCGTTTCGCCACTTGTTTACCGGCTCAGAGAAGAGTGTGCTGGTGAATGCAGTCAATCAAGAGAGTGCAGAAGAGCTATTCCTCGGTTTGGTCGACTATGTAAAAGACAACCTGGATAAAGCGGCGTCAATCCATATCAACCTGTACGATGATGCCTTGGTTTTCAACGCCTTTGATCAGTTTGCAGAAACGTCGAACTACGAAGAGTTAAAGTCTTGGCTGGAGCTGGACCGCGGAAAAGTGCGTGAAAACGCCGACACCATTATCGACATTCTTCGTACCCGCCTTACTTACAGCAAGTTCACCAATGCCCATAGCGAACGCGAAGGGCAAGCTTACTCGCACCTGTCATTTTTCAGAAACAACGACAACGTGAAGTTAACGACCTTGAGCGTTGACGACATGCCGAGCGGTATTGCGTGTGATGGCCTGCTAACGGGCGACGCCTCCAAAAGTGATGAAGGATCGTACTTCACTGCATTTGGTTTGCAAAACGTTCAATACCGTAACCAACCGCACCTGGAAATGGCGAAGTATGTTGGTTCGTTAATGGAGCCAGCATTAAAGCCAAGCACGCAATACACGGGTGCCAATGCTCCCGCGCTTGCGGTCAATGAAGACTTTAAATCGCTGCTAGATCGCTCTTATGACAGCTCGATTTGGACCACCATCATCGACCCTAAGGTGACGCTGGACTTCTTCCACGCCAATCAAGATGTTGTGCTTATCCATTATTCCGATCAGTACACCAGCTCTGCCAGTTACGATGCCATTACGGTAACCGCACAGCGCGGATTGTTCGAAAGGGTGGTGGCGCAAAGTGGTGGTGGTCAAATCAACGAGTTCAATGCCTTTAACGGTGATTGGCTGCTGAAGATGATGACCTGCAACGACACCATTCGCAAAGAGCGCACTGGCATTATCGGTGCCTATAAGTTTGCGACCTGTCTTGTGCATAAATCTGATATCACCTGGGTGCCGCTATCTGTCGGTGAGATGATCCGCGTATCAGGCAACATCGGCCTGAAAATGACGGACAGTGATTTCTCACGCAATGTGCAGGGATATAAAAAAGGCGCGATTTCAGATGATGTATTGCTGGTGGGCTTTAAAGAGGGCAACCTTTATCTGCTTCCTGTCGAAGTGAAAGCTGGCTCCACGCCAGACTACAAAAAAGCAGTACAGCAAGCGAATGAGCTTCGCCGCTATCTAACAGAGCTTTTGAGCGACGAGACACTGGCGTCGAAGCTATACCGAGGCTTGTTTATCCGCCAGGTGTTGATGCAAATCGACAAATACCGTCTCTACAACGTATTCAGCAATGACTATTTCGAAGCCCTGCTTGCAGAGAAAGAAGAGTGGCTGCGCGGCAACTACACAATCGCAGAGCTTGAGAACTACCCGGCAGGTCTAGTGGTTAGCCATCTTGAAAGCGGAAGCTGCTTCGAGCCTGGCTACAACATGCAAGATGGCGTGTTGAAGGTTGACCTTCCGATATCTTTGCTGCCTTCACTGGTGCAACACCCGCTTCAAGTGCTAATGAATGAAAAGGACATCGCGCAGATCTGCCATGTGCCAGCGGAGTATATGTTGGTGGAGCAGACAGCGTTGAAAAAAGAAGAGTCACTCGTCCCATTAGACGTTATGGTCGACAAGCCAGAGAATTTAAAACCGAACCTCCAAACTGAGGTTCCGTCAAAGTTAGCTGCAGAGTCAACCCCAGATTATGCGAGCGAATGCCGAGTGGAGATTGGTCAGAATACACTTACCGGCGAAAAAGTGTTCTGGGAGTACGGGCATAAAGATCTAGCAAACCGCCACCTGATCATTTTTGGTAGCTCAGGGCAGGGTAAAACCTACTGTATCCAAGGTTTGTTAATGAGCTTGGCCGATGCTCAAATTCGATCGCTGGTGATTGATTATACAAACGGCTTCTTGCCGAATCACCTTGAGCCGGAGTTCATTGAAAGATTGAACCCTAAGTCTAACATCCTCTGTAATGAGCCATTCGGCATGTCGCCATTCAGAGCTCAAACTCAGGATTTTGGCGGGATTTTAATCGAAGAAAAGCCTCATACAGTAGCGGGACGCGTCGCCTCTGTGTTCAACAAGGTTTATTCAACAATTGGCGAGCGACAGATCGCAGTGCTTAATGAAGTGATTGAGTTTGGTGTCCAGCGGTATGGCAGTGCTTACAGCTTGCAGAACATGCTGGATGATTTAAACGAAGAAGAAACCGCAGGTCCCGCGCTAGCCAGTAAACTTGCACCTCTCGTTAAGTCCAATCTCTTCTCATCTGACAGTGATAAAAGTTGGAGTGAGGTGTTTGAGAGTAAAGAACATAGTTCAACAATCATGCAGCTCGCGTCGCTTAACCACGATATTTCAATGCTTTGTACTGAGTTTTTGCTTTGGGATCTATACTCCTACGCATGTAGTTACGGTAGTAAGGAAAACCCGCTACCTATCGTGTTAGATGAAGTGCAAAACCTTGATCATCGTCTTGAGAGCCCGTTAGGAAAAATGCTCACGGAAGGGCGCAAGTTTGGGGTATCTCTGATTCTGGCGACTCAAACGCTAAGTATGCTACGCAAAGATGAGCAAGATCGCTTGTTCCAAGCGTCTCACAAGCTGTTTTTTGCTCCAGCTAAAACAGAGACAAAGACGTACGCGAAAATTCTTGAACTGAGCATGCCAGGAACAAAGCAGGCTGAGTGGGAAAAGCAACTCGGGGACCTATCAAAAGGGCAATGTTTATCAGTTGGTTACCATTTGGACAAAGGGCAGCTGAAGATGAGTGTGAAGAAAGTGAAGGTTTCTTCCATGTCATCCCGCCAGAACCGCCCTGAAGCTTGAAACGAGGTAAGTCGATGGAGCTTTCTGAAAAAATTCAGTTAATTTCGCGCTGGCGGCGAGGGGACCAAAGGGCCCCTCATAAGCCTTTGATGTTGTTATATGCACTGTCTGAGTACAAGCAGGGGCATCAGCGTCTCTTTCGGTTTGAGGATGAGGTAGACCAGCAAGTCAGAGACTTGCTGGTGCAATACGGCCCAACCAGGAAGGCCTATCATCCTGAGTACCCATTTTGGCGTTTAGCCAATGAAAAAGAGCCCTTCTGGGAGCTCATCAACGGTGAAGAGTGCATTCCAAGGAAGAGTAACACTGACCCCAAGAAATCTGAGCTGATTAAATACAATGTGATGGCAGGGTTTGATGAAGAGTCATTTCGGACAATTCTCGCAAACCCAAAGCTTATTGATGATATTGCATCAAAGATCATTCAGGATAATTTCCCTGAGACTCTGCAAGAAGAGCTGTTTGTGCGATTTGGCTTTGAGGTGAACACCTCGACCAAGTCGAGAGACCCAGAGTTTCGTAGGAAAGTGCTTCGCGCATACAACTATAAGTGTGCAGTATGTGGTTTTGATTTAGCGATGGATAACGTCACTGTTGGTGTTGAAGCTGCTCACATAAAATGGAAGCAGTATTTTGGTCCCTGTGATATTTCAAATGGTATTGCGCTTTGCAGCATTCACCATAAAGCATTTGATCGTGGAGCTATAACCTTAGATAGCCATTTCAAAGTCAACGTTTCTCCTGCTGTTACAGGTGGAGAGTTGGTGGAAAGGTTAATTTGGGATTTTGATGGTAAGGCTATTCGTTTACCTAGAGAGTCATATCATTATCCAGCTGACAGCATGGTTGAATGGCATGTGAGTGAAGTGTTTAAAGGTGAATAATTGATGAGTCGATTTTGTTTTGTCTATAACCGAGATTCCGCAGCCAATTTAGGAATAAACTGCTTCATACAGAACACCAAGAAGCTTAAGCAGCCGAGTCTGATGCTCTTGAACACCCCTTATGAAGCTTTGGCCGCCAAATTCGAGTGTGTCGATACCTTCGAATTTTAAGAATACCCAACGTGCCGTCGGTTTAGTTGTCGTCTTGTTCTTTACCATGCTAGGAAAGAATTCCTCGGTCTTAGTGAGACTCTCTCGGATTTTGTGCTCTAAGCTTGCGTAGACGAGTAGGCTCAGCGTCATGATCATCAGTAGTGCCTCGATTCGCTGAGGTTTCTTCAGGAAAATTGATGATGTTAAGAACTCAGGGCTTTTCAAAAAGCGAAAGCCGCGTTCGACCTTTTGCTGAGACTTGTAATGTTCAAGCAATGCAACCATTGTTAGGTCGGTGTTGTCAGTATCGTTGGTGGCGAGAATAAACATACCTACTTTAAGCTTGGCCAGTTTCACCTTTTCTAGATCGGTATAAGGCGTAGCATCTATCAAATAGTGGTATCCCGTCGGCTTTTCATCTTTCTTCGGCCGACCACGACCTGAATAAATTGGCTCTTTAACGATGGTTGATTGCGCGAAGCCAAGCAAATGACACTGGTTGGCGAAGTCGCTCATTGCTTGCTCGGCATCCACTGCGCAAGCAAACTGCTTTTTCTTTAGTTGTCCCAGCGCTTTCAGCTCTTTGGTGATATTTTTGTCTAAGTTCTTATAAAACGTTACCTGTTCTCGCTTGGTTGCTTGTTCACTATGAATCAACAGCCACTTCTGAGATACCGAGCCATAATCAGCGTCAACCCAACAACCCGAGTAGCCATTGCCGATATGGCTCAGCTGCTCTGGCTCAAGGTTCATTAAGGCCTCTTTGGCTGATTTAATGGTCATTGGAACACGCGTAATAAACTTCTGTTGTTGCTCATCCAGTGAACGAATGCCACGGAAAAGCCAGCTACCGCCTGAAGTCGAACAACAGGTGATGCCGCAATCTATGACCTTATCCCGCGCTATTTTCTGGCTCGTTACCGGTTTGGTGTTGCTGGTCGCGAGCTCTCGCATTTTAGTGTGGGGAGCGGTCAATATTGCTCAGGAACTGGGTGTCAGTGAACTGACGATTGGTCTGACGATTGTCGCTCTGGGGACTTCATTGCCGGAACTGGCGGCATCGCTTGCGGCAGCGCGTAAAGGTGAGCATGACTTGGCTGTCGGTAACGTGGTAGGCTCAAACATGTTTAATTCGCTGGCCGTGGTCGGTATTGCCGGTGCCATTGAGCCGATTTCCGATGTTGGAGCGGAAATTTTCTGGCGTGACTGGTCATCGGTCCTGTTCTGTACGGCCTTGCTGCTCTTCACTGCGGTAAAAATTGGTAAAGCAAAAACTATTTCCCGCCTGGAAGGGGGAGTGTTCGTTCTGTGTTATTTAAGTTATAACATTTACTTGATTCAAGGCAGTGTTGGTTAGCGCTGCTTAATGCTGGTGCCTGGTTGAGATATCCGGGTACCGTTTTACAACATCCATAACCCGTTACGGAGATAAAAATGGAGTTACTCGTCAGCTTTTACGAGACACATCAGGCGTTGATTCTGGATATCATCCAGAACTCAATTTTAACCCTGCTTATTTTAGTGATTGCTTCTATCGCATCAAAACTGATGCGTGCCGGTATTCAGAAAGCCATTATGAAAGTGAGCAATGGTGATGAGATTGTCGCGTCTCTGATGTCTAAAGTCGGTGGTTATATTGTCTACATTCTCGCTCTGGTCATTATTCTCGACCTGTTTGGTGTCAATACCACCAGTTTGGTTGCCTTAGTCGGTGCGGCCGGTTTGGCGATTGGCCTGGCATTAAAAGATACCCTGAGCAATATTGCTGCGGGGATTATGATTTTGTTCCTGAAACCGATAAAAAAAGGTGAATTCGTTGAGTTTGCCGGTTACAGCGGTACGGTAAAAGATATTGGTTTGTTCACCTCAGTATTTGAAACCGGTGACGGCCTGTATATTTCCAGCCCGAATCGCACCGTCTGGAACGCAACCATTCGTAACTTCAGCCGTAACGGCCGTCGTCGTATGGAAATCGTGGTAGGTATCTCTTACGAGGATTCAATTGAAACCGGCCTGAAAGTGCTTCAGGATTTAGCGCTCAGCCATGAAGCAGTCATGCTGGATCCGAAACCGCAGGTGATGGTTCAGATGCTGGCGGACAGCTCAGTGAATCTGCAACTACGCGCCTGGTGTACCACGGATAAATACTGGGAAACCTACTGGAGCATTCAGCGTCAGGTGAAAGGTAAGATTGAGGAAGCGGGTATGACCATTCCGTTCCCGCAACGTGATCTGCACATTACGATGACTCAGCCTCAAGCGCAGGAATTGCTGGGTCAGAACAAGGCCTGATGCTCAGCCATTAGCGTTTAATGCTACATAAAAAAGCCTCGCAGTTATCACTGCGAGGCTTTTTCGTATCAGTGTCTCGTCCTGAAATGTGTTTACATATTGATGACGAGAGACTGAATAGTCACTTTGTCAATGAGTGGCTCCGTTACACAAACTCGGACACGGAGCCTGCCCATTGTCTTTTAAAGTAAACCGTTATTTGGCTTTCTTAACCCGCGGTTCACTCATCAGGCCTTTAATCAGCGATATTGTCGCTATCAACAAGACGATAGTGAACGGGAAGCCGGTTGTTACCGCCATCGCCTGCGCCGCAGCCAAACCACCACCCAGCAGCAATGCTATCGCTACTAAGCCTTCGAAGGTACACCAGAACACGCGCTGTGGTGTCGGTGCATCCACTTTACCGCCGGCAGCAATGGTATCGATAACCAGCGAACCTGAATCCGATGATGTGATAAAGAACACAACGACCAGTACGATACCGATGAATGATGTAATTTCATGCAGAGGCATAACTTCAAGCATTTCGAACAGTTTCAATGGCAGGTCTGCGTCCATCACGGCTTTATAACCATCGTTGACGTATTGACTGATCGCGGTACCACCGAACGCCGTCATCCAGAACACACACACGGTTGACGGAACAATCAGCACACAGACGATAAACTCGCGTACGGTTCGGCCACGTGATACACGAGCAATGAACATACCGACGAATGGTGACCATGAAATCCACCACGCCCAGTAGAACGATGTCCAGCCTTGAGAATAGTTCACATCTTCACGGCCAAATGGCATCGACAGTGCAGGGAAGTTGGTCAGATAAGCACCGATATTATCGAAAAATCCGAGCAGAATCGCGGCTGTCGGACCGATGACTACCACGAAAAACAGCAGCAGTGCAGCCAGCAGCATGTTCATTTCTGACAGGCGTTTTACGCCGCCATCAAGGCCAGCCAGTACAGACAGCAGTGCAAATGCAGTGATCACAATGATCAGAATAATTTGCGTGGTGTCAGTCAATGGGATATCAAACAGGAAGTTTAACCCGGTCGCAGCCTGAGACGCGCCGTAGCCCAGAGATGTCGCCAGACCGAAGACCGTCGCCACAATTGCCAGAATATCGATGATATGACCAGTCCAGCCCCAGACTCGTTCGCCAAACAGCGGATAGAACACTGAACGCATAGTCAGTGGTAACCCTTTGTTGAACGAGAAAATAGCCAGTCCCAGAGCCAGCAATGCGTATATTGCCCAAGGGTGAAGTGCCCAATGGTAAATCGTCGCTGCCATACCGAGCGAACGTGCGGCTTCGGTATCACCCATCGCACCACCCAGTGGTGCCCAGTCGGTACGCACACCATTTTCCAGTGTGGTGCCGCCCAGCGCGGTAGTGAAATGGGTCATGGGTTCAGAAACGCCAAAGAAGACCAGGCCAATCCCCATGCCGGCCGCAAATAACATCGCCAGCCATCCTGAATAGGAATAATCCGGAGTGGCATCGGTACCGCCGATTCTGACCCGGCCTAACGGTGATATGGCCAGTCCGAGACAGACGACAACAAAAATGTTACCTGATAACAAGAAGAACCAATCAAGACTTGAGGTGAGCCAAGATCTTAAGTGAAGAAACAGGGGTTCGACTTGTTCGCGAAAGATTAGGGTTGCAAATACAAAGATGACAATCGCTAAGCCTGAGACGGCGAAAACCCGGTTATGAATGTCCAGGCCAAACGGACCGGCGGAAAGAACGACGTTGTCCTGACCAACGGTATAATCTGTATCGATTGGGTTTGCTTTGCCACTAGGGTGGGGAACACCACCGTTATCGCTACTCATTTTCTCTCCATTGTTGGTTATAAAAATTCACTAGATGTCGTGAGAAGCTAAGCACTCAGATAATGTGAGTGCTTCTCTTTTTCCAAGAAAATGATTTAGGTCATTTCCATTGGATATAAAACTCTCCTAATATAAAAAATACCCAGTTAGTACTGCCATAAATCACCATCTGAGATGGAAAAAATAATGAAAAACATGGCATTAAAAGGACCTTATTATTGTCCGTTATCTTACTGGTTGCAATCTCCGTTGCATTGGCCAATTTCGCCTCTTACTACGAGCAAAAACCTCTTTGACTAAGAGTATTATGGCTCAAAGTAACAGTTTTGTATTGGAGCAAGCGGAAATGATCAGCTCCTACATCGATGAGAAAGGGCTTTGTTGCGTAATTCGATGGAACTAAATCAAGAAACTACGATCTGAGCGGCTACGCCCATCAATCGTCGTAGCCTCATGCCTAAACCTCGTTACAAAACAACTAACTGGAAGCAGTACAATAAATCCTTAATCAACCGTGTTCTCTGACCTTTTGGATTGATGAGGAAGCGATAGCTGAGTGGAAGCAAAACAAACAAGGCAAGCGTGGTAGACCTCGCCGATTCAGCGACTTAGCCATTACTACTGCACTGATGGTGAAACGCGTTTTCTCTATGCCCTTGAGAGCGCTGCAAGGTTTTCTAGACTCCGTATTTAAGCTGGCTAACATCCCGCTTGTTTGCCCGCACTACACCTGTATAAGCCGCCGAGCTAAGGAAGTTGAAGTTTCATTTAAAACCAAAACCAGAGGAGCAATACAACATCTGGCCATTGATGCCACTGGCCTCAAGGTTTATGGCGAAGGTGAATGGAAGGTCAAGAAGCATGGAACTGATGGGAAGCGAAGAGTCTGGCGTAAGCTGCATATCGCGGTAGATACAAGCACCCACGAAATAGTCGCAGCAGAGCTGAGCTTATCTAACGTCACTGATGCCGAAGTGCTCCCCAACTTACTCAAGCAAACACGTCGTAAAATCATTGAGATATCAGGCGATGGCGCTTATGACACAAGGAATTGCCATGATGCCATACGGATCAAGCGAGCTGTTCCGCTCATCCCGCCAAGAGAAGGAGCAGCCTTCTGGGAACAAGGGCACCCTCGTAACTTAGCGGTAGGTTGCCAGAAGCTCTACGGCTCCAACAAGAAGTGGAAAAAGCGGTATGGCTATCATAAGCGCTCTCTGTCAGAGACCGCAATGTACCGAGTAAAACAGTTGCTAGGTGGGAAATTAAGTCTAAGAAATTACAACGCTCAGGTTGGCGAGACTTACGCCATGATCAAAGCACTGAACAAACTTACAGGGCTTGGTATGCCTGAAACTCAGTATATTGTATAAAAGTCGCTCAACTTTAGGAGGTTTGGTTTCTCGTCTGAATTACGCAACAAAGCCGTGTGGCGGCGCAGTTTTCACTATTAAAAGAGTTATTACTTAAGGGAAAGGTCACGCTTAACTCAGAGTTGGATTTTGATGAATTATTGGCTTGCTTTCAAGATATAAATCTTGACTCTGAATACTTTAGTCCAAGAACAGCGACTAAAAAAAGGTTGCTGGATGTGTTTAGACTCAGGTTAGCTCTAATTAAACCTGAAGGTTTGGATGAAGAGATAATTAGGGCGGCTGCTTTTAAATAAAGCATAATCTCTATTTACAACCCCTGTAAGTGTCTTAAATGACACTTTCAGGGGATAATTTAGGGTGTATATCTAAATGGCTCTTGATATCTCGCTGCAAGATTTAAAGTTTCTAATACTAGCTATTCCATCTTCAATATGCGCAGCCCAAGCTTGTTGATACTCTTTACTATCAAGCCCTGGGTAGTACATTTTCAGTATAAGTTCCGTCACATCACCAGTTTCACCTAGCCACGTGTACTTATCTAGTACAAGTGAGCCATCCAATTTAGCTTCTTGGCCTTGGTATCTAAAGTCACTTTCAATAGAACGGAAGAAAGCGATGCGAGCTGATACGTTTGGAGTGATGCCAGTATATCCCTTCAACTTTTTAAGCTGCTCTTCAGTAGTACGAGTCAGGTTCATACGATTAGGTAGCATTACACAGCCTCCTTAGTTGTTTCTCTCCAGAAGTAACCTTCCTTCAAGGTTGAAGACTTAGTTGTACCGTCGAAACAGATCTCATAAGTACGAGCAATATCGTCTTGGATAAGGCTGGTGTAGTTTCTATCGATCTCTGTATCGGTAGATAAAATCACAACTTGATGGCTAGCGGTAGGGAAGTAGTTCTCTACCAGTTTGTCACGGTGATGTGAGTCTAATCTGCCTAGCGGAGTGTCAATGATGATGGGCAGTTTACGACCAGATGTACGGCCAAGAGCCTCTAGAATCGAGATCGCGTAGATTTGCTTCTCACCAGCAGACATCGCCTTACGGTTGATCTTAATACCGTGTTCATCAACTAACTCAACATCGAATGTTGCTGGGTTGATTGAAGCTGTGAGCTGTAAATCTTCCTTACGAGCAAGCTTTTTGTAGGACTGAACGAACTCGTTTTCTAACTGATTGACGCGAGCTTTAGTTAACTGTTCGCCAAATTTCTCTAGCAGTAAGATTGAGCTTTGGGCATTGCTAATACTCTGATCTTTATTGGATTGATCTTTATTCTTATCGTGTAGCTTCTGAATTTGACGGGCTGTTTCTAGTGCTTGGCGCAATTCGCGTTTTGCTTCTTCAAGCAAAGCATGGTATTCGATAATCAGCTTTTCTTTTTTCTTATCTAATGCGCGCACGTCCGCAAAAAGCTCTTGCACCTGCTCTTGCTCAGGAGCTCGCGCGATATTGTTTGAAGCGTTGTCGATCTCTTCTTCGACTTTTTGAAGACGCACTCGTGCTTCATCGAAACGTGAAAAAGATTCTCGAGCCAGATTTGAGAGTTGATAGTCAATCGTATTCGCTTGACGGTCGGAGATATCTAAAAGCAGCTCAGCAGAATCAAATTCACCCACGTGTGCTTTAAAGCTATCAGCAATCGCACTTTGAGCCATCTCGGTATCAAAACTTGGGTACTTTGAACGTAGTGTTTCTAAGAATGAGTCCAGTTCATTGCCAAAGTTCTGTTTCTTCTTAATCTGTTGTTCTTGCTTGATCTGAGTTTGAAGGCGCTGCATTGCATTAGGTGCTAGTGCGAATGGAAGACTTGTCTCCATCTCCATGCGGATTTGCTTTTCAAGCTCTACTTTCTCTTTAAGTAAGCTATCTACTTTTTGTTGCTCATCTTCTCGAGTTTTAGCCCAAGCGCCGCCGTTTTGAGATAACTTATTCTCTAGACTAAGAATATCGCGTGATACGAGCTCAATTTGTGCATCAACGATGTCCGCTTCACCGCGAAGTTTCTCTGCATTGCGCTCGTGGCTGATACGTTGCTCATCAAGAGAATCCATTTCCTCTTTTAAAGATTGGCTTAGTGCGCTAGAACCTTGTTTCTTCAAGAATATATTTAAGTCACTCTTGAGCTTTGCGATAACATCTAGGCCCAATAGTCGACGGACTGCGGTCTTTAGCACCGTGCCTGACTCATCTTCCGCAAGCTCTGCGATTTTCTCGCCGTCGAAGAAGAACAGGTCAGCAATGCCTGTTGGGATCAGTTCATTAAGGAAGCCCTGACACTGCTCGTAGTTGAGCTCTGGTATTTGGATGCCATCTTTCTCAAGACACAGGCTATCTTTCTTACCGCGTTTCCAGCCGCGAATCACTTTATAAGTGTTTTCTTCGCCGTTTTGGCTGTATTTAAACTCAAGCTCAATCGATGCGTTATCTTGCACACCACCATGACCTACACCCTTGTGAATAAGCTCAGATAGAGCTTCAACATATTCGCCATTGGAAAGGACTTGGCTAAATGATTGACGGCCAAAAAGAGCGAGTCGTACTGCTGTCAGAATCGATGTTTTACCAGCACCGTTAAGGCCACCAAACAGAATGATTGGTCGTTCGGTTCCTTCAATAGGGCCATTTTTACTCAGGCGAGCAGGAGCAGGGCGCAAGTCGATTTCATGTACGCCACGGAACACTCGAAAGTTATTGAGAGTTAGTTTTGTAATTAACATTTCAGTATTTAAAACTCTTTTTGAAGCTGCTTATCTAGCTCTGCAAGTTGGTCGTTGTAGCGCTCGATCTCTTTTTGGTGAATATCAAACTCAGCTTTACTCTGTAGTGAAGCATGTTTTTGTTTGATTTCTTCTAAGCTTCCCCAATCCCTTTTTAATAGCGATGCGATTTTATTTGAAATACCGCTACGACGGCTTAAACCTTCCATTGAGACTTCTAGCTCGATAAGCTTCATGATCATCTCTGGTTCAATATCAAAGTTGTCACAAAGCTCATGAATGAGTTGTGCGTCATCTTTACCAAAACTTGCGTTATCGTCATATACCCAATCAAGGTCGTAACCATAAACATCTCTGAAAATGGTAGGTAGAGAGTCGTCCCAGTCTGGCTCATTTGGATCGTGAATCCACTCTTGGCGAATAGCATGAAGTTCAGGTACTGTGATCAGCTCAATCTCTCTTCCTTCAGCTTTAAACTTCTTATCCAGCTCAAGTAACTCGCGCAACC
The DNA here is from genome assembly GCF_024181795.1 of Vibrio sp. Y10_XG_PY6. NCBI lineage: Bacteria > Pseudomonadati > Pseudomonadota > Gammaproteobacteria > Vibrionales > Vibrionaceae > Vibrio > Vibrio sp. Y10_XG_PY6. Next base: position 70,985 of record NZ_JAMZAQ010000006.1, read on the forward strand.
ACTGTCGACGATACTTGAGCCAGTAAGGTCCGGGGACGTGCTTACGCTCTGTTGCAATGTCTTCGCCTTCTTTTGCGTATTGGTAGCTAACTTTACCTGTGCGACGTTTATGGTTTCGGTACTCTTCTTTGTTCGCTGGGTCGGTTGTCATGGATAACTTATTGCGGAACTCAAGAAGAGGAGCCATCCACTCTTCACCGTTTTGGATAAGGCTTTCCATTGCACGGTCTTTGGTTACGACAGTACATGTCCAGCAACCAAAGCGAGAGTTACCACAAGACGGTGTTGTCTCATCAATGACCATTGGACATTCGCCTTGACCAGAGGAGTCTTTGTAGAGGTTCCACAGCACAAGATTTTTGCCGCCCCATGGGTTTTCCCATTCAAGATCATATTTATCGATCCAAATGTTTTTAGGCCCGTAAGGTGTTTGTTTCGTTTCTAAATGACAAAGACGCAGTAATTTCCATACATCGTCAACACCCCATGTATCGATGGGAGTAAAAATGAACGCATTCGCAAGTGTTGTATGGCGGGCTAATCGTGAGCCGTCAATTTTGTGTTTCGCGATGACCTGCGCGCGTGATGCACTCTCTTGACTACGAGAGCCAAGTACAACAATCACTTCGTCAAACTGTGAGACTTTAGACTTGATAAAGTCACTCACAGGGTCAATCTTCATTCGCTCTGTACACCAACGGAAAGAGCGTGTTGGCGCTGGGTAGCCTTTACCAAGCAAGTTGGCCCAAAACGTTTGATTGTCTTTAGGGACGACTTTATGGCAAGTGATTGGTAGGTTATCGCGCTTTGCGCCTTTCTCTATAGCGGCTAACGAGTCTTTGATGTGGTTAACGACGACGGGTGTTTCAACTAGTGTGTCTGAAGATACAACAAAGACAGGCTTGTGGCGGTCTTTGGGTTCCAAACCAAGCAGTGCCAAGTAAACCAACGACATAACTGCTGATGAGTCTTTACCACCACTGTAACCAATTACCCATGGACGTTTATCCGCACAGTAAACACGCTGAACGTCAGCAATATAGTGGCTTAATTTGTTATTAGCGAAGTCTTCTGCATTGATAAAGTCTTCGTACTCGGCTAGGTCTTCTGCCAATTGTAGCTCGTGTATCATGATAACTGCTTCTCTAGAGCCTTTTCTTCAGGGGTTAGCGGTAACCCAAGTTCAATTTTTAATGCGTTGGCGGTAAGTTGGATATTCGTCGTCGACTTACTCAATTTTCCGTGGTTCATGCTTCGTTTAATCCACTCTGGGTTGGTTTTTAACCAGTTTACGTTTGCCAACTGTTGTAGTTTCTGTTTCCAATTGTTTGGCTCCTGGCAGAGGAGGTGCTTACCCAAAACACCAATGGCATGTAAGCCAACACCATGTGCATGAATGTACTCTTGTCTTAGTTGTGCAGGTGATACTTCTTTGTCTATTACCATCTGCCAATCTTTTATATGGCGAGTAACTTCAGCCCAAAACTCAGCAGCAAGTTTTTTTTCGTCTTCGTTGAAGCCGTCTTTTGGCCCTTTACTCAACAGTGCTCGGGTAGATTGTTTGATGCTACTTAATGTGAAAAGTTTATTTGATTTTGGGCTGATGCTGGATTTCTCCATTTCAGTCAGACCTACGAATGGTTTTACTTTGGTCGCTAATTCACGAGCGAGTTCTGAACTTTCATCTCTGTGGTCGTAAAGCGTACCCAGAGATGGACTTGGTTTGACGGCATACTTGTTTAGATCAGCAAACATTTGTTGGCTTCTATCTAGCCCTTCATCGATAAAGAACAAGACAGGAATATTGTCTTGGCCCAGATCGGGATTTTCTTTTAGAGCTTCTTCGATTGCTTTACGCCTATGCTGACCATCATTGATCAGAATTTGAGCGTCCATAGGGATTTGAAGTGTTCCCAAATTCGGAGCACCTTGATGATCGTGAAAAGAAATATTGACACCAACTGAAGCCGTTAATGCCGAAAATACATACTCTTTCGGGTTGTCGAGCAAGTACTTCACCATTTCAGGGATCCGAGTTTTGTTAAGCGTTCTTTGAGCTCGCAACTCTGGAGGGACATCATCTTCGTTGTAGCTGAATATCTTAGGGATAATCCGAAGAGGGCATGTCGCAATGTAAAACGGACGACCTGCTTGAATACCTCTGACAGCGGGAAAAGAGTAGCAATAGCCGGAATCTTGATTTTGCATAGTTGGCTCGAAGGTTATGTTATTTGTCCATGACATTTAATATAGATGGTGTGTCATTTTTTGACAAAGTTAATCTTTGAGTTTGTGATATTGTGTGTTTGTTATGTTTTATTGTTGGTAGATATGACAAACCAAGTCGTGCATTCTACAGGTATCAGGATCAGATTTCTATGGGGTGCTTGGTTTTTAAACTCTTTTTACGAAAGCGAGTGTGCCCTTAAGGTAAAGCCTTTGATTTCCTTGCTATGCTTTTCAAGCAAGACCTCAAATTCAGCGCGAACCATGTGGCTTTCTTCGGTTGGTTCAAAATCTAATAAGGTGGCTAAGCGTTTATCAAAGCTCAGTTGCTTTTTGTAGTTCTCGTGTTCGGGGGGCATGTAAAGATGCTTGTTTAACAGAGGCGGTCTACGCTTTTCATTCACATAATCAAAGAAGTCGATATCTTGTTCTGCCATTTTTATTTTTATGCGCTCAACTAAAAACGGTACGGAATGCTCGAAGTTATCATAAGCGGTTAAGGTGAGTTTACCTGACGTGATATGGATTTTGACAAGATCTATTTCTTCATCCAGTTCCCCGTACATTTGTAAACCTGCCCCCACGTATACACGTAGCAGCAAAGGTAAATCATCAATATAGTCTCGGTGTAGGATGATGGAATGCCCTTCATTCAATAAACTTGCGGGTAGTTGTTGGTGGGCCTTTTCACATTGCGTATTGATTAAGCTTGTATCGGCTATCGCAAACAGTAACTCCGCAGCTAGGTTAAGTGCGGTTTTATAATCATCAAATAGAGCTTTGATATCGCGTTTGAGTGACTCTGGTTGCTGCGTGTAAGGCTTTCTCTTTTCAAATAGCCCCATAGCAAAGTAAAGCAAAAGGTCTTCTTTGCGACGCTTTTCTGCGTTTTCGAACTCTTTGGTATCGAACATTTCTTGCAGTAAACCAAACACTTTTTTATGAGAACCAATTAGACTTCTCACTTCTTCAGAACGGTTAAATTCGTCATTCGCCGGTACCCGGCCAAGTTCCAGACATACGTTCCAAAAATCATCAAACAGAGTGCTGTTTTGGCTAATGGCCAACTTGGCTTTATCTTTACTCTCTATAGGCTGAGGCGATGTCAGTTGATGCCAAGTATGGTGCCGCTGGTACTTACTTTGGAGGTAACGTTGTTCTTCTAGCTTATCTTTGAATATGTAGAAGATGCCCGGTGCAACGGCAATCGCGTCTTCTTGCAAAGAACGTTCTAGGTACCCTTTGAATTCTGATTGTGCGTAGTATTTTTGGAATGTATTTCTTGTCGTAATCACCCCATCTTTATAGGGCTGAAACTGCGCAATGTGCGAATCATTAGCCAGCATGACAGAGACGACCAGAATTTTGTTGGCGAGCTCCCAAGCGCTCAATAGTGCTTCAAGACGTTCATCTTGGTCTTCGATAACATTTAGGACAAACCCCAAGTTCACAATGTCCGAATTGACTTTATCGTTATCAGGCGAAAAAACCGGGTCCCAGCCCAATACATCGAGCCCGTGTGCTTCAAGTTCTCTCAGGTCGTCCCCTCGGCCGCATCCGTAATCGAAAATAGAAAACCGTCCATCTAAGTAACCTTGCTTCGCCAATGTCTTCATTGGGCCTGATAGCTCATGGCGTACAATGGCGGTTTTGTGACGATCTATTCCAGGCTCTTGTTGAGCATCATTCAATGCATCTGGTTCGTCTTTCAGTATCCTCCCATCGACTAACCGGTATCCCTTTTTTTGGATCAAATTTAACCACGACTGTTTGAAGCCAATAGTGCGGGTGTTCTCGTATAGGCCTGCCTCCACCCCTTCTTTAGTCAGCGCTGTGAAGAGCTCATAATGGTCACTGCTCGGCAGAATCATCGTCTCTTTTCTATGCAGGATCGGTGGGTTTTCTGAAGAGCGATAACAAGTCACTTTATGACTAAGTTTGCTCAAATCTACATTCAGGCTTTGCTCTAACGCTGGGTAGGAGTCGGTATAAAAGGTTGGGTAGTTCAACAACGATAAACGGAATTCCTTTTTAAACAGCTTGATGAGGTTCCATTGATTATCCGGCAAGTTCACTGCCTGAGCTACAGCTGGTATGAACTTTCTCAGTTCAGGTGGAATCTCACTCATAGCATCTCTGTGCAGGTATACCGCATCTGGGAGTTGTTTTCCGATATGAATTTGTTTTACAAGTTGCTTAAATGATTGAAAGTCCATTTTTTAGTAGCGATTCCAGTTTGTAGAGCCAAATAGATATTTTAGCTTTATTGTTAATGGGTTCGCCCAACCAATCAGACATGTTTGACAGTAATTATAAAAAAAACACTTTCACATGTGAAAGTGAGTCTCTAATCACTATGCGTTAAACATGGTGAGCAGCTTAACGCATTAGCGGGTGACTTAACGCATAGCGATTTGTGGCTTGATGATTAACGGTGAAGCAGCGCCGAATCGCATTACTGCATCATTATCTGATCTTAATTTCCCTCTAGGGGCGCTCTGGCTTCAAGTTATCTGCTCTAGTTGCCCAAAATGGGCCTGAGCACCGCGCGCCTTTGCGTTACTCACCCTGCAAACTATTCCTTGATTATTCATTAACTGTCAGGAGTAGTTATGACCGAACAAAAACAATCAAATCAGCTATTAAGCTATCAAGAAGTTTGTCAGTTAACTCAGTTGTCTCAGGCAACCATTCGCCGTTATGTGAGAAATGGCTCCTTTCCTTCTCCAGTGAACTTATCACCAGGTGCACGAAGTGTGAGGTTTCGTCTTGAAGATGTGCAGAAGTGGCTTTTGAGCCTGTGACGGTGAGGTGTGTATGTATAGAAACAAAAATAACGCACTGGAATACTGTGACAAGGAAGAAGGTTGGGTGGCTATTAGCTCTGAGCTTTCTGTCGTAGCACGAGTTAGAGCGCAAGATAAAAAGTCAGGTTACGGTGCCTGTATTGAGTTTGTGAATATGGATCTTGTTCCTGTCCGGTTGGTTGTACCTGCAAATCGAATTTTAGGTAGCGCAAGTAACACACTTCGTGAGGAGCTATTTGATCGTGGCTTTTGGCTAGAAGATGAGAAGTACAACTGGAGCCTTGTACTACGCTACGTACGTCAACAGATAAAACAAGCGCCATCTGGCATCAGTGCATTTAATACAGGCTGGCATGACGATGTATTCGTGACGACGGAAACCACTTTTGGTGCATCCGAGGAGCCATATTTTTATGCGGGAGCAATTGTTGATAGTAATTTTCAAGTCAAAGGTAGTCTAGCTAATTGGCAACAGGAGATAGGTTGTCTTTTGAGTGGAAACCCAACCTTGATATTTGCTGTTGGAGTCGCACTTGCCGCACCGCTACTAGCACCATCGGGAGGAGAAAGCTCAGTCTTTCATTTAATGGGTTCATCAAGCCAAGGTAAGTCTGGTGCTATTTACGTTGGATCGTCTGTTTATGGTTCCCACTCTTACAAGAAGACTTGGTATAGCACGAACAATGGTATCGAATCTGTATCAGTCAATTACAACGATGTCATGTTGCCGCTCGATGAGATTGGCATGGCGAGAAGTGAGAATTTGGATACAGCGGCTTACCAGATTGTGAATGGCGATGGAAAGTTAAGAATGTTAATTACAGGGGCTTTGGGTAAACAAGCAAAGTGGCGAACCCTTGTACTTAGCACTGGTGAGGTTGGTTTGATTGATTTGCTGGAAGAGATCGGCAAAAAACCCGCCGCAGGCCAATTGGTCAGAATAGTTGAGATACCGCTGACGGAAAAATATGGCTGTTTTTCTAGCATTCACCGATTTAATGACTCTCACGAATTTGCCAAACATTTGGAAGAGGCAACGAAAAAGCACTATGGTTCGTTATTTCCAGCTTGGATGTGCTTGATAGTAAAGCAGCCAGATCTGGAACTGTTGTTAAGATCGGAAACGGATAGGTTGATGCAGCGCTGGAAAGAAAGCTGTATGTCAGCTCAAGTTCTTAGGGTGCTGCATCGCTTTTGCTTGGTTGCCGTTGCGCTCTCACTGGCCTCTCGACACAAACTCGTACCGTGGAGCGAAGAAGAGTCTTTATTCTCTGTGTACAGTATTTTTCAGCGCTGGATTGCAGCCAGAGGGCACACTCAAAATCACGAAGAGTTTGAAGTGCTTTTAGCATTGAAGCGGGCTCTCGCCAAATGGGAAAAGCAGTTAAGTGAGATATCCAGCGGAAGATCATCAAACACGGGGTACTTCCGACGTGATGGAGATGAGATCCAGTGGCTGATTCATAAAAATGTGTTTATTCGTGATCTCCAGCTGCGCAAGCAATACATCAGCCAGCTGACTCCTTTGGTTCAACGGCGCTGGTTTGAATCAAACGAGGGAGCCAGGGGGACACTACGAGTAAAAGTGAACGGTAAGTTGGAAAGGTTTTTTGCTTTTACTCCAGCTCAAATTATCCAAGAACTAGAGGAGCTGACCGCCGATGCGTAATCCGTTTCCCAGTTTTCCCACATTTCCCAGAGCAGTGGCATGGAGGGGGAGTTATGACAAGCAATGAACAAGTCCTTCTCCAGTCCATTTTAGCAAAAATCGATCATGTAGAACGGGTTGTGTTAGAGCAGCGTTTGCAGCAACAAAAGGTGGAGCTGCTTGGAAAGGACATTCTAACCGTTGATGAATGTGCAGCCTTGTTGGGTTTATCAACCAACCAGCTTTATAAGTTAACGAGCTCGGCAGAGATCCCTTATTTTAAGCTTGGCAAACACCTCAGATTTGAGCGTCAAGCAATCATGGATTGGGTAGAGAAAATGCGAGTTTCATCTCGCTATGAGATCGAAAAAAGGGCAGCAAACTATGTCGCCACCACTTCTCGTAAGTAATACTTTCATAGCAGCGGCCTTAGGCCGCTGAATCTTTTCCAGAAGAAGCAAAAATATCGGGGAATGTGAGCATGGCTTCCATCCTACGTTGCTCTATGATGTCAGCGTAGATCTCGGTTGTCTTGAGTTCGCTGTGGCCGAGCAGTTTCGATACAGCGTATATATCGATTCCTCGGCTCAGCTGAATTACAGCAAAGGTATGACGACCAGCATGGAATGTAACGTGCTTACTTATTCCAGCAGCCAGAGCCCATCTAAGCAGTTCTACATTTATATAAGAAGAGTATTTCAATCCCTTGAATACGCGCTCGTGAGAGGCTTTGGGGCTACCCAAAAGTGATTCTGCTGACTTTGGGATGTCTAAATACTGAAGGCTCTTAGCATCGCCGTGAGAGAGTTTTACCTGGTCGAAGATAATTCGTTTGTGATTATTGAATGTCTCTATTTCTGACCAAGTAAGTCTGTGGATATCGCACCAACGCATCCCCGTTGCACATGAGAACAAAAACGCACTTTTAAGGACAGGGTAGCGACATTCTGTGTGAGCTAACGCGTTGACCTCATCCAGTGTTAAATAAACCCGCTTAGTCGTTTTCGCTTTAATACTGGTCACTTGTGCAAGCGGGTTATCACGAATAATACCTTCTCGATGTGCTTCGTTGATCGCCGCTCGAACTTTATTGAAGTAGGAGCTTTGTGTGTTGCGAGATAACGCGGTATCACTCTTGGTTTTCGCTTCATTGGTCAGGTAATACTTAAACCCATCTAACCAGTCTTTATCCAGCTCATCAAAGCTAAGATCATGTTTCCCGCAGTAGAACAGCAGGTGTTTACGAGCTGACAGCCATATCGAGTGGTTGGAAGTTGAGGTGGTTTGTTCTTTGATATCAACTTGCCGTTGAAAGTAATCAATGAAGCTAGCTGAACGCTTGGTTCGATCCTCAAAACCGTGCTTTTGGGATTGCCACTCAACCAGTCGTTTACTCTTAATGGTTTCGGCGAGAAGCATATGTTCTTTGTTGTGTTGGCGCTGGGTGGGTGTTTTAGGTTTGTCGTGAACGTACAGGTCTAAGGTTTCGTAGCTGCGCTTACGTTTATTTTGGCGTCCACCTTGCGTATTTGTGGTGTAGCCATAGTCATAAACTAAGCGTAGTGAGCGTGTGCCATCGGTTCTAAGTGTTCGTTTTTCAATGGAAATTTTCATTTTAGCCCCCAATTGGTCCCCAATACGGCATTTATCATGTCATTGGGGGCCAACTGGGGACTAGAATTGGCAATTAACGGCAATAGATGGAAACAAATGGCAAATGACGATCTAATAAAATCAGTGTGTTATCTACCGTTGCTTGCTGTTGTTTTCCGTTATTTGCCCACTTTACTTCCCGATACAGAATGAAGAGAAGATTCGGCCCAGTAAGTCGTCAGAACTGAACTCGCCGGTAATCTCGTTGAGATGCTGTTGGGTGATGCGCAGCTCTTCTGCCAATATCTCACCAGCCATATAGCCTTCAAGCTGTTCTTGGCCTATTTGAAGGTGCTGTGCGGCGCGTTCCAACGCATCGAGGTGACGGCGACGAGCCATAAAGCCACCCTCACTGTTGCCAGAGAAGCCCATGCATTCTTTGAGGTGTTCACGCAGAGCTTCAACTCCTGCACCAGTTTTCGCTGACAAGCGGATGAGGGTAGGGTTATTGACGTGGCAGATCCCCATTTCTTCACCCGTTTGATCCGCTTTGTTTCGGATCACGGTTATGCCGATATTGTCGGGTAGGCGATCTACAAAGTCTGGCCAGATATCTTTTGGATCGGTGGCATCGGTTGTGGTGCCATCTACCATGAACAAGACGCGGTCTGCTTGAGCGATTTCATCCCACGCGCGTTCGATACCGATTTTCTCGACTTCGTCGGAGGCATCACGCAGACCTGCTGTATCAATGATGTGCAGTGGCATACCATCAATGTGGATATGCTCACGCAGTACGTCACGTGTCGTACCTGCGATGTCGGTTACGATTGCAGACTCTTTGCCTGATAGTGCGTTCAGTAGGCTTGATTTGCCCGCATTTGGACGACCAGCAATCACGACTTTCATCCCTTCACGCATGATTGCGCCTTGGTTGGCTTCTTTGCGCACCGCATCTAGGTTATCGATGATGGCTTGTAGGTCACCAGCCACTTTGCCGTCGGCCAGAAAGTCGATCTCTTCTTCTGGGAAGTCGATGGCTGCCTCAACATAGATACGCAAATGAATCAGCGACTCAACTAAGGTATTAATGCGCCCTGAAAAGGCGCCCTGTAAGGATTGCAGCGCCGATTTTGCTGCTTCTTCAGAACTTGCATCAATGAGGTCTGCAATTGCTTCTGCTTGAGCGAGGTCGAGTTTATCGTTCAGGAACGCGCGTTCAGAGAACTCACCAGGGCGAGCTGCTCGAATACCATCAATACCTAGAATGCGTTTTATCAGCATATCCATCACGACGGGGCCGCCATGGCCTTGCAGCTCAAGTACGTCTTCACCTGTAAATGAGTGCGGGTTAGGGAAGTACAGAGCGATGCCCTGATCAAGCACAGTGCCATCTTCTGACTTAAACGGCAGGTACTCTGCATAGCGGGGCTTTAGTGTCTTACCCGTGACTTCTAACGCCACTTGGTTGGCTTTAGGGCCTGATACTCGAATAATACCGACACCGCCACGACCAGGCGCGGTCGCTTGAGCGACAATCGTATCTGTAGTCATAATTTTGCCTTTTGAGCTGGGCTCAAATTGAGCCATAACTTTAGTTAGCTGAATTGTAATCAGCCAAAAACAAAAAGGCGACCTTTTGGCCGCCTTTCTCAATCATTTCCTAAAAGGTTACTTGCTGTGTAAGCCTTTTTTCTCTAACCCTTTGTAGATCAGAGTTTGCTGGATAAGCGTTACGATGTTCGACACCAACCAGTACAGAACGAGACCTGATGGGAAGAACAAGAAGAAGAAGGTAAACATAACCGGCATAAAGGTCATGATCTTCTGCTGCATTGGATCCGTTACCGTTGTCGGGCTCATCTTCTGGATTAGGAACATAGACGCACCCATCAATAGCGGCAGGATGTAGTAAGGGTCCTGCGCTGACAAGTCGTGAATCCAACCAAAGAATGGTGAGTGACGAAGCTCTACCGATTCCATTAGTGCCCAGTAAAGCGCGATGAAGATAGGCATCTGTAGGATAAGAGGTAAACAGCCACCTAGTGGGTTCACTTTCTCTTTCTTGTACAGTTCCATCATTTCTTGGCTCATGCGCTGACGGTCATCACCGATACGCTCACGCATTGCTTGCAGCTTAGGCTGTAGCATACGCATTTTCGCCATAGACGTGTATTGCGCTTTTGTTAGTGGGTACATTGCACCACGAACGATGAAGGTCAGACAGATGATTGCCACACCCCAGTTACCAACAAAGCTCTGGATGAATGAAAGCAACATATGAAGAGGCTTCGCAATGAACCATAACCAGCCGTAGTCCACTACTAGGTCTAGGTTAGGTGCCACTTCTGCCATTTCATCTTGCAGTTTTGGACCAACCCAAAGTGTTGCTTCAAACTTAGCCTGATCGCCTGTTGCGATAGTTTTGTTCGGCATACGAACGCCGATGTCACCTAGGTTGCCAATTACACGAGTGTATAGGTTAGTACCTGGTTCGTTACGTGGGATCCAAGCTGCGGCAAAGTAGTGCTGAATCATTGCTGCCCAACCTTGGCCATCTGCTAGGTTAAGAGACAGGTTGCGATCCTGCATATCATCAAAGCTGTACTTCTTGTAACGCGTATCTTCTGTTGAGTATGCGCCACCACGGTAAGTAGGCATTGTGATGCTACCACCATCGTCCATTAGGTTTTGACGTAGGTGAGCGTACATACCAAATGTTGCGTTATTGCCTGAGTTGTTCACTACATCGTATTCAACATTAAGCGCGTAGCTGCCGCGTTTAAAGATGTAAGTTTTGGTGTATTCGATGCCGTTTGCAGTGAATGTCATCGGAACACGAAGTTCATCTTGACCGTCAGCTAGAGTGAAGCTGTCTGCACTTACGTTGTAGTGAGGGCGATTTGTGCTGCTCAAGTCGATACCTTGAGGACCCACTAGACCGCTTTGAGCGATAAATTGGTGACCTTGAGCGTCTTTAAGCAGAACAAAAGAATCTGATGAATCTAACTCAGCAGAGTATTCGTTAAGGTTGGCATGTACCACATCGCCACCAACGGTGTCGATCGACAGAGTTAAAACATCAGTCGTTACTGTGATAGTTTTTGCAGAAGCTTGCTGTTGGCCAGGAACTGGGTCAAGTTCATCAGCAAAAGATGGTGCAGGTAGAGTGCTGCTTGATTGAGCCTGTTCAACTGCTTGAGGTTCTGGATTCTTTGCAACTTGCCATTGTTGAAACAGCAAAAAAGAAACCAGGGCCAAACCGATGAGCAGGATATTACGTTGAGAATCCATCGTTAGTTATCTCTGTCTTGTTTTTGGACTGGTGGAACGGGGTCATACCCCCCTTCATTCAAAGGGTGGCATTTTAATAGACGTTTGCCTGATAACCAACATCCTTTTACAAAACCGTGAGCTCTCAAAGCTTCTAGCGCGTAAGTGGAACAGGTTGGTGTGAACCGGCAACGAGGACCAATCAAAGGGCTGATAAACCAGCGATACAGATAAACGAGCCCAATGGCTATCCACGTGAAGGGCGAGACAGGCGTTGCCATAGCTTATCAAACAACTTAAAAATTTCCTCATTGCTTAAATCTTGCGCGCTTTTCTTCGCAATCACAACAAAATCTTTGTTTGGAAGCTGATGTTGATTGTTACGAAAGCTTTCACGAGCCAAACGCTTAAATCGGTTACGACCGACAGCCGTTTTGATTTGCTTTTTTGGAACCGCTAAACCTAATCGTGGATGAGAAAGTTTGTTATTGCGAGCAATGATGGTGAAATGAGGCGAGCCAGCTCGATGAGCTTGCTGGAAGACGTTTTGATAATGCTCGGGAGTTAACAAACGTAACTCCCGATTAAACGCGTACGTGTTCAAAATAAACTAGCGATTATTTTGATAGGCGCGCACGGCCTTTTGCACGACGTGCGTTGATAACTTTACGACCGTTCTTAGTTGCCATGCGAGCACGGAAGCCGTGAGTACGCTTGCGCTTTAGAACTGTAGGTTGAAAAGTGCGTTTCATGATAATTACCTTTACTGATCAGTAGTTTTAGGTTCTTGTTAAACCCGGCGTGGGTATTTGCTTTCTTATATAAAGAAGCTCTTTATATAGAGAAGGACAACCGACGCCTCTCAACAAAGAGGCGGAATTGTAATCACACTCACATAATGTGTCAATGACTCAATGAGTACGAAATTCCGGCCGGGCGATTATACGTAGTGTGAGTAAAATCTCAAGGATCAATCGATCCTGATGCTTGATCGTTACTCTATTCCTACTTGGTTAAGGAATTTTTTCAAACGAGGATCTTGTGGATTATCGAAGATATCCTGTGGAGAACCTTGCTCAACGATATTGCCTTCCGCCATGAAGATCACTCTATCAGCGACTTCTTTCGCGAATTGCATCTCGTGCGTCACCACCAGCATGGTTTGATGCTGATTAGCTAACTTCTTCATTAATGAGAGAACTTCACCGACCCATTCAGGATCCAACGCAGAAGTTGGTTCGTCAAATAACAGCAGTTCTGGTTGCAGCGCCATCGCTCGGCCGATACCCACACGTTGTTGTTGGCCGCCAGACAATGCCGCTGGATAACTATCGCCTTTATCCCCAAGGCCAATGTCATCCAGAATTTGTTGCGCTCGTTTGAGAGCATCGGCTTTTTTCCAACCTCGAACGGTCACTAGACCTTCGGCAATGTTCTGGCGCGCATTCATATGGGCAAACAGGGCATAGTTTTGGAACACAAAGCCAGTTCGACGACGCAGCGCTAATACTTCGGCTTTTGTGTGTTTTTGAGTATCAACAGAGACGTCATCTATCGTGATACGACCTTCATCTGCCTGTTCTAGAAAGTTCACCGTACGCAGCAAGGTTGATTTACCCGTGCCACTTGAACCGATAATCACAATGATCTCACCTTGCTGAATATCGAGATCAATGCCTTTCAGCACTTCAGTCTCACCAAAACGTTTGTGAATATTTTCTAATTTGATCATCGTACGTACGCCTTATTCAGTTTTGCTTCTGCCCAGATTTGTACGCGAGTCAGAATCACCACCACGCCCCAGTAGATAAGAGCAACCGCAAGGAAAGCTTCAAAGAAACGGAAACTTGATGAGGCTTCCATCTGTGCTTTGGCCATGATTTCAGCCACACCAAGCGTAAAGGCGAGAGACGTTGACTTGATCATATCGATGAAATAGTTCATCAGTGAAGGCAGCGCTACACGGGTTGCTTGAGGCAAAATGACGCGGCGCATCGCTTGGGATGTTGTCATGCCCACCGATAAGCTCGCTTCCATTTGACTACGATCAATACCAATAATGGCGGCACGAATGCTTTCCGCCATATAAGCGGCAAAGTGCAGCGTTAAACCGATCACCGCTGCTGAGAAGGCATCAATACCAACCATCAATGGGAAAATTTGTGGTAAGCCGTAATAAAGCAGGAAAAGCTGAACTAGGAGAGGGGTGCCACGGAAGAAGCTGATGTACAGTTGGCTTAATTGATCCAGAACTGGCAGTTTAAATACGCGAATATTGGCTAAAATGACGGATAAAATCAGTGAAAACACCAATCCCCACGTCGCCATTTCCATGGTAGTGCCAAGATATTTCAGCAATATCGGCAGCAGTTCCAACATGTAATTAAAGTCAAATCCCATACGGCTTACCTAAAGGCTAGAGAAAAGAAAAGGTGGAAAACAAGTTCCACCTTTACGTAAGTTTATTTTAGTCCGAGAGTGATACCACTTTGCGGCCTAAAGTACAAAGAGTTCTTATTTCGTGATGTCAGCGCCAAACCACTTCACGGAAATTTTCTCTACTGTACCATCTGCGCGCATCTCAGCCAGTGCTTTGTTTACTTCTTCTTGCAGCTTACGACCTTTCTCGTTGTCCACGAAAGGCCATGCGTTTTGAATGGTTTCAAACGGTTCGCCCGCCAATTCCAGAGGAAGACCGGTTTTCTTAATCAGTTCTAGCGCAGAAAGACGATCCATTACAAATGCATCTGCACGACCGAGCGCCACGTCATGTTCGATACCAGTGTCGTATGTTTTGATGTTGATCTTGCCATCTTTGTCGTACTGACGAAGCAGTTGCTCAAAGTTAGAGCCTAGGTTCACCGCAACGGTTTTGCCCGCAAGATCGTCAACACCTTTGATGCTTTCGTTGCCTTTACGCACGGTAATTTGTGCGCCATCTACAACGTAAGGGTCAGCAAATAGGTATTTGGCTTTACGCTCATCAGTCATGGTGATTTGGTTGGAGATCGTATCGATGCGACCGGTTTCTAGCAGACCAAATAAACCAGAGAAGTTGGCTGTTACGTATTCGATTTTATAATCGTTGCGTTTGCCGATTTCATCCCACATGTCGACTTCAAAGCCTTGTAGCTTATCTTGCTTTACAAAAGTAAACGGGAAGTAGCGACCTGACATACCAACTTTGACTTCAGTAGCGGCTTGTACGGTTGCTGCCGACAGTGCAATGGCTGCAACGGCAACCTTAATCCAGTTTTTCATAATACATCTCCATAATTTTATGGTTGGAAATACTACTGTTAGTTAGCTCAATTAAATAAATAACCAAGAGCAATAACCTAGACCTGTGAGTTATTAGATAATAGAAGAAGAATGTTAAATGTGACGAAAATGCGAACTGAACCAGGGGAAATGATCGACAAAATCAGCATTGGGAATAAAATAATACACAGACTTATCACCAATCACTCGATCTTGTGAATTTTGCCCAATTGTGGATCGTTGTGTGGGCAAATTTGGGGCAAGGTGTGTTGATCTCATCAAGTTTGCAGAAATAATTGTGAATAACTTGGATCTTATTCACTGGATCGTCGATCAATCGCTGGCGATCTTGGTTATCAACAGGTAAAATTGCCAGTCTTTTCCGATAATTCAATTACTCAGTGGGGGCACCGTGTCATCTTCGCTTTGGCTGCAATGTTTGCAGCAGCTTCAAGAAGAGCTACCAGCTACAGAATTCAGCATGTGGGTTCGTCCGCTACAAGCGGAGCTCAATGACAATACTCTCACTCTATTCGCGCCAAACCGCTTTGTGTTGGACTGGGTGCGTGATAAGTATCTGAACAATATTACTCGTTTACTACAGGAATACTGTGGTGGCGACATTCCTAACTTACGCTTTGAAGTGGGGAGTCGACCTGTCTCTGCTCCAAAACCAGCGCCGACACGTACGCCTGCAGATGTGGCTGCGGAGTCATCTGCACCTGCGCAATTACAGGCACGTAAGCCAGTACACAAAACCTGGGATGACGACGCTCAAGCGATTGCGGCGATCAATCACCGCTCAAACATGAACCCAAAACACAAGTTCGACAACTTTGTTGAAGGTAAGTCGAACCAACTGGGTTTGGCTGCGGCGCGTCAGGTATCAGATAACCCAGGTGCAGCTTACAACCCACTATTCCTATACGGCGGCACGGGTTTGGGTAAAACCCACTTATTGCATGCGGTGGGTAACGCGATTGTGGATAACAACCCGAACGCGAAAGTGGTCTACATGCACTCAGAGCGTTTTGTGCAAGACATGGTGAAAGCGCTGCAAAACAATGCGATTGAAGAATTCAAACGCTACTACCGCAGTGTGGATGCACTCCTTATCGATGACATCCAATTCTTTGCTAATAAAGAACGTTCGCAAGAAGAATTCTTCCATACCTTCAACGCACTATTGGAAGGTAACCAGCAGATCATCTTAACGTCTGACCGTTATCCTAAAGAGATTAATGGCGTTGAAGATCGTCTTAAATCTCGCTTTGGTTGGGGTCTTACTGTTGCGATCGAGCCGCCTGAGCTTGAAACGCGTGTGGCGATCTTGATGAAAAAAGCCGAAGATCACCAAATCCACCTTGCTGATGAAGTGGCATTCTTCATTGCCAAGCGTCTGCGTTCGAACGTCCGTGAGCTAGAAGGTGCACTGAACCGCGTTATCGCTAACGCGAACTTTACTGGCCGCCCAATTACGATTGATTTTGTTCGTGAAGCGCTGCGCGATCTGCTTGCTCTACAAGAGAAGCTGGTGACGATCGATAACATTCAAAAGACTGTGGCGGAATACTACAAGATTAAAGTGGCGGACTTGCTGTCTAAACGTCGCTCTCGTTCTGTAGCGCGTCCTCGTCAGCTGGCCATGGCGTTAGCAAAAGAGTTAACCAACCACAGCTTGCCAGAAATCGGTGATGCATTTGGTGGTCGCGATCATACGACCGTACTTCATGCGTGTCGCAAGATTGAGCAGCTGCGTGAAGAGAGCCACGATATTAAAGAAGATTACTCTAACTTGATTCGCACCCTGTCCTCGTAATCGGTTAGAATAACGGTATTCTAAGCAAATCATTTATTGAGCTGACAGCGTAAAGAGCCAAGCATGAAATTTACCATTGAACGTAGTCATTTAATCAAACCGCTACAGCAGGTTTCGGGCGCTTTAGGTGGCCGACCAACTCTGCCAATCCTGGGTAACCTACTTCTTAAAGTAGAAGAGAACGTATTGTCGATGACGGCAACCGATCTTGAAGTAGAGTTAGTAAGCAAAGTGACGCTAGAAGGTGATTTTGAAGCGGGCAGCATTACCGTTCCTTCGCGTAAGTTTCTCGATATCTGCCGTGGTTTACCGGACGATGCGATCATCACATTTGTATTAGAAGGTGATCGCGTACAAGTTCGCTCTGGTCGCAGCCGTTTCTCATTGGCAACGCTTCCTGCGAACGATTTCCCTAATATTGAAGATTGGCAAAGTGAAGTGGAAGTATCACTGAGCCAAGCCGATCTACGTACGCTGATCGACAAAACTCAGTTCTCGATGGCGAATCAAGACGTTCGTTACTACCTCAACGGCATGTTGTTTGAAATTGACGGTACCACGCTACGCAGCGTGGCGACGGACGGCCACCGTATGGCGGTATCGCAAACTCAGCTGGGTGCGGATTTTGCGCAGAAGCAAATCATCGTGCCACGCAAAGGTGTGCAAGAATTAGTGAAGTTGATGGACGCGCCAGAGCAACCTGTAGTACTTCAGATCGGTAGCTCCAATGTTCGTGCTGAGGTGAATAACTTTACTTTTACCTCTAAGTTGGTTGATGGTCGTTTCCCTGACTACCGCCGCGTATTGCCTCAGAGCACCAATAAGACCCTAATAGCAAGTTGTGACGAGTTGCGCCAAGCCTTCTCTCGTGCTGCGATTCTTTCCAACGAAAAATTCCGTGGCGTGCGTGTGAATCTGGCTGATACTGAAATGCGCATAACCGCGAATAACCCAGAACAAGAAGAAGCGGAAGAGATGCTTGATGTGACCTTTGAAGGTGACGCCATCGAAATCGGCTTTAACGTAAGCTATGTGCTTGATGTTCTGAACACGTTGCGTTGTGAAAATGTACGTGTGTCGATGTCGGATGCTAACGCTAGCGCATTGATTGAAAATGCCGACGATGACAGTGCCATGTACGTGGTGATGCCAATTCGTCTATAAGCCAACTGAATGCCTCTTTCTCGTCTCATCATTCAGCAGTTTCGAAACATTAAAGCCTGTGATATTGAGTTATCAGCAGGCTTTAACTTTCTTATCGGGCCGAACGGCAGCGGTAAAACCAGTGTCTTAGAAGCGGTTTACCTGCTCGGGCATGGCCGCTCATTCAAGAGTTCTCTCACCGGACGAGTGATACAAAATGAGTGTGACGAACTGTTTGTTCATGGTCGTTTTTTGAACTCGGATCAATTTGAGCTACCTATCGGCATTAATAAGCAGCGTGATGGCTCAACAGAGGTTAAAATAGGCGGTCAATCTGGACAAAAATTAGCGCAGTTGGCACAAGTTCTGCCTCTGCAGTTGATACACCCAGAAGGGTTTGATTTACTGACAGATGGCCCTAAACATCGTCGCGCGTTTATTGATTGGGGCGTATTTCATACCGAGCCCGCTTTTTATCAAGCATGGGGAAGGTTCAAGCGCCTGAACAAGCAGCGCAACGCGTTGTTGAAAACCGCCAATAGTTATCGTGAACTCAGTTATTGGGATCAGGAAATGGCAGGGTTGGCTGAAAACATCAGCCAATGGCGAGCAAGTTACATCGAGCAGATGAAAACCGTCGCCGAAACTATCTGTCAGACATTTTTGCCAGAATTTGAGATCCAATTGAAGTATTATCGTGGCTGGGATAAAGACACCCCATACCACGAGATACTAGAAAAGAATTTTGAGCGTGATCAGGCATTGGGATACACCTTTAGTGGCCCAAACAAAGCTGATTTGCGCATTAAAGTGAACGGAACGCCCGTTGAAGATGTTCTGTCACGCGGTCAGTTAAAACTCATGGTGTGTGCATTGCGTGTCGCGCAAGGGCAACACCTGACAGAGATGACCGGTAAACAATGCATTTACCTAATTGATGACTTCGCGTCGGAATTAGATAGCCAACGTCGCAAGCGTCTTGCTGACTGCTTAAAAGAGACGGGCGCACAAGTATTTGTAAGCTCTATCACTGAAAGCCAAATCGCCGATATGTTGGACGATAACGGTAAATTGTTTCATGTGGAACATGGCAGGATAGAGTCAAACTAGAAGAGAGAAACTCATGTCTGAAAATTACGATTCATCGAGTATTAAGGTACTGAAGGGTCTGGATGCGGTACGTAAGCGTCCAGGAATGTACATCGGCGATACGGACGACGGCACCGGCCTTCACCACATGGTTTTCGAGGTGGTGGATAACTCAATTGATGAAGCGTTGGCAGGTCACTGTAAAGACATCGTTGTGACAATTCATGAGGATAACTCGGTTTCCGTTAGCGATGATGGTCGTGGCATTCCAACAGAAATCCACTCAGAGGAAAATGTCTCTGCAGCAGAAGTAATCATGACGGTTCTTCACGCGGGTGGTAAGTTCGACGATAACTCATACAAAGTATCGGGTGGTCTTCACGGGGTAGGTGTTTCAGTGGTAAACGCGCTATCTGAGAAAGTTGAGCTGACGATTCATCGTGGTGGCCATATCCATACGCAAACCTACCGCCATGGTGAGCCTCAAGCGCCACTAGCTGTTGTGGGTGATACGGATAAAACCGGTACGCAAATTCGTTTCTGGCCAAGTGCCGAGACCTTCTCTAACACTGAGTTCCACTATGACATTCTGGCGAAACGCCTGCGTGAACTGTCATTCCTGAACTCTGGTGTATCGATCAAATTGGTTGATGAGCGTGAAGCGGACAAACATGATCACTTCATGTATGAAGGTGGTATTCAAGCGTTCGTTGATCACCTAAACACCAACAAAACGCCAATCATCGAAAAAATCTTCCACTTTAACTCAGAGCGTGAAGACGGCATTTCAGTTGAAGTGGCGATGCAATGGAACGATGGTTTCCAAGAGAACATCTTCTGTTTTACCAACAATATCCCACAGCGTGATGGTGGTACTCACCTTGCTGGTTTCCGTGCTGCGTTAACACGTACATTGAACAGCTTTATGGATAAAGAAGGTTTCTCTAAGAAAGCAAAAACAGCGACTTCAGGCGACGATGCGCGTGAAGGTCTAACTGCGGTTGTTTCGGTGAAAGTGCCTGATCCTAAGTTCTCAAGCCAAACTAAAGACAAACTGGTTTCTTCTGAAGTGAAATCAGCTGTTGAGTCTGCAATGGGTGAAAAACTGTCTGAGTTCCTGATTGAGAACCCGACAGAAGCGAAGATGGTTTGTTCGAAAATCATCGATGCAGCACGTGCACGTGAAGCAGCGCGTAAAGCTCGTGAAATGACGCGCCGTAAAGGTGCACTAGACCTGGCTGGCCTTCCAGGTAAACTTGCAGACTGTCAGGAAAAAGATCCGGCACTCTCTGAACTATACATAGTGGAGGGTGATTCGGCAGGCGGCTCCGCAAAACAAGGCCGTAACCGTAAGAACCAAGCAATCCTACCGCTAAAAGGTAAGATTCTTAACGTAGAAAAAGCACGTTTCGACAAGATGCTGTCTTCGCAAGAAGTGGCCACTCTGATCACTGCACTTGGTTGTGGTATCGGTCGTGACGAGTACAACCCGGACAAGCTGCGTTACCACAACATCATCATCATGACCGATGCCGATGTCGATGGTTCGCACATTCGTACGCTACTATTGACCTTCTTCTACCGTCAAATGCCAGAGCTTATCGAGCGTGGTTACGTGTACATCGCTCAGCCACCACTTTACAAAGTGAAAAAAGGCAAACAAGAGCAGTACATCAAAGACGAAGAAGCGATGAACCAATACCAAGTATCATTGGCTCTGGATAATGCATCGCTACACGTAAACGCAGAAGCACCAGCATTGGCAGGTGAAGCACTAGAGAAGCTTGTTCAACAGTACAATGCGGGTATTAAACTGGCGGAACGTATGAGCCGTCGTTACCCAAGTGCTTTGGTAAACGAGCTGATTTACACTCCTCGTCTAACTCCTGAGCAATGCCATGACGCATCAGTTGTTGAAGCGTGGACGAAGCAGCTTATTGAGCAGCTGAATGCGAAAGAAGTGGGTGCGAGCCAATACAGCTACGAAGTTGAACAGCACGAAGAACTAGGCTTAAACTTGCCTAAGATCGTGGTTCGTACTCACGGCGTGACGCACGAACATGCAATTAGCATCGACTTCCTAAACTCGAAAGAGTACGGCAAGTTGGCTGATCTATCAGAAGCACTGGATGGGCTTCTGGAAGAAGGTGCGTACATCAAACGTGGCGAGCGTACGATGCCAGTAGCAAGCTTTGCAGAAGCGCTTGATTGGTTGGTTAAAGAGTCAATGCGTGGTCTGAGCCGTCAGCGTTACAAAGGTCTAGGTGAGATGAACCCAGATCAGCTGTGGGAAACGACTATGGACCCAGAAACGCGTCGCATGATGCAAGTAACGATTGAGGATGCGGTAGGCGCAGACCAATTGTTCACAACACTGATGGGTGACCAAGTAGAACCTCGTCGTAACTTCATCGAAGAAAACGCGCTGAAAGTAGCGAACTTAGACGTGTAACGACAACTTGTCTTAATAGGAAAAAGCAGCGAGAAATCGCTGCTTTTTTTGTTTTAACCACCAGTGAAAATCGCCACTTTCTGCCAAGACTTTGGTTTTTCTGGTGCTAACTGCCAATAACCTGATCAAGCTTGCCATTTTATTTCTGTTTTCTTTTTTTCTCGCCATTTTGTTCGCTTGGGCGCTTTTGCTTTCTTTTTTCTGCTCGCTATAGTGCTGAAGAGCTGATGAATAAGGAGGTTGAGAAAATGGTGATGACTTTCCTGAACTAAGCCGGAGGTGATGCACTTCCGGTTCAATGTACTGAATTTATTTGTAAGACAAGGCATTAAGAAGGAAATAATCATGTTTGAACGCTGGTTCTCGGCGTACTGTTTGGCGCTGCGAACTTGGTGGTTAACCAGTCGCTTTTTAACCTATCAATCACCACTAAGGTTGTTGTCACTCTTTGAAACTTACGAGCAACAAGCCCATTGCCGTAACCGAGCTCGTATTGCGGTTGGGGATACGGTTCGCTTAGTGGATGTTGAGCGTGCTTATCAATATCGCATGACGTTAGTCAACTCGCACAAGAACCAACCGATGACAGGTATGCTCGCGGTCGATTCTTATTTGGGGTCTCGATTGTTAGGTCGAGCTAAAAATGATGCGTTCGAAATAGAAATTTTTAATCAGCGACGCTGCTTTGTGATTACTGAAATTGTTCATCAATCGCAGCCACCAGCGCAGAAAATGCTGTGTGGCTGTCTGTTGTGTCAATAAATAGAGGTGAAGTCATGAGTAAGAAAGACAAGAAACAACCACAGTTGAGTCTGAAAGAAAAGCGTAAGTTAAAACAGGAAAAAGCGGCAGAAAAGAGGGTTGTAAAAGCGCGTAAATCCTCCCGCAAGTAGAGTGCAGATTGAGCCCACCAGAAAGGTGGGCTTTTTAATACCGATTGCAAAGCGAGGGTAAACTGACCTTTCTGGGGAGATAGCGAGCGCACTTAAAATTTTTTATTTTTTCCCTTGAAAGTCATTTTTGACGACCTTATATCTAGTTGTGAAGAGGATGACTGGCTTGCTAGAGACTAGAAGACAGCCCTCTGGAATCGCTAAAACGAGATCGCTCAAAAGAGGATATGGTGTTTTAGCACACAACTTAAACCTTTAGATTCAATATCATGTCTCCGAGCCAAACCAAGGCCAGTGGAATGATAAGAATCTCTTAGTTCGGCGTCGGTTTTTGCATAAACACGCCAGTAGGATGAAGTTCATCCGAACTAAGACTATTGCTTAATTAAGAGGATAGATTTATGCGTAACGTAGATTTCTCACCACTATACCGTAATGCAATTGGCTTTGATCGTCTGCTAAACCTGATGGAAGCGAATACAGCGAAAAATACTTCTGGCGGTTACCCTCCGTACAACATTGAGCAAAAAGACGAGCATAACTACCGTATTACTATGGCAGTTGCTGGCTTCTCTGAAGACCAACTCGATCTGACTCAAAACGAAAACATGTTGATCGTGAAGGGCGAACGCAAAGCAGAAGAAGGCAAAAACTACGTGTACCAAGGCATTGCTGAGCGCGACTTTGAACGTAAATTCCAGCTAGCGGATTACGTCAAAGTGACTGGCGCATCAATGGAAAACGGCTTATTACATATTGATTTGGTTCGTGAAATCCCAGAAGCAATGCAACCACGTAAAATTGCTATCGGTGGCAACAACCTGCTAGAAAGCAACTAATCAGCAAGTTATTTGCCTTATAGAGTGAGAAAGAGCGCCAGTTGGCGCTCTTTTTAATTTGTGTCTTTGATGTGGGAGTTTGCTTTACTGACCTTGCTGGTAAGCCTTTTCAACTTCTTCCGCGATAATCGCAATCCCTTTCTGCATCATCTCATCGTCTTGAACGTAGTTCATGCGTAAGCACTGATGAGCATGGTCCCACTCGTCTTTCTGACCAATAAAGAAGTACTCACCCGGAACAATCAATACGCCACGCGCTTTCAAGCGTTGGTACAACTCCATTGTTGTAATTGGCAGCTCATCAAACCATAACCACAAGAAGATCGCCCCTTCAGGTTTGTGAATACGGAAGCGCTCATCGGTAATCGCTTCTTGCAGCAGTTCAACCGCACGTTGCGACTTCTGCTTGTAAAACGGCTTAATCACCTCTGAACTCAGTTTAAGCAGGTCGCCTTTAGCTATGATGTGGTTTGCCAGCGCTGGACCCACACTGCCTGGTGCTAGGCTGATGATGCCGTTCATATTGGTTAACGCTTGAGTGATTTCTTCACTCGCAATCACAATCCCGCAACGCACGCCAGGCAAGCCAAGTTTGGATAGGCTCATGCACAAGATGGTGTTTTCATTCCAGAACGGTTCGACATCTTCAAAGATGATGTTCGGGAACGGCAAGCCGTAGGCGTTATCGATGATCAGTGGGATGTTGTTTTCACGTGCGAGTTTGTCCAGTTTACGCACTTCTTCGTCTGTCAGTACGTTACCCGTTGGGTTGGTTGGGCGAGATGCGCAGATTGCCGCAACAGAATCGTCGACGGTTAGCTGTTCAAAATCGATGTGGTATTTAAACAATCCGTTATCTAACAGCTCGATTTCTGGGTGGTAAGAGACAAAAATATCTTCATCAATGCCAGCATCACCATAGCCGATGTACTCAGGCGCGATAGGCAGTAGCACCTTCTTATGCGAACCGTCAGGCTGTTTACCTGCGAGTAAGTTGAACAAGTAGAAGAAGCCACTTTGGCTGCCGTTAGTTAGGCTGATGTTCTTCTCTGAAATCTCCCAACCGTAAGTTTCACGGAATAACTGAGCCAGCGCTTTCACGAACGCGTCTTTACCCTGCGGCCCATCGTAGTTGGCGAGTGCGGCGACGAGTTCGCCACTGGCGAGCATTTCCTCACTGGCTTGGTGAAAGTAATCGAGCATGGCAGGAATGGCGGCTGGGTTACCTCCACCGAGCATGATGGCACCTGGTGTGCGTAGACCATCATTCAAATCGTCCATTAACTGCGTAATACCTGAATACTGATTAAATTTTTCACCAAACTTTGAGAACTGCATGCTGACTGATACCTAATTCATTGTGATTGCTTATGTGTATTGAATGCTGATGAAACATCAGCTTATAGAGTAATACTTGACCTTACCCTAATGTTATTACGACGCAAAGTGTGAATTTACTCGAAGAAGAAAAAAGTTTGTCATCAGACCAGATGATGGGGATATGAGCAGTGAATAAAAAAGGGAAGCGAAATGCTTCCCTTGCTGGTGGAGTGAATCGGCTATTCGCCAGTGTAGACGATCAGCACTTTGTCGTCGTGGTATTGGCGCTCGAACGCGTAATACCCTTCTTGATTGCGAGTGATGTGTTTGCCTTGCGCAACCGCTGGGTGGCGTTGACGGAACTCGCCGAGTTTTTGCCAATGTTGCAGCAAGTCTTCACGTTCGCCATGAATCTTATCCCATGGCATATCAGAGCGAGTACCTTGAGTAGGATCGGAGCCAGTCACGCCAAAGTCACGAGCAATCTCATCGCCGTAGTAGATTTGCACTGCACCCGGAGCCAACATCAGTGCATTTGCGGCACGTGCTTGGTCATCGAAGCTGCGGCTGCGTGCCGACCAAAACAGCTGTGTATCGTGTGAAGATAGGTAGCTCAACACGTTGAACTCAGGATCGGAGTTAATACGTTCCGCGTAGCGGCGATAATCGCTATCGAGTTGAGCAAAGCATTTCAGCGCTTTTGGTGCTACATCAGATTGGAACTCGAAGTTGATGATGGAATCGAAGCCGTTATCGAAATACGGGCTTTTCACCACGCTGTGCGCCCATACTTCACCCGTCATCCAGAAAGGTAGATCATCCAAGGCTTTGTCTGGGTTGTTTTGCTTCCACTGGGCAAGCGCTTGAGTGGTGCTGGCTTTCAGCTCTGCCCACGCTTCCATTTCAACGTGCTTAGCAGTGTCGACGCGGAAGCCATCAATGCCGTAGTCGCGTACCCAGTCGGATAACCACGTAATCAGATGCTCACGCGGGGTTTGCAGCTCATCTTGCGCATTGGTGTCTTTATTGCGGAAGAAGTTTGGTAATCCGGTTTTCTGAGTCGATTCGGTTTTGAGATCCGGTAGGTAGTTCAAAGACATGGTGATGTCATTGTAGCCTGGTGCATCGTAGTCGCCGATGTCGGTACGAATCCAATCTTTGCCCCACCATTTGTCCCACGCTTCGCTATCACCGTATTTGATGTAATCGTTGAAGCTGTGCCAGCTTTGTCCTGATTTTGGCTGCCAGTCGGTCCATTTTTCACCAAGGACTTCTTTGGCTTCTTGGTCATCAAGGTAAAGCTGACCAAATCCGAATTCCTGCATGTCTGCTAATGTCGCATAACCTGTGTGGTTCATGACTACATCCCAAATCACGCGGATGCCTTTCTTGTGGGCGGTATCGACGAAGGTTCTGAGCTCATCTTCGGTACCCATGTTGGCATCAAGCTTAGTCCAATCTTGGTGGTAGTAGCCGTGGTAGCCGTAGTGCTTAAAGTCGCCTTTATCGCCGCCGCCAACCCAGCCATGGATTTGTTCCAGTGGTGAGGTTATCCAGATAGCATTCACACCAAGCGATTCGATGTAATCGAGTTTTTTCGTCAGACCCGCTAAGTCACCACCATGGAAGGTACCAATCTCGTATTTCCCGTCTTTGCTGCGACCGTAGCTGTTGTCGTTGTCTGGGTTGCCGTTATAGAAGCGGTCAGTCATGACGAAGTACACCGTCGCGTTGTCCCAACTGAAAGGTTTTTCTGCTTGTTGCTCAACCTCTTCTAGTAACAACAGACCTTGGCTCATAGGGCCCGGCTGCATGGTTACGCTGCCATCTGTAACTATAGTTTCTTGTCCGGTTAAGGCATCGCGAACGACAGTGCCATCATTAAAGGTTTGCTCAACGTTGATGGTTTTTGGCGTATTGGTTGCGACAGGGCAAGAGTAGGTGATGTCTTGATTCTTTTTGGGTTTGAGCCTAACAGTTAGCTCGTTAGTGGTTGGGTTGAGCGTAAATTGATAGGTGTTGGCTTTGAAGATGCGCAGCGGCATTTGGGCATCTGTGGCGCAATTATCCATTTTTAATGGACGATTGAATTTGATGCGGCTTTCTTCTGCCAAAGCAAAACTACTTCCACAGCTTTGATTACTGTCGGCAATGGTAAAGGTGTAGCTGCCTTTTTCGAGTTTTTGCTCGGCGACAAGTAAGCCGTTAGAGTTTGGTTCGAAGACGGCTGTATCGTCTCCAACGCTCAGTACGATAGCATTTTCTGGAATCTGGCTGCAGGCGCTCAATAGTCCAATAGAGAGTGCGAGAATTGTTTTTTTCATTGTGTCCTTCCCCCGAATAAACAGTCCAGTTATAGCAAAACTGAGCCTCTACAATCCGAGCTCTGCACCAACAAGTTAAACGTGTCTCACCCTACAAATTTTTGCCTTGTTCACAAAATGAATAATAAGAACCGATTATCTCCGTTTAAAGACAACAAAAAAGGGAAGCCGACGCTTCCCTTTACTTATCTCTTAATCACTTCTGAATCAGTAATGAATTACTTTTGAAGGACAGAGATATCTGCGACCTGTAAGAACAGGTTACGCAGGTTGTTCAGCAATGTCAGACGGTTCTTCTTAAGTGCTTCGTCGTCTGCCATTACCATTACGTTATCGAAGAACGCATCCACTGGCTCACGTAGATCTGCTAGCTTGCTTAGGGCTTCTTGGTAGTTACCGGTCGCAAATGCAGGCTCTAGTGCTTCAGTCATGACTTCAACGCTTTCTGCTAGTGCTTTCTCTGCGTCTTCTTGTAGCAATGCTAGGTCGATGTCTGCTGCTAGTTCGCCGTCGAATTTCGCTAGGATATTACCAACACGTTTGTTCGCTGCTGCTAGAGACTCTGCCGCTTCCAGTTCACGGAAGTGAGAAACCGCTTTAACTCGTTGGTCGAAGTCTGCTGGTTTCGTCGGACGACGCGCTAGAACTGCTTGAATGATGTCTACGCTGAAGCCTTCGTCTTGGTACCAAGCGCGGAAACGACCAAGCATGAACTCGATAACGTCTTGTTCAACGTTGTCGTTGGTTAGGCGGTCGCCAAACAGTGACTTCGCTTTCGCTACTAGGTCAACAAGATCTAGGTTGTAGCCGTATTCAACGATGATACGTAGTACACCTAGAGATGCGCGGCGTAGTGCGAATGGGTCGCTGCCTTTAGGCGCTTGACCAATACCGAAGATACCTACGATAGTGTCTAGCTTGTCTGCCATTGCAACTGCTGTTGAAACGCCGTTTGATGGCAGTTCATCACCTGCGAAACGAGGCATGTATTGCTCGTTCAGTGCGACTGCAACTTCTTCTGCTTCACCGTCGTGGCGAGCGTAGTGCATACCCATAACACCTTGAGTATCCGTGAATTCGAATACCATTGAGGTCATTAGGTCACATTTTGCTAGTAGACCAGCACGCTTTGATTTCTCAACGTCAGCACCGATTTGCTCTGCAATGTAGCCAGCAAGTTCTGTGATGCGGTCTGTTTTGTCTTTGATCGTACCCAGTTGCTTTTGGAAGATCGCTTGCTCTAGTTCAGGCAGACGGTCGATAAGCGGACGCTTACGGTCTGTGTTGAAGAAGAACTCTGCGTCAGCAAGACGAGGACGAACCACTTTCTCGTTACCTTCGATTACGTAACGAGGTTCTTTTGATTCGATGTTCGATACGAAGATGAAGTTAGGTAGTAGCTTCTTGTTTTCGTCATAAACAGGGAAGTACTTCTGGTCACCTTTCATGGTGTAAACCAACGCTTCAGAAGGCACTTTTAGGAACTCTTCTTCGAACTTCGCTGTAAGTACTACTGGCCATTCAACCAGAGACGTGACTTCTTCTACTAGGTCATCTTCTAGATCAGCGATACCGCCAACTTCTGCTGCCGCTTTTTGTGCGTCAGCTAGGATGATGGCTTTACGTGCTTCGTAATCTGCCATAACTTTACCGCGCTCTTCTAGGATTGCAGGGTATTGCTCAGCAGAATCGATAGTGAACTCTTGTTCACCCATGAAGCGGTGACCACGGATAGTGCGGTCAGAAGCGACACCAAGGATCTCGCCTTCGATTAGGTCGCTGCCCATCAGCATGGTTAGCGTTTTCACTGGGCGGATAAATTGAGTCGTTTTGTTACCCCAGCGCATTGGTTTTGCGATAGGTAGGTTTGCTAGTGCTTTCGCTGCAAGTTCAACAACGATCTCAGACGTTGGCTGACCTTTCACTTCTTGTTTGAACAGTAGCCATTCGCCTTTATCTGTAACCATGCGCTCTGCTTGGTCAACAGAAATACCACAACCGCGTGCCCAGCCTTGAGCCGCTTTGGTTGGGTTGCCTTCCGCGTCAAACGCTGCAGAAACCGCAGGGCCACGTTTTTCAACGATTTTGTCTGATTGGCTTTCTGCTAGTGCCGCGACTTTAAGTGCAAGACGACGAGGAGCCGCAAACCATTTTACGCCTTCGTGAGCTAGCTCAGCGCCTTTTAGTTCTGCTTCGAAGTTTGCTGCGAATGCTTCAGCTAGCGTACGAAGTTGCGTTGGTGGTAGCTCTTCTGTACCTAGCTCGATTAGAAATTCTTTTGCCATGTTCTCTACCCCTTACGCTTGTTCTTTCTTACACATTGGGAAGCCAAGAGCTTCACGCGATGCGTAGTATGCTTCTGCTACTGACTTAGTCAGATCGCGGATGCGCAGGATGTAACGCTGACGCTCAGTTACTGAGATCGCTTTACGCGCGTCTAGTAGGTTGAATGCGTGACCTGCTTTTAGGATGCGCTCGTAAGCAGGTAATGGCAGTGGCTTTTCAAGCTCAAGCAACTCTTTACACTCTTTCTCACACTGCTCGAAGAAACCAAATAGGAATTCAACATCTGCGTGCTCGAAGTTGTAAGTCGATTGCTCTACTTCGTTTTGGTGGAAGATATCACCGTAAGTCACCTTGCTGCCGTCTGGCGCGATGTTCCAAACTAGGTCGTAAACCGAGTCTACTTCTTGGATGTACATTGCTAGACGTTCGATACCGTAAGTGATCTCACCAGTGACTGGTTTACACTCAAGGCCGCCAACTTGTTGGAAGTAAGTAAACTGAGTCACTTCCATGCCGTTTAGCCAAACTTCCCAGCCTAGACCCCATGCGCCTAGTGTTGGGTTTTCCCAGTTGTCTTCTACGAAACGGATGTCGTGTACAAGAGGGTCAATACCAAGAACTTCAAGGGAGCCAAGGTACAACTCTTGAATATTGTCAGGCGATGGTTTTAGCGCTACTTGGAATTGGTAGTAGTGCTGAAGACGGTTAGGGTTTTCACCGTAACGGCCATCAGTAGGACGACGTGAAGGTTGTACGTAAGCTGTCGACATTGGCTCTGGGCCAAGCGCTCGTAGACAGGTCATTGGGTGAGAGGTACCCGCACCCACTTCCATATCTAGCGGTTGAACAATGGTACAACCATTTTGAGCCCAATAATCCTGCAGCGCGAGGATCATTCCCTGGAAGGTTTTGATATCGTATTTTTGCATAAGTCAGGTTCGCGCGATTCTCTTGTTACTCGTTAATTCGTCATCTATGCCGAGTTTTTCAACTCTAACAACGGCGATAAAGAGTAATTACGGTTGAATAAATTAACAATCTAGTATAACCAGATATTGAGCATGGGAGTAGAGCTAATCTTGATTAATTCGTGGGCGATTTTCTTCTTTAATGAATTTTTACCGCGTTATCTGCTGTATTTTTCTTAAAAGGTAGTTTTTGCCTGCTTTGGCTCTTGAGAAGCGCAACAAAGGTGGCTAGAATTGCGCCTGTCTTTGGGGAGTAGCTTACCTGATGAAGTTTCTGTTTCATCTGGTTCGTCCGTCAACATAATTGGTGCAAAATCACCATGGCGTTCGAGACTTGAAGCCTTTCAAGTTTAGCAAGACCTTAGACAAATCATCACGAACCGGGGTAGGGGCGTGAGGTTTGTCTTAGGTTAAAAATAATAATCCCTGCCCCAATGAGCATGTCGTGAGCGTTTTAGCTATTTCAATTACTACTGTAGCGTTAGCAGAAATTGGCGATAAGACCCAATTGCTATCTCTATTACTCGCAAGTCGTTACCGCAAACCAATACCAATTATTGCAGCAATCTTTTTGGCAACCATTGCCAACCACGCTTTGGCTGCATGGTTAGGTGTGGTTGTCGCTGACTATTTATCACCTGATATTTTAAAGTGGGTGCTGGTGGTCAGTTTTGTCGCGATGGCGGCTTGGGTGTTGATTCCTGATAAGTTGGATGATGACGAACAGATTTCAAACCGAGGTCCTTTCATTGCCAGCTTTATTGCTTTCTTTGTGGCTGAGATTGGTGATAAAACTCAGATCGCCACTTCTATCCTAGGCGCGCAATACGCGGATGCGCTGAGTTGGGTCATACTTGGCACGACCATTGGTATGTTGTTGGCTAACGTGCCTGTGGTGTTAATTGGTAAGCTTTCAGCAGACAAGATGCCCCTGGGGTTGATTCGTAAAGTCACCGCTATTTTGTTCGTGTTGTTGGCGATTGGTGCGGCCTTCTTTTAATATTTTTAGGCGGATAACGCAGCCTGAAAATGGAAAATGTTATCCGCGAACAATCGTTAAAATGATGCAAATAATCAATAACTAGCGAATTAGTGGCGTAGCTCAAACTCTGACTTAAAATCGCTCCGTAGCGTGACGGATGACATATTAGTGTCATACTTGTCATGGTAGTTTAATGGTGTGAATGATAGCGAGAGGGCAAGTTTATGCTTACACGTTACATGGGGATGACCCCAAAGAGTCAGAGTTATTTATTCACCTTTGGTTTGGCGCTGTGCTTGTTAGCGATGGTACTGACTGATATGTGGTTGCCGATTGTGGCAGGATCGTTCGTTCTTACTGGATTAACAGTAGAGGCGTGGATTCGCGTAGCCCACATCATTCCTATGCATGAAGAGATGCGGGCAATGAAAAAACAACTCAACAAGCTCCAATCAGAAGTTCGCACACTCGAATACGATGAATAAACAAACGGCAGCCAATCGGCTGCCGTTTTTAATTCGACCAGATTATTCCAATCCTTTCTTGATCAGGTACTGATACGGAACTTGCTCCGTTTGTGCTGCAATTAATTGGTGATCCATAAAACGGCAGAAACTCGGAATGTCTCGAGTCGTGGATGGGTCATCTGCTTTGACCAGCAAAATCTCACCATCTTGCATGTTGCGAATTGTCTTCCTGACCATCATCACTGGCTCTGGGCAGCGCAGTCCTTCCGCCTCTAATGTCTTTGTTGCCAGTTCAGGATTAAAGCTCATAGTGTGATTCTCGTAACTAACTTAGCGGTGAATTCTACGTTCGTTGAAAAAATATTCAATAACCACTTGGCAAACGGAATTTTTTGTTTTACCTTAAATTAACAATTTGGTAACAACTGGCAAGGGAGAGGCAATGTTAACAGCGTTAGACAGACTTACGATTTACTCCGTACTTTGTTTTATCTCGTTTTGTGCTTTGGTACTCAGAACGACAGCTGACACCTCTTTGATGCCTCTTGTAGGCATGGTTGCCACTATTATTGGGATTTGGATCGAGATGCGCAAATGGTCAGGTGCATCTGAGCAAGAAAATTAGCGCTTTTTGCTTCGATCAGAATACTTTAATAACGCTCACCTATTTTTACCGACACTTCATTCCGACACTATCCCCATTTTTCTTGGGCTTCCCCGCTGAAAGGCGGGATTTTTTTTGCCTGAAGAGTACAATTTACCTAAACACATACAAAATAAGTGGCTAATTCGTGGAACTGGAAGACATCTATCGCCGAGATTTAAATTTACTGGTTGCGTTGCGAGTACTGATAGAAGAAAACAGTGTCAGTAAGGCGGCAACACGTCTGAATTTGAGTCAATCGGCAATGAGTCGTGTGCTTGGTCGTCTGCGTGACTTATTGGGAGACCCGCTGTTTACTCGTCAGGGGCAGCATTTGATCCCAACTCAGAAAGCGTTAGAGATCGATCGCTCATTAGGCGAGCCATTAGAGTCTTTACGTCAGTTGTTATCTCCGGTTGAGTTTGATCCATTGCAATGCGTACAGACTTTCAACATCGTGACCACCGACTATGCCATGCAAACCATTCTGCCGTTTGCTTTGCCGAGAATTTACCAAGAAGCGCCAAACGTGTCTTTTAACTTCTTACCACTGCAACACGACCGTTTATCAGATCAGCTCACTTATGAAGGTGCAGACTTAGCGATTTGTCGCCCAACTGGCCCGGTGGAGCCGCTACGCAGTGAAGTGTTGGGGCGAGTGGGGGTGCTGTGTATGCTTTCAAAACAGCATCCATTAGCGGATAAAGAAATGAGCTTGGATGATTATCTGAGCCATCCACATGCCATGATCGCCATCAGTGATGGTGTTAAGGCACTGATCGAACAAGCTTTAATTGAGAAGCCTAAGCGTAAAATGGTTCTGCGTGCTTACCATTTAGAAGCTGCATTGGCGATCATGGATACCTTGCCAATTATCATCACAGTGCCAGCGGACTTGGCGTATCTGGTTGCCGAGCGTTATGACTTGGTGGTGAAACCATTACCCTTCCAATTTACTCCATTTGAATACTCGATGATTTGGCATGCGCGTTGCGAGCATTCTCCTGCTCAAGAATGGTTAAGAACGATTGTGCGTGAAGAATGTAGCCGTCTAATAGCTAAGCGTATCGAAGATATGGGATTAAACTGCTAACAAAAAGAGCCAGCAATGCCGGCTCTTCGTCTGTTTATGCTGAGTCAGTGTTTATAGCTTGATAACCACACGACCTGTTACTTGACCGTTGGTGATGTCTTCTGCGTATTTTGGTGCTTCTGCTAGTTCTACTTCAGTACATGCTTGCTCGAAATAGCTGTCTGGTAGTAGTTCAACCAGTTTTTCCCATGCTGCGATGCGTTTCTCTGTTGGACACATTACTGAGTCCACACCTTGCAGACGAACGTTACGTAGGATGAACGGCATCACTGTAGTTGGTAGATCAAAACCACCTGCAAGACCACAAGCGGCGACTGCACTGTTGTAATCCATTTGCGCCAGTACTTTTGCTAGTACTTTGCTGCCGACGGTATCTACCGCACCTGCCCATACTTGCTTTTCAAGTGGACGTGCTGGTTCCTCAAATTCAGTACGGTCGATGATGCGGCTAGCACCTAGTTTTTCAAGTAGCGGGCCGTTTGTCTCTACACGTCCTGTCACTGCAGCAACTTTGTAGCCAAGCTGTGCTAGGAGCGTTACTGCAACCGAGCCTACGCCGCCACTTGCGCCCGTTACTAGGATTTCACCAGCTTCAGGTTTGATGCCTGCATCAAGCAGTGCTTGAACACATAGCATACCAGTGAAGCCAGCAGTACCAACCATCATTGCTTTCTTGCTGTCTAGACCTTTTGGTAGTGGTACTAGCCAATCCGCTTTTAGACGAGCACGTTGAGCCATGCCACCCCAATGGTTTTCACCCACGCCCCAGCCAGTTAAGACCACTTTATCACCAGCTCGGTAACGCGAATCTTCAGAACTTACAACCGTACCTGCTAGATCAATGCCAGGTACCATCGGGAAGTTACGGATGATTTTACCTTTACCTGTGATCGCCAAACCATCTTTGTAATTCAACGATGAGTAATCGACTTCAACCAGAACGTCACCTTCCGGCAGTTGTGTTTCATCGATTTGCTCGATACTAGCGATAGTGCGTTTGTCTTCTTGGTTTAGAACTAGAGCATTAAACATAAGGTTCTCCGAAATTGCGTTAGCGTGACTCAGTTGCCACATACAGCAAGATATTAACTGTCTATAAGTCTATGTCTTCTCTATCTATGAATAAAATGAAAGTTACTCATTTCATGTATGCTTTGTATGCATATTTACTGTGTTTGGCGTAAAACAAAGGGCGACATCTGATGTCGCCCTTAAGTGTAATACTAAATTATTTTAGTATTTATTCATTTCATGCTGGTTGTTGAGTAGATCACTACGACCATCGTCGTTTTGAGCCTACTTCACCCCAAGCGTTAAGGCCTCTCAAATACGGTCGCTATACCCTGACCCAAACCGATACACATAGTGGCTAGACCATATTTCGCATCTTTCGCTTCCATTAGGTTGATCAACGTTGTTGAGATGCGTGAACCAGAACAGCCTAGTGGATGACCCAATGCTATCGCACCACCGTTAAGATTGACCTTCTCATCCATCACATCAAGCAGACCTAAGTCTTTAGCACACGGCAGAGACTGCGCTGCAAATGCTTCGTTTAGCTCAACCACATCCATGTCTTCAATTGAAAGACCGGCACGCTTGAGCGCTTTTTGCGTCGCCGGTACCGGACCGTAACCCATAATAGAAGGATCGCAACCTGCGATCGCCATGCCCTTAATACGTGCGCGAATTTTCAAGCCAAGCTCATTGGCTTTCTCTTCGCTCATGATCAGCATCGCTGATGCGCCATCAGACAGCGCTGATGATGTACCGGCTGTTACTGTGCCGTTTGCTGGGTCAAACACAGGACGAAGCTGAGACAGACCTTTAACTGTTGTCTCTGGACGAATCACTTCATCATAGTCGAGAGTAAACAGTGTACCGTCAGCCGCATGGCCTTCAATTGGTAGGATTTCGTTTTTAAAGCGACCCTCTACGGTTGCTGCGTGCGCACGAGCGTGAGAGCGCGCGGCAAACTCGTCTTGTTGCTCACGGCTAATGCCATGTAATTTACCAAGCATTTCAGCCGTTAAGCCCATCATGCCCGCAGCTTTTGCTACGTTCTTTGACATACCAGGGTGAAAGTCTACCCCGTGGTTCATCGGCACATGCCCCATGTGCTCAACGCCACCAATTAGGCAGATTTCAGCATCGCCAGTCATGATGGCACGTGTACCGTCATGCAGCGCTTGCATGGATGAGCCACACAAACGGTTAACCGTCACAGCGCCAATTTCAATCGGCAGGCCCGCGAGTAGCGCGGCATTACGTGCAACGTTAAAGCCTTGCTCTAGTGTTTGCTGTACACAACCCCAGTAGATGTCTTCAATCTCGCTTGGGTTCACTTGTGGGTTACGTGCAAGAATGCCTTTCATTAGACGCGCAGATAGATCTTCTGCTCGTGTATGACGGAAAGCACCACCTTTAGAGCGACCCATTGGAGTACGTAGACAATCGACTACGACAACATTTCTTGTTTGATTAGTCATTTTAGAATCCCTCCTTAGATAGAACCTTGCTGTTGTGCACCGTAAAAGCTTTCACCTTTCGCCGCCATATCAATCAGCATTTGCGGTACTTGGTACATCGCACCTAGCTCGGTGTGTTGTTTTGCCATTTCAACGTATTCAGCAATACCCACGCTGTCTAGATAGCGGAATACGCCACCGCGGAATGGAGGGAAACCAAGACCATAAACCAATGCCATGTCTGCTTCCTGCGGAGTAGCGATGATGCCTTCTTGAAGGCACAGCACAACTTCGTTGATCATTGGAATCATCATACGTTGAATGATGGTCTCATCGTCAAAGTCCTGCTTATCGGCACAAACGTCAGCGAGCACCGGCAAGATCTCTTCAGAGAAGGTTTTCTTCGGCTTACCTTTTTTATCTATGGTATAGCTGTAGAAGCCATTACCATTCTTCTGACCATATTTGTCTGCTTCGAATAGTGCATCAATAGCATCACGACCTTGTTTACCCATACGCTCAGGGAAACCCTCAGCCATCACAGCTTGTGCGTGGTACGCGGTATCAATGCCGACTACGTCAAGCAAGTACGCCGGTCCCATCGGCCAGCCAAACTTACGCTCCATGACTTTGTCGATTTTCGTAAAGTCAGCACCATCACGAAGTAGCATGCTGAAGCCGCCAAAGTATGGGAACAATACGCGGTTAACGAAGAATCCTGGGCAGTCATTAACGACAATTGGTGATTTGCCCATTTTCGCAGCATACGCCACAACACGATTGATGGTTTCATCAGAGGTGTGCTCACCACGGATGATCTCAACAAGAGGCATACGATGCACTGGGTTGAAGAAGTGCATACCACAGAAGTTTTCTGGGCGTTTTAGTGATTTTGCCAATAGGTTGATAGGAATCGTCGAGGTGTTTGAGGTGATAACCGTGTCGTCACCGACATGGGATTCAACTTCACTCAAAACTGCTGCTTTTACTTTAGGGTTTTCAACGACAGCTTCAACAATCACATCAGAGTTTTCAATACCTGCGTAATGTAGGCTCGGTGTGATTGACGCTAAAATACCCGCCATCTTAAAGCCGTCAATGCGACCGCGAGATAAGCGTTTATTCAGCAGCTTAGATGCTTCAGTCATGCCTAGGTCGAGCGACGCTTGCGCGATGTCTTTCATTAAGACAGGCACACCTTTTAGCGCTGATTGGTAAGCAATGCCGCCACCCATGATACCAGCACCTAACACGGCTGCACGTTGCGTGTCTTTACTTGCTGACTTCGCTGCTTTTTTCGCAATGCCTTTGATGTATTGATCATTAAGGAATAGGCCAACGAGTGATTTTGCTTCTTCCGATTTAGCCAATTTCACGAAGTGCTTACGTTCAATGTCTAACGCTTCATTACGTGCAAAGCGAGCACCTTCTTCAATCGTGATAACGGCTGTCATTGGGGCAGGGTAATGAGGACCTGCTTTTTGTGCCACCAGACCCTTCGCCATGGTGAAGCTCATCATTGATTCAAGCTTACTCAGCGTTAGCGGAGATGTTTTCTGTGCTCGGCGTGCTTGCCAGTCAAGTTTCTCGTTAATTGCAGAGTTAAGAGTTTGTAGTGCTGATTCGTATAAAGCATCAGTCTCTACAACAGCATCGAGTAAGCCAATTTTCAATGCTTCATCAGCTCGGCATGCTTTGCCTTGGGTGATGATTTCCATTGCGCTGTCTGCGCCAATAACGCGAGGTAAGCGTACACAACCACCAAAGCCTGGCATGATTCCCAGTTTCGTTTCTGGTAGGCCGATGCTGGTGGTTTTGTCACCAATACGCATGTCTGTTGCTAGTACACATTCACAACCGCCACCAAGAGCGTGGCCTTTGATCACTGAGATGGTCGGAACGGGTAAGTCTTCTAATTTGTTAAAGATGCTATTAGCAAATTGCAGCCATTGGTCGAGCTCGGCATCCGTTTTAGCAAACAGACCTAAAAACTCGGTAATGTCTGCGCCTACAATGAATGCGTCTTTATCTGAAGTGAGCAACAACCCCTTGAGGCCTTGATGGGCAATGAGCGCATCAAGAGCTTTATCTAGCGATTCCAATGTCGCTAGGTCGAGTTTGTTGACGGATTTTGGAGAGCAGAAGCTTAGCTCTGCAATACCATCTTGTATTTCCTTTACCTGTAGGGTTTCGGCTTGGTAAATCATTGTCTATCTCCATGACATACAATCGTGGATTGTCTGTATACCTATTTCAACGACGCCGTGTACCTCGGCAAATAGGTATCGAGGAAGTCGTTTTATTTTTGTTCTGGTTTGACCAGTAAAGTTAGTTTGGATCGTGGGTTGTCTAATTTCAATACATTTTTTAAACAAGTGTTTAACATTGTGCGCTGTGGCAGATCTTATGCGACGGGTAAATCACACTCGTGATAGACTTCAGGCAAATAGACCTGAATCCATAATCCTATGAATGACAAGCCTTATCTGATTCCAGCAGAGCCTGCTCAATTTGAAGAAGAAATTAAAAAGAGCGTCTTCATTACTTATTTGGCACACACGCCAAGTATCGAAGCTGCAAAAGCATTTGTTGATCAAATCAAAGCTAAACACGCTGATGCCAGACATAACTGTTGGGGCTTTGTTGCTGGCCGCCCGGAAGATTCAATGAAATGGGGCTTTAGTGATGATGGGGAGCCATCCGGAACTGCAGGCAAACCGATCCTGGCGCAGCTGTCTGGATCTGGTGTGGGAGAGATCACGGCAGTGGTCACGCGATACTCTGGTGGAATCAAGTTAGGTACAGGCGGCTTGGTTAAAGCGTATGGGGGTGGGGTACAACAAGCGCTCAAGCTGCTTCAAACTATTGAGAAAAAAATAACCACAAAGCTCAGACTAACGTTAGACTATGGGTTTATGCCGATCGCACAGTCAATCATGCCGCAATTTGGTGCGATAGAAGTCGAGGCTGAATACAGCGATCAGGTGGTATTAGTGGTGGAAATTGAGCTTCGAGAAGTGAGCGCGTTTACCCAAGCAATCATCAATAAAAGCGGGGCAAAGGCAATTGTCACTCCGCTAGACGGACAATAATGAAAAACAGGAAGCAACAGGGACAGCTTCGCTAGTCAATTTATCCATGCAATTTCGTTCAATTATTCGAATCGTCGGGCTACTGCTCGCACTCTTTAGTGTCACTATGCTTGCGCCAGCACTCGTTGCGCTGATCTATCGAGATGGTGCAGGTGTGCCTTTTGTCACGACATTTTTTGTTCTGCTGTTTTGTGGGGCCGTTTGTTGGTACCCAAACCGCAGGTATAAGCACGAGCTTAAAGCTCGAGATGGCTTTCTTATTGTCGTTCTGTTCTGGACAGTACTTGGCAGCGCAGGCTCGATCCCCTTTCTAATAGCTGACAACCCGAACGTCTCAGTGACAGATGCGTTTTTTGAATCGTTTTCTGCTCTCACTACGACCGGGGCGACCGTTATTGTTGGTTTGGATGAGTTACCTAAAGCGATTCTATTCTATCGACAGTTACTGCAGTGGTTCGGCGGTATGGGAATCATCGTATTAGCGGTGGCGATTTTGCCAGTACTTGGCATTGGTGGTATGCAGCTTTACCGCGCCGAGATCCCTGGTCCAGTCAAGGACACTAAAGTGACGCCGCGCATAGCAGAAACTGCTAAGGCGCTTTGGTACATCTATTTGAGCCTGACTATCGCCTGTGCATCGGCTTTTTGGTTAGCTGGTATGACGCCATTTGACGCCATCAGTCACAGCTTTTCCACCATTGCCATTGGTGGCTTTTCTACCCACGATGCCAGCATCGGATACTTTGATAGTTACGCGATTAACCTGATTACGGTGGTTTTTCTGCTTATATCTGCATGTAACTACACGCTGCACTTTGCTGCATTTGCATCAGGTGGCGTACATCCCAAGTATTACTGGAAAGATCCTGAGTTTCGCGCCTTCTTGTTTATTCAAGTGCTGCTATTTGTCATTTGCTTTCTATTATTACTGAAACATCACTCTTACACATCGACATACGATGCTTTCGATCAGGCACTTTTCCAAACCGTGTCAATTTCGACAACTGCGGGCTTTACGACGACGGGTTTTGCGGATTGGCCGCTCTTCTTACCTGTACTGCTATTGTTCTCCTCTTTTATAGGTGGTTGTGCTGGTTCAACAGGCGGCGGCATGAAAGTGATCCGTATCCTGCTTCTTACCTTACAAGGTGCGCGTGAACTAAAACGTTTAGTCCATCCACGCGCGGTTTACACCATCAAAGTAGGTGGCAGTGCCCTACCGCAACGTGTTGTCGATGCGGTTTGGGGTTTCTTCTCCGCATACGCATTGGTATTTGTGGTTTGTATGTTGGGGTTAATTGCAACAGGAATGGATGAGCTCAGTGCGTTCTCGGCGGTGGCTGCGACTCTGAACAACCTCGGTCCTGGCTTGGGAGAAGTGGCGCTTCACTTTGGTGATGTTAACGACAAAGCAAAATGGGTATTGATAGTTTCTATGCTGTTTGGTCGTTTGGAAATCTTTACCTTACTTATTCTACTTACGCCGACGTTTTGGCGTAGCTAAGGGGAAATCGTGGCAAAAGCATTATTTCTATACTCTTCCCGCGAAGGGCAGACTAAAAAAATTCTCCACTATATAGATGAACAACTTCCAGACTTCGATTGTGAGCTGGTGGATTTACATAATGTCGAGACGATTGACTTCAGTCAATACGACAGAGTGTTGATAGGCGCCTCTATTCGTTATGGTCATCTTAATAAAAAGCTATACCAGTTTATTGAGAAAAACCTAACTCAACTAGAGCAAAATAAAGTGGCATTTTTCTGCGTAAACCTAACCGCTCGTAAAGAGGACCAAGGAAAGGATACACCTGAAGGTAGTGCTTACATTCGCAAGTTTCTAATTAAGTCGCCTTGGAAACCAACGCTAATCGGTGTTTTTGCTGGTGCACTTTATTACCCACGTTACAGCTGGTTCGACAGAACTATGATTAGGTTCATTATGTCGATGACAGGTGGCGAAACCGATACGACCAAAGAAGTGGAATACACCAATTGGGAAAAAGTGGCTCTTTTCGCAGATAAATTCAGAGAACTGTAGAAATAACGTTCCCTTTTGACCGCTTTTGATGCAAATTTATCCG
>NZ_JAMZAQ010000007.1:0-99717 GCF_024181795.1 Vibrio sp. Y10_XG_PY6
ACCTGACTTCCATGCCGAACTCAGAAGTGAAACGAAATAGCGCCGATGGTAGTGTGGGGCTTCCCCATGTGAGAGTAGGACATCGCCAGGCTTTAAATTATGGACACTTGCTGATTACAAGCGAGTGATACCACTGCGGAGTGGTAGTTCAGTTGGTTAGAATACCGGCCTGTCACGCCGGGGGTCGCGGGTTCGAGTCCCGTCCACTCCGCCATTTATATTAAGCCTCAGTCGAAAGACTGGGGATTTTTTCGTTTTGGTTACCCGATTTACCTTAACCCTATTTCCATATTGAAATTTTGCATCGAGAGGCAGGCTTCCCTCTTCGCTATGCTTTCTAAGCCCTTCCATGAACGAGTTGATTCCAGTCTCGAGCTCTAGCTTTGAGTACCAGCACGTGCTTACCAAAGATTCCTCTATAACATATTAGACATATCTAGCTATGAACCTAGTTGTTCGAGGTGTCGCTTTGTTTCTATCTCGAAAACAGAACAACTTTGAATATAAGTTCAGTGTCGCTGAGATCAAGTATGAGGACTCTATACTTCTGCTAAGGGCTTGAACAACCTGAGTGCTAGCTCAGACCTTAGTTTAGTGGGATTTCAAGCCCGTTTGGGGGAGTGAGCTCGCAATCATCCTCAATGCTTCTTTCTCTATACAAATACAAAGTCGCTCATTGTTAAGTGTTGTAGAAGTTTAGGGAGCCTATATTGCCAAGGGAAGGGAAGTGATGATGAAAATGCTTAAACTAAAAGACTCGTCTATGAATATTATCTATCGGTAATAGTTAGTATCTATGACACCGTAGCGTGACGATTATTCGGATATTTAACTGTATATCAAAGAGTAACAAGCGTTTTGTTCTTGAAGGGGAGTCCGAAGATTAGATATGAAAAAAGCAGCTAGATAGCTGCTTTTTCATCTATTAAGTTACGTGTCTTTAAGAGTCCACTGGCTCCGTATGCACCGGAGTGGTTATTGCTTGGTTGTTCTCTTCCATTTTCTTCTCTTCATCTTTTGCTTTTTCAATCATTGGGGTGATTGTTGAGCCTTGAATGAGGATAGAGAAAACAACGACGGAGTAGGTCATTACAAGAATAATCTCTTTTACATCGATTAACTTATCTTGAATCACCCAAATACCTGATGGAATAGAAAGTGCCATCGCTAGTGCCAGGCCTCCGCGTAAACCTCCCCACGTCAAAATACGCACTGACCATGGATTATATTTTCTGTAACGTTTAAAGCCTATGTAAGAAAGAAATACGCTTAGATAGCGAGCTGCTAGTACAAGAGGGACTGATATAGCCATCATGATCCAGTCTTCTTTGTGGAATTCAAATAGCAGCATCGACATACCGATCAGTAGGAATAACACGCCATTCAAGAACTCATCGACGAGCTCCCAAAAGTGGTCAAGGTGGTCTTCACTCTCTTTTGAAAAGCCGATAAAGCGTGTCCAGTTGCCAATCATAATACCGGATACAACCATCGCGAGTGGGCCTGATACATGGATGTATTCAGCAAATGCGTAACCTGCCGTTGGGACACCAATGGTAAGTAACAATTCCATTGAGTGATCATCGGTGGCACTGATTAAGTAGTGGAATAGCAAACCGAGGACGAAACCATATGTGATACCCCCGATAGCTTCTTGGATGAAGAGTAAGGTGACACTACCTACAGTTGGTGCCTCAGTACCAAATGCAATCGTAAATAGAGTGACAAAGATAACCAAACCGAAGCCGTCATTGAAGAGCGACTCTCCTTCAATCTGGGTGGAGATACGTTTGGGAGCATCGAGCTTTTTAACTATAGCCAATACAGCGATTGGGTCAGTTGGCGATATTAGAGCACCAAATAGTAAGCAGTAGACCAAATCAAATTGGATGCCAATTAACTGACAGAATCCGTAGAGCGCAAACCCGATAAAGAAAGTGGAAAATAGGGTGGCTCCGAGAGCCAAAACGGTAATTTCCCATTTTTGATCTTTAAGGTTCGGGAGTTTGATGCCTAATCCACCCGCAAATAGTAAGAAGCCAAGAATGCCCTTGAGCAAGAAATCTTCAAAGTTGATCCTTGTGACCGTTTCTGTCGCAATTTCGGTGAGG
The DNA here is from genome assembly GCF_024181795.1 of Vibrio sp. Y10_XG_PY6. Lineage (NCBI taxonomy): Bacteria > Pseudomonadati > Pseudomonadota > Gammaproteobacteria > Vibrionales > Vibrionaceae > Vibrio > Vibrio sp. Y10_XG_PY6. The sequence continues at coordinate 2,112 of NZ_JAMZAQ010000007.1, forward strand.
TGGAACCAGTTGTTTTGGCCCGCAATTAAGATTAGAAGTGAAAGCACCATTGAACCTGCGGTAATCGCAATGGTGGTTTGCATCTTTCCTATCTTGCTGTTTACAAAAGCAATTAGCATCGCAGCTGCGGATAGAAAACATAAAGTATGATAGACCGACATAGAGCTCTCTATTTGTAACATTTTATGAATGGGATTCTCGACTGATGCTGCTTAAATAGCAAACATTTTTTCGCGATTATTTTGTAAGTTAAGAAGGAGATAAAATAATCATTAATTCCACGTTTAGACGTCTAGACTCCTGAAGTTTGTGTGATAGGATGGAAAGATAACTAAAGGAATGAGGCTGTACTGTGGGAAGTAACGTAAGACAACAGATTGAAGCTCAATTGAAGCAACGTATTCTTTTGATTGATGGTGGTATGGGAACCATGATTCAGGGATACAAACTTGAAGAGCAAGACTATCGAGGAACACGCTTTGCGGATTGGCATTGTGATCTAAAAGGTAACAACGACCTGTTGGTTCTAAGTCAGCCTCAACTTATCAAGGAAATTCACGCTGCATATTTAGAAGCGGGTGCAGATATTCTCGAAACCAACACGTTTAACGCAACAACCATTGCGATGGCTGACTACGAGATGGAAAGCCTAAGTGAAGAAATTAACTTTGCTGCTGCCAAGCTTGCACGTGAAGTTGCAGACGAATGGACCGCAAAAACACCCGATAAACCGCGTTATGTCGCAGGGGTTTTAGGGCCGACGAACCGCACTTGTTCTATCTCTCCTGATGTAAACGACCCTGGATATCGAAATGTCTCTTTCGACGAGTTAGTTGAGGCTTACTCTGAATCGACTCGAGCGCTTATTAAAGGTGGTTCTGACCTTATTCTTATCGAGACTATCTTCGATACTCTTAACGCTAAGGCTTGTTCATTTGCTGTTGAAAGTGTGTTTGAAGAGATGGGTATTGAGTTACCTGTGATGATCTCGGGGACTATTACCGATGCTTCCGGTCGGACATTATCCGGTCAAACCACAGAAGCGTTTTACAACTCATTACGTCATGTTAAACCGATTTCGTTTGGTTTGAACTGTGCGCTGGGCCCAGATGAGCTTCGTCCTTATGTTGAAGAGCTCTCGCGTATATCAGAATCTTTTGTTTCCGCTCACCCAAATGCTGGGCTTCCGAATGCATTCGGCGAATACGATTTGTCGCCAGAAGATATGGCTAAGCATGTTAAAGAGTGGGCTCAAAGTGGCTTTTTAAACTTAATTGGTGGGTGTTGTGGTACAACTCCTGAGCACATTCGCCAAATGGCACTCGCGGTTGAAAATATCGCCCCTCGTAAATTACCTGATCTTCCCGTTGCTTGTCGCTTGTCTGGCTTAGAGCCGCTCGCGATTGATAAAGACTCTTTATTTATCAATGTCGGTGAGCGTACTAATGTAACCGGTTCTGCGCGTTTTAAACGCTTGATTAAAGAAGAGCTGTACGATGAAGCGCTCGATGTGGCTCGTCAACAAGTTGAAAATGGCGCTCAAATTATCGATATCAACATGGATGAAGGCATGTTGGATGCACAAGCTTGTATGGTTCGCTTTTTAAACCTTTGTGCGTCAGAACCTGAAATCTCAAAAGTACCAATCATGGTTGACTCTTCCAAGTGGGAGGTTATTGAAGCCGGTCTTAAGTGCATCCAAGGCAAAGGCATTGTTAACTCGATCTCTCTCAAAGAAGGCAAAGAGAAATTCGTTGAACAAGCTAAGTTGATCCGCCGTTACGGTGCGGCTGTGATTGTGATGGCGTTTGATGAGATAGGGCAAGCAGATACACGTGAGCGCAAAGTAGAAATTTGTACCAACGCTTACCGAATTCTTGTTGATGAAGTGGGCTTTCCACCAGAAGACATCATTTTTGACCCAAACATTTTTGCCATTGCTACGGGGATCGAGGAGCATAATAACTACGCGGTGGATTTCATTGAAGCCGTTGGCGATATCAAACGTGATTTACCACATGCGATGATCTCGGGTGGTGTTTCTAACGTCTCATTCTCTTTCCGTGGCAATAACTATGTACGTGAAGCGATTCACGCGGTGTTCCTCTATCACTGTTTTAAAAATGGTATGGATATGGGGATTGTGAATGCGGGTCAGTTAGAAATCTACGATAACGTGCCTGAAAAATTGCGTGAGGCTGTGGAAGATGTCGTTCTTAACCGTCGTGATGACGCCACTGAGAGATTGTTAGATATCGCGGCGGAATATGCAGGCAAAGGGGTAGGTAAAGAGGAGGATGCCTCTGCACTTGAGTGGAGAACTTGGCCTGTTGAAAAGCGCTTAGAGCACGCGTTAGTGAAAGGAATAACTGAGTTCATCGTTGATGATACCGAAGAGGCTCGTGTCAACGCTTCAAAGCCATTAGAGGTGATTGAAGGCCCACTAATGGATGGGATGAACGTCGTCGGAGACTTGTTTGGTGAAGGTAAAATGTTCCTTCCTCAGGTCGTAAAATCTGCACGAGTGATGAAGCAAGCAGTCGCGCATCTGGAGCCCTACATCAATGCAGAAAAGCAGGTGGGACAAACAAACGGTAAGATTTTGCTAGCGACGGTCAAAGGTGATGTACATGATATCGGGAAAAATATCGTAGGCGTTGTATTGCAGTGCAATAACTATGAAATTATCGATCTTGGTGTCATGGTTCCTTGCGAAAAGATCTTAAAAGTAGCGCAAGAAGAGAACGTCGATATTATTGGTTTATCAGGGTTGATCACGCCTTCATTAGACGAAATGGTGCATGTTGCAAAAGAGATGGAGCGTCTCGACTTTAACTTACCTCTTCTCATCGGTGGCGCAACAACGTCAAAAGCCCATACAGCAGTTAAGATTGAGCAAAATTACAAGCATCCAGTTGTTTACGTGAATAACGCCTCACGTGCGGTGGGCGTATGTACTTCTCTATTGTCAGATGAACGTCGCCCTGAATTTGTTGAAAAACTTGAAGCTGACTACGAACGAGTACGTGATCAACATAATCGAAAGAAACCGAGAACCAAACCAGTGACATTAGAAGCGGCTCGAGCGAATAAAGTTGCGATCGATTGGGAAGCTTACACTCCTCCAGTGCCTGTTAAGACTGGTATTCATATCTTCGATGATTTTGATGTGGCTATATTACGTCAATACATCGATTGGACACCATTCTTTATGACTTGGTCACTTGTGGGTAAGTATCCAACAATTTTCCAACATGAAGAAGTTGGTGAAGAAGCAAAACGTTTATTCGAAGATGCCAACGAGTTACTTGATCGAGTTGAGCGAGAAGGCCTGTTAAAAGCGCGTGGAATGTGTGGCTTATTCCCTGCTGCGAGCGTGGGGGACGACATTGAAGTTTATGCTGATGAAACTCGTACCGACGTTGTGAAAGTACTGCGTAACTTGCGTCAACAGACCGAGAAACCAAAAGGATTCAACTATTGTTTATCTGACTACATCGCACCTAAAGAGTCGGGTAAACATGATTGGATAGGGGCATTTGCTGTCACTGGTGGTATTGGTGAACGAGAGCTTGCTGATGAATACAAAGCACAGGGAGATGATTACAACGCAATTATGATTCAAGCGGTGGCGGATCGCCTAGCCGAAGCGTTTGCTGAGTATTTGCATGAGCGTGTCCGTAAAGAAATTTGGGGTTATGCTGCGGATGAAGATTTATCTAACAATGATCTCATTCGTGAAAAATACCAAGGTATTCGCCCTGCGCCGGGTTATCCAGCGTGCCCTGAGCATACTGAAAAAGGACCGCTTTGGGAGCTACTTAATGTGGAAGAGAATATTGGCATGACTCTAACCTCCAGCTATGCAATGTATCCGGGCGCGTCAGTCTCTGGTTGGTATTTCTCTCATCCTGACTCACGTTACTTTGCGATCGCACAGATCCAAGAAGATCAGCTAGAGAGCTACGCCGATCGCAAAGGGTGGGATAGGATCGAGGCTGAAAAATGGTTAGGGCCAAACATTAACGGTTAAATTGATGTTTACCTCGTTCAAATGTAACAACTATTGAAACAACAAAGGGCTGCAGATACGCAGCCCTTTGTTTTATTGAGTTGAACTTACTTCTCAAACAACTCAGTGTGGAGTTTTTGTATGGCTTGTTTCGATACCGATTCATGGAGCAAGAAGCATAAGTTGTGAGGGCTAGCGCCATAACATATCATGCGTAGGTTAAAATCTTCTAGCGTGCCAAAAACCTGTTTCGCGTAGCCTTTACTCTCACTCATGTTGTTACCAATGAGAGCAACGAGGCATAGGTCATGTTCAACTTCTACCTTACATAACTCTTCTAACTCTTCTCGTGCAGCTTGCGGCAGCTGTGGTGCTCCGCCAGAGGTATCAGTTTGATCAAGTGTTAACGATACACTGATTTCAGATGTCGTGATCAAATCGACAGAGATCTTATGCTTTGCAAGGATCTCAAAAACCTTCGCTAAGAATCCGTATGCGTGGAACATATTGGCGCTGCGTAGCGTTACCATGGTTTGGTTACAACGCAAAGCTAGCGCACGGAATAACGGTGAGCTTTCGACTTGGTGGCGAATCCAAGTTCCCCCTTTTTCAGGCTCTTTCGATGCCCCTACAAATACCGGAATGTCGTGGCGTAATGCGGGTACTAGCGTAGAAGGGTGAAGGATTTTAGCGCCAAAGTTAGCCATTTCTGAAGCTTCACTAAAGCTGATCTCAGGAATTGGTGAGGCTTTTGGCGCAATTCGCGGGTCTGTTGTGTAGATGCCCGGAACATCAGTCCATATTTCTAACCCTGCCGCTTTGACGCTCTCAGCAATTAAGGCGGCGCTGTAATCGCTGCCTCCTCGACCTAGTGTTGTTGTATTACCGGCTTCGTCAGATCCTATGAAGCCTTGAGTAACAACAACGGATTGTTGGCAAAGTGGTACGAGTTTATCTTGCGCAAGCGTCGAAATTGCTTCAATGTTTGGCTCCGCGCGACCAAAGTTGTCATCAGTACGCAGCACATCGCGGATATCAAAGCGCACAGCTTGAATGCCTCGCTCACACATTAACTGAGTTAGAATATGCGTCGACATGAGTTCGCCACATGCGACTAAATGATCGGTTAACTTCGCACTAGCTTGGATAGATGCAGCCTCGGCCAGGCTGGTTACGGTATCTAATATGCCATACACCTCGGCAGCAGTTTTCGTGCTGTCTTCGAGCTGAGTTAAAATGGCGTCATGAATGTTGGCCAGATTTTGCAGCAGCTCAGTACGGTGCGTTTGATCCTGAACACCGTTGGCGAGTTCCACCAATAGGTTGGTGACGCCAGAGCAAGCGCTGCTCACGACCAGGCGAGTATTTGGATTGTTTTCGATAATGGTGGCGCAACGACTCATTGCCTCAAAGTTAGCAACACTGGTTCCACCGAATTTAGCTACGTTAAATGCGCTCACTGCGTTCTCCCACGACTTCCTAAAAAATTGTACATCCAATGTTTGGTGAGAAAAGGAACAGAGCAAAAAGAGAGGTATTTAGAATGCTATTTGAAAAATTTACCCTCAGAAGCCCTTCATCAGACTGCGCTGATGACAGTTGATGGGATTCAGCCCAATTCAACCGACAAGTCAAATCCTGCAACTTTGACTTACCTCGGCACTACTCCCCCTCAATGATTGGTGTTGGAATTGCGGTTCCACAAATCATCTACCTGGGTAGCGCTCCTCTTCTACATAAAGCTCAAACATTGAACGGTTTTGAGGCCTTAATGTCAATCAATATTTCAACCTTTATGGTGTTTTTTATTAACGATTTTGTGATACTGGTTTGACCTCCATACTTACGGCTAATTGCTGATAGAGGAAAAATCTATTAGGGTGAAGAACCCTACACCTGAGCCATGTTATTGAATAGAACTTTTAGAATGCTCAGGATAAAAGATAATCAAGGAGCTGACATGTCGATCCAAAGCTTTATTCCGCCTCACCGTATTTTAATGGGACCTGGTCCTTCTGATATTTATCCTCAAGTGTTACAAGCACTAAGCCGTCCTACGGTAGGTCACCTTGATCCTCTGTTTATCGGTATGATGGATGAGCTCAAGCTGCTATTGAAGTATGCCTTTCAAACTGACAATGAGTTCACTATTGCGGTTTCAGCACCAGGTAGTGCAGGGATGGAAACCTGCTTTGTAAACTTGATCGAGAAAGGCGATAAAGTGATCGTCTGCCGTAACGGTGTATTTGGTGAACGCATGCGCGAAAATGTCGTCCGTGCTGGTGGTGAAGTTGTTATCGTCGATGATGAATGGGGGACGCCTGTTTCCATTAATAAAGTCGAGCAAGCACTCGAACAGCACCCAGATACAAAAATCCTTGCTTTTGTGCATGCCGAAACCTCAACTGGTGCAGTCAGTGATGCTCAAGCATTGGGTAAGCTGGCGAAACAGCATAATGCATTATCTATTGTTGATGCGGTGACGTCACTTGGTGGTGTGCCGTTAAAAGTGGATGAATGGCAACTGGATGCGGTTTACTCTGGCAGTCAAAAATGTTTGTCATGTGTACCAGGGCTCTCACCAGTGACGTTTTCTCCTGCCGCGATTGAAAAGATTCAAGCAAGAACAACACCAGTACAGAGTTGGTTCCTCGATCAGAGTTTAGTTTTGGGGTATTGGAGTGGAGAAGGCAAGCGTAGTTACCATCATACGGCGCCAGTTAATAGCTTGTATGCGCTTCATGAAGCTTTACTGATACTGAAAAATGAAGGATTAGAAAACGCTTGGGCTCGTCACCAACTGATGCATGAAAAACTCAAAAATGGCCTACAAAAGTTAGGCTTTGAATTTGTTGTGGACGAAGCCCATCGTTTGCCGCAATTAAATGCGATTTACGTGCCTGAAGGAATTGATGAAGCAAAAGTTCGTGCTCACTTGCTAGAAACCTATAACCTAGAAATTGGTGCAGGCCTCGGGGCATTAGCTGGTAAAGCGTGGCGTATTGGCTTAATGGGTTACGGCGCTCGACCTGAAAACGTTGCACTGTGCTTAAAAGCGTTAGAAGAGTCACTCACTGAATAAAGCTATACCGCAATGAGATAAAGAAAAGCGAAGGTCATCCCTTCGCTTTTTTGTATTTATTACTCAGCTCCTGAAGTGGGGGCTGGTGAGGCAGAGATTGCTTGAGAAGGTGGTCGGTAATTGACGTCACTGAAATCAATCTTCGGGAACAAAAACTGCGCTTCAGCTCTGATTTGCTCCGCTTTACTTGAGTCATCTAAGCCTTGGTAGGCCAAAATCAAATTATTATAAAATGCAGGGCGAGGCTTATCTTTGATGATTTTTAGCGACCAATCGATATAAGGCTGAATCAAGGTTGCATCTTGTTGGTACAGCCCAATGTTTAAAAATGTGCTATAGACATCCCAATCAAACCTATCTTTCCAAACCACAGGGTTACTGACTTGATTCAGAATATCAGGGTTAGTTGGCCTAGTGGTCTCAAACTTCGTCAATACATAGTTCGTATGCAATGCGCTTACCATGTAAAACGTAAACGCAACGGGAAGTACCAAACTAAAAACACGCAGCAAGCTTTTGGTCACATTACTAAAGCCGACTTGTCGATAACGAGAGACGCGCTGATCGACCCAGTACAGTAGGATAACGAAGATCAACCAATGCACGAGAGAGTGGTAGAAAGGGTATTCCAGTTGTGAGTGCAATACGATAGGTATAAACAAGGCCAGCAACGCAAGACGAGTTCCGCGTTTGGCTTGATAGATTCGATACAGTACCAGTGCCATCGCTAAGAAGATGCCGATTATTGGCAGCAAGCCACCTTCTACTCCCCAGTAAAGTAGCTCATTATGCGGATGATCCATGGCTGGCAAACCTGCTGGGTAATTCTCATTTAGGGCATGTTGACGAGCCGTATACAGCATGTACTCAGATTCAAACTTGCCATATCCATAACCAGTAAAAGGCTTTTCAATCACCATGTCTAATGTTTGCGGAAAAGTATACGCTCGAGGAGACTCCATGTTTACTTTTTCTGCGGCTAACCCACTTCCATCAGGAAAGGCAAGATACATGACAACGACTGAGAGTGCGAGCCCAGTGACAAGCGACGTAACCCAGCGGATAAAGCGCCCTTTGGTCGCAAAGCGATACATGTATGGGATGACCAACAACACGGCGATGATCGATGCTAACCAACCAGTGCGTGAAGCCAACGCCACAATCAATGGTAAGGTTAAAACTGGCACTGCATAGAGAAGATAAACATCGCTTAACTTACGGTCGTATTTGTAGGGCTGACGTGCAAGTAAATAGCTGGCAATCACCAATCCTGTCGCAAGAAAACTGGCCATTACATTAGGCTGTTGGAAAATACCATAGGGACGATTGGCCATCGTGTCGTAACCAAACGGATTGCCTGGTTTGAGATACAGATATTGTGTCAGACCAAAAATGGCTTCGATAACAACCGCAAGGACAATAAACCATAACAGGCGTTGGCGATGTTTATTACTGAAATGAAATTGTTGTAAGACAATAAAAAACAGGACACCACACCACAGACCAATGAGCTTGTTGGCTGCCAAACTGCTATTCGCATTTGGGTACAGAATGGGCACCGTCATGATAAGAGCACTAATGAACAAGCCGATGGTTAATTTTGAGTAACGTAGCGCTCGATTATTCGCGAGTTGGTAGCACCCAATGCCTAATGCAAAGCTAAAAGTAATCCAAGTTGTCGCATTGAAGGAAAGTGAAAGCCCTGAACCGCCGGGGTTGGGCATGAAAAAGTGCATTGCCAACACAAATAGTGTTGCCAAGGCAATGAGAAACTTGCGATTGAGGGGAACCTGTACTTTTTCGGGAGAAAGCTTTGTTCCACTTACATGTATAGTAGCCATAGTTATTGCGTTGTTTTGAATGAAAAAAGACCAGCACTTGCTGGTCTCGGTACTTTACCTGTTTTTTCTACTTCAACATAGGCTTAAGGAAGTGAGCTGTGTGCGAACCCTCGATTTGCGACACATCTTCAGGTGTGCCTTGAGCGATTATCTCGCCTCCACCCTGTCCCCCTTCAGGTCCTAGATCGATAATCCAGTCCGCTGTCTTAATGACGTCCAGGTTATGCTCGATCACCACGACAGTGTTTCCGTGGTCGCGAAGTCTGTGCAGCACGGTGAGCAACTGCTGGATATCATGGAAGTGCAGGCCGGTTGTTGGTTCATCCAAAATGTACAAGGTTTTTCCTGTATCGCGCTTGGATAGCTCTCGCGCCAGTTTAACACGCTGTGCTTCACCACCGGAGAGTGTCGTTGCGGCTTGACCTAGGCGAATGTAAGACAAGCCAACATCCATTAGAGTCTGTAGCTTACGTGCTATAGCAGGTACGGGTTCAAAGAACGTTCGGGCGTCTTCGACCGTCATTTCTAGCACTTCATCAATGGTTTTGCCTTTGTAACGTACTTCAAGTGTTTCACGGTTGTAGCGCTTACCTTTACATACATCACATGGCACATAAACGTCTGGTAGGAAATGCATTTCAACTTTAATGACACCATCACCCTGACAGGCCTCACAACGACCACCGCGTACGTTAAAGCTAAAACGGCCCGGCTTGTAACCGCGAGAACGCGACTCTTGTGTGCCTGCAAACAGCTCACGGATTGGGGTAAAGATCCCCGTATAAGTTGCAGGGTTGGAGCGAGGTGTACGACCAATTGGGCTTTGATCGATATCGATAACTTTATCGAAGTGCTCTAAACCTCTAATCGACTTATAAGGTGAAGGCTGAGCCGTTGTCGCCCCGTTAAGTTGGGTATGAGCAATTTTAAAGAAAGTATCATTAATCAGCGTTGATTTACCTGAACCAGATACCCCTGTAATACAGCTGAATAACCCAACAGGAATTGAAAGATTAACGTTCTTAAGGTTATTACCTGTTGCGCCTAAGAGCTCAACCGTTTTTTTCGGATCACGCGGCGTGCGATCTTTCGGCACTGCGATTTCTTTAGCGCCACTTAAGTACTGACCTGTCAGAGAATTCGGATTTGCGATTATCTCTTCCATGGAGCCTTCCGCGACAACATTACCACCGTGTACGCCAGCGCCAGGACCGATATCTATGACATGATCCGCACAGCGAATCGCATCTTCATCGTGTTCTACCACGAGTACGGTATTCCCCAAATCGCGCAAATGAGTGAGCGTTTTTAATAAGCGTTCATTATCTCGCTGGTGGAGACCAATCGACGGTTCGTCCAGAACATACATCACACCAACAAGACCCGCACCAATTTGGCTGGCTAAGCGAATACGTTGAGCTTCACCACCAGAGAGCGTTTCGGCGCTGCGAGACAGGTTCAGATAGTTCAAACCAACGTTAACCAAGAACTGCAGGCGATCGTTGATTTCCTTCATCACTTTTTCAGCGATTTGGGCTCGTTGACCTTCAAGTTTCAAGGAATGGAAGAATTCCAATGCATCAGCAATGCTAAGTTCAACAATCTCAGGCAGTGTCGTATCAGCAATAAACACGTTACGTGCTTCAAGGCGCAGACGAGTACCACCACAGCTTGAACAAGATTTAGTGGAGATGTATTTCGCAAGCTCTTCACGGACAGAGTTGGATTCTGTATCACGATAACGACGTTCGAGGGTATTCAGAATACCTTCGAATGGATGGCGTTTAACACGAATATCGCCACGATCGTTGATGTATTTAAACTCAATCTCAGTGCGGCCAGAGCCCTTTAGAATGACATCTTGCGTTTTCTTTGGCAGAGAATTAAAAGGTGCATGGAGATCAAAACCATAATGATCGGCCAATGAGGTGAGCATTTGGAAGTAGTAGTAGTTCTTTTGATCCCAACCGCGAATCGCACCTTGTGCCAAGCTTAATGAATCATCTTGAATTACTCGGCTTGGATCGAAGTATTGCTGCACACCCAAACCATCACAAGTGCCACATGCACCAGCAGGGTTGTTGAATGAGAAAAGTCGCGGCTCTAACTCTTGCATGCTGTAACCACATTGTGGACAAGCGAAGTTGGCGGAGAAAATAATCTCTTCACCGTCGCCATCCATTGGCGCGACAACCGCAATTCCGCCTGATAACTCGAGCGTGGTCTCGAAAGATTCGGCTAAGCGCTGTTGCAGATCGGGACGAACTTTAAAGCGGTCTACCACGACTTCAATGGTGTGCTTTTTATGTAGCTCTAGCGTTGGAGGATCTGAAAGATCGCAAGTTTCTCCATCAATACGCGCACGAATAAAGCCCTGAGCTGCCAGGTTCTCAAGCGTTTTAACATGCTCACCTTTACGCTCTTTGACAATAGGGGCCAACAGCATCATTTTGCTGCCTTCTGGCATCTCTAGAACTTTGTCCACCATTTGACTGATGGTTTGTGCGGCAAGAGGGGCATGGTGCGTTGGACAGCGGGGTTCACCCACACGAGCATACAACAGACGTAAGTAATCGTAGACTTCGGTAATTGTACCGACGGTTGAACGCGGGTTATGAGAAGTAGACTTCTGTTCAATAGAAATCGCGGGTGATAATCCTTCAATATGGTCTACATCGGGTTTTTCCATCAGAGACAAAAACTGACGAGCGTAGGCAGAGAGAGATTCTACGTAGCGTCGTTGGCCTTCTGCATACAATGTATCGAAAGCGAGAGAGGATTTACCGGAGCCACTTAGTCCAGTAATGACAATCAGTTTATCGCGAGGGATTGTAAGATTAATGTCTTTGAGGTTATGGGTTCGGGCACCGCGAACTTCTATTTTATCCATCGTTTTTGCTCTATGTATAACCAAGTGGGGCAAGTATTACATAGTGTGAGAAATGTGCAAAGAAAATTACTGGATAAAAAAACAGTAAAAATAAAAGCCCAACATAATGCTGGGCTTTAGAAACAATAATTTCGTACTATGACGATGCTTTATACCGCTTTTTGTGTTGCGTGTTTACCTAACTCTGAGGCTTTTTCATCTTTTAGATACAGGTTTTCAAAACAGTAGTTGGTTGCTTCGATGTAACCTTCAACACTACCACAGTCAAAGCGTTTGCCTTTGAATTTGTAAGCCAAGACACAGCCCGCTTTTGCTTGTTTAAGTAGCGCGTCAGTGATTTGAATTTCACCACCTTTACCTGGCTCTGTGTTTTCAATCAGTTCGAAAATATCAGGGGTCAGAATGTAGCGACCAATGATCGCAAGGTTGCTTGGTGCCGTGCCTTTCTCAGGTTTTTCTACCATGTCGTCTACGCGGTAGATGTCATCTTTGATCATTTCACCAGAGATAACGCCGTATTTGTGAGTCTCATCTTCTGGGACTTCTTGTACGGCAACGATAGAACAACGGAACTGTTTAAATAGCGCCACCATTTGAGCTAGCACGCCTTCTTCTTCGTTGACACAAAGGTCATCAGCAAGAACGACGGCAAATGGTTCGTCACCCACCAGTTCACGCCCGGTCAGAATCGCGTGGCCTAAGCCTTTCATCTCGCGTTGACGGATGTAAGTGAAGTTTGCAGATTCAATGATTTCACGGATATCTACCAATAGCTCTTCTTTATTGGTACCGCTAATCTGGTGTTCCAGTTCGTAGTTCTTATCGAAGTGGTCCATGATAGAGTGTTTGCCACGACCCGTCACAATACACATGCCGTTCATACCAGCTTGAATTGCTTCTTCAACGCCGTATTCAATAAGCGGTTTATTCACGACTGGCATCATCTCTTTTGGCATAGATTTCGTTGCCGGTAAGAAGCGAGTGCCATAGCCTGCAGCAGGGAACAGACATTTTTTAATCATTGGGGGAATATCCTATCTCGTTATTATCAAGAATCTGCGCATAACTTTAACACGAGAGGCGTCAATGAATCATGAATAAAGTAGGAAAAAGTGTGAGACTCAGTGCGGAAAAAAGATGAGCGACTCGTCATTTCAGTCATTAGAGTCGCGGCATCGCATCATGACATTAAGTTTTGATCTGCCCAAGCGATTGCTTGAACGCGATTCTTCACTGATAGCTTTTTGAATATCTGATACAAGTGCGATTTGATGGTGAATTCACTGACAAATAATTCCTCGGCCATTTGGCTGTTCGATGCGCCAGCTTGCAAGCAACGCAGTACTTGCAGCTCGCGAATGGTTAGGTCTACCGTGGCTGGGGCAGTATGAGTATTAATGACGTTACGGTAATAGTGTAAAAGTTGACTGGTTACATTACGCGGCAGCCAGTTTTGACCGTTAACAATGCCTTTTAATCCCTCTCCAATTTGCTCTAGCGTATCTTCGGAATAGAACAGCCCCTTTAATTGACCAAATGAAAGAAGCTCATCCGTGGTCAGCCTTTTAGGGACATTGAACACAACGGTTTCAAAGTTCTTCCATACCAGCGGTAAGTTTTTGATCGATTGAACGAGTGATTTATGTTCACTGAAGTCGATCAGTAGGATTTTGTTACGATGCTGTGGCTTAGCTTCCATGAGTGCTTCGGTCGAAATCACCGGGATGCTCATATCAATGTACTTTTCGAGTGCCGCCACCTTTTTTTGCGCATTATCTTCCATACTGATCAGAAATAGCTTTCTTGCGTAAGCCGACTTTCTCACGTGTTCAAATCTCCCAGTGTTCAATAAAGGCCATAAGTTGGCATTAAAGAGAGGTTATAACCATAGCTTTACTGAATAAATGCGTTCGAATTCAAAGCTTCACGAAACGATGTCTGCAACGCGAATCAAAAGTGCTACATGCGTAAGTTGAAATGCGATTTGGGTTCTAGTAGATGACTCATTAGATCACAATGGTATTAGACTTTAATCAAAACATTAAAGCGTGCTATTCTAATGCGCTAAAATTTTATATATCCAGAGTGAAACGGAGCACATCATGGCCAGCCGTGGAATTAACAAAGTTATTTTGGTGGGGAATCTAGGTAACGACCCTGAAATTCGTTACATGCCGAACGGCGGTGCAGTAGCAAACATTACTATTGCGACTTCTGATTCATGGCGTGATAAAGCGACTGGCGAACAGCGCGAAAAAACGGAATGGCACCGTGTTGTGTTGTTCGGCAAACTTGCGGAAGTAGCAGGTGAGTACTTGCGTAAAGGTTCTCAAGTATACATTGAAGGCCAACTGCAAACTCGTAAATGGCAAGACCAAAGCGGTCAAGATCGCTACTCAACTGAAGTCGTTGTTCAAGGCTTCAACGGCGTGATGCAAATGCTTGGCGGTCGTGGTCAAGGTGGCGGCGCACCAATGGGCGGTCAACAGCAGCAACAAGGTGGATGGGGTCAGCCTCAACAACCAGCTCAGCAGCAGTACAATGCGCCTCAGCAACAGCAACAACAGCAGGCTCCGCAGCAACCACAGCAGCAGTACAATGAGCCACCAATGGATTTTGACGACGATATCCCGTTCTAAATTCTGCTTATGCTTGAATCGAAAAGGCCGCGAATATCGCGGTCTTTTTTATTGTCGCTATCTAATGATCTCAAAGGCTTATCTCAGCAAGGTTAGGCGTAACAATAAAACTTATCAATGAGTGTGATGTTCTTTATGCTCCAGCCTCTCACTATCAGACGAATCCGATTGTTTGATGAACTCTTATCAAGTATAAATATTTCAATAAGGTATATGATGAATAAAAAAGGAATTTGGTATTCATGAGGTATACCCCAACTCTTAAGTTAAGCACACGGCTGGTGGCTTTTGTCACCATGATCGTCATCTGCGCCATGTTTATCTTGTTTGTCGGTGGCACCCTCTCTTTTAAACGTCTTGGGCAGGAATATCTCACCCATTATTTAGAAGGGATCGTAGAGGTGGTCGACAAGGAGATGGAAGATCCTGACGCTGCTTATTCTATGCAGCGCTGGATGCCGAAAATGCTGCAGGCTTCCAATATTGTCGAAATGACATTGTCGACCGACAATGCGGTTGTTTATCGCTTCAAAGATACTTCTCATCAAATGGAAGCGTCAGTCTTGTTTGAGACAGAATACCAACTGACTCACAATCAAGATTACACGATTCATTTTAAAGCGATCCCGCCTTACTTAGGTTACAGCTACTCAATGCAGGCGCTTTGGTCGATCACGCTTGCCATTATCCTGATCATCTTCTGTTTAATGCGCGGCGTTGCGTGGCTTAAGGAGCAATTAGAAGGCTCTGAAATGCTCGAAGAGCGAGGCAGGATGATCCTTGCTGGTCGGGTAGAGCAGTATGCAAAAGGTGACAAAAAAGAATGGCCTTATACTGCCAGTGAAGCGCTCGATGTATTAATTGAAGAGTTACAAGATGCGCGTCAAGAGCGAAGCCGATTTGATACCTTTATTCGAACTCAAACCTTCCTTGATAAGTTAACAGGTACCGCCAATCGAGTGCTATTTGATAGCAAACTGGAATCGGCGTTACTAGAAAGTGGGGCTCGCGGCGCCGTGTTGCTAGTACGTATTCAAGACTGGAAACTGGTTGAAGAAGAGCAAGATAAGCAAATTACGGATGAGTTTATTGTTGAAGTTGGGAGTTTATTATCCAACTTAGTTCAGCGATACCCTGATGTTGTATTTTCTCGTTATTACGATGCTGATTTTGCGTTATTTCTGCCGCATCAAAGTGCCAAAGATGTGGCTAATTTGGCATCACAATGCATTCGCCAGTTAGAAAAATTAATTCCGCCAGAGCCACTCGACCCAGACAACTGGTGCCATATAGGCATCACTACTTATAAAGAGGGTGAGCGACACAGCCAAATCATCGATGAAGCAGAGACAGCTTTGCGTAGTGCGCAACTACAAAATAACAATAATTGGAGTCGCTTCAAAAAATGGAACCACGATGAAGAAGCTCGCGGAAGTGTGAGGTGGAGAACGTTATTTGACACAGCACTTACACCAGAAAATGTGATACTCTACGCACAATCTGTGCACCCAATAAGTGACGCAACGCATAAAAAATCATTATATGAAGAGTTAACATGTCGGATTCGCGATCCTGAGAATGGCATTGTTAAAGCGTCTCGGTTTATTTCTGCGATCAGACAGGTTGGTTATGAAGCGCAAATGGATAAGTCAGTTATTAATAAATTCTTAAGAGAATTTAAGGATAATTTTGATAACTCAAGATCGTATGCGCTCAATTTGAATGTAACGCCTTTTTCTAACCGAGAGTACTTTAAATGGTTTCGTGATGAACTCTTACAGTTGTCACGTGAACAGAGAAAGTGTCTCAGTTTTGAGTTTGTTGAAGCACAATTTGTAAGACACTTAGACTTTATGCGACCAGTCGCTAAAATGCTGGCCGGTTTAGGGTGCCACTTAATGGTTGGGCAGGCTGGACGAACCATCGTCAGCACTCACTATTTAAAAGAAGTGGATATTCGTTACCTTAAACTTCATCGCAGTTTAGTAGCAAAAATCGACCAGCGACATGAGAACCAGCTATTTGTCCGCAGCATGCTAGGTGCCGCGGCAAACAGTAAAACTAAAATCATAGCAGTGGGAATTGAGAATCAAAACGAGCTCAACACGTTAATTGAGCTCGGGGTTTATGGTGGGCAAGGGCGCTACTTCTCTGCAGAGCAGCAGTTTCTTCCTCGTCCACAAGCATTGCCAAGTTCTCAATCAGAATCCCAAGTGAAATTGGGAAGACGAAATCGCTGGCGTAAAAAATAAAGATAATAATCATGGATTTCAAAGCACTACTCGACAAGCTCAAACGATCATCTGGTGGTGGTCGTTCCTGCTTTTTGGTTATTCAGCCAGACGCCGTTTATTTATCATCTTCAATAAAAAGTGGTCGCCCATACCAATTTGATATTTCTGAATCCAATTGGGAGAAAGCCGTAGAGCAAGCATTGAGCGTTGCTGCGAGTGCGTATGATTCTCTAACGGTTGTCCTTTCTCATAACTATTATCAGATGTATCAAATCGACAAACCTGTCATGCCGCGCCAAGAATGGCCTGCAGCATTACCGTTTTTGTTGAAAGAACTGATCTCTGAGCGCGCCGTTGACATCATTGCCGATGCGGTAGAGCTACCCAATTCAACCAAAGTGCAAGCTTACGTCTTATCACGAAAAATGTTGGATAAGATCGTGTTACTGGCCAGTCGCGCCCAGTTGCCATTAGAAGCTATTCTTCCTGAAGACGACATTTGGGGAGAGACCGCAGGTGAACTAGGTAACTTCCTATTATTACAACGCAGTGTGCGTGGTCACTTCCGTATTAGCGCTTTTGTCGAAAATACTATCGCGTTCCATCGTTCGATTCGCAGTGTGACGCCACCGTTAACGGGTGTTCCGTCTAGCGAGTTACAGATGGATAGCCTCTCGTTAGAACTGCAACGTTCGATTGATTATCTTTCTTCTCAGTTGCGCCATGTGCAGCTGCATCAATTGAAAGTATGTTGTGATGAGGAGGATGAGAGTGAGCTTGTTCAGTCTCTGAACTACCGTTTAAGCACTAAAGTTTCTCCGTTATTACCACCAGAACATGAGTTATCAGGACACGTTTTAGCAGATGCTGCTGCGGCTTCTAATACTCGACGCGTTAACTTATACCCTGATTACTTAAAGCCGAAAAAAGAGCTCCTGACACTAAGAAATATCGCGTTATCTTGGGGTGTCGCGGCTGCGGCCATTCTACTCTCTTACGGCTATGTGACTTGGCAGAGCAGTGGTTTAGAAGATGAAATTGCTATTGTAAAAAGCAAAGGCGATATCATGAAGTCAGAGCTTGAACGCTATCAAGTCAAGCTACGTAAGCATCAGCCCGACAATAATAAGCTGGCAGCTAAAGCCCGCTTAGAGCGTGAAGTCAAGGCGAAGCGAGACTCGCTTAAAGCCGTCGGGAAATACGATGACTCGCAGCGTACGGGTTACTCTGGCGTGATGCAATCATTAGCTAAGCTAGGAAACCAAGAAATTTCTTTGTCCGAAATTCGAATCAATAACCATACCTTAGATCTGAAGGGACTGGCGAAAAAGCCGAGCTCAGTACCAAGTTGGGTTAACCAATTTAAAAATGAAATTAGCTTGGTTGGCCGGACATTTGACGACGTCAAAATTGGCCGAAATGATAAGGATATTGTGACGTTTGAACTAAAAACGCGCGAGGATAAAGAGAAATGAACGAATTCTGGATCTCATTAGAAGAGCGCTTTGGCGAAATGAGCGCGCGTGAAAAAGTGCTTATCGCGCTGTGTGGTTTAGTTGTCGTGATCATGTTGCTTTTTACGCTGGTACTGGAACCAAAGCTTAACGAGATCATCAGTAATGAGAGGCAACTAAGCAATTTAAAGCAAGCCAATCAAAAGATTGAAATCGACACGCTACGTATTCAAGCGCAGCTGAAGAAAGATCCAAACGCTGAGATTGATCGCGCGATATCTAACCTGCTAACAGAAAGTCAGCACCTTTCGATGCAGCTAGCGGAGATCATCGAACACCTTATTACACCTTCGCAAATGGCTGAGCTGCTGGAAAATGTATTAGAGCAGCAAAGTGGCATTCACCTTTTGTCTTTGCAAACTTTGCCATCTGAGCCAATTACGGAAGATAAAGAAGCATCGCAATACTCTGGTTACTACGTGCACCCTGTACGCATGGAGCTGACTGGCGACTACTTTTCTATTGCCAATTATCTAAATAAGTTGGAGAGCCTTCCTGCCAGTTATTATTGGCGCAGCTTTAGTTACAAAGTCGAAGAGTACCCGAAAGCGAAGCTTGTGTTGGAAGTCTACACACTAGGATCTCGAGAGGAGTTTATTGGTGGTTAAAAAACTCATCATCTCATTACTTGTCATGGCTGCGGCAGGAACTGCTTGGGCGAACCAAGATCCAACGGCACCACTTGGCTGGGAAAAGCCTGCGGTTGAAACGTCAGCGAAACCAAAAGCAAAACAGTACCGACTGCCTACGCTCAACAGTATTGTGTGTAAGCCAAGTACTGCTTGTGTCGCGATTATGGATAACAAGCTTGTTGAAAAAGGCGAGCTATTTAAGGGTTATCGCGTCGCGAGCATTAATAGTGAATTTGTAACTTTAAAGCGTGGTAACCGTCAGTGGGACCTAGAGCTTTTTGGTTTAAACGTAAAAAAATAATAACCAGAGCCTGATCAGATATGCGCAAATTAGTTGTAGGAATAACGATTGCTTCTTTAATGGGATGTTCAATGGGTCACCGTGACCCAGTGGAAGTCAAAGAAGCGCTCAATGAATCTATCAATCAAGCGAACAGCCGCACGTTAGAAGAAATTCCTTCTTCTGTCGAAGCGGACCTGATGCCTAACTTAGACTCGAATGTTGCTTCAGAGCAAGGCACCTCGAAGCGTTTCCGTATTCAAGCGAATGCGGTCGATGCACGAAGCTTTTTTGCCTCGCTAGTCAAAGGCACTGAGTACAGCGTGGCGATTCATCCAGCGGTACAAGGTAATATCACCGTCAACTTGTCAGATGTTACGTTGGATGAAGTCCTGAGCGTTGTACAGAACATGTATGGCTATGATGTGGTGAAGTCTGGCAAAGTTATTCAAATCTACCCTGCTGGTATGCGTACGGTAACCATTCCTGTTGATTACCTCCAGTTCAAACGCTCTGGTCGATCATTGACGAGCATTGTCACGGGCTCAGTGACCTCGGCTGGTACGTCTAATTCTGGCGGTAGCTCAGACAGTTCTGACTCATCAGACTCTGACAATGGAAGTAACAGCGGCGATAGCTCGACTACCTCTACGGGCGGTACGCGCATCGAAACCATCACTGAAAGTGACTTCTGGCCGATGCTGCAGCAAGCCGTTGCGAATCTAATTGGTTCAGGCAAAGGACAAAGCGTTGTCGTAACACCTCAAGCAGGAGTGATTACGGTTCGAGCGTTTCCAGATGATATTCGAGAAGTCCGTGAGTTCTTAGGTGTATCGCAGGAGCGCATGCAGCGTCAGGTCATTCTTGAAGCTAAAATTCTAGAAGTGACGTTGAATGATGGCTACCAACAAGGCATCAACTGGTCGAACTTATCGGCGTCAATTGGTAACTCGGGTAGTGTCGTAGTGAACCGCCCTGCGTCGGCATTACCACCGTTGGATGCGATTGGCACGCTATTGGGCGGCCAAACCAACGTGACTATCTCTGATGGCAACTTCAATGCTGTGTTGAGTTTTATGTCTACACAAGGTGACTTGAACGTTCTTTCGAGCCCTCGTATTACCGCTGCCAACAACCAAAAGTCGGTCATCAAAGTGGGTACCGATGAGTACTTTGTTACCGAGCTATCGAGCAATGCAGGCAACGGTGAAAATTCAAATGCCGTTCCAGAAGTGGAATTAACACCATTCTTCTCAGGTATCTCTCTCGATGTGACTCCGCAAATTGATAACAAAGGCAATGTGTTCCTGCATGTTCACCCTGCGGTTATTGAAGTCTCGGAAGAAGTGAAGAAATTGAACTTGGGCGGTGAGTTCCAAAACATCCAATTGCCACTGGCAAAAAGCTCTATTCGTGAATCAGACTCGGTTATTCGTGCTAAAGATGGCGATGTTGTGGTTATCGGCGGTTTGATGAAACAGCAAAATCGTGAGCTTGTTTCTAAAGTCCCATTCTTGGGCGATGTGCCCGCATTGGGGCATTTGTTCCGCAACGTAAATAACGTGACTGAGAAAACAGAATTGGTCATCTTGCTAAAACCGACCGTAGTTGGTGTGAACTCTTGGCAGAAAGAGCTAGAGCGCTCTCGTGATCTGCTGCAAGAGTGGTTCCCAGATGCGCAATAAGCGCGGGGAAAGGTTCCGTTTTTCAATGAGTTTGTGATTCGAGTATGTACTTGTCACATTTTGGATTTCGAGTTCAGCCTTTTTCGTTAACCCCAAACACAGAAATGTTCTTGGGGTTAGTCCCTCACTATGAGGCGATCCAAACCATTTTAGCCGCTGTGCAAATGGGAGAAGGGGTGATTAAGGTGACGGGAGAAGTCGGCACCGGAAAAACCATGGTGTGTCGTAAGTTAATTGAGCAGATTGAATCTGAAGTCGAGCTGATTTACTTACCCAATCCAGTTTTGAATGGAGAGCAGTTGCAGTTTGCTGTCGCCAGAGAGTTAGGCATCGAGAACGATGACCCGCTACGTATTGTTTCTCTCATTCAAGAACACCTGATTCAAGTGCATTCTGCGGGAAAGAAAACCGTCTTGATCGTCGATGAAGCACAAGCTCTTTCTCCACAAGCTTTAGAAACATTGCGTCTGTTCGGTAACCTAGAAACGGAACAAGATAAACTCATTCAACTGGTGCTATTCGGACAACCTGAGTTGGATGAACGATTGGCCAGCCACGAGCTAAGGCAGTTTCGTCAACGTATTACGTTTAGTTGTCAGCTGCGTCCTCTTTCTATCGATGAAGGCGTGGCTTACATCAATAATCGTTTAGACAAGGCAGGCAATGGAGCGCACATTTTTTCTATTGAGCAGAAAAAAGCGATTTGGCGTTCATCCATGGGGATTCCACGTTTGATCAACCAAATTAGCCACAAGTCGTTGCTTGCGGCATTTAATGATCGTTGCACACTATTAAAAAATCATCACGTTTACGCAGCTATGCACGATACGTTTGATGCCCGTAAACCTACGTTTAAAACACCCGTATTTTGGGGATGGAGTCAACCTTGAGTGCCATCAATAAAGCATTATCAGAACTCGCTGAAAAAACATCACCGTCAGAGCTTACTCGTGCGGACATTCCCAACGTTTCACGCAGTAAACCTTGGCTTTGGCTCGTTGCCGGTTTCTCGTTAAGCCTTGCGGTGGGCGGCTGGGCGGTCTCTCGCGGTCCTATCCCGTCAGGCGAGCTTTCATCTGCTCAAACAGAAACCATGCCATTGTCGTCAGTGAATGCTTCGTCAATCACATCATCAGAGAGTACTCATTCGCCAACGAGTAAAATGACGCCCGAGACAGCCCATGTGGTTTACACGAAGCCAGTGACACAACCGGCTGCGCAACAGCTTCATATGCCTGAGACTGATAGGTTCGCGCCAAGAGCGGAGGTAAATGCGGTCTCTGAAGATGCAGTGCTACTCGCGCAAGTGGCAACGATGCCAAACGATGAGCAATTTAATCACGTAACCCGCACAACAGCAGACAACAGTTCAATGCGTATTGAGCAGGTTGAGCTGACGCACCGCCAGTTATCTCTTAAAGCGGTTAGCCGAGCGGAAAAAGCACTGGATGCTAACGATATGCAAACGGCGTTGTCGGCTTATGCTGAGGCGTTACGTTATGAGCCAATGAATGCAGACACGCGTCAAAAATTATCGGCGTTGTACTTTGGCAAAGGCGACACGCGTAAAGCGTATGAGATTATCCAAGAAGGCATCAACCTTGACACGAACAACCAAGTACTTCGCTTGGCCTTGTCTAAGTTGTTAGTGAAAGCCAATCAACCTGAAGCGGCGCTGAGTCCGCTTGTGCATTTGCCTCCAATGCCAAGTCGAGATTACTTGGCGATGCGTGCGGCATTAGCACAAAAACACAAGCAGAATGATATTGCGCTTGAGAGTTATCAACTCCTTACTCAGCGTGAGCCGGAAAATGCGCGCTGGTGGCTAGGTTTAGCGATTCAACAAGAGCGCGCGCTGACGTTTACCGCCGCGATCAACTCTTACAACCAAGCTCTGGGTAAAGTTGGCATTTCGAATCAATCGCAAGCGTTTATCCGCGACCGTTTGAGCATCTTGAAACAGCTGGAGAATGCACAATGAAAATTCAGTTGAGAAAACGCTTAGGCGATCTTCTGGTTGAAGAAGGTATCGTCTCTGAAGAGCAAATCCAGCAAGCACTAAACGCACAACGTAGTACCGGGCAGAAGCTGGGTGATGCGTTAATTGATCTCGGCTTTATTACTGAGAAGCAAATGTTGGACTTCTTGTCCCAACAACTTGGTTTGCCATTGATCGATCTTGGTCGCGCCCCTGTGGATGCGGAAGCGGTACAGATTCTACCTGAGGTACACGCACGTCGCTTACGCGCGATGGTCGTTGCTCGAAATGGGGACACGTTGCGCGTTGCCATGAGTGACCCTGCGGATTTGTTCATCCAAGAGTCACTGATGAATTTGCTAGGTGAATACAACCTTGAGTTCATCGTGGCTTCAGAGCGCCAACTTATTTCAAGCTTTGACCGCTATTATCGCCGCACCAAAGAGATCGCTTCTTTCGCGGAACAGTTGCATGAAGAGCATAAAGACGAGCAAAGCTTCGATTACGGTATTGATGGAACCGACAGTGAGGAAGTTACCGTTGTAAAGCTGGTTAATTCCATGTTTGAAGATGCGGTACAAGTCGGGGCATCGGATATTCATATTGAGCCAGACGATCAGATTTTGCGCTTACGTCAGCGTATTGATGGTGTACTGCATGAAACCATCCTGAATGAAGTGAATATCGCATCGGCTTTGGTTCTTCGATTGAAGTTGATGGCGCACTTAGACATCTCTGAGAAGCGCTTGCCACAAGATGGCCGATTCAATATCAAAGTGCGTGGTCAATCAATCGATATTCGTATGTCGACGCTACCAACGCAATACGGGGAGTCCGTAGTAATGCGTCTGCTTAACCAGTCTGCTGGTTTGCGTCCATTAGAAGAGTCAGGATTGCCTCCCGATTTGCTTGCTCGTTTACGTCGACAGTTGGCTCGTCCGCACGGCATGATCTTGGTGACGGGGCCGACAGGTTCAGGTAAAACCACCACGCTTTACGGCGCATTAAGTGAGCTCAACGAGCCAGGGAAAAAGATCATTACAGCAGAGGATCCGGTTGAATACCGTCTGCCTCGCATCACTCAGGTACAGGTAAACAGTAAGATCGAGCTGACTTTCTCGCGTGTGCTTCGAACCTTTTTACGTCAAGACCCGGACATTATTCTCGTCGGTGAGATGCGTGATCAAGAGACAGTAGAAATTGGTCTACGAGCTGCATTAACGGGTCACTTAGTATTGAGCACTCTTCATACTAACGACGCGGTTGACAGTGCGTTACGCATGATTGATATGGGCGCGCCGGGTTACTTGGTTGCCAGTGCGGTAAGAGCTGTGGTGGCGCAGCGTCTTGTTCGCCGTGTTTGTCCAGATTGCAAAACAGAAGACCATCTAGACGAGTCACGCCAACAGTGGTTAGCTGGGCGTTTTCCAAACCAAGTGTGCACCACTTTTTATAAAGGTGCAGGCTGTCAAAACTGTAACTTGACTGGCTATCGAGGCCGAATCGGTGTGTTTGAAATGCTCGAACTGGAGCAAGAAATGATGGATAAACTGCGCGCCAACGATGCGGTCGGTTTTGCGCAAGCCGCGCGTTGCTCAGAAAACTATAAGCCGCTGCTTGCCTCGGCGATGGAACTGGCGCTGCAAGGCACCGTCAGCTTGGATGAAGTGATGACCCTAGGTGAAGGTGACGCTTCTGGTAAGACTGATCCCATTTTCATATAGGTAAGTGAATGCCAACTTTTCGTTATCAAGGTCGTACTCTAGACGGCTCATCCACTAACGGCAAAATCGAGGCAGTGAGCTCAGAAGCTGCAGCGGAAGCGTTGATGAACAAAGGGATCATCCCGCTCAATGTGCGGTTAGAGAAAGAGTCGACAAAAAGCCAAATGAGCTTGTCTAAGCTATTTGTGCCAGCCATTCCATTGGAAGTGATCATTCTTTTCTCTCGCCAGTTGTTTAGCTTAACTAAAGCGGGCGTACCGTTGCTGCGTTCTATGCGTGGCCTGCTGCAAAATTGTGAAAACAAACAGCTCAAAGAGGCACTGGAAGATGTCGTTTCTGAACTGAGTAATGGCCGAGGTTTGTCTTCTGCGATGCAGCAACACAGCAAAGTATTCAGCCCACTGTTCGTTTCTATGATCAACGTAGGTGAGAATACGGGTCGACTCGATCAAGCGCTATTGCAACTGGCGAATTACTACGAGCAGGAACTCGAGACTCGCAAACGCATCAAAGCGGCGATGCGTTATCCGACGTTTGTCATTATCTTTATCACCATCGCCATGTTTATATTGAATATCTTGGTGATCCCTGAGTTTGCATCGATGTTTACGCGCTTTGGTGTTGAGTTACCACTGCCGACGCGTATTTTGATCGCTACTTCTAATTTCTTTGTTAATTATTGGGTGTTGTTGATTGTGGCAATGATTGGCGCGTTTGCGGTTTTCAGAGCCTGGGTGGCGACGGCTGATGGTCGGGAAAAGTTCGATAAGTTTCGGCTTCGGCTTCCAATTGTGGGCGATATCGTTAATCGCGCGCAGCTTTCCCGTTTTGCCAGAACCTTCTCGTTGATGCTTAAGTCAGGCGTTCCACTTAACCAGTCTTTAGCTTTAGCTGGGGAAGCTCTGGGGAACCGCTTTTTAGAAAATCGAATTCTTGATATGAAATCCGCGATTGAAGCGGGTAGCACCATCTCGGTTACCGCTATCAACAGTAAAATCTTCACCCCATTGGTGATTCAGATGATTGCGGTAGGGGAAGAAACCGGTCGTATTGATGAGCTGCTGCTAGAAGTGTCGGATTTTTACGATCGAGAAGTTGATTACGATCTAAAAACACTGACTGCAAGAATAGAACCGCTACTTTTGGTGATTGTCGCAGGCATGGTCATGGTGCTGGCACTGGGTATCTTCCTGCCAATGTGGGGAATGCTAGACATCATCAAAGGCGGCTAATAGGTGGTTGAAAATCAAAGTCGAGCGACGCTAATCTTTTTTGGGGTAATTGCTACCATCATTGCTGTTGGCTTGGCGGTCAAATTACGTCCTGTCACCGAGCAGGCGCAAGTTACTGGAGCGAAGTTGGCGAGAGTTTGGATGCAAGATAGTGTTCAGCGTTATCGTCAAGCTTGGCTAGTACAAGGCGAGCCAAAACATATGCTGATGGATGGTTTTAACCTCACCATGACTGAGGGCGGGCTAGTGTCTCCCTTTACTCAGCAAGGTGTTTTAGATTGTGGTTATTGGCTAGCAGTGCATTATCCACAACGTAAAATAATGACCAATAAGTTAATAGATATCAGTGGAGCCATTAAAACTGATCGTTATGTCTGTCACTATACTTATGAAAATGGTCAGTCGATTGTAGTTATTTCAACAGCTAATCAACTGAAAATAGACGTCGAAATGTCGGCGGAGTGAATTTTTTGACACCTAATCACTATAATTGGTAATCAAAGTCGGTATAATGCAATCATTACCATAAGTAAGACGCTGTAATAGAGGGTAAACAATAATGTGTTTTTCTCATTGCAGCATGAACTGAATAATGGCGAATCGTCATTCTGCTCAAGCGGTAGATACAGTATCCACTTCACGGTCAGTTTTAGTGAACGTTGCTGCCCCAAACCGTTTTGACATTATCCAAAATGGTCGCGTGACCTAAACGAAACTTTGCAGTTGTACTGCATGCTTACATAGAGAGAGTAAACAATGAAAAGACAAGGTGGTTTCACCCTTATCGAATTGGTAGTGGTAATTGTAATCCTAGGTATTCTAGCGGTCACTGCAGCACCACGTTTCCTTAACCTGCAAGATGATGCTCGTAAAGCTTCATTACAAGGTTTGAAGGGGGCCATTGATGGTGCTGCGGGTATCACATATGGTAAAGCTGCTGTTGAGGGAGTTGAGGGGTTAGAAAAAGGTAATGCCAAAGCAAGCGTTGAAGGTATTGCACTAGCATATGGCTACCCAACAGAGGCAGGTCTAGATGTTGCTGTAACAGGTTTAACTGATGATTGGAAAGAGTTTTCGCTTACTAATGCTAGTACAGCATTTACATTTGAAGGTAGAGATACTGAAGGCTGGAAGTTAGATGTAGCAGAGTTAGATAATGAAGAAAAAACAACTGGTTGTTATGTGGCTTATATCGAGGCTACGGGCAATACAGCTGACAAAGCAGCTAAAACGGTAATTGTTGACGATAAGTGTTAAAAGTATGTTCAAGAAGGTCAGTTTTATTGCTGGCCTTTATCTCTTTATTTTGATTAATCTCGGAATAGTTCATATGCGTAAATCATCGGGTCTTAGTGCAATAGAGTTTGTGGTTGTACTGATTATCTTAGGTGTAGTCGGTTATGTGGTATTACCAAGATTTATCAGCTTTGAACCAGAAACTTACGAAGCAAAGTGGGAGCAAACCAAGCAAACCGCGGAGCATGTTTCTGAAACATTGAGCAATAAAGAAACTTACGATCGAATTGAAGAAGAGATTGGTCGTTCAAAAGGGCAAAATAACTAGACATTGGTTATTTGTTCGTCTGTTCACACTTCGAATCGAAAAATTATAAACCTATCATTAATCTCATAATTTCATCGTATACTTATCTCGCTTGTTCTAAGCCTAAGGTTGGGTTATGAAAATTCGCAGCTCTGCATTAGGGTTCACGTTAATGGAGTTAATCCTCGTGATTGTTCTCCTCTCTATCCTTTCACTTTTTGCAGCCAGCCGTTTTATGGGCTCTGGCAGTTTCTCTGCATATGCATTACAAGAACGCGTGATTTCTGTAATTCGCCAAGTACAGGTGAATCGTATGCAGTCTAATGTTGCAAGTCCTGACAACAATTTTCGTTTACAAGTTTCTAGCTCATGTATTGGTTCGGTTGCTGCCTGTGCACTAACAGGTAGTACACAAGATGCCCGTAGTGACGTGGTTATCGATAAGTCCGCAAAGTTTTCCGTTATCAGCGGTGCCGCAAATACAATTAATTTTAACCTTCTCGGCAATCCTGTAAGTGGTGCTGTAAACATCTTAATTGAAGCTAAGCATGGTCGAAGCCGCTGCCAAGTTGAAATTAATTCTCAAGGTTATGTTTCTAAAGGTACATGCTCATGAAGAAATCTAGCGGCATGACTTTGATTGAAATGATCATTGCAATCGTTTTAATGGGCATTGCGATGGTGGCGTTTACTTCTTTTCTTGTCCCTCAAATTCGAGATTCAGCTATTCCTCATTATCAAACCCGCGCCGCCGCATTAGGCCAAGGTTTTATGTCTCAGATATTGGCGCGAGGCTTTGATGAAAACAGTGATTTTGATGGCGGCACCATTCGATGTGGTGAGAATGGAGTGAGCTGCACTGACGTAAATAAATTAGGTGCGGATAAAAGACTAGACGGTTCCTTGGAAACAACGCCTAGTGATTTCAATGATGTCGATGACTATATCGGGTGTTGGAGCACATCTACAACAGCTTCTCAGTGTGATGGTGCCTCTAGAGGGAATATCAGTGATGTACTTGGTGCGGACAGTACAGAGCAGTACAAAAACTTTAGATTAGAAGTTAGCGTTGCCTATGATGATCTGACGGATAAAGCTCCCGATGAAATAACCGAATACAAAAAAGTAACATTAAGGATTTTTGCGGGGAACACGCAGCCCCTTACTTTAACAGCTATTAAGGGGAACTACTGATGAAAGATCGTGGTTTCACCTTAATGGAAATGATAGTTACGATTGTGGTCGGCAGCTTCATCATGTTGGGGGTAGCTGGGTATGTCCAGTTAGGAATGAAAGGTTACGCTGATACTATCGAGCGCCAACGAATACAAACACAGGCTCAGTTTGTTTTAGAAAAGATGACGCGTGAAATCCGCCATGCTGTACCTAATAGTTTTCATGTGCCAAAAGGAACAACTAATTGTCTAGAGTTTGTGCCGATTGAATATTCTGGTTTTTACACTTTTAAGAATAATGACTTAGAATTTTTGCTAGGTAATGACTCAACGCTTAATCCTATTCCTGCGAATCGCAGGATGGTGATAAATCCGAGCCGATATGAAGATTTACAATCAACTTCTTCGCGAAATATAGCCATTGGTGGTTTAGCTAAAACAGGTAAGGTTTTTGTTGTTAGTGGGGGGGCAAGTACGATTACGGGCTCCTCTGTTTCTAGCCGTCTTTATATTTATCAAGAAAAGTCGGAGGTTCGCTACTGTTTTGATACCAAGCGAGTTACGCGAAATGGTATTACGGTTGCGGATAGTGTCGATACGTCCGTAAGTGGTATGCGTTACCTAGAGCCAACTCTGCAACGAGGTGGTTTAGTTCATATCAATTTAGAGTTTGAGCAGGATGGTGAACGTAGTGTGTATCAACAAGATGTGCAGGTGCTCAATGTCCCGTAGAAGAAACTCCATCGGAAATGTACTAATCATCGTGTTGTTCGTCATTATTGTGATGGGATATTTGGCTTCCTCTTTAATGAAAGTGACATGGTCGAACCAAAGCGGATTAACAAGAGAGTTTTTGGGAACAAAAGCTTGGTTTGTTGCTCAATCTGCAAATGAGTGGGCACTGACAAGGTTGTATCCACTCAATGGTATGAGTGATAGCGTCGCGACACTCTGCAAAAATCAGGTGAGCGGTGCCGCGCCAAATGTAACACAAGGGACAGGATGCAGGCTTAACTCAATTAGTTGCGTAAAGTTAGGTACTCTGAACGCAGACACGTCTGCAGCAGAGTCATTATTTAGGGTGCAAGCTACGGCCGTTTGTGGCTCGGGCTTATCGCAAGTTGAGCGCCAGCAAGAGATTTGGGTTCGGGAGTAATAACAAGAATGAAAAAACTGATTTGCTTTGCCCTGATATGGATGATGAGTACGGCTAACGTCCTCGCAAAAGAGTACGATATTACACCAGAGGCGACTTACCGCTGGTGGGGGTGGAAGTTTGATGGGTGGATGCCTAAAGATGCGGATAATTTATGTAGTAACGGTTACCTAGAGGGCAAGGACTCTAGGGAGCCTATACCTACAACCTACGTATGCCCTAACGGTCTCATGTTAAATAGCGGTGATACCATTGTGTCTGATAGCGAAATGTCTATTCGCTCATGGGGAGAGATTCTGCTCAAACGTAATAATTATATCGGCAAATCAAATGTGCCTATTAACTTATTCAGTATCGGTGAGGTAAAAACCGAACAAGATACCAATATTATTATTGGTAATGTCACCGCTGATAGAAATATTACGTTTAAAGGAGCAACAGTTGAAGGTGACGTGACAAGTAAAGGTGAGATAAAAACCGAACAAGGTCCCAATATTATCAATGGTAACGTAACAGCTAGCGGCAATATTACACTTAAAAAAACTCAAGTAGATGGAGCAGTTACAAGTCAAGGTGGTGAAGTTAAAACGGAGCAAGGTGGGAATGAAATTCAAGGCGATGTTTGGGCGTTAAGTAAAATTACACTTCAGAAAACAAAAGTGACAGGCAATGTGACGAGTGAAGGTGAAGAGGTAATTCTTGAGGGAAGTGGCAATAGCAATGAGATTCATGGCAACATTTGGGCGAGAAACAAAGTAGATATAAAAAATTCGCTCGTATGTGGTTCTGTCGTATCACAAGGTCATGAAGTGCTATTAAATAATTCGAAAGAAAATAAAAATAGGGGCATTTACGCCTTAACCCATGCCATTCATTCTCATGGTGAAGCGACTGTTAAAAATTCATCAGTTTGTGGTGTTGTGTGGTCTGATGATAATTCATATGATTTTCATAAAGAAAAAATATATTGCGGTATTGATGACCCAACATGTCAGCCATCGCAGACAGATGGAGCGTGTCCTATTGAAACAATCACTTCTTTGTGTCCGGAATTTATTCCTGAACCCCCACCAATTGATAAATGTCATGAATTAGATAAAGAGGAGTTTAGCAATGCATCATCTATCGAGAATTGGTCGATCACTGGTTTAGACGGTAGTGAGTTGCCATATGTTACCAGTAATGGTCGATTCAGATTAACAAAGAACCTCAACAACCAATCAACAGCTGCCGCTTACAACTACACGTTTCCAATGAGTGATAACTACATTTTGATTGACTTTGAGCATTATGTACATGGGAGTAGTGACGGTGGTGATGGCATCGCTCTTGTTTTCTCTGATGCAAATGTTCCTCCAAGTGCAGGGGCTTTCGGTGGGCCTCTTGGTTATGGTGTTAAGCTGAAGTCGCAATACACCGATGATCCCAATGTGACCCGTGATATCGAAGGTTTTGCTGGTGGTTGGTTAGGTATTGGTATTGATGAATATGGCAATTATGAACTTCAAGGAGCTCCAGTTAGGAAGTATGGAAACCGAATAAAGAATAATATAGCCATTCGCGGTCCTGGCATTAAGAAGAATGATGGGACTTGGCTAGATGGATATCAATTTATCAAATCTATATCGTCTGATAAGCGGATTAATATTGATGAACGACCAACAACAGTACATCGTTATCAAATAGAAATTACGACCCGTTTGGATGCTAATGGTGAAGAAAAAGTCTTACTTAATGTATATCGTCAAATTGGTGGTGGGGATTGGGATAGCTTACTTTCCGCTCTTGATGTCACAAGATATGTAAATGTTGTGAGTAAACCTGAGAACTTACGTTTATCTGTCACCGCATCAACGGGTGGAGCAAAAAACAACCATGAGATTGATAATTTTCAGGTTTGTGCAGAAGACGTAAACAAAATTGTAGATGGTATTGATCACTTTCGATTTGAATATGTCAGTTCTGGTGATGTTTGCTCATCCCAACAGGTTGTATTGAAAGCGTGTTTGGATGAATTCTGCGATTTAACTTATCCATCAAATGCCGCTGGTAAAGTGGAAGCTCTTGAGCCTTTAATGGTTCAATTAGAAGATATCCCAGGAGCTAAGTGGTTAGACGCGAATGGTCATGAGCTAAATGGGAGATTTGAGCTTAGGAATGAAAAAAAACTTCAGATTCAATCCCTTGGGGCTGATGTGGCTAATTTGGGTATAGCGTACAGTTCAATCCCACAATATAACTTTAAACCCGTGCAATGTAAGTTATCTGATAGTGGCCAATTTGATGATAAATGTGAGATTCGTTTTGATCACGCGTTAAACTTATTTGTGCCTGACAAGATTGCCGCGTTATCTTTCTTCGATGGACAAGGGCACTTGAGAGGTGATTACAGTACCGGCGCTTCTTTAGCTTTGTGTGAAACAAGCTCAGAACAAGATATTGAAGTGAGAAAAGATGTCGAGTTTAAGCTTTCGAATAATAGCGTTATAAGTGAACCTCTATCCGTTAGAGTCGGGGAGTCTGAGGTGTCGCTTGATAAATCAACATGGAAGAAAGTGCAAGATGTGCACTTTGAGCGTGGAAAAATTGACCTTGATGTGAATTATAACGATGCGGGTAAAGTTACCTTACTTGCTCGGGTTGCAGATGATAGTGCTGAAAATAGTGCCACGTTCGTTAGTTTTCCTGACTATTTTGATATAGACACGTCTAGGTTAACGGATGGCGCTAGTGGAACCTGTATAGGGGTTGATAAGGGATGCTCCGATGGGTTTGTTGCAGCAACTGATGAATTTGGAGTAAAAGTTATTGCTCGAAACGCTTTAGGGGAAGTGACGAAGAGCTATGCTGAACCACATATGGAGTTTGGCATTGATGTAAAATACCCTAATTCACCAAATGCTCGCTCTGGCGCTTTGCTTCATCCAACACTTCCTGCTGAAAGTTTTTGGGCAAATGGGGTATTAAACTTAAATCAATCTGTATTCGATGTAGGCGCTTTTACTATCACCGTGAAAGCTCCAGAGGGAACTAACGGAAAGTCAAAATATTTGGACAGCGAAGCGTTTAAAATTCAGGATGGGAAAACCACGATTGGTCGCATTTATCCTGGTCTATTCAGTGTCGTTGGTAATCCATCGTTAAGTTCGTTGGCTCCTAGCAATTCTTGGTCTTATGGAGACCAGAGTTTCGTGTATATGGGACAAGGATTCGGCGTTAAAGAATTTTTTGTTGAGGCATTTGCGAGTAATGGAGCGCCTTTACAAAACTACGCCTACTTTGATGCTCATCAAGCGCAGTTTGCTTTATTTGAAAATGATACCGTCAGATCTTCAAGGTTTGTTGCATGGCCATCTTATAGTAGTGAATGGGATAGTGCATTAGGTTCGGGACGCAGTGTTGGCCGATTTATAGGGACCAAAGATGATGGTTTAATATATAATAAGCAATTAGTAAGTGAAGTTTATGCAGATGGTCCTTTCAATTTAAATGAAGCGAGATCAGATACCAATATTTCGATTATGGGTGTGGAAGAGAATAGTGATCCTACAAATATTGGACAGGGCAAACTCAGTGTTCAGCCAGACATTCGCTTTGGTCGTATAGCTCTTGATGATGTTGGTGGAAATCAGGGTTCGACCTTACATATCCCTCTAA
This sequence comes from Vibrio sp. Y10_XG_PY6, assembly GCF_024181795.1. Classification (NCBI taxonomy): domain Bacteria; kingdom Pseudomonadati; phylum Pseudomonadota; class Gammaproteobacteria; order Vibrionales; family Vibrionaceae; genus Vibrio; species Vibrio sp. Y10_XG_PY6. The sequence continues at coordinate 35,386 of NZ_JAMZAQ010000007.1, forward strand.
GAGTAGAATACTGGAATGGTGAACGTTTCACTCTCAACTTAGATGACAGCCAAACGGATGTTTCAGGCGTTAAAGAAAAACAAGAGCTGGTTTGGTCTGAAAAGAAAAATACAGATGGCGTCGCTCAGGATGTCGATGTGGCATTGAGTGCAGGCGGCAAAGTGATCGCTGGTCGTTCTCGTTCTATTGAAGCCACAGAAGCTGAATCTAACCGTCAGCAAACGCGCGTTTGGTTAGATCTTGATGATTCAAAAAATGGCTTACCTTGGCTCAAGTACAACTGGGATAATAAGAAAGCTGGTGAAGAAAACCCATCTTCCGTCGTCACCTTCGGTATTCACCGTGGTAATGACCGTGTGATTTACCGTGGTGAGCCAGGGTTAACCGGACAGTAACAACTTAGGTTTTTGGCCTTAAGTTAGGAAACTGCAAGAAATTGAGGCTTTCTGCTCATGTTTGTGTACCAATACCTTGCTGTGACAGCGAGGCATTGGTACATTTAGAGCAATTTTTGTCTTCTATATTTTTGCAGGATGAGCGAAGAGTATGTTTAAGAAACTTCGTGGCATGTTTTCTAACGATCTATCTATCGATTTAGGTACAGCCAACACTCTAATTTACGTAAAAGGGCAAGGAATTGTCCTTGATGAACCTTCTGTAGTTGCTATTCGTCAAGATCGTGTAGGTTCTGCAAAAAGCGTTGCTGCAGTCGGTCACGCAGCAAAACAGATGCTTGGTCGTACACCTGGCAACATTTCCGCTATCCGCCCAATGAAAGACGGCGTAATCGCTGATTTCTACGTAACCGAAAAAATGCTTCAGCACTTTATCAAACAAGTGCATGACAACAGCATCCTAAAGCCAAGCCCACGTGTTCTTGTTTGTGTTCCTTGCGGTTCTACCCAAGTTGAGCGTCGCGCGATTCGTGAATCAGCACTCGGTGCTGGCGCGCGTGAAGTTTACCTAATCGACGAGCCAATGGCGGCAGCAATTGGTGCAGGCCTGCGCGTATCTGAGCCGACAGGTTCAATGGTGGTCGATATCGGTGGTGGTACAACTGAAGTTGCGGTTATCTCTCTAAACGGTGTGGTTTACTCATCGTCTGTACGTATCGGTGGTGACCGCTTTGATGAAGCCGTGATCAACTACGTACGTCGTAACTACGGCAGCTTAATTGGTGAAGCAACGGCTGAAAAGATCAAACACGAAATCGGTTCTGCTTACCCTGGCGATGAAGTTCAAGAGATTGAAGTTCGCGGTCGTAACCTTGCAGAGGGTGTGCCACGCAGCTTTAGCCTGAACTCAAACGAGATCCTAGAAGCGCTTCAAGAGCCGCTATCTGGCATCGTCTCAGCAGTCATGGTTGCACTTGAGCAGTGTCCACCAGAGCTTGCTTCAGACATTTCTGAAAACGGCATGGTTCTGACTGGTGGTGGCGCGCTACTGAAAGATCTCGATCGTCTATTAATGGAAGAAACCGGTATCCCTGTGGTTATCGCGGAAGATCCACTAACGTGTGTTGCGCGTGGTGGCGGTAAAGCACTAGAAATGATCGACATGCACGGTGGCGATCTGTTCTCTGAAGAATAAAGGTTTAGGTGAAGCTCATGTCGGGCTTCACCTTCATTTCTGCTCTCTCTGTAATTCAAACATGCTCCATACCTAAAAGTATTTATTTAAGTATTTTTAGGTTGCCAAGTAAGGCTCAATAATCATGGAAGCAATCAGGTCAAAAACAAGATGAAACCGATTTTTGGCAGAGGTCCGTCTCTGCAATTACGTCTGTTTTTTGCTGTCATCGTGTCGGCGAGCTTAATGCTGGCTGATAGTCGTCTAGATACGTTTTCCAACGTCCGATACTTATTGAACAGTATGGTTGCGCCCATTCAATACGCAGCCAATTTGCCTCGCAGCATGTTCGATGGCGTATTTGAACGTTTTAATACTCGTCAGGCATTAGTTGAAGGCAATCGCAACTTAAAGCGAGAAGTGCTACGCCTGAAAAGCGAGCTGATCTTGCTCGATCAATATAAAGAAGAAAACCAACGTCTACGCAAATTGTTAGGTTCTTCATTTGTCCGGGATGAAAAGAAAGTCGTAACAGAAGTGATGGCGGTTGATACCTCACCTTATCGTCATCAAGTGGTGATTGATAAAGGACAAATAGACGGTGTGTACGTCGGACAGCCAGTGATCAACGAAAAAGGCATTGTTGGTCAGGTCACGTTTGTCGCAGCGCACAACGCACGTGTTCTGTTGCTAACGGATGCGAAAAATGCGATTCCTGTCCAGGTGATCCGTAACGATATTCGAGTGATCGCGTCGGGCAATGGTGAAATGGATGAAATCCAACTGGAGCACATTCCAACCAGTACTGATATTCAGGTTGGCGATCTATTGGTGACATCCGGCCTAGGTGGAATTTACCCAGAGGGATATCCAGTCGCGACGGTTACCAATGTGGATCACGATACGCGCCAAGAGTTTGCGTCAATCAAAGCTGAGCCAGTTGTAGAGTTTGATCGCTTACGTTACCTACTGCTGATTTGGCCGAATGAAGATCGTCAACACAAAGTGCTGCGATCCAATGTGGATGAAGGGTTAGAGCAAGAAGAACAAGAGGTAACTGATGGCCAATAATGTAGTGAGCAGCCGAATGGTGATTGGTGTCAGTTTCTTCGTTGCGCTGGTGTTGCAAACCATTCCGTGGCCAGGTGTGTTAGATGTTTTACGTCCATCATGGTTGTTCCTTGTAACGTGTTATTGGGTGTTGGCACTGCCGCACCGAGTGAACGTTGGAACCGCGCTAGTGCTGGGCTTATTATGGGATATCTTGATCGGCTCAACGCTTGGAATTCGCGGCATGATGATGTCGATTGTCATCTATCTGGTGGCGTTGAATTTCCTGTTGATTCGTAACATGGCATTGTGGCAACAGTCGATTTTAATTGCCTTTTTTACTGCGTTATTGGAAGTTTTGATATTCTGTGGGGAATATTTGAACCAGGACGTAGTATTTAATCCATTATCTCTGTGGACGGCAGCAATAAACTGTATACTTTGGCCATGGATGTTTTTATTAATGCGACGAGTTCGTCGTGCATGGCACGTAAGGTAAAGCGGTGAAGAAAAGCTTATCTCTCGTTCTCGCTTCGGGTTCTCCGAGAAGAAAAGAGCTGCTTGCTCAACTAGGTTATGACTTTGAGATCGTATTGCCTGATATTGAGGAAGCTAAACAGGCTCATGAGCAGGCACGAGAGTACGTGCTGCGTCTTTCTTTGGAAAAAGCTCAGGCAGGCTTAGCATTAGCTAAGCCTGATTCCGTTGTATTGGGCTCTGACACGGTCGTAGTATGCGATGACCGTGTGCTAGAAAAACCAAAAAGTTTTGAAGATTCAAAGCGTATGCTTACTGACTTATCCGGCCGTCGTCATCAAGTGATGACTGCGGTGAGCGTCGTATCATCGGAACAACAACATTCAGTGGTCGTCACCACTGACGTGTGGTTCAAACAACTGACTCACGAAGAAATCGAACAATATTGGCAGTCAGGAGAGCCATGCGATAAAGCTGGAAGTTATGGTATTCAGGGACTCGGAGGGCGATTTGTCACCCGAATCGAAGGCAGTTATCAGGCTGTAGTAGGCTTACCTTTGTTCGAAACCGATCAGCTAATTCAAGAATTTTTATAATTGTTTTGAGGTGTGCACATGAGTGCAGAATTGCTGCTTAACGTGACCCCGAGTGAAACTCGTGTGGCCATGATTGAAGGTGGAGTACTACAAGAAATACATATCGAGCGCGAATCGCGTCGCGGCATTGTGGGCAATATATACAAAGGCAAAGTCAGCCGAGTACTGCCAGGTATGCAAGCGGCTTTCGTTGATATCGGTTTAGATAAAGCGGCGTTTTTACATGCGTCAGATATTGTCCCGCATACCGAATGTGTGGCAGAGAACGAAAAACAGCAGTTTCAAGTCCGTGATATCTCTGAGCTGGTACGTCAGGGACAAGACATTGTTGTACAAGTGGTCAAAGATCCGCTCGGCACGAAAGGCGCGCGTTTAACGACGGATATCACCTTACCTTCACGTTATCTTGTTTTTATGCCGGGTGCCAGTCATGTCGGTGTTTCGCAGCGTATTGAGAGTGAGAAAGAGCGCGAGCGTCTGAAAAAAGTGGTGAACCATTACTGTGATGAGCACGGTGGTTTTATCATTCGTACCGCCGCGGAAGGCGCAGATGAAAAAGAGCTTTCTCAAGATGCGGCATTTCTTAAGCGCTTGTGGCTAAAAGTCATGGAGCGTCGTTCAAAATACAAAACGCGTTCAACGCTTTACGGTGAGCTTGGTTTGGCCCAGCGCATTCTGCGTGATTTTGTCGGCACAGAGCTCGATAAAATCATGGTCGACTCCCGCCTCGAATATGAAAACCTGAAAGAATTCACTTCTGAGTATGTACCTGAGTTAACAGACAAGCTTGAGCTTTACGAAGGTGACAAGCCAATCTTTGACATGTACGACACCGAGAATGAAATTCAGCGTTCTTTAGAGCGCAAGGTTGAGCTAAAGTCGGGTGGCTACTTGATCATCGATCAAACTGAAGCCATGACCACCATCGATATCAACACTGGTGCATTTGTTGGTCGTCGTAATCTTGAAGAGACCATCTTTAATACCAACATTGAGGCAACGCAAGCTATTGCTCGTCAGCTGCGTTTGCGCAATCTCGGCGGCATCATCATCATCGACTTTATCGATATGGCGTCTGAAGAGCACCGTCAGCGAGTGCTTACCTCGTTGGAAACCGCACTGGCTAAAGACCGAGTAAAAACCAACATCAACGGCTTTACTCAGCTCGGCTTAGTCGAGATGACGCGTAAGCGCACACGAGAAAGTATTGAACATATCTTGTGTTCTGGCTGTCCTACTTGTGAGGGCCGTGGTAGCGTGAAAACGGTTGAAACCGTGTGCTTTGAGATATTACGCGAGATTACTCGTGTAAACCGTGCTTACGACGCCGATAATTTTGTTGTATATGCATCGCCGTTTGTTGCTGAAGCGCTGTTGGGTGATGAGTCTCATGCATTGGCTGAGCTCGAAGTATTTATTGGCAAGCAAGTGCGAGTTCAGGCTGAGCCCCTGTACATTCAGGAACAGTTTGACGTCGTAATGATGTAATTTGGAACATTTGTGAATTCTGGTGTTAACCGTTTTGGGCGTTTTTGTGCGTGGAGTTTAGTTACTGTACTGGTGTTATTGGCCATATTAGTAACCACACTGCGCGTCACATTGCCACAACTTAACCACTTCCAAGATGAGATCAAAACCTGGGTCAAGCAGGACACAGGTTTTGACTTTTCTATCGCCAACGTCGCAGGGACGTGGCGCAATAATCACCCCTCGATCGCGCTACTCGGTTTGGAAGCGAATCTGCCGAATATTCAGGATGCACGCTTTGCCGTTGAAGAAATCCAAATTGAATTCGATCTCATTCAATCTCTTTTGCAACTCAAACCGGTGGTTGCTGACCTTACCATTCATAACCTCGCTCTGGATATTCATACCGTAGACATTCTGCCGACCTCTAGTCGTCAAGAGCAGGAGCCGAGTGTGGACAAGAGCGAAGTGAAGCTCATCGACCAACTCGACTCACTTCTTTTACGTCAGTTTGAAGACTTCACCATTACCGACTCACGGATTTGGTATAAATCGGTATCTGGTGAGACTCGCCGTTTAGATATCGAGCAGCTCCGTTGGAGCAACCAAGGCAAGCACCACTTAGCAGAAGGCACCGTGAACATTGCCGATGTTCGTCTGAATTCATTGTTAGTGAGCGCTAACTTTAAAGACCATGGTTCGCTGCGTGATGTGTCTGGTGAGTTTTACGTGAGTGCCCAAGATGTCTCAGTGACGCCTTGGTTAACCACTTACATGCAAGAAGAGTCGGGTGCTGAGTCGGGTAAGGTCAGTTTAAACACTTGGCTGACGCTGAAACACAGCCAACCGAATGATGCGTATGTTGAACTATTACCTTCTGAGCTGGTGTGGAATGAAAACGGTCGTCATGAGCTGTTTATCGAGTCAGGTATTTTCAATCTTCGACCAGATAAACAAGGTTGGAAAGTAAATGGTCACTCACTTCGGATCCGAACCGACAACACCCCTTGGCCGGAATTAGACGCAGCGTTTGATTGGCAACCGAATGGTTGGACGCTCAACCTTTCTCAACTCGATATCGAAGCACTTATTCCGCTCATCAAATTGGCTCCAGAGTCAGAATCGACCAGTGACCTTATCAACAAATTGGCACCGAAAGGCCGAGTTGAAGATGTTCGCTTGTCCATGAACGGTGGTTTAGACACGTTACGCTACTCCGCGGAACTGGATGAACTCGCGATGACGCAATGGGAACTGCTACCAGGATTCCATCATGTACAGGGCAGTGTATCTGGTAATTTAGATCAGGCAAAAGCGAAAGTAACCGTCATTGATGATGTATTTCCGTACGGTGATGTATTTCAAGCTCCGCTGAATATCAAACAAGGTGAAGTCGATATTATCTGGCAGCAAGATGAGAGCGGCTGGCGCTTGTGGTCTGATAAAGTGACGGCTGCGACACCGGATCTTCAAGTACTAGGTGCATTCCGTCTTGATTTTCCAAAAGAACAAAGCCCATTTTTATCGTTTTATGCTGAAGCAGATCTCTATAACGCAGGTGAAACATGGCGTTACCTGCCGACTCTGGCACTCGGACAAGACTTAACGGATTACCTATCGACTGCGATTCAAGGTGGTAAAGTTAATACGGCTAAGCTGCTGTGGTATGGCGAGTTAGGGGATTTTCCTTATAAAGATCATAATGGCATGTTTCAGGCGTGGGTCGGTTTAAAAGACGCTAAATTTAGCTTTGATACGGCGTGGCCAACCATCACGGATCTGCAGCTGGACTTGCTGTTTGAAAATGATGCCATGTATTTGGATTCAAAGTCCGCCACGTTAAATGGTGTCCATGCAAAGCGTATTACCGGGCGAATTCCTGAGTTGGCGGAAGGTGGACACATTGAGATTGAAGCCAAAGCGAGCGCGCCGGGCAATGAAGTTCGTGACTACATGATGGCGACGCCATTGGTGGACTCGGTCGGGGCAGCGTTGACGGCGCTGCAAGTGAGTGGTCCGGTTTACTCTGAGTTCCAGCTCAACATTCCGTTTGATTTTGAAAAAGAGTCCCGTGCTTGGGGTTATGCCGATTTAACAGAAAATCGTGTCGATATTGAAGCGCCGCCAATGACGCTGGAGAAAGCCACAGGGCGTATCCACTTCGATAATGATGTGGTCACCACATCGGGTTTGTCTGCAGAGTTGCTTACCCAGCCTATCTCCCTCGATTTTCGTGGTGAGAGTGCGGAACAGGGCTACAATGTGACGATTAATACATTAGGGGATTGGGACGTAGAGCCTCTCAAACCTTATGTTGGTGAGCGTTGGTTAAAGCTTGTTTCTGGGCATGCGCCGTGGCAAATGGACATTGACTTACAACTTAATGATGTAGGCTTCACCTATCAACTTGATGTGTTGGCGCAGCTAAATCGTTTAGCGAGTCAATATCCCTATCCGCTAGCGAAACAAGTTGGCGAATCCGGGCAAGCAAAACTACAGGCATCCGGCAACCAAGAAAGAATTTCAGCAAGACTACAGATCCCAAATGCTAAGTATCAAACCGAGATAGATATAACTGGCGAGGTACCTGTTCTGACGGCGACTCATTTAATGGTCGGCAAAGGTGGTTTCAGGATCAGCCCTATTGTCGGACACGATGCATCAGTGCGTGTCGGTGAGCTTAATTTAGACCAGTGGGCAGAGCTGCTTCAGGGCTCGGAAGGTAAGCAATCCTCATCTGTTCTGGCAAGCATGAAGACGCCGAGCATTCCATTGCCTACACGGATTGATGTTGAAACGTCAAACTTGCAGCTTGGTGGGATTGAGTTTCATGATGTGGACTTCTCCGCAAGCAAAAAGAATTTGAGCTGGCAACTCGATGTGGACAGTCAAGAGGTTAAAGGTAAGGCTAACTATCTGAAGCCGTATGACTTATCGGTCTCTTTGGAGCACTTGCACCTGTATATTCCAGGGTTTGAAGAGATGACCAAAGAGCGCAGTTCGCTCTTTGCCAGTGAGGATCAAAACGCGCCTTTGATTACCAATTTTGACCGCCAGTTTCACGCTGAGATGCCAAACTTAACTTTGAACATCGATGATTTTTGGTTGCAAGGTTACAAAGTGGGGAAGGTGAATGTTGATTTGCAGCGTCGCGAGAACCGTTTGGAGTGGAAAAATATCACCTTTAGCAGCGGCAAAAACCGCATTGATATGAGCGGTTGGTGGGATCTGACAAAAGAGAGTAGCCATTCCAACTTAACCATGAAAATGAAAGGTGATAACAACACTGATCTTATGGAGCGCTTTGGTATCACATCGGGTATTCAGCAGGCACCATTTGAGATCAACGCCAATATGGAATGGGACGGCGCGCCTTGGTCGATGAAGACACAAACCTTGCAAGGGAATGTCTCAACGGAATTTGGTAAAGGCGTGATCAGTGAAGTCAGTGGTGCGGCACGCTTGTTAGGCTTGTTCAGCTTGGATTCTATTATCCGTAAGATGCAGCTCGACTTTACCGACGTATTCGATAAAGGCATGGCGTTTAACTCGATCACAGGCACGGGCAAGATCCAAGATGGCGTATTTATCACCAACGATATCGTGATGGATGCCTTAGCAGGAGAAATGCAGATCCGCGGCATCGCCAATATGAACAGCAGAATGGTCGATGCGGAAGTGAAGTTCACCCCAGACATCACATCAGGCCTACCAATGCTGACCGCGTTTGCAGTAGCGCCACAAACCGCGTTGTATGTCTTGGCCATCTCAACAGTGATTTCTCCGGTGGTTGAGGTCTTCACTCAAGTCAATTATGAAGTGAAAGGCCCACTAGATTCACCAACGGTAAAAGAAATTTCTCGAAGTAAAGGTGAATACAAACTGCCAGAAAAGCTGCGTGAACAGGCCAAATAACTCACCGACTAAAATGGAATAGGGAGGAAACACATGGAACGTGTTGGCATTATTCAAATGACATCGGGTCCTGATATCACTGCGAATCTGGACTTTATTGAAAAACAGTGTGCTTTGGCGAGTAAGCAAGGTGCCAAGCTTGTCCTTACCCCTGAAAATACGGTGCTGTTTGCCAACCGCGAAGCGTACCATCAACATGCAGAGCCACTTGGGAGTGGCGTGATTCAACAGCGGCTCTCTGAAATCGCAAGAAAGAACCAGTTAACACTGATTGCCGGAAGCATGCCCATTCAAACCGAAAAAGGTGTCACGACCACAACGCTTGTATTGCCGCCGCACGGTAAATGCATTGCTCACTATGACAAACTGCATATGTTTGATGTCGACGTAGCCGATGGTTATGGTAGTTATCGTGAGTCGGACACGTTTATGGCGGGTAATCAAATAGTCGTGGCGGAAACCGATATCGGCAGCGTTGGATTGAGCATCTGTTACGATCTTCGTTTCCCTGAGCTTTATAAAGTATTACGCCAAGAAGGCGCGGATATCATTGTGGTGCCTGCTGCGTTTACCGCTGTGACGGGGCAAGCTCACTGGGAAGTATTATTGCGAGCTAGAGCGATTGAGACACAATGTTGGATTTTGGCAAGCGGACAAACTGGAACGCATCCATGTGGACGAAAAACATGGGGACACTCGATGGTCGTTGACCCTTGGGGACGTATCCATAAGCAGCTTCAGGATGAAGTAGGCTTGTTAGTGACAGAGATAGATTTGTCACAAAGCCAACAAGTAAGGCAGAATATGCCGCTGACTCAACACAGTCGCTTTCAAAATGAATTGAGACGGAAATAAAAGAGCTAACTATGAGCACAAACCAAATAGAACAGGCACTCCTTGCCCCAAATGGTCTGACAGAACAAGACATTGCTGACACGCTTGCCAGCATTGCGACACGCCAGATCGATTATGCGGACATTTACTTTCAGTCCAGCTGGCATGAGTCTCTGGTTCTAGAAGACAGCATCATCAAAGATGGCTCTTTTAACATTGATTGTGGTGTTGGTGTCCGCGCCGTAACTGGCGAAAAAACAGGCTTTGCCTACTCTGATCAAATCCAGCCTGAAGGCCTGAAGCAGAGTGCAATGGCGGCGCGCGGTATTGCTCAGCAAGGGCAAAATGGCAAAGTTCATGCGTTTAAACGTACGGAGAACCAAGCGTACTACGCGGCTGTGAATCCACTAGCTGAATGGGAAAAGCAGCAAAAAACAGAATTACTTAAGTCTCTAGATGCTTACATCCGCACTAAAGAACCATTGATTAAAGAAGTCTCGATCAGCATCAGCGGTGTGCATGAGCAGATGCTTGTTGCGGCAACAGACGGTACTTATGCAGGCGATATTCGTCCTTTGGTACGTTTGTCTATTAGCGTGCTCGCTCAAAAAGGTGAACGACGTGAACGAGGTAGCGCTGGTGGCGGTGGCCGTTTTGGTTACGATTTCTTTTTAACGGAAAGCAATGGTGTGAAACAAGCTTTCCATTATGCAGACGAAGCGATTCGCATGGCGTTGGTTAACCTTGAAGCAGAAGCCGCGCCAGCAGGCATGATGCCAGTGGTATTGGGCTCAGGTTGGCCAGGCGTATTGCTACATGAGGCGGTAGGTCATGGCTTAGAAGGTGACTTTAACCGTAAGGAATCTTCGGTTTTCTCTGGCAAAATGGGTCAACAAGTGACGTCTTCACTGTGTACCATTGTTGATGACGGTACATTAAAAGACCTTCGTGGTTCACTCAATGTGGATGATGAAGGGGTGAATGGCCAATACAACACGCTTATCGAAAATGGTGTGCTGAAAGGTTACATGCAAGACAAGCTAAACGCGCGGTTAATGGGTGTGAACCCAACAGGTAACGGTCGTCGTGAGTCGTATGCACATTTGCCGATGCCGCGTATGACCAACACCTACATGCTTCCAGGTGAACATACGCCAGAAGAAATCATCTCGACGGTAGAGAAAGGGTTGTATGCGCCAAACTTTGGTGGCGGTCAGGTGGACATTACTTCGGGTAAGTTTGTGTTCTCCGCATCGGAAGCGTACTCAATTGAAAACGGCAAAATTACGCGCCCTGTTAAAGGTGCGACGTTGATTGGCTCTGGTATCGAAGCCATGCAGCAAGTGTCGATGGTTGGTAACGACTTAAGTATCGACAAGGGCGTTGGCGTATGTGGTAAAGCTGGTCAAAGTGTGCCAGTTGGCGTTGGTCAGCCGACCTTGAAATTGGATTCACTGACGGTGGGTGGTACTGAGTAACTCATTCGAATCGTTATAAAAAGAGCGCTTATTAGAGCGCTCTTTTGTTTTTGTGAGTCGATGTCGACTATAGGTTCTCTTCGGCAAACTCTGCCAAGCGGCTACGAACCACGCCGTTAAGGTGAATATTCGCGCTGCCTTCAAAGTTCTTGAAGCGTTCAACCATGTAGGTCAAACCAGAGGTAACAGGGGTGAGGTAATGGGAGTCAATCTGCGCCAAGTTACCGGAGCAGACGATTTTGGTTCCTTCGCCGCAGCGGGTGATGATGGTTTTGATTTGTGAAGCGGTGAGGTTTTGACACTCATCAAGCAGCACAAACGCATTTTGAATCGAACGGCCACGCATAAAGTTGATCGATTTAAACTGAATATTGGCTTTATCGCAGATGTACTTCAATGAGCCTTCAGTGCAGTGATCGTGTTTATGTAGCGCTTCCAAGGTATCGGTCACCGCCGCTAACCACGGCATCATTTTCTCCTCTTCTGAGCCGGGTAGGAAGCCGATGGATTCACCGATGTCTGGCGTGTTACGCGTCACGATAATTTTATCGAACATGCCTTTTTCAATTGTTTGCTCCAGTGCTGCTGCCATGGCTAATAGCGTTTTACCACTACCAGCGGCACCGGTTAAAATCACCAGGTCAATATCCGGGTCAAGTAAGGCATCCAACGCCATTCCTTGGTAGATGTTTTTTGGTGTGATGTCCCAAGCCTTACGGTGCATCATGCGTTCGCGGCTCAGGTCGAGTAACGTTAATTTGTCTTCATTGATGGTTTCTACGCGGCCAGCAAAGTCGCTGTCTTCATCAATCACATATTGGTTAATAAAGGTTGGTTCAAAAGGTTCACGACTGAGCTTGTGATAGGTTTTTCCGCCCAGCGCATAACTTTCTACTTCCTCAATATCACTCCAGAAGTCCCCCTCACGCAGTTGAAAGCCTTTGGTGAGGTATTGAATGTCGTCAATCAGTTGATCGGTTCGGTAGTCTTCAACAAAACGTACGCCAGCGCCTTTGGCGCGCAGACGCATGTTAATGTCTTTCGTGATCAGTACCACTTCACGTGGTGCTCGTTTGTTTTGCAGATAAAGCACCGCATTGAGTATACGGTTGTCACCGGCTTTGTCGGCGAAGGCTTTGACGGTTTCCTGCAGTTCAAAATCCGCCAAAATGGAAATGGTGCCTTGGTCGGGGCTGTCTTTAGAAACAGGAATACCTTCAGAAATTTCATCGGGCGTTGCTTCTTTAAACAAATCTTCCAAAGCGCGAATAGCCACGCGAGCATCTCTTGCGACATCGCGTTTGCTGTCTTTGATTCGGTCGAGTTCTTCCAACACGGTCATGGGGATAACGACATCGTGTTCTTGGAAAGAGAAGATGGCAAAGGGTTCATGAAGAAGAATGTTGGTATCAAGTACAAACAGTTTCCGATCGGTATCGCCCATAGCGTCTCCTTGCCGTAATACGGCTCTGCATGCGAGTGGTTAGGTCGTTCTCAAATAGGTGTGAAGCGGCCTAACTCTGATTGCTTGCAATAGAGGTTGTCGGGCTGATGTCGGTTAGTGTGCAACCGAGTAGCAAGACAACTTACTGCAAACCCGTGTTGATCCTAATCGTGTACTAACGCGCTTAAATCATATGCAATGGTTTTAAACGCCCCTCACTAGAAGTATACGTAATATTTACGTTCTACAACTTAATAATTGGCATGAGTATTTTACAATTTGATTGCATTTATAGTTTGGGAAAAAAAGTTTCCGCTTGATGCGGTTTCGGCGTGACCTAAATCACAGCTTCAAGTAAGATTAGCGACCTTTTTCTGCGTATAGGCTACGTCCGATTTATCATGTTGAGCTGGCTTAAAAATACTCAGTTCATACTAGAATGACGAATGCTATCGGCATAGCAGAAGCCAGAATCAGATCTAAACTATTATCCATGCCTACGGGCATGAGTAGACCAACAAGAAACACGAATCAAGAACTAATAACGAGGTAGTCAATTCATGACATTTGCTTTGGGGCAGCGCTGGATTAGCGATACGGAAAGCGATTTAGGTTTAGGTACCGTTGTAGCAATGGATGCTCGTACTGTGACATTGATGTTTGCAGCGTCAGAGGAAAACCGAGTTTACGCACGTAACGATGCACCTGTTACCCGAGTCACTTTTAACGTTGGTGATGTCATCGACTGCCAAGAAGGTTGGTCTCTAAAAGTTGAAGAAGTACTGGAAGATGAAGGCCTATACACCTATTTCGGTACTCGTGAAGACACGCAAGAAACCGCCGTTGTTCTGCGTGAGATTTTCCTTAGTAACCAAATTCGTTTTAACAAACCTCAAGATAAGTTGTACGCCGGTCAAATCGACCGTATGGACAACTTTGTTCTGCGTTACCGTGCGTTAACCAACCAGTTTGAGCAGCATAAGAGCCCAATGCGTGGCCTATGTGGTATGCGTGCAGGTTTGATCCCTCATCAGCTTTATATCGCGCACGAAGTTGGCCGTCGCCACGCGCCACGCGTATTACTGGCGGATGAAGTGGGTTTGGGTAAAACCATCGAAGCGGGCATGATCATCCACCAGCAAGTGCTGTCTGGCCGTGCAGAACGCATTTTGATTGTGGTACCTGAAACACTGCAACATCAATGGCTGGTTGAGATGATGCGTCGTTTCAACCTGCATTTCTCTATCTTTGACGAAGAGCGTTGTATCGAAGCATTCGCGGATGCAGAAAACCCATTTGATACCCAGCAATACGTGCTGTGTTCTTTAGACTTCCTACGCAAGAGCCGCAAGCGTTTTGAACAAGCACTGGAAGGCGAATGGGACCTATTAGTTGTCGATGAAGCGCATCACCTTGATTGGAGCCAAGATAAACCGAGCCGTGAATACCAAGTGGTAGAAGGTTTAGCCGAACGTACTCCTGGAGTGTTGTTACTGACGGCAACGCCAGAACAGCTTGGTCGTGAAAGCCACTTTGCTCGTCTGCGTTTGCTGGATCCTGACCGTTTCTACGATTACGAAGCGTTCGTCGAGGAAGAAGAGCAATACGCGCCTGTAGCAGATGCGATTACTTCACTCTTCTCTGGTGAAAAACTGCCTGATGAAGCGAAAAACCAGATCACTGAGTTGCTGTCTGAACAAGACGTAGAACCACTTTTCCGCATTATCGAAAGTGAAGCGGACGAAGAAGCGAAAGCGTCAGCGCGCCAAGAGTTGATCGACAACTTGATGGATCGTCACGGTACGGGACGTGTTCTGTTCCGTAATACACGTGCTGCTATCAAAGGCTTCCCAGCGCGTAACGTGCACCTGATGCCAATGGATATTCCACCGCAATACACCACGTCAATGCGTGTTGCTGGGATGATCGGCGGTAAGATGAGTTCGGAAGCACGTGCAATGAAGAACCTTTACCCAGAAGAGATCTTCCAAGAATTTGAAGGCGATGATGCAAGCTGGTGGCAGTTTGACTCGCGCGTGAATTGGTTACTTGAAAAGGTAAAAGAGAAGCGCAGCGAGAAAATTCTGGTGATTGCCTCTCGTGCAAGTACGGCTCTGCAATTGGAGCAAGCGCTGCGTGAGCGTGAAGGCATTCGTGCGACCGTCTTCCATGAAGGTATGTCGATCCTTGAGCGTGACAAAGCAGCCGCTTACTTTGCGCAAGAAGAAGGTGGTGCACAGGTTCTTATCTGTAGTGAAATCGGCTCTGAAGGCCGTAACTTCCAGTTTGCCAACCAATTAGTCATGTTTGACTTGCCGTTCAACCCTGACTTGCTTGAGCAACGTATCGGTCGTTTGGACCGTATCGGCCAGAACCGCGACATCGACATTCATGTTCCTTACCTGAAAGGTACCTCGCAAGCCATTCTTGCTCGCTGGTTTGATGAAGGTTTAAACGCTTTTGCAGAAACTTGCCCAACAGGCCGTGCCGTTTACGATAAGTACTCTGATGATCTGATTGAAATCCTTGCTTCTGGTGACACCAGCACGCTAGATGAGATCATTGAAGCGTCAGCAAAAATGAATAAAGAGCTGAAATCCCAATTGGAGCAAGGCCGTGATCGCCTGTTAGAAATGCATTCAAATGGCGGGGAAAAAGCACAACAAATCGTTGAGAAAATTGAATCAACCGACGGCGATACCAATCTGGTCACCTTCGCACTTTCTCTTTTTGATACGATTGGCTTGAACCAAGACGACAAAGGTGAAAACGCACTGATTGTGACCCCATCTGAGCACATGATGGTACCAAGCTACCCAGGCCTGCCATACGAAGGGGCGACGATCACGTTTGATCGTGATACGGCTTTATCTCGTGAAGATATGCACTTTATCAGTTGGGAGCACCCAATGATCCAAGGTGGTATCGATCTTCTGATGAGTGAAGGAGTGGGTACGTCTGCGGTATCTCTACTGAAAAACAAAGCGCTACCAGTAGGTACGATTCTTCTTGAGCTGATTTATGCGGTAGATGCGCAAGCACCAAAACGCAGTGGCATCGCGCGCTTCTTACCGAAAACGCCAATCCGTTTGATGATGGACTCGCGTGGCAATGACTTGTCTGCTCAAGTGGAATTTGAAAGCTTTAACCGCCAGCTCAGCCCTGTAAACCGTCACTTAGGCAGCAAGTTGGTCACGTCGGTACAGAAAGACGTACACCGCTTGATCGAAGCGGGGGACAATCTTATCGAAGAGAAGGTTGAGGAAGTACGCAAGCAAGCTCATCAAGATATGCAGCATAGCTTGAATGCAGAACTTGAGCGTTTGCAAGCACTGAAAGCGGTAAACCCAAATATTCGTGACGAAGAAATTGAAGCCATTGATGCACAAATTAAGGAGCTCACTGGTTACATCAACCAAGCTCAAGTGCAGCTCGACTCGCTACGTTTGATTGTGGTGAGCCACAACTAAGTAAGCATTTATTGTTCATTAAAAAAGGTCTTCAGTTGAAGACCTTTTTCTTTATTTGCGGTTTAGTTTCTTTATGCGGAATGCATTAATCACTGATAGCTAACTCATTTACATCAACCACTTCCACCAGATAAATACAGCCAAGAAGCCAAACAAGTAAATCAAACCGGCAATCGACAACCACTTCAATTTAGGTCCAACAGCCAAAGGTTCAGGTAACTCGGTTTTGCTCACTAATGTGTAATTTAGCAGAGCAAAGAATGGCGTGGTCATAAAGGCGAGGATCATCGCAAAGTTCAGCATAGGCAATAACGCAGAAGCCCAGAAAACCACAATACCTAATGCAAGTAAGGAGACTACCAGCATGATCGCTGAAGTGGTTTTAGGGTTAGTGTCTGGTTGCGAGCGTAGTAGGCGTTGAGAATCTGAAATAACGCGCGAATAGCCATCAATAACGGTAATCGTGCTGCCAAAGATACAGAAAAACGCAATTACCGCGATTAAGTAACGAGACCATTCGCCAATCGTCGCCGCATATAAGCCAACCAATTGGTGGGAGAAGCCAACGCCTGAGTTTTCAAGTGCAACGCCAGAACCATAGAGCATCAAAGAACCTAACGATACAAAGATAATGGCAAGAAAAGCCGTGCCAATATAACCGACATTAAAGTCAAATAGAGCAGAGCGGTATGTTACTTCTTGCTGGCTTGATTGGCGTTTTAACCACGCAGAGGTCAAGCAGGAGATCTCTATCGGTGCAGGCATCCACCCCATTGTTACGACGATAAAGCCAATTGCCGCAATAGACCAAGGTGACGGTGGATCGAAGTTGGTCACTTGCTCAACAGGGTTACCAAAAGCGATAGAAACGGCAAGTAAAGTCGCGATGGTTAACACCGACATGATCACCTTAGATAACGTATCGAGCGCTTTGTAATGGCCTGCAAATAATATGATCAGGCAGGTGACAATCACAATGATACTGAGTGATGCCATTGATAGTGAAAACGGAATGAAGTAGCCCAGCAAGCTAGCACTAAACATCAACAAAGCGGCGGTATTGATTACGGCTGAGACCACGCTCAGAAATAGAAATAGCCATAGATAAGGCCGACCTAATTTCGCGTAGCCCTCAACCAAGGTGAGCCCTGTCCCCATGGTGTATTGTACACCCGCTCGGAAAAAAGGGTATTTAAACAGGTTTACGAGCAGAATCAGCGCCGCCAGTTGCCAGCCATAAATCGCACCAGCTTTGGTTGATGCGACGAGGTGAGAGCCACCGACCGCAGCAGATGCCATTAATATGCCGGGGCCTAACGAACGAAAAAATAAGGAAAGTTTGGATTGGGGTTTATCTATAACGGCGGAGTCCATTGCTTATTGTCCTTTTTATCTTATGTACCTTTCTAAAGAGATACATACCGCAGTACATGACAAGCTGAGCGCTCGCCCTATACTGCGCAACGGTAATGTCTTTTAAATGCTGTGTTTTGATGTATTTATTTTAAGTATTCTTTGCGAATATCATGCTGTGTGCATCTAGCACTCTATTCAGTTATGCGTCTTGTTGTCAAACTAAATTTACAACGTGCTATTTTTAGTTTTTATGCTAAAGGATTGACTTTGTTTTATTGGTTTGAACTTTTCTTCAGCACCCTGCATTTGGGTGCTATTTGGGTATATAATCGCGGCGTTTTTATTTTGTAGAGATCTCCCATGGCAATGCTTGAATATACCCCTCCCACCGATCCTTGGGTCGATATCGTTTTTGAGGATGACGACATTCTGGCAGTGAATAAGCCATCTGGGTTACTGTCTGTTCCTGGTCGACTTGCAGAGCATTACGACAGCATGTGGAGCCGCCTCAAGGAAGTGCATCCAGAAATCCAAGTAGTGCATCGCTTGGATATGTCGACATCAGGGTTGATGCTGCTGGCGAAAAACAAACCTTCGGAGCGAGCATTAAAAAAGCAGTTCCAATATCGTCTCACCCACAAGGTGTATTACGCACGTGTTTGGGGGCATGCCGAGCCGCAAGAAGGGAATATTGACCTTCCATTAATTTGTGATTGGCCAAATCGTCCGCGACAAAAAGTATGCTTCGACGACGGCAAGCCATCTCAAACTTTATTCCAAGTGGTGAAGCGTGAAGTGCACCCAGATGGCACCCATACGACCGTTGTGCGGTTACTCCCCATTACTGGTCGATCGCATCAGTTGCGCGTGCATTTGATGGCGATTGGTCATGCAATTGTGGGTGATGAATTTTATGCAACTGAAGAGGCGTATCAGTTTTCAGAACGTTTAGAGCTGCACGCTGCGGAGCTAAGTTTTTATCACCCAGCCACGGATCAGCTGAGCAGTATTTTTGTACCTTGTGACTTTTATCCTGAAGCCGAGGCGGCGATCTTTAACTATTTTTCGCCAGAACGTACATTGCCTGATTATAAAACGTTGCCACACCCTTAATGCCAACCGCAGTCAACAACGGTTCTTTCTAGTTCGCTATTTCGTTACTGTGGTTGATGTATCCTGTCTTTCAGCCGTGAACAAGGAGTTGTTATGTCTTTGCCGACCATCGTATTTTTGGACCGAGCGACCATCCCAGAACATATTGAGATCCCACGACCTAGCTTTCAGCACCACTGGCGTGAGTACGACTTAACCGCGCCAGAGCAGGTAATAGAAAGGTTAGCAGATGCAGATATCGTGATTAGCAATAAAGTCCTGCTTGACCATAATGTATTAGAGCAACTACCACAATTGCGGATGATCGCGGTTGCCGCAACTGGTTTTAACAACGTCGATGTGGACTACTGTGCTAAGCATGATATTGCGGTTGCCAATGTACGTGGTTACGCGACGCGTTCGGTACCTGAGCACGTGATGGCGATGCTGTTTGCTTTACGCCGAAATTTATTTGGTTACCATCAAGATATTGCCGCTGGCGAATGGCAGCGTAATAAGCAGTTCTGCTTTTTTACGCACCCAATCGGGGATATAGGTGGTAGCACGCTAGGTGTTATTGGCAGCGGCGCTTTAGGGCAAGCGACAGCACAGTTAGCTGATGCGCTAGGCATGCAGGTGATCTTTGCTGAGCGTAAAGGTGCATCAGAATGTCGACCTGGTTATGTGCCGTTTGAGGAAGTATTGAAACGCTCTGATGCGTTGACTTTGCACTGTCCGCTCAACAAGCATACTCAGAATTTGATTGGTCAAGCAGAGTTGCAACAAATGAAGCCCAACGCCATTCTAATTAATACGGGGCGTGGAGGCTTGGTGAATGAGCAAGCGCTGGTGGATGCCCTAAAACAGGGAGAAATTGCTGCGGCTGGTTTTGATGTTTTTACACAAGAACCAGCTGATGAGAGCAATCCGCTGATTGCCAATATGGGTTTACCTAATTTGTTACTGACACCGCATGTTGCATGGGGTAGTGACTCTTCGATTCAACGTTTAGTGGAAATCTTGATTGAGAACATTGACGCTTTCGAGCGCGGAGAGCGTATTAATCGCTTGGTGTAACACTGACATTTAAGTAAAAGATAAAAAAGCAGACATCATGTCTGCTTTTTTCGTTAATTGAATGCTCGTTGGCATCGAACCGTCGAATTAAAACTCTTTTTCGTTCAGACCTTTTAGGATCTGGAAGATTTCGCGGTACGCTTTTGCTGGTTTCCCTGCTTTTTTCTCTTTGGCTGCTTGGCGAGCCAATTGGCGTAGACGCTGACGATCAGCCTCTGGGTACATTTCCATTACGTCATCAATGGCTTTGTCGCCTTCTTCTACCACGCGATCACGCAGAGCTTCAAGCTTGTGGAATACCGCCGTTAATTGAGAGTGCTTGTTACGAATCTTATCCAACGCCGCTTGGATTGGCTCTGGATCTTCATAACGCATCAACTTACCAATACGTTGTAATTGGCGACGACGTGCTTCGTTTTTAAAGCGTTGTGCGTCTGCAATTGCTTCTCGCAGGTCTTCGCTCAATGGAAACTTTTCGAGAACTGCAGGTTTGAGGCCGACAAGCTCCTCACCTAGCTTTTGCAGTTCTTCCATGTCTCGCTTCATCTCGGATTTGCTTACCCAGATGATCTCTTCTTCTGGTTCCCATGGCGCTTTTTGATTCTTACGTGCCATTTCAGTTGCCTGTGTTTTGATTAATATTATGACTATTTTAACAAGAATCGTGGGGAGAAAGCGAAATTCTTGTTATCCTATTGTTCATCAAAGACAAGATGTGAAAGACAATGGATATTAAACAGCAGGTTGCTGAGCAACGTACCGAGCTAGAGCAAGCCGTCGCAAGAGCCTTAAAGCTTGCATCGGCAAAATCTGACGCCGCCGAAGTCGCAATTACCAAAAGCACTGGTTTAAGTGTATCTACTCGCATGGGCGAGGTAGAAAATGTCGAGTTCAACAGCGATGGTGCGCTGGGCATTACCGTTTACCGAGGTCAACGTAAAGGCAGTGCTTCCACGTCTGATTTAAGTGAAGCTGCTATCGAGCAAACCGTTATTGCGGCGCTGGATATTGCGCATTACACATCTGAAGATCCATTTGCAGGGCCCGCAGCCAAAGAATACATGGTGCAAGAGATCCCTGAGCTTGATCTTTTCCACCCAGACGCCCCTGATCCCGATTATGCTGCCGATGTGGCGATCGCCGCTGAGAAAGAAGCGTTAAGTTATGACAGTGCAATCAAGCAAAGTGATGGCGCGAGTTATGATAGCCACTACGGTGTAAAAGTGTATGGTAACAGCCATGGCTTATTAGCAAGCTATGCGTCTAGCCGCCACAGTACCAGCTGTTGTGTGATTGGCGTTGGTCAAAATGGCGAAATGGAGCGTGATTACAGCTACACAGTGGCACGTCATCGCGATGACTTATGGACACCAGAAACAGTGGGTCGTAAGGCGGCAGAGAATACGATTAACCGCTTAGATGCGCAGCGCTTAAAGACAGGTAAATACCCAATCATGTTTGCCGCTGATGTTGCAACTGGCTTGATTGGTCACCTTGTTATGGCGATCAGCGGTGGTAACCTGTACCGTAAATCTTCTTTTCTACTTGATCACCTTGGTAAGCAAGTGCTTCCTGAGTGGTTCAATATCTCGGAGCGTCCACATGTATTACGTGGTTTGGCGTCAAGCCCCTTCGATAGCGAAGGCGTGTACACTCAAGATCGTGAGATCATCACTGACGGTGTGCTAGCGACTTACCTGTTAACCAGTTATGCCGCACGTAAAATGAAGATGGCGCCGACAGGTCACGCTGGTGGCATCCACAACTGGTACGTGAAATCGACTGGTCAAAACTTCGAACAAATGCTTAAAGAGCTCGGCACTGGTTTGCTAGTGACAGAAGTGATGGGGCAAGGCGTGAACGTGGTAACAGGTGATTACTCTCGCGGTGCTGCAGGCTTTTGGGTTGAGAACGGCGAAATCCAATACCCAGTATCGGAAATTACCATTGCTGGTAATCTAAAAGACATGTTCAATAAGATTGTTGCCGTAGGTAGCGACGTTGAAACGCGCTCGCAAATTCAAACGGGTTCAATCTTACTGGATGCGATGAAAGTGGCGGGTGAGTAAGCTTTCCTAATTCAGAATTAAAAAAGCCTGATGTGTTCATCAGGCTTTTTAGTTTTTTCAGTTAGGTAATCAGTATTGTGGCAAGCCCTAAGAATACTGATAAACCAATTACATCCGTTACGGTCGTTAACGCCATACCACCAGCTAAAGCTGGGTCGATGTTCATTTTCTTTAAGAGGATTGGAATCGTTACTCCGGCAACCCCAGCGACCAATAAGTTGGTCAGCATCGCTGCGGAAATGATTCCCCCTAGCATCCAGTTACCTTTCCAAGCGACAACAATGCCGCCAATAATCAGCGCCCACATGATGCCGTTGAGTAAACCGATCGAGGCTTCTTTCATCAACAGTTCTCGTTTGTTCGAGTCACCGATATGACCAAGAGCAAGACCACGAATCACTAGTGCGACGGTTTGGTTACCAGCGACACCACCCATGGAAGGAACAATCGTCATCAATACGGCAATGGCCGCCATCTGGTCTAGCGTAGCTTCAAACATGTTAGAAACAGAAGCGGCGGCGAGTGCGGCCAACACATTAGCCCCAAGCCAGACACTGCGTTTGCGAGCTGATTTTACAACGGGTGCGAAGGTATCTTCGTCATCGTCCATACCTGCCATACTCATCATAGAGTGTTCGGCATCTTCACGGATAACGTCAACTACGTCATCGATAGTGATACGGCCAACGAGATGCTGATTCTCGTCTACGACAGGAGCAGAGACCCAGTTACGACGTTCGAACAGACTAGCAACATCTGAATCACTGGTATCGACAGTGATCGCTTCGTCAGCATCTTCCATGATGTCGACAATTTTGACATCAGGCTGGGTCGTGATCAGCAGAGTAATGGGTAGTTCACCAATCAGTTTGCTTTCTTCATCAATGACATAAAGTGCATCCGTTGCTTCTGGTAGTTCACCTTTCATACGCAGATAACGTAAAACCACGTCCACATCTACGTCACCACGAATCGTGATAACGTCGGTGTTCATCAGCCCACCTGCGGTGTCTTCTGGGTAGGACAGGGCGGTTTCGACACGCAGACGGTCAGAGGAGTCCATTTGCGACAGGACTTCGCGTGACAGGTTGTCTGGCAAGCTACGCAGTACATAAGCCACGTCATCGGTATCCATGCCTTCTGTCGCTTCTGCAAGCGCTTCTGGTGCCATTTTGGATACGAGACTATCTTTGACGTCTTCGTTCAGTTCGTCGAGGATTTCACCGTAGTCTTCAGGGTCGGTGAGTTGCCAGAGAACTTCACGGCTTTTGCGTGGAGAGGCTTCTAAAAGGTGAGCGATATCCTCAGGTTCCATGTCCTGTAACTGACGACGAACATGGACGAAGCGGCCATTTTCTAGCGCTTCTGTGACTTCTTGGAGGGCTTGGTGAGCTTGGTCGAATTCAATTTGCTCTGCCATTCATTCCTCCCAATTCCTGATATTTACAATGCGTTGAATAATAACTTAATTCTAGGCGCCTTTTAATAACAACTTATGATACTAAGCAAATTTATTTATTGGCGCAGTGAGGGGAGGGGGAGTGAGAGCTAATAAAAAAGCGAGTAAATTACTCGCCTTCATCAAATTTATCTTCGATTAAGTGGCAAACGGCATCCAGTGCTTCTTCTGCTTGCTCACCCGCAGCGTGGATTGTGACGTACTGTCCTTGAGCAGACTCAAGCATTAATAAACCCATTACGCTGTCTGCTGTGGCGGTTTTGTCTTCTTCATTGTCGATAGTGATGACCGCTTCAAAGCTCTGGGCCAGTTCGACCAGTTTGACGGCTGCGCGAGCATGTAAGCCAAGGCGATTTTGAATCAATACTTTACGACTTAACTCCACAGCTACTCCTTAGTGTTTTTCTCTAGTGAGGTATGACGAATTTGCACTTGGTGTCCTTTATTGGCGAAGTACTCACCGATTTGCTGAGTTAAGTACACCGAACGATGTTTACCTCCGGTACAACCTATTGCAACGGTCAAATAGCTGCGGTTATTTTTCTCGAGCAGAGGTAACCAATTCTCTATAAAGTTTTCAATTTGGTATTTCAAACTTAACACCGATTGGTGCTGCTCCAAAAATGCGGCGATAGGAGCATCCAAACCCGTAAGTGGGCGCAACGCTGGTTCCCAATGTGGGTTGGGCAAGAAGCGAACGTCGAATACGTAATCGGCATCGGAAGGCAGGCCATATTTGAAGCCAAAAGACTCAAATACCATAACAAGCCCTTTGCGATCTCTGCCTTCAACACGCATACGCACGGTTTCACTCAACTCATGCAAAGATTGTCCGCTGCTGTTCAGTACAAGATCGGCATGCGCTTTAAGTGGTGTTAAAATTTCTTTCTCACGCTCGATGGCTTGGTCAAGGGAGAGAGAGGTGCCACCTAAAGATAAAGGGTGGATTCGGCGTGTTTCGCTGTAGCGTTTGAGTAGCGTTTCCTTATTGGCGTCCAAGAAAAGCACGGTCACATCAAGCTCTGTTTTCAACTGCTCCAGTGTACCAGTCAGTTCTTTTAGCTTTTTAGGGATATTGCGAATATCAATGCTTACCGCAACATTCTGCTTGCTGTCAGCAACAGAGTGAACAAATGCGTCCAGCAAATTCACTGGGAGGTTATCAACACAGTAATAACCTAAGTCTTCCAGTACGCGCAGCGCAATACTCTTACCGGCACCTGAGTGCCCGCTAACCACGATTAGTCGCATGATGTCCGTCCTGCTTATTGGTGAATCATGATGTCGTAAAGTTCTTCATCACTCTGAGCATTGCGCAGTAGTTTCAATACTTGCTTATCGCTCAGACGTTCTGCCATAGAGGATAGAGTCTTGAGGTGCTCTTTGCACTGTTCTTCTGGTACAAGGAGCGCAAAAAGAAGGTCGACAGGTCGATTATCAATCGCATCGAATTCAATTGCTTCATCACATTGCAGCAAGACAGCAATAGCCTTGTCGCTCGATTGCATTCTAGCGTGTGGGATCGCAATACCGTTTCCGATACCAGTACTGCCCATTTTCTCTCTGTTGAGCATGCACTCGAACAGTTCGGTAGAATCTTGGCCCGTTTGATCAGCCACGATGCGGCTGATCATTTCAAGGGCGCGTTTTTTACTCGTGCAGTGGACCGCACTCTTGGTGCAGTCCAATGACAGTATTTCGCTCAGTTGCATGATTAATGACTGTTTAGTTTTTCTTTGTGCTTATTGAGTTGGCGAACCAATTTATCTACCAGCGAATCGATCGCGGCATACATATTTTCGTCATCAGCTGATGCGTGGATTTCGCCTTGATTTATATGAAGCGTAGCTTCCGCGATTTGAGTGATTTTTTCAACTTTTAGTACAACATGTACTTGATTGATATGGTCGAAGAACCTTTCGAGCTTCTGAAACTTAGAATTTACATAGTCTTGCATTGAATCGGTAAGATCAACGTGATGGCCTTGAATATTGATTTGCATAGACTTTCCTTTTCAGTTAGTGCCTTATAATAGGCGTTTACGCTGACTTGAAGGGGCAATTCCCAAGGATTCTCGATATTTGGCTATCGTACGTCTTGCGACCTGAATCCCTTGGTCAGCCAGAAGAGCAGCAATCTTGCTATCACTCAATGGCTTAGCAGTATTCTCTGCTGCGACCAGTTTTTTAATGAGTGCGCGAATTGCTGTTGACGAACATTCTCCGCCGTTGTCAGTACTAACATGGCTAGAGAAGAAGTACTTCAATTCAAAAATGCCACGTGGTGTATGCATGAATTTTTGTGTTGTTACACGAGAAATCGTGGATTCATGCATGTCCACTGCCAAGGCTACATCATTTAGTACCATTGGCTTCATGGCTTCCTCACCATACTCGAAGAAATCTTGTTGATGTTCAACAATACATCTTGCAACTTTGAGTAGCGTCTCGTTTCTACTCTCTAAGCTCTTAATTAACCATTTTGCCTCTTGCAAATTGCTGCGGATGTACTGGCTATCCGCGCTATTGCCTTTGCCTAATTGAGCATATTGTTGATTAACTTTTAATTTTGGAACGCTATCTGGGTTGATAGAAACAGTCCATTTGCCGTTGTCTTTAAAAACGGACACATCTGGAATTACGTACTCGGTATCATCCGGTGTGATACGGCTACCGGGACGAGGATCTAACTGCTGGATAAGTTTGAGGACTTCACGGAGATCGGCTTCTTTCAGCTTAGTCTCTTTGATGACGAGCTTGTAATCACGGTTCCCCAGGTGATCAATATGATCCGCAAGAATCATTTTGGCTTCAGCAAGCCATGGCGTGTCTTCTGGGAAAGTCGCCAGCTGTAGCAGTAGGCACTCTTGTAAGTTGCGTGATGCCACACCGAGCGGATCGAACTGCTGAATACGTTTACGAACGGCTTCTACTTCGTCTAACTCAATCTCTTCGTTATCGAAGCTCTCATGAATTTCTTCAGGAGATAGGGTTAGGTAACCGTAGTCGTCAACAGCGTCAATAATCGCTAATGCAATCGTACGATCGGTTTCACTGAATGGTGTCAGGTCAAGCTGCCACATTAGGTAGTCATGCAATGATTCCGTGGTTTCGCCTTGGTAGACGGGCATATCATCGTCAAGAGCTAAGCCAGTGCTACCGGTATTCGCGCTGTAGACGTCATCCCAAGTGGTATCGATTTCAAGTTCAGAGCTGATCTCTGACTTCTCAATTACGTCTGAACTGTCTGGAACGTCAATGTCTGCTGGTTCGTTAGCACTGTTGCTATCAGCAGCCTCGACCGCTGATTTATCTTCACCGTTTGCTACAGGCTCATCTTGGCCTTCTTCAACTTCCAATAATGGGTTTGAATCCAAGGCTTCTTGGATTTCCTGTTGAAGATCGAGTGTCGACAGTTGCAGTAAGCGAATCGCTTGTTGCAACTGTGGCGTCATGGCTAACTGTTGACCTAGCTTGAGTTGTAATGAAGGTTTCATTCAGTGTTACTTACCTTGTAATGCTCAGAATCTTACCGTTCCTAATATAATCATAGACGGAATTGTTCGCCGAGATAAACTTGTTTCACCTGTTCATTATTGAGAACTTCTGCCGGAGTTCCCGATGCAATTAGGTGCCCTTGGCTTACGATATAGGCTTTTTCGCATACGTCCAGTGTTTCACGCACGTTATGGTCAGTGATTAACACTCCGAGGCCGCGATCGCGTAGATGCTCGATGATTTTCTTGATGTCATTAACCGAGATTGGGTCAACACCTGCGAAAGGTTCATCCAACAAAATGAATTGAGGGTTGGCTGCTAAAGCGCGAGCGATTTCCACTCTGCGTCGCTCACCCCCTGATAGTGCCATACCAGCACTGGTTCTGATGTGCTGAATGTGGAATTCTTCCAACAAATCTTCCAGCTTATCTTGGCGCTCTTCACGTGTCATTTCTTGACGAGTTTCGAGTACGGCCATGATGTTATCTTCCACCGACAGCTTACGGAAAATCGACGCTTCTTGCGGAAGGTAGCCAATCCCGAGACGCGAACGACTGTGCATCGGCAGAATACTGATGTCTTTATCATCAATGGTGATGGTGCCTTCATCTCGTGGCACCAAGCCGACAATCATATAAAACGACGTGGTTTTACCTGCGCCGTTTGGGCCTAGCAGCCCAACAATCTGACCAGATTCAACTTCCAAGCTAACATCGGTTACGACTTTGCGCTTTTTGTAGCTTTTCGCCAAGTTTTTCGCACTCAGTACTGCCATATTAGTTCTCTATCTGATTGGGTTGCAAAATGGTCGTAACGCGCTCTTCCTTAGAGCTATCAGCGACTAGCTTTTGTTTACCAATTTGGTAACGAATCGAAGAACCTTTAATGGTGTTGTTGTCTTGTGCCAGTTGCGCTTGACCTTTCATGGTCAATTCGTCTGTAGAAATACGGTAATCCAGCTCCACAGCTTGACCACTCAGTGTTTTACCATCGTCCATCAGTTGAGAAAACTTGGCAGGTTTACCAAATGCTTGAATCTGTTTGATGGCTTCGGTTTTAGGATCGCGCGTTACCACGATTCTATCAGCATCGATATTGATGCTACCTTGCTTAAGAGATACATCGCCTTTAAAAATAACCTGGTTACTCTTCATATCCACTTGTTGGGTGTCAGAGTTAATGTAAACCGGTTGTTGAGTATCCGACTTAAGTGCCAGCGCTTGAGGCGCCGCCAATACCAGTGCCAGTAGGCTAAGGTGTAACGGTTTCATATCGACCTTGAACTTCGTCTGTCAGAGTTGCGGTATGCTGCTTTAAGTTGCCTTGCATTGCGCCTCCAGTAGTTTCAAATTGTGGCCCAACCAACATGACCTGTTGATCAGCTTTAAAATCACGATTGGTTAGATTAATGACTAACTTGTCTGTTGCCATGGTATCAAAACTCGCACCAGGCAGAAGATTTTGCATTAAGACCTTGTCATATAAAGTCAAAACTTGGTCTTCATCTAACACGGCTCTTGTGGCCGTCACCTTCCATTCAATGACGCTACCTTCACGGTAAACCATCAAAGTCGGGTTATTAAAAATGGTATCTCCACTCTTAGCATAATGGTCTAAGTTCGTGGAGCGGATGATGTAACTGCGGACACCATCTTCACCATAGGTGATGTTTTCCAGTCCAGTACCACTGAACATGGGCAGTTCAGAATCTGGTGCTACTTGAATTGCGTCGTTGCCTTTTGGGGTCAGTAGGTAATAACCGCACCATGCGACAACGAAGATCAAGAGCAAATAAATAAGGCGAGTAAAACTCATATAATGAAGGCCTATCGTTTAGCTCAGTACTTCCCTGACCATTGCCTTTATTTGTGTAATAAATGATTTAAATGTTTGTGCTGATATTACATCACGCCAGCTTTTAGTAAATCGTGCATGTTCAGTGCGCCCACAATTTTTTCGTCTTTACATAAAATCAGAGCGTTAATATTTTTATTCTGCATCAAGTTCAAACCTTCAACCGCTAGCATATCAGGGTGCGCTGTGGTTGGATTTGTCGTCATGACTTCGCCAATCGCGGTCGTATGAATATCAATGCGTTTGTCTAAGGTGCGACGTAAATCACCATCGGTGAATATACCAAGCATAGCATCGTGCTCATCGACGATAGCGGTCATGCCTAGCCCTTTTTCTGAAATTTCAAGCAGGGCATCGCGAATCAATGCGTTTGGAGAAACTTTAGGTAATGCTTCTCCAAAGTGCATAATATCAGACAACTTAAGCAGCAGTTTTCTCCCTAACGCGCCACCTGGATGAGATAGAGCAAAATCTTCGGCAGAAAAACCACGCGCTTGAAGTAGGGCCACGGCTAATGCGTCTCCCATTACTAATGTGGCCGTGGTACTGCTGGTCGGTGCCAACCCTAGTGGGCAAGCTTCTTGAGGTACCGTGATTTGCAGGTGCAAGTCAGACAGTTTTGCCATATTGGATTCTGGCTTGCCTGTCATGCTAATTATCTTGATGTTCAGGCGTTTTAATACTGGAAATAGAGACAGAATTTCGTTTGACTCACCAGAGTTAGAAATTGCGAGCACAATATCTCCAGGGCTGATCATGCCCAAGTCGCCATGTGCTGCTTCGCCAGGGTGAACGAAAAACGCAGAAGTCCCCGTGCTTGCCAGAGTCGCAGCAATCTTGTTACCAATGTGGCCTGACTTGCCAATACCCATAACGACTACTTTGCCGCTGTTGGAAAGGATCAGTTCGCACGCTTTCTCAAATTGTTCATCAAAGTAGGTATCCAGCTCTTGCAGAGCAGCAACTTCGATATCAAGAACTTGTTTAGCAGCAGCGCGAAAATCAAATTGATTGGACATATCAGTTCTCTACTTATTTATCGTGGTAATTAAGCGGCCATGTTTGCGAATAAGTACACTTGATAACCTAGGAAGCATGCAAACAAGATTGCACCTTCAATACGGTTAATGCTGCGTGATTTACCCAAACACATCGCGACAAGTAACAGTGAAACGCCTAACATGACCCAGAAGTCACGTCCCATCGCGTACTCACTCAGTACCGATGGATTAATGATGCCAGGAATGCCCATTACGGCCAGAATATTAAACACATTCGAGCCAATAATGTTACCGACGGCCATGTCGTCTTCACCTTTTAAAACACCAGCAAGCGATGCTGCGAGCTCAGGTAGACTAGTGCCGATGGCAATGATAGTCAGACCGATGACAAGATCGCTCATGCCAAAATACTTTGCAATAATCACCGCGTTATCCACTAGCATGCTTGCTGCCAAAGGAAGCAGTATCAGGCCAATAACCACCCACATGATCGCTTTAGGGTTGCTGACGCCTTCTGGGATCTCTGACTCTTGGTCATCAAGAAAAACATCACCTGATTTTTGTTCTTTGCGGCTGATCTGCAACATAGCAAATAAAAATGCCCCAAAGAGTACAAACAATAAGACACCTTCATAAAAACCGAGATGGCTATTCCAAAGCAGAATACCGGCGAGTACTGTTACAGCAATCATTAATGGCAGTTCCCGGCGGATGACCGCGGAGCTAATCGACAGAGGCTTGATGAGTGCTGTAATACCTAGGATTAACGCGATGTTCGCGATGTTTGAGCCTAAAACGTTACCCACTGCAGTATCGGTTTTTCCGTCCCAGGCTGCGGTTGCAGAAACCATCATCTCTGGCGCAGAAGAGCCCATCGCAAGGATTGTCATGCCGATGACAAGAGGTGAAATACCGACGTTGCGGGCTATCGCTGCAGAACCAAAAACAAGTTTATCTGCACTCCATACGAGCAAAACAAGACCGACTATAAGCAACGCTACGGCTTCGAGCATGAGAATTCCTAAGTATTAAATAAGTAAAATGAATAACCGCTAATTTTGACCTTTTGCGGCCTAAAATGGAAGATAAACGACGAATAAATTAAAGGTTAGTAACGAAAATGTATGCAAATGTCGTTCATTTAAATCAGCAATTCTTGTCTAGGATTTAAACACTTTGCGCTGATTTGATCGTAATCCACAAAAAATTGCAGGTATATACTCGACTTTATTTAATTGAACAGTGCTTTAAATTCAAAGCCAATGTGCTTATGATTGCAGCCTAATAAATGTACCGACGTTACTTTATTAAACGTGAAATTCAACTCCGTTGTGTGTCTGGTTGATGATGCCGTGAGTTGCAACGCTCCGACAGTAGAAGAGATGATATGTCGAACAACGATTTAGTCACCGTGAACAACCTCACTTTTTCACGGGGAGAGCGCAAGATCTTTGATGGTATTGATCTGCATGTTCCTGAGGGCAAAGTGACGGCCATTATGGGACCATCGGGAATAGGTAAAACTACACTGCTGCGTTTAATTGGTGGTCAGTTGTATCCCGAGCAAGGAGAGATCTGGTTTGATGGCGACAATATTCCCTCTCTCTCGCGTAAAAAACTCTACCATGCTCGAAAGAAAATGAGCATGTTGTTTCAATCAGGAGCTTTATTCACTGATTTGAATGTCTTTGATAACGTCGCCTTCCCATTGCGAGAGCATACGAATTTATCTGAAGAGCTGATTCGTACCATGGTGTTGCTTAAGCTTGAAGCCGTCGGTCTACGCGGCGCGGCACAATTGATGCCGAGCGAGCTATCGGGTGGCATGGCTAGACGCGCTGCGTTGGCGCGTGCGATCGCCCTGGATCCTGATTTAATCATGTATGATGAACCATTTGTCGGACAAGACCCAATCACCATGGGTGTCTTGGTTGAGCTCATTAGTAATCTAAATCAAGCGTTAGGTTTAACTTCTATAGTCGTTTCTCACGACGTGCCTGAAGTGATGAGTATTGCCGATTGGGTTTATCTGATGGCCGATGGCAAAATTATCGCTTTTGGCACACCAGAAGAGCTTAATCAGAATCCTGACCCTCGCGTTCAGCAGTTCTTACAAGGTGATGCTGATGGTCCTGTACCGTTTCGCTTCCCTTCTCAAAGTATCGAAAAGGACTTATTTGATGGTCGATAACTTTATGCATTTTGTCGCCTCACTAGGTAGACGAACGCTCTCCATCTGCGGAGCATTTGGTCGTGCGACTTTCATGCTGATTGGGGCACTGTTTACTAAGCCACAACCGCTTAAAAGCTTTCCTCTGCTCGTTAAACAACTTTATTCCGTAGGCGTCCAGTCTCTGGCGATTATCGTCGTATCTGGGTTGTTCATTGGTATGGTCTTGAGCCTACAAGGCTATGTTGTGCTGGTGGATTACGGCGCAGAGGGCAGTTTGGGGCAAATGGTGGCGCTCTCATTGCTACGTGAATTAGGGCCCGTTGTCACTGCACTTCTGTTTGCTGGTCGCGCAGGCTCTGCGTTAACTGCAGAGATAGGTTTGATGAAAGCGACGGAGCAACTCTCTAGCCTTGAAATGATGGCGGTAGATCCTTTGAAAAGAGTGATCGCGCCACGTTTTTGGGCTGGTGCTATTTCAATGCCATTGCTGGCTATGATTTTCATGGCAGTGGGTATTTGGGGCGCCCAGCTTGTTGGTGTTGACTGGAAAGGTGTTGACCATGGCAGTTTTTGGTCAGCGATGCAGTCCTCAGTTGAACTAGGACAGGATATTGGTAACAGTATGATCAAGTGCTTTGCGTTTGCAATTACGGTTACTTGGGTCGCTCTATTTAATGGTTATGATGCTATTCCAACTTCGGAAGGGATCAGCCGAGCAACTACGCGCACTGTTGTGCATTCTTCTTTAGCAGTACTAGGACTAGACTTTGTACTGACCGCATTGATGTTTGGGAATTAATCATGCAACAAACACGTAAAACTGAATTATGGGTTGGCAGCTTTGTATTAGCGGGAATTTGCGCGATTCTTGTGATGATTTTTCAAGTTGCTGACGTAAAAAGCATTGGCTCTGGTGATACTTACACCCTCAAAGCTGAGTTCGATAATATTGGTAGTTTAAAAGTTCGCTCGCCAGTAAAAGTGGGTGGGGTTGTGATTGGCCGGGTAAGCAATATTTCGCTTAACCCAGATAACTTATTACCTGTTGTAACTCTATCGATCAATAGCAAATACAATCAATTCCCAGAAACGTCGAGCGTACAAATTTTGACGTCTGGCTTGATTGGTGAGCAATACATTGGTTTAGTGCCAGGCTTTGTTTTTGACGATGAAGTCATGCTGGTCGATGGCGATACCATCGAAGACACCAAATCAGCGCTCGTGCTTGAAGACTTAATTGGTCAAGTGCTTTACAGCGTAGGTGGTTCAGACGATTCAAGTAAGGAATAACTATGTTAGCGAGATTATTACTTTCAGTTTGTGCTGTGTTTAGCGCGTTTGGTACAAGTGCAGCAGAAGTGGATAAAACTGAACCTTATAAGATGATGAAACAAGTGGCTGAAGTCACGTTCGAAAGATTAAAAGCTGAGCAGCCGAAAATCAAACAAGACCCAGATTTACTCAAGGTGATTGTTGAAGAAGAGCTAATGCCTTACGTCAACTACCGCTATGCTGGGTTAAAGCTCCTAGGTCCAAACCTAAAAGGAGCGAAACGTGAAGACGTACTTGAGTTTATCGATGCATTTCGCGCGTACTTAATTGCTTCATATGCTCAAGTGCTAACGCAATACAGTGACCAACAAATTGAATTTGGTCCTGAGCCTAGCATTGATGACTCTAAGCGTATCACCAGCATTAAAGTTGATATCATCGATACGCCGCGTCCAAACATCAAGCTAGAGTTCAAATTGCGTAAAGACAACAAATCTGGTGAGTGGGAAGCGTTCGATATGATTGCGGAAGGCATTAGTTTACTCTCTAGCAAACAGTCGGAATGGAATAGCAAAATTCGTCAAGAAGGCATTCTATCTGTCGCGAAAGATCTAGAAAAATTAGCTGCGGAACCGATTCGCTTTGAGGCGAAGAAATAATGGCCCAGACTCCCGCTCAGTGGCAATTAGATCAAAACATTCTTAAGCTAACAGGGGCACTTGATAGAGATACAGTGCCCTCATTGTGGGCGTATGCTCAGCAATGGCAACCAGCTCAAGCTGAGCTGGAATGCTCGTTAAAAGAGATAGAGCGCGTCGACTCTGCAGGAATGGTGATGTTAATCCACTTATTAGAGCATGCAAAAAAGCAAAACTGTCATATAATGCTCAGTTTCGTGCCGGCGCAACTGCGCACTTTGTTTCAACTGAGCAATGTTGAATCTTTAGTGGCCAAACACATACAGAATTATCAGGGGTAAATTGTGGATAGCGCAAAAGTACAACAGTTATTAGAAGAAGCACTAAACCTTCAAGAAGTGCATGTAAAAGGTGAAGGTAGCCACTATGAGGTGGTTGCTGTTGATGCTTGTTTCGATGGAATGAGCCGCGTTAAGAAGCAGCAGTTAATTTATGGTCCTCTGATGGAATACATCCAGCGTAACGACATTCACGCATTATCAATTAAAGCGTTCACACCAGAAGAGTGGGCTCGTGATAAGAAACTGATGTCGCTTTAAGGTTTATTGATGGAAAAGTTTCGAGTTATTGGGTCAGATAAACCACTCGTTGGTGAAGTGACCATTTCCGGTGCAAAAAACGCAGCACTGCCGATTTTATTTGCGTCTATCTTGGCGGAAGAGCCTGTAGAAGTGGCAAACGTGCCACACCTTCGTGATATCGATACAACCATGGAACTGCTTAAGCGTTTAGGCGCGAAAGTAAGCCGTAATGGTTCTGTTCACGTCGATCCAAGTAGCATTACTGAATACTGCGCACCGTATGATTTAGTGAAAACCATGCGTGCTTCTATTTGGGCTTTGGGTCCGCTCGTAGCGCGATTTGGTCAAGGTCAGGTTTCTCTACCTGGCGGTTGTGCTATCGGTGCTCGTCCTGTTGATCTGCATATTTCTGGCCTAGAGCAGCTTGGCGCAACGATTACGCTTGAAGATGGTTACGTTAAAGCTGAGGTTGATGGTCGTCTAAAAGGTGCGCACATCGTGATGGATAAAGTCAGCGTAGGCGCGACGATCACCATCATGTGTGCTGCAGCACTTGCTGAAGGCACTACAACGCTAGACAACGCGGCGCGTGAACCTGAAATTGTAGATACAGCGGATTTCCTAAATAAGCTTGGGGCAAAAATTTCTGGTGCAGGCACAGATACGATCACGATTGAAGGTGTTGAGCGCCTAGGTGGTTGTAAACACAACGTGGTTGCCGACCGTATTGAGACAGGAACATTCCTTGTCGCTGCTGCGGTATCTGGCGGTAAAGTAGTATGTCGTAATACTAACGCTCATTTGCTTGAAGCGGTTTTAGCCAAGCTAGAAGAAGCTGGCGCGCTTGTCGAAACGGGTGAAGATTGGATTTCAGTTGATATGACTGATCGCGAGCTGAAAGCAGTGAGTGTACGTACAGCGCCGCATCCAGGCTTCCCTACCGATATGCAAGCGCAATTTACGCTACTAAACATGATGGCGAAAGGCGGCGGCGTGATCACAGAGACTATCTTTGAAAACCGCTTTATGCACGTACCAGAATTGATGCGTATGGGCGCGAAAGCCGAGATTGAAGGCAACACCGTTATCTGTGGTGATGTTGAGTCATTAAGTGGTGCTCAAGTCATGGCAACCGACCTACGAGCTTCGGCTAGTTTGGTAATTGCGGGCTGTATTGCTAAAGGCGAAACCATCGTTGATCGTATTTACCATATCGACCGCGGTTACGACAAAATCGAAAATAAACTGGCTGCACTTGGCGCAAATATTGAGCGAGTGAGCGAGGCAAGTTAAACTGCACCGCAGGTAACTTGGATATCAAGAGAGCCGAAACCTGAGTTTCGGCTTTTTTATATCACTCTCATGACCATAGTTATCCTTTATGGAAAGAGAGAAATTAATAGCTGTATCTGGCAAAAGCCGGTTCCTGGAGAACAAGAATGATTGCACTGTTACGTGTATTTGCTGTCGCTATCTTTGCGATTGTTATGTTTATTGGTGGTTGTGGTTACTGCCTATTAAGCCCCCGAAACCCTAAGCACGTTTTCACTTTTGGCCGCTTGTTTGCCAAGATGTCTCGTGTATTTGGGATTAAGTTAGAGCTGCGTATCCCTGAAGATGCGTATTCACGCGGACAACATGTTTACATTGCTAACCACCAGAACAACTGGGACATGTTTACTGTTTCTGCTGCTGTGACTCCGAAAGTTGTGACAGTAGGTAAAAAGAGCTTGGCTTGGATGCCACTGTTTGGTCAGCTTTACTGGCTTACGGGTAACATTCTGATTGACCGAGCGAATCGCTCGAAAGCAAAAGGTACTATCGATCAGGTAGTGAGCAGCATGAAAGAAAGTGATGTTTCGGTGTGGATGTTCCCTGAAGGCACGCGTTCTCGTGGACGTGGTTTGCTGCCATTCAAAACAGGTGCTTTTCATGCGGCAATTGGAGCAGGCGTACCAATCATTCCTATCGTATGTAGCTCGACGAATAAAATTAAGCTGAACCGTTGGAACAATGGTCATGTGA
Source organism: Vibrio sp. Y10_XG_PY6 (assembly GCF_024181795.1). Classification (NCBI taxonomy): domain Bacteria; kingdom Pseudomonadati; phylum Pseudomonadota; class Gammaproteobacteria; order Vibrionales; family Vibrionaceae; genus Vibrio; species Vibrio sp. Y10_XG_PY6. The sequence continues at coordinate 71,780 of NZ_JAMZAQ010000007.1, forward strand.
TTGTTGAAATGCTACCTCCAATCAGCACTGAAGGCTATGGTAAAGAGGGCATTCGCGAGCTAGCAAATATCTGTCGTGAACAGATGAAAGAGAAGCTTGAATCGTTAGATGAAGAAGTCAAACAGCGCAACGCTGCTTAAGTTTTACTGCGATATCATCACGAAAAGACAATAAAAAACGGGTAGCCTGAGCTACCCGTTTTTTTATGTTTGTCAGCAAGTGCAATTATTTGCGAACAGCGATTGCTTCAATCTCGATGCCAACATCTTTTGGTAGGCGAGCCACTTCTACACAAGAGCGTGCAGGGTAGTTTGCTACGCCGTGCTCATCAAAGAACTTGCCGTAAACTTCGTTCACTGTGCCAAAGTCGTTTAGGTCTTTAACAAAAACCGTTAGCTTTACAATATCAGATACTTTAAGACCTGAAGATTCAACTACAGCCTTTACGTTTTCTAGAGACTGACGAGCTTGCTCTGCGATATCAGCAGACACTTCACCTGTCGCTGGGTTTACTGGGATTTGGCCTGAAGTAAGAACCATGTTACCTAGATCTACGCCTTGAACGTAAGGACCGATTGCTGCTGGTGCAGATTCAGTGTGAAGTACTTTCGTCATTTGATTTTTCCATCAGTTGTAGGGAATAAAGATTCTCAGTTTGCCTCTAAACCCGTGGTAGGTAAAGAGTAAAATACCCCGGCATTGCGGGGTATTTTAAACGTATCACGCCTAGTCGTACGGTGTGTTTATCGTTCGGTTACGATCTCACGTGAGAACACTTTCTCGCAGTACTTACACTTTAGGCGGATTTCTTGTTTCTTTTCGAATACGCTAAAGCTGCTTTCTACTGGTTCATTGTGAGAAATACAGTTTGAATTTGGGCATTCGAAGACATCGTTAATGCGCTCTGGAAGCTCTAATGCGAGCTTTTTCACCACTTCATAATTTTCGATTTGGTTCACGGTCGCGTGAGGAGCATACAGCGCCAACTTGCTCGCTTGCTCTTCATTAATAAACACATTTTCGATTTTGAGTAGATCTTTATGACCGAGTGCTGATGATGGCAAGTTCAGACCAATAGTAACGCGCTGTGATGAATTGTGCATATCGAACAGTCTTAGTACTTTGATGCCGATTTGCGCAGGGATGTGGTCGATGACCGTGCCATTTTTGATTGCTTCTACCTGCAATTGAGTTTCTTTAGCCATGGGTTTTCTCCTCGATTACAGTGTTTCGTTTAGAACAAGCGCCAACAGTGCTTGGCGAGCGTATACGCCATTTTGAGCTTGCTGGAAGAAATAAGCATGAGGCGTTTTATCAACATCGGTTGTGATTTCATCCACACGTGGTAGTGGGTGGAGTACTTTTAGATTTTCGCGCGCCCCTTCGAGTAATGCCGCTGTCAAAATATACGCCGATTTAATGTGCGCGTACTCCGATTCGTCAAAACGTTCTTTCTGTACTCGTGTCATGTACAGAATATCTAGTTCAGGAATCACGCTCTCCATGTCCGTGTGTAGGCTATATTGAATGCCAGCTTCGTCTAGCTCTTCGCAGATGTAATCTGGCATTGCCAATGCTTCTGGTGCAACAAAGAAGAAGCGGATGTTATTAAACTTCGCTAATGCTTGAGTCAGAGAGTGCACCGTGCGGCCATATTTTAGGTCACCGACGAACGCGACGTTCAAGTTGTCTAGACGACCTTGTGTTTCCGCGATGGTGTATAGGTCGAGTAGCGTTTGAGTTGGGTGTTGGTTTGCACCGTCACCAGCGTTGATCACTGGCACGCCATTTGAGAATTCAGAGGCCAAGCGAGCGGCGCCTTCTTGTGGATGGCGCATCACAAAGGCATCGACGTAAGAAGAGATGACCTGCACTGAATCTGCGAGTGTTTCGCCTTTTTTCGCCAGAGAGGTATTACCATCATTATCAAAGCCAATCACGTCACCACCAATGCGTTGAATCGCTGTTTCAAACGACAAGCGAGTACGCGTTGATGGTTCAAAGAAACAACTGGCAACGACTTTGTTTTTAATCAGTTCTGGTCGAGGTGCTTTTTTAAGGCTGCCTGCTGTTTCTACGATAAGTTCCAGCTCTTCACGTGAAAGCTCTGGAATAGAGATGATGTGCTTCTGGTAAAGCGAGTTCGCCATGATCTTCTTCCCTATAACATTGATGACTACATCCAAATTGCCGAAAGGAATTTTGGACATAAAAAAACCTCCCCAAATGGGGAGGTTTTAAAATTCAATAGAATTAACGAAAATAACACCACGTAAGCGTAGTCGCTTAGCTAGAGCAAATCGCGTTTTCATGTCGGCAATTAGCTTGGTCATTTCTTAATCCTCAGACAAATTGCCGAGCATTATACGCTTAACTTTCGTGAGCGCAAGCGATTACATCATGGTTTTTAGCGGCTGTTTTGGCTTGCTAGTTTAGCTTCCTAATGTCGCTACCATCACGGCTTTGATGGTGTGCATACGGTTTTCAGCTTCGTCGAATACGATGGAGTATTCTGACTCAAATACCTCTTCTGTTACTTCAAGGCCTTTCATGCCGTATTTTTCAGCGACTTCTTTGCCAACGGTGGTCTCATCATTGTGGAAAGCCGGAAGACAGTGCATGAATTTCACATGTGGATTACCCGTTTGTTTAATCACGTCCATATTGATTTGATATGGTGTCATTAAAGCCACACGTTCATCCCATGCCTCAGCGGATTCACCCATAGATACCCAAACATCGGTGTAAAGGAAGTCACAACCCTTCACGCCTTCCTCCACGCTTTCGGTTAATGTGATTTTTGCACCAGTTTGCTGCGCGATAGTTTGGCAAGTTGCCACCAGACCTTCTTCAGGCCAGAACGCTTTTGGCGCGACAAGGCGAATATCCATGCCCATTTTAGCGGCCCCCACCATGAGCGAGTTGCCCATATTGTTGCGTGCATCGCCTAGGTAAGCGAAGGTCATTTCATGCAGTTGCTTACCGCGTCCGTGCTCTTGCATGGTCAGGAAATCGGCAAGGATTTGGGTTGGGTGGAACTCATCAGTCAAACCATTCCACACTGGAACACCAGCATAAGTGCCAAGCTCTTCAACAATGGATTGGCCAAAACCGCGGTATTCGATGCCATCATACATGCGGCCAAGTACGCGCGCGGTGTCTTTCATTGATTCTTTATGGCCAATCTGAGAACCAGAAGGGCCGATGTAAGAGACTTGAGCGCCTTGATCAAAAGCTGCGACTTCAAACGCACATCGGGTACGAGTCGAAGATTTCTCAAAGATGAGTGCAATGTTTTTACCTTGAAGTGTCTTCTGCTCTGTTCCTGCATATTTTGCTTTTTTTAGCTCTGCAGACAGTTCGAGCAAGAACTGGATTTCTTTGGTTGAGAAATCCAATAGCTTCAAAAAGTTGCGGTTACGTAAATTGAAAGCCATAGCTCGTCCCTTAGTACGTGTGATTGAATTAATAGAATGCATTAAAGCATATAAATGCTTTATTTGTGAATTATTATTTTTACGTAAAACTAAAAAAGGTTGATGCATTCACATCAACCTTAGTTTTTATTCATTTAATGTAAAAGGACGAATTGGTTATATATCGTCTCGTTCTATCGGACAACTCATGCAGCGGGCGCCACCACGGCCACGGCCAAGCTCGTTACCTGGGACTGTCAGTACTTTGATACCAGCTTTGTCGTATTTTTCGTTGGTGTATACATTGCGTTCGTAACCAATCACAACGCCCGGTTTTACGGTAAGAACGTTATTGGCGTCATTCCATTGTTCGCGCTCAGCTTCATAACTGTCACCACCCGTGGTGATGATTTTCAGCTGATCTAAGCCAAGAGCAGATTCAATCGCATGTAGGTAGTTATGAGATGCTTCAACATGCATTTCACCATTGCCTTTTGGTGTTAAGCGCCATGTGTCGAGATCTTTGCGCATGATCTCTGGGTAAACAGAGAACGTGTCCACATCCATATGGGTCATAACGGTGTCTAAATGCATGCATGAACGGTGTTTAGGCAGATCAATCGCAATCACTTCGGTCGCTTGTCCTGCCTTAAACAGGCTCGCTGCAAGGTTTTCTACACCTTGCGCGGTCGTGCGCTCAGACATACCAATAAGCACCGCACCTTTACCGATAACCAACACATCACCGCCTTCGACATTCGCGTTATCGTAATGCAGATCATCATCACCGAAGTATTTGATAAAGTCTTGGCCAGCAAAAATTGGGTGCCAACGATAAATCGCACGTAAGTGGTTTGTTTCACGTTGGCGTGCAGGCATCATCATTGGGTTGAGCGATACACCACCATAAACCCAGCATGAGGTATCACGCGTAAATAGGTGGTTAGGTAGCGGCTCAATAACAAAATCCAGCGGACGCTTCATTTTTGGCAGCATAGAAGATGAGGTGATCGGTAGCTCTGAGTAAGCTAAGCCACCTAAAAAGATGCTGGCAAGGTGTTCATCATCCATTTCTGAAAAATATTGGCGTAGGTCTCGCGCAAAGGTTGGCCCGTAACGAAAGTCAGAAATCTGAGTATCTAGCAGCCACTGTTTTGCTTCTGGAACGGCGAGGGTTTCGACCAGTAAATCGTGGAGGAGAAGCACTTCTACATCTTGATCGCGTAGCGTGCGTGCGAACGCATCGTGCTCTTCACCTGCCGCTTCTACAGCAAGAACATCATCAAACAGTAATTCATGACAGTTTGATGGAGTTAAGTGGGTTAGGGCGCGCTCTGGGCGATTTAATAGAACTCGTCGAAGTTGACCAACTTCTGATCCAACGTACAGCTTGCTCATTTTGTATCCTTACAAATTTTCCAGCCGTTAGTTATGACAAGCTTCCTAGAAAGATGCAAATCACTAGACTTTGTCTATATTCTGAGTTTTTATTATTTTTTAGATTTTAGTTTTGGATATTTTTCTTATGAAGTCTTGGTTTAGGTTTAAATTCTATTTTGTGAAATGTGGAGAGCGTGCGTTTTTATTCTAATTTCCCCGTTGAGAAAGAATACATGCATAGTGCATAAAACGTGCATTTTTATTCTCAATTATGCATTATTAAAGTGAATTTATTCGTTATGCTTCTTCGTTTTACACGTGAGTGTATTCAAGAAAGCGCCATAAACACGCACAGACAGAGAAAATAACCGCATTAAGTGTCAGTTAGGATGTTCTGAATATTAAAAAATGCCATTTTTTGTTAATTTTTTGTTTCTTTGCGTGGTCGGTTTAATCTTTATATTCAAATAACCGATAAGAATCGCGGTGGTATGATGTTTGTTTGTGGCTTTTCATCGCAATCCATGCCATATTTCACCGGATCAGCATACTCAGTATCGGGTATAGTGTTTCTATCAAGTAACTAATCTGGAGCCAAAACATGTCTCACGAAGATGAATATCTATCAGTAGAAGAATTAATTGAGATTCAAAAGGAAGAGACTCGCGATATCATTGCAGCATTGCTAGAAGATGGCAGCGATCCAGATTCGCTATACGAAATCGAGCACCACCTGTTTGCAGAAGATTTTGACACGCTAGAAAAAGCGGTAGTTGAAGCATTCAAGATGGGCTTTGAAGTGCTTGAAGCGGAAGAAACTGAAGATGAAGATGGCAACAAGTTGCTTTGCTGTGACGCAACCATGGAATCAGCATTAGACGCAGAAGCCATTGATGCGCAAGTTGAAAAACTGATTCACTTGGCAGAAAAATACGACATCATCTACGACGGTTGGGGTACGTACTACGAAGGCGAAGATGCGCTTTACCCTGAAGAAGATGAAGACGACGAGTAATCAAAGCTCACCTCTTTTAGAAAAACCAGCGTTTAACGCTGGTTTTTTTATACCTTGAAAATGGCATCCAACAACAGATGAATGTGGAGGTGATAAATAATTCACATTGAGTTTATAGGGGATTTCTCCCTATAATGCGTGAAAATTGATCTAGCGCAAGGTGTATATGCAACTCTCACTCGCCGGTTTATGGCAAGTCTCTCCACTGACGGACCTCTCGATTCCACAGGATGACATCACTTTTCCCGCCCCTTTAAGTCTGGTCCTGCCTGATGAATTGACGGAGGAAGCGATCCGTCAACAAGAATGGCACCTGATGCATGACATTGAAGTGGATGAGGCGATGATGGCATTTCCTGCAGTGGAAATGGTAATGGGTGGTGTTGATTACCATGCGGAGGTACGTTTGAACGGCGTGGCTGTGTTTGATTGTGATGGCTCGCAAAGTGTGTATAAGAAAGACATTCGCCCATACATGCAAATGGGGCGTAATCGCTTTGAGATATTGTTCCTAGAGGAAGAAGAAGATCTTTTATTCGATGAGGATAAGCCAGAGCTGTGCCCGCTTTCTGAACATCAATATAAGAAAAGTGATGAGCGACTGGGCGTGTGGCAAGAACCGTACTTGCAGTTTATTCGCAACGTGCGTTTAGAGCGCGTGGCAACCGAGCAGATTTGGCACCATGGTGGCGGGTGTGAATTTAAGGTCGATTTGTATTACCAGACATTTGCACCAGGGCTAGTGTCAGCAGCGGTAAAGTTTAATGGCATGACTTACCATATCCCAATTGACGTTCGTGCAGATCACGCCAGCGCACTCTTTCAGATTGAAGCGCCAAAGTATGCTGATCTTAATGACCCTGCTCCAAATGATCTCTATCAGTTGTCTGTTGAATTGGATGGACAACGCCAAAACTTCACTGTTGCATTGAGCCAGGAGCTTTGCGTTACCCATGTTGTGCTTTAACGTCTGATAATATTTTTTATTACAGTACCTTAAGCATTACGACTTCACATGCATCATGCCCTGTTTGCCCAAGCGGGGCATCGAGATGCTCAAAGCCTAGCTTTTCATACAAGCCTACCGCCTCTCTTAGACATTCTGTTGTCTCTAAATAGCACTGCTGATACCCAAGCTGTTTCGCCAGTTGTAAGCTCAATGCGACGATGCGTTTGGCTAAACCGTGTCCTCGTGTTTGAGGTAAGAAGTACATCTTTTGCAGCTCACACACATTTGGCTCACCAGCTAAAGGGGCAAAGCCACCGCCACCAACGATCTCTCCGCGATGTTCAATGACCCAATAGGCGGCCCCGTTTTGATTATACACCGAATACATATCATCAAGCGTTGGATCTGCCACACCATAACCTCTGTCTGCGGTTAAGCCGTATTCTGCGGAGACTTTACGAATTACGTCTGCCACTTGCGGATTGTCTGCTTTGGTAAGAGGTCGAAGGGTGTATTCCTCTGCCTGACACACTTTTGTTAGCCCTTTTAGGTAAGTCTCTAAACCAAGTTTGAGTTGTTCTTGCTCACAGTCATCAAGTTGTGTAAGTAACTGCTCAAAAAAGCTGTTTTGTTGTTGGTCTAGTTGCGCTAACGCCTGCTGTCCTTGAATTGTGAGTGCTACGAGTTGGCTTCGTTTATCTTTCGGGTTTTCGATGCTCTCAACCAAACCTAATTTAATCAAACCAGTAATGGTGCGGCTTGCATTGGACTTGTCGACACTAAGCTGCTGCGCCAGTTGGTTGATGGTCAATGGCTGCAATTGGATTTCACCTAACGCGTGCGCTTGTACCGGGGTAAGAGCGACATCGCCGCATTGTTTATCGAGCATACCAAGCAATCGGACGGCTTGACGGGAGTAGTGTCGGAGTTGACGAGCGTTCATTATCACTTACCTCTAAAAATAAAGTTGCGCACCGCAATTAAATTAATTGCGGTGCGCAACTTTGTCAATGATAAATGTCATTTGGCTCGTTAGGAGATGTAGTGAGCCTCCATGTTTAAGCGTGGTGATGTAAACAAAACTGCGGTGCTGGAGTTTTTGCTGATGATTTACGCATCCATACTTTCTCGTGGAAGTAGTAAGCCACCGTATTCAAACTCGGCTCTAGCATCGCCATTACGCCGCCGACAAATGCATCACCTGTTAGTAAGTAAACCACGGTAAAAGCGACGCTGAAGTGCACGGTCGCAAAGCTTGCGGTTTTTAATTTGGTCATCCACTGACGAGCTTTAAGTGCTGGGACTTTTGCCCATGCCTTTTCATGAAAGTAGAAGGCTACGGTGTTCACTGAAGGCTCAATCATGGCAATTAAACTACCAATTAAAACGTCGCCTGTGAGTACGTAAGCGACACTAAATGCGATAGTAAAATGCAGTGCTGCGAAAGTTAGTGTCTTTTTCATGATAATTACTCAATCGTGTTTGTTTCGATGAGTTTATTATTGATAATAATTCCCATTAACGCTAATGGATGATGAGTATTGTTGCGATAGGGGAAAGCTATTGATGATGGTTTTTGGTGAAAGATATACAAAAAAGGTTGACCATGATGGACAACCTTTGGATTCAAAGTGAGAAGTGTTAGTTCTTCTCTTTCACTGAGGCTTAAAGTGCAGCGATCGTTGTCTTCTGCTCTTCTAGCTTAGCTAGTGTCTCTTTGTAGCCTTCAAGCTTCTCACGCTCTTTAGCAACAACCGCTTCAGGTGCTTTCGCTACAAAGCCTTCGTTGCCCAGTTTGCCTTCGATACGCTTGATTTCGCCGTGCGTCTTCTTGATTTCGCCATCTAGACGAGCAAGCTCTGCATCTTTGTCGATCAAACCCGCCATTGGGATCATCAGCTCAGACTTGCCAACCAGTGCCGTTGCACACGCTGGGGTTTCTTCGCCAGCTTCAAGCACGCGTACTGCTTCTAGCTTCGCTAGAGACATCAATACTTGTTTGCTTGCTTCTAGACGAGAGGCGTCTTTCTCATTCGCTGCTTTCAGCATAACGTCTAGAGGCTTGCCAGGGTTGATGTCGTACTCAGCACGTAGGTTGCGGATGCTAGTGATGAACGCTTTCACCCATTCGATGTCGTCTAGCGCTTCTTGGTGGAAGTTCGCTTCGTCAAACTGAGGCAGAGTTTGTAGCATGATTGTCTCGCCCTCAACACCGTCAACTAGTGGCTTGATGCTTTGCCAGATAGTTTCTGTGATGTAAGGAATCACAGGGTGAGCTAGACGTAGCGTCTTCTCAAGTACCGTGATTAGTGTACGGCGAGTACCACGCTGTTGCGCTTCAGTACCTTTCCATAGAACGGGTTTAGTTAGCTCTAGGTACCAGTCACAGAATTGGTTCCAGATGAATTCGTATAGCGTGTTTGCAGCCATATCTAGACGGAAGTTGTCGATATGGTTGTTGAACGCTTTCGCTGCGAGTTCAAACTGAGACTCGATCCACTTGTCTGCTAGTGAGTACTCGATCTCACCTTCACCAAAACCACAATCTTGCTCTTCTGTGTTCATCATTACGTAACGGCTTGCGTTCCATAGTTTGTTACAGAAGTTACGGTAACCTTCAAGACGCTTCATATCCCAGTTGATATCGCGACCTGTTGATGCCATTGCTGCAAGGGTGAAACGCAGTGCGTCTGTACCGTATGCTTCGATACCGTTTTCAAACGTCTTACGCGTGTTCTTCTCGATCTTCTTCGCTAGCTGAGGCTGCATCATGTTGCCACAACGCTTCTCTACTAGAGACTCTAGGTCGATACCATCGATCATGTCGATTGGGTCAAGTACGTTACCTTTCGACTTCGACATCTTGTCGCCGTTTTCGTCACGGATTAGGCCGGTAACGTAAACTGTCTTAAATGGTACTTGTGGTTTGCCATTTTCGTCTTTCACGAAGTGCATGGTCATCATGATCATGCGCGCAACCCAGAAGAAGATGATGTCGAAACCAGTTACTAGAACGTCTGAAGGGTGGAATACTTTCAGATCGTCAGTTTGCTCTGGCCAACCTTGAGTACCGAACGTCCATAGCGCAGAAGAGAACCATGTATCCAGTACGTCTTCGTCTTGGTGCAGCTCAATTACTGACTCTAGGTTGTTGTTCTTGCGAACTTCTTCTTCAGTGCGACCTACGTAAACATTACCTTGGTTGTCGTACCAAGCTGGGATGCGGTGACCCCACCATAGCTGACGAGAGATACACCAGTCTTGAACGTCACGCATCCAAGAGAAGTACATGTTTTCGTATTGCTTAGGAACGAATTGGATGTCGCCGTTTTCTACTGCTTCAACTGCTGTTTTCGCTAGAGGCGCAGTACGTACGTACCATTGGTCAGTTAGCATTGGTTCGATAACCACGCCACCACGGTCGCCGTAAGGAACTTGTAGATCGTGATCTTTCACTTCTTCAAGTAGACCTAGCTCGTCGAATTCAGCAACGATAGCTTTACGAGCGGCAAAACGCTCCATACCGTGGTATTTAGCTGGTAGCTCAGTGCTGTAAGCGTCGCTTGCTTCGCCGTTAGTGTTGAATACTTCTGCTGCGTCGCGGATGTTCGCGTCGAAAGTCAGAATGTTGATCATTGGTAGCTGGTGGCGCTTACCAACTTCGTAGTCGTTGAAGTCGTGCGCAGGTGTGATTTTCACACAGCCAGTACCTTTTTCCATATCTGCGTGCTCATCGCCCACGATTGGGATGCGACGATCAACGATAGGAAGGATGATTTCTTTACCGATAAGATCTTTGTAACGTGGATCTTCTGGGTTAACTGCAACACCCGTATCGCCTAGCATGGTCTCTGGACGAGTCGTAGCAACAACGATGTAGTCTTTGCCATCCGCTGTTTTAGCGCCATCTGCTAATGGGTAGCGGAAGTGCCACATGTTGCCTTTAGTGTCTTTGTTCTCTACTTCTAGATCTGAAATCGCTGTGTGTAGCTTTGGATCCCAGTTAACTAGACGCTTACCACGGTAGATTAGATCGTCTTCGTATAGACGTACGAACACTTCTTGAACGGCGTTAGATAGACCATCGTCCATCGTAAAGCGCTCACGATCCCAGTCTACAGATGCACCAAGACGACGAAGCTGCTTAGTGATTGTGCCACCAGATTCGCCTTTCCATTCCCAGATTTTGTCGATGAACGCATCACGGCCGTAATCGTGCTTAGTTTTGCCTTCTTCTGCTGCGATCTTACGCTCAACAACCATCTGAGTAGCGATACCTGCGTGGTCAGTACCTACTTGCCAAAGGGTGTTTTTACCCTTCATACGTTCACAACGGATAAGCGTATCCATGATCGTATCTTGGAACGCGTGGCCCATGTGTAGGCTACCAGTGACGTTCGGTGGCGGGATCATGATGCTGTATGATTCTTTAGTAGTGTCACCGTGTGGCTTAAAGTAGCCTTTCTCTTCCCAAGTCTGATACAGAGCTTGTTCGATTGAAGTTGGGTTGTATGTCTTTTCCATAGCGCTCTTTTAATGGATACGTTGATGGTTGAATCTTAGTCAATCTTTATAAGTGAGGGATCTTAACAAGATCGCCTTAACTATAAGGATTGACCGTTAAGGATATTGAATTTCGATCGTTTGCAGCTGGTAACCTGCTTGACGGTAAATTTTATATCTTTCTCTTGCGAGTTGTTTAGCTTTTTCTTCGCAGGGCACGAAGTCTACCACTTGAGCAAACTTGTTCGCAAAGGTTGTCTCATTTTCCGCCAAATTAATTACCAATTGACGATTCCAAGACGGCTTTACACCGTTATGGCCGATCTCAATATTGGTGGCGTATTTCGGTCCTTCGCCTACGAGGTTATGTGCCATGAACTTGTCTGCATCAACTTGCCAAAAGGCTTCAGCGAGCTGCTCGGCGTGTGGTTTGTCTTGGCAGTTTAAATACACTTTAGCGCCTTGGCGGGCAAAGTGCTGCGCCAAAAACACAATGTACTCTTCAAAGCCAGCCACCGTTGCTTGCGGGCTCTCTTCGTTAATGATGTAGAAGGTTGCAGTTTGCATCATTCTCTTACTTGCCTTGGGTCTCTTCCTAAGACCATCTTAAATCCCATTTTCATTTTAGAAAATTAGGATAATAAAAAAGGGCCTTGCGGCCCTTTTAGATTTTGTTCAGAAATTACTCTTCTGTCTCTTGGCCGCTGCGGTTCAAAAGGAATTGGACAAGCATTGAGACAGGACGGCCCGTTGAGCCTTTCGCTGCGCCTGATTTCCACGCGGTACCTGCGATATCGACGTGAGCCCAGTTGTACTTTTTAGCAAACTTAGATAAGAAGCAACCCGCAGTGATAGTACCAGCAGGACGGCCACCAATGTTTGCCATATCCGCAAACGGGCTCTTTAACTGCTCGTGGTACTCATCTGCCATTGGTAGACGCCATGCACGGTCACTTGCTTGCTCGGAAGCATTCACTAGTTCGTGAGACAGTGGGTTATGGTTAGAGATAACGCCACTGATGTGGTGACCTAGTGCGATAACACAAGCGCCGGTTAGCGTTGCAACGTCAACCACGCAGTCTGGTTCGAAACGCTCTACGTAAGTCAGTGCGTCACAAAGAACAAGACGACCTTCCGCATCCGTGTTCAGAACTTCTACGGTTTGACCAGACATGGTTGTAAGGATGTCACCTGGACGGTAAGCGTTGCTGCCAGGCATGTTTTCACAGCCCGCTAGAACACCAATAACGTTGATTGGTAGGTTTAGCTTCGCTAGCGCTTTCATTGTACCGAATACCGATGCCGCACCACACATGTCGTACTTCATCTCATCCATACCTTCGCCCGGTTTTAGAGAGATACCGCCTGAATCGAAGGTTAGACCTTTACCTACTAGCACAATAGGTTTTGCATCTGAGTCAGGGTTACCTTTGTACTCGATGATAGACATCATAGATTCGTTTTTAGAACCACGGCCTACTGCTAGGTAAGAGGTCATACCCAGTTTTTCCATCTCTTGCTCACCAATGATTTTGGTGGTTACGGTTTCGTAATCGTCCGCTAGACGACGAGCTTGAGAAGCAAGGTAAGCTGGATTAGCTACGTTTGGCGGCATGTTGCCAAGGTCTTTTGAGGCTTTGACACCAGATGCGATAGCGAGACCATGAGTGATTGCTTTTTCACCCAAGTTTAATTCACGACGCGTTGGTACGTTGAAAACAAGCTTGCGCAGTGGGCGGCGAGTCTCAGGTTTAACGCTCTTGAATTGATTAAATGTGTATAGACCATCTTTAGTCGCTTCTACAGCCTGGCGTACTTTCCAGTATGTATCGCGACCCTTAACATGAAGTTCAGTTAGGAAACATACCGCTTCCATTGAGCCTGTCTCGTTAAGTGTGCTGATCGTCTTTTGAATGATTTCCTTGTACTGGCGCTCGCCAAGTTCACGTTCTTTGCCGCAACCGACAAGTAAAACGCGCTCTGACAAAACACCTGGTACTTGATGCAGTAGCAGCATCTGACCAGGTTTACCCTCTAGATCACCACGGCGAAGTAGTGAACTGATGTAACCGTCACTGATTTTATCAAGTTGTTCGGCTACTGGAGAAAGGCGACGTGGTTCAAACACACCAACAACGATACATGCGCTACGTTGTTTCTCTGGACTGCCACTTTTTACACTGAACTCCATGCGTACTCCTACATCCTGAAGACAAATTGCTCTAAATGTTAGATAATGATCGCTTACTTGTTGAATTTTAGCTCCAGGCTTACATGCAGAGCTGATTAAGCGACTAACATCTAGTTTATAATTTTTAAAAAAATAAATGGTTCAACGGGAAACTATAGTGATTCGACCAAAAAAACAAGTTTTGTATAGGTAATTTCAGCGTGATTATTGTTAGATATTTGATCCGCGAAACACTCAAGAGCCAATTTGCGATTTTTTTCGTACTTTTTTTGGTGTTTGTAAGCCAGAAATTCATAAGTGTTCTTGCTGATGCTTCTGATGGGGATATTCCTGCTGGATTGATTTTCTCGATTGTTGGTTTGAATATGCCAGCAATGGGTCTATTAATGCTGCCTTTAAGTCTGTATATCGGCATATTGATCACATTTGGTCGTCTGTATGCAGAGAGCGAAATTGTCGTGATGAACGCGACAGGTATTGGTAACAAATTCTTGGTACAAGCGGCCTTGTACTTAGCGCTGATTACTTCTGCTGTGGCGGCTTTTAATGCATTGTGGTTATCGCCGTGGTCTCAAGACCGTGTAGAGCAACTTTATGAACAAGTGGCAGCAGAAAACAGCGTTGACTTGCTAAAGAAAGGGCAATTCCAAGGCACGCCAGATGGTTCATCGGTTGTGTTCATTGATGACATTAAAGACAATACCTTGAGCAATGTTTTTGTTGCGCAGATGCGTCCTCGAGATTCAGTGTTACCGAGTGTGATGTTCTCGTCTTCTGGTGAAGTAAAAGAACTGTCGGACGGCCGTCAGGTCATCACCATGAAAGAAGGCACGCGTTATGAAGGAGTACCTACTCGCGTTGAATATATGATCACAAAATTCGATGAATACGAAGGCGTTATCGGCCAGCGTGAGGTCAAAAAGAAAGGGCGAGATTGGGAAGCGTACCCAACGGTCGATTTGATTGGACACCCAGACCCAGAAGCGCAAGCAGAGCTGCAATGGCGAATTTCGTTATTTGTGTGTATTCCACTCTTAACGATGTTGGTTATTCCTTTGTCAGCGGTGAATCCGCGTCAGGGACGATTTGCCAAAATGGGGCCCGCGATTCTTATTTATCTAGCGTATTTCCTGGCGATTAGTGCAACAAAATCTGCATTAGAAGATGGTGACATTCCGGCGGCAATCGGCATGTGGCCTATTAATGCGATGTTACTGATTGTCGCAATCATGGCAAATATGATGGACAGCGTTGCTGCTCGACGAATAAAAGACAAATTCCGTAAGAAGAGGCTCGCGTAAGCTGTGTTCAAAATCTTAGACCTTTACATCGGTAGAACCATCATCTCTACCACTGCCTTGGTTTTAGCGACGTTTGTTGGCTTATCGGGCATCATCAAATACGTAGAACAGTTACGTAAAGTAGGGCGAGGCGTGTATGACCTCACTCATGCGTTGTACTTTGTGTTGCTCAGTGTGCCGCGTGATATCGAAATGTTCTTCCCAATGGCGGCATTACTCGGTGCCCTGATTGGTTTGGGTATGTTGGCGTCAAGCTCTGAGCTGGTGGTGATGCAAGCTGCTGGTTTCTCAAAGTTGGATATCGGGTTATCCGTGCTCAAAACGGCAGTGCCACTTATGCTTATCGTTATGACGTTAGGGCAATGGGGCGCTCCAGAAGCACAAAAAATGGCGCGTGACTTACGTGCGTTTGCGATATCGGGAGGTAGTATTGTCTCAGTTCGTTCTGGAGTTTGGGCTCGTGACGCAAACGACTTTATCTTTATAGGTAAAGTCGAAGACGACAAGCTTTATGCTTTAAATATGTGGCGTTTTGATGATGATAAGAATCTACAAAAAGTTATTTTCGCCGAAGAAGTCGACTATCAACAAGATAACAACTGGTTGATGCGCGACGTACAAATCACGGATATGAAAAATGAAAACGTGATTTCGAAGCAAGACATTGAACAGATGGAATGGCATACGTCATTGGCTCCAGATAAGCTAGCTGTGGTGACGGTAAAGCCTGAAGAACTGTCACTGAGCGGTTTGTATGATTACGTGACCTATCTGAAAGCATCTGAGCAAGATGCGTCTCGCTATGAATTGGCGTTTTGGCGTAAGTTGACACAGCCGCTTTCAATTGCCGTGATGATGTTGATGGCGCTATCGTTTGTTTTCGGTCCACTCAGAAGTGTGACCATGGGGGCAAGGGTATTGTCGGGCGTGGTTGCCGGGTTTACTTTTTATATATCCAGTGAGTTCTTTGGCCCATTAAGCTTGGTGTATGGCATATCCCCTGTGTTTGGTGCATTGGCCCCGAGCCTGGTGTTCTTAGCCATTGCGATTGCGCTGCTGAGAAGAAAGCTGTAGCTGAAGTATCACCGAATAAACCATGTTTCATCGGACTAAATGTAAAAGGAAGGCATTATGCCTTCCTTTTTTGTATTCCCGGATAAGTTAGTTTGCCTTAGGCAACACAACAACCTCTGTTTTTGCCCAAATGTCGTGGAACCCACGTTTCTTGGGATCAATCGGTACAGTCAGGTTTGCCAAACCAAAGCCAGATGTTGCAATGCGAATCAGGGCTTGAGTGACTGTAATCGGCGCGCCGTCTTTGGCATTGCGAACTCGAAGTTTCCAAGCGCGCATCCCAAGTGTTTGTCCTGCTCGCGTCCAGAAGAAGACAAAGAAGTATATCCACACAACCGCAAGATACAGTGTAAACAGAGGGCTTAATACAGGGTGCTTCCCGAGCATATCAGCGGCATCTGCGTACTCGCCATAGCTCAACAGCCCTGCAGCATTTAGTGCAAACACAATGGCCATAACAATACCTGCGGCCATCATTTCAATTGCGATAATAATCAATGTGTCGTAAATCAACGCTGCAAGTCGACGAAAGAGACCAGCAGGTGGAAGAGTTGTAGACGTTGTCATTATTCCATCACTTACCTTTAAAAATTGTGCGTCAGAATATAGATTCCCTCACCAAGAGAAAAGAGACCTAACGCACAGAGTCTTTAATTATGCATAAACGAAGTGACTTTTCTGCAGTGTGTTATGAACACATATCATGATGTACAAGGCCTTTCAGTAATCTATTTCAACTGAACTTTACTTGTCTAACCATTAGCTTTTTGGTCTGTAACTAGATTAGACAGATGAGAGAGTTGGTGTTTCTCATCTTCGGTATAATGCTGGCTCAAGGAGAGCTCTAAAGCTTTTTCTGATAGCTTGGTTGCAGGTGATAAAAACAACTTGGGGTGCATACTAGAAAGAGCCAGCAAGGCTTTTTGTAGGCGAATCTGTATTTGGAGTTGCGCTGCACCATCGTGCGCGATTGGCAAAAAGACATCATCAAACAAATCCTGGCAGCTTAATGCGGGCACAAATAGCCTAGGGTATCGAGTTTTGGTAGGCGGCTCGCTGAGTAACTCTCCCCATAATGAAAGCGCTCGTACAGAACGCCCAAGAACATCAATCGCGGTACCGTTATCATTCACGGCGGGGGAGAGAGCTCGTGAGGCGATCTCCGCCATGACGACTAATCCAAAACGAGGATCTTGATCATAGGAACGCTCCGTTCGAATCGTGAAGGCCGCAGTTATTTCGTTTTCGTCTGGCAACGCTCCACAAACCCAAGCCAATGGTTGACTCACATACACAAAACTTCCTGGTTGTCGTTCAAGATAGATGGTGCATTGGTTTGCTTCAGCAATACTATCTAGATGATGCATATCAACATGCTGTAAGTAGCCAATTTCTTGGCTGAAAATAGGCTTGCTTCCTCTGGGTTTATGTTCTGGATGGCTCCATGGGTGAGCGCCTAGCCAACGCTCTTTGCCCCGTTTTCTTATCGCATCTAACAAGGCTTGCTCCACGTATGACGTGGTTTCACTGACCCTCCCTAGTACGGAAAGGTGCTGAATCCAACGTAGCAGAGTGAGTATGATCATCACGATTACGGCGATGGTCACGATGAATAGGTAAATTTGTGCTTGTTGATGATAGGCACCAATGCCTAGCGCGATAATGCCTACCAAGCTAAATAAAAAAGAGCCAAGAAAGGTTGCCAAAGCATTTTGCGTTGTGCTGTCTTCCATCAACAGTTTGGTGGCCCGTGGCGTTACCCCTGCACTAGCGGCACTGTACGCTGAGACCATTATATTGAGCGAGAATGTGGTCACCGCAAGCATGGAAGTCGCGAGGATATTTAATATGTTGTTAAGCAAATCCTTACTGACGTTGATTGCAGGAGGCAGAGTAATGAACTTGTTTAAAACAATGGATATTAGGGCGGTGGCGACAGCAAGTAAGGCATAAAGTGACGTGCGAACCCACAATTTGCGCGTCATTTGCTTCAGTAACCATTGCCATTTTGACCCAGTCATTCGTATGCTCCTATTAGGCTCTTACTCGAAAGTCGATAGAAAATTCAGAAAGTTATTCTTGCTTAAGCATAGGTTAAATCTTCCTCGTTCTACTTGGAATTTCATGCATCATGAGAGTAAGAAAGCCGCTTGCTTCAAAGAACGGTGTTCTTGAGGTGTGAATTACCAAGATTCTGTTACCTTAATTGATAGATACATTAAAAGTATGTGATAGAAAAGAGGTAGCTATGATTGTAATTACAGGTGCAAGTAGCGGTTTAGGGGCAGAGCTGGCAAAGCGTTATGATGCGGAAGACAAAGAGACGTATATCATAGGAAGAAACACAGAAAAACTATCCGCATTAGCTAAACAACTCTCTCATAACGTCGGATATCAAGCTTGCAACCTCTCACTGCATCAAGATGTGAAACACCTATTTGATGGGATGAAACAGCCGCCTGAAATGGTCATTCATAGTGCAGGAAGTGGTTATTTTGGCGAACTGGAAGAGCAGGAGCCGGAAGAGATTCAAAAACTGATTGATAATAACCTGAATTCTGCGATTCATGTGTTAAGAGAGTTAGTAAAGCGTTACAAAGATCAACCGATAAAAGTGGTCATGATCATGTCCACAGCCGCTCAACAACCAAAAGCGCAAGAGTCTACGTATTGTGCTGTGAAGTGGGCTGTCAAAGGATTAATCGAGTCGGTTCGTTTGGAGTTAAAAGGAAAGCCGATGAAAATTATCGCGGTTTATCCTGGTGGTATGGATACGGAATTCTGGAAGACAAGCGGCAACACGATGGACACGAGTCACTTCATGCAAGCGGAAGATGCTGCCGAGATGCTCCATACGGCTTTGTCGAGCATTGGGAATGGTTATGTTTCTGATATTACAGTGAATAGAATTTAAAAAGAGTTGCGTATACTCATTTTCACCTGGATCAGTAGTAGGAAATGGAGTGTACGTTTCTTATGAGTACAGCTTTGTCACACTTTGTGGCGAAATTATCAGCAAACGATAGTTATTTAAGGTATTTCTGCTTGCGCAGGTCAAAAGCTTCCGTATAATGCCAACCATCAAAGGGCAATAGCCCAAAGATGCCGGTGTGGTGAAATTGGTATACACGACGGATTCAAAATCCGTTGCCTTCGGGCGTGGCGGTTCAAGTCCGCCCACCGGTACCATAATTCATATG
The DNA here is from genome assembly GCF_024181795.1 of Vibrio sp. Y10_XG_PY6. Classification (NCBI taxonomy): domain Bacteria; kingdom Pseudomonadati; phylum Pseudomonadota; class Gammaproteobacteria; order Vibrionales; family Vibrionaceae; genus Vibrio; species Vibrio sp. Y10_XG_PY6. The sequence continues at coordinate 90,809 of NZ_JAMZAQ010000007.1, forward strand.
ATAAAGCCTCGACGTAAGTCGGGGCTTTGTTGTATCTAGGGTTTGTGAATTCAAATCCAGCGTGGCGTCAGGAATGCCAGGCCCAGTCAGTCCACTCTTTACTGCTTTCCATTTTTACTTTTCTAAAAATAAAAAAGCGCGAGGGATTACCTCGCGCAAGCTACTACATGATAATAGTAGGGAACAGCTTATAGAGCTGTGAACAAGGTGTTCTGTGAGTCAGGTGTCCAATCGGCTTGAGATACGTGTGGCACGTTGACGAGATAACGTTTGCCAGAGTACGTCACAACATCTCCCTCTTTATATGAAACATTCACTTCCCAATTTGTTGCCGGATCAGCATTGGTCCAAAGGCTAGAGGTTGGGGAAGGTGCCCAGTCCTGCTGTGCGTTATGGCTGGTCACTGCTTGGTAAACGGTGCCTAAATGTAGGACGTAGTCGCCAGCGTTGTAGCTATGACCAACTTGCCAGTTTGGTGTGTAGTTATCCATCGTATCGAATACATAGCCAGCTTGTTTTGCTAGTCGGATAAATTCCGCTAATTTAGGTAAATTCTTGGTTGCGCCCATTCCTCGCTTACCGTCTTCAAACAAAAACTCATGCGTTAGAATAATGACCTTGTCTGCGTGGAGTGGTGTACCACATGGAAACTCTTGTGCTTTTGAATTGATAGGGTTGATGGTGGTAGGAGCACAGTTGTTCAATGCTGCATCTACGTAACCTAGGAAAGGTTCTGCCTCTGTTAGACTGTTGGCTGGCATTGCTATCCCCCAGTTTTCAGGTGCCCAATCTACATCCCAACCATGTGTTTGATAGCCTTTATTAGCCAGAATGTTTTGTACCGCAATTGAGGCTTTCACACTGTTTGATGGGTCGTTGATATTACAAACGTAGCCTGGTTCCCAAGGTTTAAAGTCATCAGACGTTGCACATAATCCATCTGCTTTGAAGTCTTTAGTCACGCGCCAGCCGTTGGTGTAGGGCAGTCTAGCAAACTCTGTTGCCTTATAATTCGGGTAGCTTGTAATGTTAGGCAAATACTTCTCTAACACAGATAAGTTTTCCGTAAACATTGAGGCATCGTAAACAGGATCTTGGTACGAGTTAAGCTGGTGGTCGCCGGTAGCATTACATTCTGCTGCGCTATTAGGTCCAAACTCATCAACGCAGTTATGAACCATATGATCGTAACTATGGTTCGCGACAATATGACCAGTGTCTAATGCGAGCTTTAAGGCTTCTAGCGAACGGTCTTCATTCTCATCACCAATTCCGTCTAAGTGCCAAGCATTAAAGTAAAACGTCGCTTTGATATCTTCTTGGTTAAGTACTTGAATAACGTCAATAGAAGCATTGATTGGTCCATCATCAAACGTTAGATAAATGGTGCCTTTAGAGTCGGTTTGAGCAAATGAGTATTGTGATAGTGCGGCACTTACAAGCGTTGCAATAGCCAATTTATTAAATTTCATTCTCTATTCCTTTTTAGAAATTAATAACGACGTTGTCAGTAGTAATATATTGATAATTTGAAACCTAATGTAGTGTCTTAATTTATTTCCTGACTTTTATCCTAGACCTAAATAATTACTAAAAAACAGGTCGTATTTTCTAAATTGGGATTGTGTTCACGAATAATGCAACCGGTTGCGCTTTTTTGTCTTGGTTATTTTTGCTACAGTTTTTGCAGGTTGAAATTTACACAACGGGAGTAAGGCTATGAAAAAGATCCTTTTATGCTGTAGCGCAGGGATGTCAACCAGTATGCTTGTTAAAAAAATGGAGCAAGCTGCTGAAAATAAAGGAATTGAGTGCAAAATTGATGCGATGTCAGTGAATGCATTTGAAGATGCAATTAAAGAGTACGATGTTTGTCTTCTCGGGCCTCAAGTACGTTTTCAGCTAGAAGAGCTAAGAAAAACGGCGCAAGAGCATGGTAAAAACATTGATGCGATTTCTCCTCAGCATTATGGAATGATGAAGGGAGAGGAAGTACTAGAGCAAGCATTAGAATTAATTAACTAAACCATAGTTTTAAATTAAAAAAGATAACTGTACATCAAATATAAATATTTGATGCGGGATTCTTTTTCCTAAAATAAGGATGGATTCTATGAAGCTTTATGACGCAATTATAGGCGCAGTCGAAAAGCATATAGCCCCTATAGCAGCAAAAGTGGGGAATCAGCCCCATGTTCGAGCAATGAGAGACGGTTTTATAGTTGCAATGCCGTTTATTATTGTCGGTAGTTTCATTTTGATTTTTGCATTCCCACCATTTGCCGAAGACACGACCTTTACTTTTGGTCGAATTTGGCTCGATTTCGCCACCACACATTTTGATACCATAATGATGCCCTACAACATGTCGATGGGGATCATGACCATTTTTGTTTCGCTCGGCGTTGCTTATAGCTTAGCTAAGGCTTACAAGATGGATGGGATCACGAGTGCTGTATTGTCGCTGATGTCTTTTTTACTCATCGCGGCCCCTGCTAAAGATGGCGCGTTGTCTATGTCACATATGGGAGGAACAGGGATCTTCACTGCTGTGATGTGTGCATTCTTCTCGGTAGAGCTCTACCGTTTTATGAAAAAACACAACATTACGATTCGCATGCCAGAGCAAGTTCCACCGGCGATTGCACGATCATTTGAAGTACTGTTACCAGTCTTAGCGATATTCATTACCTTATATCCACTTAGCCTTTTCGTGCAAACCCAGTACGACATGCTGATTCCAGATGCGGTCATGGCAGTCTTTAAGCCTTTAATTAGTGCGTCTAACTCATTGCCTGCCATTATTGGCGCTCTATTGCTTTGCCAACTACTTTGGTTTGCGGGTATCCATGGTGCTGCAATTGTTGTGGGGCTGCTTTCTCCAATTTTCTTGACCAACATTGGTGCCAACATCGAAGCCTTTGTTGCAGGTGAACCGATTCCAAACGTATTTACTCAGCCTTTCTGGGATTTTTACATCTTTATCGGTGGCTCTGGTGCAACACTTGCTCTTGTTATGCTGATGTCATTTAGCCGTTCTGTTCACCTTAAGAGTATTGGTCGAATGAGTGCGGTGCCTGGCTTCTTCCAAATCAATGAACCTGTGATCTTCGGTAGCCCAGTTGTGATGAACCCGACTTTGTTTATCCCGTTCGTCTTCGCTCCAGTCATCAACGCTACGATTGCGTACTTTGCTGTGCATGTTGGCTTTGTGGGTATGGGTGTCGCTACAACGCCTTGGACAACACCAGCACTGATAGGTGCTTCGTGGGGTAGCGGTTGGACCTTTGCTCCAGTATTGCTCGTCATTGGTTTATTGATTCTTGATCTAATTATCTACTTTCCATTCTTCAAAATGTTTGAGAAGCAAATGTTGGAGCAAGAACTACCAACGACGAAAGAAACTAAAGATGAGGCGCAACCTTCAGGCGAAGGTGTTACTGCTTAACGGTGCTTAATGGGCCGTAATTGCCGCGGCCCGATTTTCGGAGAGAAAATGATGGAACAAGAATTGGTTGTAATGGAGATCATCTGCAATGCTGGCGAAGCTAGAAGTTTGAGCTACGAGGCATTGCGTTTATCTAGAGAACAAGATTTTGATGCGGCTGAGGAGAAGCTCTCTCAAGCAAGAGAGTGCATTAACAAAGCCCACTTAATTCAGACTCAGTTGATTGAGGAAGATCAGGGGGAAGGGAAAGTCCCGATGACGTTAGTGATGGTACATGCTCAAGATCACTTAATGACCACGATTTTGGCTCAAGAAATGGCTGTAGAAATCGTTGCACTGAACAAAAAAATCTCGAACAAATAAGGGGAGAAAAATGTCTAGAGAGGCGATCAAACTTGCCATTATTGGCGGTGGTAGTAGCTATACCCCTGAACTGGTTGAAGGGGTTATTAAGCGCTTAGAATATTTACCCGTTAAGAAGATTCATTTTGTGGACATTGAGTCAGGAGCTGAGAAGCTTGAGATTATCAAAGGTCTAGCGCAGCGAATGGTTGACAAAGCAGGTGCAAAGATTGAGATAAAAGCAGACTTTGATCGTCGTGCTGCGATAAAAGATGCGGACTTTGTGATGACGCAGTTCCGTGTGGGTGGCCTTGCTGCTCGTGCTAATGACGAGCGAATTCCAATTAAATACGACGTCATTGGCCAAGAAACAACAGGCCCTGGTGGTTTTGCTAAAGCACTGCGAACCATCCCGGTTATTCTTGATATATGTAAAGATATTGAAGAGTTGGCACCCAATGCATGGATGCTCAATTTCACCAACCCTGCGGGTTTGGTCTCTGAAGCCGTCAGTAAGTACACCAAAGTAAAGAGTATTGGTTTATGTAATGTGCCGGTTTCGATGGAAATGATGATCGCAGAAATGATGGAGTGCGAGCCAAAAGAGCTACAACTGGAGTTTGCCGGATTAAACCATCTCGTTTGGGTGCACAAAGCATGGCTCAATGGAGAAGATATTACTCAAACGGTATTAGAGAAAGTCGGTGATGGTGCTAACTTCAGCATGAAGAACATCTGGGAAGAACCGTGGGATCCAGCATTTCTAAAAGCGCTGGGGGCGATACCATGTCCTTACCATCGTTATTTCTATCAAACCGATGCTATGCTCGCTGAAGAGAAACAAAGCGCGGGTGAAAAGGGCACTCGTGCTGAGCAGGTAATGGAAACAGAAAATGCGCTATTCAAGCTCTATCAAGATCCTAATCTCGATCATAAGCCGAAAGAGTTAGAAGAGCGGGGTGGGGCTTATTATTCAGATGCATCACTAAACTTGGTTGATTCAATTTATAACAATCGTAATAGTATTCATGTTGTTAACGTCTTAAATAACGGAGCGATTAACGGCCTCCCTGATGATGCTGTGATTGAGTGTAGCGCGGTGATTGGTAGTTGGGGCGCGAAACCTCTTGCGGTTGGTGAGCTGTCAAACAATATCAAAGGATTACTCTATCAAGTCAAAGCATATGAGCAGTTGACAATAGACGCTGCTGTGGAAGGTAATTATGACAAAGCGCTCATGGCATTAACCAACAACCCATTGGTGCCAGACATTGGTCGTGCCAAGTCAATTCTGGATGATATTCTAGCGGTGAACGCTCCGTATTTACCTCAATTTAAACTAACGACGTTGTAGTACTAAGGAAGGACGCCAATGAAAGTCATTTTTAATGCTGATGATTTTGGTTTAACGAGAGGTGTAAATAACGGCATCGTAAAAGCTCATCAGCAAGGTGTTGTTCATTCAACCACCATGATGGTCGGTATGGATGCTGAGAAACATGCTTTAGAGTTGGCTCGCCATAATCCAGACTTGAGAATTGGCGTTCATCTTAGGTTTACAGCGGGAGTGCCTCTAACTGGGCACCCTAATTTGACCAACGGTCGAGCGCATTTTATCAAATACGACGAACTGTGGGGTAAGCAGGACTTCGAAACTCAGGTCATTTATGACGAAGCAAAAGCTCAGGTGGAACATTTTTTATCGCTTGGGTTAGAGCTAAGCCACTTAGATAGCCATCATCACGCGCATACTCACCCTCAAATTTTGCCCGTTATTAAAGAAGTAGCGAGTGAATACCGAGTGCCACTGCGGGGCACTGGCTTGTGTCAAGAATCTATGACAACAAGGTATGTCTTTACTGACGAGTTTTACGATCAAAAAGTAAGTTTAGATGGTTTGATGGCGCATTTATTGAGTCTAAAGACAAACTATGATTTGGTTGAGGTGATGTGCCACCCGGCAGAGGCCGATCAAGCGCTGATTTTAAAGAGTGGTTATGCGCTTCAGCGAGAGCTAGAGTTACAAGTTCTAACCTCTCCCATTTTAAAAGAACAGTTAGCTCAACATGGTATAGCTGTCACGGATTACTCTGAGCTCGTTTCTACCAATCAAATGGTCGGTGTATGATTAAAGGCTGCCAGCTTCGCCCCCTATAAGCACCTTACGAATTGCTGGCAGCCGTTCTACACAAACGGATATTTAATAACAATTGCAGTTGGACCCAATAGCATTATGGCAAGGATTAAAGATGTCGCCGAACTCGCCGGTGTAAATCGCTCTACCGTTTCTCGAATCATTAATGGGGAGGGGAAGTTTCGCGAAGAAACTCGAAAAAAAGTAGAGCAAGCTATGGCGCAACTGAATTATCGCCCGAGTGCGATTGCTCGTTCACTCGCAACCTCATCCAGTAATATGGTTGGCTTATTGGTGACTTACTATACGGGGGGCTTCTTTGGCGAGATGATGGAGCAGGTTCAGACTGAGCTGGATATTCATAAAAAGTTTCTGATTACCGCTCAAGGACATCATTCTGCAGAAGGTGAAAAGGAAGCCATTCAGCGTTTTAATGATCTGCGTTGTGATGGCTATGTCCTCCATAGTCGTTATTTGTCAGATGATGATTTACGTGAATTAGCAAAACAGCCTACGCCTTTCGTTCTTCTGGATCGCTATGTTGAAGGAATAGAAGAGCGTTGCGTTACTTTTAATCATCATCATGCAAGCCGTATTGCCGTCGAGCATCTTTTAGCTGGTGGTCATAGAAAAATCGCCTGTATTACCGGTCCATCCCAACGTCATAATAGTTTATTAAGAAAGCTTGGGTACGTTGACGCGATGAAGGACGCAGGTATCGATATTGACGAAAGCTGGTGTGAAGAAGGGAATTATGGTCGGCAAAGTGGTTATGATGCAATGGCTGCAATTTTACAACGACACCCTGAAGTTACTGCAGTCTTTTCTTGCAGTGAGGAAATGACGGTCGGTGCAATGCAGTACTTACACGAGCACAATATTTCAGTACCGGAGCAAATCTCTTTAACTAGCTTTGACAGTGTCGACCTTTGTGAAAGCCTTTATCCTACAGTGTCGGCAGTGCACTTTCCTATCAGTGATATGGCCCGTGTAGCGGTACAAACATTAATGGGATTAGTCAAAGGTCAAGAAATAATAGATAAGCCAACGTTCGAGGCTCAGCTTAAAATACGCAAAGCAGATCGAACCTTAAAGTAGCTTGCTTTTGCTCATTAAATGAGTAATTAGAAATGACCATCTGATGTTTTGATACTTACTGATGAATTTATTCACAAAATTTACTAGTATTCTAACTCTCTTAGGCAACGTAAATCAGTAGTGAATAAGTGGCAGCCATTAAACTTACGGTCGATCGTATTCAACCCGGATTACATATCCGTCTTCCGCTAAAGTGGAACGATCACCCTTTTCTACTCAATAGTTTTAAGATTAAAGATCAAGAACAAGTCGAGATGATCCGTCACCTCGGTGTAAAGTTCGTTTACTTTAATCCAGAGCAAAGTGATGCCGCACCACTTCCAGTCGACCAGATACAAGCTGATAGAGTAACGAATGAAGCGTCGCTAGATCATGAAACTCAAAAACTTTGGCAAGAAAAACAAAACCGCATAGAAAAGTTAAGTGCGTATCGTCGACGCGTTATTCAGTGCGAAAAAGAGTTTGAGCGCTCTCTTGCGCGTATGCGCTCAGTCATGACGAAAATTCGCAATCGTCCAACAGCTGCCGTTGATGAAGCAAAGCTTCTTATTGAAGATATCGTCGAGAAGTTAATGTGTGATGATAATGTCACTCTACATCTGATGAACGGTAAAAATGAGTTTGAAGATATTTATTTCCATTCGTTGAACGTTGCTGTTATCGCCATGATGATTGGCCGTGCTAACGGGTACTCAGCTGCGCAGTTGAAAGAGCTTTCATTTTCAGCGCTATTCCACGATATCGGTAAAATAAAAATTCCTACCGCAATATTAAGAAAGCAAGCACCGCTGACGGAACCAGAAATTAACTACTTAAAGTTGCACACCAAATATGGAGTAGACCTTGCGAGTCAAATAGAAGGTTTTCCCGAGGTTGCGAGAGTTGTGATTGCACAGCACCATGAACTAAGAGATGGGTCTGGCTATCCCAAAGGTCTGAAAGGAGATGAGATCAACGAGTTTGCTCAAATTATTGCTGTAGCTAACGCATTTGATAACTTGTGTCATACACCTATAGTCTCAGAGCAAAAAATTCCTTATACCGCACTCTCTCATTTATATAAGAACTGTAAACACCTATATAAAGAAGAAAACCTGAATATCCTGATTAAGTTTATGGGCGTGTTTCCTCCAGGCACTGTGGTTCAGCTTTCCAATAATATGGTGGGCTTGGTTATCTCAGTGAATGCATCGCATCTATTATTCCCAAATGTATTGGTTTACGACCCATCAGTGCCAAGGACGCAGGCGCCAATCATTGATCTTGCAGCAAAGGATATAAAGATAGTTAACGCGATTCATCCGTCTAAATTGCCGGAGAAAATCAAAGAGTATCTTAATCCGCGTTCACGCATTTCTTACTTCTTCGATAGTGATGAGTAGTTATCCACAGGTTTTTGTGGGTAAGCTGTAGAAATCTTGAGTGTTATTTCGGGGTAATTTTTGGGTTGGATGGAAAGTATCCACTTGGCATGTTTTTTTAGAAAAAATGTACTTTTAGTATTGCCAAAGAAAATCTTCTCCCTATAATGCGCATCCATCGACACGGCAGACGCCACAAGGCTTCAGCAGGGTCGAAGAGGTGAAAAGCTTCTACGAAAATTAGTTGAAAAAAGTGTTTGACACTCTCAATTATCTCGCTAGAATGCACCTCCGCTTTGAGAGAAAAACTTCTCGATAAGCAAGCTCTTTAACAATATAGACCTATCAATCTGTGTGGGCACTCGTTGATGATAATCCAATTAGAAATTTCTCTTAATAAAGAGGGGTTTCAAATTAGGTTTCAATGAAACGAAGTGACCATTGAATCTTCGGATTCAGCACAGTCAATTCAAACATTACTTTATGTAATGTTCAGTATTCATTGAGCCGAACAAAATCTTAAATT
>NZ_JAMZAQ010000008.1:0-54353 GCF_024181795.1 Vibrio sp. Y10_XG_PY6
GGCGACCATAGCGTTTTGGACCCACCTGATTTCCATGCCGAACTCAGAAGTGAAACGAAATAGCGCCGATGGTAGTGTGGGGCTTCCCCATGTGAGAGTAGGACATCGCCAGGCTTTAAATATCGTTATTTGCATAGACAAGTAACAATATCATCAGTGTACTAATCTGTTGATGACAATTTGTGGAGAGATGGCTGAGTGGTTGAAAGCACCGGTCTTGAAAACCGGCATACGTTAATAGCGTATCTAGGGTTCAAATCCCTATCTCTCCGCCACTATTCAGAAGCCTCGCTAGAAATAGCGAGGCTTTATTCGTTTCTGACGCTTGGAAATTCGTTAGGGACTGGAATCAATCCCTTAGCTGATCGTATCCCCGGACTAGGTATCCCTGCACTATGTCACTTGAGAAGTCTTGCTTTAAGCGCGTTCTCGTTATCCACGGGTTGTGCAGCGACAGAAGTCTATAACTTTATCTTCTAACGAGAGCCATCAAGTCTGAGTATTGGCATTCCTACCTCTAAGGGTGAAGTGTTTCTGTTAACAAGAGACTTGTTTTTACTCTTTACTCGATGTTACGTGCGTTAGCGCTCTTAGTGTTACCTAATGGCTCTTCGCTATCTTGCCCTAGTTGGTACAATAAACACTCTCTAAGCATTGTATAGGACAGCCCTTCATTGAAGATAATGGAGAGTATCGGAGCTTATGTACCTATTTTGCTTCCTGCACTATTTCAAGTTACCTGTATTTTGTTAGTAGAGCTCCTTCCTAGAAACTTATATTTGGTTGTTCGCCTTGAAGAAAGTGTGCAAGCTATTTTTTAGAGGATTTTATTGGGCTTAATGGAGTGCTGCTTGGAACGAATTAAGGAAGCTTTGCTAGGGCTTCCCAATGAAGCTCAGGAGATTGCAGGGCATTAGCTCTAGTGGATATTGCAGGTTTGTGGAGTGTTGATGAGTGACAGGCAATAAAAAAGCCGACAGTAAACTGCCGGCTTGGTTAGATGACTGCTACTTAGTCGTTCTGGACGAGCGTGAGAGCTTTACGAGAGACTTCGTGAGCGGCTTTAGTTAGATTCTGCTTCTCTAGTGTATCTGCTAGGAATGCATAATCAGAGACGTCAGAGCGAAGCTTTAAGGCGATCTCAAAGTGGTCTTGGGCTTCTTGCCACTTCTCTTGACGGAAATAGAAGTGCGCTAATGCGCTATGCGCAGCGGCGTTATCTGGCTCTTTCTTCACTACCCCCTCTAAGAAAACCACGACAGGGTGGATATCTGGCAGGTTTAGATCTGGCAGTAGTTGATAAAGCTCAGGAGCCGGTTGTTTTTTCAATGCTTCTTTTAGCACAGTAAAGGCTTCAGCATCTGCTTTCCGGGCTATCAACTCACGAGCAAAACAGGAGACTAGGTGTGTGTCTTGTTTTACTTTGCGTGCAAGGCTATTCCAATGAGAAATAAGCCCTTCGCTACCCTGTTGTTGCGCTACTTCATGGAGTAAGCCGCATTGCGCCTTTTGAATCAGCTCTGCGTGTTCTTCTTCCGTGATGAGTTTTGCTTTGGTGAGTTGTGGCAAGAGGTCAATAAGAGGTTGCCACAATTTTAGCTGCATGTACGTTGTTTTCAGCAAGTTCAATACAATCGAATTACTCGCATACTGACCTTTTAACGATTGCAAAGTATCGAAAGCAGCCTCGAACTCGTTATCGCGAATAAACTGTTTAGCACGAGTTAGCTCTACTGCAAGATGAGCATTCTCTTGCTGGCTTGCTAGCTCCAGGTAGTGATCACGTTTTGCTTTATCACCTTGACCTTGTGCGGCTTCAGACGCGACTAAGTAACAAAGTAGCGGCATATCGTGATGATTCGCCCAGCGAGTCACTTTTTTCTCGGCACCTTTCCAGTCTCCTTCAAGGAGTTTAATAATGCCTTCATTGGTGTATCGACGGGAATGGCGCATTTTGCGCACACTGAAGTAGTTCCATGTTGTAGAACTTGCGTAAACTAGCTTTTTAATTAGGTACTCAAGTAGAAAAAGACCTGCGAGTGCTGCGATAACGAATACGACCAATGTCGTTACGCTCATCTCGATCGTTTTCTCAGCGATGGAGATGAGTACATAGCCTTGCTGACCAGAAAATTGAGTGCCAACAAATAGTCCTGCACCTAGTACAACAAATAGGAAAATAAGACGAAACATTACTTATCCTCCATACCTGTCATCGTTGTGACTTCGCGACGTAGGCGCTCACGGATGACATCTGATAGTTGAGACTGACTTTGCAGTTTCGTTGGGTATTCCACTTGAATGTTTTGCTGGCTTAACTGGTTAACAGTTTTGTTGAACTCTTTAACGGAATTATCGCCTTGGTTGAAGAAAGCTAATGCCCATTTGTCGGCCGTTTTTAGAGACGTGGTGTAAATTTCACCTTGCTCTTGGTACACCGCTTTTATTGCGGTCTCCAATTTGGCTTTGATGTTTTCTTTTAGGTAAAAGTGTTGCTCAGGAGAAAGCAGTGGAATGACGTTACCATCGCGCGTGCGGAAGGTAATGAAGTTTTCTGAAAAGTCCTTCAGAGAGGTCATTAAGTTATCTTGCCAGTTTGCAATATCTTCCGACACTTCAGTGTTCTCTACGGCTTCTGCTTCTGGGAGTAGTGCATTGGCGAGAGGTAGCTTGTCTACTTGCTGTTGCAGAGCAGTTAAGCGTAGTACCAATCCATCACGGTCAATCAGCGGGATAGTACGAAGTTTGGTGATATCGTTCGCCATTGCTTTACGTAGTTTGACGAGGCTAGGGTCATTCAGTGCTGCAATGCGTTGATCAGCACTTTCCATTAGTTGAGTTGCGCTTTCTACGTCATGTTCTAAGAACAGTTTACGACCTGCTAATTTGACGAGGTAATCGGCTTCAGCAAGTAGCCAGTCGTTTGGTCGACGACCTTTCACATCGGCAACGGCAAGCTGTAAGCTTTCAATGCTCTTCTGTTGCTGTCCCAGTACCACTTCCGCTTTGTGTGTCACGGTCGTTGCTTTCTCGATGGTTTCTTCTTGTACCCGGCTGAGCTCTTGCTTCATGGAAGCTTGAGTGCTTTCTAGCTGACTTTTTAGTTGGGCGATCTGCGCTTGGTAATCGGCTTGCTGCTGATGTAGCTTGTATGCGAGGCCACCGCCAAAAATAATCGATAAGATGATAGCGACTGTGCCTAGTTTAACTCCGCGCTTGCCTTGTTTTTCTTCAAATTCGACTTTGGCTGGCTCGGCGGTTTTTGGGGGCTCGGCCACTTTTGGCTGTTCTTTTTTAGGGGCCGCATCCTGCTGCGATGTGCTTTTTTCGGCTAGCGGTGCCGATGAGGTTTCTTCGGAAAGGTTTTTATCGTTATTTTTTTGGTCGTTATTTTTACTTGTCATGCCTATATCCTGTGTAGCTAGGGCTGGAGAGCCGCCAGTAATTCTTGGTTGGATGCGCTTCCCGTGCATCTCACCCGAGTGAACCCCCTTTGAAGTGCGATGTCAGCGATACGCTGACTGGGGATATACAACTCTTGTTGATTAAGCCAAGTCAATTGCTCTGACGTCAATTGGCTGCACAAATAATCCAGTTGCTCACCACTGGTGACGATGATCTGGTCAATTTGTAGGGTTTTCCATAGTGAGACACAGCTTACTGGATCGAATGGGATGAATTCTCTCTTGTAAGTCTCACTATAGTGAACTTTTGCGCCACGTCTCACCAATGCATCTTTGATCAGCTCTCTTCCACCGTTCCCACGAAGGATAAGAACCTGTTGTTGGGCCACATTATTGAGCTCTGGCAGTCGCAATAAATGTTCACTATCACTGACTTGGGGATAGTGTACTTTCTGTTGGGTACATTTGCTTAAATAGTGTGCTGTTTTTTGACCAACGGCAAGGTAAATGGCTTGTTTCGGCCATGATGTCTCGTTGCTGGCTATGATTTGCTGTGCACATTGCACGGCATGTCGACTAACAGCGATAACAATTTGAGCTTGATGCAGGTGTTTAGAGAGGTGCGTGTCCGTGAGATCGGCGACAATGTCGATCAGAGGATGGTGATATGCGGAAATGCCGTGCCTTTCGAGCAGAGAGCAAAGCGCGCTGCCTTGCTCTCCCGGCCGAGTGACCAACACTGCCATGATTATTCGTGATCTGCGTACAGCTTAGTTAGGATTTCACGAGCGCCGTTATCCAGTAGTTCATTGGCTAACTGCACTCCTAACGTTTCGCCGTCTTTACGATGGCCACGGATTTCACCACGAACAATTTCGCTGCCATCTGGTTCGCCAACTAATGCGCGTAGCCAAATGTTATCGCCATCTAGCAGGGCATAGCTGCCGATAGGTACCTGACAGCCGCCTTCTAGCGTCAGGTTCATTGCGCGCTCACACAAAACGCGGTCTACAGTGTCTTGGTGGTTAAGTGGCTCAAGTAGCTTAAGCAGCCTTTCATCGTCAAGGCGGCACTCAATACCGACAGCACCTTGGCCAACCGCAGGTAATGATTGCTCTGGCTCGATAAAGCTACGAATGCGCTCTTCAAGCTTCAATCGTTTAAGGCCTGCCGCAGCAAGAATGATCGCATCGTATTCACCCGCATCTAGTTTACCAAGGCGAGTGCCCACATTACCGCGAAGCTCTTTAATGATGATATCTGGACGATATTCTTTCAGTTGGCATTGACGGCGCAAACTGCAAGTACCAACCACTGCACCTTGAGGGAGTTCATCAATGTTGCTATAGGTATTGGAAACGAAAGCATCACGAGGGTCTTCACGTTCACAAATGGTCACGAGGCCAAGACCTTCCGGGAAATCGACGGGCACGTCCTTCATTGAGTGAACGGCAAGGTCTGCACGGCCTTCTAGCATTGCGACTTCAAGCTCTTTTACGAATAAGCCTTTGCCGCCAACTTTTGCTAGCGGTGTATCTAAAATCACGTCACCTTTGGTCACCATAGTTACTAACTCGACTTCCAAACCAGGGTGAGCGGCTTGAAGGGCGTCTTTGACAAAGTAAGCTTGCCATAAAGCAAGAGGGCTTTTTCGAGTTGCAATGCGAATAGGTGTGGATTGTGTCATGATCTTCTCAATGCTGTTTGGATTTGGGTTTATCCTACCATTCTCATCAAGAAATGCTTACTGTTAGTTCGTTATCTCTGAGAGCTATGAATGGAATTACATGACGTTATGAAAATAGTGTGACTGGATTCTCAATTAGACTAAGGACTATTATTAGTAATAGGTAATAAGAGCGACACTACCGCGCGATTAATTTTGTGACTAAAGTATGGTTTTGCACCCTGAGTGGTGCGTGGGCGTGAAACTTTACCCGCACCAATAAAAGTGTTAAATTGATCACGTTTTTAGGCCGTTTTGGTTTAAAACGTCAGCAGATTTTCGTGATTGTTCAACCAAGGAATTCCCCTTGCAGGCTTACACCCCAAAAATCATTCAGCGACTAGATAATTTGAATCAGCAGCGAGTTGATCGCGCGCTGGCGCTTATGGATTCGCAAAGCCAGCAAGTCTTCCACTTGATTCCTGCCTTGTTGAACTACAACCACCCTGTGATTCCTGGCTATTACGATGCCGATGTCCCGTTTGGTGTGCATGGGCTGGCGCTAAATAGCATTCAGCAGCAATTCATTGATGACATTCAACTTGCGATTGGTCAGCCACTTAAGACGGCTGAGAAGCCGGCTATCTTGGGCTTATACACCATGGGCAGTACCTCATCAATTGGTCAAAGTACTTCTAGTGATTTAGATATTTGGGTGTGTATTTCGCCAGATATGGATTGTGACGAGCGAGAATTGCTGACCAATAAATGCTTGCTGATCACCGACTGGGCACAAAGCCAAGGGGTGGAGGCGAACTTCTTCTTAATGGATGAAGAACGCTTTAGAAGCAACCATTCTGAAGAGATGACGGGTGATAACTGTGGCTCATCTCAGCACTTACTTTTGCTTGATGAATTCTATCGCAGCGCGGTGCGTATTGCTGGACAGCGTTTATTATGGCAAATAGTGCCGCCAGAAATGGAAGAGTGTTACGACGAGTATGTTTCTCAATTGTGCAGTGATGGTTACATCGACTGTAGTGAATGGATCGACTTTGGTAAATTGAACCGCATTCCTGCTGAAGAGTACTTCGGCTCGAACTTGTGGCAGCTATACAAAAGTATCGATTCTCCCTACAAATCGGTATTAAAAGCCATTCTGCTTGAAGCTTATTCGTGGGAATACCCGCATACGCAACTGCTAAGCATCGACACCAAGCGTCGTTTCTTTGCCCATGAGCCAGACCTCTATGGCATGGATGCATACTACTTAATGCTGGAAAAAGTGACTCGCTATTTAGAGCGAATCCAAGACGACACTCGTTTGGATTTGGTGCGCCGTTGCTTCTATCTCAAAACCCATGAAAAGTTGTCGCGTGAACCGGATGTTGGTTCAGTGGCTTGGCGCCGTGAAGCGCTGAGCGACATGATTGCAAAATGGGATTGGGATGCCAGCGTTGTTGCTGAGCTCGATGATCGCCGCAACTGGAAAGTTGAACAGGTAAAAGTGGTGCATCATGCGTTGCTGGATGCGTTGATGCAGAGCTACCGTAATTTGATTCAATTTGCGCGTCGCAACGACATTACCTCCGCTATCAGCCCGCAAGACATCAGTATTTTGGCTCGTAAGCTTTACGCCGCTTTTGAAGTGTTGCCGGGCAAAGTGACGTTGCTCAACCCACAGATTTCCCCTGATTTGCATGAACCGGATTTAAGCTTCATCGAAGTGAAAGATGGTGGTGTGAACAAGTCTGGTTGGTATCTCTATAAACAACCTCTGATCGCGCACCGCATTTTGGGGCAGCCATACTTAGAACATCATGAATACTTGAGCAAGTTAGTCTCTTGGGCATTCTTTAATGGTTTAATCACCGAGTCGACTCGTTTGCACGCGGTGGTGCGTGAAGCGCAACTGGATATCGATAAGTTCTACCAAATGGTGAGCGACTTACGAAATACCTTTGCGCTGCGTAAGCGCCGTCCGACGATGCAGGCATTAGCGAGCCCATGTGAAATAAGCCAGCTAGCGATGTTCATCAACTTTGAAAATGATCCTACGTCAGAGCTTTCGGGCCGTTCACTGAAAGTGGATGTAAAAAATACCGATATCTTCAGTTTTGGTCCGGAACATAAAAACTTAGTCGGCAGTGTCGACTTGGTTTACCGTAACTCCTGGCATGAAGTGCGTACGCTGCATTTCAAAGGGGAAACGGCGATGCTGGACGCACTGAAAACCATTCTGGGCAAAATGCACCAAGACGCGTTGCCACCAGAATCGGTGGATGTGTTCTGTTATGCGAAGAACATGCGTGGTGTGATGCGTAATATGGTCTACCAGCTTTTAGCGGAATGTATCGACTTACGCTTGAAGCCAGTAGAGCAAGAAAAACGCCGCCGCTTTAAAGCGATGCGCCTTGGTAACCAAACTTACGGGCTGTTCTTTGAACGTCGTGGTGTGTCGGTGCAGAAGTTAGAAAACTCCATTGATTTCTATCGCAGCATTTCTACTAACAAACTTAAAGGCTCGCCGCTATTAATGCTCGATCGTGAGCAAGAGTATCAAATGCCAGAAGCGGTGGATGGTTTTGCTAGTGAAGGTCTAGTGCAGTTCTTCTTTGAAGATAATGAAGATGGCTTCAATATTTATGTGTTGGATGAGTCAAACCAAGTTGAAGTGTATCACCAGTTTAGTGGCTCCAAAGACGAGATGATTTCGTCCGTGAACAGCTTTTACACATCAGTAAAAGACGACAGTCGTGTTGCGTCGAAATTTATCAACTTTAACCTGCCGCAGTACTACCAGATTATCCATCCAGAAGAGGGCAATGCTTATATCATCCCTTATCGTAATGATGGTTGCTCGCCGCATCGTCCGACGAAAGCGGTGAACGCGTAATTAAACCCGTATCAATAAACAAAAAGAGCACTTCGGTGCTCTTTTTGTTTTGGTGACGATTGACGGACATTATGCCCAATCAATGGCTTCGCCCGCGTGCTTTTCACACTCTTGCTTCACCATTTCAAATAGCTCCATGCCCGTTTTTGAGCAGGTCCATTTATCTTCAATAAGCTTGAAGTGGAAACCACCAGATTTGGACGCTAGCCAGATCTCATGCATCGGCTCTTGGCGGTTAATGATGATTTGGCTGCGGTCTTCAAATTCCAATGTCATTACGTTGCCAGTGACTTCGTAATCAATGTCTGCGCCTGAATCATCGATGGATTCTTCGATGATTTGCATCTGCGCATCCACCAGTTGATGAAATTCAGTATCGTTCATCCGTCTATCCTATTGCTTTTCCTGAGTGTGGTGCGATTATAGGGGGCATTGATTCAATAATCACGATATGCGAAATGAAAAAATTAGTTACTGTGTTGTTTGTGATGGTTGCCGCGACGTTAGCGGGATGTGGCCAGTCTGGCTCACTATACATTCCAGATGACACTCAACAGAATGAGCAATCACAATAAATAACCGCGCCTTAGGGTGAAATTAGGGTTCAGCAGTCGAATAAAATAAGGGAAGCGAATTTTGGATTACTTCAACTATCAGGATGATGGCCAGCTTTGGGCCGAAGACGTCCCACTTCAAGCTCTTGCAGAGCAATATGGCACTCCTCTTTACGTATATTCTCGAGCCACGCTAGAGCGCCACTGGAAGGCGTTTGATAGTGCTGTGGGTCAACATCCTCATCTAGTTTGCTACGCGGTGAAAGCGAACTCAAACCTAGGCGTATTGAACGCACTAGCGCGTTTGGGTTCGGGCTTTGATATCGTATCAGGTGGTGAACTTGAGCGTGTGATTGCCGCAGGCGGTGATCCGAAGAAAGTCGTCTTCTCGGGTGTTGGGAAAACACCTGCAGAAATGAAGCGTGCTCTTGAGCTAGGTATCAAATGTTTCAACGTTGAATCTGAGCCCGAGCTAGAACGTTTGAATAAGGTTGCGGGTGAGCTTGGTGTGATTGCGCCAATTTCTCTGCGTATCAATCCAGATGTCGACGCGAAAACACACCCTTACATTTCGACTGGTCTTCGCGACAATAAATTCGGCATTGCATTTGATCGTGCGCCAGATGTTTATAAATTCGCGCAAAGCCTGCCGAACTTGAATGTGCAAGGTATCGACTGCCACATTGGTTCTCAGCTCACCAATATCGACCCATTTATCGACGCGACAGACCGTTTATTAGCCCTGATTGATGATTTAAAAGCGCAAGGCATTAACATTCGTCACCTTGATGTCGGCGGCGGTTTAGGTGTGGTCTATCGTGATGAATTACCACCTCAGCCTTCAGATTACGCCAAAGCGTTACTTGGTCGTCTTGAAAATCACCAAGACTTGGAGCTGATTTTTGAGCCGGGCCGAGCAATTGCTGCGAATGCAGGTATCTTGCTAACGCGTGTTGAGTTTTTAAAACATACTGAGCACAAGAACTTTGCCATCATCGATGCGGCAATGAACGACTTGATGCGTCCTGCACTATACCAAGCATGGCAAGATATCGTGCCAGTTTCGCCGCGTATGGGTGAAGCACAGACTTACGATTTGGTTGGCCCTATTTGTGAAACCGGCGACTTCTTGGGTAAAGATCGCGCACTCGTTTTGCAAGAAGGTGATCTACTCGCGGTTCGTTCAGCAGGTGCCTATGGTTTTGTGATGTCTTCGAACTACAATACTCGTACCCGAGCGGCAGAAGTAATGGTGGATGGTAAACAAAGCCACTTGGTTCGCCAGCGTGAGGAGCTGACCAGTTTGTGGCAGCTGGAACAGATTCTACCGGAGTAACACACAACAAATGCATTTCCACTTTTCCAAAATGCACGGTTTGGGCAACGACTTCATGGTCGTCGACTGTATTACCCAGAACGTGTTTTTCTCGCAAGACCTGATCCGCCGTTTGGCGGATCGTCATACCGGCGTTGGTTTTGACCAATTGCTCGTGGTAGAAGCCCCTTACGACCCTGAAACTGATTTCCATTATCGGATTTTCAATGCCGATGGTAGTGAAGTCGAGCAGTGCGGGAATGGCGCGCGCTGCTTCGCGCGCTTTGTTCGCTTGAAAGGGTTGACCAATAAATACAGCATCAGCGTAAGCACCAAAAAAGGAAAGATGATTCTCAACATCGAAGATGATGGAGAAGTGACGGTCAACATGGGTGTTCCAGAGTTTGAGCCGAACAAAATTCCTTTTAAAGCCAAGCAAAAAGAGAAAACCTACATCATGCGCGCTGGTGAAAAAACGCTGTTCTGTGGCGCGGTAAGCATGGGTAACCCGCATGTGGTGACGGTGGTCGATGACGTGGATACTGCTGATGTCGATACATTAGGCCCGCTGCTTGAGTCGCACGAGCGTTTTCCAGAGCGCGTCAACGCTGGCTTTATGCAGGTGGTGAGTCGTGACCATATTCGTCTTCGAGTTTACGAGCGAGGCGCAGGTGAAACACAAGCTTGTGGTAGTGGCGCATGCGCGGCGGTAGCGGTAGGGATTCTTCAGGGTCTGTTGGATGAAAACGTTAAGGTTTCTCTACCAGGTGGTGAACTGCGAATTGCGTGGCAAGGTCCGGGTAAGCCGTTGTTTATGACCGGACCTACAACGCATGTATTTGATGGTCAATTGTCTTGCTAGTAGAAGAAAAAGGAAACGGTTTGTCTCAAGTAGAAGCAGATGCCTTAACGGCTGAAGTGGTGGCCGAGTACCTCAAAGATCATCCCGATTTTTTTGTGCAGCGTCCAGAGCTTGTGGATCGTCTATCTTTCCCACACTCAGACTTGGGTGCGGTGTCTTTGGTGCACATACAAATGAATCGCCAACGTCAGCGCATTGAAGAGTTAGAGGAAGAGATCACCACACTGATGTCGCTTGCGGCGAACAACGATCGCACCTTTTACGAATTTATGGATTTGCAGGGGCAGATTCTAAAGTGTGGTGACTTTAAACAAGTCATTCATTCTATTGAAGAGAAAGCTAAAGCACTTGGCTTACGCGCGTTTGTTCGATTGTTTAGTCAATGCGACGCATCTATTCAATTGAGTAAGGAAAGTTATCAACGTTTTGCGACCACCCACCTAAATGGCAAAGACGCGTACTTAGGACGTCTTCGCAAAGTGGATCGTGAAGCTTTGTTTGGCAATATGGATGTGCCGGAAATGGGGTCCTATGTGGTACTACCGCTCGTGAAACAGCAAACACTGGGCGTGCTAGCGTTCTCTAGTGAGGATGGCGGTCATTTTCAACCAGATATGGATACCTTGTTTTTGCGTCACCTATCATTAGTAGTGGCACATCTCGCTCAAACATTGGTATGGCAAAGTTACGATGACGACAACTCCCAACACTCCTCTGCCAAATAGTCTGCAAAAGCCTCTTGAGCGCTTCTATGAATTCTTACGAAGCGAAAAGGGGCTCAGCCTACATACTCAACGCAATTACAAACAGCAGCTAGAAACCATGGCGCAGCACTTGGCTGAAATGGGACTTAAAGATTGGTCTCAAGTGGATGCAGGCTGGGTGCGCCAATTAGCAGGTAAGGGCATGCGGGAAGGCATGAAAGCCAGCAGTTTAGCGACGCGCCTCTCATCGCTGCGTAGCTTTTTCGATTTCCTTATTCTGCGTGGCGAGATGTCAGCTAATCCTGCCAAAGGGGTTTCAGCGCCACGTAAAAAGCGCCCGTTGCCGAAAAACCTCGATGTTGATGAAGTGAGCCAACTGCTTGAGGTCAACGAAGACGACCCGTTGGCTGTGCGTGATCGTGCCATGATGGAGCTGATGTACGGTGCTGGCTTGCGTTTGGCTGAGTTGGTGAGTGTGGATGTACGTGATGTACAACTGCGCAGTGGCGAGCTTCGTGTTATCGGTAAAGGCGACAAAGAACGTAAAGTTCCATTCTCTGGCATGGCAACTGAATGGGTTGCCAAGTGGTTGAAAGTCAGGGGCGATCTTGCTGCGCCAGGTGAACCCGCCTTGTTTGTGTCTAAACTCGGAACGCGTATTTCGCACCGTAGCGTGCAAAAACGTATGGCAGAATGGGGACAGAAACAGTCTGTGGCGAGCCATATTAGTCCGCATAAATTGCGTCACTCGTTTGCGACACATATGCTCGAATCCAGCAATAACTTACGTGCGGTGCAAGAGCTTTTAGGGCACGAGAACATTTCGACGACCCAAATCTACACGCACTTGGATTTCCAACATTTAGCGCAAGCCTACGACCAAGCCCACCCACGCGCACGTAAAAAGAGCGGGGAGTGAGCCGAAGTATGAAATTTTATCGCCGTATCGAGCCTATTAAGGCCATGACCTTCGATCTTGATGACACGCTGTATGACAATTACCCGGTGATTATCCGTATGGAGCGTGAGTTGTTGGCTTGGTTGCAGCAAACACATCCTGCCGTGGCGCACATGGATAAGGCTGATTGGATGCAGGTAAAAAAACATGTGCTCCAGCAGAGACCGGGTCTCAGAAGCGATGTGACGCTTTGGCGTTTAGTGCAGCTAAAGCATGGTTTTCTTTCAGTTGGCTATGATGAAGCGCAAGCTCAAGCCGCAGCTGAAGAGGGTGTGCAGCTCGCTTTGGATTGGCGCAGTCAGTTTGAAGTGCCCCAATCAAGCTTAGATGTTTTGACACAATTGGGAGAGCGAGTTCCGCTCGTGGCGATCACAAACGGCAACGTCGATTTAGATAAAATTGGCTTAACGCCGTATTTTCAATGTGTGCTCAAAGCGGGGCCTGATGGGTTAGCGAAACCCGCCACCGATATGTTTACTAAGGCGAAACGGTTCTTGGATATTCCAGCAGAGAATATTCTGCATGTCGGTGATCACCTAACCACGGATGTGCATGGTGCAAAGTCGGCTGGTTTTGCGGCTTGTTGGTTCAATGATATGAATAAAAATGTCATTAACCATTCAAAAACACGTACTTTACCTGATATTGAAATCAATAGTTTGCAGCCGTTACTCACACTTTTTTAATTGCTTTCGCATTAATCCATTCTAATCTCATTTTGTGTCTAGAAAATCAGCGTAAAGCCACGTAAATTATTCACTATTAAGTAAAAAGAGTAACGCCACACGTCGTGGTGAAGATAGTGTTACGGCAGTGGTAGGCGCATGCGAGCTTTTTCAAAACTGGTTTATGATGTCAGTCAGTTAAATGACTTTTTAGTCACTTCTCAGTTCTCTTCAAGTAAACAATATTTGGTGCAAATATTGTCGACTCAATCACGCGACTTTGCGACCACACTTTCGGACGCTGTTTTATTGTTGCTGCCGAATGCTCATGTCATGGGGCATAGTACGCGTAATGTCATTCTGGAGGGGGAGATATTTACCTCTGGTTGCCTGATCAGTGTGACTGAGTTCGAACAAACCACGCTTACTTCTGCCGTCCAAACCTACTCTTACTCCCCCGATATTGATGGTGGAGAGCTCAAACGCTCGCTTCTGTTGCAGCATAATTCGCAAGTGATCCTCAGCTTTGCTGTGCAAATTGAACGACGTGACTATCCCTTGTTTCAAACCTTCGCCAGTGAAGAAGTCGTGATCTCTGGAGGGTTGGCGCAAAGTATTGATGATGGCTGTTGGGTGCTATATCAAAACCGAGTTTACGATAACGCTGTGGTCGCCGTAGCTTTGCACAGTGATACATTGAAGTTATGGACGGATGCGTATTCGGAATGGAACCCGATTGGCATGCCACATAAAGTCACCCATGCAAAAGGAACGCGCTTGTATTGCTTAGGTGAACAGAAAGCGTTGGACGTATACAAGCGTTACTTGGCGGATGGCCATGATGTGACGCTGAGTCAGTTGCTCAGCTTTCCTTTGTATCGAGAAAGTTTGGGGCGCAAGGAAGTTTGCACGGTAACGGAGCTGCACGCTGATGGCAGTATGAGTTTCGACAGGCCTTGGTGTCTTGGTGACGAAGTACAATTTTGCTATAACCACCCCTCATTAACGCTCGAACAGGTGCGACATGGTGTGGTTGAGTTAGCCATGCACCAACCTGAAGTCGTGATGATTTTTAACTGCGCGTCACGGTTAGACTTTATTGACAGCAGCGACGAAGTCCAAGCCTTCAAAGATATCGCGACGACGTTTGGTAGTTATTGTATGGGGGAACTGCATGGCGGTATTGGACAGCCAGAAATTCTTCATCACAGTCTGACGTATTTAGCGATGCGAGAGGGAGATGAAGTACAAGCATTGAACTTGCCTAAGTCGCCCGTTAGCTCCTCTATTTCACCATTGTTTAGCTTGATTCGAAATGCGATTGGCGACCTCAACCATATGAACGCGCATATGGGGTATCAACTCGATCGCCAAACGCGCAAGTTACAAGAAAGCTATCGGCGAGATAGTCGCACTGGATTACAAAACCGAGTCGCGCTGCAAGAGCGGCTGAGTAGCATTGATTTGGATGAGCACTTGCTGACTCTAAAGCTACTTAACTTCAGCCATATCAATGAAAAATACGGTTATAGAGTAGGGGATCAGCTACTTAAAGACCTCTCAATGCATTTTACGAATCGACTGCGAAAGCGTTTTGGCATGCCAACGGCTTTGCAGCTTTATAGTATTGGAGTTGGTGAGTGGGCGTTCATATTTAAAGCTGACCAAAGCAGCGAAACCATCAAACAGCACTTTACTCGTTTTGCCGACGCGGTAGAGCAAACTAATTTTGAGCCAATTGGTCTGCGCGAAATAGATTATCTTTCTATCTCGCTGTGCGGTGGCTTAGTGAGTCGTCGAGATTTTCCATCAGCTTCTGCGGATGAGCTATTGCTCAAAGGCATTGAAGCGAGGCGCTCCGGTGTGCGCAGTAATACCCATATCTGCAATGCGAAAGACATCGAAGTCAGTGAGGATGTGCGTAAAGAGCAGCTTGGATGGTTGAGTTGCGTCAGTAAAGCCATTCTCAAACAGAACATCATTACCTATAGCCAGCCGATAGTGCATGCGGATAGCCATAAATTGGCAAGCCAAGAATGTTTGGTTCGCATTTTGGAGGAGGATGGAGCGGTGATTGCGCCAGGGCGCTTCCTGCCTATTATTTCCGATACGCATCTTTATACTCGATTGAGTCGGCACATGATCCATTCTACGTTACATTACATGCGAGATAGGCAAGGTGACTTTTCTATTAACTTATCGCCGCAAGATTTGCTTAGTGATAAAACTTTAATGCTTTTAGAGCATGAAATTTGTCAGCTCAATGACCCTAGGCGAATTGGTTTGG
The DNA here is from genome assembly GCF_024181795.1 of Vibrio sp. Y10_XG_PY6. Lineage (NCBI taxonomy): Bacteria > Pseudomonadati > Pseudomonadota > Gammaproteobacteria > Vibrionales > Vibrionaceae > Vibrio > Vibrio sp. Y10_XG_PY6. The sequence continues at coordinate 15,312 of NZ_JAMZAQ010000008.1, forward strand.
AAGTGTTGGAATCTGAGCAAATCAAAGACTACGGTCGAATGATCGAAGTATGCAGTCATTTCAGAAGCTTAGGAGCGCGTATTATTGTTGATGATTTTGGCTCAGGCTATTCCAATATTGATGAAATCCTAAAGCTGGAGCCGGAAGTCATAAAGCTCGATGGCAGCTTGATCCGTGATATCGATAAAGACTTAAAGCAGCGCAAAATAGCTTCTCAGTTGGTGCGTTTATGTCAGGTGTTTAACGCGGAGACGGTGGCGGAGTTTGTCCACAATCGAGAGGTGTGCAAAATCGCGCAGGATATGGGCGTCGACTATCTGCAAGGCTATTATCTGGGTGAGCCGACCCGATTATTTTAATGCTGTTTCACGTGAAACCATTCAAAATAAAAACGCAGCCTTGGCTGCGTTTTTTTATTTTGAGTAATTCGGTTTTAGTTGCGTGAGCTCGGTGATTGCTTGAGAGCGTGTCCACTTTTTTCGGCTTGAAATAGTCCAAGGTAGTGAGCAAAGAATGTGAGCATTTTTTGCTGGTTATTTTGCTCGCCTAGTTGTCCGAGTAAATGTGCGGCGACTTCAAACGTGCACAAGTTACCTTGTTGTTGGTTGCGTCGCAGCTGATATTGCGAGTCTGCCGAGGCAGACAGCGCCATAGTAGGGATACTTTCTAACCAACGGCTCTTGTTGATCATCTTGCGCGCCTCTTGCCAGGTAGCGTCCAAAATAATAAACAGCGGATTTTTGGTTTGTTGCTGGCTTTGGAGCGCCACATGTTCGAGTGTGACGCTTTCTTCACTTGGGAATAGAAGCACTGGATACAGCGACGGATCAGATAATCGAGCGAGCAAGTCTGCTGGTGGTTGTTTTCGGTCCCAGATTACTCGCTCAATATTGAGTTGGCACTGCTCTAGTAGCTGACCGGTATTAGTATCACGCGACAGTTCATTTGGATGCATCAACAGCAAGATGTTGTGCTCGTTGGTAAGTTTCGGCACCAGTGAGCACATACAGTTGAATTGAAAACCACAATTTGGGCACGGTTGCGACATTACAGACGAACTCCTTCGCGCACAGGGCTAACCCCATCCGAGAACAGACGCACGCCACTGATTTGGTTTGGCGTTGCCGTTGGTGCCATGCTTGGGTTGAGTGGGTAGCTAACCCCACTGTATTGCATCACGTGTTGGGCTGCCTTAGATCCGCCACCGCTGACATTAAAAATAAGATCTCGCCAGCCATGAGAGGTTTGTTGGCCGAGCATAATCGGGCTTTGTACCAGTGTGATGCGGCTATTGAAGCGCCACTCTTTTTCGTGATGTTCAAAGATCAGCAATGTACAGCCACCGGAACCACACCAATCCAGCTGTACTAATAGCTCTTCGTTACCATCGCCGTTGAGGTCATAAGTTAGCCAACGGTACTGGTTGTTGTTGGGGTTGGTTTGGTGAATGAAGAAGTAGTTGCGCACGGCGGCATCTACTTTTGAGTCAAACTCCGCACTAGAAGGTACGTCTGCACTGCTGATGGGCTTGTTGGCGCGTTTCTCGGCTGGTTGCATCATGCCCTCATCACGAGTGGTGGCAGGGTAAAGCACTAAACCACCATCGGCGATTGGGTATACCAAGTTACCGACTTTTTCTTTGGTCGCTTTGAGCTGATTACCTTCTCGCGTAAACAGTCGCTCTGACATCAGTCTTTGTTGTTGATGATGCGTCATGACGACTTGAACCTGAGACGGACTTAATTGTTGCCAGTACCCACGCTCGATTAACGGTGCCTGCCCATTGGCGTAACTGTATTTTGTTGTGGCGCTGTGGTCTGGGTTTAAGGTCATTTGCACCTCAAAACCTTGTGATTGGGTTGAAGTCGCGACATAGGTATTGGCCCAGCCAAGCGTAGCGTCCACGTTTGCAGCTGTACCACAACCTTGATAAGTGTCGCCATCATGTTTTAGCGTCGCTTTCCAGCCATACAAAGAATCACTCATCGTATCTGAGCAGAGGTTTTCTGTTAGGCGAAGTTCACCATCTTGTAGTTGATATGTGCGCTGGCGAGGTTGAAGTTGACTGCTCTTAATCGCTAATTTTGTGGTTTGTTTGCCGATTTGTTGGAATGTCAGTCCATTAGCCTCAAAGCTTGCCGACCAAGAAGGCTCATTACCAAACACGCGAGTTGGTTTGTTTGGTTGCTGACAACGGTTTGGGTTTTCCGTTGTCAGGAAGTTCACTTGTTCCACGACAAAGTTAGCATCGAAATCGGCAGAAAACCCATCGATGCCCGGTGGGTTGAGATGGCCGATAACCTCGCCATACATGGTTTGGTAAGGCTCGTTATTTAACTGAATTGCTCGTTGCATTTGCTGTGGTGACAGTTGTAACCAATATTGCTTGTCGCTGCCACAAGGCATGATGTATTGGCTCTCGTGACCGACGATCACTTTTCCACGTAGCATAAAGGTTTGAGGTTGAATGGTGTCAGGCTTATCTAAGGTGGCTGGTGGAGAAGCTGGGTCGGCAGAGCCAGATTGTGGCGGCTGCGAACTACATGCTTGCAGAACCAGCAGAGTGGCAAGCGCCACTGGGTTTTTCAAAGCCTTCATGTTATATCTTCCTCATTATTGTTACTCAATCGGCATCGGATGGCATTATGGCATATTGGTTATTTAAAACTGAACCAGATACCTTTTCTATTGACACGCTTCGAACCCAAAAGGTTTCATGTTGGGAGGGAGTTCGTAATTATCAGGCGCGCAATATGATGCGTGACCAAGTGAAGGTGGGCGATTTAGTCCTGATTTATCACTCTTCTTGCAAGAATGTTGGCGTTGCCGGTATTGCTAAAGTCGTGAGAGAAGCCTATCCCGATCATTTCCAGTTCGATCCTGAAAGCGATTATTACGATCCAAAGTCAGACCCAGATAACCCGCGTTGGATTATGGTGGATGTCGAGTTTGTGCGTAAAACGGCGCGAGTGATTCCGTTATCGGTGATGAAAGCGATGCCAGAACTTGAGAACATGCCATTGGTGAAACGTGGAAATCGCTTGTCGATCATGCCTGTGACAGAAGAAGAGTGGGAAGCGATCCTTGGCAAAGAGAAGTGGCCAAGTCAGCGATAAAAGAAAAGGGCGCGAATGTGCAGCCCTTTGTTATTGTTTGGAGTATTTGCAGCTTACAGCAAGTGATCTTGTAGGTAGTGTGCAACCGCATCTTCTGCATTGCTGCCAATCACTTCGTTATTTGGCAATGCTTTCATCACTTTCTCGTGTGATGTACCCATGACCAATCCTTTACCTGCCATCGACAGCATTTCTACGTCATTCATGCCATCACCAAATGCCACGCAATTTTCTAACGTGAGGCCGAGTTTTTTCGCTACCGCTTCAAGAGCATGGCCTTTAGACACACCTGCACTCATTACTTCCAAGCACCATGGTGTTGAAAACGCAATATTCAGCTTATCGCCAAATTGTTCACGTAGTTTGTTTTCAAACACCACCAAGCGTTCGTGATCTTGTGCCGGATGGGTGAAGAAGATTTTCGCAATACCGTCAGTTGGCGCTTGGTCTTCATCGAATAAGACGTATGTGAATTCGTCATGGAAATCACGCAATGTTTCGTCGTCTTTGTTCATCAACCAACTGTCATTTTGATACATGTGGATAAGTATTTCTTGATCGTGCTTGATCGTGTCGATCACGCCTTGAACCAGCTCTGCAGGGACATTCTCGCTGTACATCAGCTGGTCTTCCTGGTCATGCACACGGGCACCGTTCGAGGTGATCATGTAAGCCGGAATACCGACCTGACGACGGATGCTCGCAACGTCTACGTGGTGACGGCCTGTTGCAAAGACAAAGGTGTAACCCTTTTCATGCAGCGCTTTTAGCGTCTCTTTTGAGTAAGCACTGAGCTGATGGTTTGGTGCGAGTAACGTGCCATCCAGATCTGAGGCAACGATTTTAGTGATCTCTTTGCAAGGTAGCGATGTGCTCATGAAGTCCTCGTAAACGGTTTGGATAGTGTGGAACAGGTGATTGCAAACGGAGTACAGCAGACTGACTAGATCATGCTGCTCCGAATGCGGGGGAACTTTGGTCGGTTGCATCTACGTGGTTAAACGCAGCCAGACCTAAGCAGTGTACGTCAAAATGAGGATGAAAAAGAGGGTAAATCAATGTGCAGACATTTCCTCTTTAATCATGGCCGTGAAATGGTCGCCTAGAGTTCTTATTATGTTTTTTCGTTTGGCGATGATTTCGGGTCATTCATAAAGCGGAAGATCGCATCGAGTGCTTGATTACGATACTGGTCGGTCTCGAATAAGATCTCATGCTGTGCGCCTTCGATAGAAAGTAGCTCCGCATGTGGGTTGGTTTTACGCAATTTATCGATAAAACGTTTTTGTGCCAGATTGCTGACAATACGATCGTTCCCAGCTTGAATCAGGAGCACCGGTACTTTGACTTGGCGAGTCAATAAAAAGCATTGTTTTGCTGCCATTAGCCCTTGCCATACCCATCGTGTGCTCGGTCCACCGACTTGCAGTTCCGGTTTTTCCGTATAGAGATTTCGGAACCATTGGTAGCGACCATAGCTTTGGCTGAGCGGGTTATCTTCAAAGGGTTTAGGAAAGTAGGCCTGATGTCCTGGCGCATAACGTGGCAAAGTGGATACCGCTGACATAATCTGTGTCACTGGAATCGCTATTGGCGATAAGTACCATGGCAGATTAATACCAAACATAGGCGCACTGAGAATCAAACCAGTAAAGGGATGTTCTGGGTGAGTTTGCAGATAACGTGTAGCGATTGCGCCGCCCATGGAGTGGGCAATGATGAAACATTGCTGATAGTCGCTAAGGTCGTGTTTGTTTACGACCACGTCCATATCGTCAATATAATCAGTAAAGTCATAGACGTGACCCATATCTGAGTCAGACAATAGACGATCTGATAAACCTTGTCCGCGGTGGTCAAAGGAATAGACGTCGAAGCCTTGGCGATAGAGATCGTAAAACAGTTCTTGGTATTTCCAGGAAGATTCAATGCGCCCATTAACGATGAGCACGGCTTTTTTATGTTCTGGGTTGGTCAGTTTGCACCAGTAAATGTTCTTTTTCTCAGTTCCTTTAACAAAGCCTTCTTGGCGAGTTTGCCAAAGTGCCGCGATCGGACCACCAATTGCTTGCTCAAATAATGACTCTTGAGTATAAGTCAAAGGTGAATGGTTAGTAGCCATTAGTCGATTACCTGAAGATACGTTGTTTACGCGATGTATCATCGAAGAATTAGTGAGGAAATGCAATGGATACCCACGTCTGGTTAGCTTATGTAGTAACTGCAATCGTTTTTAGTTTGGCTCCGGGGTCTGGCACGGTGAACTCAATCAGCAATGGTTTGAGTTACGGTACTCGCAAATCTTTGGGGGCTGTGATCGGTCTCCAAATTGGTTTGGCCATTCACATTGCGTTAGTTGGGGCGGGAATTGGTGCGCTGGTCGCACAGTCGGCAACGGCATTTTCTGTCATTAAATGGGTTGGTGCGGCTTATTTGGTTTGGTTGGGTATCCAGAAATGGCGAGACACCTCCAGCTTGGTGGCGGCTGAGAGCCACAAAGACATGTCTGGCATGGCACTCTTGTACAAAGCTATTTTGATTAACCTAACGAACCCTAAATCGATTGTTTTTCTGGTGGCGTTGTTTCCACAGTTTATTGACCCGGCACAAGACCAACTGACGCAACTGTTGGTGCTTGGTGTTACGACTGTTGTGATCGACGCGTGCGTGATGTTGGGTTACACCACCTTGGCGGCGCAAATGGGACGTTTTATTCGCTCCGATAAAATCATGGGGAAAATAAACAAAGTCTTCGGTTCAATGTTTATGGGTTGTGGTGCATTATTAGCAGCTGCAAAGTCATAAGCCATTTATAGGTCCTTCTTTAGCATGAATACAACGTATGTTGCTCGCCAGCCGATCTTTAACCGCAAAAGACAGACGCTGGGTTATGAATTGTTGTTTCGAGATGGGGAGAGTAACGCATACCCTTCGCATATTGAGTCAAACCGAGCAACATACCGATTAATTGTCGAGAATTTCCTATCACTGGGCACTAACCCAGTGATTGCTTCTTCGCGATGCTTTATCAATTTTCCTCATCAAAGCTTGGTGCGCCGCTTACCGCGCAGCTTGCCAAAAAACAAAATCGTCGTCGAAGTACTGGAAACTTGCCAGCCGACCGATGATCTTCTCGATGCGATTCGCGAGTTGTATCGAGAAGGTTATTTGATCGCGCTGGATGATTTCACCTTAACGCCGGAGTGGCGTCGCTTCTTACCTTACGTGCACATCGTTAAACTCGATATCATGGCAATGGGGCTGGAAAAAGCGTGTGCGTTGGTCAAAGGTCACCTTGCTAAACGCGTCAAATACCACTTTTTGGCGGAACGTGTTGAAACCGCAGAAGAGTTTGAGCAAGCCAAAGCGGCTGGCTTTAAGTTTTTCCAAGGCTACTTTTTTAGTAAGCCATTAGTTTCGCAAACAAAATACGTGAGCCCTGAGCAAGTGTTAGCGCTACAGCTTTTTCGTGAAGTCTGCTCACCAGAGCCAGACTTTTCTCGTATTGAAACCATCATTACGCAAGATGTCGCGTTGTCGTACAAATTATTGCGCTTTGTAAATACGCAAGCGCCAAACCTCGCTGTCGAAATCAGCTCGTTTCGTCAGGCCTTGATCTACCTTGGTCAGGATAATCTTAAGCAGTTTGTCTCCTTGGTCGTGGCGTCGTATATCTCTAGTAACAAGCCTCGAGAGCTGTATCACCTTTCATTACAACGAGCGCAGTTCTGCCAATTAATGTCGCGTTATCAGCCATTTTCCCACCTCAACGAACAAGGGTTTATGGTCGGTTTATTATCGATTTTAGATGCGATGCTTGATTTGTCGGTGGAATCTTTAGTCAAGCAATTGCCACTTAGCGAATCTGTACAACAAGCCTTATTACATCGCAAGGGGGTTTATGGTGCGCTGATTTCTCTCGAAGAGTGTTACGAGCGTGCCGACTGGTCAGGCGTTGAAAAAATCACGACGCAGCTGGGATTGTCTTTGGAAGAGGTCAAGCTCTCGTTAGGCGAAGCGGTTCGCTGGAGTCAAAACGTCGCAACCGCGTAAATTTCTGCCGTATCTTTATTCTCTCTAACCGTTCTTCTCTCAATCTTTATTGGCTGTTTCGATGTGAAACTTTTATGACGATGATGGGATCACTCTTGACGACATCTCAGAGTTAAATAAATATATACGCATATCCATATATAGGTATGTTTATTATGCTTCCACATCAGTTTTTCAAGCTGTTATCCGATGAAACGCGCGTACGTTGTTTAATGCTGGTGGCCCGTGAAGGCGAAACTTGCGTGGGTGATTTGGCGTTTGCGTTGCAAGAGAGTCAGCCGAAAGTTTCTCGTCATCTTGCTCAGTTACGCTCCAGTGGCATCTTGGTGGATAAACGCCGAGGGCAATGGGTGTACTACGAGTTATCGCAGCAATTACCAGGTTGGATGCGTAAGCTGATTGAAGACTTAGTGGCATCAAACTGTTTGAAGCAAGAGTACCAAGACGACATCACACGCTTGCACGATAAAAGTCGTGAGGCTTGCTGTTAATAGCACACAGAGATTCAAGGTAGAAGATTAAAGGGTAAAACTATGACAATTAAAGTAGGAATTAATGGCTTTGGTCGAATTGGTCGTTTAGCACTGCGAGCGGCATTCGACTGGCCAGAGTTAGAGTTTGTGAAAATCAACGATGTCGCAGGTGATGCAGCGACGCTTGGCCATTTATTAGAGTTCGATTCAGTGCAAGGTCGTTGGCACCATGAAGTGCAGGTTGAGGGCAATGAACTCGTCATCAACGGCAAGCGCATCGCCACGACTCAGCAACGTGATATCGACGCCGTGAACTGGTCTGGCTGCGATGTTGTGATTGAAGCGACAGGTGTACACCGCAAAACCTCGTACCTAGACCAATACCTCGATCAAGGTGTGAAGCGCGTGGTGGTGAGTGCGCCAGTGAAAGAAGAAGGCATTGCGAACATTGTTGTTGGCGTGAACGATCATATTTTCGACCCTGAAAAACATCGTATCGTGACAGCCGCTTCGTGCACAACAAACTGTATTGCGCCTGTTGTGAAAGTCATTCATGAGAAGTTGGGCATTGAGCAATCCTCTTTCACGACAATTCACGATTTGACCAATACGCAAACCATTTTGGATGCACCGCACAAAGATCTGCGCCGTGCTCGTGCGTGCGGCATGAGTCTTATCCCGACCACTACTGGTAGTGCGACTGCGATTGTGGAAATTTTCCCAGATTTAAAAGGCAAGATTAACGGCCACGCGGTACGTGTACCATTGGCGAATGCGTCATTGACCGACATCATCTTCGATGTAAAACGCGATACCACAGCAGAAGAAGTGAACGCTTTGCTGAAAGAGGCGTCGGAAGGGGAGTTAAAAGGCATTCTTGGCTTTGAGGAACGTCCGTTAGTGTCGATCGATTACAAAGGCGACCAACGCTCAACCATCGTTGATGCACAATCCACCATGGTGGTTGGCTCACGAATGGTGAAGATTTACGCCTGGTACGACAATGAAATGGGTTACGCAACGCGCACCGCAGAATTGGTTCGTAACGTTGGTCTGGCATAACCGGAGTTCACAATGTCTCATCCTACATGGCAATTAGATTTGGACTCTGGTGCATTAGTCCTAACACCGTGCCCGGGTACGAAAGGCGTCGATTTGCAAACGTCTTTACAGCAATTAAAAGAGCAGGGTGTTCAAGCCGTGGTTACGGCATTGGACAATGCTGAGCTAGCAGCGAAAGACGTTGCGGCTTTGGGTGACACCACTCAGCAACTGGGCATGAAATGGTTCCAGATCGAGATTGAAGATGACTGCGCACCAAGTGACGAATTTGCGGCGAAGTGGCACCAAGCCAGTCCGGAACTGCATGCGATTCTTGCTCAAGGTGGCAAAGTCGCGATGCACTGCATGGGCGGCTCGGGTCGCACAGGTTTGTTTGCGGCTCACTTGCTGCTAGAGAAGAAATGGCAGTTAGAAGATATCGTGCGAGAAGTGCAGGCTCTTCGCCCTGGTGCGTTTACAAAACCGGTGCAGCTTGAGTACATCGAACGCGTGGCGCAAGACGCTTGATCAGCTTAAATAGCTTTTGGAACATCATGATCCAAAAGCTATTTTCCAGTTTATATAATGGAAAATAGGTCAGCAGTAAAACTAAAGATTTTAGTCTAAATTTTTGTTTTTATTGGTTATATTTGTCCATTTGTAAATTTCGGTGTGTTTGTGAATTCGAACTAAGGTTGTATCGCCTTATGGTTGGTGTACAGGTTAATAAGCATTTGGCACATGATGATCTAAATGCTTCTATCGCTGTACATAAGAGGTCAATATGATTTCTCAATTGAGCAAAAGTATTCGTCAGTACATGTTAGTGACGTTTAACTATTGGAACTTTACCGTGACCGACGGAGCGCTGCGTATGCTGGTGGTGCTCTATTTTCACGACTTGGGTTATTCCACGTTAGCTATTGCCTCACTGTTCCTTTTTTATGAATTTTTTGGTGTGGTGACCAATTTGATTGGTGGGTGGTTGGGCGCAAGGTTAGGCCTGAACAAAACCATGAACATTGGTTTAGCTATGCAAGTGTTTGCGTTGTTGATGCTGGCAGTACCCAACGCATGGCTGACGATTCCTTGGGTGATGGCGGCGCAAGCTTTGTCGGGGATTGCCAAAGATCTCAACAAGATGAGTGCCAAGAGTGCGATTAAAACATTAGTACCAGACGAGCAGCAAGGCGCACTCTACAAATGGGTGGCGATTTTGACAGGCTCGAAGAATGCACTCAAAGGGGCGGGCTTTTTTGTTGGTGGCTTGCTGCTATCTTGGGTGGGCTTCCAAAACTCGATGTTTATTATGTCGAGTGTGCTGGCATTGGTGTTTGTTTGCAGCATGATCTGGCTAGAAGCAGACATGGGTAAAGCAAAGAGCAAACCTAAGTTTCGCCAAATTTTCTCCAAGTCCGAATCTATAAATATTTTATCTGCGGCGCGTATGTTCTTGTTTGGGGCGCGTGATGTGTGGTTTGTGGTCGCTCTGCCTATTTATCTTGGCAGTGTGTTTGGCTGGGATCACTTGTGGGTCGGTGGCTTTTTAGCCGCATGGGTCATTGCTTATGGGTTTGTGCAAGGCTTTGCGCCGCGTATTACTGGCAAAGCGCAAGGTCGCGTGCCTGATGGTAGTGCAGCATTAGTATGGGCAGGAATTCTTGCGTTAATTACGGGCGGTATTGCTTATGGTGTGCAAATCGGTTGGCAGCCTGAGTTGGTGATTGTTGTGGGGTTAATGATTTTTGGCGCTGTGTTTGCCATTAACTCTTCACTGCACTCGTATCTGATTGTGAGCTATGCCAAAGGCGATGGCGTATCTCTGGATGTGGGTTTCTATTACATGGCCAATGCGATGGGACGTTTGATTGGCACGGTATTATCGGGTTGGATCTACCAAGAGGCTGGTCTTGCGGCGTGCTTATGGGTCTCCTTTGCTTTCTTGGCGCTGACGACGTTGATTTCGATTAAGTTGCCAAAAGCTAACGTTGCCACAGCGTAAATTTTGCCCGGTGTTTTTATCTGTAGATCGTACAAAATGGCTCCAACTTGGAGCCATTTTTTGTTTCTTGTACGTCACGCGGCGTAATCAAGTGGTGTGGATTCGGTCTCGTGAGTTCATGCTGATGTTTGGTTTTTGTTCCCGCCAACGGATTAGAGTGGCGATGAAATCCCCGTTGTAGGTCATTGTTGCGTTAAAAATAAGCAAAAACAGATTGTTAACCATTTCACTGGCTGAGATTTACCCTATGCTATAAACGATAAGCGACTCAAAGTAGGGAAAGGTATGAGAGAAAGGGTTCTGTTTTTTGATTTATTGCGCTGCTTTGCTGCGGTGGCAGTGATCGCCATTCACGTCTTGGCCCCTTATCGAAATGAGTTAGGAGTGATTCCGTTTGACCAATGGTTGACGGCCGTAGGCGTTAATAGCGTTACCCGCTGGGCGGTGCCAGTTTTCATTCTGATCACCGGAGCGTTGATGCTCAGTGACACTCGACCATTTGACGGTAAGTATTATATCAAAAGGCGTTTAGGCAAAGTCTTAGTCCCATTTCTTATTTGGTCGATGTTTTATGCATACCTCTCTGGCTGGACGGCTCAAGGGTTTGATTTTGAAACCGTAAAAGAGGTGTTAAGCAATAGCCCATTTCACGCAACGTATTACCACCTCGGTTTTTTCTATTACTTTATACCTCTGTATTTTGTGATTCCGTTGTTCCAATGGATGGTACGCAACGTTGATGACAATGTGTTGTATACCTATCTCGCATTTTGGCTTTTCACCAGCACGCTGTTTTTGTTCAAGATTGATGGTCCATGGAGTAACCAAATGTGGCTCTACATGGGTTACCTTCCTCTGGGTTATGTTCTATTTCAAAAAGTGCCTTTGAACCGCTCTATGGTGACCTTATTTACAGGGTTTGGTCTCGTCGCGTTGGCTGTGACATTTACTATGGTCGTGACAAACAGTCTAGAGGCTGAGAAGTACACGGTTGGACGCTGGCTATCTTACAAAACACTGAATGTCATTCTAGCAGCTTCGATGATTTTCATGATCGGTCGTTACTTTGGGGAAGGCTTGTCACCAAAAGTACAAAAAGTGGTGAGTGTGATCAGTCAGCACAGCTTGGGGATTTACTTACTTCACCCAATTTTCTTATGGCCGATGAAAGCGTTTGGTTGGTACACCGGACATCCCGCATGGGTGATTCCAGTCTGGATCATTATCAGTGGAGCTGGAGCCTTGGCGATGAGCTATCTATTTTCTCGCTCTGCCAAGACTCGTTGGTTACTGCCTTAACGTTTGATGGCGAAGTGAAGGAATTTGTTACCACGATAGGTTAGCGTTCCTTTATCTCCAGGGTTGAGTGCATGGTAGTAGTGCACTCCAATTTGGAACTCTCGTTTAGGGCCAATAGAACCGCGTTGGACATAAATCCAATATTCTTGGTCGTCTTGGCCTGGTGGTGCATCTGGGATGTCGATAGCTTGCTTATCTAAAATAGTTACCTGTGCACTTTGTTCTGGAGCGTCTTCGCCCACATAGTGCTTGCTATAGAAACGAAAAAATACCCATGCGCCCAAAGCAATAAGGGCGAACAGGGCGACAATAAGTGAGATTGGCATGTTAACCTCCGATGTTTCATTGAGCTCTATTCTACAGAACTCATTGATGAAACGATGAGTTGAGATAACTTATTCATAATCTAATGAAAGGGACATGAATTTTATTCGGCGCACTTCACGGTTTATCTCAATGGGGACGCGATGAAATCGTTGCTTCATCTGCAAGCTACGTCACTAAAGCTGAACTAAGCAGCTTTCACTTGTCTGGCTATATGCGCTCAAGGGCACAAATTGAAAGTAAAATTGCACTTAACGGCTCGAAAAAGCTCTAAATTTATAGAAGAATAAAAATAACGAACACGGGAAGGGTCTGGTAAGGAGGGTTACGATGTCAGATATTGAAAAAGTAGTCATGCGTACCCGAACGATCGAAAAACTTTTGCGTACTCAGTACCATGCAGAAGGGAAAGGGTTACACCAACTTATTAATAGTTGTGAAGAACGTTTACCACATGACGTGATAGCGAAACTTCGTTTTATCGCTACTGTGCGTAATAAAGTGGTTCACGAAGACGATTATAAGCTGGATGATCGGAAAGGCTTTATGGCGGCATGTGACGCTTGTGAAAAAGAGCTAACGCCAAGAAGCTCTCGTTTTATTTGGCGTGCAGCAATTTTGCTAATGACGTTGATTACGCTCGCCGCTCTTGGTTTCTACTACATGCACTGGGATATCTTGTCCAAACACATACAGTAGAAAAACACAGATAAATAAAAAAGGACGCATTTGCGTCCTTTTTTATTTTTAATCAGTAGGTTAGTACATCATTGGCAGTGTCATTAAACCCACAACCACTGCAATCATTACCAGCCCTTGTTTTTGAGAAGATGAAATCATAACACTACCCCTTAATCTTTGATGAACTCGATGAATTTAATATAGCACTGTTTTTGGGGTTTGATCAACATATGCTCGATAATCTTTTCAAAAAATACACTTAACTTGTATTTTTTTACGTGTTTTTGACTAATGAAACTGTGTTTTTTGTGTTGTATTTAAAATGCTCGTATTGTGTGATTGTTGTTCGTATTTTATTTAAGTATATGATTTTAAAGTGTCAATCTTGGTTTGTTGTTGGCTTGGAAATTGTTTTTTGTTTCGGTTGGTATGTTGATTGCCGATTTTGTCTGTGTTTCTCAAAAATTGAGAAAATAAAAAGATGTGCTATGGAGGTGCATCATTGAGTTGAGGTGTGAAAGGGGAATTTTCTTATCTAATGAGAAAATATGGGCTTAAAAAGTGTTTAGTGATTTGATGGTTTATGAAGTCGGTGTTTTCGATGGTTATTGAGAATGTGGCTTTATTTATCATTAGCTTACGTTCGTTATTTGATGTTTTTGTTATTGAGTTAAGTTTGATTTTTCATATTGTTCTAATCTGTTCATCGGTGGTTTCTACTATCTTAGCTCGCTACCAAGACGATTTTCTGTTTTGTGTCTGTTATTTATTCTTGTTGCCTGTGATGTATACAGTCTGATGGTTTAGTCATCAGTTTTTGACGTGATGGGTTACCAAGGCCGTTGGGCTGCTTTTTAGTTAAATGGCCTGACTAAGCGCGGGTTATTGTGCCGTGTGATTTGATGAACTTGGCTCATGGGATAGGGCTCTGCCCCATATTTATGGCCGTCATTAAGGCTCATCGACTTAATTGTTGTGCAGACTGAGGGTTACAAAATGTTTCGAATCGCTAGCGAGATCCAACTTTCGCAGATTGTGTCTTTACATCAAAACTGGTCTACCTAGACTAGCGGCGAGTTTAAGTAAAAGGTGTATACGGCATGTGGAGTTGGTTGGCGATAGGGCTATCAGGTGTGTATTCCGTGTTGGGAGCAAAACAAGCTAACCCGACACAATCCCTCGTGTTTAAAATCTTTACTCTGCTACTTCTTCTTGTGTTGGTGTTAACTCAAGGCGCATCCGCAACATATACCTACTGGATTGCGGGTGGGCTTATTGTGTCTATGGTGGCAGATACGCTGCACTCGTTTAAAACTCGCAAGCTAATTTACTTTGCTGCGTATTTGCTTGCTCAGGTGTGCTATAGCAAGTCATTTTGGGTGCAGCTTAATGGTGAGATTGTCTGGTGGCTGTTGGCCCTACTGCTCGCAGCGAGTATCGTGGCGTTCTTTTTGTTGCTACCTCAACTCGACTCTCTGGTGTTTCCTGTTGTGATCATGGGGATGATGTTGGTTCAGCTTGCTTGGGCGGCGGGTGAAGTTTGGTTGCAGGCCCCGAGCTATGCTAATGCTATCGGTTTCAGCGGAACCCTAGTTTTGATCTATTCGGCGTTGGCGTATGCGATACACGGTTACCGAAAACCGATGAAACACGCCTATTTGTGGGTAAGTGGTAGCTACTTCTTTGCCCACGCCCTCATTGTTGCCTCTATCATTTACTAATTTAAGTCAAAGCAGCTCCCGAAGATTTCAGTAAACTGGACGTATTGTTCTTGATGACTGGAGTCAATAATGAGTGAAATCCATGCCCACGAGCTGCTAAACCTACTTCGAGAAACGCCAATGGATCGCGAAGCGCTGGCACAGCACTTTGGCAACACCGTTCGCTTTCACACCTGTAAACTGAATAATCTAGACTTAGATACATTGCTAGCATTTTTGCTCAAACGCGACAAAATCCGTGAGCTTGAAGGTAAGTTTGTGGTCAATATGGCGCGTGTCTGCAATCACTAAGCGGCGGCTATGATGCGAGGGTGAATATGCTGTTTTCGCCCTCAGCCATGTACTCACGTTGTCAGTTTGCTATACACTGGCCGCCATTTTTTAGGTGAGGCCAGAATATGGACATTCTTTCTGCAGCGACCATGCTGTTTCTAATCATGGACCCTCTCGGTAATTTGCCGATTGTGTTGTCTATTCTCAAGCACATCGATCCTAAGCGTCGCCGTAAGGTATTGATTCGTGAACTACTGTTTGCCTTACTAATCTTGATGTTGTTTCTGTTTGCAGGACAAAGCATCTTAAGTTTTTTGCATGTCCAGCCAGAAACGCTCAGCATTTCAGGTGGCATTATTCTCTTCATTATCGCGATTAAGATGATCTTTCCGAGCGCTGGCAGTATCACTGGACTGGCGGCAGGGGAGGAGCCCTTTATTGTTCCGATGGCCATTCCTATGATCGCGGGCCCTTCAGTGATTGCAGCATTGCTTTTGCTATCTTCACAGCATCCAGAAAAAATGTTGGAAATGTCCGCATCAGTTGTGATTGCGTGGGGCGCAACATTTTTTATTCTAATGTTTTATGGCTTCTTTAATCGTTTGTTGGGCGAGCGTGGTCTAAAAGCGGTAGAGCGTTTAATGGGCTTGTTGCTGGTGATGATCTCCACTCAAATGTTTTTGGATGGTGTTAAGAGTTATCTTGGGTGACGGAATAAACGCAATAAAAAAGCCGCTCTTGAGAGCGGCTTTTTAGTATTTGGGCGATTACATCATGTGTTTACGACGAATATCGAGCAGGGCAAAAATACCAAAGATCAGGATGGAATATTTTTCCCAACTGCTCATTTTAATTTTGTCGCCAAATGCGCCAATGAAGATGGCCATTTGTAAACCGTGCATGATGAACAAAAAAGCGGTCATGATGTACAGCGCAATCGCGGCATTACCGGGAAACGGCATAAAGATATTGAGGATCAATACTAACCAAACAAAGGCGATAGCCGCTTTGGCCAGCAGAATTAATGCTTTCATTTAAGTGTCCTTTTAAATCGAGGCGCTATGCGGAGGTACGTTCATACAGACGGTAACTCACTTGGCCTGCTGTTTTTTCTCGATGTAACTGCCAGTTTTCTGGTAAGTCGGCAATATTGAGTTCTTTTTCTGTTTCAATATAAATCATCGCGTCTTCCGCGAGCCAGCCATTTTGTTCTAGCAGAGCCACGGTTTCATCCAATAGTCCCTTACGAAACGGTGGGTCAATAAACACCACATGGTGCGCAGTACCCGGCTGTTTTAAAAAGCTCAGTGCGTCGGTATTCACTACTTGGATGTTGTTCGCGTTAAGAGATGTCACGTTCTTCTGTAATTGCTGGAAAGCTTGTGGGTTCAGCTCGACCATGGTCACTTGCTCTGCTTGGCGCGAAGCCGACTCAAAGCCTAAGCCGCCGGAGCCGGCAAACAAGTCGAGACATTTTGCTTGCGGCACATCTTGAGCCAGCCAGTTAAATAGCGTTTCTTTGACGCGATCGGTCGTTGGGCGTAAGCCTTCAGCATCGTGTACAGGAAGTTTTCTGCCTCTCCATAAGCCACTAATAATGCGAACAAAGCCCGTTGTTGGCTTTTTTTGTGATGAGTTTTGCTGGCGACGTCTTACCATAGATTTTTTGACCGCTAATAAAGTGATACTATATCTAATCGCCCAAGCCGTGAGCTTGGAGCTTGGATACAGCCCAGAATATTCAAGATGACAGAGTGTAACACTAATAAGATTAGAATTACCTAATCGGAAAGTTTTCACAACTTTGTCATTAGCCTTTTTTAGACAGATAATAATCTTGTCAAAAAAGAGTCATTAATAGATAAAAGAACAATCTAGGATAGCCCCAGATGACGGAAAAAAAGAAGCGCGGATTACTTTCGTGGCTAGGTTTTGGTGACGAAGAACAAAGCCCAAAACCAAAAACTGAAGAAACAGTAAAAGAAGAAGCAGTGGAAGCGCCTTCTGAAGAGCAGCAAACCGACGCAGCTGCTGAGCAAGCGGAAGCAACGCCAGAACTTGAAGAAGCGAAACAATCAGAGGCTGCCCCAGCAGAAGCAGAAGCAGAAGCAGAGGAGCCAGAAGTCGTATCGGCCGCGCCTCGTGTTCAAGAACAAGAAAAGCCAACAGAAAGCTTTTTTGCTCGCCTCAAACGCAGCCTAAGCCGCACAAAAGCAAACATCGGCGCTGGCTTCTTCGGTCTGTTCAGCGGTAAGAAAATCGATGAAGACTTATTTGAAGAGCTAGAAGAGCAACTGCTTATTGCTGATGTGGGCATGAATACCACAACAAAAATTATCAACAACCTGACAGAAAAAGCCACACGTGGCGATCTGAAAGACGGCGAAGCCCTTTATGGTTTGTTGAAAGAAGAAATGGCTGAGATTCTTTCTAAAGTCGAGCAGCCACTAGAAATCGATAGCAACAAAACGCCTTACGTTATCTTAATGGTGGGTGTAAATGGCGTGGGTAAAACCACGACCATCGGTAAGCTTGCCAAGCAGTTCCAAACTCAAGGTAAAAAAGTGATGCTTGCAGCGGGCGATACTTTCCGTGCCGCAGCGGTTGAGCAGCTACAAGTGTGGGGTGAACGTAATAATGTTCCTGTGATTGCTCAACATACTGGCGCAGACAGTGCTTCTGTTATCTATGATGCGATTGAAGCGGCAAAAGCACGTGGTGTGGATGTTGTGATTGCTGATACAGCGGGTCGTCTACAGAACAAAGCGAACCTAATGGAAGAGCTGCGTAAGATTGTACGTGTGATGAAGAAAATTGATGACTCTGCACCACACGAGATCATGCTGACGCTAGACGCAGGTACAGGGCAAAATGCCATCAGCCAAGCGAAACTTTTCAGTGATGTTGCCCCTCTAACCGGGATTACTTTGACTAAGCTGGATGGTACAGCCAAGGGCGGCGTAATTTTCGCTATTGCTGATCAGTTTGGTATTCCAATTCGTTACATTGGTGTGGGTGAAGGTATCGAAGACTTGCGTCCATTTGAAACTCAAGAGTTTATTGACGCACTGTTTAGTCGTGAAGAATAAAAAGAGTTAGAGGAAATCAACGGTGATCAAATTTCAGCAAGTAAGCAAAGCTTACCGAGGTGGTCGACAAGCACTGCAAAAAGTCGATTTTCACCTGAGGCGCGGTGAAATGGCGTTTTTAGGCGGGCATTCTGGGGCTGGTAAAAGTACCTTGCTGAAATTGATCTGCGCGATAGAGCGACCAACTGATGGGAAAATCCATTTTAATGGCCACGACATCACGCGTATTCCAAGCAAAGACATCCCTTTTTTGCGCCGCAATATTGGGATTGTTTTTCAAGATCATCGTCTATTGATGGATCGCAGCGTATACGACAATGTCGCTCTGCCGATGCGCATCGAATCGATTTCTGAAAACGAAATCAAACGCCGCGTTTCTGCGGCGTTAGATAAAACGGGCTTGCTTGATAAGGCTCGTTGCCTGCCGAGCCAACTCTCTGGTGGTGAGCAACAACGCGTCGGTATTGCTCGTGCCGTAGTCAATCGACCAACGTTGCTGGTGGCTGATGAGCCGACAGGTAACCTCGATCCCGAACTATCCAATCGCGTATTGCGGTTGTTCGAAGAATTTAATCGTGCGGGAGTGACCATCTTACTCGCCACGCACGATGTGGGGTTAGTAAACACTCGCCCACAGTATCGTCATTTTGAATTAAACCAAGGCTTCCTAAGTGAGGTAGAAGACTATGGCAGGTAACAAGCACTCCCAAAAGAAGGGGAAAGGCCGCAGTGCCAAGCGTGCAAATACCGATGGTTTTTTCTCTGTCCACGCAAAACAAGCAAAATCCTCTTTTAGCGCGTTATGGCAACGACCTTTAGGTAATATCCTGACCCTAGCCGTGATTTCAATGGCACTTGCTATGCCAGCTTGTTTGTATCTACTGGGCAAAAACGTCGCGGGTGCCGCGGAAGATGTGGCATCTCCCTCGCAAGTTAGTGCTTACTTAGTAGAAGGCATGCCGGATGCACGTGTGATGGTTCTCAAAGATCAAATTGAAACTTGGCCTTTGGTAAAAGAGGTGGAATATATTTCACCGCAACAAGGTCTATCTGATTTAAGCCAATATGCAGGATTCGATCAGGCTATCAGCCTTTTAAGTGGCTATGCGCTACCCGGTGTGTTGGTGATTACGCCAGCCTCGGAGCTAAAGAGTGATATTCAGTCATTAGCCAAAGACGTTCGAGAGCAACAAGATGTGACCGACGTGAGACTTGATGAAGATTGGCTGGCGCGTCTTGATGCGATCAAAACTCTCGCGAGTATTATTGTCATTACTCTGACAGTGTTGATGCTCGGTGCGGTATTTTTAATCGTTGGCAACACGTTGCGATTTAATGTGCTGGCGAATAAAGAAGAAATTCAAACCATGAAACTGATCGGTGCGACGGACAGTTTTATTCTGCGCCCTTATTTGTACACGGGGATGTGGTTTGGCGTATTAGGTGCCACCATCGCGTGGTTGGTAACGGCTTTAGTGACCATTGTTATGAATAGTGCGGTGGAAGATCTTGCTGCGTTGTACGACAGCCAGTTTCGCCTGATTGGTCTAAGCTGGGATGAATCTTTGCTATTAATCATCATTGGTAGTCTTTTGGGATGCATTGTGGCGCGCTTTTCTGCGCAACGACATTTAAAAGAAATTGAACCAGTTTAAGTGATGAAGGTCTTACTACTTGGATTTTATTAGCACTAGCTAATCTGGATCCCTTGTTTAGACCGAATGTTTATGGATAATTGCTTCCCCTTCTTGAAACTTGTTCATTTTGAGTTCAAGATATCGAAGCTAAATTTGCAATGTAATGCTCCAGATCAGAGATTGATGAGGAATTGAATGACAAAAGAAGCGTATCCGATGGCTCTAGTCACGCAAGATAGCCTTGATAGCTATATTCGCTCAGTAAACAGCTACCCAATGCTGACTGCAGACGAAGAGCGTGAGCTGGCAGAACGATTACACTACAAAGGTGAGATTGAGGCTGCAAAAGGTCTAATTCTTTCGCACCTACGATTCGTTGTTCACGTTGCTCGTGGTTACTCTGGCTACGGTTTGCCAATGGCGGACCTTGTGCAAGAGGGTAACATCGGTCTAATGAAAGCCGTTAAGCGTTTTAACCCAGAAGTAGGGGTTCGCTTGGTGTCTTTTGCTGTCCACTGGATCAAAGCAGAGATCCACGAATACGTGCTACGTAACTGGCGTATCGTGAAAATTGCGACCACTAAAGCGCAACGTAAGTTGTTCTTCAATTTGCGTAAGTCGAAAAAGCGCTTGGGTTGGTTTAACAACGGTGAAGTCGAAACCGTTGCGCGTGAGTTAGGTGTTGAGCCTTCTGAAGTTCGCGAGATGGAATCACGCTTAGCGGCGGTGGATTCAACCTTTGATATGCCAACTGATGAAGACGACAGCTCAAACGCTTACACAGCGCCGATGCTGTACCTAGAAGACAAATCGTCTGATGTGGCTGACAACATCGAAGCTGCAAACTGGGAAATGCACACCAACAACCGCTTGGGTCATGCATTAGCGAGTTTGGATGAGCGTAGTCAGCGCATCGTGCGTTCTCGTTGGTTAGATGATGAGAAAGCAACATTGCAAGACTTAGCTGATGAGTTCGGTGTTTCTGCCGAGCGTATTCGCCAGCTAGAAAAAAACGCAATGAAGAAACTAAAATTGGCCGTGGGTGAATTTTAATTTCCACTGCTAATTGAAAGTAAGATTTTCATAGAAAGCCGAGATCATATGATCTCGGCTTTTTTATTGTCGATCGAAAATCGATAGCGTTTGCGATCCGGATTTTATGTGCTACCTGTGTATAACTCTGTGAAGTAATTATTTATCAACTGTTCGAAACCCGGACAAAATAAGGGATTCAAGCACTTTTCCATCTGGGGATAGTTATAGATATACACACAGTTAGATCAGGATCATCACTACATATTGTGGATCAAAAGATCCAAATACACTTTATCAACGCAATTCACAGCTTTATCCACAAATGGTTGGAATGTGTACACTTTTGAAAACCCTGATTATCCATGTGTCTAAGTTTGCCGTTGGATAGGTTACAATAGCGGCAGTATACCCAAGCGGCTTCAAATATAGATTTTATGCTGTACCACGGGTGCTGATTAGCACGTTAGGTTCGAGGTTGCTTGGGTATATTAATAAGAGAATGAGAAAGTAAATGGATCAGTTTAAGCATATCGATATACAAGGTGCGCAAGCGCTGCTCGAGCAGGGTGATGCGAAGCTTGTAGATATCCGTGACCCTCAATCGTTTGCCGTTGCGCATGCGGAGCCCGCGTATCATTTAACTAACGATACGATCGTTGCGTTTATGGATGAAGTGGAGTTCGAACAACCCATTCTGGTGATGTGTTACCACGGCATTAGTAGCCAAGGTGCGGCGCAATATTTAGTTAACCAAGGCTTTGAACAGGTGTACAGTGTGGATGGTGGCTTTGAAGCCTGGCATCGAGCAGAACTACCGATAGTGAGAAGTTAATGAAGAGATTGGTAACGTTAAATAATCCACGTATGGCGCAAGCCTTTATTGATTATATGGCCTCTCGCCAAATTGACATCGAAATGATGCCAGAAGGAGACGGGCAATTTGCGCTGTGGCTGACCGATAGCCAACATGAAATAGAAGCGGAAGCTGAACTTAAGCTGTTCCTTGCTAACCCGTCTGATTCAAAATACAGCGCCGCCTCGTGGGACGTTGCCGATACTCGCAAGAGCACATTTCATTATTCTAGCCCGAGTATCATGAGCATGGTCAAAGCGAAAGCTGGCCCCATGACTTTGCTGATCATGACAGTCTGTATCATCCTCTACTTGTTACAAATGTTTGGCTTTGGCAATGGCGTGTTTAAGTTGTTGCACTTCCCGGCTTTTGAGGGACAACAATGGCAAGTGTGGCGATGGCTAAGTCATGCGTTACTGCACTTTTCAGTAACTCACATCGTGTTTAACTTACTATGGTGGTGGCAGTTGGGTGGCGACATCGAACGTCGTCTCGGTTCCGGTAAGCTATTGCAACTCTTTGTGGTGTCGGCAGCGCTTTCAGGGGCAGGCCAGTTCTATGTTGAAGGGGCTAACTTCGGCGGCTTGTCTGGCGTGGTCTATGCACTGCTTGGCTATTTGTGGATATTGGGTTACCGCTTGCCACATTTAGGCCTTACGCTACCCAAGCCAATCATCGTTTTTATGTTGGTATGGTTAGTTCTTGGTTTTGTGCAGCCGTTCATGGCGATTGCAAACACCGCTCACTTAGTGGGTTTACTGTCGGGGATGGCGATTGCGCTGTTTGATTCAGGCAAGATGAAATACCAACAGCAAGCCTAAAGCTGAAATGAAAAGACCGCTCAAGAGCGGTCTTTTTTATGTTCAAAACGATTTGGGTTTATTGGTAAAGGTATTTTGTAAACAACAAATCGGCAATGATGGTTTTACCTGTTTCGGGCAAAAGTGTTTCGTTGAGGGTCGTCACTAAGGTTTTGCGCAGATCTTCTCGGCCAGAAAGGGACTTAATAGTATCTTCTGTTTGCTTACCCAGTAATTCAATCACTGCATCGCGAATCAAAGGTTGGTGATGCTCAACAATCGATAAATCTTGTTGACTCATTACCATGATGTCGATGCGCACTTGCACATAACCTAACTTTTTGCCTTTGGTGTAAAAGTTAGTAGTGAGATCAGGCTCAAGGGTAAAGTATGCCAACTTAGGTCCAGCTTCTTCCGTTTCAGCCCAACTTGGTGCGGCGAACAGTATGGTTAACGCAAAAATAATTTGGGCTATATAACGTTTGTACATATTTCTAACTTTTCTTTCTCTGGATCGCGATATTCGAATCGCTTCAGTCTTGATACAATGGGCCGTCTATAACAAATAACGGAACTTACGGTTACATACATTACTATGGACGGTAAGTTGTTGCTTTATTGTACGCATAAAGCCTCCAATTGAATACTAGTATGAATCAGCCAACATCACTCTATCTTGCTTCTTTATTGGAAGTAGAGTGGCAAAACCCCGAAGAATTCGAATTTCCAAATGAATTTGCCAAGCACTGGCTTGAAGAGCAAGGGTCTTTGTCACGTCGTTTAAAGCAACACTGCCAAGCATTAACGGTAGAATTGCTACAAAATCAGATCGTCACTGCGGCGACGTTAAAACAGGACGAAAGCCAGTTATTGTCCGAACAAGATTGCTTACTGCGAGAGGTAATTTTGTGTGGTGACAATGATAACTGGGTTATCGGACGGACATTAATTCCTCGCTCAACCTTAGTTGATCAGCAGTATGATTTGGCTCAACAAGGGGATATCCCATTAGGACTAACAGTGTTCAGCGCAGACAACGTTGAGCGAGACTCTTTGCAAATGGGATGGGTAGCCGTACCAGAAGGACGTTTGTTAGCGCGACGCTCAAGGTTGTGGATGAATCACAAACCGATGCTGGTCGCCGAGTTATTCTTATCTAATTCACCAGTTTACGCTAAGGAGACAGTGTAAATGTCCGCAGAAAAAGCCAAAGCATATTGGCAACTGATGCGCATGGATCGCCCGATTGGTTCACTGTTACTGATGTGGCCAACGATTTGGGCGCTGATTATCTCAGCCCAAGGGATGCCGAGTTGGGATGTATTTATCGTGTTTGTATTGGGTGTATTCCTAATGCGTAGCGCGGGGTGTGTGATTAATGATTTTGCTGACCGCAAAGTCGACGGCCATGTAAAACGTACCAAACAACGCCCACTGCCATCAGGGAAAGTGACAGCAAAAGAAGCGATTGGATTATTTTTGGTTTTGGGTATCAGCTCATTCTTGTTAGTGTTGACCATGAACCCGTTGACGATTCAGCTATCCTTCGCTGGCATCGTGTTGGCGTTCATTTATCCATTTATGAAGCGTTATACTCATATTCCACAACTCTTTTTAGGCTTAGCTTTTAGCTGGGCAATTCCAATGGCGTGGGCTGCACAAACCGGGGAGCTACCACTGATAGTTTGGTTTGTGTTTCTGATTAACGCTTTATGGACCATTGCTTATGATACTCAGTATGCGATGGTCGATCGCGATGATGATTTAAAGATTGGTATTAAATCGACGGCAATTTTGTTTGGTCGTCATGACAAACTCATCATTGGGGTATTGCAACTGATTACGCTCGCGATGTTGGTTTGGTTAGGGCAGTTCTACCAATTGGGACAAAGTTACTACTGGACCCTTTTGATTGCTGCGTCGTTGTTTGTTTATCAGCAGCACTTAATTCGTCACCGTGAGCGGGAGTTGTGCTTTAAGGCTTTCCTCAACAACAACTATGTTGGCATGGTGATAGCGATAGGGTTATTGGTCGCATTTTGGTAAGCGAAGAAATAGCAAAAAGGCATCCGATTGGATGCCTTTTTTCTTATTTTGGAAGAAGGTAAAACGGTTACGACTGAAGTTGATGAATACTCTCTTCGATCGTCAGTTTCACTTCTGGATAAAGCAGAGTGAATAGTAATCGTGCAAATTGCTGCGTTTTCTTCGTGTCACAGTTACCATCGTTATCGAGGTATTTTTGCTGTTTGAGCGTATTGAACATCGCGGTAAACACACCTTTATCGAAGAATTCTGGCGCATTAATACCGTGTAAGCGTCCTAAACGTTGAGCAATATCTTGGCTCTTCTGTTCTAGGTCCGATTTACCGAGCTCTGGGTAAGCAACAAGCAAGTTCATCGCGATAGAGTAGCGCTGCAGTGTTTCCGTGATTGTACGACCTAGCAGAACCAAAGGCTGGTTGTTCGACTGATTGATCTCCAGCTTATCACCATCGAGGCTAATCATTTTCTGATCGGCAAACTCATGCAGTGTTTTAACGACCAATTCATCCAACTCGTCTTCTTGATAGCTTAAGAACAACTCTTTCTTCAAGAATGGGTAGATTTGCGCGACATTCGCTTGAATCTTTTCTACCGAAAGGTTGCGCTGACGAATGATCATCTGAGCAATTAATGATGGCAGAGCAAACAAGTGGATGATGTTGTTGCGGTAGTAGGTCATCAGGATCGATTGGCTACGATCCAGCGAAATGATGTCACCCATGCTATCGGTTTCAATCACGAACTTATCAAGCGAAATTGCATGATCGACCAACTCCTCGGCACTTTCGGTAGGGATAGTGGAGGTGCTTGAGTACGGGTTGTTTTTGAGTAGCTTTAAGTAACACTCAATCTGGTTGATCAGCGAGTCACGAGAAAGTGCACGTTGACGAGAGGCAAGCAGTGCGGTTGCACACAAGGTCAACGCGTTTGCTGCCGCCGCATCGTTGATGTGCGTCATCATCTTATTAGCAAGGTCGTTGACCACAGGGTTCATCCATTGTGGTTTGTTACCACCCATGCTGTCGATGTCTTTCGTCCATTCAGGAGCGTGCTCGTTCAAGTATTGGTTGAGCTGAATTGGCTCACCGAAGTTCACATAGCCCAAACCAAAGTTACGCAGTTTACGCAGAGTACGCAGTACAAGCCCTGCGTTTTCCTTCTCTTTGCGTTTGCCACGCAGCTCTTTAGCGTAAGTGCCTACTTCCATTACGTGCTCGTAACCGATGTAGACCGGCACTAATGTTACTGGGCGGTTTAGACCACGTAGCATTGCTTGGATGGTCATAGCCAGCATACCCGTTTTCGCTTGCAGTAAGCGACCTGTACGTGAACGGCCACCCTCACTGAAGTACTCGACTGAATAGCCTTTGGCAAACAGCTCGGCTAGATACTCACGGAAAATGGTTGAGTACAGCTTGTTGCCTTTAAAACTACGACGAATAAAGAACGCCCCACCACGACGGAAAAGAGGACCGGCCGGGAAGAAGTTCAGGTTAATACCTGCCGCAATGTGCGGAGGCACCATGCCTTCATGGTATAAAACGTAAGACAACAGTAGGTAGTCCATGTGACTACGGTGACACGGAACGTACACAATCTCGTGGCCGTCTTGCGCTAAACGACGCACAGTCGAGGCGTTATTGATGTGCAACCCTTGGTACAGCTTTGTCCATAGCCAACTCAGGATGCGGTCGCCGTTTTTCACTAGACCGTAGGAGAAGTCGGCGGCGATCTCATCCATGATGTCGTGGGCTTCTTTACGTGCCTTATCAATCGAGATATTTTTGCTTTTGGCTTCGTCAGCGATCGCCAGTTCAATAGCTGGGGATTTTAATAAACGAGCAAACAACACTTGGCGTTGAGGCAGGTTTGGGCCTGAAGCAGCCAGTTTCTGGCGTGAGAAGTGGATACGCGCCACGCGAGCCAATTTGTGCGCAATTGCGCTGTCGGTACCGTGAGAGTCTGCCATATAACGCAGAGATACCACGGGACTAAAGCGAACCAAGCAGTCGCGTCCTGCTGCCATTACCGCTTTCGCCTTTTGCGGGCCATTCATTGGCTGAAGGTAAGGCTTTTGGTTTTCTTCTTTACCTGGTTTACGACCCCAAAGCACGGTTGCAGGGATCATTTGAACGTCCAATTCACTGTCCAGTTTATGCAGTTCCAGCAAGTCTGTGAACAGAGAGACAGAGTCGGTTGGGACATCATTATCGTTGTTCATCACAGTTGGACGCGCAGCGATAAAGACGAAACGGTTCAGCGTTTTGCCATTGATTTCCAGCGGACTGAGCGGGTCAGGCAGACCAAGGCTCATGGCTTGTTTTTGCAGTGTCAGCAAATCCACGTTCGAGCGGAACGGTAGGGCATATACAATCGGCTTAGCGAGGTCGATATTCAGATCTTCAATCGGGTTCGACGGGATTGTGGTGCCCTTTACCAGTACCGATAAAGGTAGTTTTAGTAATGAACGTGAAAATGATTGTCCAGAAGACATAAAGTTCACAGCCTCAATAGGTATTCAAACAGGCCTAACCTTATTTCAGTGTCCGCTTTGCATGTCTTCTATAGAAAAAGAAATGAGTACGGCAAAAGAAATAAGCCTAGGCGATAAAATTTAAGCGCAGCAAGGATACCAGAAACTGGTCAAACCTTTTAATTTTATTGGCTGTAAATTAGTCGAACTCCTAAGTTGTTGCTTTACTTTGATTAACTGAAAAGGCGGTGTTTTAAACGCATGAATAATGAACTTAGTCAGCAAACGAAGTGCACTCCACAAATAAATTAAAAAACAACCAATTGGGTTTTCATTTGAGCATTTACTGGATATACTCACAGTTAACTGTATAAAAAGACAGGTGAGACATGAAGCCGTTAACGCCACGCCAACAACAAGTCTTCGATTTGATCAAAAGTAAAATCGATGACACCGGAATGCCACCAACTCGTGCAGAGATTGCGCGTGAGCTTGGCTTCCGCTCTGCGAATGCCGCAGAGGAACACCTAAAAGCGCTTGCTCGTAAGCAAGCAATTGAAATTATCCCAGGTGCATCGCGTGGGATTCGTATCCTACTTGATGACTCTGCCGCTAATGACGAACAGGGCTTGCCTTTGATTGGTCAAGTTGCTGCGGGTGAGCCCATATTGGCTCAGGAACACGTAGAAGCGCATTACCAAGTCGATCCTGCGATGTTCAAACCGCAAGCGGATTTCTTACTTCGTGTAAATGGCGAAAGTATGAAAGACATCGGGATTATGGATGGTGATTTGCTCGCGGTGCATAAGACCCAAGACGTGAGAGATGGTCAAGTTGTCGTTGCGCGTGTTGATGATGATGTGACTGTGAAGCGTTTGGAGCGCAAAGGTTCAACCATATTACTGCATGCTGAGAATGAAGAGTTTGCCCCAATTCAAGTGGACTTAACGTCTCAGCACCTTACGATTGAAGGCTTAGCCGTTGGTATTATTCGCAATACCGATTGGATGTAAGTGTGTTTTAGCAGCCCAGTTCTTCTGGGCTGTTTTGTCTTTTCTCTTCTCTTTGTTCTACTTCCTCTAAAAGCTTGCTTATCATCCTGACCTTGTTTGTTTTGAGCAATTTATAAGCTTGATAATGTAATTGATATTCATTATCATCTATTTCAATGTCTATGTTTTCTCTCTGGCGCAGGAAATGCCCATGTCTCAGTCTAAACATCAAGTTCCTAACCATTTATTAAAACCACTGTTATTGCGTAGCCGTGAAAGCATGGTCGACAATGGCTTGGTGTACGATCCGATAGCTGCTAAAGCGTGTTTGAGCTGTAAGATGGCGCCGGATTGTTTGAGTGGTGATATTGCGCAGAAGCAATTGCTGCACGTGACGCTGACTCAGCTTTGTGACCAGCAGGTTAGTCATTTCTTACAGCAGTATCCCGATGCTTGGATAATCAATGTCGGAGCTGGGCTAGATACCCGCTTTTATCGTTTGGATAATGGGCGCTGCCATTGGATAGAGCTGGACGTGACGGAAAATTTGGTATGGCGTCAGCGCTTGTTCCACAAAAATGAACGTTATGAACATCGCTGTGGCAGTGTGGATGAAATGTCGTGGCTAGAGACGTTAGCCATTCCAGAGCAAGCACCAGTACTCATTTTATGTGAAATGGCACTGCTCGATTGCACAGAGCGCCAAGTCGCGAAATTTATTCAAACCTTGGGTCGACATTTTGTCTCTGCTGAACTGTGTATGGTGTTGGCAGGAGATTTAACGGAAACCAAATGGGGACAAAAGCTTGGCTCTGATCGTTATGCTCATGGCTTTGAAGCGCCTGCAGAACAGATATTGCAATGGTTACCATGGGCACAGTGGGTGAAAGCTTTCTCGCCATTCGATAGATTCTGTTCTCGTTGGAAAGCTTGGCAGCGTTGGCTTAATAAGATTCCAATGTTGAAGCATCGCCTCACGCCAGTCCTCGTTCATATCAAGTGGTAATTGGCTAGTCGTTAAGCGCTCAGGTACACTCGTCGATCTTACTGATGAGGTGCCTGTGACAAATTCAATCTTCTCTCCTTTATCTAACCCACAAGTTCATCGCCAGGTCTTAGCTTTAGCGATACCTATGGTGCTGTCGAATATTACTGTTCCATTGCTCGGTTTGGTCGATGCTGCGGTGATTGGTCATCTAGACCACGCTTGGTATTTGGGTGGTGTTGCGTTGGGCAGCACCATGATCAGCGTGACGTTTTGGCTGCTTGGTTTTTTGCGTATGTCGACTACTGGGTTGGCGGCGCAGTCCTATGGCGGTGAAGACCGAAAGCAACTTGCCTTGGTGTTTATGCAAGGCTCACTTATGGCGCTGCTGTTTGCGTTAGTCTTCCTTATTGCCCATACCCCGATAGCTGATTTGATCTTTGGTTGGAGTGACGCCAGCGCGGAGGTAAAACACTACGGTATGCAATATTTCTCTATCCGTGTGTGGAGTGCCCCCGCTGCGCTAATGAACTTTGTGTTGTTGGGGTGGCTGCTCGGAACGCAAAATTCCAAAGCACCAATGTGGATGGTGATCATCACCAACGTGACTAATATTGCCCTCGATTTGTTGTTTGTGATGGGTTTGGGGTGGAAAGTAGAAGGCGCTGCGCTTGCATCGGTGATTGCTGACTACTCAGGCATGGGTTTTGGTCTCATGTGTGTCTGGAAAACCTGGCGAGAGAGGCAATTACCATCACCTCAAAAGTTGCTAGCCAGCACTCAACACGGTTTAGGGCGATTCGTGAAATTGAATCGCGATATTTTCTTACGCTCTTTGTGTCTGCAAGCGGCTTTTAGCTTTATGACGTTCCAAGGCGCGAGCTTTGGTGATGAGGTTGTCGCTGCAAATGCGGTTCTGATGAGCTTCCTGATGATTATCTCGTATGGCATGGATGGCTTTGCTTATGCAATGGAGGCCATGGTCGGGAAGGCGATTGGCGCCAAAGATAGGCAACAATTGAGTGCATCGCTTGTCGGCACTTTCTTTTGGAGTTTGATTATTTGCTTAGGACTGACCGCGCTCTTTGGTTTGGCGGGACCGGAGTTGATCGCCATGATCACTTCAATTGAGGCGGTACAACAGCAAGCATCGGTGTATCTACCTTGGCTGGTGGTGATGCCACTTGCGTCGATGTGGTGCTTTCTATTGGATGGCATTTTTGTCGGTGCAACCAAAGGCAAAGACATGCGCAATAGTATGTTTGTCGCGACCAGCAGTTTCTTCGTTGTCTTTTACTTATTCGCCGAGTGGGAAAATCACGCGCTGTGGTTTGCAATGACGAGCTTTATGTTGATGCGGGGTGTTGGTTTGGGGGTTATCTTTCTCTACCAATGGCGCAAGGATACTTTCCTCGCACAATGTTGATATAAAAACAGCAGGTCCAAGCCTGCTGTTTTTCTGTTTGCTATCAAGAAGCATAGATTAGAACAAGCGGTTCAAACCATTCAACGCAGCGACACGATACGCTTCGGCCATCGTCGGATAGTTGAAGGTGGTATTGACGAAATACTCGATGGTATTCGCTGAGCCTTTTTGCTCCATAATGGCTTGACCGATGTGGATAATTTCCGCGGCACGTTCGCCAAAGCAGTGAATCCCTAAAATTTCTTTGGTTTCACGATGGAACAATATCTTCAAGCTGCCGATGTCTTTCCCTGCGATCTGTGCACGAGCTAGATGCTTGAAGGAAGAGCGTCCTACTTCATACGGTACTTTCGCAGCTGTTAGCTCTTGCTCGGTTTTACCCACAGAGCTAATCTCTGGGATGGTGTAGATACCTGTTGGAATATCATCAATCAGATAGTTTTCTGCCTGACCTTTCGTAATGGCTTGTGCGACAAATCGCCCTTGGTCATAAGCGGCGCTTGCAAGGCTAGGGTAACCGATGACATCGCCTACAGCGTAAATGTGCTCAATATCGGTTTGGTAGTTACGGTTTACTTTTAGTTGTCCGCGAGAATCCGCTTCCAGACCCACTGCACCCAAATTCAACTTATCGGTGTTACCTGTTCGACCATTCGCATACAACAAACAGTCCGCCTTCATCTTCTTGCCAGATTGTAGGTGAATAATCACGCCATCTTCTGTGCCTTCGATTTTTTCATAGGTCTCATCATTACGAATTACCACACCGCTGTTCCAGAAGTGATAAGACAGCGCATCTGACACTTCGTTATCCAAAAACTCCAACAAGCGGTCGCGGGTATTGATAAGGTCAGTCTTCACTCCAAGGCCGCGGAAGATAGAAGCGTATTCACAACCGATAACGCCTGCACCGTAAATGATGATATGGCGAGGGTCGTGTTTCAGGCTCAAAATGGAATCACTGTCGTAGATGCGCTCATGCAAGAAATCAACGTCGTTAGGCTGATACGGACGAGAACCCGTCGCGATGACAAACTTATCCGCAGAATAGATTTCTTCTGTACCATCGCTTTGCATCACTGCAATAGAGTAGTTATCGATAAATCGCGCGGTCCCGAACAAAAGTGTGCATGAGTTACGGTCATAAAAGCCCTGACGAAGTCGAGTTTGCTTATCAATGACCGACTTGGCATGACCTAAAATGTCAGAAAATGTTGCATGAACGCTGGTGTTGTTTCGGCAAAATAGCGGGTTGCTATTAAATTCGATGATGCGGCTAACGGCATGACGCAGTGCTTTTGATGGAATGGTACCCCAGTGAGTACAACCGCCGCCGACACTGCTTTCTTTCTCGACAATGGCAACATTCAGTCCCGCTTTGGTTAATCCCATTGCAGCCCCTTCTCCGCCAGGGCCACTACCGATTACGATCACGTCATAGTGATTAACATGCGCCATGATGCCTTCCTTGTTATATTTGCTTAACATTGCTTTAGCGCGATTTTAACTCATTTACTCTATTGGTACACGTAATGCCTGTTAGAGAGTGGAAGTGATCACGCAGAATCGAACAAAAGGATGATTTGGTATGTTGTATGTCTATAAATTGCATCGAGAACATTGCAATTAGATGCATGCCAATAGTAACGTTCTCCGCGCTCAGAGCGAGCGAAGCAACATATCTTTCTCCGTAGGAGCAAATTGCGTTATATTGAGGCTCTTGTACCCTACAGAAAAAGAGCAAGTTAAGAATGAAATCGATGGGAATCCGCGCACAGCAAAAAGAGAAGACACGTCGATCATTGATCGATGCGGCATTTAGTCAATTAAGTGCGGATCGCAGCTTTTCCAGCCTTAGCTTGCGAGAAGTCGCCCGAGAGGCAGGGATTGCACCGACTTCTTTTTACCGCCACTTCAAAGATATGGATGAGCTAGGCTTAACTATGGTCGATGAAGGCGGTTTGCTACTACGTCAACTGATGCGTCAGGCGCGTCAACGTATTGTGAAAGAAGGTAGCGTAATTCGTACCTCGGTCGAAACCTTTATGGAATTCATTGAAAGTAGTCCGAACGTTTTTCGTTTGTTGTTGCGTGAGCGCTCCGGCACTTCTGCTGAATTTCGTACCGCTGTTGCTCGAGAAATCCAGCATTTTGCGGCAGAATTAACCGAGTATTTAATGAGCACCGGCGTGACCAGAGAAGAGGCGTATACTCAAGCAGAAGCGTCTGTGACTTTGGTTTTCAGTTCGGGGGCTGAAGCTTTAGATTTAGATCGACGTGAGCGCGATGAACTCGCCGAGCGATTGATCATGCAATTGCGAATGATAGCCAAAGGGGCCTATTGGTATCGCAAAGAACGTGAACGTAACCGATTAAAAGGCGGGATAGAATAATGTCGAATGGAAATAAATCTGAAAAGAAAACGCTGATTTTGGCACTGGTTGCAGGTATGTGTGGTGATGCTTTGTTGTCATGGTTGACCATGAGTGAAGTATCGTTTTCAATCTTCCCATTGATTGCACTCGTACTGGCTGTACAAGCTCTTTACCAAGAGTACCTAAATAATCCGGTATCAGAAGATATCCCATTAGTTGGCTTGGCGTGTTTCTTCGTAGGTGCGTTTGGTCACTCTGCGTTTATTAAAGCGCAATACCCAGAAGCAGGCTCAAACTTCTTTGCGATCATGGTTTCAATGATCTTACTCGCATGGATTGGTAAGAAGCTAGGTTTTGTCAGCAAGAAGACTTCTGCGGAATAAGCAAAACGAATCAAATTAAAAAAAGCGAGCCATTGAGCTCGCTTTTTTTGTATTTGACGCGGTGGGTTACGCTTTGCGTTCCAATAGCACGCCCGCTTCCATATGGTGGGTATAAGGGAATTGGTCAAACAGAGCAAAACGCGTCACGTTGTGTGTTTCGCATAGAATGTCCAAGTTCTCTTTTAGAGTCTCAGGGTTACAAGAGATGTACATGATGCGCTCGTAACCTTGCACCATTTTACAAGTATCGGCATCCATCCCAGCACGTGGTGGATCGACAAAAATCGTGTTGCAGTTGTAGCTCTTCAGATCCACACCTGCATCTTGTAGACGACGGAATTCACGCTTACCTTCGATCGCTTGAGTAAATTCCTCTGCTGATAGACGTAAGATTTGTACGTTATCAATCTTATTGGCAGCGATGTTGTACTGTGCAGATACCACCGATGGTTTAGCTAGCTCAGTTGCCAGGACGCGGTCGAAATTCTGTGCCAAGGCCAGCGAGAAGTTACCGTTACCACAGTAAAGTTCTAGTAGGTCACCAGTGCTTTCTTGGGTACAGTCGACCGCCCATTCCAGCATCTTCTCTGCGACTTTGCCGTTCGGCTGAGTGAAGCTGTTCTCTACTTGTTGGTAGATGTAGCTTTGACCATTTACATCGAGCTTCTCGATAACGTAGTCGCGGTCTAGGACAATCTTCATCTTAC
Organism: Vibrio sp. Y10_XG_PY6; assembly: GCF_024181795.1. NCBI lineage: Bacteria > Pseudomonadati > Pseudomonadota > Gammaproteobacteria > Vibrionales > Vibrionaceae > Vibrio > Vibrio sp. Y10_XG_PY6. The sequence continues at coordinate 49,096 of NZ_JAMZAQ010000008.1, forward strand.
GAGCACGACCAATGATATTTAGATTGAAGCCTTCATCATTTAAACGCTGTTTAAGGGCTTTCGCGTTTTCAATCCACTCTTCATCAAGTTGGCGATGGTAAAGCAGTGAAACCAGAATCTCACCACTTAGTGTCGATAGGAAATCCACCTGGAACAGTTTACGACGTAGTGAGTCGTTGTCTTTCATCGCTTCAACCAATAGCGGCATCAGGTCGTTGATCAGACGGCTTGCTGCAGGGAATTGGTCAACACGGTACTTCTCACGAGTTTCTTGGTTGAACATGATGTAGTAAAGATCTTCGCCTTCATGCCAAACACGGAACTCAGCACGCATGCGGTAGTGCTGCTCTGGTGATTCAAACACTTCCAGTTCTGGCATGTTGTATGGCGCGAACATATCCGTGAGACGTTCGACTTTTTCAGCCAGTTGTTCTTGGTAGCGTTGTGGATTTACATCAAGAGTAGCCATGATCTTACCTTTTATGGTGCATTCAATTTAAGAGCGCAGATTTTATTCAATCTCAATAGGATGTCCAGTTTTGTACTGGAATTGATTTAAAGATAGTGCGTACAGACAGAGTAGAAAGCAAAATCAATCAAAACGTTACAACTTATAAGGGCAATATTGGCTGGACAAATAATCAATAGCTGAATAATATTTGCCTCAAGTTGGTGTTATCTAGCAATCTAGATGGCTGAAATGGGAATCTGGTGTGAATCCAGAACTGACGCGCAGCGGTAAAAGAGAACGAACGCTCATCAGACACTGCATTAGTTTATGTGGGAAGTCGAGCAAGTAGGCGGTACACCCGTGCTCTTGAGTCCGAATACCTGCCAACAACTGAGCCACAGCACTGGACTGTCATGATGACAGGGCTCGGAAGGAATTACGCGATTTAGGACAATACAATGAGAAAATCCGCACTGGCGATCACTTTGGCATCGCTGCTTTCACCTGTCTCTTATCTACAGGCCCAAGAAACCTCCACTGACGAAACCATCGTTGTTACTGCAAACCGTTTTGAGCAAGCCGAAAGCCGTACGTTGGCAGATGTCGAAGTGGTTACTCGACAAGACATTGATCGCATTCAAGCGAAAACCCTACCAGATGTGTTGCGCCGTCTTACGGGGATTCAAGTTTCACAAAATGGTGGTCGTGGTCAGTTAGCGTCTTTATTTGTTCGTGGTACCAGTTCCGACCAAGTTCTAGTACTGGTTGATGGCGTACGTTTTGCGCGAGCAGCGAAGGGCGCTGTGGACTTTAACCAAATCCCACTTACTTACGTTCAACGGATTGAGTACGTGCGTGGTGCGCGTGCGTCACTTTATGGTTCAGAAGCGATTGGTGGCGTGATCAATATCATCACCATTGCGCGTGCTGACGAAGAAGGAACGAAGTTAAGCGCTGGTTTAGGTAGCTTAGATTACCAAGAATTGAGTGTGGCATCTGGCATTAAAGTCACAGAGAGCGGCCAACTGAATATCGCGCTTGGTAGTGAAAGTGATGATGGCTATAACGTTCGTCCTGTACCGGGAGTTAATGACGGCGATCGCCATGGCTTTGATACAAAGAATGGTCTGCTAGGTTACGTGCATAACTTCAATGACCAGTGGTCTGTATTTGGTAACCTACGTGCTTACGAAAATGTTTATCAATATGACAGCAGCTACGGCAGTCGCGGTTATTACGAAGCAGAAAAAGACGACCTTTCTGCCACTCTGGGCGGTAAGTATCAGTCTGGTAACGTGATGTCAGAACTACAAGTAACGGCACAGAAACAGAAGTCTTGGAACTATGAGCAAGCAAAAGGCAAACACTCAGGTACTGAAGATGAACTTGAACAGCAAAATGTCCAGTGGACCAACAGTTACTTGTTAAACAACAATACGACGTTTGCTGGTGGTATTGATTGGCGCAACGAATCTTACAAAGACAAGAGTGCGAATAAAACGTTTGATCGTACCAATGGCGCTCTGTTTGGTATGGCAACCACTAGTATTGATAAAGCAATGCTTGAGGGCAGTGCTCGCTTGGATGATAACGAAGAATACGGTAGTGAGTTCACTTACAGTTTAGCGGCTGGTTACCAATTTGTGCCAGAGTTTGGGGTTAAAGCTTCTTTTGGTACTGCGTTTAAGGCTCCAAACCTATATCAACAGTATGACCCAACGTACGGTGAGAAAGATCTTAAGCCGGAAGAGTCAGATGCTTGGGAGCTAGCATTCAGCGGTGATGTCCAAGGCGTTTTTTGGTCCGTAACGGGTTATGACTATAAAATCACGAATCTTATCGATTACCATCCAACCACATACAAATATTTGAATGTCGATGGTGAAACACATATCCAAGGTGTGGAGCTTGTTGCTGAGTTTGATACAGGGATTGTGCAGCACCAGTTGAGTGCGGATTACAAAGATGCTGAAGACGATAAAGGGCATCAATTGCAGCGCCGCGCTAAAGAAATGTATAAGTGGAACGCTTTAGTGAGCTTCGATAAAGTGGACTGGTCGGTTAGCTATCAGTATGTAGGTAACCGACCAGATGTGGATTACAGCACTTGGCCTTCACAAGATATCACGCTTTCTTCTTACTCGTTGGTTGATACGGCTGTGACTTACTATCCGAATGAGTCGACCTCTATTAGCGCTCGTATCGATAATCTATTTGATAAAGAGTATGAGATGGCAAAAGGTTACCCTGCCGCGGAGCGAGCGTACTATCTAAACGTTGGCTACGAATTCTAATCGTGAATGAACACAAACCGCCTTCGGGCGGTTTTTAATATTTTGTGGTGGAAAATCGAATGACGAAACCTAAGCAAGTGGTGATCAGTTGGTCCAGCGGTAAAGATTCGACATTAACGCTTGAGCGCCTTAACGAGAATCCAAATTATCAAGTTGTCGGTTTGTACACGACTTACGTAGGGAAAGAAGTCCCTTTCCAAGCAACTCCGCTTGACGTTGTACAAATGCAAGCAGACTTACTTGCGCTTCCGCTCATTACTATCGAACTGCCTGAAGTCTTTCCGAGTAACGACATTTATCAATCGACCATCGTTAATGCATTACAAAGTAGTGGTCTGAACATAGAAGCTGTCGCATTTGGCGATATGTTTTGCAATGGCATTGCCGAGTACCGACGCAGCTATATTGAACCTGCTGGCTGGGAGTGCGTCTTTCCGCTATTAGGGGAGAGCAGCGACAAACTAGCGATGGAAATCATAGAGCGTGGTATTCAAACGATGTTGATCACCATCGACGGAAGTGTTCTCCCTCCAGAGTGGTGTGGTCGCTGGTATGACAAAGTCCTAATAGAGTCATTACCAAGTCAAATTGATCCCTGTGGGGAAAATGGTGAATTTCACACACTGGTCACGTCTTCGCCGTCTTTTCAAGGGCATATCGAGCTAACGAAGCGAGATGTAGAATCTGGAGATAGATTCAGCCATCAAAGATACCATGCTAAAGCATTGCCAAAACAAATCTAAGCAGTATGATCGCAACGTTTCTGTTCTTTAGGTAAGGCTCGTGCGAGTAGCAAGTAAGAAAAAAGTCCTAGTTTTTGACTCCGGTGTTGGTGGTCTTTCTGTATTCCAAGAGATACATCGCCTATTGCCGCATCTTGACTACTTATACTTATTCGATAATCAGGCTTACCCTTATGGTGAACTCGATCAGGCGGTACTCATTTCACGAGTTAACCAACTGGTCTCTTCATTAGTCGAAGAACACCAAGTCGACATTGTTGTCATTGCTTGTAATACGGCAAGCACCATAGTGCTTCCTTCCTTACGTGAAAATCTATCGATTCCCGTTGTTGGTGTTGTCCCTGCGATTAAACCCGCATCGCTTTTGGCATCAAAAGGGGTAGGGCTGATCGCCACTCCGGCGACAGTAACACGCCAATATACTCACGAGTTAATACGAGACTTTGCGCAAGGCAAACCAGTTGAGCTGTTGGGATCAACTCGCTTGGTGGATATGGCCGAAGAGAAGTTGCGAGGCAACAGCGTTTCTCTAGACGAACTGACAAAAATCCTGCTTCCGCTTCGCGATAAAGTAGACGTTGCGGTGCTCGGTTGTACTCACTTCCCTTTAATCAAAGAGGAAATTCATCAAGCTTTGGGTGGGGACGTTACTTTAATTGATTCGGGTGCAGCCATTGCACGTCGAGTAAAAGCATTACTATTAAGTGATGAAATTGAGGATACGGAAGAGGGAAGTAAGTCGATTTATGCCAGTGCAACTCCTTGGCAGGAAGATGCACTGAACATTTGTTTAAAGAAGCTAGGTTTTAATCCTGTTCTGGTTTACCACCATCCGGGTGTTTAGGATCGTTCGCAATTCTCACTTTTAGCGTTCTTTCCATATATTCCTTTTCATTAAGTTTAGCGATAGCTGGCTTGGCATCTGCCGCAGCCATCACGACAAAACCAAACCCTCTTCTTTTTCCAGTGCGCTTATCTTTCATTAAGCGTACTGCATAGACCTGTCCATATTCAGCAAACAAATCGCGAACGTGACTCTCATTGGCCTTATAAGGAAGGTTGCCTACATACAGAGTTTTAGTCGATGGATCCGAGTCCGTTGATTGAATAGAAGGTGTCTGGCTAGAAAATGAAAATAAAAAAGCAGTAGCGATAACACCAATGAGAAAACTCAAGGCTGGTGGGATAGTGACTTGAGAGAAGACGATTCCCCCAACGACGGCCAGCCCAGCACATAAAATCAGATTTTTTTTAGACGTCATTTTAATTACTACACATAGTGATAAAGAGATCGATTGTCCATTAACAGAATAGACACATGAATCTTACGTATATGGTTGGTGTTTTTCCAACCAATTGCTGTGATATGTCTCAAATGTGACGAAGAAATATGCAAATATCACGCTTTTGGCTAACTAATGACCTGTTGAAAGTTTTTTTGCAAAAAACGCTTGTACTAATTTCTCAACTCCCTATACTGCGCATCCACCGACACGGAGTGAGACGAAAGTCACACAGCGAGTCGGGAGTGAGAGAAAAAGAAATTTGAAAAAATGCTTGACTCTCTCACGGTGCGGAGTAAGATACGCACCCCTAACGACGAGCAACTAAGTTGCTGGATAAGTTAGAAAAGCTCTTTAACAATATAAACCTATCAATCTGTGTGGGCACTCGTTGATGATAATCCAAATAGTTTCTTCGGAAACAATTTAGGTTTCAATGAAACGAAGTGACCATTGAATCTTCGGATTCAGCACAGTCAATTCAAAC
>NZ_JAMZAQ010000009.1:0-52443 GCF_024181795.1 Vibrio sp. Y10_XG_PY6
GCGAGAGGCCCGAAGGTCCCCCTCTTTGGCCCGTAGGCATCATGCGGTATTAGCCATCGTTTCCAATGGTTATCCCCCACATCAGGGCAATTTCCTAGGCATTACTCACCCGTCCGCCGCTAGACGCCGTTATCGTTCCCCGAAGGTTCAGATAACTCGTTTCCGCTCGACTTGCATGTGTTAGGCCTGCCGCCAGCGTTCAATCTGAGCCATGATCAAACTCTTCAATTTAAGATTTTGTCGGCTCAATGAATACTGAACATTACATAAAGTAATGTTTGAATTGACTGTGCTGAATCCGAAGATTCAATGGTCACTTCGTTTCATTGAAACCTAATTTGAAACCGAAGTTTCTAATTGGATTATCATCAACGAGTGCCCACACAGATTGATAGGTTTATATTGTTAAAGAGCAACTCTTCTTTGTGATTAACATCACTTCTGAAGAGGCGGCCATTCTAGCGATATAATTTGTTGTGTCAAACACTTTTTCAAATTATTTCGTTTTTCTTTTCAGCCTTGCCGACTTTGCTTAAACCCTTGTGAGCCCTTGCCCTGTCGACGAGGAGGCATTATAGAGATCGCGCTCACATTGGCAAGCGTTATTTTTCAAAAATTGCAAAAATAATGGTTAAGCGATGAGTTTTCGATCAAAGCTTTATTTATTCAACTTTACCCCAAGAACTCGCACAACTTATCCACAGAGTTATTCTATAAAGCGTGTTTTTCAGGTGCTATAAATAAAGAAAGCTGCTTTATTGCAGCTTTCTTTATTTACTCTAAACTCGATTTAAAGGTCATTATGGTTATATGCCGGACCCATCTTGTTCTGAACCATCATCTTCATGTAGACCACACTCTCGTTTTAAACCAAAGAATCGAGTTTCTTCCTCAGACATTCCCGGCTCCCATTTACGAGTGGTATGAGTATCACCAACTGAAAGGTAACCTTCATCCCACAATGGGTGGTATTTAAGGCCGTGTTGTTCTAAGTAGTAATGGACGTCTTTATTAGTCCAGTCAATTACTGGCAAAAACTTAAACACACCGTTCTGAATTGATAGTATCGGTAAACCTGCTCGTGATTTACTTTGCTCTCGACGTAGTCCAGAGAACCACGTTCCAACATTAAGCTCTTTTAGCGCTCGACGCATCGGCTCAACTTTATTGAGCTTGTTGTATTTTTCAATTCCCTCTACACCCTGCTCCCATAACTTTCCATATCGAGCTTCTTGCCAATTCGCACTTTCTTTGGCTCGATAAACTTTTAAATTTAGGTTGAGAGCATCTGTCAGCTCATCAATGAATTGATAGGTTTCAGCAAACAGGTATCCTGTATCGGTTAGAATGACGGGGATATCCGCTTTGACTTGAGTAACTAAATGAAGCATAACCGCGGCTTGAATACCAAAACTAGAAGAAACCGCAAACTCGCCCTCTAGATTCTCTAAAGCCCACTTTACTCTATCTTGTGCCGAAAGCTTTTCGAGCTCGACATTAATTTGAGCAAGACGGAGGATTTGCTCCGTCTTTGTTAATGTCAATAACTCTGTAAGCTCAAGCCTGGATGCTACAGAATCAAGCATGAAAGTCCCTCTTTGATACGAGCACTTCTTGGATTATACCAGCACGAATTGTGAAATCGCCGAAGGCTTCGCCTTCTTCACGCTCTTTCGACCATCGAGCCACCAGCAGATCAATCTCTTCTAAGATTTGCTTATCCGTGATGTTCTCTTTGTACATTTTTGGTACTCGAGTACCAGCACGGTTACCACCTAAATGTAGGTTGTAACGACCTGGCGCTTTACCCACTAAACCAATTTCAGCCAACATGGCGCGACCACAACCGTTTGGACACCCAGTTACACGCAAAATGATGTTGTCATTTTCTGGTAGGTTGTGCTTTTCCAAAATCCCCTCCACATCAGTAACAAACTGAGGAAGGAAACGCTCTGCCTCTGCCATCGCTAGCGGACACGTTGGAAAGGCAACACACGCCATTGAGTTTTTGCGCTGCTCACTGATATTGTCATCCATCAAGCCATGTTCACGAGCGATCTTTTCAATCTTCGCTTTTTCGCTTTTAGGTACCCCCGCAACAATTAAGTTCTGGTTGGCAGTCATACGGAAATCGCCTTTATGGATTTTGGCAATTTCAGCAACACCCGTTTTAAGTGGTTTACCTGGGAAGTCCAGCAGACGACCATTTTCGATGAAAAGTGCTAAGTGATGTTTACCATCAATTCCTTCTACCCAACCAATACGGTCACCACGCTCAGTAAACTCGTACGGGCGGCTTGCTTCAAACTGAATGCCTGCTCGCTTTTCGACTTCGGCTTTAAAGACATCAGTACCTACACGGTCAAGTGTGTATTTGGTTTTGGCATTCTTACGGTTTGAGCGATTACCCCAATCACGCTGAGTGGTAACCACCGCCGCTGCAACATCAAGCGTTTTCTCTAATGGGATGAAACCTAAGTCGTCAGCGCGGCGCGGATAAGTTGACGTATCACCATGTGTCATCGCTAGACCGCCGCCAACTAGGACGTTAAAACCAACCAACTTGCCGTTATCCGCAATTGCTACGAAGTTAAGATCATTGGCATGCACGTCTACGTCATTTTGCGGTGGGATCACCACCGTCGTTTTAAACTTACGCGGTAAATAGTTTTTACCCAGAATAGGCTCATCTTCTTCAGTGCTTTCTACTTTCTCACCGTCCAGCCAAATCTCAGCGTAAGCACGTGTTTTTGGAAGCAGGTGTTCACTGATCTTCTTCGCCCATTCATAAGCTTCTTGATGAAGTTCTGATTCGACCGGGTTAGTGGTACACAACACGTTACGGTTTACATCACCCGCGGTTGCAATCGAATCAATGCCAATACTGTTGAGCGTTTGATGCATCAACTTAATATTCGGTTTTAATACCCCATGAAACTGGAACGTTTGGCGAGTCGTCAGACGAATACTTCCATATAAAGAGTGCTCCGTTGCGAACTTGTCGATCGCTAACCATTGCGTTGGCGTGATGATGCCTCCAGGCATACGAGCACGAAGCATCACATTATGTAATGGTTCCAGTTTTTGCTTTGTGCGTTCATTACGGATATCACGGTCGTCTTGTTGATACATACCGTGGAAACGAATTAACTGGAAGTTATCGGCAGTAAAGCCACCAGTAATACGGTCCTGTAAATCTTGCTCAATGGTGCCACGTAATAAGTTACTTTCTCGCTTCAGGCGCTCGTTATCAGATAGCGGCCCTAACTCTTCACCTAATACAACCTGCTTATTATTGTCCGTAGAAAAAGTCATTAGTACACATCCCTCTGATAACGTTTCGCTTTACGTAGGTCATTAATAAATTGTTCCGCATCGTCACGCGGCATCTTGCCTTCTTGTTCAGCAACGATAACCAGTGCGTCGTGCACATCTTTTGCCATACGAGTTGCATCACCGCAGACATAGATATAAGCGCCTTCTTGGATCCACTGCCACACTTGAGCTGCGTTTTCTAAGATGCGATGTTGTACGTAAACTTTTTCTACTTGGTCACGACTAAAAGCAACATCCAATCGGCTTAGTACTCCTGACTTGAGGTACTTTTGCCATTCAACTTGGTATAAGAAGTCTTGAGTGAAAGTACGATCACCAAAGAACAACCAGTTTTTGCCTTCAGCATCGCGGTTTTCACGCTCCTGAATAAAGCTACGGAATGGTGCGATCCCTGTGCCTGGACCAACCATGATAATTGGAGTGCTATCATCTTCCGGCAGTTTAAAGTTGTTGTTATGCTCAACAAATACTTTAACTTCATCTCCCTCTTCGAGACGCTGTGCTAAGAAGCTCGACGCACCACCATATCGTTTTTCGTCGTTTTGTTCGTACTCAACCAAAGCAACCGTTAGGTGTACTTCTTCATCGACCTCTTCTTGGCTTGATGCAATAGAGTAAAGGCGAGGAGTAAGACGACGAAGCAAACTAATCAACTCATCTGCGGTTAACTTGGTTTTCTTCTCTGCCAATACATCAACAATTTGAGTATTTGCAGAGTACTCGCGAAGTTTATCTTTATCGTCAACCAGCTTTTGTAGCTTCTTGCTACCGGATAACTCGGCAAACTTTGTAATGAGCTGAGGGTTAGATGTTGTGATTTCATATTTACTCACGAGAGCACTATGGATTGACAAGCTTTCGCCATCAACATCAACGGTTTCAACCCCAGACAAACCGACCTTACCAAGAATGGCATTAGCAAGTTCTGAACTATTTTCAAACCACACACCTAGCGCATCACCAGGCTGATACGTTAACCCCGAACCTTCCAAGTCAATTTCTATATGACGAACATCCTTTCCAGAATCACGACCCGTGATTTTTTGACTGGTCAGTAACGTCGCTGTGTATGGGTTTTGTTTATTGTAAGGAGAGTGCGCAGTCGCCGCCTGACCCACAGGAAGCTGAACCACATCCGCTTCAGTGCCAGAAGAAAGCGTATCTTTTACCTTACCTAACGCATTCTTACGCCATTCAGCTGCTGGTGCTTCATAATCCACATCGCAATCAAGACGATCGATAAATGGGGTCGCGCCTAACTTTGATAGGTAAGCGTCGAAGTCTTTACCGGTTTGGCAGAAGAATTCGTAGCTCGAGTCACCCAGAGCAATAACGCCATATTGAAGGTTTGACAGCTTAGGAGCTTTCTTAGATTGCAAAAACTCGTGTAGCTCTATAGCGTTATCTGGTGCTTCGCCTTCGCCGTTCGTCGATGCCACAATAATGACATGTGTTTCTTTGGCTAAGTTTTTACCTTTGTAATCACTTGCATCAAAAAGTTCGACAGCAATTCCTTCTGCTTTTGCTTCCTGTTCTAGAGCTTCAGCAACGCCTTTAGCGTTGCCAGTTTGGGAAGCAAAAATAATACTCAACTTACCTGCTGGCTTCGCTGATACGGCTGCCGTCGCTTGTGCAATTGGCGTTACCGCTGTATTTGGTTGATTTTGAGCTAATCCCCAAAAATACCCACTGACCCAAGCAAGTTGCTGTGAAGACAACTCAGAGACAGTTTGTTGGAGTGAGCTAATTTGTTGGTCATTCAGAGGGCTTGCGATTGGAGGAGTTCCTCCTTGCCCATTATTATCTTCAGACACATTCTTGTGAGAATACTCATTCTTTTGAAAAGACATTATCACGACATCCCTATTCATTGCGTGACGATAGAGTACCCACTCTCCTTAATAACAAGAAAGAATAGAAGTGAATGTTTTATAACTTTTTGGAAGTAAGAACGGCTTACTTTTTGCTCATCGATCTTCAATGCGGACTTGTTGAAAGCCTACTGCCATTGCCGATTTTGACGCTGCATCCAAATCTTCATAAAGACATTCTTCACCATGACTGTCCGTCAGAAAAACAAAACCACCGCGCGCATGTCTGAACTCCACAACCCAGCCACCCTCTTGGATTGCAGGTTCAATAATCGCTTCGACAAGCTGGTTTTCACGGAATAGATGTCTTAGTTCGTTTATTGTCATCGCTATCCCTGCTTTAATTTTCACATTGCTCCTAGGTAAGCATGGTCTAAGTCAGCAAAATAGGCAGAAAATTCGATTGGATATAATGAAGTGATATAAAAAAACGCCGCTTATAAAGCGACGTTTTAAAAAATCGAGTATCTAATCTGGCTGCATTTAGAATGCGTATTCTGCACTCACAAAAAAGCCGTTAGCAAAAATAAACTCTTTCCCTAGATCCGACATGAATTTCTCGGACTCCAAATCAATCACGCGGTAACCACCACGAAAAGCCAGTTGAGCTTTTTCGAGCGGTACATGGTATTGAACACCGGCCATGAAATCGGTACTTTTGATACCTTTGTTGTCACCAAAGTTTATCTCACCAATCACATCAAAATTTGTGTCCGGAACTTGAATCTCTGCGTAACCGTACCAAGCCCAAATCAGCTCATCAAACTCTTCTATACGCTTGTTTGAGCCAGCATCAATGTATTTAGTGTCACTTAAATTACTGAATGTAACACCCGCATCAAAATGCAATAAATCATGCTCCAGAACTTGGTAGTACATGGTGAAATCGAGCTTATCGAACCCCATATAATCAGCATCAATGCTCGAGTAACGAAAACGCGCATTAGGAACGTATTTCACATCATGCTCAATCGCCGCGTAAAATGCGCCTGTTGTGCTGCTATCTCGTCTTACTTCATTTACTTTAGTGTCAGCAGCCCAGATCTCTGCGCCGACTTTCGTCAATACAGAATATTCTGCAAAAACAGGAAAAGATACTGCCAACGATAATGCTGTTAAAGCGATGGTCGCTTTATTTGTCATGTAGTGTGTACTCCGAGATAGCTGATGTTCACGTTGAAGACGTGAGAGGAAATATACCATACTCTCACGTCTCTCTATCAACTAAATCATGTCACTCATTATTTATAGCGGGGCTGGGCAACGTAATTCTTGAAGAACCAAACACCCAATGCAATCACGATTAACCATGGCAATAGTTTGAGTACCGCTCCGACCATTCCCAGTAAAAACATCACAACTAACGCGATACCGGTTGCTGCGAATACGGTCATCATTGTGATACCGGTAACCAATAGGGTCGCCGCAAAGACTAAAATAAAGATTAGCTCCAACATAATCACTTCTCCATTTGTTTTTAATAAACAGAGCAGTTTCCATACCAACTTACCAAGATGACGATAACACAATGATTTTTATTCAAAAATAAAGCCAGAGGCATTTCTGCACTCTGGCTTTATCATTCTTTAGTTGGCAATTTTAGCCAACCACTGGTGAATTTTACACATTCAATTCTTTTGGAATCTTCGCTAACGCGTCTTGCAGCACTTCTAAACCAGAACCCGGCTTGTGCGCATTTTCACTGATATGACGACGCCATTGACGAGCACCTGGCATGCTTTGGAATAAACCTAACATATGACGGGTAATATGACCAAGGTACGCACCTTTCGCTAATTGCGCTTCAATGTATGGATACATCTCTTCAACAACTTCGCTGCGTTTCTTCACTGGAGCATTAGAGCCAAACAACTCTTGGTCTACCGATGCCAGTAAATATGGGCTTTGGTATGCTTCACGACCAATCATCACACCGTCAAGATGCTGAAGATGTGCTTTTGCTTCTTCTAATGATTTCACGCCACCGTTAATCGCAATCGTTAGGTGTGAGAAGTCTTGCTTCAATTGGTAAGCGCGTGGGTAATCCAATGGTGGGATCTCACGGTTTTCTTTCGGACTAAGACCACTTAACCAAGCTTTACGCGCGTGGATAGTGAACTGCTCACAGCCCCCCTTTTCTGAGACAATAGAAACAAAATCCGTTAGGAACTCGTAAGAATCTTGATCATCAATACCAATACGAGTCTTGACTGTCACAGGAATATCAACCACATCCTTCATTGCAGCGACACAATCCGCAACCAACTGTGGTTCCGCCATTAGGCAAGCACCAAAGCGACCGTTTTGTACACGGTCAGACGGGCAACCCACATTGAGGTTAACCTCATCGTAGCCACGCTCTTGAGCCAGTTTAGCGCACTTTGCCAAATCTTCTGGGTTTGAACCACCCAACTGAAGGGCCAACGGATGCTCTTCTTCGTTGTAAGCGAGGAAATCTCCTTTTCCATGAATGATCGCACCTGTCGTCACCATTTCAGTGTACAGCAGGGTTTCTTTGGTCATTAAGCGATGGAAGTAGCGACAATGACGATCGGTCCAGTCGAGCATTGGTGCTACGGAGAGCCTGCAAGAATGAGTCATGATATAAACACCCGTTTTTATGTTGCCAAGGTCGAGCGCAGCAGTACGCTCAAAAAATAAGTCGGGTATTGTATACCCAAGCACCTCTAGGTGCTAGTTTCAGCGAGAATGATTTGGTTGGCTGGCTAGCCAAATGCTTAGGAATACGCAGCAGTATTACGAATCTGTCACTCGTTGATTCATTCTGTGATGACTATTCCGACTTCACACCACCACCGACTTGCTTTAATTCATGATTTTCGTTCTGATAGTGGGTAAAATGAAGCATTTCTAAACGAACTTCGTATAGAAATGATTTATCATAGAGCACGTCCGATAGTTATGGTGAAAGGTTTGAACCCAACAATCATTGAACAAATTGAAAGTATCTGCGCAGAGCGTGGAGTACGATTGACTCCGCAACGCCGACGCGTATTTGAACTCATTTGTTCTAATCGCCGCGCCTCAAGTGCGTATGAGCTATTGGAGCAACTAAAAGAGAGTGAGCCTCAGGCTAAGCCTCCCACTGTTTATCGAGCATTAGATTTTCTCCTAGAGCAAGGCTTCATCCACCGAGTGGAATCGACAAATAGCTTTATTACTTGTTGTTCTTTCAATACTCAGCAGCACTTTTTCCAATTACTAATTTGCGATAAATGTGGTGATGTCGTTGAACTCGAAGATGAGACGCTGATATCCTTGTTAGCCGAAAACGCCGAGAAGCATGGATTCAAACTGACCAACCAAGTTATTGAAACTCATGGTGAATGCCAGGCCTGTTCCTCCGAGACGAAAGAAAAAGTATAGAAGAACGTTATGCGCGCTGAATTTGTAAACCCGTTTTTAGCTTCTTTAATGAACGTGCTAAAAACCATGGCTTCTCTTGAGCTGAAGCCACAAAAACCGCGAATCAAAAAAGATGAGATCGCACGAGGTGACGTTTCTGGTCTGATTGGCATGGTAGGTCCACAAACTCGTGGTTCAATGTCGATTACCTTTGATGAAGCGCTAGCTCTAGAAATCATGCAGAACATGCTTGGTGAGCGTCCAAATGGACTCAATGAAGAGGTCACCGATATGGTGGGTGAGATCACCAACATGGTTACTGGTGGTGCGAAACGCATTCTGGCGGAAAGTGGTTTTGATTTTGATATGGCAACACCCGTAGTGGTTTCTGGCCGAGGCCATACGATTCGCCACAAGTGTGAGGGCTCAATCATCATCATGCCTTTCTCTTCCCAATGGGGAAATGCCTTTATCGAAATTTGCTTCGAATAAAAGAGAAAAAAATAGGTTGGCACTGGCCAACCTATTTTTTTTGCCTCAGGCAATAAAAAAGGTCAGCATTTGCTGACCTTTTCTTTATCTATTCAAACCAAACATTAAGCTTTGAACGCTTTAAATGCGTTGATTAGACCATTTGTTGAGCTGTCATGCGAGCTGATTTGAGACTCGTCTGCAAGCTCAGGTAGGATTTGGTTAGCCAGTTGTTTACCTAGCTCCACGCCCCATTGGTCAAAGCTGAAGATGTTCCAGATAACACCTTGTACGAAGATTTTGTGTTCGTACATTGCGATCAAGTTACCTAGCGTACGAGGCGTGATTTGCTTCACTAGGATAGAGTTTGTTGGACGGTTACCTTCAAACACTTTGAATGGCGCAATCGCTGCCACTTCTTCAGCGTTCTTACCTGCTTTCACCAACTCTTCTTTCACGGTTTCTTCACTCTTACCAAACGCTAGTGCTTCAGTTTGCGCAAAGAAGTTGGACATCAGTTTTTGGTGATGATCGCTAGCTGGGTTGTGGCTGATTGCAGGTGCAATGAAGTCACACGGGATCAGCTTAGTGCCTTGGTGAATCAGTTGGTAGAACGCGTGCTGACCGTTGGTACCTGGTTCACCCCAAATAATAGGGCCCGTTTGGTAAGTCACAGCATTGCCTTCACGGTCAACGTATTTACCGTTTGATTCCATGTTACCTTGCTGGAAGTACGCCGCGAAACGGTGCATGTACTGATCGTAAGGTAAGATAGCTTCTGATTCCGCACCGTGGAAGTTGTTGTACCAAATACCGATAAGCGCAAGGATCACAGGGATGTTGCTTTCTAGGTCTGTTGATACGAAGTGCTTGTCCATCTCGTGAGCACCTTCAAGCAGCTCAACGAAGTTGTCGTAACCTACCGCTAATGCGATTGATAAACCGATTGCAGACCATAGTGAGTAACGGCCACCAACCCAGTCCCAGAATTCGAACATGTTCGCTGTATCGATACCGAATTCAGACACGGCTGTCGCATTCGTTGAAAGTGCAGCAAAGTGCTTAGCCACGTGAGCTTGATTGCCCGCTGACTCTAAGAACCAATCACGTGCGGTGTGCGCGTTAGTCATGGTTTCTTGCGTTGTGAACGTCTTAGACGCGATCAAGAATAACGTCGTTTCTGGGTTAACTTTCTTCAACGTTTCAACGATGTGAGTACCATCAACGTTAGATACGAAGTGAAGATTTAGATGATTTTTGTACGGTGCTAGTGCTTCCGTCACCATGTAAGGGCCAAGGTCAGAACCACCGATACCGATGTTCACGATATCTGTAATTGCTTTACCAGTGTAACCTTTCCACTCACCGCCAATAACGCGGTCAGTGAATGATTTCATTTTTTCTAGAACCGCGTTCACTGCTGGCATTACGTCTTCGCCGTCTACCATTACTGGAGTGTTCGTGCGGTTACGTAGTGCAGTGTGAAGAACAGCGCGACCTTCTGTTTGGTTGATCGCTTCGCCACTGAACATCGCTTCAATTGCAGATTTCAGCTCAGTCTCGTTCGCAAGAGCGAACAGGTGCTTCAGAGTTTCCTCATTGATGAGGTTCTTTGAGTAATCGACTAGGATGTCTGAGCCGAAACGTGCAGAGTATTTGTCGAAACGCGCTGCGTCTTGAGCAAATAACTCTTTAAGATCCATATCTTGTGCAGATTCGAAATGCGCCGTTAGCGCTTTCCAAGCTTGTGTTTGCGTTGGATTGATATTTTTCAACATGGTCTTTATCCCGATGTTACAGTAGGTTCCATTCCTTACAGTCTAGCGAAAACTGTGGAATCCCCGATTTAGCAAATAGAATATTAATTAGATGTTTGGGCGAATTGCCACAAAACAAGTCTTTGTAATTTTTTTTCAGGTGCCGATTATGACTGAGAGTATTTACACTCACATTGAGTTAGGTCACGTTCCCTGCCCTGAAAATGAACAATTCATTTACGATGACAAGAATCATATCACTTACTAATGACAGGCTCTAATTGGAATAGGATAGACGCCAATTTATAAATTTCCAAAGGAACACGTATGTGGGCACAAAAAACACTGCAATTAAAAGCGAGAAGCCGCGGTTTTCACCTAATAACTGATGAAATTGAACAACAATTACCACAAATAAACGAGCTTTCAGTAGGTTTATTACACCTATTTATTCAGCATACCTCCGCCAGTTTGACCTTAAATGAGAATGCTGATCCAACCGTGCGTATGGACATGGAAGCGCATTTCAACAAGT
Source organism: Vibrio sp. Y10_XG_PY6 (assembly GCF_024181795.1). Taxonomy (NCBI): domain Bacteria; kingdom Pseudomonadati; phylum Pseudomonadota; class Gammaproteobacteria; order Vibrionales; family Vibrionaceae; genus Vibrio; species Vibrio sp. Y10_XG_PY6. The sequence goes on from NZ_JAMZAQ010000009.1 coordinate 11,337, forward strand.
TTGTACCAGAGCGTGCTCCTTATTATCAGCACACCTATGAAGGTGATGACGACATGCCAGCACACATTAAAGCATCCCTACTTGGCAGTAGTGTGACGATACCAATCCAAAATGGTCGATTAGCTTTAGGAACATGGCAGGGCATTTACTTGGGTGAGCACCGAGACTTTGGCGGCGGCCGCCGCGTTATTGCTACGATTAACGGTGAGTAGATAAAACAAAGGCTAACCTTAGGTTAGCCTTTCGCTGTTTATTTTGAGTACTCCATCTCGACGCGAGGCGTTAGCTTAGTCACGAGTTCATACGCAATGGTACCAATGTGACCCGCCACTTCTTCTACTGGGAGCTCTTTCCCCCAAAGAATCGCTTCGTCGCTGACTTTATCCGTTGCATCTGGTCCCAAATCGACCGTCAGCATATCCATAGAGACTCGACCTGCGATAGGTACTTTACGACCATTTACCCACACCGGCGTGCCGTTCGGGGCACTTCTTGGGTAACCGTCGCCATACCCTACTGCGATGACACCGACTTTTGTATCTCGCTCACTGGTCCACATACCGCCGTAGCCAACACTTTCGCCCTTCTTAACTTCACGTACCGCAATAAGATGGGATTTAAGTGTCATCACGGGTTGATACCCCAGATCTTGTGCGGTCTTGTCATCAAATGGCGATACACCATACATGATGATGCCCGGACGAACCCAATCCAAATGGCTTTGAGGCCATGCCAACAACCCCGCAGATGCCGCGAGTGAACGCTCCCCCTGACAACCAGAGGTCAACGACTTAAACAGCTCAATCTGTTGGGGCGTGATATGGCTATCCAGCTCATCTGCACAGCCAAAGTGACTCATGTAACGTAACGGCTTGGCTACGTTTGGACACTCTTTCAACCGCGTGACAAACTCATCATATTGCTCAGGGCGAACGCCAAGACGGTGCATCCCACTGTCAATCTTAAGCCACACGACAACCGGAGTTTCAAGGTCAGCTTGCTCCAAAGCGATAAGCTGCTCTTCACAATGCACCACCGTTTGGATGTTGTTCGTCACAAGAACAGGTAAGTCACCTGGGGAGTAAAAACCTTCTAGCAATAGAATTGGCTTTACTACTCCACAAGCGCGCAGTTGCAATGCTTCTTCAATGCGAGCCACACCAAACGCATCCGCATGGTTAGCATGTTTTGCGACATGACGTAATCCGTGACCATAACCATTGGCCTTCACTACAGCCATCACTTTACTTTGGGGCGCTTGCGCTTTCACGCGCTGTAAGTTGTGCTGCAACGCAGACAAATCAATGCACGCCTTGGCCGCTTTCATATAGCTCATGGGGTTACTCATCATCAATATCGAATGCAGGACCCGCGTAGTTGTCAAAGCGCGAGTGTTGACCTTGGAAGGTGAGACGCACAGAGCCGATAGGACCGTTACGTTGCTTACCAATGATGATTTCTGCCGTGCCTTTGTATGGGCTATCTGGGTGATACACCTCGTCACGGTAGATGAACATGATCAAGTCGGCATCCTGCTCGATAGAGCCCGACTCACGCAAGTCCGAGTTTACTGGGCGTTTATCTGAACGTTGCTCTAGGGAACGGTTAAGCTGAGACAGCGCCACGACGGGCACATTCAGCTCTTTTGCCAACGCTTTCAGAGAGCGTGAAATCTCCGCAATTTCCAGCGTACGGTTATCAGAGAGTGCAGGCACGCGCATAAGCTGAAGGTAGTCGACCATGATCATCGACAGACCGCCATGTTCACGTGCGATACGGCGAGCGCGTGAACGCACTTCGGTCGGAGTTAGACCGGAGCTGTCATCGATGTACATGTTTTTCTTCTGCATCAAGATACCCATAGTAGAAGAAATACGCGCCCAGTCTTCGTCATCCAACTGACCCGTACGGATCTTGGTTTGGTCAACGCGAGACAAAGAGGCCAACATACGCATCATCAACTGCTCGGCCGGCATCTCTAGCGAGAAAATAAGCACAGGTTTCTCTTGTTGCATGGCCGCATTTTCACACAAGTTCATCGCAAAAGTCGTTTTACCCATCGATGGACGCGCCGCGACAATCACCAAATCAGAACCTTGCAAACCTGCGGTTTTCTTATTGAGGTCAGTGAAACCTGTGTCGACACCCGTTACACCATCTTGCGGTGTTTTATATAACAACTCGATACGTTCTAACGTCTTTTCGAGGATGTTATCAACATTTTGTGGCCCTTCGTTTTCACTGGTTCGTGACTCAGCGATGGCGAAAACTTTACTCTCCGCCATATCAATCAGATCTTCCGAACTTCGACCTTGAGGATCGTAACCCGCATCCGCAATCTCATTCGCGACACCGATCAAACCACGGACGATCGCACGTTCGGCAACAATATCAGCGTACGCATTAATGTTAGCGGCGCTTGGCGTGTTTTTCGCCAAATCTGCAAGGTAAGCAAAACCGCCCACATCTTCTAATTGCTCGTGACGCTCCAGGTATTCCGATAAAGTAATAAGATCGAGAGGCTTGCCCGCTTCAAGAATGGTTTTTACACCTTCAAAAATTAGGCGATGCGGACGACTATAGAAATCACTGCTTACAACACGTTCGGCAACGGTGTCCCAACGTTCATTGTCCAGTAAAAGACCACCAATTACTGATTGCTCGGCTTCTAGTGAGTGAGGTGGCACTTTGATTGCGTCGACCTGACTGTCTGAAGGTTTGCGATTTCTGTTTTCCGCCATGACTTTGCTCGATAACTACTATTGACCCACGATTATAACCTTAACCTAACTGAGATGCTTCCCCGAAGAGACAATTACTTGTTAAGAAATCAACATGCGAACCGCACAAGTAATAGCCTGGTTCTTCCGCCCAGCTCTAATAAAAATTAACCTACCATTGACCCAACAAAATATCTGTATCAGTATCATGCCCCTCCTTTTTAATTACGTTCGAGGTTGATGTGTCCCGATACTGGTTACTTAGCTTTAGCTTACTATGCGCTAGTGCATCGTATGCTGACGAATCAGTACAGCCAGAGCAAAATATTGATGTGCCCGACCCATTAAAAACCGAGGTGGAGTTCGGCTATCAAGCTCACACAGGTAACACGGACTCTCGTTCCCTGAATGCTCGTTTGAGTGCTGAATATACGTCAGGTCGACACCGTTCTAATGGTGAATGGAAGTACTACAACTTGTACAAAGACGGTGAAGAAGACAAACGCTCATCCACCTACGCCCTACAGAGTGACTACAAGTTAGGTCCTAAAACGTATTTGTATGGCAGCTTTAAAGGGGTGGATTCTCGTTACAGTGCCTATTTTAAAGACTACACCTTATCAGGTGGTTTGGGTTACCAGTTTTCCTACACTGAAAACTTCATTTTAGAGGTAGAAGTTGGTCCTGGTTTTCGTTATCAAGAACCAAATTTAGATGAGATAGATGATGACGACATTGTCTTTCCCGATATCGTTCGAGAAGGCATTTTTCGAGGGAATATCAATACGACTTGGCACGCACTAGATAATTTGAGTTTCGCGGCTGATATTACGTTGGTAACAGGTAAAAGTAACACTCGGGCCGATAGTGAACTCAGCGTGACCAATGATATTACTGAAGATATTGCACTGAAACTGGCACACTCTCGTCAGTATCACGATAAAGTGCCTGAAGGCTTAAGCAAAGCGGATAGCGTATTTTCCGTTAATTTACTCTTCGCTTTTTAACCCGTTTTGTCTCCCAGTTTTAGAAATAAAAAAAGCACCTCCGAAGAGGTGCTTTTTAGTATTTCGTCTTGATACTGAATTACTCAGCAGCAACAACTTGTAGGTTCACAGTTGCGAAAACTTCAGAGTGAAGTTGAACGCTGATCTCGAACTCACCAGTTGTACGTAGAGCACCTTCAGGAAGGCGAACTTCGCTCTTAGCAACTTCAACGCCTGCAGCTGTGATAGCGTCAGCGATGTCACGAGTACCGATAGAACCGAATAGTTTGCCTTCGTCACCAGCTTTAGAAGCGATTACTACAGCTTCTAGAGCGTTAACTTTCTCTGCGCGAGCTTCTGCAGCAGCTAGTTGCTCAGCAACTTTAGCTTCTAGTTCAGCACGACGAGCTTCAAACATTTCAACGTTAGCTTTAGTTGCCATAACTGCTTTACCTTGTGGGATAAGGAAGTTACGAGCGTAGCCAGATTTAACGTTTGCAGTATCGCCAAGACCACCTAGGTTACCAATTTTATCAAGTAGAATAACTTGCATTGCTTAATCCTCTTTCTTAATAAAATGAACCGATTACTGATGCTTGTCAGTGTACGGTAGTAGAGCTAGGTAGCGTGAACGCTTGATAGCACGTGCTAGTTGACGCTGGTACTTAGCGCTTGTACCAGTGATACGGCTAGGTACGATTTTACCAGCTTCAGTGATGTAGTTTTTAAGAGTTGCTACGTCTTTGTAATCAATCTCTTGTACGCCTTCTGCAGTGAAACGGCAGAATTTACGACGACGGAAGAAACGAGCCATGGGCTATCTCCTGATCTTAAATTTGAGTAATGTTGTCGGCGTGTAACACTAATTTTCCCACGCCATTTCGGCCGGTTTGATAAGTGACAAAACCACTTACCTTAATGTTACTGCCTTGAACTAAATTCTGAGTTAGTGCTTGTGACCCAAGCCCGCTGACGACTACCGGCATACGACAATAAACTTGTCGAGGTAAGTCAGCTTCGATAATAGTAGAGCGATGCTCCAGCCAAAACCGACAGTGTTCAATGCCACCAGGGCTTTTACTACGAATGGGCGGTTTGGCAATGGTGCCGCTCAGCTCCATTCGATTGGCCATAAGAAAACTTACTCAGCAGCTTCTGACTTAGCTTCAGGCTTAGCTTCAGAACGCTCTTCACGACGTGGAGCACGCTCTTCTTTTTGCTTAAGCATGATAGATTGCTCAGTGATCGCTGCTTTAGTACGCATGATCATGTTACGTAGAACTGCATCGTTGAAACGGAAAGCAGTTTCTAGCTCATCAATTACAGCTTGGTCAGCTTCAACGTTCATAAGAACGTAGTGAGCTTTGTGAAGCTTGTTGATTGGGTAAGCCAGTTGACGACGGCCCCAGTCTTCTAGACGGTGGATTTTACCGCCAGCTTCAGTGATTGAACCAGTGTAACGCTCGATCATGCCAGCAACTTGCTCGCTTTGATCTGGGTGCACCATGAATACGATTTCGTAATGACGCATTGGTTGCTCCTTACGGATTATTCAGCTTCCACAAATGGCTCAGTCGTCCAGAGGAAGCAAGGAACTAAAGATAATTGACTGAGTTTAAGGAGCACGAATAGTACAGAAAGGGCGCAAAATAGGCAAGTGATTATTTGCTCAACGCAGGGGATATTTTATTTCATCCAACGCTAGAAATAACAAAGGCTGCCAATAAAGTGACAGCCTTTAAAATCAGGGCATTATCGCGCGTATATCAGGACTTATTTCACTTCAGCCAGTTCCGTGCGCATTTGGTCGATCACTTGTTTGTAATCTGGCTGACCGAAAATCGCCGAGCCTGCAACAAACATGTCTGCGCCCGCTTCTGCGATTTCACGAATGTTGTCAACCTTCACACCGCCATCAATTTCTAAACGGATATCGCGACCAGACTCATCGATCATCTTACGAACTGCACGCAGTTTATCTAGTGTGTGAGGAATGAATGATTGACCACCAAAGCCAGGATTAACCGACATCAGTAGAATCATGTCGACTTTGTCCATGATGAACTCAAGGCTCGCAAGTGGCGTTGCTGGGTTTAGTACCACACCAGCCTGACAGCCGTGCTCTTTAATTAACTGCAGTGTACGGTCTACATGATCAGAAGCTTCCACATGGAATGTAATCATCGACGCACCCGCTTTTGCGAAATCAGGAATAATACGGTCAACCGGTTTCACCATTAGGTGAACATCGATTGGCGCTGTGATGCCGTAATCGCGTAGTGCTTTACATATAGGCGCACCAAAAGTCAGGTTTGGTACATAGTGGTTATCCATAACGTCGAAATGCACCACATCCGCACCCGCTGCGAGTACTTTCTCGACATCTTCACCGAGACGAGCAAAATCTGCCGATAAAATGGATGGAGCAATAAGAAAATCTTTCATACCTGACCTCAGTAGTAATGAGCAAACAATCTGCGCGCAATTCTACCGAAGCTAGTGGGGAGATCCACTATTTAGATTTAATAGTGTGAGAACTAAGAGCTTGGTTGATCCATCTCAGGGGCATGAAAAAGCGCAAGCAGCTCATCGACTTTATTACGACCACTGCCATTGCGGCTAATGGTGCGCTTCACTTTTACTACATTGAGATCCGCACCGTGATACAACCGACGCGTCAGCGTAGTGTCGTGGTTAGAAATCAAAACCGGAATACCACGCTCAGTCGCCGTTCTTTCAGCAATGTCGGCTAATGCAGCCTGGTCATCCAACGTGAAACCATTACCTGCGTATGAGGTGAAATTTGCCGTGTTTGAAAGCGGTGCATAAGGAGGATCGCAATACACCACACTCCCCTTACGTGCTCGGCGAAAAGTTTCTGGATAACCTTCACAAACGAACGTGGCTTTCTTGGCTTTTTCGGCAAAAAACTCCAATTCCGCCTCTGGGAAGTAAGGCTTTTTATATGAACCGAACGGAACGTTAAAACCGCCTTTTTTGTTGTAACGGCATAAACCATTAAAACCAAAGCGGTTCATGTACAAAAACGCCAAAGAGCGGTACATCACGTCATCGGTTTTATTAAACTCAGCGCGAATGTGTAAGTAGGCTTCTTTACGGTTATTCTCGGCAACAAACCAACGCTTCGCTTCAGAGATGTACTCTTCCGGGCGCTCTTTTAGTAGGTTGTACAGATTGATCAGATCTGGGTTGATATCTGCCAGTAGGTAATGGTCATAGTCGGTATTCAGAAACACTGAGCCCGCGCCAACAAAAGGTTCAACTAGCTTTCGAGCCGGCGGTAAATGACGTTGGATGTCTTCAACCAGTCCGTATTTTCCTCCTGCCCATTTAAGAAAGGCTCGTTGCTTTTTCATCTACTGCTCTATCTATCGACCAAAAATTAAGGCTGCGGAATGTAACATATTTTTCAGCGAAGCTCAGGTTTATTTCACTCGATCAATTTCGCGATGAACCTGACGGAGTGATTTTGCCCAAGGACTCACCGACTTAACCGAATCAGGCAAGCTTGCAACGGCATCGCGAGCCATTTGAATTGTCGGATAATCTTGGTATGTGATGATATACCACTCGGTGTCATTGCGAACGGTAGGATAAATTCGTACTTGATTATTCAGCTGATGCTCATCGAGGAAGGCTTGTACATCGTCCATTGACGTCATAGCAGCAAGCTGCAGTGTATAGGCTCTTGGTGATAGTGCTTTTAATTCTTCGCGAGCAAATGAAAACTTAACCACAGACTGCTTCGCACCGTCTTCTTCTGGCTGAGCAGAAGTTTGCGTCATACCTTGATTTGGTTTTACGACTTTTATTAAGGGTGAGCTGGTTTCATCAGTGGCGTCTTGCTTCTCAACGCCCACGACATCATCAATCGCTTTTGTGTCTGCTGAATCAGCTTTACCTTCAAGCAATGCATCGACCACATTCGACTCAATCACCACTCTCTGTTGATTGTCATCACTGCCAACGCTCGCCACTTCTTCCGTTACTGCTGGCGGTAATGAATCAGAATCATCAATCGCGCCAGAGCCATCAAGGCCACTGCTAGTGTCATCAGTCACAGATTGTAGTGAAGACTGCGCAGCACTGATTCCTGACTCTTCAAAAGTTGGAATAGCCGTTTGCTCTAAACTACCAGCAATTTGCTGCGCTTTATCATCAGGGCTTGGTTGATTATACATCCACCAATAGCCACCAGCAGCAAGCAACAGTAATGCTAATACCACTAACGCAATATTCAGCGGTGAACCGACAATCGAGCGGATAATGATCCTTTTTTCCACTTTCATCTCTCCTAACGCCATGATGTCACCCGGTACTGGGTCAACTTTTTTAAATGCATCTCGAACCCGCTTCTCCGCCTCATCATCAACATAGCGCGCAACAAGTGATTCAAAGAAACGACGGGCTTCCACTTCGGACAACATATCAATATCAAGCTCAACAGGCTTTATCTCTTGTCCGTAACTGAGACGTGACAGCAATCCTTCTAAGCGCCCAGACTGCGTAAATAATAAGACATTGATGGTCCAATTCGGCTTATGATGCGCCTCTAAAACCAGCATCCAAAGCTCAGAAACGAGCGTCTCACTTAATAAATGCGCATCATCAACCACAATCGCGATATCACAAGGCTCATCACCCAATAGTCTTTCGAGGCTATCAAGTAAAGGCTCTTGCTGATTAAACAATGCGTCCGAAACCAGTTGACTCAAAATAAGGATGCGGCGCTGCACATCATCTTGATTAGAATGACAAAGTAACAAACATTGATTCTTGTTACTGGCACCCACTTCAAGGTATCGCTGCGCTAACCAAGATTTTCCATAACCATCATGACCATTAATCGCAATGAAATTGGAACCAAAATTAGTCAGCAATCCTAACCTATCAAGCAACTCGATTTGAGAATCTAATTCCAGAACGTGAGCAACACTCATCTAATAACCTTAATACACTACAAGAATGACGCCCAAAGGCGCCATTACAAGGTTAAATATCGCGACCGAAGTCTATCGCCTGTTTGAGTACGTCTTGTGTCGTATCAGCAATGACCTCGGCACTACCAATGCCTGTAGGTAGAACTAATCTTAATTGACCAGAGAGGACTTTTTTATCTCGCATCATATGTTTGAGGAAGTCATCGAAGCTCATACTTTCTGGAGTATGAACAGGCAGTTTGGCACGACGCAAAATCGCAACAATACGCTCAAATTGCTCTGCTGAGATAAGACCGCGCAGATGCGAAGTTTTGGCCGCCATAACCGTGCCAGCAGAAACCGCTTCACCATGCAGCCAATTGCCGTAGCCAAGCTCAGCTTCAATCGCATGACCAAAGGTGTGACCTAAGTTGAGCAGAGCGCGGATGCCCGATTCTTTCTCATCCTGAGCCACCACTTCCGCTTTTATTTCACAGCAACGTGCAATGGCATAAGTTAGCGCTTCTTCATCCAACGCGTACAAGCGTTCAAGGTTTTCTTCCAACCATACAAAAAAGTCTACATCGTAAATGATGCCGTACTTAATGACTTCTGCGATACCTGCTGCGAATTCACGCCCAGGCAACGTCGATAAACAGTTGGTATCGATGATCACGGCTTTAGGTTGGTAAAACGCACCTATCATGTTCTTACCCAACGGATGGTTAACCGCGGTTTTTCCACCCACCGAAGAGTCCACTTGAGATAGTAATGTCGTTGGTATTTGAATAAAGTCGACCCCACGCTGGTAACAGGCAGAAGCAAAACCCACAAGGTCGCCAATAACGCCACCACCTAACGCGATGATCACAACATCACGAGCGTAATTCCCCTCGAGGAGGAAGTTCATCACTTGGTTAAACACATCCAAGTTTTTGTACTGTTCGCCGTCAGGCAATTCTAACAAGGATGCACTACAACCGAGCTGCTCGAGTTGCTTTAAAATTTTGTCTGCATACAAAGGCGCCACTGTGACATTACTGATCACAACAACTTTTTGTTTTGCATTTTTGTTTGAGAGAACTTGAGAGAGGTACGCCGGGTCCTCAAATAACCCGGCGCCAATAGAGATTGGGTAGCTACGCTCAGCTAGGTTGACCGTAATCCGTTCCATCGGTTTGCTCCAATTAAAAAAAAGATAAAAACTTATCTCTCTTCTAGCATTTTTACGATCTGGTTGGCTACCACTTTTGCACTCTGATCGTCAGTGCGAACAGTGTAATCCGCTACTTCTTCATACAGAGGATTACGTTCTTCAGCTAATTGCTCCAATACTTCGCGAGGGTTGTCCGTTTGAAGTAGAGGACGCTTCTTGTCACGGTTTGTGCGCGCAAGTTGCTTTTCAATCGTCGTTTCTAAGTAAACAACAACACCACGTGCCGAAAGACGATTACGGTTTTCTTTGCTCTTAACAGAGCCACCGCCAGTCGCAAGCACGATGCCTTGCTCTTGTGTTAGGTCTTCAAGTACCGCTTCTTCACGCTTGCGGAAGCCTTCTTCACCTTCTACATCAAAAACCCAAGAGATGTCTGCACCAGTGCGTTCTTCGATCACTGTATCGGAGTCAACAAACTCCATATGCAGTTGCTGTGCTAGATGTCTACCAATTGTACTTTTGCCGGCGCCCATTGGGCCAACAAGGAAAATATTACGTTTCTCAGCCATGTTTAGCAGTAATTTACAACATTGATTCAATAAGATCGCCACAAGAAAACACAGCTAAATCGCTGTTCTACAAGGCTTGTGGCACCAGTTCCTCACAGATAATTCGTGATAAGACCCGAAATTATCCAAGCATGGTGCCACTATTGCAACTTTATTTTTGATTTAATCAGTTTTTCACGAGGTAGAACTACTGAATCACCACCTTAGGGGTGACGAAAATTAACAGCTCACTTTTGCCAACATTTTCATAACTTCGACGGAAAAGCGCACCTAATAGTGGCAGATCGCCTAACAAAGGCACTTTGTCCACCGAGTTAGTAATGCTGTGCTGGAAAATACCACCAAGAACGACGGTTTCACCGTTATTTACTAACACTTGCGTCCCGATACGCTGAGTATCAATCGCAACGGCTTCACCAGTGCCTGTTTTCACGACTTGTCCAGGTCTATCTTGCGTAACGCTTAAGTCCAACACAAGACGGTTATCCGGTGTAATTTGTGGCGTAACCTTCAAACTCAATACTGCTTTTTTGAACGTTACCGTCGTAGCACCACTTGATGAGGACTCTAGATAAGGTATCTCGGTACCTTGCTCAATATAGGCAGGCTTCTTATTAGTAGTGATCAAACGTGGGCTTGAGATAATCTCAGCTTTGGACTCTTGTTGCAGCGCAGAAAGCTCGAGGTCTAACAAGGTGTCTGAGCCTAATTTTGCAACCTGAAAAGCAATGCTAGTCGCGTTTGGACTGGTTGCAGCTAAGTTTACGTTTAGGAAGTCATCGATACCTACTCCATCACCGTCACCACCGTCTTCTCCTTCACCACCACCGTTATATAAACCGATCGTGGCAAGGTTGTTTTCGATAGAACCACCAACCGTGTTATTGCCATTAATAGAGGTAAAGCCCCAGCGAATTCCCAACTCGTCCATGTTGCCTTCATTGATGGTCACAATACGCGCTTCAATTTGAACCTGCTTCACCGGGATATCCAAAGATTCAATAATTTCTCGAATCACTTCAATGTTTTCAGGTAGCTCACGAATCAATAACGAGTTAGTCCGCTCATCAATGGTCATACTGCCTCGCTCAGACAACATACTGATGTTCCCTTCTCCGTTGATCATCTCTGCAATATCTGATGCTTTAGCGAAGTTTACCTTGATGATTTCAGACGAAAGCTCTCCCATCGTTTGTTCTAGCTGCTGCTTTTCGAGTTGCTGTTTTTCGCGCAGATCAAGCTCATCTGTTGGAGCAACCAGAATCACGTTGCCATCAACACGCTTATCTAACCCCTTAACTTGCAAAATAATATCCAACACTTGCTGCCACGGAACACCATCAAGACGAAGTGTGAGGTTACCTTCTACAGAGTCTGAGACAACCAAGTTGAACTGGTTGTAGTCAGCAATCAGCTGTAACACGTTACGTACAGGAATATCTTGGAAGTTAATCGAAATGAGCTTGCCTTCTTTTTCTAGAATGCTTTTATCCGGGGCTTTCTCATTGGGTTTGATCTTAGCCACTTTGATTTCCAAGAATCGCCCCGTTAAACGGTAATCATGCGTATATTCTTCATTAATGTGCGCAACCAAGCGCGTAGTTGAGGTATCGCGAAACACCTCTACGCTTTCAACCACAGTCGAGAAATCTTTTACGTCTAGGAGATACAGTTGCTCGTCTTTTACCGAAGTATTAAGCAAATCGATACTTAACCCTTCCTGTACGCGTTTGACATCGACAATCGCGGCAGGTGACGCCAGTTCAACGACTATAACGGCGTCTTTATCTTTATTAGTGCGAAAGTCGATACTCTTTAAGGCATTAGACGATACTTCTTCTGCTGCCACTAAAGGGGCTAAAAATACAAACAACCATAAGGAGAAGAGCCCAGTTAGTATCCTTGTTGTACGTGTTAATCCTTGTCTCATTTTCATTACTCAATATCAAAAATAAATGGGGCTATCTCAAAGCCAACTTAACTTTACGCTTCTGCCAACACCCTAAGCCGTCGGGCAACGTTTCATTAATTAACAAATAGGAATGGCTGACGTGGGTCACTTTGCCATTGTTGCGTCCGAGGTATTGCCCCGGCTTCACTTTATAAACGGTGCCGTTGGGTGCTTGAACGAGACCAGAAACCGTATTACCCATGCCCATAACTCCTTTCAAACGTAATTGGCTTAATGGGAATTTTTCTAATTTGCCAGTGCGCCTTCTTGAAGGCGGTTGCCAGCAATCTTTTCTTGCAACGGGCTGAGTGGCGATCGTGGCTTCTTTTGGTAACTCAAAGGGCGCACGCTGTACTTCAGGTGCGTACGTGACGGCAACATACTTATCTGCAGGCTTAAGTTTCTCGACATCTCGACGCGCCTGACTCTCCACCCCTCGAATAAAATCCGTTAATGACTCATCATTCGCCTGACATCCAAGTAGCAGAGACCCCATCAGTACCAGTAACAAATGCTTACTTGTCATTGTTCGTCTCCTCTGGCTTAAACTGATAGGTATTGGCTCGTACCCTAAAGTGCAGAGTTTCACTTTCTTGGCTGACACGCTGCCAAGTCACATCTTTAAACGTGATGATTCGAGGTAGCGTTGCTATCGCCTGAGAAAAATGTCCGATGTCATGAAAATCCCCCGTTAACTCAATGTTTAAAGGAAGACGATAGAGGAAATGCTCTGATTGCTTTTCACCCCAGTCGATACGGGTAAAGGTCAACTTATTGTCGATACCGAGTTCATTCACCGAAGCGAGCATCGTAGCCAACTCTTTTTGCGCGGGCAGTTGTTGTAGCAATAATTCGTAACGCGTGGTGAGTTCATCCAATTGAGATTGAAGCTGAGGCAATGCTGCTACTTTGTTCGCTTTGATCTTCAATGCCACCTTGAGCGTCTGCTCCTGCTGGACCAAGTTATTCAATTGCTCTTCTTTTGGCTTAAGGTAAAACCAATAGCCAAAACCTTGAATTAGGAAAATCAGCAGCGCGATAACCACAAGCTGAGGCAACAATGGCCACTCTGCCATTTCATCTATTTCGAGATCCTGCCAATCAACCATGCTGGGCCTCCACTTTCTTCTCCGGCACTTTGAACATGAAAGACACTTTGAACGTTTGGAACTCTTTTCCAAAACGCGCTTTTCCGTGAACGATGGAGTGCATTTCTACATCATTCAACTTGGCCGAACGCTCCATGTTGTCCAGCATCGTGGCAAGTTTTGGTGTGCTATCAGAGATCCCTGAGATCTCAATTTCCAGATCATTCATTTTGATCTTGTCGACATATACACCTTCAGGAATGACGGCTGGCATCAAGTTCATAAACTCGGTCGTTTTGTTTCTACCGTTTTGTAACCCTTCAACCACTTTTAAACGTTCGAGGATTTTGCTGTGCTCTTGCTCGGCGATTTTCATTGCTTCAATACGCTGGTCGAGCTCAGCAATGTAGTGAGTAAGGTAATCAAGCCGCTCCTGCTGCTGATCTTGTTGGTACTCAAAAAACTTTCCAATACCCCATTGAATACCAATGGCAACCAACATGCCTAACGCGACCAAGCTAATGAAACGACGTCGGTGCTCTTCTCTTTGGCTCTCTCTCCAAGGAAGTAAATTAATGCGATAAAGCACGCGCACCTCCTAGCCAATGAATGCCACGAATCGCGAGTCCTGCGGCTGTAGAGAAATGCTGCCAATCCGCGGCACGACGTTTACGTTTGGACACCTTCATTTCAAATAGCCCTAGCGGGTTTAGCAATTCACACTCTAGTGACAGTTGCTGAGATAACTCTTCCGCGAGCATTGGTGTCGAAGCTCCTTCCCCTGATAACCAGATACCTTTGATATTTTGCGAGCCATTAATTGAGGTGTAGAGCTGCATCTGACGTTTCACCCGTTCCACGATTTGGCGATTAAACAGCTCTGTTTTCTCCTGAGCATCATCGGACATCAAATCATCTTGAACAGGGCTGTTTGCTCCTCGAGTGCCGCAAGCAAACTCTTTGTGAAACAGCTCACCTTGTTCGGTAAACATGGTAAAGGAGCTCGATGAGGTGCCAATATCGAGTAAGCAGTACTTATTTTTGTCAGGAAAGCGATCGGCGGTGAGCTTCCAGATATGACCAAGACTTTGTGAATGCACGTCCACTAAAACGGGTTTTAGTCCGGATTTTTGTAATGCATCCACGCGACTATCGACCACATCTTTTCTTGTCGCAAACACTTGATAGTTATCAGTCCCACGCAACCCATCTTCGGCACGAAGACGGACGAAGTCTAAACTCAGCTCTTCGACAGGGAATGGCGATTGATGAGAAAATGCCTGAATCACAGCAAACTCAACTTCGCTATCTTCAAGGTTTTGTTCTATTTGCAGTTTTTTACTGATCACCGAATTATCAGGCACTGAAATTGCGACCTTTTTAGCACCAAAAGGCAGTTCTTTTTTAATCAGCTTTAGGGTCTTTACAATTTCTTGATGATTTATAGTGTTATTTTCAGCGACAATACCTTCCTTTAGTAATATTTCTTTGTAACCCAACAGAGCGTAATTGTTGCCTGTGGGTTTAAGTACTACGGCTTTGAGGCTGTTATGGCCTATATCGATGCCGGTAACGATTAGCTTATCCATCTCTTACTCTCGCTCCGAAATTTCTTCGTGCAAAGGTTGTTATTAGCACCCAAATAAGAGTTAATATCTCTATGTGCTAAATTTTTGACCTAAGAGTACAAGGGTTTGCCGTTACACAGCCTCAACCAATCAGGGATTCTCCGGTGAAGTTCATAAAGCGTTTATTATTTTTAACATTGATTTGCATAATTCTTGGAGTCACCACAATATTTGGCTTCTATCAGTACGTGAAGCCTGAATTGCCAGATGTTGCAACTCTAAAAGACGTTGAATTACAAACACCTATGCAGGTGTTTAGTCAAGACGGGAAGCTGATCGCACAGTTCGGTGAAAAGCGTCGTATTCCTGTTACTTATGATGAAATTCCTCAAGACTTAATTCATGCGCTAATCGCAACCGAAGATAGCCGTTTTTACGAACACCCAGGTATAGATCCTATCGGCATCACTCGTGCAGCCGTTGTAGTTGCGATTTCAGGTTCAGCTAAGCAGGGCGCAAGCACCATTACGCAACAGCTAGCGCGTAACTTCTTCTTATCTAATGAGAAGAAGATCATGCGTAAGATTAAAGAGATTTTCATTGCTATCCACATTGAGCAGCTTCTGAGTAAGCAAGAAATCATGGAACTTTATGTCAATAAAATCTTCCTTGGTTACCGCTCATATGGTTTTGGTGCGGCCGCTCAAGTTTACTTTGGTAAGAGCCTTGATGAATTGACGTTAAGCGAGCTTGCGACACTCGCAGGGATGCCAAAAGCGCCATCAACGATGAACCCAATTTACTCTCTTGAGCGTGCGACAAAACGCCGTAACGTCGTGTTAATGCGAATGCTTGATGAAAAATACATCACGCAAGAACAGTATGACGAAGCACGCAACGAACCTATCGTGGCACGTTACCACAGTGCTGAAATTGAACTTTCCGCTCCTTATGTGGCGGAACTAGCTCGTGCATGGGCCGTGAAAGAGTACGGTGAAGAAGAAGCCTATACCTCTGGCTTGAATATCTACATGACGGTGGACTCTAAACTGCAAGATGCCGCGAATACATCCGTGGTAAATAATCTGCTGTCATACGATGAACGTCACGGCTACCGCGGTGCGGAAAAAGTGCTTTGGAAAGAAGGTGAAACCGCTTGGAACAGCGAGCAAATAGAAAAGCATCTTAAGAAGCAACCAACTTATGGTGACCTTTATCCTGCCGTCGTGACAAAAGTCGATGATAAGACTGCACAAGTTTGGGTTAAAAACCATGAAGAGCAGACCATTCCTTGGACTGGAATGCATTGGGCACGTAAATACATCACCGAAAACCGCCAAGGCTCAACACCAAAATCAGCGCATGATGTGCTAGCGACAGGTCAACAAGTTTGGGTTCGCGAAGTGAGCGAAGCCAATGAAGATGACAACACGACACAAAGCTGGAAACTGAGCCAAGTGCCAACAGCGAACACCGCGTTTGTCGCGATGAACCCGGAAAATGGTGCGATATTGTCGTTAGTGGGTGGCTTTAACTTTGTTCATAGTAAGTTTAACCGTGCCACTATGTCAGTGCGTCAGGTTGGCTCAAGTATCAAACCATTTATCTACTCAGCCGCAATTGACAAGGGACTTACCTTAGCCACTCTGATCAACGATGCGCCAATTAACAAATGGGACGCAGGTTCTGGTTCGGCTTGGCGACCTAAAAACTCACCACCAACCTATGGCGGTCCAACTCGCCTTCGCCTCGGCTTAGCTCAGTCAAAGAACGTGATGGCAGTGCGTACGCTGCGTGAAGTAGGCCTTGATGAGACTCGTCAGTACCTTACTCGTTTTGGTTTTGATATTAACCAAGTACCACGTTCAGAGACCATCGCGCTCGGTGCTGGTAGCTTAACACCAATGAAAGTGGCACAAGGCTACTCTGTATTTGCGAACGGAGGTTATTACGTCGAACCGTTCTACGTAGAACGCGTGGAAGATGCATTCGGTGAAGTGCTGTTTAAAGCGAATCCAAAGAGCGTTTGTCATAAGGATTGCCCACAAATGAGCGATGAGCCAGACAATCGCTATGCCGATGAGTTTGGCGAACAAGACGTCGCGATTGATGGTTTGGCAACAGACAACGCACTGGAAAA
Organism: Vibrio sp. Y10_XG_PY6; assembly: GCF_024181795.1. Lineage (NCBI taxonomy): Bacteria > Pseudomonadati > Pseudomonadota > Gammaproteobacteria > Vibrionales > Vibrionaceae > Vibrio > Vibrio sp. Y10_XG_PY6. Next base: position 28,455 of record NZ_JAMZAQ010000009.1, read on the forward strand.
TGATGAACCTCAATATGCTCCACAGGTTATCTCTGAGCAAAATGCATTCTTGATGCGTGAGATGATGTACAGCAACATTTGGGGTGGTGGTAACTGGCGTGAAGGTACGGGGTGGAACGGTACTGGCTGGCGTGCACAAAAACTGGGGCGTCGTGATATCGGTGGTAAAACGGGTACAACGAATGACTCCAAAGATGCTTGGTACAACGGCTATGGTCCTGGTGTTGTTGCCATTGCTTGGGTTGGTTTTGATGATCACTCACGCGCACTTGGTCGCACAACGGTTAATAGCAACCTAGGCAAAGGCCAAATTTCTGGTGCTGAATCGGGTGCGAAAACCGCAGAACCCGCTTGGATTGACTTTATGCGCGTTGCACTAGAAGAAACACCTGAGCAAGGTAAAAATATTCCAGATAACATCATTCGTGTTCGTATTGATCGCAACACTGGCATGCTAACGCACAAAGTAGACAGCACATCGATGTTCGAATACTTTGAAAAAGGCACTGAGCCTACCGAATACGCTGGAGACCGTTTGGAAGACAGTATTTATTCTTCCGGCTCTGGCGCAGAAGAGCTGTTCTAAATCACTAAAGCAAAAGGGAGAGCATTCGCTCTCCCTTTTTTATGTCGGCTTTTACGCCGCGGCGTTCAATGAAGGGTAAGAAGCCAATACTTCTTTAATCTTCGCCGCCAAAGCTTCAAACCTTGCACGCAGTGGTGAGCCTGGGCGATATACAAGCACTATATTGCGCGAAGGCGTAGGGTTAACGGCTGGTACATAGCACACGCCATCTTTTTGCTTCTCATTAGGGATAGAAAGCTGAGGCAATAACGTAATCCCTGCACCAGCAGCGACCATATTGCGTAGTGTCTCCAAACTGGTTGCCTTAAAGCGTTCGTCGTCTTTCGCTCCGGCAGCAAAACAGAAACCTAACGCTTGATCACGCAGACAGTGACCGTCTCCTAGCGCTAAAACGGTTTTACCATTCAGCTCCAACATATCAACATGGTCGAGAGAGGCCCACTCATGATCACATGGCACCGCAACGCTTAACGGCTCGTTATACACTTCGATTTCTTTAAAAGGTGCCGTTTCATCAACCGAAGCCAAGACCAAGCAGTCCAATTTACCTTCTTCTAATTGACGCACCAACTGATGTGTTTGAGCTTCGTGCAGGAACAGCTCCAGTTCAGGAAATGCTTCTTTTATCTGCGGCAGAATTTTGGGTAGTAGATACGGACCTACCGTCGGGATGAAACCGATATGCATAGGCCCAGTCATTGCTCCGCTCTGACCACTCGCCATATCTTTAAAAGTTTTCACTTCACTTAAGATACGCTTAGCTTGCTCCACCAACTGCAACCCTGAATCGGTAAACAAAACGCGACGGCTGCTTCGCTCTAAAAGCGTGGTACCGAGTTCATCCTCTAGCTTACGAATTTGTCCACTCAATGTTGGTTGGCTAACAAAACATGCTTCTGCCGCTTTGCGAAAGTGCTTATGTTCCGCAAGTGCAACTAAGTACTCAAAATCTCGAATATTCATAACTCACAATTCGCTTCTTTTAACAATAGCTAATACCTATCAAAACCATAACACCAAACGATTAGAGCTATCAAAGGATTTTTACAATAATGGGCTCAACAGAACGAAACAGAGCAAAGAAAAACGCTAAGCTCTATACGCATAATTTAAAATAGTTAAAGGAAATCATTATGTTTGTATCTAAAGAAGGTCAACAAGTCCCTCAAGTTACTTTTCCAGTTCGTCAAGGTGACTCTTGGATGAATGTAACGACTGATGAGCTATTTAAAGGTAAGACCGTTATCGTATTTAGCTTACCGGGTGCATTTACTCCAACCTGTTCATCAAGCCATCTACCTCGTTACAACGAATTGTTCCCTGTATTTAAAGAGCACGGAGTGGATGAGATTATTTGTGTCTCAGTCAATGATACGTTCGTGATGAATGCATGGAAACAAGACCAAGAAGCAGAAAACATCACCTTTATTCCTGACGGTAATGGTGAGTTCACCGATGGCATGGGCATGTTAGTGGATAAAAACGACATCGGCTTTGGCAAACGTTCATGGCGTTACAGCATGCTAGTAAAAGACGGCGTAGTGGAAAAAATGTTCATTGAGCCAAACGAACCTGGCGACCCATTCAAAGTGTCAGACGCAGACACCATGCTGAACTACATTGCGCCAGACTACAAAACGCAAGAGTCCATCACGGTATTCACTAAGCCAGGCTGCCCTTTCTGTATGAAAGCGAAACAAAACCTGATTGACCACGGTCTTCAATATGAAGAAGTGATTCTGGGTAAAGACGCAACGACAGTTAGTCTACGAGCTATATCTGGTCGCACGACTGTTCCACAAGTCTTTATCGGTGGCAAGCACATCGGCGGTAGCGAAGAGCTAGAAGCGTATCTAGGCTAAGCTGTCCATAGCCTACACCCTCGGTCTCCGGTGCCTTTGGCTCGGAGGCCAACCCTAACTCACTTCTTCTACTAGTCTAGATAAGTAGTCGTCTACCGATAAGGTGACTCCTTATACAGATTCAACGACCCAATTCACTCTCCAAGCTCAATGTAGCTAGCTTGGCTTAAAAACAAAAAGCGAGAGTTCACGATGAAACAAGTTAATGTCGACGTAGCGATTATTGGTGGTGGTACTGCTGGTCTTGGCGCTTATCGAGCAGCAAAAGCTCATACTAATAGCGTAGTAATGATTGAAGGCGGCCCTTACGGAACAACCTGTGCTCGCGTCGGTTGCATGCCTTCTAAGCTGTTGATTGCGGCCGCAGAAAGTGTCCACCAAATCGAAAAAGCGCCTGGATTTGGGATCCATCCGCAAGGTGAAATACGCATTAACGGACAAGAAGTCATGGATCGTGTAAAACGCGAACGTGATCGTTTTGTTGGCTTTGTGCTTGAAAGCGTCGAGGATATTCCCGCAGAAGACAAGTTGTCAGGTTACGCGAAGTTTGCCGATGATCATACACTTATCATAGATGACCATACTCAGGTCGCCGCAAAACGGATTGTGATCGCGACGGGCTCTCGTCCTGCCTATCCAGCAGCTTGGAATGAGTTGGGTGACCGTCTCGTAATTAATGATGATGTCTTTGATTGGGATGATTTGCCTGAGTCCGTTGCGGTATTTGGCCCCGGAGTGATCGGACTTGAACTCGGTCAAGCATTGCACCGCCTAGGGGTGAAAGTGAAGCTCTTTGGTCTTGGTGGTCAAGTTGGTCCACTGACAGATCCAGAGGTGATGGCTTACGCAGATAAAACTTTTAAAGAAGAGTTCTATCTTGATGCCGATGTAAAAGTAGAAAGCATGAAGCGCATACCATCATCGAATACAGCAGGCGCAGACAAAGTTGAAATCCAATTCATTAACCACGACGGTGAATTAGAAACCTTTATTGTTGATTACGTTTTAGCAGCCACTGGACGACGTCCTAACGTAGATAAGCTAGCGATCGAGAACACCAATGTAGCATTAGATGAACGCGGTGTACCAACCGCAGATCACTACACATTGCAAACCTCCGTAGAGAGTATTTTTATTGCGGGTGATGCAAGTAACCAAGTTCCACTGCTGCACGAAGCCGCTGACCAAGGTCGCATTGCTGGTGATAATGCTGGTCGTTTCCCGGATATTCGTGCAGGTCTGCGTCGTTCGCCAATTTCAGCTGTATTCTCCGATCCGCAAATAGCTATGGTCGGTGAAACTTTCAAACAACTGGAAACTCGCTTAGGAAGCTGTGGTTGTTTTGTTACTGGTGAAGTCTCGTTTGAGAATCAAGGACGTTCGCGTGTCATGCTACGAAACAAAGGGATGTTACATGTCTATGGCGAGCAAGGTACTGGACGCTTTTTAGGTGCAGAGATGATGGGGCCTAACGCAGAACACCTCGCGCATCTTTTGGCTTGGGCACACCAAAATAGAATGACGGTTTCTGAGATGCTAGATATGCCCTTCTATCATCCAGTGATCGAAGAGGGTGTCCGCACCGCTCTACGTGATTTGAATGCAAAACTACACTTAGGGCCAGAAATGGTGAAACATTGCCTTGACTGTGGGCCTGGTTGCTAACGCTTTCATGCTCAATCGAGCCAGTCTTTACATACCAAACAAAACAGAAAGCCTCGTGATTAACGAGGCTTTCTGTTGACTACTTTGAGGCGATTACATAAGTACTACACTGCCATCATTGCGTAACGACTTACCATGATGATCGCGACTACACCGATCGTAAAAAAGCCACCAGCGATACTCAGCGCAAATTTCAATTCTGTCGACATGATTATTTTTCCTATTAAAGACTGACAGCGCACCATACATCAATCACGTGCCACATAAGCTCTACAAAGCTAACTTTCCATTTTTGGTTGTGTTCCTGCGCTCTAAGCTGCGACAAAAAACGCTTTCTCTCTTTGTGTTGGGTATATAATCTGAAGCAACACTGATGCCTTGGAAAACACTATGACTTGTCGCCGTTGCGAGGAACATTGGTTTTGGAAAAAGCTTGGGCGTTGCCAACGATGCTTGGATCAGTTAACGGTGCTTTCGGTACTGTGCTGGATTGTGTGGTGGTTTGCGTTCAAAGATGATCCACAAAGCATCGAGTCGATCGCTTTGATCTTTGCTGGTTTCGCTTTCAATATTTTATTGTTTTTGCATTTATGGATGCGTTTTGTCATCTTGCCGTGGCAACGTCGGCGAGGACGAAAAGAGACGGATAAAAAAGAGTAAAGTGGCAGATAGAAAAAAGCCCCAAAACCAATATCAGTTCTGGGGCTCTCTTAGATTCTTCTAAGAAAAAGCAGTGGTACTTTAATAGACCGAGCTTCCTCTCAAAGGTTCCAAATTTTTTCGATTTTTTTAGCAAATACTGATGTAAGTGAATCAGAGAATAACTATGTCATTGAATGCTAATAAAATCACTCCGAAATTTCAGCTCATGCCACATACGATTTTTGGATCACTTGCTCCATTAAATTGATCTCTAGCGCCACTTCATCACACGCGTGCTGACGTGGACACTGATCGCAATCTTTCAAGACTTTTTCTGGCAACAGCGACTTCGATGTTGGTAAGAAGCTCTGCTTCATAAAGAACTCTGGCGTTCGAGTGAGGACAAAGACCTTCTTTATCGCCATTTGACGTGCTTTCTCAACCAAGTGATTTACGATTGCACTGCCCTGTCCTTGACCTTGCCAGCCTGCTTCGATACCAAGAGAGCGTATTTCAGCCAACCCTGAGTCATACACATATAGAGAAGCGCAACCTGTCACTTCACCATGATGCTCAGCCACCGCGAAGGAGCCAATATCTCTCACGAGCTCATTACGAGAGCGGGGTAGATTCTCACCGAGATTCGCCCAATAAGCCACCATGCCCTCTAGTGTTTCAATGTCCGTCAAACGTGCAGGACGCACTTTCACTGCCGAGCTGTCACGCTGGCTCAGACGTTTATCCGCTTGCTCTACCGCATAAGCGACTTGGTGAGGCGAAACGCCACCCAGCGCACAACGTTTTTCCAAACAAGACTCTATTGTCAGAATGTCATACACATCATCTTCAATCACCTCAGAGAAGGTTTTTAGCTCTTGCAGAGACAATTCTTCCAGCGCACAGCCTTTATCAATTGCCCCTACCACCGCTACGCCCACAATATGGTGCGCCTCACGGAATGGGATGCCTTTCGCCACTAAGTAATCAGCTAACTCAGTCGCGTTCGCATACCCTTGCTTCGCAGCTTCAAGCGTACGCTCACCATTCACTTTAATGCCATCAAAACACAGCGCTGCCATTTCCATGCAATCATTCCATGTATCTAACGCATCAAACAACCCTTCTTTATCTTCTTGCATGTCTTTGTTGTACGCCAATGGTAGGGCTTTCACTGTCATCATCATGCTCGATAATGCGCCATAGACACGCCCTGTCTTACCACGGATCAACTCAAGTGCATCCGGATTTTTCTTCTGTGGCATCAATGACGAACCAGACGTCACCGTATCCGCTAACTCAATAAAGTTAGACTCCCCTGAGTTGTAGAAGATCATATCTTCTGCAAGACGAGAAAGGTGCAACATAGAAATCGAGGCCACCGACATCAGTTCCATCACATGATCACGATCCGAAACCGAATCGAGTGAATTACGCGTAGCGCGGTGGAAACCAAGGTTATGAGCTAATTGTTCACGATCAATCGGATAAGCCGTGCCAGCTAAAGCACCCGAGCCAAGTGGACAAGTGTCGAGACGCTGTAAGGCATCATTCAGACGAGAGTAGTCACGCTCGAACATTTCAACATAAGCCAAACACCAGTGAGCAAAGGTGACAGGTTGAGCTCGCTGAAGATGAGTATAGCCAGGCAATACAGTGCCTTGGTGCTGCTTAGCAACATGAACCATTTGTGCTTGCAGACGATCTAAAGCAATCAACAGTTGCTGGCCTTGCTGACGACACCAAAGTTTTAGGTCTGTCGCTACTTGGTCATTACGAGAACGCCCAGTGTGGAGTTTTTTACCTAAATCTCCCACTTTACTAATCAGCTGCTGTTCAACCCACGAGTGGATATCTTCTGCATCTGAGCGAAGAATTTGGTGAGGATCTTCCATCACTTCTAACTTCAGCTCGTTTAAAGCAAGTTCCAGCTTTTGCTGTTCTTCTGCCGATAGAACATCTACAGAAAGCAGAGCTTTAGACCATGCGATTGAACCTACGATGTCTTGCTCAGCCAATCGGTAGTCAAAACGCAACGAATCGTTAAACTCTTTAAATCTAGTGTCTGCCGCTTGGGTAAATCTTCCGCCCCATAATGCCATTGCGTTTCTCCTGATGACTATTGCTTACTCTAACGTTCTCGAATGAGTAGTAACCAATTTGATGGTCATTTGCTCACTTTTTCTTATGGGTCAACGTTACGGCAATTTCGACAAAAAATAAAGTATAAATTCAATATTTTTACATATATATTCAAAAGGAATGTATTTGCATCTTTGTGCTCATAGACTTAAGCCAACAAAAAAGACCTGCCAATAGCAGGTCTTTACTCAATCCGAGATGTGGAGAGATTATTTCTTCTGGCTGTTCAACGCACGGATACGGCTTGATAGCGAGTAAAGACGGATGAAACCACCCGCATGGCTTTGGTCGTAAACCTCATCTTCACCAAAAGTTGCGAACTCTTCTGAGTACAAGCTGTTGTCAGAACGTTTTTGCGTTACCGTGGCTTGGCCTTTGTAGAGCTTAACAACCACTTCACCATTCACGTCTTGCGCTAGCTCTTCTGAAGCGGCAAGGATCGACTTACATAGCGGCGTAAACCAACGACCATCGTACACAAGGTGAGACGCTTTTAGCCCCAGCTCTTCACGGAATTCGAATGATGATTTGTCTAGCACGAGCTGTTCAACGGCACGCAGCGCTTCCATCATGATGGTGCCTCCCGGTGTTTCGTAGCAGCCACGAGATTTCATTCCTACTAGACGGTTTTCAACGATATCGATACGACCAACACCGTGCTTCGCACCTTTTTCGTTTAGATAAACCAACGCGTTGTATGGTGTCATCGCTTCGCCATCAACTTCGACCACCTCACCTTTTTCTACTTTCAGCGTGACGTATTCCGCTTCGTTTGGTGCTTGCTCTGGGTCTACAGTCCATACCCAGCAATCTTCGTTTGGTGCGTTCCACGTATCTTCTAGGACGCCACCTTCAGTGGAAATATGCCATGCATTTGCATCACGTGAGTAGATCTTAGTAAGAGACGCTGAACAAGGAATGTTACGCTCAGCTAGGTAATCCAAACATTCTTCACGGCTCACTAGGTCCCATTCACGCCAAGGGGCAATCACTTGTAGATCTGGTGCTAGTGCTGCGAATGCACCTTCGAAACGAACTTGGTCATTACCTTTACCTGTACAGCCGTGACACAATGCGTCCGCGCCCACTTTACGTGCGACTTCAACCTGTGCTTTAGCAATAATTGGACGCGCCATTGATGTACCCAGCAGGTACTTACCTTCGTAGTACGCGCCGGTTTTTAGCGTTGGGTAAATGTAATCCGCCACCATCTCTTCTTTCAGATCAGCGATGTAACACTCAGAAGCACCTGAAGCTTTTGCTTTCTCTTCAATACCTTCTAGCTCTTCTGCGCCTTGACCAACATCGGCAACGAAAGCAACGACTTCACAATCGTAGTTCTCTTTTAGCCACGGGATAATTACTGAGGTATCTAGACCGCCTGAGTATGCGACTACCACTTTATTTACGTTCACTTTGCTCATCTTTCTTCTCCAAACTTAACTGGCGCTGCGCTCGGCGGTCAGTGCCAACTACTACTTCCTAATATTGAATTCTTTTGCTGATGCTTATTGAGGCAAAAATTGCGTTCCAATACTTTCACCAGCGAATAGCTGTACTAATTTTTCTGGGTAACGCCAGGTCGCGACTTCGATAGGGCGACCAAGATCATTGGCCGCCTCCAAAGCAGCTTTAACTTTGACGATCATGCCGTCTGTGATCACATGTCCATCGATCAACATGTTCGCTTGTTGTTCCGACAGGGTTTTGATCAAATGGCCTTTACCATCTAATACACCACTCACGTCTGATAGCAGGACCAACTCCGCATCTAATGCGCCCGCAACCGCGACTGCGGCTTGGTCAGCATTCACATTCATCATCTGGCCATCTGTGGTTAAGCCAATTGAACTGATGATCGGCAGTGCGCCTGTGTTTAATACCGCTTGTAATAGCGTTGAATCACCCGGTGATGCTTTACCTACCGCGCCCAACTCTGGGTCAAGTTCTTCAACAAGACACAAACCACCATCCGCAAGGCTAAGACCTACTGCATTGAGTCCATCTGCGATGGCTTGACCTTGAAGTAGCTTATTCGCTGTGCCTGCAAGCGCGCCTGCAATCACCGGAATTTGATCGTAAGGCGTTACGCGTAAACCGTTTTTCTTTACGGTTTCAAGCTGAAGCTTTGCCATCAACTCATCAACTAGGTAGCCACCGCCATGAACGATGGCAATTTGTCGCTGTGCCGATTTTTGGTAAGCCGCAATGGCACCAAACAGTTGGCTTAAGGTTTGAGTGCAAGATAGAGCAGCACCGCCTAGCTTAATGACTAAAGGAGCTTGATTGGTTTGCGTCATCGCATTTCCCTCTTTCAACGACTACAGCAACGCTGTCAGTTCTGGGTAACCATAATGAATATTGAGACATTGCATCGCTTGACTTGATGCACCTTTGAGTAGGTTGTCGATGGCTGAAATCACAATGATGTGTTCGCCTTGTACCTTCCAGCCGATATCGCAGAAAGGGGTATTTTCGACATCCTGAATACGTGGAATACCATCGCCTTTTAAACGCACGGCTGGCTTTCCTAGATAAGCTTGTTCAAATGCTTGAGCGACTTGTTGCTCTGTAACGCCTGATGCTAGCTTCATGGTGATCGTGGCAAGAATGCCGCGTTTAAAGTTGCCTAGGTGCGGAGTAAAAATCACATCGCAACCTAAGTGCTGAGCAATTTCTGGTTGGTGACGATGAGTAAATACACCATAAGGTTGCAAGCTCACTTCACAGAAACTGTTCACCATAGAAGCTTTACGCCCAGCTCCGGACACACCGCTGGTCGCGTTAATGACAGGCCATTGATTGGTATCCACTAATGCATTTTCGAGTAGAGGTTTGATGGCTAACTGCGAAGCAGTCGGGTAGCAACCAGCTACAGCAACTAAGGGAGCAGTTTTAATTGATTCCTGGTTCCACTCTGCTAAGCCGTATGCAGCTTTATCTAGCCAGTTATTATGTTGATGCTCGAAGCCATAAAAGGTGTTGTAAAAACCTTCACTTTGGACGCGGAATGCCCCCGATAAATCGAATACCTGACAGCCTGCCTCCAAGAAAGTTGGGGCTAGATCGTGGCTCACCTCATGAGCCGTTGCTAAAAACACCACATCCGATTCTTGAGCGATTTGCAGTGGATCCGTTAGTGGCGAGACCGGAATATCAATGATGCCTGCTAACTTACCGTGCAGCTGCGCAATATTCTTTCCTGCATCAACACTGTTGGCGGAAACGTATAAACCTGATAGCGTGAGTTGTGGGTGTTTATTAACCATTAACGCTAACTCTGCGCCGGTGTAACCGCTGGCTCCAATAATCGTGGTTTTTAGCATTGTGTGACATCCATATACTTAAAGGCTCAAATGACTATTCATATTTAATTTTTGCTTTATTTTGATTTTTTATTCATTAAATATGATTTAATATGTGTTTTACATTTTTGTGGTCTGTCTGTCAACAGGAGATTTGAAGAATCCATGCAATTACCAACTTTTCTAGAGGTCTATGAAGGACTCATCAGCACCTCTTCTATCAGCTCCACGGATCCGAGCTGGGATCAGGGCAATGCAAAAGTCATCGAAAAACTCGCATCTTGGTTTAAAGATCTGGGTTTTAGCGTTGAAGTGATCGAGGTCGAGCCAGGCAAGCACAATATGATTGCACGTATGGGTGAGGGTGAAGGCGGCCTTTTACTTGCGGGCCATAGTGATACCGTGCCATTCGATCAAGGACGATGGAATTTTGATCCACATAAGCTGACTGAAAAAGACAATCGCTTTTACGGTTTAGGCACGGCAGACATGAAAGGCTTTTTTGCTTTTATTTACGAAGCCGTCAAAAAAGTCGACTGGAGCAAACAAACCAAGCCGCTATACGTGTTAGCCACTTGTGACGAAGAAACCACCATGTTGGGTGCACGACATTTCACCGTAAACGCCCCTTTTAAGCCGGATTACTGCATTATTGGTGAGCCTACCAGCCTCGTTCCTATTCGCGGCCACAAAGGTCATGTGGCGAATGCAATTCGGGTCACGGGTAAGTCAGGCCATTCATCCGATCCTGCCTTAGGCGTTAACGCGATTGAGATCATGCATGAAGTGATGTTTGCCATGATGCAACTGCGCGATAAATTGGTGAAAGAATACCACCACCCGGGTTTTGCCATTCCAAGCCCTACCCTAAACCTTGGACACATTCACGGCGGTGACAGCGCTAACCGTATTTGTGGTTGCTGTGAGCTGCACTATGATGTTCGCCCGCTACCAGGGATCAGCCTGGATGGCCTAGAAAATATGCTGCGCGGAGCATTAAAAGAAGTCGAAACAAAGTGGCCTGGACGCTTGGAGATAATTCCGTTACATGAACCAATTCCGGGTTACGAATGCCAACATGACCACCCATTTATCGGTGGTGTTGAAGAGATCTGCCAAACCAGTTCAGAAACCGTGAACTACTGTACTGAGGCGCCCTTCTTACAACAGCTCTGTCCAACCTTAGTTCTTGGCCCGGGTTCAATTGACCAAGCGCACCAACCGGATGAGTTTCTCTCATTTGATTTTATCGATCCCACAATTGATGTGCTTTCAAAGGCAATGGTCAAGTATTGCTGTTAATACGCGAATAAACTCAAAAGTCAGTGCAGCTCGATTGAGCTGCATCTTTTTATCTTCACAATTTAGCGCTAGCCTTAACACTTCTTTAACTTGTTATTTTGTAATTAATTTTCACTTCTTATTCTACAGCTGCCGTAAATTTGCTCTAAATCAGGAGACAGCGGAATAATTGCAAACTTAGTCTGCTTTATTTGACTATAACTGGTGCTTTTCGCTAGATTGGAGTCTTAACAAGGACAATGGATGTAGTTTTTTTACGAGGCAGGACGACAATGAACGAGAAATACGCCGCACTCAAAAGTAATGTGCGCATGTTAGGCCACTTATTGGGTAACACCATTCGCGATGCCCATGGCGAAGAAATCTTCGAGAAAGTGGAAACCATTCGTAAATTATCCAAATCGGCTCAAGCAGGTAATCAAGCAGACAGGGAAAGCTTGATAGAAGAAATCAAACACCTACCCGATGAGCAGCTAACGCCCGTTACCCGTGCGTTTAACCAATTTCTAAATCTCACCAATATTGCTGAGCAATACCACACGATTTCACGCCATTGTGAAGAGCACATTTGTGAACCAGACGCGATTAACTCGCTGTTTTCTAAACTGGTACAAAACGATGTGAGCAAACTGGACACTGCGCAAGCGGTTCGTGATCTGAATATTGAATTGGTCTTGACGGCTCACCCAACGGAAATCACGCGTCGCACGATGATCAACAAGTTGGTCAAGATCAACGAGTGCTTATCAAAGTTGGAACTGAGTGATCTTTCTTCTAAAGAGCGCAAGAAAACCGAGCGTCGTTTAGAGCAACTGATCGCGCAAAGCTGGCATTCAGACGTAATTCGACAACAGCGCCCTACTCCGCTGGATGAAGCAAAATGGGGTTTTGCAGTCGTTGAAAACTCACTATGGGAAGCGGTTCCAGACTTCTTACGTGAAATGAATGATCGTCTGAAGTCTTACTTGGGTGAAGGTTTACCAATTGATGCACGCCCTGTGCACTTCTCTTCTTGGATGGGGGGCGACCGCGACGGCAACCCGTTTGTCACTCATAGCGTGACACGTGAAGTATTGCTTCTGTCTCGTTGGAAAGCCGCAGATCTTTATCTCAATGACATCAACGAGTTGATCAGTGAACTGTCTATGACGGTTTCAAACGATCAAGTTCGTGAACTTGCTGGCGAAGATCAGCACGAACCATATCGTGCAATCCTGAAACAACTTCGCTCACTATTGAACGAAACCAAAGATATTCTCGATGCTAAGATCCATGGTCAAAAACTGGCCGTTAAAGCTCCGTTGCAAAAAGTCGAGCAACTTTGGGCACCTCTGTATGCCTGTTACCAGTCGCTAAATGAATGTGGCATGGGTGTGATCGCAAATGGCTCTCTACTAGATACATTGCGCCGCGTAAAAGCATTTGGTATTCATCTTGTTCGCCTTGATATCCGCCAAGAGAGCACGCGTCATTCAGACGTATTGTCTGAATTAACCCGCTACTTAGGCATTGGTGATTACGAACAATGGAGCGAGCAAGATAAGATTGCTTTCCTAACCAACGAACTCGCATCTAAGCGTCCTCTTCTGCCTCGTGATTGGGAACCATCAGAACCTGTCAAAGAGGTTTTGGACACCTGTAAGATTATTGCCGCACAACCGCGTGAAGCATTCGGTGCCTACGTTATTTCTATGGCACGCACTGCATCAGATGTGTTAGCAGTCCACCTACTTCTGCAAGAAGCTGGCTGCCCATATCGTATGGATGTTTGCCCGTTATTCGAGACGCTAGACGACTTGAACAATGCAGAATCGGTCATCAAACAGCTGATGGGTATCGACCTATACCGTGGCTTTATCCAAAACCACCAAATGGTCATGATTGGTTACTCTGACTCAGCGAAAGATGCGGGTGTCATGTCTGCAGGCTGGGCTCAGTACCATGCGATGGAATCGTTAGTTAAAGTGGCGGAAGAAGAAGGTGTTGAACTGACTCTATTCCACGGTCGTGGCGGTACAGTAGGCCGCGGCGGCGCGCCAGCACACGCTGCACTTCTGTCTCAACCACCAAAAAGCTTGAAAGGTGGTTTGCGCGTAACAGAACAGGGCGAGATGATCCGCTTTAAACTGGGCCTTCCAGATGTCGCCGTAAACAGTTTTAACCTTTACGCGAGCGCGATTCTAGAAGCTAACCTATTGCCACCGCCAGAGCCAAAACAAGAATGGCGCGACTTAATGGAAGTGCTATCAGAAGTTAGCTGCGAGTCTTATCGCAACGTAGTTCGCGGCGAGCCTGACTTTGTGCCTTACTTCCGTCAAGCGACACCAGAGCTCGAGCTCGGTAAGTTGCCACTTGGCTCTCGTCCTGCAAAACGTAATCCGAAGGGCGGAGTGGAAAGCTTACGTGCAATCCCATGGATCTTCTCGTGGAGCCAAAATCGTTTGGTACTTCCAGCATGGTTAGGTGCGGGTGAAGCAATTCAATACTCGATCGATAAAGGTCACCAAGCGCTGCTCGAAGAGATGTGTCGTGAATGGCCGTTCTTCTCGACTCGCCTTGGCATGTTAGAAATGGTGTACTCGAAGTGTAATATCGATATTTCTCGCTATTACGATGAGCGATTGGTGGATGAATCACTCCGTCCACTCGGTGAAAAGCTTCGCGCTCAGCTTCAAGAAGATATCAAAGCAGTACTGAATGTAGAGAACAACGAAAACTTGATGCAGCATGACCCTTGGGGACTCGAATCGATTCGCTTGCGCAACATCTACGTTGAGCCATTGAACATGCTACAAGCCGAGTTGCTATACCGTACACGCCAAACCGAAGAAGCATCTGCAAACCTAGAAGAAGCGCTAATGGTGACAATTGCTGGTATTGCAGCTGGCATGCGCAACACAGGCTAATCGCTTCATTTGTAATAAAAAAGCTGAGCAAGTGCTCAGCTTTTTTTGGGCGCTGGATAATTGCGCAACCAAAAGGCAGTTTAATAAACTATAAAAAACCCAAAAATTACCACACAAAAAGAATAAAAAACCACAAGTTAACACTATTGATTATTATGTTAGTTTTTTAGGGTAATTTTGTCCTACTATTCCACTTCATGCTTATTATTTATATACTACTTGCCTGCTGAGAGCTCATAAATCCAATCATACCTGCTCCAGCCATGATGGGACTCCCCATCTCTCTAGGTGATAAACGGCTTTAAGGTGACAGGACCAACATTGTTGGTGCTACTTATACATTAAAAAACTCAAGTGCCAGAAAGAGCACAGCTGAAAGTATAGGTAGCTTGTTTACAAGTTTATTGACCATTTGGATTGAAGACATGTCATTACCACACGTAATCTTAACTGTTCTTAGCACTCGCGACGCAACCGGTTACGATATCACTAAAGAATTCTCTGCTAGCATCGGTTACTTCTGGAAAGCAAGCCACCAACAAGTGTACCGTGAACTCAATAAAATGGCCGAGAAAGAGCTGGTTACTTGCGTATTAGAACCTCAAGAAGGCAAACCAGACCGTAAGGTTTACTCCATCACAGATGCTGGTCGCAGCGCTTTAGGAGAATGGTTTGATCAACCAACTGCACACCCGACTGTTCGTGATGAATTTTCAGCGAAATTGATGGCATGTGCCGTTCAACCATCAACACCTTTCCGTGATCAACTCGCCGAACTGGTTGAAGAGTCTCGCAAACTGGTTTCTCACTACAAAGAAATTGAAGCGGCTTACTACGCAACGCCGTCAACTTTAGACAAACAAGCTCGCCTAGAGCGTTTAACGCTTCGTCGTAACCTACTGTTACGTGAAACGTGGATCACGTGGGCTGAAGAAGTCCTAACAGAACTTGAAGTGATTGGTTAATTTCCTTTTACTTTGATACAACGAAAAAGGCTTGCCACTCGGCAAGCCTTTTGTCTTTTTGAAACCCGATTTATGCACCTACTGCAGCGCGAGGACGAACGCCTAGCGTATGACATAAAGCGTAAGTCATCTCTGCACGGTTTAGGGTGTAGAAGTGGAAATCCTTAACGCCTTCACGACTAAGTACGCGCACCATATCAATAGCTTGGCTTGCTCCCACAAGCTGACGAGTCACCGGATCATCATCCAAGCCTTCGAACTGTTTACTCATCCAGCCTGGTACTTTCACATTGTTCTGCGCAGCAAAGCGAGAGGCTTGCTTAAAGTTCGACACTGGCAAAATACCAGGGACAATTTCCACATCAATTCCTGCCGCCACACAGCGATCGCGGAAACGAAGGTAAGACTCGACGTCAAAAAAGAACTGAGTAATTGCACGGTTTGCGCCTGCATCAACCTTACGTTTTAGGTTCAATAAGTCAGACTGCGCACTTTTAGCTTCAGGGTGAACCTCAGGAAACGCGGCTACTGAGATATCAAAATTGTGACGTGATTTCAGCAGCTCAACCAGATCCGAGGCATACATGTCAGGCGCACCGCCACCAGGAGGAATATCACCACGCAGAGCAACGATATTTTCAATACCATTATTCCAGTAATCATCGGCAATATTAATTAACTCTTCGCGAGTCGCATCAATACAAGTGAGGTGAGGAGCGGCAACCAATCCGGTTGTTGCTTTGATTTCTTTAATGATGGAGTGCGTTCTGTCACGCTCGCCAGAGTTAGCGCCGTAAGTCACAGAAACAAATTTAGGTTGGAGCGTTTTAAGACGGTGCACTGAATTCCAGAGTGTCTCTTCCATCTTAGCGCTGCTTGGTGGAAAAAACTCAAATGATACATTGATGTTGTCTGACAACTCAGCAATATTCTGGTTCAAGGCGTCAATATGGCCTGCGTGCGTGTATCCCATCTTACTCTCCCTGTGGCACTCCGCCACGAAAACAAATTCCTTAAATCGACGTTTAGACGTCTATATGTCTACAGAATGTATTGAATACGATTTAATGTCAACCTTGTAATTATGAATTTTTCTCAAGTTAATAATGAGGATAGTTCAAGTTATTACTTGAACATTATTTCACCACTTATCACAAGCCGATACTTCAGTATGGCACTGAAGGAAAAATAAAAAACCCTGGTCGGGTTCCAGGGTTTTAGGTATCTCGCAACTTTAGAATAAACCGGCTAATCGGTTGAGGTCGGATTGAATCGCGCCAGCTGTCACTTCTCTTCCTGCGCCAGGCCCTCGAATAACGAGTGGGTTATCTTTGTACCACTTACTTTCAATGGCAAAAATGTTGTCGCACGGCAGTAGGTTGGCGAGTGCATGTTCACGAGATAACGCTTCTACTCCCACCGTCGCTTTACCATTTTTTTCTAAACGAGCAACGTAGCGAAGCACTTGGTCGTTTCTCTGTGCTTTTGTCAGGCGCTCTTGCAGTATTTCACTCAACAGCCCTCCGTTATCGAAGAAGTCATCGATGCTAAGTTCTCTTAATTCTTCTGGTACCAGAGATTCAACCTTAACGCTGCCCGGCTCAATATCGAGACCAGACTCTCGAGCTAAGATAACCAGCTTACGCATCACATCTGAACCATCTAAATCAGAACGAGGATCAGGCTCTGTTAAACCTTGCTGCCAAGCGAGGTCGACTAAATCATTAAATGGTACTGAGCCGTCAAATTGTTGGAATAACCATGATAACGTCCCTGAGAAAATACCCGATAGAGCAACGATCTCATCACCACTTTCACGTAGATCTCGCACGGTATGGTTTATCGGTAACCCCGCACCAACCGTCGCATTGTACAGCCAATAACGACCAATTTTAGCGAATGCATCTTGAACCTGATGGTAATACTGGCTATCAGCCGAACCCGCCACTTTGTTAGCGGAAATCAAATGAATGCCCTGCTGCGCAATTTCTACATAGCGCTGAGCTAAGTCTTTGCTCGCTGTCACATCAAGCACTACGGCTTCATCGTAATTTTTTAGCGCTCCTAAGTGAGTCAACCAAGACCCATCGTTTGCTAGGCTTTCATCATCAAATCGTTCAGCAACACTTGCTGCATCAATACCTTGCTCATCGAACCAGTAGGTTTGACTATCCACGACCGCTACAAGGTCAAAGCTCATTCCATGACGTTTTTCGAGTTCACCTTTTTGAGTTGCAAATAAATTTAACCAGCTAGAACCAATGTTGCCCTTGCCACATAAAGCCACCGCCACGCGCTTTTGCGCTTGGAACAACTGGCTATGAATCGTTTGAACCAACACTTCGGTATCAGTACGACGCAAAACGGCGACTAAACTCAGCCCCGACTCAGTTTCAGAAATAAATTCAACCGGAGAGTGTTTTAACTTCTGATAAAAACCAAAACAATGGTTGGCGTTTTTCGTAACGCCAGCGCCTACCGCCGCTAAGAGCGAGTAGCCTTCCTTGAGCTTAATCTCCGCTTCAACCGCAAGCTCTTGCAAATGTTTCAGTGCGCCACCAGAAATTTCTGCGGTATACGCCAAGCGCAACGTGTGTTGATCGGGCTGTGCCTCAAATGCCAATGGCTCCAATTGCGCTCGCTGCAACGCTTGTAATACATCATTCTGTGTTTTTTCGAAGTCGTGCCCATGCATGAAAGACAGCTGCACCAATAAAACATCATCCAGCGAGGTAATAATTTTAGCGCCACGGCCAGACGCCAAGACACGCTCAATACGAGTAGAGCCCGATTCCGGCAGATAGCTACATTTGAGGTTGAGATCCATAGTACTTTGCGCCACAGGCTGAAGTGTACGACTGTGTAGGACTGGGGCGGCTAAACGGGCGAGTTCGCTGGCTTCATCCAATCGAAGTAACGGTAACAGACACGCGTCTGCCACCAAACGCGGATCGGCACTATAGACACCGGCAACGTCACTCCAAATGGTGACCGTGCTCACTTCAGCCAGAGCACCAATGACAGTTGCAGAATAGTCAGAGCCATTACGACCAAGTAAAATGGTTTCGCCCGCCTCGTTCTGAGCCATAAAGCCAGTAATTACCACACGTTTATGATTGTGTTGCGCGAGAACTTCTTTTATCAAAGGATATGAACGAGCGCGATCAACTTCAGGTTGAGTCCCGGCTTCCGCACGTAAAAACGCTCGTGCATCTTGTGCAACAGCGGGGATAGAACGTTGAGATAATAACGCGGCCAATAGGCGAGCAGACCAAACTTCTCCGTGTCCTAGTACCGCGGCTTTTTGCGCGCCAGTGAGTGGTGCTGTCAGCTCAGATAAGGTACTGAACTCATCATGCAGTAACGCTAATAGCTCTTCTTGTACTTCATTTTCCAACAAGTTTTCTATTAGCTCCGTTTGGAACTGCCTTAGGCTTTGAAGTGCTTCATGCGCGATTCGGCCATCTTTGTCTAGCCCTTCCAGGAACTCAATCAAGCGGTTAGTGGTTTTTCCTGCCGCCGAGACGACCACAAGATCATTTTCCGTCGAATACTCCTTAAGAATATCCACAACGCGTAAATAGCATTCTGGGTTTGCTAAGCTACTGCCACCAAACTTATGCAGCTGACGTTGTAAAGTCATTATTATCGTCTCCTATTGTTGGGCAGCTTTAGCGAATGCTTGCTCTAAATCTGTGATGAGATCTTGTGCATCTTCCAAGCCGACAGACAAACGCAATAGTTGATGCGATACCCCCGCATCTGCAAGTGCTTCCTCTCCCATAGCGCGATGCGTCATGGATGCCGGATGACAAATCAAGCTTTCAACTCCACCTAATGACTCAGCCAATGAAAACAGTTGGAGCTCTTTAACGAACACTTTTAACTGCTCAAACGAACCGGCAAACTCAAAGCTCAGCATAGAGCCAAAACCAGTTTGCTGCTTTTTAGCAATGTCATGACCTGGGTGCTCCGGCAGGCTTGGATGATAAATGGTTTTAACTAACCCTTGCTTCTGGAGATAAGCCAGTACCTGCTGTGAACTCTCTTCATGCACTCGCATGCGAGCACCAAGTGTACGAATGCCTCGCAACGTCATATAACTATCGAAAGGTGTGCCAGTCGCACCAATGCAATTTCCCCACCATGCAAGCTCTTCTGCATGCGCTTCTGTTTTGGTGATGATCACGCCACCAATCACGTCTGAATGACCGTTGATGTACTTCGTTGTGGAGTGGATAACAAAATCCGCACCTAGCTCTAAAGGTTTTTGGTACACGGGTGTCAAAAAGGTATTGTCCACCGCAACTAACGCGCCGACTTGTTTCGCTTTTTCACAGGTAGCTGCAATATCCACTACGCGAACCAGAGGGTTTGACGGAGTTTCTAGCAAAATGAGTTTTGGTTTTTGTGCTAATGCTGCATCCAAAGCTTGCTCGTCTGATTGATCGACAAACTGAACCTTAAAATCGCCTTTGTTGGCTCGGGTATTAAAAAGACGATAGGTGCCGCCATAACAATCGTGAGGAGCAATAATGAGATCATCAGGGCCAAGAAAAGCGGACACCCATAAATTTAATGCAGACGTACCGCAGTTCGTGACAACCGCTCCTTTTCCAGACTCGAGTTCAGATAACGCACTTTCCAACAGTCCGCGGTTTGGATTTCCAGATCGCGTGTAATCATACTTAGGTACTTCACCAAAGGCAGGGAAACCATAGTTAGTGGAAAGATAAATAGGTGGAACGACAGCGTGATATTGGCTGTCTGATTCAATACCAGTGCGTACTGCAATGGTCGCAGGTTTGCGAGAGCTCATGGGTGTATCCTTTCACGGGTAATGACTTCTAAATAGGAATGCGCTATATCTAATGAGTAAAATAAAGTGATCAACACGCTTCCTTTGCTGTTCTGTTCACTTTACTCGTCAAAAAATGAGACGTCAACACTTCTAGACGTCTATATGTCTTTGCTTATGGCGGTAAATGCAGCTAAAATCAGCACCTAAATTATTTTTAACCGATTACATAAATGAAGGTGTGCAATGGCTGACTGGAATGGCGAATACATTAGCCCATATGCAGAGCACGGCAAAAAAAGCGAACAAGTAAAAAAAATTACCGTCTCTATCCCGCTAAAAGTTTTAAAAGTGCTAACTGATGAGCGTACTCGCCGTCAGATCAATAACTTACGCCATGCAACCAATAGTGAATTACTATGCGAAGCATTTTTGCACGCGTACACAGGTCAGCCACTTCCAACAGATGAAGACCTTCGTAAAGACCGTCCAGATGATATTCCAACAGAAGTAAAAGCACTGATGACGGAAATGGGCATCGAATTTGAGTCGTTTGACGAAGAGTAAAAAAGCGAGGCTTGAGGCTTCAGATAGCAATTCTTATCTCGAGACAAAAGAATGACATAAAAAATGGGACGCGATTGCGTCCCATTTTTTGTACATCACATCTAATAGATATATTACTCTGCCATGTAGTTTTCAGGCATCTCGATACGAGCAACACCTGAATCAACTGCCGCCTGAGCCACAGCTTTTGCAACACGTGGTAGTAAACGTGAGTCCATTGGTTTTGGAATGATGTAGTCTGCACCAAACTCAAGCTTATCGACGCCTGCGGCCTTCAATACAGTTTCAGGTACAGGCTCTTTTGCTAGCTCACGAATCGCCTCAACGGCTGCAAGTTTCATTTCATCATTGATTTCACTTGCGCGCACATCAAGAGCACCACGGAAGATGAATGGGAAACATAATACGTTGTTTACTTGGTTCGGGTAATCACTACGGCCAGTACCCATGATCAAATCATCACGAACAGCGTGGGCAAGTTCAGGCTTAATTTCAGGATCTGGATTCGAACATGCAAATACGATTGGCTTATCTGCCATCAGCTTCAACGCTTCCGCTGGCAATAGGTTTGGACCAGATACACCTAGGAACAGATCCGCGCCTTCAATCACATCTTCTAATGTGCGTTTGTCCGTGTTGTTTGCGAATAGCTGCTTGTATTCATTAAGATCATCACGACGAGTGTGGATCACACCTTTACGATCCAGCATGTAAATTTTTTCGCGCATTGCACCACATTTAATCAGCAGCTCCATACACGCAACAGCTGCAGCACCAGCGCCAAGACAAACGATCGTTGAGTCTTCAAGCTTCTTACCTTGAAGTTCGATCGCGTTCAGCATGCCTGCCGCCGTTACAATCGCAGTACCGTGCTGATCATCGTGGAATACTGGTACATCACAACGCTCAATTAAACGCTTTTCAATCTCAAAGCAATCTGGTGCTTTAATATCTTCAAGGTTGATACCACCAAAGGTGTCTGCAATGCTTGCGACAGTATCAACAAATTCATCGATCGTGCGGTGCTTAACTTCAATATCAATAGAATCAAGACCTGCAAAACGCTTAAACAGTAACGCTTTACCTTCCATTACTGGCTTAGATGCAAGTGGACCTAGGTTACCTAGACCTAAAATAGCGGTACCGTTAGAAATAACAGCAACCATGTTGCCTTTCGCTGTGTACTTGTACACGTTATCAGGGTTTTGTGCGATCTCACGCACTGGTTCTGCAACACCAGGGCTGTAAGCAAGGGCAAGATCACCCGCCGTTTCCGCAGGCTTTGTCAATTCGACAGCAATCTTCCCTGGGGTTGGATAAGCATGGTAATCCAATGCTTTTTGGCGATGTTCTTCTTCTGGAGTGGCTGCTTGGCGATTGTCTTCAGACATGGACGTTTCTCTTTTTTATTTTTAGGTAAGGGGGCATAAATTCTATCGGATAGAAATCAAACTTCATAGGCAAGATTGCGAGCAATATCCTTAAAAAGCCGATAATAAAAGAGATTAGACCAGATAGCGGGGATAAGCACCTGATTTTCGAGTCAGGTGCTCTTTTCTTCTTACAATTGAAGTGCGCAAAATCCTGGACGTTATTACTCTTCGTCTACGTATTGCGCTTGGAGGTAGTTCTCAATGCCAGACATTTCAATCAAGCCAAGTTGCGTCTCTAGCCAATCAACATGCTCTTCTTCATCTTCAAGAATATCTTGAAACAGATCGCGAGACACATAGTCTCGAATGTCTTCAGCATAGGCAATCGCATCTTTTAAATCTGGAATGGCGGCCATTTCAAGCTTTAAGTCACACTCGAGCATTTCTTTAGTGTCTTCACCTATCATCAACTTGCCTAAATCTTGTAGATTCGGTAAGCCCTCAAGAAACAAAATACGCTCAATCAGATGATCGGCATGTTTCATCTCATCGATAGATTCGTGATATTCCTTATCTGCTAGGTGCTTTAACCCCCAGTCCTTATACATTCGAGCATGAAGAAAATACTGATTAATAGCGATGAGCTCATTTCCGAGCACTTTATTGAGATGTTGGATGATGATTGGATCGCCTTTCATGACAAAAACCTCCTCTTTAGCTTCATTTAAATGTAGAAGCAAATGAGAAGGTGTCAAAACGCTAGGCAGATAATTACTTAATTACCGCATGCTCACAGTAATTAGCTAGCTTGTTTGAATACCGTGTAACTGGTTTCCGCTAAAATATCCTTGGCTTGTCTGATGCACTTACCACATTGGCTACCCAATGCTGTGCATTTTTTGATTCCTTTAATATCCGTTACGCCTTCATCTATCGCCAACTTCCTAATTTTCTTGTCGGAGACCCCATGGCAAAGACAAACGTACATACTCAAAAACCTATTAAATTAACCTGTGGCAACCAATATAAACAAGAATAGTTCTTGTTACCAGTCGCATTGATAGGCCTGTTCAGAATATTTTGTTATATAGATTTGGTGACAGTAGGCAAAGATCAGAGGGTTAGGTGTTACGACTAAAGGTGTTGAAAAATAGAGCCGGTAATATTCTGTTTTTAAATTAAAAAATTAACGTATTTTCTACGAACACTTATAACCAAATATAATTTAGATATAAAAAAGGGAAGCCTAAGCTTCCCTTTCTCGATGCGCTTTCTTCATAAAGAAGAAGAGTGCAAGATTTCGTTTAATTCGTTATGAATTAGTCGAAGATCTTAGCAACAACACCAGCACCTACTGTACGGCCACCTTCACGGATCGCGAAACGTAGACCTTCGTCCATTGCGATTGGTGCGATTAGCTCAACAGTCATCTGTACGTTGTCACCTGGCATTACCATTTCTACGCCTTCTGGTAGCTGGATGTCACCAGTTACGTCAGTTGTACGGAAGTAGAACTGTGGACGGTAGCCTTTGAAGAATGGAGTGTGACGACCACCTTCATCTTTAGACAGTACGTATACTTCTGATTCGAACTTAGTGTGTGGAGTGATTGAACCAGGCTTCGCTAGTACTTGACCACGTTCAACTTCGTCACGCTTAGTACCACGTAGAAGTGCACCAACGTTCTCACCTGCACGGCCTTCGTCTAGAAGCTTACGGAACATCTCAACACCAGTACATGTAGTTGTAGTAGTGTCTTTGATACCTACGATAGCAACTTCGTCACCTACAGTTAGGATACCACGCTCGATACGGCCAGTTACTACTGTACCACGACCTTGGATTGAGAATACGTCTTCGATAGGCATTAGGAATGGCT